>CAVQOO010000001.1:0-4934 GCA_963714395.1 Bryobacteraceae bacterium
TGTATCGAAGGAATCTGGTCGCTACTCCGGGGCCACATCCAAATTGGCAGTCGTTCGCAAGCCGGGCTCGCCGCCCGGAGAGCAGCCGAGCATGAGGCGGCCAGCCGTCAGACTCGATGGGATACGGATCAGCGCGACCCACCAGCGCCGCCTCGCCGGAATCGCGTTCGACGCTGAGCACCTCCATGTCGCTCCGCCAAGATTGCGCCGGCTCGTCCCAATAGGCCCAATCCAGACCGTCCGAACTTTGTCCGAGGCCGGTCAGGTAGATCCGCACGAGTTCACCCGGCCTTGCGGGGCGGTTCCGGTTGATGAGATCGCCGTTGCCGGCTGAGAACGCCACGTTGACTGAGGCCCAGTCATTGGCAGTTTCGCCCAAGTCGTAAAGAACGAGAAAGCGCGGGGCCCTGGGGACTACGGCTATCGGCTGCGAGTAAGGCTCGAAGGGGGAAGCCTCGGATAGGGCTTCAACTCGACCTTCACCCAAGCGCGTTGCATCGTCCGCGACGACGATCAGGGAACGGTTTCCCTGGAGCCTGATGGAGGCGTCCAGGCCGGCGATGCTGACGCGGGCCCGGCCAAGCGCGTTCCCCTCCAATGTGAACCAGCTACCTGGGGCAATCCGTTTTGGGGCGGAGGAAATCGATGGAGTTTCCGCCAGCAGTTCCGTGACCATGCCGCTGTTCAAGTCCAGGCTTGAGATGCCGGCTGCGGCAGAAGCCAGCCATACGGCGTTGGCATTGCCGGAGATGGCGATCGCGGAGAGATCTTGCTCGACCTCCGTAAGAAAGCTCCGGGTTCGATACCGGAGGTCCAGCATATGCACCTTCGAACTGCGCCCGTTGAGTTCATCCTGCCGAAAGAAGAGCCGGCTGCCATCGGCTGTCAGGGCAATCGGCAGCGGGGAGAAGCGGTAGTAGTCCGGGAGAATCTGGGTCGTGCGGCCGGAGGCGATGTTCACTGAGTAGAGAGGCAGTGGACCCTTGGCCTCGTCCTGCTGGACGACCGCTGTTGTGCCGTCGCGGCTATAGGCCACAACGCGGGTCGCATGGAAGCCGAGCGGGATCTGCCTGGGCGGGGTCTCGGGCGCGAGCACGCGCACCACTGTGTCTTCAACGATTGCGACGCTGCCGTCGTCGGCTATGGAATCCACTGGCAGGCTGCCTTGGGCCGACTGATACTCCCTGCCCGATTCGAGGTCGATCCAAAGCGAACGGCTTTTTCCGCCGATGGAATTCGGCTGGCTGAACAGGGCCCATCGCCCGTTCCGGCTGACGCCGGCATAGCCGGGCCGTCTCACTTCCTTGTCGAACCAGCGGGTGGCCTGAGCTACAACCCCTTCGACTTCGGAGACTCGACCTGGTATTGCCGGAAAGTCCGTGACGATCGAATAGGCGTACGTCGAGCCATCGCTGCTGATGCCGGGCCTAACAAGGTTGGCTGCAAAGCTCGGGTCATTGGGCGGCTTTGCGACGAGGCGGACACCGGCCTCATCGAGCACGAACAGCTTCTGGCTCGTGTCCGATCCCTCGCCCTTCAGGCTATAGGGGCCGCAAAAGAGCACGCGCCCCTGGTCGTCGACAGCCAGCGGGTGGATCTGTGCCGGGGCCAGTGACGCGGCGAACAACAGGATGGCGAGCGTGCGCATGACTCGACTTGAAGTTTGCAGGGTGAGGAGGAAGAGGGCTGGATGGCGGGGACGACGGGGCTCGAACCCGCGACCTCCGACGTGACAGGCCGGCGTTCTAACCAGCTGAACTACGTCCCCGCATTGCGGTAGGCAACACCTTTAATCTAACACACCGTCTGATTCGGGTTCAAAGCCGCGGACCGGCCCAGGACGATACTGCACTCCGAGGGTTGGCGGTGACTCCGCGGGCCTGCTCGGTTGCCAGCGTGCGCCGAGCCGGTCTCCGTTCTAGTATGTGTGGTATCTCGCCAATGTCATCCGATCAACCTTCTCTGCTCGACCAGACGTTTGAGACCCTGCGGCCGGCCAATCCGATCTTCTGCCATGAGGAGTTTCTGGAGAAGCTGGAGTCGAACCGGTCTCAGCCTATCGGCAAGCGGGCTTCACTGCTCATCCGGCATCTGGCGGTGGACAGCCGGCGCCAGCACTACAAGGCCACGCACGGTGCAAATCAGGGCTGGCGGAGGTCGCGTCTCGGCGGGACTGGTGGGAGCCACTTCTACGCGTGGTGGGCGCCGAAGACAGCGGCTCCGTTTCGAGGCCAGCCAGGATTCGATCAGGCGCCCGAGGGCGCAATTCTTCTGCGCGACATTCGCCACCACGACGATCACTCCCCGGCCAATCCACATTCCTTCGAATCGAACTACCTGCCCATCTCAGTTGCCGAGATGCGGCGCGATGACTTCGGACCCGCGCCCTGGACGCAGCAACAGTCTCGCTTTGCCAGCGCCCGGCAGCATGTGCGGATTCTGAAGGGACATCCCGGCTCGGGCAAGACGACTGCGCTGCTCCACGCCGCCGACACATGCGGAGTGCATCGCGTTTTGTACCTCACCTACTCACGGGACCTCGCCGCACTGGCCCGTGACTACTTCGACAAGTTCTGCTCGAAAGAGTGCCAGTTCGACGTGATGACCTTCGACGCATTTGTTCGCAAACTGGCTGGTTTCGATGCGCCGTTCGGCACCATGGCCGAGATGCGCAGCCGTTTCCGGGCCGACTTGAATCCGTTCGCGCGTTCGTTGGGGCCATGGACCGATCACGTCCCCGCACTGTACGACGAACTGCACGCACACCTGGCAGGTTCGGCTCTACCCGTCGCGGCTGGCCGCTTCCCGTCATGTGCGGCGCCGCGCACTCCCGATAAGGACTACCGCACGCGCCGGATTCGCTTCATTGGGGAACCCGCCGCGGCCTCTGCGCTCGATATCGCTTCGCGCCTGGAACGTGGCAATCCCGGCTTAGCGGCCCGTTACTTTCCTGAACTGGATTTGGCATGGAAAGCCGCCATTGGCCTTACGGGCTCCGAGACCGCGCGGAATACACGCGACTTCCTCGACGTCGACTGCATCTGCGTCGACGAGTGCCAGGATCTGACCGTTCTGGAGGCGTTCACGACAATCGAACTCGCCGCGGTCCTTTCCCGCCGGGGACTTGGCAGGACGCCCGTCTTCTACGCGGGCGACGAGGCGCAGACAGTCCGGCCAACCGACTTCGAATGGGGCTGGATGAACGACCTGCTCCACAGCCGCCTGGGCACTCCGTCCGAGTTCAAGCTATCGTCCAATCTGCGCAGTCCGCGCTCCATCGCCGGTCTCGTGAATCACGTGTGGGATCTTTACGGCCGCCTTGAAAAACGCGATCGCCCCAGCGGAACCGGCTATGCCGAAATAGAGGACGATGCAACTGATCAGATCCTTTACTGCGCAGCGTCACATGGAGAGGATCTGAACCGCTGCCTGGAGGCCCTTGCCGCGCGCGAAGGCCTCGCGGTCGTATCCTACGACGATGCGTTGACGCAGAAGATCCCCGCCGCCCTGCGTCACTCCATCCTCAGCGCCAGCGACGTCAAAGGCCTCGACTTCCACACGGTTTGTCTTGTCAACGCAGGGCAACAGCTTGAGAAGATTGTGCGAGCCAACCGCGAGACCAGATTTGTCTCGGCCGACATTGAGAACCTCAGGCGGCGTCTGGCCATAGACGAGCTGAGGGTGGGCATCAGCCGGCCCTCGGAACGGCTCATCTGGCTGGACGTAGCGCCAACCGCGGAAGCCGTCCGCGAAACGGTGAGTTTCCTGAACCAGTACGGCGAGCGCTCGGTCGCCCCCACTGTGCCGGCCGCCCTGATGACGGCGCTGGAAGAGGAACAACTCGACCTGGAGGAACGGGTGCAGCGTTGCCAGAGCGACGCGCGCCAGTTCCTGGGAGTGCGGGCGGAACTGGCATGGTCGCGCGCTCAGCAGGCGGTTGCGCTGCTGGGCGACCCGTCCAACTCCAACGCCGTTCACGATCAGGAGCTGCGGGAATCCGCCTACGAGACGCTCGCCGAAATTTGCTTCTGCCTGGGCTTCCGCGGAACGCAACTGGCGCCGGAATTGGGCAGGCCCGATCTCTTCGCTGTCGCGGCGAGTGCCTGCCGGAAGCCTGGTATGCAGATGGTTATCGGCGACATCGGCGGTGTTGTCCGTGCTCCGGATCGTCAGGCGAAACTGGCGGCCCTGGGCAATCTGGCGCAAAGTCTTCCCAGATGCGGCGATCATGTTGGCTCCTGGCTTCTCAACGAGATCGCCTCCAAGATGCCCGCTTGGCTGGAGGAACTGGAGTCTGCGATCCCCATCGGCGAGAACGCAGTGACGCTGGCCAAGATCCTGCCGGACTTCTACGGTGCGCTCCGGTTGCCCGACGCCGCCGCAAGGAGCGAGAAGCTGCTCGATCGCTGCGTGCGCCTGCTCATCAAGAACAAGCGGCACGAGGACGCCGTGCGTATCCTGCGGACTCTTGAAAACCGCAAGCCTGAGCTGGAAGCGGAGTGCCTGGAGGCGACGGGAGACTTCGCCGGTGCCGCCGATCTCTACCGATCCATTGGCAAGCTGAAGGAAGCGCTCTCCTGCTATCGCGCCGCGCCCGATTTCGAGGCTGCCGCCGCACTCATCCGCGAGATCCCCAATCACCCCGCGGCGGAGTCCTACGAATGGTTGATCCGCCTGAAGGCGTCACTCGACCAGCGCCCGGCCAACTTCGGCAAGGTCATGACGGCGCCCGAAAAGAAGGTTCTGGAGCAACTGCTCGAGCAGGGTCTCGGCGTGCAGCGCAAACCGCGGGCGCCCAGGAAGGCAGCGACAAAGAAGACTGCTACAAAAAAGACTGCTGCGAAGAAGACAGCGCCGAAGAAGACGAAGAAGGTTTGGCCCTCGCGTCCTCCCGATCCCTACTTCTGAAGCCGGCTATTGTTTCTTCCGGTGCT
>CAVQOO010000002.1:0-581619 GCA_963714395.1 Bryobacteraceae bacterium
GCGTAGTTGATGAACCGCCTTGATGATCTGCACCGTTTCTATGAGCTCCTCGACGGACTCGAAGCCAAGTTGGGAGGAGAGCGAACACTTTCTGAATGTCACGGAAAAATGGGATGGCCAACCAGGGGTGTGTATTTGTTCTTCGAGGCAGGTCAATTCCGTTCCGACTCGGGAAGTGGCCGGCGGATCGTCCGGGTCGGTACTCATGCGGTATCGACCGCTCCAAGTCCACGCTGTGGGGCCGTCTGAAGCGGCCATAGCGGAACACGACGCGGCTACGGCAATCATCGAGGGTCCATATTTCGACTCTTGATCGGCGCCGCATTGAGTTCGAGGAGCAAGGAATTTGCTAGCGCAACTTGGGGGAGCGGGCAGTCAGCCCGCGGGAGATCCGGACGGCTGAGGAATGGCTGGAGCACGAGGTCAGCGTGTACCTGGGATCGATGTCGTTCCTATGGCTCAAAGCCGATGATGATCCTTCACCCAACAGCGTTCGTGCATACATTGAGCGAAACTCAATCGCGCTGCTGAGCAATTGGTGCTGTCCGGCCAAACCTCTGGACCCTCCTTCAGAGCAGTGGCTCGGTCGCGATTGCCCTGTCGACAAGGTTGTGCAATCGGGACTCTGGAATTCTCGCTGCGTCGAACATCAGCATGAATCCGAATTCCTTCGCCTCCTCGGCGCAACGATTGATGGACTCTGAACGGGATGCTGTCCAAACTCTGCTGTGAAATAGCCCAGTGAGGTCACTTGATATAACGCAGGCCGAGTCAGTCCGTAGCCGACGCCCCGGTGTTCGGATGCGCAACCGTGACAGGCATCCTGGGTCATGTGCTCAGGAGGAAACTGGCGCCCGCAAAAGCTACAGGCTCTAAACTCGGAAAGGCGTGCGGCGCGCGCGGCCTCGATGATCACATGCAGCCGCTTGTAATTGATGTTGGCCGGATTGAGTGATACGCGTTTCCAGTGCCGGCTCGACTGACGGGGTCCATACGCGCCGCCGGTCCACTCGGTCATTGGGAGCCGAATATCTGCCCCTTCGGCTGTGATCAACACTGTGCAGCCATGTTCTCCATCGATGTCGAGCTGAATAGTGTCCCGAGTCCGTGTTGCGTGAGCGTCTGGATACGCTGTTAATACGGCGCTTGCGTGCCTCTCAGCAAACGTCTGGCCACCGTCGTTGCAAGATGTATCGGCCCGGAACTTCTACCGCCCTCGTTCGAATCTTCCATTAAGTGACTCGGATGGTACCGCAGTGTCTTGGTACCAGCGTAACTTCGCCCAGATGCTATCGTGCCTGCAATTTGCGCCCGACTCACTCCTCAAAACATAAAGATCGTTCCGTCACTCGGCGGCTCAGAGTCGGGCTTTTGCTGCTCTGGTTCGGCATGTTCGTCCCTACGACTGAGTCTATATTTGGATCCGCACCTCCGCTTCAGTTGCACACGGATGGGGGGCGAACTACCTTGAGGACTTGTTTGTAGATAATCATACCCTGTACGCTGTTTAGCATGTACGCACCGATTGGCCGCTCATGAACAAACGACCCTTCGAGTTCGAGCTGTATCGTCTGCATGCTCTCGATAAATCCAACCTGTTTAACCTCGCAGATGAGCCTATCCAATCTGACGAAGACATTGCCAGGGTGGTTGAACGATCAACGCGGAGCGAATTCGACTTAGACCGGGATGGCGGTCGTACGATGTACCGATGGAGCCTCAGGGACTTCCATCGCACGATCTTGGCCGGAACTCGAACAGACCGGTGGGAATGGGAGCCATTTTGGCTCGTTCACTAGTGACTCGAGTAGGACGACAGTCACAGACTCCGGCATTCAAGACGACATGATTTCGACGTCCACTCCGCCATTGGCTATCCCGCTCTGTCTGCTCTTCGATATGGCTCGTCATCTAGTCGCCGTCGAGTTCAACAGCACGCTGATGGCTTCGGATGTTTGGCGGTCTACGGTCCACGAGATCTTCGACGCGGCGGCGGTCTCATTGAAGCTCAGGTCCACTCTGCGGTTGGAGGCTGTGCCTGAGACATCGGCCATTTTGGGAGCATTCGCATCGTTCTCACGTCTGACTCGCTTAAGGCTGATGCTGCGGTTGCCAAATCCCGAACTTAGCCGTTTCACGGAGAAGCTAAAGAAGGAAATGGAGACCGCCGGCATACGGGAATATAAGCAGGACATGTCCAATCCAAGTGGTCTGTCTCAGCGCGAGGATGCACTGCCCTTTGCCTCGGTAGCGATGGCGCAGGATGGCTACAAAGTCGGCGAAGTGTTGATGGAGGGGATCATCGAAGGGAAGAAGAAAACCGTCAGAACCGGGAAGAGTGCCGCGCGGGGGAAAGTGGATATTTCGAAAGATTGAGTTCGTCAATACGCTGCTGCACCGATGGCAGAGGCCCCGGAGACAATAGCAGCCGTGTTGAACGAGATCGACCATCTCAAACCCAACGATACGGCTGATAATTTCCTTGCACCCGTCGGGGCGGGCGCGAAACGAAGGGGCCAGAGCAGACGTCGCCCTAAGCCATCGAATGGATCAGAAGATGGCGCGTGACCGTCCCCTCGTTTGCTGGGCTTATCGTCGAAGTCCTCCTAGTTGCAAGCGTCTACGGACTGAGCATAGGTCTTGCGACGCCGCGGAGAGTCACTGAGTTTGTCCTAGGTACCGCAGACAGCTGGGCATCACTGACTCAGGTACTTCTTGGCTAGTGTTGCGCTCTGGATAATGATGGTCGTCAACGTCCTCTTCAAAGACTTCGGCGATGAGCTTCGTGTGCGTCGGCGCCGCCTCCGTCTATCTCTGGGGTTTTGGCACGCCAGTGCTGATCTTCCTCCTCACAACCGGCGCACTCCGTTACGCAGTGTGGGGCGAAAGACTGGAGAATCGCGCACATTGCATTTGTGGCGTTGCTGTACGCTGCAACCAATGCGTTGAGTTTAGTTAAGAACACGATTGAATTGGTCCAACTCTACTTTGTGTACAAGCAACATGTTCGGCGAGGTGTTGGCGATGATGGCGCCGCCTGAGGCTGCCGGCCATGATTTGGAGCAGCTAGGCTACGTTCCCTCCAGACGCTAGATGGACAATTCTGGGTAGGCAGCCGATCAAGCGAATCGTGAACGATTAGCTGGGCATTACCTGGTAAGCATTCCATCGCCTCGGGACCGGATGCTACGCGGCAAGCGGGGTTTAGTTTTTGAGTCCGAGCGGGAACATCATGCGAAGGTGTTGGTCTTGAGCATCCACGATTTCTGTAAGGTATTGAAGAGGGCTGCCAAGGTGCTTTTTCACTTGACGTCCTCCGTTGATGAGTCGCGAGACTGTCGCACCGACGTCTCCTGCTAGCAAAATTTCACGTTGTGGATCCAGGATCGCTTTCGAGACTGTAGCTCCAGAGCCGGATTCCGTCGAATAGGATTCCCCTCAGTTCTGTGCTGAGATCACCCTTGACATCCTCCCAACTGCCGATGATTCGCTGCCTCTTCGCGAAGTTCGGAGTGCTACGTTTCGACGTCGCCCTCCCGGTCAATTGTGCTGGCGCTCGCGCGCAGAACTTGCTGAAACCTCTGGAAGCGCGTGGATGCCTGGATTTCTGGTATGCGTTCGGGGCGCAACGCCTCGTAATTGATGCCAGTGAGAGTGATTAGGAGTTGCCCCAGCTGCTGCTGCGTTTGTGAGCGAGTAACGATCGGCTCAACTCCATTGTTCTCGAGGAGTACCTCGAAGACGTCGCCTGCTCTCGTCGCGAGCAATGCTTCGTGGTAGATTTCCGGCGTTACGATGGTGGCGACCTCGCGCAGCAGGCGACGCCCCAGCGTCGTGGCTTTGGCGGCCAGGCGGCGGCGCTGATCGTCGCTCAGGCGGAGGCGTTTGCCTCCCAGTTGCTCCCGGAGGACCCGGTTCTCTTCGCGGAGGTAATCGATGGCGTCACGCTGCTGCTGACCGAGCCACCCGGCGACCGAGATCAACAGGAATCGGAACGGATCGAAGGTCCGGGGCATTGGGCCACCATATCAGTCACGGCTAGCGTCACAGACCCAGCAACCCACAGAAACTGAAGCGGATCGAGTTCTTGGACACTTCGAGGTCGGCATACGTGTCGCGGGAGAGGTGCTCGTCGTGTTCAAGGATGTTGAGGGGCACGTCCGCGTGGATGATGAGGAAGTCGTCGTCGGTCGCAGAGAGCCTTGCCCTGTCGTCTTTGTAGTCGGGCAGGAGGATGTGGACACCGTGGTTGCGGAGACCGAGCTCAACCAGTATTGAGGGCCCGACCGGGCCTTGCTTCTTTACGGATAAACCGGATAAACCGAGTACACGGTTTGATACGTTTGCTGGCCCTTCATGATGGTCAGTTGAGCATTGGCTACGCCGGGTGTCGGGGTGACCGTGGCCGGCCCGACGATCCCGATGAAATTAGCGGAGTACAACGACTTCGATCCGGAAAACGCCTGTGAAGTAAACCCGCTAGCCGGGAGAGGCAGAATTGAGGTCCGCTGGCTGCTTCCGTTGGATTGCTCCGTAAACGAGCCAGGGCCGCTGTAAACCGTGAAAGTGCCATTCAGTGGGACCGACGGCGGAACAAGTGGAACGCAGGTTCCGGACCTGCAGTCTTCTCCCCCGCTGAAGAAAATGACCGTGAGCTTTGAGACATCGAGGACCAGTTCCAGCATGTCTGTTCGTGAGGTCTTGATTGCCGACTTCGATGCCAGTCCTGCCGCCCACAGGCAGTATCGATGCGCCAGGTCGGGGTTGAGCGTGCAACCCCGCCAGAACACCGAGTACGCTGTGCCGTCTGGCGTGTCAGCCGGAGTCACATTGATGTTGCCGATGGGACCCCCGTCCCAATTGGCCGCAACCATGTTTCCTGCCACCTTCGAAGTGTATGTGACTTGTGCGGCGATGCCCGTCAGGACCAGTAGCGGCACCCCGATTGCCAACCTTCGTTTATTGACCATAACTACACAGTCTCCAATGCATTACCGCCCCAAAAGGTTGCCCCACCCGATTCTGCTGAATCAGTGTACGCCACACATTGCTCGACTGCAATGCGGACGTGCGATACGGTGCGAAACGGTGCGAAAACCGATTCACTGCTCTTCCGGCACAGGGCATTCCAGCGTGCAGCGGGTGACTCGCGGCCTTGGATGATCTGGCTCGACAAGCCACGCTTGCCGATTCGGATAGTATCGGCTGAGTTCACGATTCGATTCTGGCCCCAGGTCCCGTGCCCACACGACTTGGGAACTGTCGATATCGGGCTGGTTGTACACCCATTCCTGCCCGAGCGGATGCCGCGCGCTGTAGTGCACGACCACAAGATGCTGCCCGGGTTGGCCGGCAATCATCGCCTGAACCGTGGGCCGGAACTGCAGCGAATTGGGCGGCTGCGGGCCGCGGACTCTGAGGAATTGCCAGCCAACCACTGCCAGTGGTGCAGCAATCAACAGGACCGCTCCAACACGCCGGAATGGCCGGCTGATCCGCCGCAGGGCATCGACCAGCAACAACACGAAGATTGAGGTGCACGGCGCAGCGTAATGAGCCTGGAAACCAACTGTCATCAAGATCCCGGTGACGCACGCAGCCAGCGAGACCAGCACGATCCTGTGGCGCCTCTCGCGGAGGATCTCGGGAGATGCCAGCAGCACCAGTACCCACAGCGGTCCCCAATAAAAAGTGGCGATCCCGGCCAGCTTCTTGAAGCACTTTCGGGCGGCGCCATCGATCGTAGAATAATCGGTGTACTCGACGCCGAACGTCAGGTGGGCTTCGCGCAGCACTCGATCAACATATTGGGGCGCCGTCATCGGACGTTGCCAGACGAAAGCGGGTGACGACGCGTACTGTTTGATGTACGCGTCGTGAGGCAGCCGGAACGGACTCCCGGCAACGCGCCAGTTGTACCAGCCCGTCAGCAGTACCCCTGCCAGAATCACAGCGCCAAGCACGGGAAACGCTGCCCGCGCCTGCTCGGTCCCCGTCCGCAGGAAGCGTCGTGCAAGAACGAACGCGACCGGGATGAATGCTAGAAACCCCTCATAGGGCCGGCTGTTCGCAAGCACCAGGCAACCCAGTCCGAGAATCGCGGCATCTCTGCGCCTGGCGGACGACAGCATCCTGGGCAGCGCCCCAAAGACCATCGCGCCCCCGATCGCCGCGCCTGCCCCTCCCCAGTAACTGTTGGCCCAGTAGCCCAGGATTCCGTAGCTCGCGCCGGCGAGCAAGCCTCCGTACAAAGCCCACAATCGCGTCGCGTACGCCCGCAGCATCCACACGATGGCGATGCACATTCCTCCCATGCTGAGCAGCACGCCCGCCCAGGGTTGTCTGAACAGAACCAGCCCGAACGGCGAGGATGGCTCCTTGAACTGGCGGATAAACGGAAGCGTATGACGGATGCTGCAGGACGAAGAGCGTCTCGAAGTGGCGCGACATGGGATGCGCCGGATTCGAGAACCTTCCGGCAGCCAGCGTCTGGGCAAGAAACAGGTTGCTGTGTTCGTCGGGGATCAGGGGAATCGGCGGTGGAATCGCCGACAGCAAGCACAGCCGCACCGCGATGACGAGCCCGGCGATTGCGGCAACGCTTCCGGCCAGATGTCGTCTCGCAAACTTCGCGGCTAGTAGAATGAACTGTCGCTTGATCTGATGGGATAGCATCGATCTCAGATCAGTATGTCTGATCGCATTCTCCGCCGGAGTCAGAAACTCCGGTGAATATCGTCGCGCTATACAACGCACAGGTCAACGACCTCACCAAGCACGTCAATGCCCGCGTAGGAACTGGTCCAATCGAGTTTTCAGGCCCAACGCGGTAGGCTGTCGTGACTCCGTTGTGACTCCATTCGCGGACTTTTCGCAAAAACTGGGGAAACCGAGTGCAGTTCAGTGCAGCTCAGAAAACTCAGTGACGTTCAATAGACGATCTTGGAGCGTTTTCCCAAGCTGGACGTCAATATGCATTGGTGCGATCTCAAGGCCAAGGCGCAAAATCGCAACTGCTGGGCAGCTATCGGCTCTGGGCCTCTGGGTCCCGTCAGTGACATTGGTATCCGCACACCGGCCGCACACAAGTCCCGACTTGCGAGGCTGTATGCGAATTCCGTGGACGACGGTCTGTTTCGCTGACTACTCCCTCACGCGTTCGCTCGCACCCTCCGGGATAGCTCCCGACAAACCGCTTTTCACCGTCTACCTCCCGGATCGTTGGCTATCCGGAAGGAGGATTCCGTGGCCGGCGCCTCCTTGCCGCCCGTTCAACTGACGCGAAAAGAGGGGCTGACTATCCTTCTCGGGCCCTCCTCCTGACGTTGGAGGCTACAATGTGTTGCTCCACCCGACCCGGCCCGGAGTTGCAGCAGCGCTCTCATACAATCACGGCCCTCAACCCCGAAATAATCCCCTGCCCCTCAACAACTTCCGCAAAAACACCTCCAAAATCCTTGGTCCCCCGTGCGCTGATGTTGCCTGGGAGGTGCTCTACCCATGAACTCAGACTCGACTCTCAACCCCGCCCCAACCAGGCACGGCGGCGGCCCCAAAACCCCGGAAGGCAAAGCCCGCTCCGCTCAAAACGCCCTCAAACATGGCGCCTACGCCCTCAAATACCCCGTCCTCAAAACCGAAAGTACTGAGGCATTCCAGGCCCATGTCGAGTGCTACCTCGCCCGATTCGCCCCCACCGACGAGGTCGAAAAGAATCTCGTCGCCGACCTCGCCCTCATCCAATGGAACCTCCACCGCGTCGCCATCTGGGAGGCCCAGGCAATCGACTCCCAAATCGACGCCCTCCACAATTCCCCCTTCTCCCCCGGCGCGGACGGCCAGTCCGAGCGCACCACAATCGCCGTCAACCAAGCACTCCAGCAGCCCGGCCTCAATTATTGCGCCCGCCGCCACTCCGCCCTCATCCGCGCCCGCACCATCACCATCAAAGCCCTCACCGACCTCCGCCGCCATCACCCCCTCCTCGACCCCGACCCCGCCTTCCTGCCCGACCCGCTCCTCCACCCTGATCCCGAACCCGCGCCTGATCCCGAACCCGCCCCCGACTATCCGAACCCGCGCCCCAAGCCGCTCCGGCCACCGCCGGCCCCTCCCCCATCCTCATGCCACCCTACCCGCCAGCCCTCCTCCGGAATTTGTCGAAACGAACTCTCCCCGCCTCGCCCCCCGCTCCGCCCCAATTCCACCCGCCCCAATTCCAATACGCGAGGCTGCCCCGGCCCTGAGTACGGACCTGCGTACGGCCCTGAGTTCCTCCATGACGCGACTCTTCTACCGCCTCCCGGCAGCCGGCCAAACCGCGACCCCCGCCCTCAGTGTGCCCGCACAACCCGCGCCTTCCGCCTTCGCCGCCAGCCTCGATTTCGCCCCCGACCCCGCTCAATCCGCCCTCCTCGACTCCTCCGCCCAAAACCTCATCCTTTGCTGCACCCGCCAGTGGGGCAAATCCACTGTTTCCGCCATTAAAGCCCTCCATTTTGCCCTCCATCACCCCGGAACCACGACGCTCATCGCCTCTCCGTCCCTCCGCCAATCTTCGGAATTTCTCGCCAAAGCCGCCTCATTTCTCAGTACCCTCGAGATCCCCCGCCGCACTGACGGCCGCAATTCCCGCTCAATCCTCCTCCCCAACCGCGCCCGCCTCGTCGCCATCCCCGCCAACCGCGAAACCACCCGCGGCTTCTCCCCCAGCCTCCTCCTCTTCGACGAAGCCGCCTTCGTCCCCGCCGAACTCTACCAGTGCCCTCCTGCCCTCCCTCGCCGCCACCGCCGGAGCCCTCTGGCTGCTCTCCACCCCCAACGGCCAATCCGGCTTCTTCTACGACACCTGGCACTCCGCCCAGTCTGACCCCCTCTGGACCGCCTTCAAAGTGCCCGCCACCGAATGCGCCCGCATCAGCCCCGATTTCCTCGCCCAACAGCGCATCCTCCTCGGCGAGCACGCCTTCAAATCCGAATACCTCTGCGAGTTCACCGCCGCCCCCGGACAGATGTTCTCCCGCGAACTCCTCGATAGCGCCTTTTCCTCCGACGTCAAAGCCTGGGAGTTCGACCTCCCATGAAAACTCAGGCCCCGCCTCCCAGCACCCAACAACCGCGGAGCGCCCAACAGCCTCGACACCGCCTCCTGCACCGCCTGCAGCGAGCTGTACCGCGGCTCATACCCGATCAGCCGCCGCGCCTTCTCAATCGAACAGCACGGCGAGTGCGCGATGTGGTCCCACGTCAGCTCCGCATCGCGCTTCTCCACCGTCTTCTTCCATCTGTCGAACGGCAGAAACCGCAGATTCGGCTCCCGCCCGAACCACGCCGCCATCCGCTCCGCATACCCGCGCAGCGTCAGCGCCGCCGGAGAGACGACATGAAAACTCTCTCCCACCGACGCGCTTCTCCGCGCCAGGGCGCACATGAACGCCTGCGCCACATCGTCCGCATGGACATGGTGCACCGTCTCCATCCCCAGGTTCGGCAGGCACACCTCTTCCATCGCGGCCAGCTTCTTGAACACTTCCACGTCCAGGTTTCCCGCCGGATTGATCGGCGCCCAGCCCGGCCCCACGATGTGCCCCGGATGCAGCAGCGTCGCCGGGAAACCGTTCTTCCGCGCCTCGCCCAGCAGGTAGCTCTCAATCTCCGCCTTCTTGATCCCGTAATCGCCGAACGGCCTTCTCGGCTGCTCCTCGGTCGTCGGCGTCTCCACGCTCGGCCCGTGAATCCAGATCGTGCCGCAGTGCAGAAAGTGCTCCACCCGCCCGCGCAGCGACTCCACCAGCAACTTCGCCGACTCCGGCGTGAAGCAGATCAGGTCAATCACCACGTCGGCCTCAAAGCCCGCCACCCGCACGCCGAACGTCCTCTCCGCCTCCTCGCTGCCCCGGTCGATGGCGACCATCGCAACCCGCTTCCAGGCCGCGTGCGGAGAGTACGGCTTCCGCTGCCCCCGGCTCAGGCAGACGACGTCATACCCCGCCTCAACCAATCGCGGAACCAGGTAGGTCCCGATGTGTCCCGTGCCGCCGATCACCACTGCTCGCATATTGTCCCCATTCAAACACAGTCTTCGATAAGCTCTCTATCAATGAATCTGCGACTGCTGGCTTTCCTCGCCGCGACGGCTGCCTTCGGACAATCCACCTTCCCTGTCGCCATCAAGGTCGACGCCGCCCAGCCCATCGGCGACTTCAACACCGCCTGGGCCTTCTTCGGCTACGACGAGCCCAACTACACCTACATGAAGGACGGCAAGAAGCTGCTGACGCAGATCTCCGCCCTCAGCCCCGTCCCGGTCTACGTCCGCGCCCACAACCTGCTGACCACCGGCGACGGCAAGGCCGCGCTGAAGTGGGGCTCCACCAACGCCTACACCGAGGACGCGCACGGCAAGCCCGTCTACGACTGGACCATCGTCGACCGCATCTTCGACACCTACGTCGAGCGGAAAATGAAGCCGCTCGCGCAGATCGGCTTCATGCCCGAGGCGCTCTCCGTCAATCCGGATCCCTACCGCCACGACTTCAGCATCGAGAAGCCCTACTCCACCGTCTTCACCGGCTGGGCCTACCCGCCGACGGACTACAAGAAGTGGGCCGAACTGGTCTACCAGTGGGTGCGCCACTCGGTCGAGCGCTACGGCCAGGCCGAAGTCGAGTCCTGGTGGTGGGAGGTCTGGAACGAGCCCAACATCGGCTACTGGCAAGGCACTCCCGACGAATATCACAAGCTCTACGACTACGCCGCCGACGCACTCAAGCGCGCCCTGCCGACCGCCCGCATCGGCGGACCGCACTCCACCAGCCCCCGCGACCCCAGGGCTCGCGAATTCCTCCGCGTGTTTCTCGAACACTGCCTCCGCGGCCGCAACTACGCCACCGGCAAAGTGGGCTCGCCTCTCGACTTCATCGGCTTCCACGCCAAGGGCCGGCCCACCTTCGCCGACGGCGTCGTCCACATGGGCATCAGGGAGCAGCTCAGCGATGTCGACGAGGGCTTCAAGATGGTCGCTTCCTTCCCCGAGTTGAAAGGCCGCCCGATCATCATCGGCGAGTCCGACCCCGAAGGCTGCGCCGCCTGCTCCTCGCGCGTCTACCCGCAGAACGGCTACCGCAACGGCACGATGTATTCGAGCTACACGGCAGCCTCGTTCGGCCGCATCTACGACCTCGCCGCCAAGCACGGCGTCAATCTCACCGGCATCGTCACCTGGGCCTTCGAGTTCGAGGACCAGCCGTGGTTCGACGGTTTCCGCGACCTCGCCACCAACGGCGTCGATAAGCCGGTGCTCAACGTGTTCCGCATGTTCGGCATGATGGGCCGCCAGCGAGTGAAGACCGAGTCATCCGCTCAGGCGCCGTTGGACTCCATGGTCTCCGGCGGCGTCAAATCAACACCGGACGTCCAGGCTTTCGCCACACGCGCGGACCGCAAGCTCACCGTATTGGTTTCGCACTATCACGACGACGATGTCGCCGGACCGGACGCCGACGTCACCCTCTCGCTCGCCAACGTTCCCGGCTCAGCCAAGGTCCGCCACTTCAGGATCGACGCGGCCCACAGCAATTCATTCGAAGCCTGGAAGCGCATGGGCTCTCCCGCCGCCCCATCCCCCAGCCAGGTGAAGCAGTTGGAACAATCTGCGCAACTCACCCTACTCAGTACTAAAGGGGGACAGTCCCCCCTTAGATTCCGGTTGCCCAGACAGGGGGTGTCACTCGTCGAACTCACCTGGTAGGCTCACCCGAACGCGGAGCGCAACACCGCCAGCGACTTCGGCACCGCCGTCGCCGGCGCTTCCTTGCCTTCCATCTCCAGCGACACCCAACCCTTGAAGTTGTGCTTCGCCAGGATCCCCGCGATGCGCGGATAGTCGAGGTCCAGCGTGTACCACTCGCCCCCGCCGTAGTAGGTCTTGGCCTGCACGATGGTCGCGTGCGGGGCCAGCACCTCGATCCCCGCGTACGGATCGCCCGGGTAGTTGCCGGTGTCCATGTTGATCCCCAGCCAGGGCGAATTCACCGCCCGCCAGACTTTGAGAACGTTCTCGGGGTTCGTCGTCAGCCCCCAGTGGTTCTCCAGCGCCATCATGACCCCGAGCCGCTCCGCCGTGGGCAGGCACTCCTGAATGCACTCGCCCACCCAGCGCAGCGCGTCCTCGTCCGTGTACGCCCGGAAGCGCCGGCTCGTTGCCTTTGACTTTCATCAGCTCGTCGAAACTCGGAATCGTCTTCCAACGACCCGAGTTCAATCGGATGGCGGGAATGCCAAGCCTTGCCGCCAACTCAAGACAGGAGATTGTATGCCGAATGTGCTTTTGCCGCTCGTCCTTTGCCGGCGAAACGAAGTCCTGGTGGATCGACAGCAGCGGCAGCGACAGCCCCAACGCAAATGCCCGCCGGCGAATCGCGTTCACCGTCGACGCCGATTCGTCCTCCATCTGCCTGTGGAGGACCTCGACGCCATCGAATCCCATCCGCGCCGCATCTTCGATCACCTGCGTGATCGAGTACCGTGGTCCCCGAAAATGCCAGAAGCTGTATGTCGAAACCGCGATCGGTTGACGCCGCGGCGCAGCCAGGGCCTTCAGGAATGTTCTTCTATTCAGGAGCGGCACAGCTTATCCCTCCCTCACCAGTCTCAGGATCATGCCATCGTCGACCGCGCACCAGATGTGCGACCGCGAAACATAACTCAGCACCGCCCTGCGTCCCGACGCCCGGTAGTGCACCTTCTGCCGCACCCAGTCCTTGGAGTTGTCGCTCCAAAGAATCGTCAGCGGACGGCTGACGGGCAGGAACGCCATCGTCTGCGGTACCGTGAACCCCGCGATCACCGCCCCGCCATCGGGCAGCGGCACCGCGTCATACACGAGCGTGTCCTTCCTCCGAAAGATCGGCCGGCTCGTTCCAGTCGTGAAGTCGACTTCCATCACCTCGCTGGGGAACTCAAAAGTGTTGCTGTAGTGGTAGACGATCAGTCCGCGGTTGCCGAAAGACGCGCAACCGGACGGCGTTGCCGAAGGACGAGGCACGCTGGATCTTCCAGGTCTTCCCGCCGTCGCGGGTCTCAGCGGCCAGGGTCGTGGTGGGTGTCAACCGGCGAGTGGCAGCATCCTCAGGCCTCATCCAGTCGGGAAAGCGCTGGCTGTCGCGGCGAGGCGGGATGTAGTTTCCAATCAGCAGGCCAACTTCCGGGGAGACGAACTGCATGGCTGTCCATGTGCTGTACTCATCTCGCAGTTCGAGCGCCGCGCTCTCGGGGACTTTGGTCCACTTCCTGCCTCCGTCGACGGTGACGAAGAAGTGCTTCCCAAGGCCGAACGCCCAACCATGCAGGTCGTCCTGGAAGTAAACACGGATGATGCGGGCACCGTTGGGCAGCTTCCGTTTTTCCCAGGTCAGGCCGGCTTCGGCGCTGTACCAGAGGTCGTCCTCTCCGACCATCCAGAGCGCGGCCTTCGGACCCCAGAAGACAGAGAGAGGCGCATCCTTGATCTTGACCGGAGTCCACTGCTCGCCGCCGTTGCGGGTCAGAATTGCGAAGCCATCAGTCGAGCCGCTGCGGTTGTTGGTCACCAGGCCGGCGGCCATGCCGCGCTCAGCGCTGAGGAAACGGCAGTCGTTGAAGATCACGGAGCGGTCCATCTCGTCGAATTCGTAGACCGGGCGCCACCGGCCGCGGGCGGCGCTCAACGGGCTATCGGCTGCCCGGAGGGGAGGGATGGCTGGAATCTCATAGGGGCGGGCATCACGGCGAGCAGGCGCAGGCTGCAGCAGCGCGGCCAAGAACGAACGTCTGTCGAGCATCACTACCGGTCCGTCTGCCTCCTACTCCTCGCCCCGCCTTGCGATGTGGCCGTGGTTCATCACCAATTCCACATGGTTGGCCTGCTCAATCAGCGCCGAGGACATCCTGGCCACCACCAACATGCAGCCCACCTGCTCACCCACAGTCGTCAACAGTTCCATCTCAGACCCCGAGTGGCGGTGCGGCATCCTGTGCTGCACGTTCAACACACCCACCACCTTGTTGCGCGCGATGACCGGCGCCGAGAGAAATGCCTCGAAAGCGTCCTCGGGCAATTCGCTGAACTTCTTGAACCGCGGATCCTTGTACGCCTCCAGGCTGATGGCAAGCGTCTTGCGCTCGCGCGCCACCCAACCCGTCAAGCCTTCGTCGAGCTTCAGCCGCACCTTGCCCAGTTGCGCCGGATGCGGGCTCGACGTCCCGCACAGCACCAACTCGTCGTTGTCGATCAGGTACAGCAGGCACGAGTCGCCCAGCGTGAACTCGCTGACCAGCTTCACAATTGCCTGCAGCGTGTCCGACAGGCTGAGCTCCCTGACCATCAGCCGGGAGATGCGTTGGTAGACGGCCAGTTGCTGCTCCAGCCGCTCCACCCTCGATTCGAGGTCCTTGCCTTTCGCCACGCTGTCATTATGACATTCAACGAAGGACTTGCCCGGGATCGCCCCAGACAGCTATCCTGGAATTTCCTGCCAAGTTCGATTCCCCTCTAGACCGGAAAATGCCGAAAACATCCACTCGTATTCTCGCCGTCGTCGAAGATTTGTTTTTCGTCGTGAAAATCAACGACTCCGCCAAGCGCGCCGGCCTGGTGTGCGAGTTCATCAAGAGCGCCGATCTCGTGCTCGAAAAAACTCAAGCAGAGCGCCCGCTCATGGTGATCGTGGACCTGAACTCGAGGGTCAACGCAGTTGATCTCATCGCCCGCCTGCGAGCGGTCGAGAGCCTCAAGGGCCTCAGCATCGTGGCCTTCGTCAGCCACGTCCAGGGCGAACTCAAGCAGGCGGCTCAGGACGCCGGAGCCGATGGTGCTCGCCCGCAGCGCCTTCAGCGTCAATCTGCCCGATCTGCTCAGGCGTCACGCCGGCTCGCCGCGCTGAAGGTTGCCAGCCATGATCACAAGGCTCACCCGCCGGACACTGCTCACTTGCTGCTCCGGTCTTCGGCGCAGCGCGCAGGCTATCGATCCGAAAGCTGGTCACCCGCAAGCACACCATCGGCAACCGCGACTATCTCTTCCTCGAAATCGAGACAGACGGCGGCATCACCGGCATCGGCGAAGGTTCCATCTCAGGCCGCATCGAGATCGTGGAGAAAGCGATTCAGTGGTTCACGCCGTTTCTCGAGGGCAAAGATCCGGGCGGCATCGAGGATCACTGGAACCGCAACTACTACGAACTATCCCGCTATCGCGAAGGTGCCGTGCTGCAGACTGCGCTGGCGGCCGTCGACATCGCCTTGTGGGACATCGAGGCCAAGCGGCTAGGCGAACCGCTTTGGCGGCTGCTCGGTTCGGCCGAGGCAAAACCCATGCGCGTCTACTACAGCCATTGGAGCCAGGGCCTGGAACCGCGCACGCCGCAACGCCTCGCCGAACTGGCCGCGCGCACCAAGGCCGAAGGATGGACCTGCATCAAATGGGTGCTGCCGAAAGGCGGCACTGAGACCGAGCGTCTGCGCCGTCTCGTGGCCGAAGTCGAAGCCGTGCGCAACGGCGGAGGGCCTGATCTGGAGTTTGGTCTGGAGATGTGGGAGACCTTCAGCGTCCGGACCGCCATCGAGTTCGCTCGCGCCGTCGCCCCGTTCCGCCCGATGTTCATTGAAGAACCGACGTGGCGCGAAATGCCGCAGGCGCTTGGTGAGATCGCGGCTCAAAGCCCCGTTGCGCTGGCGGGGGGAGAAGGGCTCGTGTCGCGCTACGAGTTCAAGCAACTGCTTGATGCCCGGGGCGCACGGATCCTGCAGCCCGACGTGATCCACTGTGGCGGAATCACCGAAATCCGCAAGATCGCCTCCCTCGGCGAAGTCTACGGGGCTGAAATATCCCCGCACATGTTCTACGGCCCGGTGGCACATGTCGCCTCACTGCAGTCGATGGCCGGCGTCCGGAATTTCCTGATCCAGGAATGGGACACAGCCATGCAGCCGGTGTTTAGCGAAATAACGCGGTCCACGTTTCCCACGGCGATAAAAGGGCACGTGACGCTGTCTTCGAATCCGGGGTTGGGCATCGAGATGGATTGGGACGTGCTCGACCGCAAGTACCCCTATCGCGGCCAGAGCCTGCGGCGGCCCGGAGGGCGTTGAGGTCAGCCGCGAATGGCGATCACTTGCAGGTATTCGGCGTCGACATGCGTCGAAACAGCCCCATCCTTGTTCTGCGCCGACCACAGGCTGACGAGTTCACTCCGCAACTTCTTCTGCACCGTCCGCGTCAAGTGATGCGAAAGCACGTGACATTGGACCGTAGTTGGTCCGGTAGAACTCCACTACCATTTCGGGCGGAAACGGGTATTGAAAGTGGTAGACGTGTGTCGAGCACTGCAGATCGTGATGCCTTCACGCAGACGATCGCGAACGGTGGCCTCGTCTCCCCACAACACGGGCGCGGGCATGCCGTTGGGAGAGATGTGCTTTGAGATCGTCTTGAACATTTGCCCGACGAACCCGCTGGGCGTCCAGTTCGCCATCGCAATCATTCCCCCCGGCCGACAGACGCGTGTCAACTCGGCCGCGACTCGTCCGGACGAGGCGCGAACATCGCTCCGATCAAACTGGTGACCACATCAAACTGAGCGTCCCCGTAGGGCAGCGATTCAGCGTCCCCCTCTTCAAATGTGACCTCCAGCCCCTCCTCTGCTGCGCGGTCCCGGGCTTTCTCGATCCAATTGGTGGCAATATCGCAGCCAACTACTCGCGCGCCAGCCCTGGCCGCAATGAGGGCGAGTTGTCCGGCGCCGCAGCCTACGTCGAGCAGGCGGGTCCCTGGTGCGACTCCGAGCCGTCTAAAGAACTGCTCGGCATCCTTCTCCATAAAGCGGGAGAATACGTCGTAGTCCCCAGTCATCCAGGTTGTCTTCAGTCGAGCCTTCAGGTCGTCAAATTCCCTGCCGGTCTGTACAGCAATTGCAGTCGCGCTCATGGCGATAATCTCCTTTTCTTCAGTTGTCCCTGGATCCCCTCTGCAAGAGTGCTTTCGGAGGTGTTGCGAGCCGTCAAGCTCGAAGGGGCATTGTTCTTCAACGGGGAGTTTTCAGCACCGTGGTGCGCCAGCTCACCCGCTTCAACCGCCATAGCCACCTATATTTCCCCGGCAGCGAAGCGCCTGATTGTCTTCCATTTCCTGACCGAGGGGCGCGCCTATGCGCGGCTGCCTAATGGACGGCGAGAGGAGTTGGCCGCCGGCGACATTGTCGTCTTTCCGCATGGCGATGCCCACTATTTGGGCAACGGCTTACCTGAGAAGGAAGTGGACTCCACACAAATGTTCGCGAAGAACCTCACTGAAGGGCTGAAACTCGCCCGGTTCGGCGGCGGCGGGGAGATCACCAGATTCGTCTGCGGATACCTGGTCTGCGAACCAACATTGGGCGAGGTCTTTCTGTCCGGGCTGCCATCGATGATCAGGGTGCACGTGGCGCAGGAGCCTTCAGGCCAATGGCTCGAACATTCAATCCGGTTCTCGGTCGCTGAGATGAACGGTTCGAATGCGGGCAGCGGACTGGTGCACGCGAAGCTCGCGGAACTCCTGTTTGTGGAGACACTGCGGCGATACATCAGCGAACTGCCGCCTGAGGAGACGGGCTGGCTGGCTGGCGCGCGGGACAGAAACATCGGCCGAGCCCTCGCGCTGATTCACAAGGAGCCTGCGCATGCCTGGACGATCTCGAACCTGGCGAAGGACGCCGGCCTGTCACGGACATTACTGGCCGAGCGCTTCCGCCACTTTCCAGGAGAGCCACCGATGGCCTACCTGGCAAAGTGGCGACTGAGACTTGGCGCCGAGATGCTTCATTCAACCGAAGACAGTGTCGCCGAAGTCGCCGCTGGAGTGGGCTATGGTTCAGAGGCGGCATTCAACCGCGCGTTCAAGCGGGAGTTCGGCTGTCCTCCGGCGCAATTCCGGAGGAGGGGTACAGCGCAGAAAGCGGTGGCGGCTAACGCGGGCCGGCTGATCGAGGTTTCCTCGCGAACGATGGCGTTCATTGCGCCCAGACGGACGGGCTTCTGCGCGTCGGAGGAGCCGAGGAAGGCGTAGAGCGCCAGCGCCTGGTCGCGCTTGCCGTCGGCCAGGAGACGCTCCGCGCAGACGAGGGAGGCGTCGGCGACCGCCAGCTTTCGTCATGCCGGTCGTTTTCGCGAGGGCGGTCTGCAGCTCCTTAGCGGACGCAGCGCCGCCGATGCTGCCGAGCGCCGCGGCCGCCGCACGGGCCACATCGGCGTCGGCGCCATGCATCATTTTGACGAGCGCGGGGATCGCCTTCGCATCCCTGCGCTTGCCGATGGAGTTGATGACGCCTATCAGGAGATTGCCCTTCAGCTTCGGGAGGGCGGCACGCAGCGCGTCATCGACGGACGGGTCGGCGATCGGCTCCAGCCCGTAGCGCGCGTAGACGTTCAGGTGCTCGTCGCCGAGCAGCGCCGCCAGCGCGGGAACTGCTTCCTTCGCGCCAAGCTCGCCGAGCCGCGACGCACGCTTTCGCTTTCTTGAACTCCGAGCGAGCCGGCGTTGGAGAGAATGCCCATGAGGGCCGGCGCATCCATCTTGGCGATGTCGCCTTCCTGAAATTCGGCAGGAGGCTTGGGCGGCGGCTGCTGCTTTGGCTTGGCTGCCTGTGGTGCGGGTGTGGGCTGTGTTGCTTGTGGCATGATGCGTCTCCTTCGCTCAGACTCGCCACGGCTCGCGCAAAGAGCGCGACCGCATCCGGTTCGCAATGTCGTCGTTGGTGAATTCGCGCTTGGCGGTGTCCCAGGTGAGGGTCTTGCCGCGCTGGTATGCGATGAAGGCCGCGTGGCAGGTGACGTGCGAGTTTGCCGCCGCGGCTGCGCTGGCGGCCGGCATCTTCCGGGTGCGGATGCAGCGGATGAATTCCCGCATGTGATTGTCGACCGCCCAGCGAGCTTCCTCGGTGGGGCGGAGCAGCGGCTTGATGTTGTCCGAGCAGGCGATGGTTGTTTTGTCGCCGGTTTCGACCCAGCCCTTGTCGCCTTCGATGCGGAAGCTGCAGGAGCCGGTGTTCAGGGCGCCGTCCCAGCCGTTGTCGCGCATGACCAGCTTCACGCCGTTGGCGTACTTGCAGTTCACCTGGTAGGGGCCGACGTTGGTGCCGACGGGCTCGTACTCGACCGGCTGCGTGTCGTCGTACTCAGCGGCCCAGTGGCAGAGGTCCACGGTGTGCGAGCCCCACTCGAGGATCCCGCCGCCGTGGAAATCGTAGAAGTTGCGCCAGCCGCCGCGGACGTAGGAGGAGTGGTAGGGGCGCCAGGGCGCGGGGCCGAGCCAGCGGTCCCAGTCGAGCACCTGTTTGGGAGGCAGTTCTTCGGCGGCGAGCCAGTCGCGGCTGGGCAGCGGCGGCCAATTGACCGAGGGGCCGACGTTGGCGTAGAGCGTCTGGAGCTTGCCGAGGGCGCCGGACTGGAGCAGTTCCTTGCAGAGGATGAAGTTGGCGCCGTTGCGGCGCTGGCAGCCGGCCTGGTAGAGGCGGTTGTAGCGCCGGAACGCGTCGGCGAGCGCCCAGCTCTCTTCGATCGACATCGAGCAGGGCTTTTCGCAGTAGACGTCCTTGCCGTGCTGGGCCGCGAGGATGGAGAGCGGGGTGTGCCAGCGGTCGCCGGTGGCGATCAGGACGGCGTCGATGTCCTGGCGGGCGAGCAGTTCGTACTGATCGTCGTACATCTTGCAGCCGCTGTCGCCGTACTGCTTGTCGACGATGGACTTGACTGTCTCGCGGCGCTCGTTGCGAACGTCGCAGATGGCGACGAACCGCGCCGCGGGGTTGGCGAGGATTTTGCTGAGGTCGTGAGCGCCGCGCGAGCCGATGCCGATGCCGCCCGATGACGATTTTGTCGCTGGGCGCAACGGCCCCGGCACGCTGGCCGAGCACCAGGCTGGGGACGATCATCGGCGCGACGGCGGATTGGAGAATCTGGCGTCTGGTAGTCATAGCAGTCTCAACAAGGATTCTATATCCGATTCGCGGGCGGCGTCTCGGCGGGCCATCCGCCGTCATCGAGTTTCCGCCAAGCAAAATCATTATGGCTTCACTAAGTCCTTGGGTCTCAACTTCCGAATTGCGCGGTGATCCGACCGGAATCGGTTGTGGATTGCCGGCCCGTAGCGCGTCTCGCGTCCTTACATCGCCCAGCGCGCTTTAGTCGCGATGTGCATTGCCCCCGGTCATGCCGTCGATCGGTTTTCGCGTTACAGATAGCCCGATTTTCTTCAGCAGGGCAGCGTACCTCGAGTCCGTGCGGAGGTTATCGACCAATGGCTCCACTCTGATTTCGGCCAGGGCACGCTCCTGTTTCTCGTAAGCATTGGTCAGATGCTCGAAGGCCTTGTCCTTGTCGCCCAGTCCCGCATAGACCAATGCCACATTCCAGTCGAGCCATCCGGAGGCATCTAGCTGAAGGCTGCCGGACATTTTCGTGAGCCGATTGAGCACGTCCGTGGCCTCTTGACGCCGGCCCGCAATCGCCAGCGTATGAGCCAAAGCGCGCAGGTTGCCGGCCTCGATCCCAAGGTCCGCCGGGTTCACGTTCTGGAACTGGGCAATCGCTTGTGGATAGAGTCCCTGGCGGGCGTAAACGGTTCCAAGGCAATGGCGCGCCGCGACGGAGTTCGGTGTTACTTCCAGGATCCTTCTAAATTCCTCCATTGCCCGATCGTACCGGCGGGCATAGTAGTGAACTTGACCGACCTGGAGAGTAACGGCGGATGGCATGGGATCGAGTTCTCGGGCTCTCTCCGCTTCCCGGAGGGCCTCTTCAAATCTGCCTTCACATGTCAACATCCGGGAATAGTTCCGGTGAGCAATCGAGTATCCTGGATTCAAATCAATGGCCCGCCGGAATTGGTCCTCGGCGGCCCGCCAGTTCCACGTCCACATGTTCACGTTGCCGAGCGCGTTGTGGGCGTCCGGTAAAGAGTGGTCCAACTGTAGGGCTTTCTCGGCCAATTCCTTCGCTTTAGCCAGTAATTGCTCGTTAGGCAACTCCCTGGCCTGCCCCGCCGCATACCAGTCTGCCAGTGCCGCGTACGCCAACCCGGAGCTTGGATCCTTCTGAATCGCGAGTTCGAAGTATTCGGCAGGCGTTCGATCGTGTACCCACTCGCCGGCTCCGGCATGGCTCTGGAACCGGCCTTTTAAATACAACGAATATGCTTCCAGATTGCGGGGCTGCGGCCGGACCAGGGATCGGGCTGCCGGCCCGGAAAGCTGTATCCTCAGTGCGTTTACAATCGAGCGCGAGATGTCCTCCTGGACCGCAAAAAGGTCACGTAGAGGTCTCTCGTAGTTCTGTGACCAGAGAAGATAGCCGTCCTTGACCTGAACCAGGCGAGCGTTCACCCGGACACGGTCGCCGGCAATTCTCGTGCCCCCTTCCAGCACCGAGCCCACTCCGAGCTTCTGGCCGATTTCGCGGATTTCCTGCTGACGGCTCTTGAAGGCCGAACTCGAGGCGTGCCCCGGAACCCGCAGCCCATCGATGCGACTCAACGCGCCAATGATTTCTTCGGTTAGCCCGTCACTAAAATATTCGTCGGCTGGGTCCTTACTCAGGTTGGCAAACGGTAACACCGCGACTCCGGCCTGCAACGTAAACTCGTCGGACCGGGGACGCGCGAACGTCCAGTAGAGTGCAGCTCCAATCAGGATGACACTCGCAACCCCTATCCCTGTCCATACCGGCCGGGTCCCGCTCCTGGCGGAGACCGATGCCGGAAGTATAGGCAGCGAGTAGGCCTCCTCTACCTCATGCGGCAAGTCTCTGGCGTGAATCGACGGAACGTAACTTCCGCGAGGGAGTTCGATAACCACCGGGTCGCTCGCACCCCCATTGGCGTAATAATCGACCAAGCGGCGCCGCAGATTGCTGGCCTGAACCCTGACAATCGTATCCAGCCGCGGGTCGAAGCTCTCCGGCCGTCCGAAGACTTCGGTGCCGATTGTGTACTCCTTGATTTGGCTGCTCTGGCCGACCACGGTTTTGCGGACGACGAATTCGAGAAAAGCGGAGAGGCGACCGGCGCCCGAGAACTGGCTGCTCGCCAGTAGCCGAGCCACTTGCGCTTCGATTAATTCCAGACTCAGAGCATTCCGGGGATGCCGTACGTCGCCCATTATGGGTCCCTCTGGCGCGCCAGTGCCTTGATTCTACCACTGCCGCGCTGGTCGGTGCCGGATTCGGGGCGGCGGAAGGTCCTTTGTTTTCATTGAAATTAGCCGCGAATTCACCGCAAAGCACTGATTTCCAGCCGACGACGGCTGCATTCTGCGGCCGGAGGGAGAAATGCTTTTCGGCAGCTTGGGGTTTGCTGGGATGTTGTTGGCAAGCGTTGGAGGCCGAGCGGGAATACCGTCAAGCGCTGACGGTTGCTGCCGCAGCGGTCGGGAAACAGAGTCCCGAGTACGCGCTGGTGCTGACCAGCCGAAGACTGATTCAGAAGGGAAAGCGGGCAAATGCAAAGCCCTTTTGCGGCTCCCTCCGGCCTCCCGTTAGTCGGCCCTGAGCTGCATGACAACTTTGGAGTAAGTAAACCATCATAGGAGAATGATATGAAGACATTCGGCGCAGTCCTGTTGTCGGCCGCTATTCCGCTCGCCGCCAGCAACGTTGTAACCGACTGGAACACGATCGCCTCAACAGCCATCGTCAAGACCGGGGGAAAGTCAGCAGGGGGCTCCGCGATTTGGTTCGCCTATACGAGCCTCGCCGTTTATGATGCGGTGAATGCCATCACGGGTCAATACCGGACATTCTATTATCGGGGAACCGGATCGCAAACCGCATCAGTGGACGCCGCCGCAGCCGCTGCGGCGCACAGCATTCTGGTGAACTACTTTCCCGCGCAACAAAGCGATCTGGACGCCAGGTTCGCCGCATCGCTATCGAACATCGGCGCCGATCCCGGCGCCAAAGATGCCGGCGTGTCAGTGGGTGAGGCCGCCGCGGCGGCGCTGATTGCCGCTCGAAGCGGTGATGGACTCGAAGCCAACGTACCCTATTTTCCCGGAACAGGTCCGGGCGCCTGGATCCCGACGCCGCCGGCCTTCCTGCCCGCGGCAACTCCATGGCAGGGCCAGATGCGCCCCTTCACGATGATTACGGCGGCCGATTTCCTGCCGGACGGGCCGACGCCTCTGAACAGTGAGCGTTGGAAAAGGGATTACAACCTGACGCGTCTCCTAGGCGGCGCCAACAGCACGATCCGGTCGGCCTCGCAGTCCGAGATCGGACTATTCTGGACCGAACATACCGCTCAGCAATTCGCGCGAGCTTTCGGATACTTGGCGGACAACTATGGACTAAGCGTACCGGACACGGCCAGGATGATGGCCATGCTTTGGACCGGATCCGCCGACTCCATCATTGGGTGTTACAGCGCAAAGTACACACTATGGTTTCTGGCGGCCCGTGACGGCCATTGCAGCAGGCGGCGGTAATTCGGATTTGCAGGCCGACCCGACATGGCTGCCCCTGGCTACCACGCCGAATCACCCGGAGTATCCGGCGGCGCACGTCTGTTTCACCGGGGCCGTCTCGACGCTGATCGCGGGCTACTTTGGTACGACGAAGACTCATGTCGTGGTGGATAGCCTGGCGTTTCAGGATGGTCTCCACACCCATACGTTTGACGATACACGCGACCTTATTGACGAAGTGTTCTGGGCGCGGATCTATGCGGGTATTCACTTCTATCACTCCCTGGAGGATGGGCGCCAACTAGGCGCAACAATCGCTCGCGAGATACTTCGGACCCACTTTCGCCTGCAGCAGTCTGGCCTGGAATCTTCGCTAACAAGAAAAGCGGGCGAGTGAATAGTCGAGCGCGGAACTGTATCGATCCCGGAAGTCTTGGTGCCAGCGTCCTTGCTGTTTTCGCTCCCCGGCGACGGAAATCGGCCATGGGCGATTTGGCACTCCGCGACCGGACGGTTGGTCTCTTCGGCTACGCCAACACTGTCCCAGCGCGGTAGCGAATGATGCTTTCGCCGAGCCGGCCGCCTCGGGTGGCGATGCCGTTGATGGTGTAGCCGTGGTGGTGGACATATTGTCAGTGATGGCGATGGCACGGCCGGGATGGCCAATCTGTCCGGTATAGACATCGGCGAGGCCGACGACTTCGCTGGAGCCCGCGGCGATCTGCGCCAGGTGCAGAAGTTGCGGCCATTGAGGGGCAGGCCCAGGACGCGCTCGGAGTCGACCACTGTGCCAATTGAATTGGATTCGGTTTCGATGAGCGTCATCTGTTCGCCCGAAACGGGAACGACGGTCGAGACCTGGCCGACCTTGAGGGTAATGTCGATGGCCGCGGCCTGGCCAACCTGGAGGAGGATGTTTTTCACTTCCTGGGATTCGAAGCCCTCCTTTGTGGCTTGGAGTGTGTAGTCGCCGGCCGGCACATTGGGGAAGATATAGGCGCCCGATTCGTTGGTGATCGATTCGCGCCTCAATCCGCGCTCGACATCGATCAGGACGATCTTGGCCTGGGGTGTGGCAAGTCCGGTCTGGTCGCGGACCGTGCCTCCCAGGGTGGCGCTGCCAACCCGTGGCGACTGGGGGATTCAGGGCGGCTTTTGCAGAGGGTCCTTGAGATATTCGGTTCAGTGCGCGAGACCGATTCGTTGCGACAAATCGATCCAGCGTGGGTGAGAATGTAAGCAATCGAAGAGCGGTGTAGTCAGTTCTATGATCCGCCACACCCTTTGCCGAAACGCCTCTTCCAGGTAGTCAAACAAAGACGTCTGGTCTCCAAGTCCCAAGTGCAGCACTGCCAAGTCAAATGGAGAAACATACGTCTGCCGGGACAGCGCCATGAGTTCATCGAGGATGGTGAGCGCCTTCGTCCTCTGGCCGGTGAGCGCATAAGCGCGACCCAACATCGCCCGATAATGGGGCGCCCCCGAAAGACTCACCGCGCTCTCAAGGCCGGCAATCGCCTCGGCAAGGGCTCCTTTTTGCTCCAGAGAGAGCGCGAGAAACCACAGAGCGTTGACGTGATGCGGGTCGACTTCCAGCACCTTTCGGCAGTGCGCGATGGATTCGTCATACCGGCGCGCCCGATAAAGCATCAGTGCTGTCGCCCCGACCGCACACCTCCATGGCCATGCCGGGAAATACTCCGGTGCCCACAGATTCGGAGCGGCAACCAGTGGTCGAAGGCGTATCGCCAGCGCTACGCGAAGCTTGTTAATCGCTTTGTTCAGGCCGCGATCAAAGTCGCCGGAGGTGGATCCCGGCCACAGTCTATTCTGAAATTCCTCCCGCGTCACAACCTCACCGAGGCGCTCAAGCAGCAGCATCAGAGCCTGAAACGGCTGGCCCGGAATTAATCCTTGCGCCATGCCGAAAGAGCTTGCCGGACCGGGTATCAACCTCGATAGACCCAAAACGGATTCGCGGCGACCCGGAGGCGCTCATTTGCACGAGCTTACCACCCACTTCCAATTTCCAGGGAACAAGCAGAGAACACAAAAGGAATGCAGCGGGCATTGAGGCGCTTCAGGATCAGCCGTAGAGTCAGGTTGGACCTGAGGAGGCTTCCATGCAAAAGACAACACTTTCGAGAATCTCGAAGGCCACAACACAATTGACGATGGCCTGCGGCTTACTGATGGCCAGTTCGCCTTTATGGGCAGAGGACGAACCAAAGTGCACGAACAGGATGCTCAGAGGCGACTACGCCTTCCACGTCGAAGGCGTGATCCTCGCGCTGCCCGGGTTGACGATTCCGCCCGGAGGCATCCCGATTCGCGGTGTGGCTATGAGCAGTTTTGATGGCAGAGGGAATATGACCCAAGTGGACCACATCGTTGCGGGCGGCGCGCCGCCACCCATACCGTGGACGGCAGGCACGGCGACTTATACCGTAAACCCGAATTGCACCGGGAATTGGGTTCTCACCATCCCCGGAAGTCCGTTTTCCCCTGTGCTCACGAGCTTTGTCGTGAGCAAGAAGGGTGATGAAATCCGCACCGTGGTCGAGTCGAATGCCGTCACCAGCGTCGGGACAAAAATCGACTGATTGGTGTCCAGGGGAATCCGGCGGCGCGAACACTGGTGCGAGTCATCAAGCTCTCACGATGTGCACAGGCCGCCGATCGGCGTGCTACACACATTGGCCGGCCCGGTCGTGAACGCGGCCTCGAGCCGGTGCTTGAGCTGTTTCACTTGTGGGTACCTCTCTCGGAGCTGACGTGAGCCGATCGATCAGAGCCCGATTCGCTTCAAGACCGCATCGAAGGACGGATCGCCCGCGGAGCGCCTTGAAGATCGGCTCATACTTGAGTTCAACGAGACGGCTGGAGCGTTCTGAGGTGGCTTTATCCAGGTAAGCCAACGCCTGTTGCCTGGCTCCGAGTGCCGCGTATACCGTGGCAATTGAATAGGCCGGGACGTAACGCTGCTTCTCAAGTTTCAGAAGCCTATCCAGGATCTGAGTGGCATCCCGCCGCGCACCGGAGGCCCCATAGGCCTGCGCGAGCGCTGCGAGCCGTTCCGGGCTGTCAGGAGACAACTCCAGGTTCCGGCGAAGGTGTTCTATTGCCTCTCCAAAGAATCGTCCCTGCACCAGAGCCCTGCCGAGCAGCAACCGCGTCTGTCCATGAGCCGGGTCCAATTCAAGCACTCGACGATGTTGCTCGATCGCCCGGCCAAAGTCACCGGCGAAGTAATAGCACCAACCAAGGTGGTTCTGCGAGGGCAGGTCGAATGGCTCCAGTTCGATGGCCCGCTTGCTCGCGTCCAATGATTCTGCGAAGCGTCCCATGGCCGTCAGGAAATGTGAAAACCAGTGCCAGGTATCGGCCCGGCGTGGATCGAGGTCGATCGATCGGCGAAACTCGCGTTCGGCGGCCACATAGTCCCAGTCAAATTGAAATTTGACGTTGGCGAGCGAAGCATGGGCCTCAGCCAGCGTGTCATCCAAAGAGAGCGCCTGCTCAGCCGCCTGGCGGGCCGCGGCAAAGGCTTCGCCGGGCGGGAAGCTCTCCCAAAGGGCCCAGCGGTAGTAAGTATCCGCCAGCCCGGAGTGGGCGAGGGAGAAGGCGGGATCCTTCGAAATGACCTCCCTAAAGGACTCCGCAGCTTTGCGGAATGTCTCCGGCCTGCCCTTGGCCAGGAAATAGCGGCCCTCCAGGTAAGGCAGAAAAACCTCACGCCTGATACTGGAGGCGGACTCCTGGCGGGCGGGGACTTCGAGAGCAAGCTTCCGCGCCGTGGCACTGGCGATCCGCTGCTGAATGCTCATCAAATCGTTGAGGTTGCCTTCGTAAGTTTCTGACCAAACGTGATATCCAGAACGGGCATCGACAAACTGTGCCGTGACGCGGACCCTATTGTCCTCGATCCGCACGCTCCCTTCCAGCACCCCTGCGACGTTCAGCCGCTGGCCGATGCTGCGCACATCCTCGCTCCTGCCCCGGAACTGGAAAGCTGACGTGCGGGCCGCGACTCGAATGCCCTGCAGCCTCGTCAGGGCATGGGTCAGCTCCTCGCTCAGCCCGTCGCTGATGTAATCGAATTTCGAATCACCGCTGAGGTTCAGAAAGGGCAGCACGGCGATCGATCGGATCGGGGCAGGCCGGGAAAACCTCCACCAGGCAAGGCCCGATGCAATGATGATTAGCACGGCGATTACCGAAGCGATCTGGAGCTTCCGGAACTGCCTGCCGGGTTGAGGCACTGCTGCGTTGGCGGGCCGTCCGGTGAGATCGTCCCGAAACTCCTCTACGGCCGCGGTGAAGCGGTAGCCGCGGCGCGGCAGGTTCTCAATCCAGCTTCCGTCGGCCCCAAGCGCTTTTCTGAGCAATGAAATGTACTGAGTGAGGGTGCCGTCTTCGACGAACGTGTCCGGCCAAAGCTGCTTCAGCATTTCGTCCTTGCCGAGAACATGGCCGTGGCTGGCTACCAACATCAGCAGCGTATCGAACACTTTCGGGGGAAGCGCAATGAGGTCGGCGTCCTTATACAAGAGCCGATCGGTGGCATCGAGGCGATAGGGCCCGAAATGGTACCAATGTCTCACTCTCGAGTCCATTGCAATCGTCGACAATCTTAACCCAATCGCAATCAACAGGGATTTGGTCGACAACTGCCGGTCTTCAGCGATTCTTCACTCCTTCTTGAGCGAATCTGAAGGGTAATCCCAACCGCACCGGGGCATACTGCCGGGCATAAAGGAGATCGCGGACGTATGCACGCACAGAACGTATTGATCGGGGCCTTGACCTGCCTGCTGGCGGGACAGGCTTACGCAACACCACCGTTTGGCTTTACCTCTCAGACCTTTCGAGGGAAGATCGCTGAGAATGTGGGGGCGCATCAGTGGAATCCGGGTCCATTATTTACACTGCTGGTCCAATCGTCGAATGACCAATGGGGCATCGACGTCGTCCAGGGAACGACTGAGTTCGCCCCAATGGACAGCATGGGCAGACCATCGCAGAGCGGGTGGCACGACCACCCCACGGCACTTTCGATCGGCCTGGTGATACAAGGCACGGTATGGTCGCATGAGGCCGGCTCAGACTGTCTCCGCCCCTTGCCGGTGGGGACTGTGTTTTTCGAGCGGAGCGGTGGGATCCACAACAATTACAATCTCGACCGAATGACACCCGCCGTGGTGCGAATCATCCACTTTGTGGATCGGAACCAGAGCGCTACGCGGCGTGACCAACCCGACCCAGCAACCGGGAGCACAACGACATCCACTCCTCCTCCGCCGGTTTGCCCTGCGGACACACCCCACATGGGGTCTATGGCAAGCCCCACGGCGTTGCCTGGCGGGGCGGCCGCCGTGGGCGGCGAGGCGTCAATAGCGGAGAGCGGGGGCGCCGCGGCAACTCAGCGCGCTTTGCCGGGGGAGGGCGCCCCTTTTTCCTCGTCGAACAGCCGTTCGTAGTCCTCCCAGTGGGAGACCATGATTTTTACCTTCCGCCGTAGCTGGGCGGCGAGGTCCGGACCCAGCACCCGGATGTTCTCCTCAGCGCTTGTCCTGGCGGTGTCGATCAGAACATCTTTGTTCGCCTGCAGGAGGTCCGCCAGGACAATGCTGTTGTCCATCTCCCGGCGGCCGATGTCTTTGATGGCGCGCCACTCGGTGATGTCGGTCAGGTGCTCCTGGAACTCAATCGGCCGCCGGAGCCGCCCGTTCCGGGCAAAGTCCAGCAGATACTGATACTCGAGCGCGTTGCGGCAGTTGTCCACCAGGATGGAGAAGACCTGGATCCGCTTGCCGAGCAAGTCGAGCCGCTGCTTCCATGCCGCGGCAGCGGGTGTCGAGCCGATGGCCCGCAGGTTGTCGCGCGCGCGGGTGAGATCGGCCTGCATGCGCACGAGCAGCATGTTCGAAACCGCCATTCCGCCGAGCCCCTCGTACTGGCGGGTTCCCTGGATGTCTCCCAGATCTCGCGCACGATCCTCACTCCTTGCCTGGAACTGGAACTTCCGGTAATACTCCGTCTCGGCGTCGGTCAGCTCGTTGGGAAAGGGCACAAACGGCCGCGTCAGCCAGCGCTGATGCACCGAGGCGATATAGAAGAGCGTGCCGCCGAAATTCAGAATGTCGGCATCGCGCTGCACACGATGGAGCGCCATCCAGGTGTCCAGCAGAGCCCCTGCGTTGGCCTCGCCCACGCGGGAGGCCGCGATGGAGTGCAACAACTGCATTCTCGTGACGTCATCATGCGTGGGCTTCTTCCAGAAGGCGTCGCAGATCTGCAGATACAGCTCAGTGTCATAGCGATCCCCGATCAGATAGAACAGCCGCGGCGCTGCGCTGCTGGAGGCCTGTTCCAGTTCCTCGAGGTAACGTACCGGCAGCGGGACGCCGACGGCGGGATAGAACGGATAGAAATAGTCCAGCAGAAAGCCCGACGTCCGCTTTGTAGACGGTGGCGTTGGGTCCCTCGAAATTCGCCACGGCCATGCCGGGACCCAGCTTGCCGGCCACGAGTTCCGGCGCGGACTCGCGCACCCATTTCGCATCGATCTCGAGCGGGCCGGGCCGCGCGTCGCTCGCACCCGACTGCAGCGCTTCGAAGAAGTCGCGATAGCGCTGGTGCATCTTGCGGTCGCGAGTGAGCGAACTCCCGTTCGGGCCCTGGTACAGGCCTCCACTCCAGCTCATGCCCGAACCGGAGTCGTTGGTATGCAGCGAGAGGATCTCGATCTCGGGGCAGACCGTGAGCAGCTTTCGGATCGATTCGCGGTATAGGGCGAGCACTTCGGGGTTGTCGATGGACGGCGCGAAGCGCGGCACGCGCGAGCGAAGCGGGTGATCCACTTGCGGACCGCGCCACAGCGGATGAGCGTCGTACACACGCTCCGGCAGAATCTGCGGCTCGAAGGTCGTAAAAGCGGCCTTCAGCCCGAGCTTCCGCAGCACTTCGCAGCGCGAGCGCAGCAGTCCCATCACCGTATCGGAATAGTCCTTGGGCAGGAACGGCTGCAGAGCTTCGGGAATCGAGACCTTCAACAGGCCGACATTCGACACTGCCCATGCCGGGTAGGGATCGCCGGGCGTGTCCATCTGCCACATCGCCCAGGGAAGGTCTTCCGCGGTAATCACCACGTGCGTCGCGCCGGACTGCCTGGCGCGGCGCGCGAAACTCTCGAAGTCAGCCAGGGACTCGGAATGCCGGCCGAAAACGACAGTCTTGAAACGGCCCATCCCGGCGCCGGCGGCTGGAAGCGCAGCCAGCAACACCCCGCACACAAGGCAGGGAATCCACTTTGTCAGCGGTCTCATCATGCGTAGATTATGTCGCGTTGCCGGGGATCTCGCCGGACTTGGTGCGCGGCTCCCATGGTCACCACAGAAGCTTCAACCCCAGTTGGATCAGGCGCGGCGCGCGGGCGCTCGAGATGCGGCCGAAGTTCGCCCCGGCGCCGGTGTCGCCATTGGGATTGTTGAACTGGGCATGGTTGAAGGTGTTGAAGAACTCGCCGCGGAATTGGAGCTTCATCTGTTCCGTGATAGGGATCGGGAACTGCTTTTCAAGACCAACGTCCCAATTGTTGATTCCGGGGCCATGGAGAGGCGCGCGGCCGGTGTTGCCGAAGAAGCCGGTCGCCGGCGCGGCAAAACAACTGGTCTGGAAGTAGACCATCCCATTGCTACGAAGGTTGTCTGAGAGGCTGGAGTCGGCGCCGTCGCAGAGGCGGTTCGGCCTGTGAGAGATATAAGCGCTGGGCGTGGAGGCCGGAGATGTAATGAAGATCGGGAATCCGGTGGCGAAGCTCGCAATGCCGGTGACTGTCCAACCGCCCACCACGTAGTCGGCGGCTTGATTCATGTTGGACCCGAACTTGCGGCCTTTCCCGAAGGGCAGGTCATAGATCGTGCTGGCGATCAGGCGGTGTCTCTGGTCGAAGGATGCATGGCCTTTGTCGCAGGCACGGCAAACGAGGTTCTGCATGTCCGTGGAAGAGCCGCTCTCCCAGCCATCCACCAGCGCCTTGGAGAACGTGTATTCGAGACGCAGGTTGAGGCCCGCGCCGGCACGGTGGTTGTACTTGGCGAACATCCCGCTGTAGGACGAGTTGCCGTTGAAGTCGGCGGTCAACAGGCCGTTGTAACGCGGATAGGGTTTAGTGGCCGGGTCGCAGCGCAGGTCTGCTGTAGCGCGGCATTGGGCGTAGTCGTAGCGATTCTGGAGCCTGTGGGAGGAGGAGCCGACGTAGACCAGTTCCACGAGGTCGATTACTGCCGAATGACTGCTGAACGGAGAGGTTCCACTGGGTGACGTAAGGAGTACGGCCGTCTTCCTTCAGCCGGAACGGGGTGAGCCCGGGCGGCAGCTTAGAGGAGAAGTCCTGATCGAGGGGCGGATAGGAGAAGGCGGGAAAGACGTTCAATCCCAGGCGGTAGGTGGGTATTGGCTGCGTGGCTGGATTGTTCAATTGCACGGGCGTGTTGAAGGGCGGCGCGGCCATGGCGAACTGCATCTCGATCAAGGCAGAGTCGCTGTAATAGAGGCCCGCGCCGGCGCGAACGACTGTGTTGGGCGAGAACCATGGTTTCCAGGCGAAGCCGACGCGCGGGGTGAAGTTGTTCTTGTCCATGGTCATGATCTTGGGATCAATCTGGCCGAGCGCGGCATAGGTGAGCTGGCCGGTGGCTTCGTCGAAGCCGTGGACGAAGTCGCGCGCGGCGCCCTGGGGGTCGGGGATGGTGGCGCCGAACCAGGAGATGCCGTAGTTGAGCGTGAAGTCGCGGTGGATCTTCCAACTGTCCTGGAAATACGGTATGTACTGCGTGAACCGGTAGGGGAACATCTGCAGGCCGTTGACGCTGGCGGTGAGCGGGATGCCGAGAAGGAAGTCGGCGAAGGAGTTGCCGGTCCCGGCGCGCGGGGCGAGCTGACCTTGTGCGTTCGGCGCAAGTTGGGCGGTGAAGGTCGGCTGGAAATTCAAATTTCCGTGGGCGCCGGCGTTGGCGTTCTGCTGCCAGGTGCGGCGGTAACGAATGCCCATGCCGAACTGGATGTTGTGCGTACTGCGGACCCAGTTCATGCCTTCATCGAGTTGATAGTTGTTGTCGATGTTTCCAAGGTCACCGTTCGCGCGGCCGAATCCGGAATATCCCGTCATGCCGACGGCCGTGACGCCGCGAGTGTCGAAGGTGTTCAGGACGCCGATCTCGGGCGTGATGTTGCCGGAATCGCGGGCTTCATTGGCGAAGAGCGCCAGGTTCCTTGCGAAGCCAACGCGGACTGTGTTGACCAGCGTTGGGGATAGTGTCCATGTGTGCTGGGCCATCGCGAGCACGGTGTCGTTGGGATAGAAGGCTCCAGCCAACGGGAAGATGCTGGGCCGGACAGCGGGGTTGTTCGTGCGCAGCACCTGCCCAAACAGGTTCTGGTTCGCTGTCACCGCGCTGTCGACGCGGATGCCCCACTGATCGTCATCGATGCGATTGCCAGGATTGCCGAACAGGTTACTGGGACGCTGCGTCAGACTGGCGCCGGGCAGGTAGTATTTCAGGAAGTTCTTGGAGACTTGATTGATGCGGTTGTCGGGGATGATCTGGTCGGGGAAAGGCGTACGTGTGCCCGTGGCTGCATTGAAAGTGTTCGGATCGTGAATGATCTCCGGAACCGCCTGCAAGTTGCCGCCGAACATCGCCTGAGTCGGCGTGAAAGCGCCGGTGGAGAACGCCGCAATCTCCCGAAGCCCTTCGTAATAACCGTAGAACCACACACGGTCCTTTTTGATGGGGCCGCCCAAGGCGCCGCCGAACTGGTTGCGTTTGAGATCCTCCGAGGTTGGCGCGAAGAAGTTGCGCGCATCCAGTTTTTTGTTGCGAAAGAACTCGAATACCTGGCCGTGAAAGGCGTTGCCGCCGCCCTTGGTTGTGACATTCACCAGACCGGGATTGGGACCTTGATCGGGCATGAAGAAGTTCTGCTGGACCTTGAACTGGTCAATGGCCGCAACTGAGAGGTTGAGGGCGCTTTCGCCGAGCCGGCCGCCGCGAGTGGCGATGCCGTTGATGGTGTAGCCGGTCGTGGTGGACATGTTCCCGGTGATGGCGATGGCGCGGCCGGGATGGCCAACCTGGCCGGTGTAGACATCGGCGCGGCCCACGACTTCGCTGGAGCCCGCAGCGATCAACGCCAGTTGCAGGAAGTTGCGGCCATTGAGGGGCAAGCCCTGGACGCGCTCGGAGTCGACCACGGTGCCGATGGAATTTGACTCCGTTTCGATGAGCGTCATCTGTTCGCCCGAGACGGAGACGACGGTCGAGACTTGACCGACTTTGAGCGAAATGTCGATGGCCGCGACCTGGCCGACCTGGAGGCGGATGTTCTTCACTTCCTGGGATTCGAAGCCCTCCTTTGTGGCTTGGAGTGTGTAGTCGCCGGCCGGCACATTGGGGAAGATGTAGGCGCCCGATTCGTTGGTGATCGATTCGCGCCTCAATCCGCGCTCGACATCGATCAGGACGATCTTGGACTGGGGTGTGGCAAGTCCGGTCTGGTCGCGAACGGTGCCTCCCAAAGTGGCGCTGCCAAGCGTGGCCTGGCCCCGAGCCTCTGGGGTGGCGCAGAGGAAGGCCAAGGCCGCACCCAAAGTCAGTACGGCACTTTTCGGAAGATTTGTCATGATGCGACTCCTGCTTGGTTTTTCGGAGTACCCGGACCAAAATTCTGCAGGGATGCCATGAAGAGGGCCTCCCATTTTCAAGCAAGCATACACCCGTGGCGACTGGCCGGATTCAGTGCAGTTCGCGTCGTCATTCCCACCTGTTATGCAAATGGGCTTGACATATATCCGTAACGGATATAGTATCGGAGCATGGCGAAGAAGAACACGGCGCAGGCTCCACTGACTCCCGCGGTGCTGCACATCCTGCTGGCGCTTTCGACGGGGGAGCGGCACGGGTACGGGATCATGAAGCAGGTGGAGGCGGACTCGCAGGGCAAGGTGAAGATGGGCCCGGGGACGCTGTATGGCTCGATGGGGCGGATGATGGAGGCCGGGCTGATCCGGGAAAGCGATAAGCGGGTCGATCCGGAGATGGACGACGAGCGGCGGATCTATTACGAGCTCACAGGCGCGGGGCGGGCGGCGCTGGAAGCGGAGCTGAAGCGGTATCGCGGCGTGGTGGCGGTGGCGGAAGGACGTTTGGCGTATGGCCACTAACGTCGCGGGCCGGCGCTACCGGACGTGGTATGCGATGCTGCTGCGGCTGTATCCGCGGCCTTTCCGTGAGCGGTTCGGCGAGGGGATGGCGCAGACATTTCACGACCTGTGCCGGGAGCACAGGGACGCCAGGCGGGGACTGTTCGGGCTCGCGCTGTGGATCTTTTTCGAGACGTCGGTGGGAATCGTTAGGGAGAACACAACTCATATGTCGCAACTGGGAAAGACGATGCTGCGTGTGGCGCTGGGGGCGCTGGGCTCTGTTGATGGTGCCGCTCGTGGCATCGCAGGTGGTGGAGGGATGGAACTGGCCCGCGGGAGCTTTCGTGTTCGTGTATGTCCTGTTCTTCGGGACGGGGATGGCGTATGCGCTGATCGCGAGGAAGATGGGCGCGTGGTCGTACAAGGCGGGCGTTGGTGTGGCGCTGGTGGCCGGGTTCGCCTTGGGGTGGTCCAACATGGTCCATGTCGCGGACTCGGAAAATCCGGCGAACCTGGTGTACTACAGCGTGCTCGCGGTGGGGGGCGTTGGGGCCTGGCTGGCGCGGCTGGAGGCGCGAGGGTTGGCTCGCACGTTGTTCGCGATGGCGGCGACGCTTGCGCTGATTGCCGTGATGCTGCCTTCGGGCGCGCCGCCCGACCTGTGCGCGGAATATGGCCATCATGCATGGTGTCTTCGTGGCGTTGTTCACCGCGTCAGGTCTGCTGTTCCGGCACGCGAGTTTGGCGGGATTGAAGTAAGACCGAGGCCGATTACAAATCGGCCCGGTTCGACGTGCGCCGGGTTAGGCCGCGCCCCCCTGCGCTATACAGTCTTGTCGGCCGGAGCGTGGGCGTGGGTCCACTCGCCCCAATCAACGACGAGCTGTTTGGGCACGCCGGCAGCCAGTGCGCTTTCGGCCAGTTCCCTGCCCTCCATCCAACTGTCCACCACGCCGGAGATGCACAAGCCTGCCGCTGCATTGATGAGCACGAAATCGGTCATGGGCCCTGGCTTTCCATCCAGGATCGATCGCGCGATGTCGCGATTCGTTTCCACGTCGCCGCCCAACAGGTCCGAGAGCGGCGCCCGCTTCAATCCGAACTCTTCCGGCGTCAGCGTGTGATGGCCAACACTGCCCGGCTTCACTTCGAAGACGTGTGTCGGCCCGCTGATCGAGATCTCGTCGAGTCCGTCGGCGCCGTGGACCACCAAGTCCGTGCTCCAGGCCCAGACGCGCCAACACTTCGCTCATCATCTCCGCGCCCTTCAGCGACGGCGCGCCGACCAACTGCCGGTTGGCCTTGGCGGGGTTCACCAGCGGCCCGAGCACGTTGAACACGGTGCGCGTGCCCAGCTCCTTGCGCGCCGGCATGGCGTGCTTCAGGGCCGGGTGCAGCGCCGGGGCAAACAGGAAGCCGATGCCGACTTCCCGGATCGAGGCGGCGATCAGATCCGCGTCGGTCAGGATGACGATGCCCAACGCCTCCAGCAGGTCGGCGCAGCCGCACTTGGAGGAAATGGAACGGTTGCCGTGTTTGGCGACTGGCACCCCGCAGGCGGCGATCACAATCGCGGCCAGCGTCGAGACGTTAATGGTCCCGAGCGCGTCGCCGCCGGTGCCGCAGGTGTCGAGCACGGGCCGCTTGCCGAGTCCGTGATCGACGTGAATCGCACTCTCTCGCAGCGCTTCGACGAAACCGTGCAGCTCTTCGACGGACTCGCCCTTCGTGCGCAGGGCGGCGAGGAACGCGGCGATTTGGGGTGTCGATGGCATGCCCGCCAGAATCGACTCCATCGCTTCGCGCGCGCCGTCGCGAGAGAGCGAACCGCCGTTCATCAGGTGGTGAAGGTAAGGAAGAAGTCCCATGTTATATTGAAGTTCTGGGCTGAAACCGAGCCTATCACAGTACTTCCTATGAAAATTCACGAGTATCAGGCCAAGGCCATCTTGGCCCGATACGGCGTCCCTGTGCCGCGTGGCGAGTGTCGCCTCAGTGTCGAAGAAGCCAGGCAGGTGGCCGACAGAATTGGGCGGCCGCGTGGTCGTCAAGGCGCAGATCCACGCCGGCGGCCGCGGCAAGGGCGGCGGCGTCAAGGTCGCCGAAGACGCCGACGAAGCCGCGGAAGTCGCCGCGAAGATCCTGGGCATGACGCTGGTCACGCACCAGACCGGGCCCGAGGGCCGGCTGGTCCAGCGGCTGCTGATCGAGGAGACGCTGCCCATCGACAGGGAACTCTATCTCGGCATCGTGCTCGACCGCGGCAGGGCAAGCCGGTGTTCATGGCCTCGTCCGCCGGCGGCATGGACATCGAAGAGGTGGCGGCCAAGACGCCCGGAGCTGATCCTCAAGGAGACCATCGACCCCGGCTTCGGCCTGCCGCCTTCCAGGCGCGCAAGCTCGCCTTCGGCATCGGCATCCCCGCCGCCAGCGTCAACGCCGCCGCCACGACCATGATGGCGCTGGCCAAGTGCTACCTGGCGATGGACTGCTCGCTGGCCGAGATCAATCCCGTTCATCCTCACCACGGACGGCAACGTCTTCGCGCTCGACGCCAAGATCAACTTCGACGACAACGCGCTCTTCCGCCACAAGGACGCTGCTCGAGCTGCGCGACCTGAACGAGGAGGATCCGCTCGAAGTGGAGGCCTCCACGTTCGGCCTGAACTACATCAAGCTCGACGGCACCGTCGGCTGCATGGTCAACGGCGCCGGCCTGGCCATGGCCACCATGGACATCATCAAGTACGCCGGCGGCAGCCCGGCCAACTTCCTGGATGTCGGCGGCGGCGCCAACGCGGAGCAGATCACAGAACGCCTTCCGCATCCTGCTGTCCGACAAGAACGTGAAGGCCGTGCTGATCAACATCTTCGGCGGCATCCTGCGCTGCGACACGCTGGCCACGGGCGTGGTCGGCGCCGCCCGCGAACTCGCACATGAAGGTGCCCATCGTGGTGCGCATGGAAGGCACCAACGTCGAGGAGGGCCGCCAGATTCTGACGGAGTCCGGCCTCGAACTTCACCGTCGCCGAAGGCATGAAGGACGCGGCGGAGAAAGTCGTGGCGCTGGCGCGCTAAGAAGGAGCACCAAGCCATGAGCATCCTCGTCAACAAGAACACGCGCCTGCTCGTGCAGGGCTTCACCGGCAAGGAAGGCACCTTCCACGCGCAGCAGATGATCGCCTACGGCACCAACGTCGTCGGCGGCGTCACGCCCGGCAAGGGCGGCACGACAGCACCTCGACCGGCCGGTCTTCAACACCGTCGCCGAGGCCGTCAAGGCCACCGGCGCCAACGCCATCGGTGATCTTCGTGCCGCCGCCCTTCGCCGCCGACGCGATCATGGAAGCGGCCGACGCCGGCATCGCCCTCGTCGTCTGCATCACCGAAGGCATCCCGGCCGCTCGACATGGTGAAGGCCTGGCAGTTTCTCGAAGCGCAAGCCAGCCACGCGCCTGATCGGCCCCAACTGCCCCGGCATCATCTCGCCCGGCAAGTGCAAGATCGGCATCATGCCCGGCCACATCCACAAGCAAGGGCCACGTCGGGCGTCGTCTCGCGCTCGGGCACGCTGACCTACGAGGCGGTCGGCCAGTTGACCGAGCTCGGCATCGGCCAGTCCACCTGCATCGGCATCGGCGGCGACCCGATCATCGGCACCAACTTCATCGACGCCCTGCGGCTGTTCAACGAGGACCCGGACACCGACGCCATCGTCATGATCGGCGAGATCGGCGGCAACGCCGAAGAGACGCGCCGCGGCCTACGTCAAGGAGAACGTGAAGAAGCCGGTGGTCGGCTTCATCGCCGGGCAGACCGCGCCCCCGGGCCGCCGCATGGGCCACGCCGGCGCCATCATCTCCGGCTCGAGCGGCAAGGCGTCGGACAAGATGGCCGCCATGGACGACGCCGGCATCCACGTCTGCCAGACCCCCGCCGAAATCGGCGAGGCGCGCCAAGGCTCTCAAGTAAGGCAGGCAGGCAGATCATTCGAAAGGTTTTATGCTTGAACGTACATTCGCCATCATCAAGCCCGACGCCGTCGCCGCCGGCAACGCGGGCAACATCCTCGCCCTGATCGAAAAGAGCGGCTTCAAGATCCTCGCCCTGCGCATGCAGCACCTGACCCGCAAGGAAGCCGAAGGCTTCTACGCCGTCCACAAGGGCAAGGGCTTCTTCGACGAACTGGTCGAGTTCATGACCGAAGGCTCCAATCGTCCTGCTGGCCCTGGAGCGCGAGGACGCCATCGCCAAGTGGCGCGAAGTGATGGGCGCCACCAATCCCGCCAAGGCCGCCGAGGGCACCGTCCGCAAGCTGTACGGCACCAACATCGAGCGCAACGCCATCCACGGCTCGGACTCACCCGAGAACGCGGCCATCGAACTCGCCTGGTTCTTCCGCGGGAGCGAGACTGTCTGAGTTGGACAGGATTGTGATTTTGGGTGTTATGGGGTCGGCGGCGAGCCGGCCCCTTTCTTGTCTGCGCGGAACGCTCTTGGGGCAGCACATTTCAGGTCCCGTGCACCATAAAAGATGGGCAGGATTTCCGTCGATGAGCGGTAACGGCTAAAAGGGCCGGCGGAAGGCCGGCCCTTGCTCGTGGTTGGGTGCGGGAACTTCTATACCCCGTGTAGTGCAGGCGATACTCCTTGACCGTTACGCCTCCACGGCCGTCCCTGACCCTGAGCGTGAACCAGTAAGGTCCGCCGACGCCCAGAATCCGGACGTTGTAGACGCCGTTTCCGCGGTTATGACTGAAGCACCGCCGAAAGCCTGGCCTTCGTTCAGTGTGAATTCAAACGTCAGGCTGTCCCCATCGGGGTCGGTCGACGCGCTGAAGTCATACACGTGGTTTCGATCGTTGGAGGTAAAGAACTCCGGCAGGTTCGACCGGACGATTGGCGCTATATTCTCGCCTCCAGGTCCCGGACCAGGGGTTGTCCCGTTACGGTCACGGTCACCGTCTTCACGGCGCTGAACTTGGAGTTCCTCGCAGTGAGTGTGTAGGTAGTGGTTGCTTGTCGGGCTTCACTTCGACCGAGCCCGAAGTCGCCACCGCGCCGATGCCGTTGATAGTCACTTCGGTTGCGCCGGTGGTGTCCCAGGTGAGCGTCGAGGTGTCACCGGGTTTGGCCGTCGTCGCCGGGGAGGCGGTGAACGAGCTGATCAGCACCTGCTGAATCACTCGGATTGTGACGCTGGCCGTCGTTTCGCCGGAGGCGTTCCGCGCAGTCAGCACATAAGTGGTGGTCTCCTTGGGCGAGACCCTCGTGTTGCCGGCAAGCGACTGCTTGCCGAGACCGGAGATCTCTACCTCAGTAGCACCGTTGTCGACATTCCAGACCAAGGTGGACGATTCGCCCTCAGAAATCTCCAGAGGCTCGCCCCTGAAGCTGAGGATGAGCGGCGCGCCCGGCTGCAGCACCGTGATCGTCGCCGTGGACGACACGCTGCCGTTCTTGTTGGTTGCCGTGATGCGGTAAGTGGTGGTCTCCTTCGGGCTCACCGTCGTCGTACCGTTCGGCCTTACTGAGCCGATGCCGTCGATGGTGACCGTATCGGCGTTTTCCGTCTCCCAGACCAGGTTCGACGACTCGCCGGCCTTGATCTCGGTGGGAACTGCCCTGAAGGACACTACCCTCGAAGGGGGCACCACGGGTTGTTCGACAGTGACTGTGACAGTCTCGGTGGACTCACCCGCTGCGTTGCGCGCCGTCAGGCGGTACGTGGTCGTCTCTGCCGGGGAAACCTGCGTGGTGCCCGACTGGTTGTTCACCTTGCCGACTCCGGAAATCTCCACTTCGTCAGCATTGAGAACCTGCCATGAAAGCACCGAGGTGCCGCCCGCCTTGATAGTGGACGGGGTGGCGGCAAACCGCTGCACTAAGACCTTGGGATTGTCCTTGGTCGAAACCGAGACTCGCGCCAAGCTCATCGAGCCGTGGTCGTCCTTCACCGTCAGCCGGAAGCTGTAGGTTTGTCCTTCAGTCGAGCGGAAGGTGGCCTTGGCCGTGTTCCTGCCGCTGATGTCCACTGCCTGGCCGGATACCTGATCCCACTGGAACGTGATCGGGTCGCCGTCCGGGTCGAACGACGCCGAGCCGTCGAGAGTGATGGTCCCGGCCGTGACGCCCACCTGATCGGTGCCCGCGTCGGCCACTGGCGCGTCGTTGCCGGTCCTGACACGCTTGGTCAGCAACTCAAACCGGACCCTCGGGATGTCAACCGGGACCGGCCGATCGCTCGCCAGGTAGTCCTTGGGAGCTGCAAAGTTGCCAAAAAGCAATCCAGCGACGACGCGCGCGCTGTTTCTGCGACGAGACGTACGTTTCGTTCCAGCCGCCCTCCAGAGTGAAGCGCCAGGTGATCGGACACCGGCTGCGTGTACCGGATTGTTGCACCCGGTTCGTTTCCGCCGCCTTTGACAAACAGGGCGCCGAAGTTCGCCTCGATCATCGATCTGCTGAAGACGCTCATCGCGGTCGACACGCCTACCTGGTCGACGATGCTGCGCATACTGCTGGTCGTAGATGTTGCGCGATATGACCGTCGTCTTCATGACCTGATTGTTCAGGAACCCTTTGGTGCCGAAGAAGCCGACGCGCCCGCGGCTGAAAATGTAATCCAAGGTGCCGGAAAACTGCCCCAGCGTGGCGCCGTTGTCCATGCCGAACATGCTGACGTGCTTGAACGAGCTGAAGACACCCGCCTGGCCGCGCTTGGCGAAACGGCTCACCAACCCGAAGTCGAATTGGCCTTCCTTGCGCTCATTGAAATGCAGGTACTCGCCCTGCGCCTGGATGGCGAACTTCTCCCGGAATGGAGCGAAGTATCTGCCCCGTCCGGTGAACGTCAGCTCGCCATAGTTGTCCAACCCCGCATTGAGCCCGAGAATGGAGAATTGCGGATCGCGATTCGCCTCAAGGGAGTCGTGTGACGGTCCGCTTCACTTCTTCATTGGTAGCGCCTCGCGGGAGCGCGTCAACCGCGGCCCTCGTCTGTTGCTGCTGCCCCTTCAGGGCGTCCAGGTCCGCGCGAAGCTTGCTGTTCTCCCCTGTCATGGCCGCCAGAGTGCGATTGATGTCGTCCAGCTTGTCGAGCTTTTTCAGGATCTCGGCCAGCGTCTGCGTGTAGTCCGGGCAAACGGTTTGTATCGCCTTGATGGCCTCGCCCACGCCGCCCGCGCCGATGATCTTCCCGTTCTGGTCCAACGCCGTCACCTGAACCCGGCGATTGATCCAGCGGTTCGCACTGCTCTTGTTGTCCACCTTGGGGTCGCGTTTGCCGCGTGGCACAACCTCGATTTGAGCAGGACGAGCGCCGTATTTTTCCAGGAACGTCTTCACCGACTCGGCGCGCTTTTGCGACAGTTTCTCGTTGTATTTTTCCGATCCGACATAGTCGGTATGTCCATCCAGCTTGACTCGGAATCCAGTGTTCTTGTTGAGCAAGTCCGCGAGGCGCAACAGGCTTGGAAATCCGTCAGTTAGTACAGAAGAGTTGAACTCGAAGTTGATCTCTTCCCAGTCATCCTTCTGAACCCCGGGTGGCATCTGGGCGGGCAAGCACAGGCACATCGCGGTCAGTATTACTCCGAAACGTGGAATCAGGTGTTTCACTGAACTTCTCCTCAAGGCGATTAAGATCCTAGTAAATCAATTACTTAGGAGTGCAAATAAACTCAGATTTCAGTATAGCCGAGAATTGTGAAAGAATGATACACTGAAGTCCGCTGGACGGGCAGTCGCGTCCCGCCGTGCCGCCTCTGAGGGGGCCAAGGCGGCGGGCCGAGGAAAGTCCGGTCTCCATAGGGCAGCGTGCCGGCTAACGGCCGGGGGGGCGTGCTCAAAGCGCGTTCTACGGAAAGTGCCACAGAAAATATACCGCCTCGGCGGTTCGCCGTCGGGGTAAGGGTGAAAAGGTGCGGTAAGAGCGCACCGCGTCCGGGCAACTGGAGTGGCAGGGCAAAACCCCACGCGGAGCAAGACCAAATAGGGGAGGAGGAGCGGCCCGCTCCGTTCGACTTCCGGGTAGGTTGCTGGAGCCCGTCAGCAATGGCGGGCCGAGAGGAATGACTGCCACCCGCCGCAAGGGCCGAGGTACAGAAACCGGCTTATAGTCCGCGGACTTCTTCAAAAACCCGATCACCGCTGACGGGGACCGGCCCTCTGCTGCAACCGCACCGAAATGCACTACTGAATCCCTCTTGGACTGTTGAGCATCGAGGACGGCTTGGCGTTACTCGCGGATTTCGATTTTGGACATGGCTCGCTGCTTTGACCGCCTATAATGGCGTCTGTGATCTGGCATGACTTGCGGGACCCGAACGATCCGGAGTTGGACGTTCTTGCGGAGCGATATCACCTTCATCCGCTCCATGTCGAAGATTGCCGCCACGGGAACCAGCGGGCCAAGATCGAGGAAGGCCCGGATTACATCTTCGTCGTACTGAAGCCGGTATGCGTGGAAGAATCCAATGAATTGCGGATAACGGAGCTGGATTTGTTCCTTGGGCGGGATTACCTGATCACCGTTCAAGAAGGCGATTGCCCGGCGGTTCGGGTGGTCCTGGACAAGCTTCACTCCGCTGAAGATGAGTCGCGCGCTGACCGGCTCTTCCACAAGGTCGTGGATGGCGTTGTCGACACGTACCCGCCGGCCCTGGATCTATTCAATGAAACCATCGACCAGATCGAGGAGAAGGTTCTCGAGCAGCCGTCGCCAGAGACGCTCCAACGCATTTTCGCGGCCAAGCGGGGCCTGATCGAACTGCGTCGGGATCTGGGCAACATGCGTGACGTCGCCAGCCACCTGCAGCGGCTGGAGACCGAATTGATACAGCGCGATCTTTGGCCCTTTCTACGGGACGTCTATGACCATCTGGCCCGCAACATGGATATGGTTGAGATGCAGCGCGACCTGCTGACGGGAGCGATGGATATCTACCTTTCGAGCGTTGCGAATCGCACGAACCAGGTGATGAAAGTGCTGACGGTGCTGGGCACCATCGCGCTCCCGGCCATCGTAATCTCCGGTGTTTACGGCATGAATACGAAGGGACTGCCGTGGCTCGATTCGCCTCACGGAAGCCAGCTAGCGCTCGGCCTGATGGTTATGGCGACGTTGGGCCTGCTTCTCCTGCTCAAGAAGTTTGACTGGTTTTAGGAAACAGGGACCCAATAGCCCGGGCGGTGACGCAGTATTGCCCCGGGCTGCCCGGGAAGCTCGACCCGAATCGGCCTGAATTCCCCCGGTTCCGCTTTACCTGGCGCGAACGAGAGCACATACTGCTGATGCAGTTCATCGCTCAGTGCCGCCAAGGTCCGCTCCAGTCCGGTGAGCTTTGCGAAGGACTGTGTGGTACCCCCCGTCATGCGCGCCAGTTCGGCGGCCGAATTCGCCGAACCCAGCCGCGACAGCTCCCTGAGTGCGCCAAGGATGTCAACGCCTGGCCCGGTCCCTCTGATTTGCTCGCGGGTTGTGAACGCTGTGACCATTCTCGAGTAGGTGACAGCGTAGACCTGCACGTTCGCCGCTTGCGCCAATTCCGCGGCACGCAACAGCGATGTCTCGCTGTCATGGTCTTTGGCTTCCCCGATCAGGAGCAGAGCCCGCCTCCGTCTTGCCTGACTCTCAGCCAGCAGCCTGACAGATTCGCCGACTGCATCGTGCATCCTTCCGCCCGACCCCTTCGGCTGAAGTCCCGCGAATTCCCTGTCGAACTCGTACGAATCACCGGCCAGCGGGGCCAGAAGCCGCACCTGGCTACTGTAGGACAGCAACCCCACTTCCCCGCCCTCGCCTCGCAGAAGCGGTTCAAATAGGGATCGGGTCTTTCTGATCTTGTCCAGCGCCGGGCCCGAATCGACTCCGGTCTGCACCGCCACCATCAGCGAGAGCGGCGACAGAATGTCGTCAACTTGAAAATCGCGTGCCTCGCCAGCCTCGAACAGCCGGAAGTCGGACCGCTGCAGACCGGCGATCTTTCGCCCGTCGGCACCGGTCACCGTCACCGGCACAACGACAAGCCGGGCAGACACTCCGAATCGGGGCTGCTGTAATGCCGCCGACATTGTCGCCAGGAAATCGCGTCTGCGCACACGATTGAGGACGAGGCGCGGGAGAGAATCGTTGCTCCCGATGTCGATTTCCGTGCATCGTCACGGGGCCGGCCTTGGGGCCATGACACGGCACTACGAAGACCGCGAGCAGCGGCCTGTGTCAGAATGACCTTGCTGCCTTGCTTCGAACCCTTTCCGCCGCCTGCCTGTTCGGCTTGATCTACGCGACCGGCGCCGCGTTCGCCTACGGACGCGGCGCCCAGGTTTTCTTTTTCCACTTCGCGTTTGCCGGGGCTTCGGCGTGGAGCTTCTTCACCGTCTCGGGCGTGCTTCACGGCCGCACTGATCCACCCACGCTCGCTCATCGCCTGATCAAATGGCCGGCCTTTGTCGCGGCGGTCTGCCTGCTCGCAGCCGTGATCCTGCGCGCGGCCGGAGTCGAACCGTGGTTCCGCCCCGTCAGTGCGCCCTTCCTGGCGGCGGTTGCCTTCCTCTGCGGCGGCATCGGAGGCTACATCTCCCTGCTCATCCGCCGCCGAACCAAGTCCTACTGATACACACCCACGATCACCATTTCGTACGGAAGGTCCCAGTCCCGCGCCTCCCCACCGCTCTTGGCCCTGAACGAGACCAGCGACAGGTTGATTCGCGGAATCCCCAGGACGACCAGCGTGTCGCCTTTATGCTTGGAAGCCACAGCGTCGCCCGGCCCCGTCCCCTTGACGAATACCATCCTCCGGCGCCTGACCAGGATCTCGCTCTCATTGTCGTCTTCAGTGTCGGCATCGGCCTCGAACACCGAAGACATCACCTGAAACCCATCTTCGATAGGGTGCGGATCCTCCAGCAGCTTGATCTTGAACTTCACATAGTTGAACCCGGCCATGACTGTGCGCATCGTGATCGTTTTGGCCTGAGGGCGAATCTGGAACCGCGTCCGCTCGTAGGCTGGAAACGCATCGCGAGCGTCCTTCTCAGTGAACCCGTCGATTGTCTTGATCGAGTCGCTCACGTCGTGAGTGCCGATCTTGAGCACGGGATGCGATTTCGTACACGTGATCGGGATTCGTCGAGGTGAACTTCTCCAGCGCCGTTCCCTGGTGGTGCACGATGTCGGAACCGCCATGCTCGCACCACAGACGCCAAACGCCTCTCAGACTTACCTCTGTCGCCGTCCCCGCGGTCGACTTGACGAACTCCAACGCCCCGGTCTCCAGCTTGGCGTTCATGATCTCGGCCACTCCGGCCAGCGCCGCTTCCTTGCAGCGCGCGGCGATGTGCAAGTCGGCATCCTTGGAAGGCGCATTCGGTTTGGTGTGCGCTTTATCGATCACGCACGTGTCGTCGATCGTAGCCCGGTTCTTGTATTTTTCAATGAACGTTTTGCGCAGCCGGATTTCGATGTCGGATGCGGCTGCCGTGCCGGCCAGCACCAACAAAACCAGGAGTGTTCTCAACATTGCCAGTGCTTCCCCCTCGCAGCTCAGAGTATAAGCCACAAGCCCTACACATCCCACCACAATCTGTGATATCGTTCAACGCCAGAAGGGGTACATTACACGTGTTGAGAACTCTACATTTCCTCATCCTCGCGGCCATGCTTGCCGCAACTGCCTTCGGCCAGGGACTCACTGGCTCCATCACCGGCAGCGTGACCGATCAGTCCGGCGCCGCCGTTCCTGGCGCTGACCTGACCCTTGTCAATGTCGAAACCAGCCAGACCCGCCAGGCCAAGTCGGACACCAGCGGCGATTTCGTCTTTACCCAACTGCTCCCCGGCAACTACAAGCTCAGCGTCGTCGGCAAAGGCTTCAAGAAGTACGAGCAGACCGGCCTCATCCTCAGTTCGACCGAGCGCCTGGTGGTCAAGGCCATCACGCTCGATCTCGGCGAGGTCAGCCAGACCGTCGAGGTCACTGCCGAAGCTGCCCGCCTGCAGACGCAATCCGCCGAGCGCAGCGGCCTCATCTCGACTGAACAGACACAGAACATTCCGCTCAAGGGCCGCGACTATCTCGGCCTGCTCAAGATGCTTCCGGGCGTCGTCGACACGCAGAACCGCAACGCTCCCGGATGGAACAACCTTTCGCAGCGTCAGCGTCAACGGCGGGCGCACCGGCACGCTGAACCTCACGCTCGACGGCGTCTCGTCGCTCGACACGGGCTCGATGACCGGCCCCTACCTCGCGCCCTCGATCGACGCCGTCGCCGAGATCAGGGTCCTGCTCTCCAACTACCAGGCCGAATACGGCCGCTCCTCCGGCGGCACCATCAACACGATCATCAAGAGCGGCACCAAGGACTTCCACGGCGGCGCCTACTACTTCCTCCGCAACGAGGCGCTCAACGCCAACGAGTTCTTCCGCAACCGCGACAATCTGCCCAAGCCGCAGTACCGCTTCAACTACCCCGGCTACTTCATCGGCGGCCCCGTCACCATCGGCAAGTTCAACAAGGACCGCGACAAGCTGTTCTTCTTCTGGTCGCAGGAGTTCCTGCCGCGCAAGTACCCGACCAACCTGTCAGCGCCGCACATTCCCCACCGCGGACGAGCGCCAGGGCAACTTCTCCAACTCGCGCGACCAGAACGGCGCGCTCATCCCCATCTGGGATCCGCTCAACAACCGCGCGCCCTTCGCCGGCAATATCGTTCCCGCCAACCGCATCGACAAGAACGGCCAGGCGCTGATGAACATCATGCCGCTGCCGAACGCCGTCGATCCCGGCGCGGTCCTACAACGCCCTCATCCAGTCCACCGTCGATCAGCCGCGGCGCGACTCCGTCCTGCGCATCGACTGGAACATCGGCCCCAGCACCCAGTTCTACTGGCGCGGCATTCAGGACTATGAAGCCTTCAAGGGCGAGTTCGACTTCGTGCTGGCCAGCTCCAGTTGGCCGCAGCTCCCCATCATCTACGACATCCACTCGGTTGGCTCAGTCGCCACCCTCATCCACACCTTCAGCCCGACCAAGGTCAATGAGTTCACCTTCGGCATCAACCGCGCCAAGCAGCTTGTCGGACCGCTGAACCAGGAGGGCTTCGACCGCAACGTCCGCTCCAAGATCGGCCTGAACCTGCCGCAGTTCTACCCGGCGGCCAATCCGGACAACCTGATCCCCAACGCCAACTTCGGCGGCGTCCCGAACGCCGGCGTGCTCAATATCGAGCAGCGCTACCCGTTCTTCGGCACCAACAACATCTGGAACTACAACGACAACTTCTCCTGGATCGCAGGGCTCGCACAACATGAAGTTCGGCATCTATGTCGAGCAGACCACGCGCAACGCGCAGCGCAGCACCGCCTTCAACGGCACGTTCAACTTCAACCGCGACGTGAACAACCCGCTCGAGACCAACTACGCGTACTCGAACGCGTTGCTCGGCAGTGTCCAGAGCTACACGGAAGCCACCAATCACCCCGCCGGCCACTCGCGCTACTTCAACGTCGAGTGGTACGCGCAGGACACCTGGAAGGTCACCCGCCGCTTCACGCTCGACTACGGCCTGCGCATGTACTACATCCAGCCGAGTTGGAGCGCCGACGACTACCTCTCTTCCTGGGATTCCGAATCTCTACGACCGCACCAAGCAGCCGCCGCTCATTCAGCCTTACCGCAACGCCGCCGGCGCTCGCGTCGGGCGCGACCCCGTCACAGGCCAGGAACTCTCAGCCGCCGTCATCGGCCAGTTCGCCTCCAGCCCGCTGCCGCCGTTCCAGGGCATGAACGTCGTCTTCGAGCACCTGGCCGAACACGCCCAGCATTCAGTTCGCTCCGCGCCTCGGCTTCGCCTACGACGTCTTCGGCAACGGCAAGACCGCGATTCGCGGCGGCGCCGGCATCTTCTACGACCGCTTCAACGACGACCAGATTCTGATCCACCGCGAACTGCCGCCGCAACACGATCACCAACACTGCGACTTACGTCACCATGGCAGACCTGCTCCAGAGCCCGTTCCGCACGTCGCCTCCGGGCGTCACCGCCTTCCAGAAGGACTACGACCCGCCGGTGGTCTACAACTGGAGCTTCGGCATCCAGCAGAACATCGGCTGGGGCAGCGTGCTCGACGTCGCCTACGTCGGCAGCGTCGCCCGCCACCTGATGCATCGCCGCAGCCTCAACTCGCTGACCTACGGGACGCGCTTCCTGCCCTCCAGCATCGACCCCACCACGGGCAACACGCCGCTGCCGGACAACTTCCTGCGCCCGATGCCCGGCTACGCCGACATTCAGTACCTCGAGTTCGCGTCCAACTCGAACTACCACTCCATGCAGACCCAGGTGAACAAGCGCTTCTCCAAGGGCCTGATGTTCGGTCTCTCCTGGACCTGGTCCAAGTCGATGAACTTCGTCAACGGCAACGGCGACGCCGTCAACCCCTTCCTCGACTTCCGCATGAGGAACTACGGCAAGGGCAACTTCGACCGCACCCACAACTTCGTGTTCAACTACACCTACAACATCCCCAAGCTGAGCAGCGTGTGGGATAATCCCGGTCGCCAAGTGGGTCTTCGACAATTGGGACGTCGCCGGCGTCACCTCATTCATCAGCGGCGCGCCGTCGGGCGTCGGCTACTCGCTGGTCAACGCAGTCGACCTCATCGGCGGCAGCGGCGCCGGCGTCGACAGCCGCATCAACGTTCTGTCGAATCCAATCCTCCCCAAGAGCGAACGGACCGAACTGCGCCACTTCAACACCGAGCGTCTTCGCGCCGCCCACCCGCGCCGAATTCGGCATCGGCAACGCCCCCAAGGACGTCTTCCGCGGCCCCGGCACCAACGTCTTCGACGTTTCGTTCTACAAGAACATCCCGCTGGCTCGGCGAGCGACCGCTACCGCCTGCAGCTCCGCTTCGAGTTCTACAACTTCTTCAACCACGCCAGCTTCCAGGGTGTCGACACCACGGCCCGCTTCGACGCAGCCGGCCGGCAGGTCAGCGGCACCTTCGGACAGTACACCTCAACGCTTGACGCCCGCCGCACCGTGCTCGGCGCCAAGTTCTACTTCTGAGATGAACCAAGCCGTGCTGCCCAGGGTCGCCGTCATCCACGGCGGCCCTGGCGCGGCGGGCTCCATGGCGCCGGTTGCCGTGCGCCTTTCCGAAACGTTTGAAGTCCTCGAGCCTTATCAAACTGCCCGTTCCGTCCAGGGCCAGATCGACGAACTTTCGGGCATCCTCGCGAGCTTTACAGAGCCTCCAGTCACCCTCATTGGCCATTCCTGGGGCGCATGGCTCAGCCTGCTCACCGCCGCAGACACTCCACACCTTGTCGCTAAGCTCATCCTCGCCGGCTGCCCGCCGCTGGACGAGTGCTCCGCTGCGCAGATCAGCGAAACACGGCTTTCCCGACTCTCTGAACCCGAACGTGCCGAATTTGGAGCCGCGTTTGCCGTTCTCAGTGAGCCTGGCCGCAAGGACAGCAACGCACTGTTAGCCGCACTCGGGCGTCTCGCCACTAAGGCCGACTCCTACGATCTGCTCGATGACTCCGCCATCGAGGTCCGCGCCAATGCCAGCATCTACTTGAGCGTCTGGCCCGAAGCCGCCGAACTCCGCCGCAGCGGCGAGCTCCTTCGCCGCGTGGCCGCTGTCACCTGCCCGGTCTTCTCCATCCACGGCGACTACGACCCGTCGCCCCCTGTCGTTTTCTCCCACTTTCGGACGGTGGTACTGCCACAGTGCGGGCACACGCCCTGGCGCGAGCGACAAGCCAGTGACCTCTTCTTCGAGCTGATCCTCAACGAACTGTCTGTTTAGCGCTTTGTCGAGTACGAGTAAAGCGCCGCGGGACCGGCCTTGTCGAAATACGCGACGATCTTGTCGCGGCGCTTGAGAATGCCCTCAATCTCCAGATTGGTGAGATACGGTCCCAACTCGCGTTTCAAGGTCGGCTCGTCCAGCGCCTTCATGCGCGCCAGCAGTGTGCGCTCGCACATTCTGAGAACCTTTGGGTTTTCCAGTGTATGCTGCATCCGGAATGCCCGCCCGTGGTCAATCATCCAGAGCTTCCAGTCTTTTGTGATCAGCATGTTTCCCTGGTTGCGGTCAACGTTGTAGATGAGCTGATCGAAGATCTGCACAATCGAATACTGAGCGTTGTACAGGTTCTGGTCCGGCGCTTTCACCTTCTTTTTGAGCATCTCGCCGTAGTCCATCAGTACATCCTCGACCCACCAGGAGAAGCTCCCAGTCGTCCCTCCGTAAACACGTTCAACATGCGGCGGGATCATGTCCAGCCCGAGCAGCAGGGACAGCTTGTATGCCGCGACATTGAATTTGTAGGTGTCCCGAAAATTGATTTCGGTCCCGCGGTCAGTCTTGAACTCGGGCTTCTTTTCGTCGATCCGTTGGATCGCCGCATCGTGCATCAGCGACCCGTCCTTAGATTGCAGCGTCGCCCTCAGAACGCCAGTGATTCCCTTCGCGGCTGGCCTGGTTTTCACCACTTCCGCGGTGCTCAGAAACTGTTCTTTCTGTTCCCGCGTCAGTTGTTGCTCGCCGGCGGCCATCCAGCCCCATGCGAAGATGGCCAATGGAATGCACAAGCGCATGCGCACAGCTTTGCATCTGCTCATTCCCAGTTCCTCCTGTGCGGGATAGTAGACCAAATCCAATCGCAAGTCCATGCCCTGGATGGGGCTAATCGGGGTGCCCGCTCAGCTCCGGCCCAAAGCCCTGAACACCTGAGCCACATTGCCCGAGATGCCCGCCGATACTCCGGCTGCGCTGCCCGCGATGGTCAATGCTTCCAGGTAGCCTCCCCCCATGGACTTGAGCGTCGCCGGAGTGATCTCATTCTGAAGCTGCTCAATCGTCTTTCCCACCCTCCTGCCTGCCTGCACTGCCACGGTCAACTCTTCGATGTATCCCCGCATCTGATCCATCCGCAGCCTCCCCGTGTATACTCTGCCGTGCCCGCCACTGAACTTGTCGAACTGCAGTTTGGCCAGCCCGCTCAGGGTATTCGGCCAATCCTGCGGGTACCCGTCACCCATGTAAGGAATCGACCCGTGCGCCAGATCGCCCGTCGCCAGCGCTCTCCTGGCCGGAGACCAGACCGAAATATCACCCTCCGTGTGTCCCCTGCCGCGAAAGACAATCCGCAGATCCTGCAGTTTGTCGTGCAGCGTCAGGTCGCCGCTTACCGTGATGTCCGGAAGCTCCAGCCGAAACGCCTTCAACTCCTTCACGTACCCCTCAGTGTCTGCTACAGTTTTGTCCAGCTTCGCCCGCTCCTCGGCGCCCGCAACGGCCTCCCGCTTCTGCTTTGCCTCTTCGAGAGCCCGTTCCGCATTCTCCACTGCTGTTTTCATGCGCTCCGCGGCGCCGTCGGTCATCAACCGTCGTGTCGCTTCGCTGGCGATGATCTGCGGACCCTTCCCTCCAGTCCGGTAGTGCGCGTTGCCCTGCGAGTGGTCCCAGTGAAAGTGGCTGTTCACCAGATACCGCACCGGCTTGCTCGAAACCTCTCTCCGGATTTGCGCCACCAGCGCTGCCGCCGCCGACGGCTTCGAATGCGAATCCACCACCAGCAGCCCGTCGGACATTTCGAACACTGCCCCATTGCAGTTGATCCACGTGGTTGGCTTAGCCAGTGCCGCCCACACCCCGTCCGCCATCTTTTCGATCGTGAACAGACCTGCCGCCGCTCCCACCGACTGGCTGCGCGCCGCCGCGGCCCGCAACACGCTCTGCTCCATCAATGCTCCGGCCGACCATGCCGTCCCCAGCGTCAGCCTCAGAAACCCTCGCCTCGATGCGTTCAGCATTGATCGAGAATACTCTCATTGCCTCCGCTCGTCCACATTTCCGCTCGGTCACTCCGGCACACCCCTCGTTGAGATAGCTTACCGGCCTACTTCGGCAGCAGCGCCACCACTTCGCTCCGCCCGGCCGATTGTGCCAGCGACCTCGCTGTGTCACCGCGCGAATTCTCCAGACGCGGATTCGCACCTTTGGATAACAGCAGCCTGACCACCTCAAGGTGGCCCTCCCATGCCGCGCTCATCAGCGCCGTCCACCCGCTCCGCGATTGCGCATCCACCCGCGCGCCCTTATCGAGCAGCAACTTCACCGTCTCGACGCGATTCCGGAATGCTGCCTCGATGAGTGCGGTGTACCCCTGCTCCCCGGCGAAATCGACCGCCGCCCCCGCGTCCAGGAGCTGTCGTACCTTCTCCGTCTGACCGAGCCTCGCGGCATTGTTCAGCTCGTCAGACATGACGCACCACGAAATCGAACGATGCCGTTTTCCCTTCCCTCGCCGGCTGCAATGCAAGCTGCAGCGACGGCCGAGGCCCGGAATCGTTGTAGTTTCGGGGATCGCCTTGAACGTACAATTCGGTCGTCACCGTCGCATGTTCGTCCGCCAAAGCCTTCACATGAATGTGCGCCGTCCTGTAAAAGTCCGACGCCGGTGAAATGCGGTAAGCCTTCGGCACCAGCAGCCGGACCCGGTATCGCCCTTGACCATCGGTCTTCACCTTGCCCCGCAGTGTATAGCCGGCCTGATCGTAGACGCCTTCCATGTTCGCTTCCCAGAAATCCAACACGGCATTTTCCAGAGGATCGCCCTTCGTCGAATAGACGCTTCCGCTCAACACCAGCGGCGTCCCCCCCAACCCGGGCTTCACCAGGTCGTCGCTGAAAGGTGCCCCTGCCTTGTATGCAGGTCCCTCGGCAATTGCGTCAGTCTCGGGCAGCGCACGCCTCGCACTCCAGGCCACGGGCACGGACCCCAACCACACTGCAAACTCCCGGCGTGACGGTCGTATCAACATTTGCATCCCTCTGACCATCGATGCTAGACCGCAAACGCTCCGCCCGGCAAGTAAATTCCGAGCCCTCCTTACCGGCACCCGCCGACGCCAGGATCCCGGTCCCGCGGATCCCGCTTCGGCAGCGTATTGTCCGTCCGCAACTCGTATGTATCCGCCACCCGGTCGCCGTCGTAGCTGATCGATTGCCGGATCATCGCCGGATGAATGTTCGCGTCCGTAAGGCTGTACCAGTTGTTCGTCGAAGATGTGTAGACGGGGCCGCAGCGCACCAACCGCACCTGCACTCCGCGCTTGTAGACTTCGCCCAGCAGGTGCTCCCCTTTCGGGTGCGTCCCCATCTCCTCCAAATAGACCACCTTCGCCTCCGTGGGCGAACCGCTGGCCAGCGCACTGAACTTCCGCCCGGCGTATGCGGCTTCGCCCGTGTGCATGAACGGGTTCGGATCGTTCTTGAAAGAAAGGTCGCCCTTCTTCGGGCCTCCTGCCGTCCACTCGATCCCGGCGCCAACAGCGCTGAGGGTCTTCCAGTCGTAGAGCGGCCGCCCCGACGCCGGAGGAATGAGCGCGAGCAGGCTTTGACTCAATTGCTCGTGGGGCATACCCGCGGCCGCCACCGTCTTCCGCTCCGCCGCCGGCGCGCCGCACTGTTCGCTATACAGCCGCAGTTGAGCGGGCTGCAGCGCAGGCAGGTCTGCGCCGCGCGATAGAACGAAGCCCTCGCATGGCTTGCCGTTGCACGACGTCTGCACGGAGAGCACCCCCGGATTCGCGCCCGCGCCCTTCAGCCGGTACCAGTTGGTGCCGCCTGCCGAACCCGCCGCCGGGCACCGTGCAAGCTCGGTGGCAAACCCCGCCGACTTGAGAGCTTCGAGCACCGCCGCCTCCCCGAACGCCGGTCCTGCATTACGCAGATAGAGGTTGCTGACAATTGTCCTCGCGCCAGTCGCGATCGCGACCATGGCCTTTCCGCCAATCATGGCCTTCCCTTGCCTCGTATAACAGCCTCCATCGGGCAGGCAGTTCTGCAGTGACGCAGGGGGTAGCGGGGCCCACTGGATGCCGCCTATCTTCTCGATGCCTTGCCAATCGTTCGGCATCGACTCGTTGTAGTACGCCTTGATCGCCGCCGCCAGATCCGCTTCCGGTCCCCCCGCGGCGCGCGCTACCGCCGAAACCACGAGTATTGTGAGCGATTGAAATCGCATGGCTGCCCCCCAGACGAAAATGAGTGTCTACAATACTATTCGCGAAACTGAGCCGCAAACCGTCATGAGCCGGGGCTTTTATTTGCGTCCAAAAGCAATAAGATAAGTGCATCGGATGGTATTGATATGAACATCAGCAGGCGACAGGCTCTCTCCACTGTGGCGGCCGCCCCGTCGGCCATCGCCGCGAAACTGCCCTCCACCATGCCCAGTATGCCCACCGTGCCCTTCGGTCCCCATCGCATATCGCGGCTGCTCGTTGGCGGAAACCCGGTCAGCGGCAACTCTCACTGGGACTCGGCCATGGACCGCGAGATGGTCGACTACTTCACCAGCGGCAACATCAAGCTCATGTTGCGCAACTGCGAGCGCTCCGGCATCAACACGTGGCAATCCCGCGCCGACAAGCACATTATCCGGATGCTGCACGAGTACCGGCAGGAGGGCGGCACGATGCAGTGGGTGGCCCAGACCGCTTCGGAAGTCGAGAACACCGCCCGCAACATCCGCGACATGATGGCCGAAAAGCCGATCGGCATCTACCACCACGGCTCCCGCACGGACCAGTTGTGGGACGCGGGGAAGATCGACGAAGTGAAGAATGCGCTCAAGCTGATGCGTGACGCCGGCGTGCGCGTGGGCCTCGGAACGCATATACCCCAGGTGATCGACTACGCCGAGGACAAAGGCTGGGATGTCGACTTCTACATGACATGCCTCTACAACCTGAGCCGCCCGCGCGAGGAAGCCGATCGCCTCGCCGGCGGCAAAGCGCCCCGCGAGCTTATTCTGGGATCCCGACCGCATCGAGATGCTCAAGCGCGTCCGGCAGACCTCGAAGCAGTGCCTGATCTTCAAAGTCTACGGAGCGACGCGCAACTGCCAGTCCCGCGCCCGCATGCTCGACGCCATGAAACTCGCCTTCCGCTCCGCCAAGCCGCACGACGTGGTCGTCGTCGGCATGTTCCCGAAACACAAGGAGCAGGTGACGGAAAACTGCGAACTCTGCGTCGAGGCCATCCGCGCCATCACGTGACGCCGCGGACGGGCACGCCGGGCGCAAATCAAAACCCTTCCGCAATTTCGTTGTAAACAGACATTAAACTCCTTTTATTCACCGACGATCAGGTGTACAAGAACTATCAGCCGGGATGTCCGGCAACGGCCCTCCTGGCGATTCAAAGGAGGTCTTGATGCCCGCTTCAGAACAGCATGTTGACAGAAACCTGAGCGTCAAGAAGATGATGGATGCCTGCGACAAGGATCCGGCACTCCAAGCCCAATTGTTCAAAAACCCCGATGAAGTGGCAAAGAAGTACGGAGTGACACTCTCCGCTGACGAGAAAGGTCAGCTCAGCAAAGTGGCTCATCTGTACGCGCTGGTCGACGAATTTAAGGCAAGCCGGTTCCCAGGACCCGGTCCCATCTTTTATCCGGCCGACGTCTGGTGGAAGCGCAGGATTTTCGATCATGTCCTGAGCTACCGCCCGATCTTCTACCCGCTGTTTACTCCCATCTTTTATCCCATCGACATTTTGCGAATCGATGTCCTTCGACAGCTCGAAACCCTTCGGCTCCGGCAACGCTGAAGTAGACGATCCGTAACCTGCACACCGCACGACGGGAGAGATTATGGCCAACGTGCTTCTCACCACCAAGTGCAATCTGCACTGTTCCTACTGCTTCGCACGGGAGCGACTCGAGGAAGGCCATCACGAAGTGATGACTCTGGAGGATGCAGCCAAAGTCATCCAATTCCTCAAACGCTCCGGCCATCCGATCTTCCGGGCAATGGGTGGGGAACCGACCTTGCATCCGTTGTTCCCCACCATTCTCGCTATGGCCCTGGCGGAGGGTATGCGCGTCGACCTGTTGAGCAATGCCACCTGGCCCGAGGCCTACAATGCCCTGTTCGCACGCGTGTCGCCGCGGCGGCTTTATTTCCTGCTGAATATCGACCATCCCGTCCATTATTCGCCTCACGTGTGGCAGCGAATCGAGCGCAACCTGGCCGCCGTCGCGGGCCGCGGCACGGTCACGTTGAGTTTTAACTTGTTCGAACCGCAGCCCAGCTTTGATTACCTTCTGGATCTCATCCGGACATACGGGATCAACAAGCTCCGCCTGAGCTTCTCACTGCCGGTCGTGGGGACACACAACTCCCATCTCGCGCTCGACGAGTGCAAGAAGATGGGTCCGTTCGTGGTCGACCTCATTCGCAAGGTGGAAGCGCTGGGCGTTAACGCCCAAATGGACAACGCCTTCCCGCTTTGCGTTTTCAACTACGAACAGGCCGGCGAGTTGCTCATGAAGGGGGTTATCGACCTCAAGCGAAATGCGCATTGCGAGCCAGTCATCGACATCGGCCCTGATCTGTCAGTCTGGTGCTGCTTCTGTCTATCGCGATTGTGGAATCGCCGCCTGGACGAATTCGAAGACCTGCAGGCGATGCAGGAGTACTACAAGCAGGGGATGGAGATTTACCAGGGGCGGCTCTTTCCGATGGATGAGTGCGGCGAATGCCGCTACCGCCAGCAGTGGGGATGCCAAGGTGGGTGCCTCAGCTACACCATCATGAAGCATGGTGATGTGACGGCGGTGGAGCCGACGGTGGAGCCTTGTACGAATGGTTGGAAGCGACGACGCGCTGCTCGCCATCTCGCCTGAGGTCGACATCCAACGCTACGATTTGCCTGAGGAGAGCTACGCGGTCTATCACAAACCATCGCGCATCGAGATGGAGGTGGACGCCTCCTTCCGGCCTCTGCTGGATTTGCTCGACGGGCATCATTCCGCCGATGAGGTGATCGACCGATTCGTGGAGACTCGCAGCTACCCGGGGGTCGATGAATCGCTGGCGCAATTCACGAGGAAGGCGATGCGGGCAGCCGCTCGAGAGTTGTTGCAGCGGCTCTGCCATCAGGGATTCATCGAATCCCGGCCCGCCCCGCAGTTGACGCTTTGAGCGTCAAGCTGCCACCGAACGTCGATAGACTGGTGAGCGCTCATGCCTCAAACGCTTGCCGCTTCCACGCTCTCTGATCTCGGCGCTCGCCTGCTGGCCGCTGCCGGCGTCCCAGCATCCAATGCCGCATTCGTCGCGCAGACTCTGGTGGCCGCCAACCTGCGCGGCATCGATTCCCACGGCATCCACCTGCTGTCCTACTACCTGAAGCAGTTGGCAGCCGGCCAGCTCGACCCCGTTCGCGAAGGCGTGGTTGTCTCGGAGTCCGGGGGTTGCCTGGCCTATGACGGACAGAACGGGCTGGGCCAGATTGCGGCGCGCCACTGCGCTGCTCACGCTGTTCGCTTGGCCCGGCAGCATGGAATCGCCATCGTCACCTCACGCGAAACCAACCACTTCGGGGCCTGCTTCTGGTGGGCGCGCTCCATCGCTCAGAACGGAATGATCGGGCTGGTCTTCTGCAACTCGTCGAACCTGGTCTCGCCGTGGCAAGGCCGCCAGCCTCGCTTCGGGACCAACCCCATCTGCATGGCCGTTCCGCCCGCCCCGGGCCAGTTGGATGAGCCCTGGCTGTTGGACATGGCCACCACTACGGTCGCCGCCAACAAGATCTTCAAGGCTCACATCAACCGGCAGGAAGAGATTCCCGCCGGATGGGCAATGGACTCAGATGGCGTCCCAACCACCAGTACCGAGGCCGCCTACCACGGAGGCTTGCTCGCGCCGCTCGGCGGCTACAAAGGATATGGGCTGGCGATGATGGTGGAAATCCTCTCGGCCATCCTTGGAGGTGGGGCCTTCGGTGGCGAGATCGGCGGCATCCGCTTCACCGACCGTCCTGTCCGCGTCAGCCACTCATTCCTGGCCATCGATGTCGCAGCGCTTTCTCCCGGTTGAGGAGTTCACCGCCCGCGTCTCGGACTATTGCCGCATGATGCGCGAAGTGCCGCCCGCCAAGGGCTACGACGAAGTCTGGTGGCCGGAGATCCGGAGAAGCGCATCGAAGCCGAGCGCCTCGCCGACGGCATCCCGATCCCGGACGGCAATTGGCAGGACCTCGTCGACGCCGCCGCGCGGCTCGGCGTCACTATCTGATCCGCGTCGCAACTACCGGGAAATCGGCTGTTCCTGACTGCTGTTACGCTCCGTCATTGCGCGCACGCAGCGGCTGTAATCCATGTCCGTGTTGAGGATGTGGTGACCCAGCCACTTTTTCAGGAACTCCATCAACTGGAGCGGCGTAGTGGCTTTATCGTTTTGAACCATTCGGCAGTAGACGCCCACTTGCGCCTTCATCGAGGTGTGCTTTCTGATGTGCTCGTCCAAACCGGGATACTTGGCGGCGGCCAACAAGCGTTCTTCGTAGGCAAAATGCTCCTGCGTGTAGCCCACGAGTTCTTCCATCACTCGGATCAACTGAGCGTGCGCTGCACCCGTTTTCATCGTGTCATGCAGTTTGTTGATGATCGCGATGAGACGCTTGTGCTGCTCGTCGATGTCGGGCAGTCCGACACTGAAATTGTTTTTCCACTCCATGAATGCCACGCCGGATTTCAACCTCCAGCGGACATATCGGTTGCGGATTGCGAGACTTGAATCTGCTTGCGGGACTCAGCGGATGCGGGCGTTCAACTCGGTCATTTTGCGGTTGAACTTCTCACGCTGGTCAGGAGTCAATACGCGCAGGATGCGTTCCTTGCCATCGGCACGGAAATCGTCCATCTGTCCCTGCAGATTCTGGTAGTAGAGGACGAATTCATCGAGCACGGTCTCGATCTGAACCGCCTGATCGGGGGTGAGATCGAGCTCTTTCTTGATCATGTCGAGGGTGAAGGTCTTGCCGCCGTCTTTCCAGGCAGAGGCTGTCGAGCGAGGAGAGATGAGGCGGGTGCCCAAGGAACCGGCGGCTGCGCCGCAGAGAAAAACGACGAACAGGACGACAAGCACCTTGGGATGGTGCCAGGAGGGTCTGCGATCGTCGATCCCGCTCATGATTGCCTGGATACGATTCTAATCTGAGGAGACAGGCAAAAGTGAAGCTGCCTGGTCGCCGCCATAAGTAGCCAGTTTAACAAAGACGACATTTCGATCCTGTTGAGGATCAAGCCCGCTGGCAGGCGGCATCTCATACGCAGCAAGGACGGAAACCGGGTTGTGTTCTTCAAGCACCATGGAATCGGGTTGGGTTTGCCAGGCTGCGCCGGCCAGAACGACGAACAAACCCAGGGCGGCAACCATGAGCCGTGTGCCGAACGCCGGTTCGAGGAAGATTGACCAGAGCGAAGGTGCAGCCTGCGATTCGATGCGCTCCATGACCCTGGCGTAGAAGCCCGGAGAGGGGTCGATCAGGACGGGAGGGCGCAGCAATCGGACCAATTCCGCGTGGCTCTGCATCAGATCGAGTTCAGCCCGACAGTCGTCGCACTCAGCCAGATGAGCAGAGAATCGCGCTTTCTCAAGAGCAGGCAGGTGGCCTGAGAGGTAGGACTCGAGACCATCCAAGATGGGCTTATGCATCACATTTTCCCTCAAAACGATCGGCCGAAGCCGAAGTTCTCAGACCGACCGGCGCCGCGACCCCTTGTTTCCGGCTTCTATGAGCCGGAATGGTTTCCGGCGCCATTGAAAGCGCCGGTATGGCCTGCGTGACACCGATCATCATACAGCCTATTCGACCAGCCATCCCGCGCCGGCTCCCTTGGTCAACCGCTGGGCCGCCTTCAGGAGTTTCTGGCGCGCACGGAACAGCTTAACCTTGATCGTATTTTCGTTCATGCCGGTCATCTCGGCCAGTTCCTCAACGGAGTGGCCTTCCACTTCCTTGAGCAGCATCAGCCGCCGGTCTTCCTCGCTCACTTTGCCAAGCAGTTTAACAATGAGATCGCGCTGGGCCAGCGTCGCGTCGATGGGCTTGGCCTTGTCGGGCTCGCTACGCTCCATGCTGACCGAATCCTCTTCGCCGAAGTCACTCTCATAGACCAGCTTGCGCACCTTCTTCTTGCGCAGGTAGTCGTAGCACTCGTTCACGGTGATCTTGTAGATCCAGGTGAGGAACGAGCTGCGGAAGTCGAAGTTGTTGATTGAGAAGTAGATCTTGGTAAAGACCTGCTGGGAAATGTCCTCGGCGTCGTTCCGGTTGCGCAGGATGCCGTAGATGATGGAGAAGACCTTGGACTGGTAGCGATCGACGATCTCCCGGAACGCGATTTCGTCGCGCGCCTGGACGCGTTTGACCAGTTCGGCTTCTTCGCTTTTGCGGTAGTCCACCCGCGCTTTACCTTGCCGTGAAGTCCCCGGAATTGCGCCGGTGACTGGAATCGTCAATGTGCCGGAGTAGCCGCTCATACGTCCATTCCGACGCGGGCCGCCCCCGGCAGGTTTCATCAGCTTTTTCCGTCACTTCCGGCCCGGCGGAAGCGAACGGTCTGCTCCACATTACCAAAACACGGCGTCTGCCGCGTGACGAGGTTGGATAATGTTCTGCCGACACCTTTTGCGCCGCTGTTGCATCTATTGAGATGAAGGCGCTAGTATGCCCGTGCGGTGCTCGGAATGGACCCGTCATGGTACACTGGCATCGAATCTTGATTATTGAGGAGAGGTTCCCCCAAAGCCATGGTTACATTGACCACAAACGCAGTGAGCAAAGTGAAGGAAATTCTGGACGCGCAGGAGCCCAAACCCGGCGGGTTGCGCATCTCCGTCGTCGGCGGAGGCTGCTCGGGCTTCTCTTACTCAATGGCATTCGAGACGGCCCCTGGCATGCTCGATAAGGAGTACGACTTCGGAGGCTTGAAGGTATTCGTCGACCAGGCTTCGATGCTCTACCTGGATGGCGCGGAAGTCGACTATGTCGAGACGCTGGAAGGCTCTGGGTTCAAGTTCAACAATCCGCACGTGAAGTCCACCTGCGGCTGCGGCTCCAGCTTCAGCGCTTGAGCGACGCGCTTTACTGGACTTTGAATTCGAAGACGTTTTCCGAGACAGGCCGGCTACCTGCCCTGACTTCCGCCACGAGGCGGTAGTTTCCGGGGTGCGCAGCCGGCCATTTCACTTCGCCGGCCTTGATTGAGCTGTCCGGCCCGAATGCGGCAGCGAGGCGCCCTTCGGCTTCCACCTTTTCCCCCATCCCAACAATCTTCCAATGGATCGAGGCTTGCGGCACGGCGCTGAAGGTGTCGTTGACGGCCCATACACCGACGGTCAATTGCTCTCCCTGTCTTCCACTCGGCGCGATCGTACTCAATGCTAGCCAGCACGGGCGCGAAGCTGCGCCCGACGGTGAACGCAACTTTGGTGGGCCGGCGGTAGAAGTCGATGGCCGCCATGGTGACCGACGGCCAGAAGTCGATGGCAAAGAAGTGGAATATTCCACCAGCACCTTCGGCTTTGCGGCGACGTGTGCGTTCGATTGCGATCTGAAACAGGCGGGCAGCGTAGTCCTGGCTCTTCTCGATCAACTGCTCGGGAGACTGCGATCCGCTCAGGTCGCCCCATGCGGTCCGCGCCTCGGAGAATCTGCAGGCGATGATATTTCCAGTCAGCGGCGTGGGCTGTCATCGGCCATTTGCCCTGCAGGAAGCGGTCGAGGGACTCCTTGTACGGCAGGGCGGTGGCGCCGAGTTCGGTGACCAGGTTCTCCTCCATCCGGGCGTAGTCCCAGATCGAACCGTCGTACCAGCCGTGATACAGGTGGGCGTCACCCCAACGGCCGGTGGAGCGCTGCACCCAGCGGTTCTGTGGATCCAGGAGGCTGGCGCGCGCGGCGAGGTGCTTGGACAGGTCCCAGTAGTTCTCCAGGCTCTCTTCGTCGGAGGGCGCCCAGACGGCGATCGATGCGTGGTTGCGGACCATGCGGATGTGGTTGTCGAAGAGCGCGGCTGCGTGCGGCGAGAAGTCGGGGTCGTGGGGATACCAGGCTTCGAGGAAATCCTGCCAGAGGAGCAGTCCGCGTTCGTCGGCCAGGTCGTAGAACTCGGGATTCTCGAAGTGGCAGTGGATGCGAATCAGGTTGACGTTCATCTTGCGCGATGAGGTCGAGGTCGGCGGCATACTTTTCGCGGGTCATTTCGCTGAGCCAGAGATTGGCGTAGATGTTGGTTCCTCGAAGAAAGAGGCGCTTGCCGTTGAGAAAGAACTGCCAGCCCTGACGCCTGATTTCTCTCAAGCCCACACGGAGGCGGCGGGCGTCGATGACCTCGCCAGCGGCATTCTTCAGGCGTACATCGAGCCAGTAGAGGTGGGGCGTTCCGACGTCCCAGGTCCACCACAGCCGGGGCTCGTCGACGGGGATCTCGAGCCGGCTCAAGGAAGCGGGCGCGGTGACGAGAATGGCCGGCCCCTGGAAGGTGGCCGGCGCGAGCACGGCCTCCCATGACAGTCCTGGAATCAGGCCATCGACTTCGAGATCGAGTGCCAACACGGCGCGCGACTCTGATACCAGCGAAGTGGAGGTGGCCAGATCGGAGATTCGCGCAGCGCCGCAGGCTGCTAAGCCGGACGCTGCGAGTGACTCCCAGCGCAGTGATGTCATCCGGCTTCTGATCGACGCCGCCGTAGGATCCCTTGACCGTATACGGCCGGTGCTTCCAGTAGTAGTGCACCGGAGTCCAGACGCGAACCAGCAGTTCGTGGGAGCTGCCAGGCTTGACGAGGCCGGTCACATCGTAGGCGTATGGATCGATGTAGCCCTCGTGGCGGCCGAGCCGCCGGCCGTCGAGAAAGGCCTCGGCGTAATAGTCAGTGGCATCGAACTCGAGGCGCGAGTGTTCGGGCCGGAAGTCCGCGGGAACATTGAATCTCTTGCGATACCACCACTCCTTGCGGCTCACCCAGGCTGCGCTGGGCGAGTATATTTCCGCAGGCGGCAGCCATTGAAGATGCGCCGAACCTGGCACCTTGACGGTGCGCCATTCCGATTGCGGACCTGCGCCTTTCTCGCCCCAGGCAAGTTCCCAATCGCCATCGAGAGGGACCAGGGAGGGGCGCCAAGCCGGAGGCAGAGCAGCGTCCTTGTGGACGGACTGAGGGGGGTGCGAATGCAATGGCTGAGTGATGACAGCGGCAGTCTCCCGGGGAGCTTCAACACGGACAAGGACAGGCGCTTTGGCCCTGCGGGCGTCGGCCCGCGCCTCAAGCACAGTGTCGTTGCCTCGCCAGCGTGAGAACAGGATGGCGAGTTCAGATCTGTCGCCGGCGCCGCGTCCTTCAAAGCGAAATGTCCCGACGCCGGTCCACTCGATCGATTCGTCCAAAGCCGCCATGGCCAGTGCTCCGTAGTTTTCGGCCTGCGCATAGTAGACAAAACCGCCGCCGGGAGCCTGTTTCCAATCGCGGGCGGCGATGGCGTGATCGGGAGGTTCTCCGGAACCGGGGCCGGTCGGCCAATCGTACTCGCCGGCATGGACGAAGCGGTCGAACGGCAAGTGGGGCAGCGCGCTGACGCCGGCAAAGTGGAAGCCGCGCCTGCCGCGCCAGAGGAGCCTCGGCGAATCTGCCTCGATCTCCATGGACCAGCCGTCGCCGGTGATGCGAGCCAGAAGGGGAGCGGCCAGGACGGCAGTGACGGGCCCGGCAGGACCGAGGTCGCTCCAGCCGTTGTTTGGCCCCTTGACAGGTGATGGCGGGCCGGAAGGCAGCCTGGCTTCTGACTGAATGTCGTTCTTGTCTTTGTCGTCGGGCGTGGTTTCCACAAGGTTCAGGACGCGTTGCGGGCCTGCGCTCAAGTTGTATGCCTCGACAATCCGGCCGGTTGAAGCTTCGATAAGGACCCGAAGCCGGCTATTGGCAAGCTCCACTCGTCCGCTGGGCAGGCGGCGGGCAGTGACAGCGGGTTGGATGACCGGCGTCGATGCATCGCAGCAAGTGACGCGATACTCCGCCATCTGGCCGCCAATGAGGGTAACGGGAAACAGCAGATTCTGCCCGTCGACCTGCGAGGGGAGTTCCCTGCCCTGTGAGTCCACGACACGAAAGCCGGACTGTGCGCCGCCGAATCTGCTCAACGGGGCGCGCGCCAACTCCCGATCTCGCCGTTCGATGCCGGTCGGCTCTTCGACACGGACGATCCATGTCTGAGCCGCGGATGCGGAGAGAGCAACCCCGGCCAGAGCCAGCATCCAGTACACTATTGATCGCATGAGTTCCCTCGCCCTCCTCGGCGGCCAGCGGCTCCGAACGCGGCCCCACACCGCCTGGCCTCAATACTCGGCGGAAGATCGCCAGCGGATGCTCGATGTCCTGGAGTCCCGCAACTGGGGCGGATTTCCATTCCCCAACCGGCTGGCCGACGACTTTGCCGTGAAGTTCGCAGCCTATCATGGGACCCGGCATGGCGTGGCATGCGTCAACGGCACGGTGGCTATTACGCTGGCACTGAAGGCGGCGGGGCTGAAATTCGGCGACGAAGTGATTGTGCCGGCCTACACATGGGATGGCACTGCCACGGCGGTGCTTGACGCCGGGGGCATCCCGGTTTTCGCCGATGTCGATGCGGACACGTATTGCCTTTCAGTCGAATCCGCCCGCGCGGCCATCACGCCGAAGACTCGGGCTATCGTTCCGGTTCATCTGGCGATGCGATTCGCGGAGATGGACGGACTGCTCGAGCTTGCGAAGCAGCATGGTCTGTTCATCGTCGAGGATTGCGCGCACATGCACGGCGGCTTCTACCGAGGCCGAGGCGCGGGTTCGATGGGCGACCTTGGAACGTTCTCGATGCAATCATCCAAGCTGATGACAGCGGGCGAAGGCGGAATGATCGTCACCAGCCGGCCTGAGTGCTTTGAGCTTCTGGAGACTCTGATCAACTGCGGCCGCGCCTCGCGGACCGACGAATTCAAGCGCAGGGTGGCGGGCTGTAACTACCGGGTGACGGAGTTCCAGGCAGCGCTGCTGCTGGGGCAGTTGGAGCGTTTGGACGAACTGGCGGCAGTGCGCTCCAGGAATGCGGCGAGGTTGTCGGCGGGGCTGGCACGGCTGGAAGGGGTGCGTCCGCTTCCGCCTCAACCCGGCGTCACGAAAGAGGCGATCTACTGTTATGTCTTCCAGTACCGGCCGGCAAGTGCGGTCGTGCCGCGCGACCTGTTCGTCGCCGCGCTGGACGCAGAGGGAATCCCGGCCGACGGACGGTTCTACGAACCGGTCTATCGAAGCGACCTGTTCAATGTCGACGCCGAGCAGTTTCCGCAATTGGCACACAACCGCGCACCGGTGAACTACAGGGCGATGCGCTGCGAAGTGAGTGAGCGGGCGGCCTACGCCGAAGCAGTCTGGCTGCCGCAGTTCCTGCTTCTGGGCGACGAGGCCGATGTGGACGACATAGTGGCCTCGGTGGAGAAGGTGCTTCAGAATGAGGGAGAGCTGGCCAAGGCCGATCCTGCGCTGGCGGGAGTGAAGGCGATGAGCCGGGCAGAGCGGCCGCGAATCGAAAAGAAGAACTACTGACGTCTATGAAGCCATCGTTGAACCTGGGACACCTGCTGACTGAATCGGTGAATCCGGCGAGTGCCGATCTGGATGCCCTTCCGACCGTCGAAATGCTGCAGGTGTTCAATCGCGAGGACCAGCGGGTGGCGGAAGCCGTCGCCAGGGTGATTCCGAAAATCGCAGAAGCGGTGGATGCGATCACGGCAAGGCTGTCGACGGGCGGGCGGCTTTTCTACACGGGCGCGGGGACGAGCGGGCGGCTTGGAGTCCTGGACGCCAGCGAATGCCCGCCGACGTTCAACGTGCCGCCCGGCATGGTGACAGGCATCATCGCCGGGGGCGAAAGGGCGCTCCGCTCCGCTGTGGAAGGGGCTGAGGATTCGGCGGAACTCGGGGCGGCCGATCTGGCCGCGGCGGGCTTCTCCGAAAAGGACGCGGTTGTCGGCATCGCCGCCAGCGGCAGGACACCCTATGTGCTGGGCGCGATGCGCCAGGCGCGCGCTGCCGGCGGAATTACTATAGGCCTGGCCTGCGCTCCGGACTCGGAGCTCAGCCGGCACGTGGACATTGCTATTGAGGCGGTCGCAGGCCCGGAAGTGATCTCAGGCTCCACGCGGCTCAAGGCCGGGACGGCCACCAAGCTGGTTCTGAACATGATCTCCAGCGGGGTGATGACCAAGCTCGGGTTTGTCTTCTCGAACCTGATGATCAACGTGCAGCCGAACAACGCGAAGCTGGTGGACCGGGCGGAGCGCATTCTGATGAACCTGCTGGCTTGCGACAGGGAACGCGCCTCTGCGCTGCTAGAGGATTCAGGCAGGAACGTCCGGACCGCCGTGGTGATGGGCAAGCTTGGCGTCGGCCGCCAGGAGGCGGAAGCCCGGCTCGCCGCCGCAGGGTACAGCATCCGCAAGGTTCTCCATCCATAATTGAAGAGGGGTCAAAACGACTCAATGGCACACGCATCAAGCTTTCTTACTCTTGTCAACGACGCCAAAACCCGAGTGAAGGAAACTGACGTCCCTGGTTACCTTAAGTTGAAGAAGGCGGGAACGCCGCATATTCTCATCGATACCCGTGAAGAGAGCGAATGGGCCGCGGGACATATCCCGGGCGCCATTCATCTGAGCAAGGGGATTATCGAGCGCGATATCGAATCGAAGGCGCCGAACAAAACGGCAACGCTGGTGCTTTACTGCGGAGGCGGCTTTCGCAGCGCTTTGGCGGGCGACAACCTGCAGAAGATGGGCTACACCAGCGTGATTTCGATGGATGGCGGCTGGAAAGCCTGGTGTGGCGCCGGCCTGCCGGTGGAGAAATAGCGCGATTCACTGGGCTAGCGGTGAACTAGCTGAACTTCGCCAGAATCGTCAGTAGCGCGTAGCCGATGATCACCAGGCAAATGATCTCGATGACCTTAACGAAGGCAACCAGTCTCTCATTAAGGAACTCGAACCTGAGCAACAGCGCGCAGATCACGGACACGTAGATCACGTAGGCCGGGACCGCCTGGTTGTATTGATTCGAATACAGGACCAGGACGAGATAGAACACCATGGGCCAACTGCTCTCCGCCTTCATGCGGAAGCGCATGAAGGAGATCCAGGTGGCGCCCATCAGAAGGGCAAAGGTCGCGACCAGCCCTGTATTGCCAAGATCCATGCCTGACTCTTCTGATCTCCTCAACTGACTATCGGCTCAACCGGGACCGGTCAAGAGATCAGAAAGTCCATAAAAGGCTTGTGTAGCCCGTGTGCGCCCGATAATTCTGCAGCGGGAAGCTGTCTTCGCTATATCCGTAGTACTGCCATCCGGCGTTCCATCGCCATTTAGAGTGAAGCCTGACTGAAAGTCGAGCCTGAGGGCTGAGGAAGGCCATGGGGTAGGTCTGGGCGTCAACAAAGGCGGCCAGGGGCGGGGCGTTCCCGGCGGGAGAACCGCCAGTGTCGCGAGTCACGCTGAGACCTGCGTAGAAGTCGACCCTTTGGCGGATGCTGGTGCGCACTCCCAGGGTGCCGGTGTGCAGATTGGTGAGCCACAGCGATTGCCGTCCGGAGACCAACGAGCCGGTCTGAAAGTACTGAATTCCCGTGGCAGTGCCGGCGTAAAGGAATGAGTAGCCGGCGTCCAGGGAGAGCCAGTCTCGAGGAGTCCAGGATCCGTCAAAGGAGTAGGTGCGGGTTCGTGAGCTGTGCACCGAGAGGGAAACGGTATTGAAGTTGTAGAACAAGCGGGCCAAGGCCGAGAGGGACAGGGCGTTTGTCCGATACTGCCAGCGAGCGGAGAGCCCGTGGTAATCCTTGTCGGAAATGGGGAAGAAGGGGCGGGATTGGCGTCCAAGTTCACCGTCAAAGGCCAAGGTCATCCCTTTGGCGGGACGGAGGCGGAATCCGGCGATGCCGGCGTTGAGCCGGTTGGACTGCCTGGCCTCCACGCCGAAGGAGAAATCGTCGACTGTCTGCAACTCCTTGGAACGCACCTCGCGGTCGGCGAACTGGTATCCGCCGCGGATCGCCAGCCAGGGTTTCAACTGCCAACTGGCGTCGGTGATGTTGGTGGCGTTTCGGACGCCGAGGTAGTTGAAGTCGACGGCGGCGAAAGAGAGGAAGTTGTTCTCGATCTCGCGATAGCTGGCCAGTCCGTCGATGCGGGTTGAGTGGAACCCGGTATGGTTTGTGATAGTCCAGTTCTTTCCGGGAAAGACGCTGAGGGTGAGGTGCCCTGTGGTGACTGGCCGCCGGGCGTCGCCCGACACGGCCACCTGGCGGTTGGCGGCGGCGCCGAAACGGCTCACGCCGATGGCTGACTCATCGAAAACAAAATTCCGGCGGCCGGCGGAGTAAGTAAAGCGGCCATTGACGGCCCAATGCTCGCCCCGCTCGCGAAAGAGGCTGATGCGGAACGAGGGTGTGGTGCCTTCATATGGCTCAGTTCTGGCAAGGCTGTTGAGCACGGTGCGATCAGCGGGGTTGACTCCCTGAGAAGGCTCGTTTCGGGTGAAACTGGTCTGCTCCCGCCAGTTCTCGAACACCTGCATCCAGTTCAAGCGGATGCCGGCCACACGGATCTCGTTACCAAAGCGGAACTCGTTCTGGCGGCGGTCGACGTCGGAAAAGACCGGAAACTCATCGCCGAGGAAATCGGGGAAAAGCAACGTCGAGAGGGCGGCGCCCTGCTGGGTATTGCGCGAAAACCCCGCGAAGAAGCGAACCCGGGACTGAGGAAAGAGGACGAAGTCGTGATCCTGCATCCGGCGGGAGGTGTCCATGCGATGCAGGCCGAAAGCGATCGGGTCGGCGGGATTGTAGTACTCGCTCGATCGCCATAGAAAATCGTAGCTATAGAGCTTGTTCTTCGCGATGCGGAAAGAGGCAAACTCGTATGGGTCGTCTCCAAGACCTTGCGTGGAGAGGAGAAGTTCGTCAAACAGGCCGCCGTGTCCATCGCGCGAATTGATGCTCAAGCGGCCGGAGAGGAGGCGAACCCCGTTGCCGAAGTTGACGTCGCTGCGGTACTTCGATTCATTGCCGCCGACGGAATGGAAGCGGTAGCCCAATTCCCAGGACTGCAGGATGTTGTAGTTGCCAACATTGGCGCCACGCGTTTCACCGACGCGTTCGTTGGTGGGGGCGACCGTGGGCTGAGCGAAGCCTGCGGCGGATAGGAGCATGAATGGAATGAGGCAGGTCCTGGTCGTCATGGCTTACCTCAGGAACTTCTCACTGGCATTGGATCCGTGAATGCGGGCGTGGCAGACGGTACAATTCCTGAAGCGTGGGTCAGCCATGTTGTGATTGGCGGGAGTGCGGCGGACGCCGTCGCCCTGCGAACCGAAGTTGGCGAGGCCGTTGTGACACTCCAGGCAGAGGGTAAACACGGCAGGCCGTTTGAGGAGTCGGGCGTGTGCGCTGCCGTGCGGGGTGTGGCAGGCGACGCAGCCGTCGACGCGAGTCGCGGGATGCTCGTAGGCAAAGGGCCCGCGCTTGTCGACGTGACACTTCAGGCAGGGTTCCTCATTGCCCAGCGCGGCGTCGACCATACGCGGCCGCGCGCCCATTGCCCAGTTTGGAGCCTGGGCTCCGTGGGGATTGTGGCAGTCCGTGCAATTCATGAAGCCTTCGTTCACGCGATGCTTTGATGGCTGTGAGAACTGCGCGCGAACGTTGGCATGGCAGCCATAGCAGACATCCCGCTGCTCTTTGGCCAGCAGGTATTTCGGCGTTGCGGGGCGGTGAATGCTGTGGCAACCATTGCAGGCCACCTGGGCCAGGGAGTGCTGGCTGCGCCTGACCTGCGCGCGGCCGAGACTCTCGGCATGACATCGAAGGCAATTGTCGAGGACCTGCTTAGGCTGAATGAGTGAGAACGCGATGATCTTTGTTCGGTCGCCCCTGGCGGCAATGTGTTCGCTCGCAGGCCCGTGGCAACCCTCGCAGCCGGACGCTTCCGGCGGCTGCCCGTCCATCGTCTGGGTCTTATAGTGCGGGTTCCGAAAGTAATTGACGACTATGTTGGGGTGACAGGTCCGGCAGGCGGCGCTGCCAGTGAATGAAGGCGCGGCCGAGGCCGCGGATGGTAGTACGAGAAGCAGAAGAGAAAAGACAATTGACCTAAACCTCTGAAGACCCGCCATTCTGCTAACTATAGACGCTCGCAAAACAGCAATGGATTCGGGCAGGCCCTGAAGCCCGCCCGAACTTACAGTATCTTTACAGATTCTTTACAGAGGTGAGCCGGCTGCTACCAGACGTAGCTGATTCCGATGACGGGAGCGTAGTTAAAAAACCAGCCATCGAGTGTGCCGGTTACCGGGGTGATGATCTCGGTGGGTGTCTCTGTCATGAAGACACGCAGTTCGGCACGGATGTGGACTTTCTTGCTGGCCTCGATGCGGATGCCGCCGCCGGCGACAACGAGGGGTTTCCATTGGCTCGTCTTGGTGAGAACAGCGATGCTCATCAAGGGCTGAATGATGGCGGTATCGCCAGTGCCCTGATAGAATCTCATGCCGCCACCGCCCAGCAAATATGGGCGAATCCGATTGCCGGCCTTATTGAAATAGACGTGGAGGTCATAGTGCATGGACTGGCTGTTGCCAGCCATCTTGACGGACTTGCCGAGTCCGGCAAGTTCCATCTCGTTGATGTGGTAGTCGTAGCGGATCTCGCCGCCGACACGATTGCCTATCTGTCCGAAATAGGCACCGAATCCGAATCCGGGGTTGAATTTGGCGTCCACCGAGCCCGCGGGGGCGTCAATGGATTTCTTGCTATAAAAGGATGCCCCGCCGGCTCCGCCGAACTCCCAGCGTTGGGCGAGTGCGCCCGGTGTCGCCAGAATGGCAGCCAGCGTCATCCATTTCGCAATCCTGAAACAAGACATGGCTTTCCTATAGGGGTTTCGAGCGGTTGGGGTTTCGAGGGGCCCCGACGGAGGTAGCCCCTCGATGAAGCCAGCGTTGCGGCTGGCGAACTAGTCGATCACGCGGACGGTAACCGTGCTTTCATAAGTGCCCTGCACGATTCGCAATGGCTGTGCGAAGCCTTTAGGCACGGTATGTGGGACGAGGACCTGAATTCTGTAAACACCGATTTCGCCGGGCACGAGGGTGGCGGCCTCAACCGGCAGCTCGACGCCGCCGATGTCGACCACCGGCCTGGTGAGCACCTCGGGTGCGGACTCGGGAGATGGAACTCCGGCTGGGATCTGGGGTGTGGTGAGGCCCATGCCAGTGAGGTAAATGACGAGAGTATCGTTGCTGCGGACGGGGTTGGCAGGGGTGACGACCTGCTGGTTCTCAGTCCTGAGCACTGTGGGCGCTTCATAGTCCTCAGTGATGTTGGCGCGGAAGACGCTCGGAGCCACCGGCAGAATAGTGAGGTTGTAGTTGTCGCTGACGCCGCCGCTGGTGTGGAGAGCCATGGCGACATTGCCCTCAGCCTGGAACGGGAGCTGGGCATTGATCTGAGCAGGGCTGGCCATGATCATGGGGATGGGCGTACCGTTGACCGTCAGGCAGCTTTCGCCGAGCGCGGTTGGCAGCGGCCGTTCACGGGTGGCGATGTTGACGGGGCTGAGGTTGGTGCCTTCGACGATGATCAAGCCGCCTGGAGCGACGCCGCGAGTCCGATCGGCTGCGTTGACAACGCGGGTGATTCTGGGGGACGGCACACCGGTGTCATAGGTCCAGGGCAGGATTGTGAAGCCTGAGGTCGTCAGGTTGACCAGGGCGCTGCGGTCGGGCAGGATACCGAGAGTCCGGGTGAAGACAGCGTCGCGGGTGCCAAGAACCGGCGCTTCGACAATGCGGGTGGTCTTGGAGGTCATCCCGGTAGAGGGGTCGACGCGCTGGATCATTCCAGGAGCGGTCTGGCCGGATGCTCCGGTGCGAAATGCCATTTGATCGACAAACGTGAAACCGGACGAGAACCCGACGGTTGAATCGAAGGTGCGGACCGGCACCAGGCTCGCATTCAACATTGTGTGGCCGATGGCGAACTGGTCGAAGTTGGAGGCTGCGAACGCCCCGCCGAGCACAGTGAAATCCTTGCGGGAGATGGTGAAGGTATCGGAGTTGGAGTTGTACAGCAGGACATTTCCAGTGCTTTGCGCGGCGAGGATCGAGCCGCCGTTGGCGGAGGCAACCAGCGCCGTGTTGATGCTGATGTCGTTTTCGTAGACGCCGAGGGAGGGCAGCTCATAAGCCCTGCGGGCGAAGAAGTCCACGGCATCAATTTTGTGCACGGGGCCAGCGACTCGTGTTGCCGCCAGGATGGCCCGGCCGGAAGAAGCCAGAGTGCGCGGGTAGTGGCCGAACGGGAAGCGGATCGGGGCGAGTGTCTGCAGAGTTTCCAGGTCATACACGTTCGCCTGTTGCGAATTGTCGTTGCCGACCAGCAGATACCGCCGGTCGAACGTCACTGTCATGGATGTGGGGGTGTTGCCCGTCCGTAGTGACGCCACTTGCTGATAGCTGCCGGCGTCGAAGACCAGAACCTCATTGGTGTCCTGGCGGAGGACAAAGAATCGGTTCCGATTGGGATCGGGGAGCAGGTCCACAAGCTTTCCGGGGACATTGACGAACGAGCCGCGCTGATCCGGTTCCTGCATGTTGACCAGCACGCGGATGGGCTTGGGATAGTTCACGGCGGTGGATGACGAGATGGTGATTTCCGCCACCTGGGTGCCAAGCAGGTTCATGAATGACGACGGGTTCACGGTGATTTTGACGGTGGCTGGCGCGACGCCGCGGCTGGGGGAAATGGTGATGCCCGCCAGATTGGACGACAAGGCGAAGTTTGCTCCCTTGCCGCTGGGATCGTCGATGTAGATCTCCTGCGTCTGAACTCCGCGATTACAGAAACCGTTGCGGAAGACGACGTCGGCGGCGGAAGAAACAATGCGCGGCACGGAGTTCAACTGGCCAACTGGCAGGATGCGTCAAACCGCTCTCCGAGATTGAGTACATCATTCTGCCGTCGCTGGACAGGACGCTCTTGCCCGAAAGATTTTCAGCCAGCCGGAAGCGCTCGCGAACCGTGAGATTATCGGCGTCAAGCACCATGAGGAACGGCGGTTGAACGCCGGCATTGGGAGTATTTCCTGGGGGCGGGGTTGCGCCCGGAGTGGTAGGGGGAACCGGCGTAGTGGCCGCCTCCGCCTGTGTCGGTGGTGACAACAACTTTTTCCGGCACCTGGGCGTAGATGATGCCCCGATCGCTGTCGATGGCATGTGATCCGATGGCCAGATCGCCCTTAGGATTGGGGAACTGGGCAACCATCCCAAGCTGGTCGAACATGGCCCAACCCGCCAGGCGGTATGAACCATCCTTGGCAACGCTGACGGTCCGGGGGCCGAAAGTGGGCTCGGAGACGTAGTAGCTGTAGGTCACGCGCTTGGCCTCGACATCATAGCCGAACATGATCGTGTCGGTGAGTCCGAAGATGGTCAAGCCATCGGCGGAGGACTGCACAGAAGCCGCCACGATTTCAGCCGGAGCCTTGGCAGGGGGCTGCGGCAAAGTCTTGGCCACGACATCCTGAAGGGTTGAAATCAACTGCGTCGTGCCCAGGAGCGGATCAAACAGCAGGAACTGTGTGGTGGTCACCACCAGGACCTTGCCGTCGATGCCGAAGCCGATGCCGAGGGGAGGATCGCCGAGGGCGAAGGTGTTCCGGTCGCGGCTGTTGAGATCGAGGACCGTCAATGCATTTCTGGGAGTACCGGGCGCGGCGAAATTGCCGAAATGCGCGATGACCAGGTAACGCCCCTCGGGCGAAATGGCCAGGGCGCTCGGCTGGCTGGGCACGTTGATGGACCCGTCCACCTGGCCCGAGGCCACGTTGACGATATCCACGCGGTTGGCGGTGAAATTGGCCACGTAGACAACGCCCCTGGGCTCGTCCAGCACCACATCCGATGAATGACCGCCCAATGCAACAACCTTGCCAAGACTTTGTCCCGAGAGTACGGAACTCGCCATGCAGGCGCCCAGAAGCGCCATTGCTGCCATCGTCCACCGATTCCTCGCCATGTTCTATCTCCCTCGCTCGATCCGGCTAAGTCAATGACCCAAAGAGATACTCCCGGGGGCGCGCCTTCGGCGCCGACGCTTCGGCTCCTGATCTCAAAGAGCTGCGCCTCCCGGCAGTGTTTTCCACGATTGGATTATTCTTCGGCGTTTTTGCTTTTCCGGCGCATGATGATGACACCCAGAAAAACGACCGCCAACAAGGCACATACCAAACGAACGACCTGACTGCTATCCATGATTGGTTCTCCTTCTTTCTTTCCCGCTTTTCAGTTTTCTCAAATTGCTTTCACGCCAACCGAGAACTGCAGAACAGCAGCTCTCAAACTGTTCAATCGGCGGAACCGCCGATTTTCTCTAGGTCACAAACACAACTTCCTAAACTCCCGACATCATCGGCATCAGCTCGCGGACAATGGTGACCGCGACGGGGCCTACCGTCACGATGAAGAGCGACGGCAAGATACAGAAAAAGATGGGAAACACGAGCTTGACGCCGAGCTTGGCGGCCTTTTCCTCGGCAATCTGCCGTGCCTGGACACGCATGTAATCGGAGTGCTGCCTGAGGCTCTGGGCCACGCCGGTTCCAAAGCGATCGGCCTGAATGAGCACGGCGACCAGCTTCCTCAAATCGTCGACGCCGGAGCGGTCGGCGAGATTCTTCAGGGCTTCGTTGCGCCGCTTGCCTGCCTTCAATTCAAGGTTGACGAAGGCAAACTCTTCGCTGATTTCGGGGTGGGCATGATCCAGTTCCTTGGCCACCTGGAGGATCGCCTGGTCCAGGCCGAGGCCGGACTCAACGCAGACCACCATCAGGTCAAGCGCGTTGGGCAAGGCGCGCGCTATCTGCTTCTGCCGGCGCCGGACAATGATGTTCACATACTCGTTCGGCCCAAAGAAGCCCATCCCGGCCGCGGCAGCCACAGCCATCATCTTGTTGGTGGATTCGGCGGACGACCCCAGCACCAACGCGCCCATGGCTATGGGCATGAGCACACCCAGTCCGACCTTCGCGCCGTACAGCATCTTGAGCGCATTCGGGTTGCGAATGCCGGCCTTGATCAACCGGCGCTGCATTACCGACATGTCCTTGGGGGAAGCCGGCATCACGGTGCCGAGCCGATTGAGCATTTCGCGGAAGACGAGGCTGGGATGAACAGGGATATCTTCTTCGATCTGCGCGCCGGCGCCAGTCACGCGTTCAATGGCTTCCTTCGGTTTCAGCCAAATCCTGGTAATGGCGAGGGCGAAGCCGACAGCCACCACGATGAAGATCAGAAACGTCAAAGCAATCGTCATGGCGTTATTTCCTAGACCTCGATTTTTACGATCTTCTTGATGATGAGGTAGCCGATTATCTGCAGCGCGACGCCGGCCCCGGCCAGGATGTTGCCCACCTCATCGGTTGCGAAGAACGTCACGTAGGTCGGGTTGACGATGAACATCAAGACGCCCACGCCTAACGGAATGGAGGTTAGCGCCATGCCTGTCATGCGGCCGTGCGCGCTGATGGCGCGGATCTTGCCGCGCAGCTTGAAGCGCTCGCGGATCACGTAGGCGAGCTTGTCGAGAATCTCGGCCAGGTTGCCGCCGGTCCGCTTCTGGAGCAGCACGGCCGAGACAAAGAAGTGAACATCGAGAGAGGGCATCCGCTGTCCCATCTTCTGCAGAGCGACATCGAGCGGCAGACCGAGGTTGTGCTCTTCAAAGACGCGGCGATACTCGCCCGCCAGCGGCTCCTGGAACTCCCTGTGCAACATTTCCAGGGAGACCGAGAATGCGTGGCCGGCCCGCATTGAGCGGGCCACGAATTCCAGGCTCTCCGGGAACTGTTCTTCGAACTTGCGCATCCTGGCGCCCTTCTTCCGCACGACGTACAGCATTGGCAGCGCTCCAGCCACCAGCGCGGGGAAGATCGCAAAGACCTGGAATTGAGCAGGCAGGAACAGCCATGCCAGCGCATAGCCGGCCAGGAACATCCCCATGCACATGTGAATCAACCGGCCGACCTTCCATTTCAGGCCGCGCCTGTTCGAGCAGAGTCGCAAGCCGGTGATTGAGTTCAAATCGCTTGAGCAGGCCCGAGATGAATGCCCCGGCGGAAAGGTCATCGCCGCGCAGCAGGCTGGCAGTGGACTTCGCGGCCGCTTTGCCGCTCTTTTGCTTCGTGGCCCCAAGCACACGGTCGATCGTCTTGGTGGAATCGGCCTTATTGAACGCGTTGCCCAGAAGCAACCAGCCTCCGGCAGCCAGCGCCCAAACCAGCAGAAGAATCAGGACAAAGGTCAGCATCCCTATACCTCCACCACTTCGTCGAACAGATCAGGGCGCAGCCGGATTCCAGCGGCGAGCAGTTTTTCGTAGAACTTGGGGCGGATGCCGGTGGCGGCAAACCGTCCGAGAACCTTGCCCTCCGGGGAAAGGCCGCGCTTCTCGAACACGAAGATGTCCTGCAGGGTGACGATTTCGCCTTCCATGCCGGTCACCTCGGTGAGACTGGTCACCCGGCGCGAGCCGTCGCTCAGACGCGCCGCCTGCACCAGCAGGTGGACGGCGCCGGCGATCTGCTGGCGGATCGAGATCAGCTGCATGTTGGCGTTGGCCAGCGAGACCATCACTTCCAGGCGGCTGATGCCGTCGCGCGGTGTGTTGGCGTGGATCGTGGTCAGCGAGCCGTCGTGGCCGGTGTTCATCGCCTGCAGCATGTCCAGCGCCTCGGCGCCGCGGACCTCGCCGACGACGATGCGGTCCGGCCGCATACGGAGGCTGTTGACCAGCAGTTCGCGCTGGCGGACCGCGCCGTGGCCTTCCAGGTTCGGCGGACGCGTCTCCAGCCGCACCACGTGCGGCTGCTTCAGCTGGAGTTCGGCCGCGTCTTCGATGGTGACGATGCGCTCCTTGGGGCTGATGAAGAAACTGAGAGCGCGTTCAGCAGCGTCGTCTTGCCGGAGCCGGTTCCGCCGATGATGATGATGTTCAGCTTGGCCTTGACGGCCGCTTCGAGCAGTTCCATCATGCCCCGGGTCATGGCCTTCTTCTCGACCAGGTCGGCAGGCATCAGCTTGTCCTGCGAAAAGCGGCGGATGGACATGCAGCGGCCCGTCCAGGGCCAGCGGCGGGATGATGGCGTTGACGCGGGTGCCGTCGGACAGGCGGGCGTCCACCATCGGGTTGGATTCGTCGACGCGGCGGCCGACCTGGCAGACGATCTTGTCGATGATCCGCAGCAGGTGCGAGTCGTCGCGAAACGTGACGCTGGTCAGCTCCAGCAGGCCTTTCCGCTCGACGTAGACCTGCTTGCTTCCGTTGACCAGGATGTCGCAGATGGTCGGATCCTGCAGCAGCGGCTCCAGCGGACCCAGGCCGAAGACCTCGTCCAGCACCTCGTCGCAGATCTGCTGCTTCTCCAGCGCGCTGAGCAGCGTCGGCTCGCTGTCGATCAGCAGGATCAGCGCCTGCCGCACCTCGCCGCGCACTCGCTGGTTGTCGATGGTGGCCAGCGCCTCCAGGTTGATCTTGTCCAGCAGCTTGCGGTGAAGCGTGAACTTCAGTTCCTGGTACTCGGGCTTGAGCGAGGATTTCGGACGTCCCGCATTCTTCAGCAGGCGCTGCTCCCAGCTCATTTGTTGATTCGGCTTCTGGTCCATCGTCGGGATCATTGCGCATCCTTCCGCGGTTCAATCGAATTCAGGCGGAAAACCGGAACCCAATTACCGCTGCTCATTCATCGGCCGCCGGGTTGAGGAACTTGAGGCTTTGGCCAATCGATGTTTCCCAAGCGGCGCGCAATATAGTCCGGCTTCACCCATCCGGGTGAACAGGCTACTGCTCGGCCAGCGCGACGGCACTCTTCTTCTCCTTGCCGTTCACGCCGGCGATGAGGCGCGCCAGTTGATCGAAGGAGCGGCTGATTTCCGTGTCAGTGGCCAGCGCTTCAGCGCGAGTGATTGCCTTGTGAAGGGCAAAATAGTCGTTGGGAACTGTGGAGAAGATGGGAGTGGAGAAGATTCGCTCCATGTCGGCGGCGCTGATGCCGTCGCGCTTGCTGACGCGATTGACGAGGATGCGGAATCGCTCCCGGTCGAAGCCGAGCTGCTGCAGCATGGAAACGGCACGTCGTCCCAGGTGCAGGCTGGCCAGCTCCGGAGTTGTGACGAGATAGGACTGTTCGGCTTCAGACAGGGCGAACATCGATAGTTGGCGAAAGATCGCCGGCAAATCGAGGATTACCCAGCTATAGAGCATTCGGGCGTACTCGATGACCTCATGCAGGCGGCTCATCTCGAAGGCGCCGTGAAACGGCTCGTCTGGCGCCGCCAGCACATCCACGCCGCCGGAGCCCACAATCAGGGAGTTCCAAAGTGCCGGATCGAGCTGGTCGCTGCGCTCCAGAGCGTCCAGAATCGAGTAGGTGGGATTCAGACGGAGCGAGAACGCCGTGGAACCGTTGAGCAGATCGAGATCGGCCAGCAGGACACGTTTGCCGGTGGCGCGCCGCAATGCGTAGGCGGTCTGCACCGCCATGGTGGTGGCGCCGCTTCCGGGTTTGGCCGATGAAAAGGCAATCACCCTGCCATATTCCTGCTGCGCGGCCGATGTCTCCGGGTCGCGCAGGCGGCGGATCTGGGCCGCTGCCTCTTTCTGAGCTGATTCCGCAAACGGCTCGAAGAGGAAGTCGGCCGCGCCGGCGCGCAAGGCCGAGACCAGCACCTCGGTGTCATTCCGGTCACTCACCCCGACGACTTTGACTGGCGGCTGCTGCGAACCCAGGAACCGCATGATGCGCTCGGCCTCGCCGAAGTTGCTGCTGACATCGAGCAGCACCACGTCGGGTTGAAGCTGCCTGAGCCTGATCTCCAGCGTCTGCTCAGTTGGGTACTCCTTGAGGTCGGACAGGACTTCGAAGTGTCGCGTGGCTTGGAGTGCGGACTCCAAAACACGAGCCAATTCGCGGTTAGTCGCGATTAGCAACGCCGATAGAGATGGATCACGAACGATTCCGCGCAGCGTCATCATTGAGTCCCTTGACTAGAGCGATCGCGTCGACTGGCCATTTAGGCAGGATTCGCACCTACTTGCCGGAAGGCGGTGTCACCCGCTTCCAGGCATCCTTCTTGGTGGTGACAGGCGCGCCCTTGGTCGACGAGGCGCCGGTTCCAACATTGCTGGAGCCAGGCATACCGTTGGGGAGCATCATCGGCCGGAGGAATTCTCCCGGCATTGTCGGCGTCAGTTTAGAGTCGCCAGATGTCATCGGCTCAACAAATTCCGGGGTCACCATGACGATCAGCTCGGTTTTGTTCCGGCTCTCACTCTTGCTTTTGAAGAGTGTCCCCAGTATCGGGATGCTGGCCAACCCGGGGATCTTGTTGAACGTCTCGTTCACGCGGTCGTCGATCAATCCACCGATCACGAAGCTCTGGCCGATACCCAATTCGATGGTCGATTCAACGCGGCGCGTGGCCAAGGCGGGAATCGTAAACCCGTTAAATGTGACCGCGTTGGCCATGTCGATAGTGGACACTTCCGGTTTGACGTACATCTTGAGCGTCTTGTTTTCGGTAATGGTCGGATTGAAGGTGAGGCGGATACCAAACTCCCGGAACTGGATGGTCACCGCGCCGGCGTTTGAGCCGCCCTGGAGAACAGGCACGGGGAATTCGCCGCCAACCAGGAAGCTGGCTTCCTTGCCGTTGCTGGTGACCAGATTCGGCTCGGCCAGAATCTGCAACATTCCCTCGTTCTGAAGCAGTTTGACAAAGGCGCCGAGGTTGAGGTCCGGCCGGAACGCGAAGATGTTCAGGGCGTCAGAGATGGTGAACGACGACGAGGCTCCATTGAGCGCCCCCCCGATTCTGCCAGACACTTCGCCAGTGGGACGCGCGGAAGAGAATTGACCGGTCGAAATCGCTCCCGGAGTATTCAATGCGCCGGTGGAGAGGATATTGACTCCAACCTGGAAGGAGGCCTGGCGATTCAATTCGGCGAACTTGACACGCAGCAGGATCTGCTTTTCGATGGGCGCAGTGGCCACCTTCATGTTGTTGACAACGGTCTTGGCGAAGGGAGTCATGAGCGCCACGAGCTTGTCGGCGGTCAACTGGGTAGAGACCCGCCCGCTCAACGTGATGGCGTCGCGCGAACTGCCCACGGTCACTTCTTCATTGGCGAAGGACTCGCGGAGCACCTTGCGGACCGGCTCCAGGTTCATCTCCACGGTCATGTTGTAGAAATTCCGCTGGCCGGACTTGGCCCAAATGACGATTGTGGCGGTTCCGAGGCCTTTGGCGTGCAAGAGGATCTCACGACTCGACACCGGGACGTAGTCGACAATCTCAGGATTGGAGGTGGAGATCCTGCTGACATCCTCCGGGTAGTCGATGACCAGGCTCTTGCCGAGCGTGACCCGGATTTCCTCGGCTTGCCCCTGGGCAAGCATTGGCGCCGCGCCAAGAATCAGGACAGCTCCCGCGATTGATACGCGTGTAAGGAAAAGGCTCCAGGCACTCATGGGTTCCTTCCGAGGTCTTCCGAGGACTTCTTAGGTCCGACGGTTTCGACTTTCTTGTCGATCCCGCGGATGGTGATGATCTGATCAGGAATCGCAGGCGGCGGGGGGGGAGGTGGCGCAGCGACGATTTGAACGGGCGCAGGGGCAGCCCTCACGCGAGGCCTGGGGCGCGGTTCGGGATTGTCCGGATCCTCTTCCTGGCCGCCCGACCCCTTCTTGACATATTGACCATACAGCGCCGCCACGCTGCTTCCATCGGTTTTCTCGATGTTCTGATCGCCGCCGTTGCGCAGTACCAACTGGATGTGGCCTTCATTGCCGGCGAGAGTGAGGGTTTCAGCCTGCCCAGGGCTCACCAGCAGCGTCACGTTGGGAGCGTCGACAGGCTTGCCGGTCTGATCGGTCTGAATCGTTTTTCCGGCGGACAGCACGGTCAGGTTCTGCAGCACCGTCTTGGTAACCTTGCTCCGTTCGCCCTTGCCCGGGGGATTGCCGGTAATCAGCATGTCGACACGCATGCCGGGCAGGACGAAGCCGGCGACACCGACCACATCGTTGACGCGGACGGTGACAGCGCGCATTCCGACGGGAATGATCGGAGCGAGGCCGACGCCGCTGCCGCGCTGGGCCAGACGTCCGTCCAGGATCGGCTCCTCGAGCAGAATGTTGCTCATTACAGGGCGGTCGAGCACATCTTCCGGTTTGGCAAAGGCGCCCTTCGGGAAAGCCGATTTGGGCACTTTGACAACTTTCACGTCAGTCGACTTGATGGTCAGCCCCATGCTCAGCGGCCTGCCGGCTATCACGACATCGGTCAGTTCGCTGTTCTCCGCCTTCTTCGATGGCCCCGCTTTGGAGGTCATTTGATAGAAGACGCTGCTGACGACGATCGCGAAGACCAGACTGACTCCGAGAACCATCAAAAATCTGCGATCCATGAAAAAGCCTCCTCAAAATGCCCCGGGGCAACAATCAATTCCTCAACGAAGAGCCCAGCCGGAACTCGCGGCCAGGCTGGGTGGCTGGCTCGCCTTTGCAAACGGCGGACCGGCGGCAAAACCGAATGCGACGGCGGACATCGCCAGATCAGCGGTCTCAGGCCAGAGCCAACCAGCGGGCGCCGAGCGGCCCACGGACTGCCCAACCTGAAGCCGTGCGGCGCTGGACGGCATCGAAAACAAGATCCAGGCCACCGCTGCCGGTACTGCCCTGAGCCCAAGTACTTCTCCCGCAATTCATAGCGACTCCACACTTACCTTCGGCCGTCCAAAGACGTTTCATTAGAGTTGCCTCGCCCTTTTTGTCCGCCCCGCGCCTGCAGCGCCGGAGCTGTCGGAACTCTTTCCAGCAACACGGCTTGGCTGTCGTCGGCAACCACCCTCCAGCCGGATTCCCGCTTCAGCAGAGTGACCAGTGCCCAGCGGGGCTGGACCATGACTGCATCGATCCTGTATTTGTCCAGGACCTCGTTCCAGTTGTACTTTCCGTTCATCGCCGCCAGATACTCGTTGGTCAGGCTCTCTCCATAGAAATCGCTGCGGCCATCGAAGAAGACCTTCTGCTGCGGGTAGGAGCGGTAGATCAGGTAGCCTGCCCAACGGTCTTCGGTCAGGAGCCTGCGGCTCTTCAGGTAATCCTGATGCGCTGTGATCATCTTTGAGGGGAACTTGATGCCGGCGACATCTTTCGGCCATTGAACAGGCGAGCCGGGCATCGCCGCCAGGACGATAGCGAGAACCCCCCAAAGGGTCATCCGGCGCATGGCCGGCGCCGCCTCTGTTGCGATCGAATCGAGTATGCGAGCTGTCGATTTGACAGCAGCGCCACGGACCATCGCCGACCAACCGCGCTGCAGTTCATCGGCAATGAATGGCGCTGCCACCGCGGCAAACAGCGTGATGTGGCGAGCTGATATCAGGCTCTGGTGCGCCCAGAAGAGAATCCAGAGCGGGCCCACGAATTCCTTGCGGCGCAGCATCAAGCCCGCCGCGGCGGCGCCTGCCAGAAGCAACAGTTCGAACTGCGTCATGTTCTCAGCGCGGAAGGTCGGACTGCGGAACTCGCTCACCAGATCCTTGATCCAGTCAGCTTGCAGGTAGGCGAAAGTGTGGACGTGCAGATGCCAGCCGTAGGGATTGACCAGCGATGCGGCCGCGCACAGACATGCAAGCACGCCATAGCGGCTTCCGGCAAGCCAGGAACCGCCTCGGCAGCGGGCTTCGATTGTAACGCCCACTGCGGCGAGTCCAAGGAGTGCAATCAAAGCCAGCCAGCCTCCGTGCAGATTGGCCCACAGTGCCGTCAATGGAATCAGGATTGCGACCCACTTTGTCGGGTTCCGCATGTCCCGCTGTATCAGGAAGACGGAAGCCGCGGTGAACACCATCGTCAACAAATGCGGACGGGACAACATGTGAACGGTAGAACAGCCGAAGACAAGCAGTGCCACGCTGAGGGCGATGAAGAGGTTCGCTCCGCGCCAGACAAGGTTCCTTAGTGTGATTCCGAAAAAAAGGGTCCCCAGAAATACACCATAGAACGCCAATCCCTTCCAGCCGGCCGCTTCGCTCAGGAAAGAAAACAGCACGTCGGAAAGCCATTCCCAGGCGAACCACGGCGCTCCCGCTTTGGAGAAAGAGAAGATATCGTTCCGGACGACCATTCCATGCTGCCGGATCCAGTCGCCTGTCCTGGTGTGCCAGCCGGTATCGCCGTCCACCAGCAGTCCCAACAGCCCGCCGTCGTCGAGGGTGAAGTACCAGATTGGCAAACTGATGACAATCAGGTCGAACAAGGAGGGGATCAACCATCGCCGAAGGCCCGCCGCCGCGCCGACCGCCCGCTTGGCTGCAATTGTTTCTGGTGCCGTCGCCATAGGGAGAAAAGACAGCGAGACACTGCCCTCCGGGGGCAACTATGCGCCGTCCCCTACTTGATCGGCGTGGACAACGGAAAGGATTAGGCTTCGGCGGAAGCGTCTGCCTGAGTCCGGGCGGCGGCCGGACAACCAAGCGCGACGGCGCCAATTCGATCCTCCAGCGCCGCCCCGATTCTGAGCAGCAGCGCCTCAGACCAGGCGGGGCCGATCAGTTGCAGACCGATAGGGAGCCTGCCTCGGGCCAGCCCCGCGGGCATCGCCAAAGCCGGCAGCCCAAGGGCGTTTACGCCGCGAACCAGGCGTGTGGTGGCCAGCCTGACGTCCTCCATCACGGCTTCGATGTCAATCTCGTTCTGGCCGATCAGAGGCGCGGTAATCGGTGTGCAGGGAACCAGCAGGCAATCGACGGTCTTGAACAGGTTGCGGTAGACGCCCAGGATCCGTCGTCTCATGCGCTGCGCCTGCAGGTAATCGGTCGCCGGGATCAGGCGGCCCATGTCGAGCAGGGCCCGCACATCCTCGCCGTAGGCGTTGCGCTGCTTGCGCAAATACGGCTCATGGACAGCGGCGGCTTCGGCCAACAAAGTGACCTGGGCAATGGCGTTGAGTTGTTCTCCGTCGGGGACGCGAACTTCCTCGACAGCCGCCCCGAGGTCCTGCGCGGTGTAGGCCATCAGATGGATGGCGTTGTCCACCTGCGCGTCAAGCTTGTCATAGAAGAAGTGCCGTGGGAGTCCGATGCGGACACCTTTGAGATCGAATGCGGCGGGCGGCATGAAGTCGGGGGGTGTGCGGCTGGCGGAGGAGGGATCGCGCGGATCCGGCCCGGCCATCACATTCAAGGCGGCTGCGACATCACGCACCGTGGTGGCCAACGGCCCCACGGTGTCGAGACTGAATCCAAGCGGCAGCACGCCGCGCTTGCTGACCAGGCCGAAGGTCGGCTTCAATCCGACGACGCCGCAGTAGCTGGCTGGAACCCGGATGGAGCCGCCTGTATCGCTTCCCGTGGCCATCAGGGCCAATCCGGCGGCAACCGCGGCTCCGCTGCCACCGCTGGAACCGCCAGGGATTCTCTGCTCATCCCAAGGGTTGCGTACGGGACCATAGTGGGGGTTATTGGATGAGATTCCGAAGGCATGCTCGTGCATTGTGGTCTTGCCCAGCAGAACCGCTCCGGCCTGCGCTGAACCGGCGCACGACTTCGGCGTCGTGGTCGGGAACGAAGGAGGCGAAGACCTTGGAGCCCGAGGTAGTGAGAATGCCCTGTGTGCAGAACAGGTCTTTGTGCGCGATCGGAATGCCGTGAAACAGTCCGCGGTCCTGGCCCGAGGCCAACTCGCGGTCAGCGCGGCGCGCATCTTCGATGGCGCGTTCGGCTGTTACGGTCTGGAAGGCGTTCAAGCGCGGATTCCAGTCCTTGATTCGCTGCAGGCAGTCGAGGGTGAGGTCGGTGCTGGTGAGCCGGCCCTGGCGAATAGCGCTCGCCGCTTCCAGGACGGTCATAGCGGTTGCTCCTGGTCATCGCCGGCGGAGCAATCGAAGACAGTGATCGGCTCCTCGGTCCAATCGATGAGCCCGCGTAGTCCTGTCATCGTGCGGCCGAGTGCGGTCAGGCGCTCACGCTGCTTCTCGGTGAGTTCGATTTTTTGAGCCTCGGCAAGCTTCTGCCAGTCAGGCCCCAGTTGAGTCGACATGTTTCAATAGTGGCATGTCGACCGGGGATTCGATGATGATCGCCGCTGCCCGTCCGCTGAACATGCTGGACGAGGACGAGCGGCTGTTCCGCGACTCGGTGCGGGAATTCGCCGCCGCCGAATTGGCTCCAAAGGTCCGGGCAATGGACGAGGCGGGCGCGTTTGACAAGGGATTGCTGCAGGAGTTCTTCAAGCTTGGCCTGATGGGAATCGAGATTCCGGAAGCCTACGGCGGCCAGGGGGGAACATTTTCGCAGGCGTTGCTGGCCATCGAAGAACTGGCCGCGGTTGACCCTTCGGCAGCCGTCATCGTGGATGTGCAGAACACGCTGGTCAACAATGCACTGATGAGCTGGGGCAATGAGGAACAGAAGCGCCGCTGGCTACCGGGACTGGCCAACGAGTACGCCGGCAGTTACGCGCTTTCGGAAGCACAGGCCGGCAGCGACGCTTTTGCGCTGACGACCCGCGCCGTCGCCGCCGACGGCGGCTATCGCCTGTACGGGCCGCAAACTCTGGATCACCAACGCCGCCGAGGCGGGGCTCTTCCTGGTGTTCGCCACGGTCGAAGCCGAAGCAGGCTACAAGGGGATCACCTGCTTCCTGGTCGCCCGGGGCACGCCGGGCTTCGCGGTGGGCCGGAAGGAGGACAAACTCGGCATTCGCGCCTCGTCCACCTGCGAACTGGTGTTGAACGATGTCTTCGTCCCCACGCCAAGACATCCTGGGCGAAACGGGCAAGGGCTACAGGATCGCCATCGAGACGCTGAACGAGGGCCGGATCGGCATCGGCGCGCAGATGACCGGCCTGGCCGCCGGCGCGCTCCGCCACGCCATCGCGTATGCCCTTCAGCGGAAACAATTTGGGCAGACGATCGGCTGAATTCCAGGGAGTACAGTTCGAGCTTGGCGAAAATGGCTACCGACCTGGAGGCTGCGCGTTTGCTGGTGTACAACGCCGCCCGGCTGCGCGAGGCCGGGCAGCCGTTCCTGAAAGAAGCCGCGATGGCGAAGTACTACGCCTCACAAATCGCGGAGACGATTGCCAGCCGGGCGGTGGAAGTTCTTGGCGGAGTTGGATTCACAAGGGATTACCCTGTGGAAAAGCTGTACCGCGACGCCAAGATCGGTCGCATCTACGAGGGCACGTCGAACATGCAGTTGATGACCATTGCCAAGCAGATCCTGGCGGAACCTGCGGGCCGCCGGCCGCATCATGAGTAGACACAATCATAGAATGACCACCCTAGAATGAAAGAGGAGCGCTGAAAGATGCTGACGACACTGACCCTGGGATTCATGCTGCTGGCGCCGGCCGACCTGTCCGAGCAGGAGGCGCGCGGCATCATCGAGAAGTTCGCCGCCAAGGAAGCCGACTTCGCCGTCGCGCGGGAGAACTACACCTACCGGCAGCGTTACCGGATCGAGGAACTCAGCCCGGAAGGCCGCCCCATGGGGAAACTCGAGATGGAGGCGGACATCGTCTTCAACACGGCCGGAAAACGGACCGAGCGAGTCACCTACGCCCCCATGAACACGCTGCAACGGCTGCAGATGACGCCGCAGGACGAGGAGGATCTGCGCAGCGTGCAGCCTTTCGTGCTGACGACGAAAGACATTCCGTTCTATAACATCCGCTATCTGGGCCGCGAGAATGTCGACGAGATCGCCTGCCACGTCTTCGCCGTGAAGCCGAAGACGATGGAGACGGGCAAGCGTTACTTCGCCGGAATGGTCTGGGTGGATGACCGTGACCTGCAGATCGTGAAGACCTATGGGCGGGGCGTCGGTTTGGAGAAGAAATCCGGCGACCACAAGTACCCGAAGTTCGAGACCTATCGCGAGCAGATCGACGGCAAGTACTGGTTCCCCACTTACACCGTCTCCAACGACACGTTGAATTTCGATTCCGGGCCGGTGCCGATCAAGATGATCGTCACCTACAAGGACTACAAGCAGTTCAAGGCTGAGTCGACGATCACGTTCGGCGACGCGGTGGATGACAAGAAACCGCCCGAGCCTCCCGAAGAAGCAATAGTCACTGCCCGCCGGGTAGCCCTTCGCCCCCGGTTTTTCGCCGTTCGGGGCCGTGCCGCGCCCGGTCACTTCAGAAACCTATGGAAAGGCGTTTCCATCTGTTCTAATAAGCAGATAGAAGCATGTCGGACCACGGTTTCCGGGCCCGGCGCGACTGGGCAGCGCTCAAGCGTCGTCTCCGCGAATTATCGATGATTGCCTGGGGGGCGGTCCACAAGCACCACCCCATCATGGCCCATATCATTCCCATTCGCCGCTGCAACCTTGCCTGCACGTACTGCAACGAGTACGACGACGTTTCCAAGCCGATCGATACCGAGGAGATGCTGAGCCGCATCGACGATCTGGGCAGACTTGGCACGTCAATCATCACGATCAGCGGCGGCGAACCGCTGCTGCACCCCGACCTGGATCAGATCATCGCCCGGATCCGCACGCAACGGCGCCATCGCGGGCCTGATCACCAACGGCTATCTGCTGACCGCCGAGCGCATCGAGCGGCTGAACCGCGCCGGGCTCGATCACCTGCAGATCTCCATCGACAACGTGATGCCGGACGAGGTGTCGAAGAAGAGCCTGAAGGTGCTCGACAGGAAACTGCAGTTGCTGGCCCAGCACGCGCGTGTTCCACGTCAACATCAACTCCGTGGTCGGCGGGGGAGTTAAGAACCCCGACGACGCGCTGACGATCGGCCGGCGCGCGATCGAGCTCGGCTTCACTTCGACCATCGGCATCATTCACGACGGCACCGGCCAATTGAAACCGCTGAGCGAGCACGAGAAGGAAATCTATCTTCAGGTGAAAGCCCTGGAGAAGCGCAATTTTTCGCAATTGAGCTACTTCCAGGAAAACATCGCGCACGGGCGCGCCGCTCACTGGCGCTGCCGGGCAGGGGCGCGCTACCTCTACATCTGCGAGGACGGGCTGGTGCACTACTGCTCACAGCAGCGCGGCTACCCCGCCAAGCCGCTCTCGGCATATGGAGTCGAGGACATCCGCCGTGAGTACCTCACCGAAAAGGCCTGCGCTCCGTACTGCACGGTGAGCTGCGTGCACTATGTGAGCTATTTCGACTTCTGGCGTGCGCCGCAGACACTGCCCGACCCGCGGCCATTCGAGCCGGCAGTCGACCAATCGCTGGTCCAGATTCAGGCGGCCGGCCGCTGAAGTCCTGCTGAGCTTGCGTCCTTTTTACTGGCGCAGCTCGGCGAGAATCTCCTGGGCCACCTTGCGCGCCTCGGCCACCTGGTTGCGCTCGAAACTGATGGCGCCCACGCGGGGATGCCCGCCGCCGCCGTAGCGCTCGCAGATCGTCGCCAGATTGTGCTCCGGAGGCTTGGGCGCCCAGGGGTTCGAACCGACCGAGATCTTGGTCCGGAAGCTGGCGAGGCTCACCGACACCGTGTAGGTGGCTTCGGGGAACAGCGAGTAGGGGATGAACTTGTTGTAGCCCTCCATCTGGTGGTCGGCGATGTCGAAGAAGATCGTGCCGCGGCTGCAGGAACCCTGTGACCTGATCAACTCGATGGAGCGCAGGTGCCGCTCGTACAGCGGGGCGAACGTCTGGACGACCTCGGGTCTGGCCATGATCTCGTCGAGGCGGTGGTGCTGCATCAGCCCGATGATCTGCTGGACGAATTCGCTGCCTTGAACGGCCTCGATCACCAGGGTCAGCTTCATTGCGGGCGCCCGCATGGCGACGGCTTCCTCGGCGCTGGAGTAGACGGCGCCGTCGATGATGCCGGCCCAGTGGACGAGTTCGGCGAGATCGGGGGCTTCGAATCCATAGCGGGAACGGGCGATGTGCGCGATGAACTCGGTACAGACTGCGGTAGGTGGGATCAAAGTAGTAGCGCCGGGCGTCTTTCTTCCGTTCGTAGTCGGCGGCGTCTTCGTTGCTGAGAAAGGCGCTCTGGTGGTGGTCGAACCACCAGGTGAGACTGTCGTTGTTGGAGTACTTGAAATCGACGATGGCGTTCTCGATCGCCGTCAAAGAGGGAATCGTCAAAGAGCTGTGAGGCCTTGTGGGCCATGCCCGTGTAAAGGTAGTCCGCCCCGTTGTAAAACCGCTCGCGGGTGAAGCGGCTGAAGAAGGCGGCAGAGGCGGCGCCATCGAAACAGTGGTCGTGATAAAGGACTCGAATTCTCATGAGGCGGTCCGAAGAGGCGAAGACGATTCCACGCCAGCGGGAAACCTTACAGATTGCCTGAAGAGAGGGGCGGTCCGCAACTGGCACGAAATACTCACGAGTCCGCAGGCGGCTCCGATAAGGGCCATGTGGGGTAAGCCGAACGCAACATGAGGCCGAAAGCCAACCGGTCCCGGCTGGCAAACCCCAGGCAAGTAAGGAGGATCCGTCAGTGGCAACCGTCGCTCAACCGATTGCGGCCGAAGCAGCAAGGCAACGGCAGGGAAAGTACCTTGTTTTCCATCTGGATCGCGAAGAATTTGGAGTTCACGTACTCAAGGTGCGGGAGATCATGGGCCTTCAGGAGATCACCGCGGTCCCGCAAACGCCGGATTTCGTCAAAGGTGTGATCAATCTGCGGGGCAAAGTGATTCCGGTGATCGACCTGCGCCGCAAGTTCCGGCTCGAGAGCGCCGAGTACACCGCGCGGACGTGCATCATTGTGCTGCAGGTTCAAAGCGATGGCGGCTCGATGATGGTTGGCGTGATCGTTGACGGGGTCAACGAGGTCCTCACAATTCAGGAAGGCGAGATCGAAGACACTCCCGATTTCGGCGACCAGATGAGACTGCCCTACATCCTCGGCATGGCGAAGGTGAAAGGCAAGGTAAAGATTCTGCTCGACATCGACCGCGTGCTATCGCAGCAGGATTTCGGCGGACTGGAAGAACTGTCGGGCATCAGCGGCGTTGCCTGATGCGTTGGAACAGCCTGAATAACTTAAGGCGGATGGAAGGAACTCGGAGGTAGTAGCTTTATGAACCGGCAGAAAACGATCGGTGCGCGCGTATTTCTTGGATTGGGCGCCTGCGTGGTGTTGATGCTAGTGATTGGCGTCACCAGCACGGTGGGCCTGATGAACCTGCGGAGCACGATTGACAACATGGCCAATCGTGAAAACCGGAAAAGTTCGTTGACCAACGTGATTTACGGCCAGGTTATGGCATTGCAGGCAGCCCAGCGCGGCTTTCTCATCGGCGCGCTGACAAGCGATATGCAAAAGATCGCAGCGGCGGAGAGGCAGGTTCAGGACGCGAGCGGAAAAGCGAACCTGGCATTGAAGCAGTTGGAACCACTGGTGATGCTGGAGGAGGGCAAACGGCTGTTTGCAACGATGAGAAGTTCGGTCGAAGAGTTCGACCGGTTGTCGCCGGCATTCCGGACGCACATTCGCGAACAGCGATTCGAGGATGCCAACCGCATGCAGGCCGACAACTTCGCGCCGCTGATGGAACGTATGAGCGAGACCAGCACCCGCATGGTGGCGATGCAGGACCGTCTGATCAGGGAAGCGGCTTCGGACTCCGACAGCAAGGCGCTGATCTCGGTGTGGATCCTGGGGCTGCTCGTATTGGGTTCGCTGGCCATCGCCGGGTTTGCGCTGTGGGTTGTGCGGGGCAACCTGGAGCGACTGCGCCTGATCGCAGCTGAAATCGCGTCCGGGGCCCGACAGGTGGGATCGGCATCCACCCAGGTTTCCAGCTCCAGCCAGGCGTTGGCGCAAGGGTCCTCGGAACAGGCCGCCAGCCTGCAGGAGACGTCAGCGTCGACTGAGGAGATCAACGCAATGACGCAAAAGAACGCGGAGAACGCGCGTTCAGCGGCCAACGAGACACAGAACGCGGATCAGCTATTGAAGGAGACCGACCAGAAGCTCCATCAACTGATCGAGTCGATGAGCCAGATCAACGCCTCCAGCGAAAAGATCAGCAAGATCATCCGGGTCATCGACGAGATCGCATTCCAGACCAACATCCTGGCGTTAAACGCCGCGGTGGAGGCAGCGCGGGCAGGTGAGGCGGGCATGGGATTCGCCGTGGTCGCCGACGAGGTGCGCAATCTGGCCCAGCGCTGTGCGCAGGCGGCCAAGGACACTTCTGAACTGATCGAGGAGTCCATCACCAGTTCAGGCCAAGGCAAGTCGCGGCTGGACGAGGTCGCCTCCTGGATATCGCGCGTTGTGGAGAATTCGTCGCGCATCCGGCTGCTGGCCAACGAGGTCAACCAGGGCAGCCAGGAGCAGGCGCGCGGCATTGAGCAGATCGCCAAGGCGGTGGGCCAGATGCAGCAGGTGACCCAATCGGTGGCCGCATCGGCTGAAGAAAGCGCGTCGGCGGGTGAAGAGATGAGCGCGCAAGCGATGACTCTCAATGATGCCGTGGTCCGGCTGAAGGACCTTGTGGGCGGTGAAGAGGAGACCGTGCCCGCCTATCGCAGAGATCCGTCCCCGGTCCGGCAACAGGCGTTTCGATCAGGGGGGGGAGGGGGGCGCACAATTCCGGCCCCTCCCGTTTCCACCTCCAAGGCTGCAGCGAGGGACGTCATCCCGATGGATGAGGATTTCCGCGACTTTTAGCGGTATTCACAAGAGCCCGATGGGCGCGGCCCGAACCCGGGCCGCAGAGCCCCAAGGAGACAACACATGGGAATCCGCAGGAAATCGACCGGCGCCGCAGTTGCGAGCGAGACTCCACAGCCGGCTACCCCCGGCTCAAACGACGACATCGGTGAAAGTCTGAGGCAGCTCTCCGCCGCCGCGCCCGATGAGCCGCTGGCTTCCTTGAACCAGGACCCGCAGTTACTGCAGGATTTTCTGGTGGAGAGCCGCGAGCACTTGGTCAACATCGAGGCCCGCCTGCTGGAGATCGAGCATGGCCAAGCTACGCCGGAGACCTTGCACAGCGCCTTCCGGAGTTTCCACACGATGAAAGGCCTGGCCGGGTTCCTGGACTTCGAAGTGATCCAGCAGGTATCGCACGAAGTGGAAACGCTGCTCGACCTGGCGCGCAATGGGCAGCTTGTGCTGCAGGAGGAGTCGATCGAAGTCGTGCTCGCCTCGGGCGACTACCTGCGGTTGTGGCTGGACTTCATTGAAGAAGGCGCCGCAGGCCGGAAGGCGTGTCAGCCGCCCGGTCACGCCAGCCTCATCGCGCGTGTTCAGGCGGCGGCAACTGAAACTGTTTTGGATGATGCCGCGGCCATGGAGGCCCTGGCCGCTCCGGCATTGTCCCAGGCGTTATCCACGCCGCCGGCGCAGGCATTGGCGGTTCAGGCTGACCTGGCCGGGACCGCTCCGGGCGAACCCGCGGGGCTGAACAAACCCCGGCAGGAAAGCTCGATGGTCAAAGTCGACACGCAGAAGCTCGAATATTTGGTTGACATGGTCGGCGAGCTGGTTATTGCGCAGTCGATGCTGAAGCACAATCCGGACCTGAACCAGGTGAAGTCGCCGCGCCTGCAGCGCGATGTGGCTCACCTGGCACGAGTCACCGCCGATGTTCAGAAGACAGCAATGGCGATGCGGATGGTGCCGATCGGGCAGTTGTTTCGCCGGATGACACGGCTGGTTCGCGACCTGAGCAAGAAGAACGGCAAGCCGGCCGAATTGGAGCTGTTCGGAGAAGACGTCGAACTGGATCGTACGATCGTCGAGGAGCTGGCCGATCCGCTGGTCCACATGATTCGCAACTCGATGGACCACGGGCTTGAGGACGTGGGCGGCCGCGAAGCCGCGGGAAAGCCCGCCGCAGGCAAGATTCGGCTCAAGGCGAGTCATCAGGCGGGCCAGATTGTGATCGAGATCGGCGACGACGGCAGGGGGCTGAACCGTCAGCGGATTCTGGACAAGGCGATTTCGCGCGGCCTGATCGAACGGGACCGGAACCTGACCGATGCCGAGGTGTGGCAGTTGATCTTCGAGCCGGGCTTTTCTACCGCTGAGAAAGTCACTGACGTCAGCGGCCGGGGTGTGGGAATGGACGTAGTCCGCAAGCACATCCACAAACTGCGCGGCAGGATCGACATCACCAGTGCGAAGGGCGCCGGGACAACTTTCTTGCTGAAGCTGCCGCTGACTCTGGCAATCATCGACGGCCTGATTGTGGTGATCGGGAAAGAGCGGTTCATCGTCCCGATCTTCGCTGTCCGGGAGATGTTCAAGGCGACGCCGGAAATGGTCTTCAGTGTGGAGGGCAAGAACGAGATGGCCCTGGTGCGCGAACGCCTGCTGCCGGTGATCCGGTTGGCGGACCGGATGGGCATCGAGGCGCGCTCGGTCGACGCATGTGATGGCCTGATGATTGTCGGAGAAAGCCAGGAGCGCCAGTTCTGTCTTCTTGTGGATGAGCTGGCCGGCAAGCAGGAGGTTGTCATCAAGAGCCTGGGCGCGACATTTCAGGGTGTCAAGGGGATCGCCGGCGGAGCGATCCTGGGCGACGGGCGCGTAGGTCTCATCCTCGATCTGGCCACTTTGGCTTCTGACTGTAATCGCACACAGGCAGCGCCGCAATGAACTCGCGCCTGGCTGGAATCGGCCTTCAAATTGAGGGGTGGCCGGCGGCGCAGCCGCACGTAGCAGCGGCCACCCCGCCGCCAGCAGACCGCCTGACGCCGGAAGAGTTCCGGGAAGTCCAATCCCTTGCCAGGAGTCTCTTCGGCCTGGACCTTCGGGAGGGCAAGGAAGCCCTTGTCAGCGCGCGGCTGTCCAAGCGGATGAGGGAACTTGGGCTGGCCAGCGTCTCGAGCTACCTGGAGCGTGTCAGAAGCGATCGTGGGGGACTGGAACTTGCGGCGCTGATCGATGCGCTGACCACCAACTTCACCAGCTTTCTGCGGGAGGCACGGCACTTTCAACTGCTGCGTGAATTGATCGCGCCGATGATGCGAACGCGAGAGGTGTCGATCTGGAGTGCGGGATGCTCGACGGGCGAGGAGCCATATAGCATTCTGTTTACGCTGATCGATTCGCTGCCCGACGTCTCCGCGCTGCGACTGTCTCTCTTGGCCAGCGATATTTCCACCAGGGTGCTCCATGCGGCGCAGTTGGGCATCTACGCCGACAGCAAATTGCACGAGATGCCTGATCCGTGGCAGAAGAGGTTCTTCCAGCGCGGAGTGAGAGAGCAGGCGGGATTTGTGCGGGTCCGGCCCGAGTACCGGTCAAGAATTCGGTTCGAGCGGGTGAACCTGATGCAGCCAATCGACAGCGTCGGCGGCAAGACGGTGATTTTCTGCCGGAACGTGATGATCTATTTCGACAAGCCCACGCAGGAAGATTTGGTGCGCCGCTTCGCCGCGCAACTGGAGCCGGGTGGCTACCTGTTCATAGGACATTCAGAGGGACTGATGGGGATCAGACATGACCTTGAGTACATCATGCCGGCCGTCTACCGCAAACCCGGTGCGCGGTAGCAGGCACTGGAGAGGAGGACCTGCCCATTGACAGCGCAAGCGCTCGTCGTCGGCGTCGGCGACTGCAAGATCACGGCCGACCCGGAATCGGAGCTGATCACCTATGCACTCGGTTCGTGCATTGCGGTCGCGATCTGGGATCCGGTGGCGCGCGTGGCCGGATTGCTGCACTTCATGCTGCCCGATTCAGCTGTGGATCGCGCCAGCGGCGGCAGGGATGCCCCCTTCCGCTACGCCGACACAGGAACTCCCATGCTGTTCCGGTCCGCCTACGACAGGGGGGCGGAGAAACGCCGACTGGTGGTGCGCATCGCCGGCGGAGCCGCCGTATTCGACGACGGCGGCATCTTCAATATCGGTCAGCGCAACCTGGCCGCGCTGCGCAAGATTCTTTGGAAGGCAGGCGTACTCGTACAGGCCGAGGACGTGGGAGGCGCCGTCTCCCGAACCGTCCGGCTTCACAATGCCGACGGCAGGTTCATGATCCGGTGTGCAGGAGAACCGGAGCGCGAACTGGCCGGGCGGCGCAGTCATGACCGAGGAGGTGTGCCATGCATAAGCGCGTGATGATCGTCGATGACTCGCCAGTCATGCGCTCATTTGTCCGGCGAACATTGGATGTCGCGGGATTGCCAATATCCGAATGCCTGGAAGCCGGCAACGGCCAGGAAGCCCTATCCCGGCTGGCGGGCCAGACGGTCGATCTCATTCTGACGGACATCAATATGCCTGTCATGGACGGCCAGGGGCTGTTGGCCTCGCTCAAGGCGGATTCCCAGTTCGCCGGGATTCCCGTGGTGGTGATATCCACCGATTCGACAGATCAGCGGGTAGGCGAACTGATCCGCCTGGGCGCATCAGGATACATACGAAAACCATTTCCGCCCGAGCGAATCAGCGAAGTGCTGTGCGGGATCTTCCCCGACTGGCAGGAGTACTGATATGAACCTCAGCGAACCGGCGTTGCGTCAATGGGCGGTCGAGGCGGCTGTTGACGTGCTGGATACGATGTTCTTCGAACTTCCCGTGCAGCGGCCGGAAGACTGTGATACTCCGCGGCCTGAGGACCTTTGCGCCCTGGCCAGCTTTACGGGTACGGCCGAAGGCTCCTTCGCCGTGGCGCTCGAAGCCAAGTCACTCAACCGGCTGTCAGCCTCGTTTCTCGGCGCCGAGGAAGACGAGATCACCGCAGGACTGGGATCCAACGTGCTGTGTGAACTGACCAACATGCTCTGCGGCGCCACGCTCAGCCGATTGGATCCGGACAGCCACATCGTCATTTCTTCACCTAAGGTGGCGGCGTCATCTGAGGTATCCACGTCACCCTGGATCAGGTTTCCTCTGGAGTGCGGATCACTGGCAATCTCCTTAACCTATAGAGGACTCTAGTCATGGAACCAAGTACGATCAGGGACTATCCGGTCACCCGGAAAATTGTAGCTGTGCCCGAAAAGACGACCGCCCGACCGGCAGTGAAGCCCTCGAAGATCCGAGTGCTGGTAGTTGACGATTCCGCGATCGTCCGCAAGGTGCTCAGTGAGATTCTCTCGGCGCAACCCGACCTGGATGTGGTGGGAACGGCACCTGATCCCTACATTGCCCGCGACAAGATCGTCGCCCTGAGGCCTGACGTACTGACGCTTGATATCGAAATGCCCCGCATGGACGGGCTGACGTTTCTCGACAAGCTGATGCAGCACTATCCCCTGCCGGTGATCGTGGTCAGTTCGCTGACACAATCATCAACCAGCGCCGCCATGGAGGCTCTAAGCCGCGGCGCAGTCGACGTGCTCGCCAAGCCCGGCGGGCCCTATTCGGTGGGCGATCTGCGAGAGGACTTGCCGCGGCGGGTGCGCGCAGCCGCCTGGGCCGGAGCGCGGTTGAGGAGCAGACGCGACGAGGAAATCACCTCGGCGCCGGTGGCCAAGCCGTTACAGGCGGCAAGCCCCGAGCAGACAGAGTCAAATATCCGGCCCTGCCTGGCCAGTCAGATCATCGCGATCGGCGCTTCCACGGGCGGCACCCAGGCAATTGAAGCGATCCTTGCGCGCCTCCCCGCTTCGATGCCGCCGATGGTCATCACACAGCACATCCCGGCCGGCTTCTCGGCGGCGTTTGCGCAGCGCCTGAATCGAATCTGCGCGCTGGAGGTGCGGGAAGCGGCCGGCGGCGAGACCCTGAAGCCGGGAGTCGCCTTCATCGCGCCCGGCGATCACCACCTGATCATCGAGGGCGAGCGGCCCCGGAAATTGGCGCCTGCGGCTGGACTCGGGTCCCAAGGTTTGCTATCAACGCCCCTCTGTGGATGTCATGTTCGAAAGCGTCAGCGCAGCCGCAGCCAATCACTGTTGGGGCATCCTGCTCACGGGCATGGGGTCAGACGGAAGCCAGGGGATGCTCAAAATGAAGACAGCCGGCGCCCGCACCATCGCGGAAAGCGAAAGCACATGCATCGTCTTCGGCATGCCCAGGGAAGCCATCAGGTTGGGGGCCGCCGATCGCGTCCTTGCCCTGAACAAGATTGCACCCTTGCTGGTTGAAGAGACGCGAATCTAATCCGATTCGAACAGACTGCTCGCCAGACGGGCGGCAGCGAGGCTGAACGGCCGCGCCTGTGCGTGGGCGGACGCTGCAGAGGCCATCGCGGCCCGCCGTTGCGGGTTCGCTGCCAGCGCCTCAATCTCACGCGCCAACGCGAATACCACCCCGCGGTTGTCGCCTGCCGGGATCATGACCCCGCACTCCTCCGCCAGCGACTCCCTTGATCCGTCGTGCTCAAGAGCCACACTTGGCAACCCCGCTCCCATCGCCTCCATCAGTGTGAGGCCATAGCTTTCATGCCTGGAGGGAAACACATACAAATCGGCCATGCGGAGGAAACCCGCCTTTCTCGCACCGGAAACATAACCGCAGAAGACGACCTTGATCCGCCTCAGCCGTTCTGCCATCAGCTTGAGCTTCGCCAGAAAAGGCCCTCCTTGCATGAACGCCGCTTCGCCGCAGATAAAGAGCCACAAGGGCGGGCCCGGCCCGCCGCGAGACTCCCACTCCAACAGTGCTTTCAGGAGCAGGTCGTGGCCCTTCTCGGGACTGATCCTGCTGAGGGTAGCCAGCACCAATGCACCCTCCGGCACGCCGAACTCGGCGCGTAGCCGTTTGGCCTCGCTCGCCGCGTCGGTTTCTGAAACCTCGGGGGGCGGCATGCCCCAGGGTAGAACCAGGACCCTTTGTCCGGACAAATCGGGATAGCATTGCAGCAGGGTCTCTTTCATTCCCCGGCTCGGCACGACGAGCCTCGAAGAATGCTCTACACTGCCGGCCTGCTGCTCGAAGATGAGCCGCAGAATCCGTGGGGCGATTCGACTTCCACCCAGGGCTTCCACCGCACGCCATGCGCGGGTGAGCGTCCATGGCGCCACATGTCCCCGGAGGTAGATTCTGGCGATATAGGCAACGACATCGACGTGATAGATTGTCGACATGCGATAGCCGCGGCGGGCGAGCCGTGCGAAATCGGGCCCCTCACTCACATCGTTGACAAGCACGGCCACGCGACCAGGGTCTTCTTCGAGCACCCGCCGTGTTGACGCTTCCCGGAAGGCGTCACAGAACTGAGCGTATTCTCGCTCCTTGAACCCGGCAATGTCGCTGGCCGTCGGAGCGCCTGCGCCAATCACCGCCGGGGTCACTGCCTCGACATCGAACGGGGCGCACTTCGCCCACTCGGCCATCAACAGATTGAAAACTGCCGCTCCGCCCCCCAAGGCAACCGCCTGACCGGCGAATCCGCCGTGCGCGGCCAGGTAAAGCAGACGAACATTGCTCAAGTTAGTCGCGTCGATTCCTGAGGTTAGTGTACAGCGGGCTTCTATTCTGAGGAATCGGCGGCCATCAACACCAGGACGTACCAGGACAGGCAGAGCAGCAGTCCCAGGTCGCTCCGTTGCCTTGCCGTCTTCTGTCAGTTCGTACCTGGCCGAAAAGTGGACCATCCCTTTTTCGTGTATTCGCATCAACAGACGTCCGGCCCCGTCTTCGAGGCCCCATTCGGAGCCCCAGAAATTCAAAGCCCGCAAGGAGAGCGTTTCTCCGCCGATTGTCAGGACTCCCGACCGCGCGGTGTACTTCGCTCGAAAGGCGGCCAGGTCCGAATCGCTTCCTTCCGCCCGCGCGGTCACCAGAGGATTCAGGTAGCCGCTTCGCTTGAAGGACCAGACAGCGCCGGCAGTTCTCCCTGTGGCAAACGTGCCAAGCGCCTTGGCGAATCGCAACTCAGCCAGCATCGAATCGCCGCTCTTCAGCTCATAATTTCTATTCAGCGCGGAGGGTTGCCGCCACTCCAGCGCCGCCAATTGCCGCGGATCGATCGCTACCATGCTTCAAGCATAAGACGCGCCGCTGCCGGTGGCTCTGGTAGCATCAGTGTCATGAACCGCCGCCAGATGCTCGCCTCTCCGGCCGTTGCAGCCGCCGCTTCGTCTTCCATGCACGCATCCCTCAACCAGTCACCTTCCGCCGGCCGGATCAAGCAATCTGTCTGCCGCTGGTGCTACGCCAAGACTCCGATCGAGGACCTTACCGCTGCCTGCGTGAAGAATGGCATCGTGGCCATGGATCTGGTCAGCCAAAAGGAATGGGACGCAGTACTCAAAGCGGGCCTCCGGCTCACCGTGGTTCCCGGCCCCACCAGCATCCCCGACGGCCTTAACCGTAAGGAGAATCACGCCGGAGCAGAAGAGAAGTTCAAGACCATGATCGAGGACGCCGCCCGCGCCAAGGCCCACTCGATCATCGTATTCTCGGGCAATCGTAAGGGCATGGACGATGAGGAAGGGGCCGCCAATTGCGTGATCGGCCTCAACCGGATCAAGAAATACGCCGAAGACAAGGGCATCCTGATCGTCATGGAGCTGCTCAACTCCAAGGTCAATCACAAGGACTATATGTGCGACAAGACGCCCTGGGGCGTTCGCGTCATGAAGGAAGTGAATTCTCCCTACGTGAAACTGCTGTACGACATCTACCACATGCAAATCATGGAAGGCGACGTCATCCGCACACTGCGGGAGAACCAGCAGTGGATCGGTCACTATCACACTGGCGGGAACCCTGGACGCAACGAAATCGACGCAACGCAGGAGCTGAACTACGCAGCGATCTCCCGCGCAATCGCCGACACCGGTTTCTCAGGCTACATGGCGCACGAGTTCATTCCGCTGCGCGAGCCGCTCGTCTCGCTGGCTGAAGCGGTGAAGATCTGCGCCGTCTGAGCGGGCTGATCAATCCACCCAATCCGCCACAAAGATGTTGAACTCGTAGCGCGAGTGGGCCTTCCAGTCGCTGGCAAAGACAAGCTTCCTGCCGTCCGGTGAGAACTCGGCGAACGAGACGAAGCCGCCGAAGTTGGTCACCTGCTTGAGCCCGGTGCCGTCCGTGTTGATCATGTAAAGTTCAAACTTGCGACCGTCGCAATCGTGCTTGTTCGACGCAAAGATGATTCGCTTGCCGTCCGGTGTGAAGCTCGGCGCGAAACTGGCGCAGCCGAAGCTGGTCAATTGCTTCACGTTCTCGCCGTCGGCGTCGCCGATGAACAACTCCATCTTCATCGGCTCGGTCAGGTTTTCCTTCAGCAGATCCTTGTAGCGCTGCATGACCTTCGGATTTGCCGGATCGGTGGCGCGCCAGACCATTCTTTTCCCGTCGCGAGAATAGAAAGCTCCGCCGTCATAGCCTTCGCGCCGGGTCAACTGTTTCTTTCCGCCTCCGTCCTTCTTCATTTCCCACAGCTCCAGATCTCCGCTTGCCATGGAAGTGAACAGGATCTTGCCGGTCTTGAAGTTGATAGTCGCCTCGGCATCGTAGCCCGGCGCATCGGTCAGCTTCTTCTGGATCTTCCCCTCGTCGTCGGCCAGGAAGATGTCATAGCTCGGAAAAACGGCCCACAAGTAGCCCTTGCTGCGGTCCGGTGGAGTTGGACAGGCTTCTGCCGACTCATGCGTCGATGCGTAGACGACATGCTTGTTGTCGGGCAGGAAGTAGCCGCAGGTGGTTCTTCCCTTCCCCGTGGACAACAGCTTCTGCCCGCTGCCATCGGCGTTCATCACGAAAATCTGATCGCACTTGTAGGGCTCGCGCGTGGACTGGAAGATGAGCCGTTTGCCGTCTGGCGACCAGTAGGCTTCCGCATTCTGCCCGGATTGAGTCAACTGCTGGATGTTCTTGAGATGATGCCCTTCGGGCGCCTCCTGAGCACAGGCACAATATGCGCACGCCAGAGCGGCGATGAGGAGCCTGCTCACGCTTTCGGTTTCCCCTCGAAGAGGTCACGGCCGGCGACGAGCGCGCGCATCTTGCGGTCGGCCACGTTTCGCTGCAGCATCCAGAAACCGCAGTCGGGATGGATGTAGTGGACCCGCTCGGCGCCCAACACTCCAGAGGCAAGCTCGATCCGCTCGGCGATGGTCTCCGCCGTTTCCACCTCGTTGTCCTTGATATCGACCACGCCCAGCCCGAGCCCGATCCGCGGATCGAGATCCTTGAAATGCTCCAGCTCGCTGTAGCCGCGCCGGGCGAACTCCAGCACCAGGTGGTCGACCTTCAACTGGTTCAGAAACGGCATCAGGCTGCGCCAGAATCCCTGCTGTACGCTCTGGCCGCCGTAGTTGCCGAAGCAGATGTGGACCGCGCGCACGCCAGCGATGCCGTCGAGAACGTGGTTCATCGCCGCCGCGGCCCACTCGGCGTCTTCGGGGTGCCCGCTGATGTTGGCTTCGTCCAACTGCACGACATCGGCATCGATCCGCTCCAACTGCTGCCGCAGCACGTGTGCAATGGCCATCGCGAGATCAGCGCGGTTGGAGTAGTACCGGTCGGTCAGCACCTTGGCCAGCATGTGCGGCCCGGTGCACGTGAACTTGATCGGGCTCTTGGTCAGTCCGCGGGTGAACTCGTAATCGCCGGGCAGGTTCAGCACGCCGCCGCTGATCGGCCCTGTGACGATGCCCGCCGGATCGCTCCGGTAGTTCAATCCGGCGTCGGCGCGGAACGCATCGCGGTCGGTGACCGAGAACCTAGTCCGCACCCCGTCCATCTTGCTGACGAAGTAATCGATCATCCCGTTCGTCTCGGGGTGGCTCGGGTCGAACCGGTTCAGCTCGCCGTCGGCTACTACGTCGATACCGGCCAGTTCCTGGGTTTTGAGCACGACCAGAATGGCATCGCGCAGGGTGGTCTTCGAAGTGTCGCCCAGAAGCCAGTGGGGAATCGGATAGCTCCCTACAACAGTCGTCTTAATCGGCATTCTTACGATTCTAGCTGACAAGGCCTCTCCCCCGAATCGCGTACAATCTTGATTTGCTACCGTTCGGTTACCGGCATCGCGTAACAGTTGTCGTGCCGACCCTCGGCAACCCGCTTCTTGCCGCATGTGTGGGCTCACTCGGACGGCAGTCGTTCACCGATATGGAAGTGGTAGTCGTCGACAACAGCGGGTCGGGCGAGGCCCGCCGGATGCTCCCGGCGGATACAGTTGCGCGCCTGATCGAGAATCCGAAGAATGCGGGCTTCGGAGGCGCCATCAATCAGGCATATTCCGCATACCCGGCCGAATTCCTGGCTACCTTGAACGACGACGCCGAGGCCTCTCCGCAGTGGCTGGAGCACCTTGTGGGGGCATTGGATTCCGACCCCGGCGCCGGAATGGCCGCTTCGCTTGTCGTGTTGTCCGAATCGAATTCCGTCGACAGCGCGGGAATGTTGGTCGCCAGAGACGGATCGAGCAAACAGCGCGGCCACAATGACCCCATCGGCTCCTGGGCGAGTGCAGGCGATGCCCTTTGCCCATCGGGTAGCGCCGCCATCTATCGGGGGAAGATGCTGGAGCGAACAGGCCTGTTCGAGGAGAGTTTTTTTCTTTATTGCGAAGACACGGACCTGGGTCTTCGAGCGCGCTGGGCCGGCTGGCGGTGTCCATTCGTTCCGGCCGCTACGGTCCGTCACAACTATTCAGCCAGCGCCGGCCGCGCTTCCTCGCTCAAGGCCTGGCTGGTGGAGCGCAACCGGCTGAGGGTGGCTGTCCGATGCCTGCCGGGCTCATGGCTTGCATTGGCTCCCTTCGCGTCGGCATTGCGCTACTTCTGGCATGTGATCTCCATTTTCGAAGGGCGTGGCAAGGCGGCCGAATACATCGCGCGGCGAGGGCGGCCCGCTGCGGTTGGCTGCCATGGTTCTTCGCGCTCACTTCGACCTCTTCCGCGAGCTGCCCCGTCTATGGCGGCAGCGGCGCGCCATCCAAGGCAGCACTCATCGCCCTGACATGGCGAAGCTACTCGCCTCCCATCTCATCAGCCTGCGGGAGGTGGCGCGCCTGTGACGTCCGATCGAACTCTACTCCTCATTCCGGCGCTGAACGAACAGGCGGCCATCGCCAGCGTCGTCGCCGAGGCCCGCCGGGCGCTGCCCGGAATGGACATACTTGTCGTCGACGATTGTTCCGCCGACGCTACCTTCGACTACGCACGCCAGGCCGGGGCCCGAGTCCTCCGCCTTCCGTGCCACCTCGGACTGGGCGGGTGCGTCCAGGCCGGCTATGTGCTCGCGTTCGATCTCGGCTACAGCACGGTGGTTCGTATCGACGGCGACGGCCAGCACGATCCCCGTGATGTCCCGCGTCTCCTGGCCCGGCTCCGCGAAGCCGGCTGCGAGATGGTGATCGGCGTCCGGGAAACCGGCAACCCCGGCTTCCAGACGGGCCTGATCCGCAGGCTGGGCATCGTCTTCTTCAAACTCATCCTCCGGCCCATTCTCGGCCGCCCTGTAAGCGACCCCACAAGCGGCTTCGTGGCGGTCAACCACACCGCGCTGGAGGTGTTCAGCCATACTTTCCCTCTCGAATATCCCGAGATCGAAACACTGGTGGTCCTCCAACGCCGGCGCTTTCGCTTTGAAGAGGTGCCCTGCCGCATGCGGCCTCGCCAAGGCGGCCGCTCCAGCATCACCGCGCTAAAATCCATCTATTACGTCGTCCACGTCCTGCTGGGCGTCTTCGTGAACGTGCTCCGCTTCGAGGGTCGAGTGAAGAGGGCCTGACTATGCGAATCCTGCTTCCCTTGCTCGCCGGCTTCGGCGTGATGATTTTCCTGGTTGTGCTGCGCTCTCTGCGCCGCGAGCATATCAGGGTGGAGCATTCCGTCAGTTGGCTCGCTGCATCGGCGGTTCTGGTCATGATGGCCGCCGGGGTCTCGCTGTTTCAACCGGCACAGAATTCATCGGAATTCGCCGACACACTGCTGTTCATGATCATCGCGATCGCGCTGTGGATCGGCTACCGAAGTTCCCGCGTCGTGAGCGAATTGAAGGACATGAACATCACACTCACCCAGCGCGTCGCCATTCTCGAGTTCCACCTCCGCGAATTGAATGAAAAGAACCAGATCCGCTCCTGAACCGGCTCCTGCGGGGAGACCGGCCGCGTCCGCCGAAACGCATCCTTGGTGGCCGATGCTGGCGTTGCTTGGCCTCACGCTGGCGGTCTACCTGCCGGCAATGAGCGGCCCCTTCCTGTTCGACGACCTGAGCCAGCCCATCCTGAGCGGCGAACCGCCCGGATCAATGGCGTTCTATGCGCAACGCATCGCACGCGCGGTGTTCAACCTCAGCCTGCTTGCCGATTACCACCTCTGGGGACTCAATCCGGTTCCCTTCCATTGGGTCAACTGGATCCTGCACGCCATCAACGGCGCAATGGTTTTCGTGATTCTCCGCGCATTCAGGACGTCACACTGGCTGAGCCTGTTCGGGGCCGGGGTTTTCTGGCTCCATCCTCTGCAGACCGAAGCGGTTTCCTACATCGTCTCGCGCTCCGAAGGTCTGAGCGTCCTGTTCAGTTATGCCGCGCTGGCTATTTTCGTATGCCGCGACCGCGATATTCCCCTGACCTGGGCTCGGGCACTGGCCATCTTGCCGCTGATGGGTCTTGCGGTGCTCAGCAAGGAATCGGCGATCGCGATGGTGGGGGTTTTCGCGCTTGTCGACCTGTACGAAGGCGGATTCAAGCGAGCTTTACGCAACTGGAACCTGTACGCGCCCCTGGGCGCAGGCGGCGCCATTGCGGCGTGGAAGATCATCGGCATCGCATCGCGTGAAGGCACTGCCGGATTCCTTGTTGCGGGTGTGAACCCTTTCGACTACCTCTGGACCCAGTTTCAGGTCATCCCGATTTACCTCCGCCTCTACCTCTTCCCGTGGGGACAAAACCTCGACCACGCCTACCCGCTGGCGAAGGCACCGGTTGATTTCCTGTCCTGGATTGGCTCTGGCCGTCCTCGCCGCTCTGCTGGTACTGGCCTGGCGAAAGCGCGCAGATCAGCCGCTGCTCTTCCTGGGGCTGGTTTGCTTCCTGCTGCTTCTGACGCCGACTTCTTCCTTTGTCCCAATCGCCGACACTCTCGTCGAACGCCGCATGTATTTGCCCTTCATCGGCCTGCTGCTGGCCACAGTTTCCCTGCTCGGGCGCGTTCGTTGGAACCCGGCCCGCGGCCTCGTCCTCGCCGGCATTCTGCTGGCGCTCGCCGGACTCACCGCGGTGCGCAATCAGGTCTACACCAGTTCCACGGCGATGTGGCAAGACTCATTGCGGGGCAACCCGAAGAACGTCCGAGCCCATTTCCAATACGCTTATGCGCTCTACCAGGACAGCCGCTGCGCGGAGGCCAACAAACACTACGAACAAGTTGCCTCCCTCAAACAGCCGGACTACGAACTTCTCGTCGATTGGGCCCTCTCGCTCGATTGCTCGGGCGACTCCAGCGCGGCGGTCGAGAAACTCCTGGCCGCCACTGCTCTGAGGAAGGATTCGCACGCCTGGACGACGCTTGGCATGATATACGGCAAGAGCGGACGAGGGGCGGAAGCCCTGGATGCGCTGAACAAGGCATTGGCGCTGAACCGGCGCGACGCGAATGCTCTCGCCTATCGAGGAAACGTCTACTTGGTCTCCGGGCGGGCGGCCGAAGCGATCGCTGACTTCGAGGAAGCCTTGCGCATCGCGCCATCCAACACGATCGCGGCGCAGGGGCTCGCCTCGGCGCGAGCCTCGCAGCCGGTCCCGAAGTAACCCGTGCGAATCGGTATTAATGCCCTGTACCTCATCCCCGGCTGCGTCGGCGGCACAGAGATCTATCTGCGCAGCCTGATCGAGGCCCTCGACGGGCTGCCCTGCCCCCACAGCTTCGTCGTCTTCTCGAATCAGGAAACCGGACCACTTGGACGCAATCCGCAAGTTCTGCCCGTACGCGCCGCATCGCGCCCCGGCCGGCTGTTCTATGAGCAGTTCAAACTGCCTGCCGAGTTGAAGCGCCACAGGATTGACGTCCTGCTCAATCCGGGCTTTACAGCGCCCGCGTGGCCGCATTGCCGTCAGGTCACGGTCTTTCACGACCTCCAGCACAAGCGCCACCCTGAGTACTTCCGCTGGTTCGACCTGCCGTTCTGGAATCTGTTCCTCTCCATCGCGATCCGCCGTTCGCAACGCTTCATTGCCGTCAGCGAAGTCACGCGGGACGATCTCATGCGGTACTACCAACTGCCCGCCTCCCGCATCGACGTCGTCCACCACGGCGTCGATCCGCGCTTCTTCGAGATCGGCCGCAATCGCGAGGACGCGGGCTATCTCCTCTGTCCCTCGACTACACACCCGCACAAGAACCACGCGCGCCTGCTGCGGGTCTTCAGGCATCTGCGAGACCGCCACCCGCGCCTTCGGCTGGTGCTCACCGGAGTGCGGGGCTTTGCGGCTAGTCAAGTAGAAGATGAGGTAAAGGCTCTCAACTTGCAGTCAGCAGTGGAAATATGCGGCTGGTTGCCGCGCGAGAAACTCTACGAAGCCTACCGCCGCGCCCGCGCGTTTGTCTACCCATCGAGCTTTGAGGGCTTCGGGATGCCGCCGCTGGAGGCGCTGGCCGCCGGACTGCCCGCGGCGCTGAGCGACATCGAACCCGTGCGAAGCATCTGTGCCGATGCAGCCTGCTACTTCGATCCCGCCAGCGATGACGCTCTCCTGGATGCGTTGGAAAGGGTGCTCTTCGACGAGAGCGTTCGTGCGTTGCTCGCCGCTGCCGGGCCTCAGCGCGCCGCCGCGTTCACTTGGCGACGGACGGCTGAACTCACCCTGGCCTCAATCCTGTCGACTTGAGTAGGACCGGCCTGCTGGCCTATCCAGCGGTTATCGAAGCCAGTCCTCGAGTTTGATCTTGCCGCTGGTGTGCTCGTCGCGGTACTTCACGATCACGGGAGTGTAGAGGGACAATCCCCACTCGGGGCCTTTGCCCTTGGAGACCGCGCGCGCCCCGGCCACGACCACCGCGCCTTCGGGAATCACCAGCGGATCGTCGTCCGTCGCGCTGTGAACGGTCCCGCTCACCAGGTCGTAGACCGGCGTCGAGCGGTTCAGGATCATGCCGGTGCCCAGCACCGCGCGGCGCTTCACCACGGTGCCCTCGTAGACGCCGCAGTTGCCGCCCACCAGCACCTCGTCTTCGATGATCACCGGCAGCGCGCCCACCGGCTCCAGCACGCCGCCGATCTGCGCCGCCGCCGAGATGTGGCAGTTCTTGCCCACCTGCGCGCAACTGCCCACCAGCGCGTGCGAATCCACCATCGTGCCGTCGTCCACGTAAGCGCCGACGTTGATGTACATCGGCGGCATGCAGGTGACGCTGCGCCCGATGAAGCAGCCGTCGCGGATCGACGAGCCGCCCGGCACGATGCGCACTCCGTCCTCCGCGCGTCATTCGCCTCACCGGATACGTGGCCTTGTCGAAATACGGCTGCTGCGCCGTGTCGACCGACATGTCGACGATCGCGCCCATGCGGAAACCGAGCAGAATTCCCTTCTTCACCCAGCCGTTCACGCGCCAGCCGGTTTCGTCGCCGGCGTCAGGCTCGGCGGCGCGAATCCGCCCGGCGTTCAGCGCCTGCTTGAATCGCCGAACAACGCGAAGTGCTCGTCGTGTATTGTCCGCCGGCTTGGCGAACAGCTCTTCGATCTGTTCCTGCATGTTCATGCGATCAACCCCAGACTCTGCAAAACTGCTTCGATCTTCTGCTGCGCGGCCGGCTGAGGGCGCAACCAGCGGCAGGCGCCACACCGGCTCCAGCAGGCCCATCAGCGCCATGGCGGCCTTCACCGGGATCGGGTTCGACTCGACGAAGTTGACCTCCATCAGCGGCAGGTACTTCTTCTGAATCGCCCGCGCTCGCTGAAAAGTCGCCGTCGAGGCAGGCCTGCGCCAGGGCCGCCATCTCGGCCGGAATCTCGTTCGACGCCACGCGAGATGATGCCGTGGCCGCCCAAGCCGGCCAGCGGCGATCGTGATCGCGTCGTCGCCGCGCAGCACCGCGAAGCCTTCGGGCATGGTGGCGCAAATGCTGGCCATCTGCGCGATGTTGCCGGACGCCTCCTTGACGCCCACGATGTTCGGATGCCGGCCAGCCGCTTCAGCGTCGCCGGCTCGACGTTCACGCCCGTGCGCCCCTGCACGCTGTAGACGACGATCGGGCAGTCTGATCGGCATCGCGAATGGTCTTGATAGTGCTGGTACAGACCTTCCTGCGTGGGCTTGTTGTAGTAGGGCGTCACCGACAGGATGCCGTCGACGCCCATCGCCTCCAGCTCGCGCGCCAGCTCGATCACTTCGTCGGTGTTGTAGCCGCCCGCGCCGGCCAGCACCGGCATCTTCCCCTCGCTTCTTCGAGCGTGATCTCGACCACGCGCAGGTGCTCGTCGCGCGTCAGCGTCGGGCTCTCGCCCGTGGTGCCGCACGGCACCAGGAAGTTGATTCCCGCGTCGATCTGCCGCCGCACCAGCCTCCGCAGTGCCGCTTCATCCAGCGAGCCGTCGCCGGAAACGGCGTCACCAGCGCTGTTCCGCATCCTGTGAACATCATGAACCGCCTCCTTCATCACCGAACAGAATCCTGCTGAACTCGTAGCACGCCCTGCTTCCCGACAATCCAGCGCGCGGCCTTCAGCGCGCCGCGCGCAAAGCCTTCCCGGCTGCGCGCCGTGTGGCGCAGCGTGATGGTGTCGGCGGCCGAATCGAATCCGATCTCGTGCGTGCCGGGCACTTTCCCGGCCCGGTTGCTCGACGCGTCGATGGGGCGGTGTAGCCGCCGCCTTCATCTGCCTCCACCAGCTTCAGCAGCGTGCCCGAAGGCGCGTCCTTCTTGGCCGAGTGGTGGATCTCCCAGGCCCAGGCCTCGTAGGCCGGCTGCGAGGCCATCCACTTGCGCCTTCGGCGACAATCCGCTCGAAAACATTGACGCCAATCGAGAAGTTCGGGCTCTAAACCAGAGCCGAACCCCGGCTCTCTGCCAGCGACTTGACGCGCTCCAACTGGCCGAACCAGCCCGTGGTGCCGCAAACCGTGGGAACGCCCAGACCGATCAACCTTTCGATGTTCGATACGGCCACATCCGGGGCCGTGAACTCGATTGCCGCCGCGATCCCCGTGAAGTTCTCGGCCGTAAACCCTTCCCCGTTGGCATTGTTGTACACGTCCAGCACCAGCGCCACTTCGAGACCGTACTCAGGAGCAAGCTGCTCCAGCATCCGCCCCATCTTGCCGTATCCCACCAAGGCGATCTTGTCGCTCATCCAAACACCTCCGGATCCAACTCGGAGAAGAACTCCGCGTGCAGCAGCTTCACCGCAGGCACCAGGTCAGCCTCGTCGACCACTACGCTCAGGTTCAGCAGCGAAGCCCCCTGGCTGATCATTCTGACATTGATTTCCTTGAGCGCGGCGAACACGCGGGCGCCACGCCCGGCGTCTCGCGAATGGCATCACCTACCAGGCAGATGATCGCCTGCCCGCCGAGTATCGACACTTCCGCGATCTTCGACAGCTCCGCCTCGATCTCGCTCATCTGTTCCGTGTGGTCGATGGTCAGCGACACGCTCACCTCCGACGTCGACACCATGTCCACCGGCGTGCGGTAGCGGTCGAACACCTCGAAAATCCGCCGTAGGAATCCGTGCGCCATGAGCATCCGAAGCGACCTGATGTTCACCACGGTGATGCCGCGTTTGCAGGCGATCGACTTCACCGGATTCACGGATGACACCGCCTCTGAAACGATGCGAGTGCCTTCCACATCCGGCCGCCGCGAGTTCAGAATCCGCACCGGGATGTTCTTCTCCACCGCGGGCAACACGGTGGACGGGTGCAGCACCTTCGCTCCGAAGTAGGCCAGTTCGGCGGCTTCGGCGAATGAGATGACCTTCACCAGGTGGCCGCCCTCCAGCATGCTGGGGTCGCACGTGAGCATGCCGTCGACGTCGGTCCAGATCTGAATCTCTTCGGCGTCGATTCCCGCGCCGGCGATCGCGGCCGTGAAATCGCAGCCTCCGCGCCCCAGCGTCGTGGTGACGCCCTGTGGCGTCGATCCGATGAAGCCGCCCATCACGACCACGCCCCTGCGCAGAAGCGGCAGCGCCTTCTCCTGAAAACGCGCGTACGTCCGCGAGTAGAGCGGCAGCGCCTGCGTGTGCCGGCTGTCGGTGATCAGCACTTCCCTGGCGTCGAGATGCGCCGCATCGAGGCCGAGGGAAGCGAACGCAGCCGTCACGACCAGCGAAGACAACCGCTCGCCGTAGCTCGCCGTCTCGTCCCACAGCGCCGGCGTCACCTGGCCTTCCCGCGAAATTGATTCCAACGTCTCTTCCAATTCGCCAAAATGCTTGCCCAGCGCCAGCTCCAGCGCCCCGACCCGCTCGCGGCCGCAGACTGCCCGGGCTTCATTCAGGTGGAAGGCGCGGAGTTCCTCGGCGTCCCGCAATGCGCCCTCCAGGTTGCCTGCCGCCGCTTTGTCGGCGGCCGCCAGCAGCTTGTTGGTCGTCTTACCCATCGCCGATACCACCACCAGCGGATTCCGCGCGACGCGGGCGCGGACGATTCCCGCCACTCGCTCGATGGCAGCGGCGCTCTCAACAGAGGTACCGCCGAACTTCATCACTATCATGTAGAACTGCCTCGATCCAGTCTGGATGGAAAACCTCAGTCGCCGCGCGCGGACTTAAGCGGCGGACAGGAGGCGTTTGACCATTGTCTGATAAAGGGTCACCGCTTCCAACAGTTGTTTCTTGGGAACCCGCTCTTCGCTTGTGTGCGCCACGTGGATCGAACCCGGCCCCAGCAGGTACGGAGTCCCCCAGGCGCCCCCAAAAGCAGGGATGTCGGTAGTGTAGGCGACCACCGTGGTTTCGAAGCCTTCCAGCGCGCCAAGCCTGATTGCCGGAATGCAGAGGATCTCGCGCGCTTCCACTAGCCCCGAGGCCGCTGTTTCGACGAGCGCACGGATTGGCGCGGCATCGTCCACCAGGCGGAACATGAGGGTCGCGCTGGCGTGATCGGCGATGACATTCGGCGCGCGTCCTCCTTCGAGCAATCCGATGTTGAGGGTCGAAGGACCCAGCACGGGGTCCACGGGCAGCTTTGCCGCGCGAATTCGCACCAGTGAGTCCAGCAGCTTTTCGATCGCCGATTCGCCCAACTCCGGATACGCGGAATGCGCCATCTTCCCGGAGGCGACGAACTCATACCGCAGAGCCCCTTTTGAACCGAGCGCCAGCCGGTTCTCTGTCGGCTCCCCGTTGATCAGGAACTTCGACCCGCGCGGCGTCTTCGCCGCGTGATACGCACCGGCCGAGTTCTTCTCTTCTCCCACCACGAACAAAAGCCCGAAATTCCTGACACCTTCGGATAACAGCAACTGGGCCGCGGCGACCATGGCCGAGATGATGCCTTTCACGTCGCAGGCCCCGCGCCCCCAGATGAAATCATCATCCTCGCGCGAGGGGAAAAATGGCGGCACAGTGTCCAGGTGAGTGCTGAGCGTCACCACTGGTTCGCCGAACACGGCGAGCACGTTGAAGCGCCCGGGCTCTACGTGAATTTGCTCCAGACGTCCGGCGTGCTCCTCGCACATCGAGGCGAGCAGGGTGGTCAGGTATTCGGCAACCGGCGCTTCATTGCCGGTGATCGACTCGATGTCAATGAGGTTGCGCGTGAGCGCGAAGACGTCCAGTGGCAACTTCCACAATATCGTCCCAGGCTCCGCGGGATCAACTGGCGGGCATTCCAGCTGGGTATACTGTCAGAACCGTCGGAAGGAGCAAACGCATGTATCGACCAATCCACTTCGAAATCCCCTCCAACAACCCCGAAGCCGCCATGAAATTCTACGGCGACCTCTTCGGCTGGAAATTCCAGTCCTGGGGAGGCGGCCCCATGGAGTATTGGACAGTAACCACCGGCGACGCGTCACAACCTGGCATCAACGGCGGCCTCATGCGCCGCATGCATCCAGAGCAGCCTTGCGTCAACACCATCGACGTCCCGGACCTTGATGCGGCCGTTGCCAACGCCGTGAAGGCCGGCGGCACGATCGCCGTGCCGAAGATGCCCATTCCCGGCATCGGCTGGCTCGCCTACGTCAAGGATCTCGACGGCCACATCTTCGGGATGATGCAGAACGACCCCAAAGCCGCCTGACCCCCGATAGAAGCCGGATTCCGGCTAGCGTGCGAACACGGCAGCCCCCCGCCCTCAGTGGCTCCCTGCCAAAAGCGCGGGATCAATAAAACATATAGTGCGCAAATCTGAAACTCCAGTCACAATATATGCCAGTGGGCACCTTTTGGCGGGCTTTCCGCCGCGCATTGGCCGGCGTATACAACAACGGCGCCCTTGGCTACGCCAAAGGCGCGGCCTATTCCGCCCTGCTCGCCTTCCTGCCTGTCCTCACCTCGACCACAGCCATTCTTGTTCAAGTCAATGCCGAAGCGGTCTCCAGGCGAGTGACCACATTGTTCTTCCGCGTGGCGCCGCCGGGAGTCGAGGACCTCGTTCGTTTCCAGGTGACGCAGCGAGGCTCACGTCCTACTGTCCTGCCCGTGGCAGCGGCTTTGCTCGCCATCTGGGCAGCGTCAGGGGTCATGATTAGCCTCATGGAAGCCTTCCACGACACTTATCATGTGCCGGACAAGCGCACACGTGGTCCACAAGCGCATCATCGCCATGATCCTGGTGGCCACCACGATCCTGCCGATCGTCGGCAGCACCGCGCTGATGGTTCTCGGCGACCGCCTCGAAGAACTGGTTCGTCCACACTCTCGGCTTTCTCCCATCCAGCCAGACGCTGGAAGGCGGCTTGCGGTGGCTCACCGTCGTCGTTCGCTCAATCCTGATCATCGCCACGGTGTTCGTGGTCACTGCGGTTCTCTACCGATTCGGGCCGCAGGTTCCCGCCCGCCGCCACATCTGGCCAGGGGCGGCGCTGGCCGCTATCCTTTGGTTTCCCCTCACCCTCACCTTCGCCTGGTACGTGCGCAATATCGCGAATTACAATGTCCTCTACGGCTCGATCGGGGCAGTCATTGCGCTCTGCATCTGGATGTACCTGTTGGCCCTCACAGCCATGACCGGCTGTGAGTTCAACGCCGCCCTCGACCGCGACGATCGCCGGGGACCCAGCCGTACGACATCGTCCGCAATAGCCCACGGTTACGCTACGTCTGTCTCCACATGACGCGGCGATCGTTCCTTCACTCGCTGGCCCCTCACCCGCGTCCCAACATCGTCCTCATGCTCGCCGACGACCTCGGCTACGCCGACCTCTGCTGCTACGGTTCAAGGGACATTCGCACGCCCGCATTCGACACGCTCGCCCGCCGTGGACTCCGCTTCACTCACTGCTACGCCAACGCCCCCGTCTGCAGCCCCACCCGCGCCGCGCTGATGACCGGCCGCTACCAGCAGCGCCTCGGCATCGAGTACGTCTTCTACGGCGAGCGCACCGCGGGAAAGGGACTCTCCCCAGCCGAACCCACTCTCCCCTCACTGCTCAAGTCCGCCGGCTACCGCACCGGCATGGTCGGCAAATGGCACCTCGGCGCCGAAGACGAGTTCTCGCCCAACCGGCACGGCTTCGACGAGTTCTACGGCTTCCGCAACAGCGACCACGACTACTACTCGCATCGCAACCTCGACGGCAGGCCAGACCTCTACGAAAACGATCGCCCCGTCCAGCACGACGGCTATTCCACCGATCTCTTCGGCAATCGCGCCGTCGAATTCATCCGCCGAAAAGGGCTACCCCGTTCTTCCTTTACGCCGCGTTCAACGCCCCTCACTGGCCATTCCAGCCGCCCGGCCGGCCCTCCGACGTCCGCGACAAGTCCACCTGGCAGCACGGCGACCGCGCCGGCTACGTCCAGATGGTCCGCAGTCTCGACTCCAACATCGGCCGCATCCTCGCCGAGTTGCCCTCAAACACCCTGGTCATCTTCACCAACGACAACGGCGGCGAGCGCCTCTCCGACAACGCTCCCTTCTTCCACCACAAGTTCACTCTCTGGGAAGGCGGCATCCGCGTCCCCGCCATCATGCGCTGGCCGGGCCGCATCGCCGCGGGCAAGACCACGACGCGCCCTGCCATCACGATGGATTTCACCGCCACGATCCTCTCCGCCGCCGGCGTCGCCCCTTCCCGCGCGCTCGATGGCGTCGACCTCCTCCAACCCGAGCAGCCGCGCAATTTCTTCTGGCGCTACCAGCACGCCCCGCTTCGACAGAAGGCCGTCCGCAGCGGTCAATGGAAGCTTCTGCAGGACTCCGGCTACGACCTCTTGTTCAACCTCGACACCGACCCCGGAGAACGCACCGACCTCGCCTGGCATCATCCGCAGACTGTCGCCGACCTCAAGGGGAGCCTCTCAGGCTGGGAGGCTGAAATGGCCGCCGCAAAGCCCCCCTGGGTCATACGCTGAAACTTGACCCCGAAATGTGACACAATGCCACACTATGCGCAGACGCGATTTCGTTGAACTCCCCGCTGCGGTTGCCGCCGGCACCTTGACTTCTTCTGCGGCTTCCGCGGCTCCCAAGAAACCGCTCGCCGCGAAACTCGGCACGCAGCATGGCACCACGGATCCCATTCTCAAGGCCTGTGCCGCCTTCGGAGTCCACAATATCTGCAGCGGCCTCCCCTCGCGACAACTCGACGAGAAATGGACCGTCGATTCGCTCACTCGCCTGCGCGAGCGCGTGGAGAGCTTCGGCATCAAGCTCGAAATGGTGCCGGTCCCGTTGAGTTCTCTTCCCATTGACCGCGTCGAGATGCCGCAACATCCTGCAGGGACGCTCGCCCGAACGCGACCGCGAAATCGACGCCATCTGCCAGATGCTCCGCAACGTCTCCCTCGCCGGCATCCCCGCCGTCAAGTACAACATGAGCATTCTCGGCGTTGTGCGCAGCGAGTCCACAACGGGCCGCGGCGGGGCCAGGTACTCAACCTTCAACTACGACAAGCTCCCCGCAGCCCCTGACGCCGTCCCGGGCGGCCTTCCGGCCGACCTGTATTGGGAACGCATCACCTACTTCCTCGACCGCGTCGTCCCCGTCGCCGCCGAAAACAAGGTCCGCATCGCCTGCCATCCGCACGACCCCGGCATGCCCAAGGGCAAAGGCTATCGCGGCGTCGAAACCGTGCTCGGCTCGGTCGACGGCCTCAAACGCTTCGTCTCCATTCGCGAAAGCCCCTATCACGGGCTCAATTTCTGCCAGGGCACGGTCGAGCGAGATGCTCCAGGACCCCAAGCGCGAGATCCTCGACGTCATCCGCTTCTTCGGCTCCCGCAAGAAGATCTTCAACGTCCACTTCCGCAACATCCAGGGCAAGTTCCTCGACTTCCGCGAGACCTTCCCCGACGATGGCGACGTCGATATGCTCGCGGCGCTGCGGGTGTACCGCGACGTCGGCTATGACGGCATGCTGATGCCCGACCACGTCCCCAGAATCGACGTCCCCGAAGGCAACGCCCAGGCCTTCGCCTTCGCCTTCGGCTATATTCGCGCACTCATGCAGGCCGTCGCGGCCGAATAGCATCCCTCAGGTCTTTGCTGAGACGACCTTCAGGTGAATGCCGAGTGTCTGCTCGTTCCTGTGAGGCCGATGGTACTTCTAGGCTATTAGGGGTACTTTCCCCAAAGAAACCTGGAGGAGGAGGAGGGCGGACTCGTGTCTGCCCTATTATTCCAATGACTTGCAGAATTGGATTGCGCTTGGCTTTCGCCCTGTTTCTGGCATTGTCCAGTCATGCGGCGGTCGTGTTCAACGGAAGTTTCTCGGGAGATTTCGCCCCAGCTCAATTGGACGGAATACACTGGAACTTACTTCAACAGGCAGCTTCGATGTCTCGGATGCGCCTAGTTCAGTCACGTTGATCGGCAGCGACGAGGGCGCCGGAAGTGGAAGTGGTCCCAACGATCCCGCTGTTCGGACCAGCTACACCATCGTCATGCCTCGCAGCGGGACCGCCCATTTCCGTTGGGACTACCAGACCTTCGACGTGGATGGGGCCAGCGTATGATCCTGCCGGGTACATACTCAACAGCACCTTCTACAATCTGTCGTCCGACGTCGGGATCAGATAGGCAATGGGGGCTCGCTCAAGTCAACGTGAATGCAGGGGATACGTTCGGCTTCTACATTAACGCGACCGACAACATGTTCGGGCGGAGCCGAACTGACGATCTGCAACTCCCGAACCGGCCGCCCTGCTGCTCGCCGGCCCGGCGCTCATCTGCCTTTATTTCAGGCGCCGCCGCCGGTAACGGCAAACGCATCGGCTCGCGCCGGAAAGAGAGACGACTTGGGCCGGTTAGCGCGCAGTTCAGCCGGCGCACTAACCGGCCGGTTGAACACCTACCCCATGGCGGCCTGAAGCATCGCCCGTGTGTAGCCGACGTTATAGGCGATCGCCGCGTACGCGCCGCCGCCCGGATACCCGCCGATCCGGCCGTGCTCGACGTCGTAGTCCAGCCGCCGCGGATGTTCCGGATAGATCTGCAACTTGTACTTGTGCCTTCACGATCTCCTTCATCACCGCGAACATGTTGTTCAGCCCTTCGTCGATCCACACCTCCGTGTAGCGCTCGTAGGGCTTCATCACCAGCACGTTCCGGAAGTGACAAGTGATTGATCCGGTCCCGCGATCCGAAGTACTTGGCCACCGCCACCGGGTCCTCGCCCATCTCCCGCGTTACGCCGCAGTCGAAGGTGATGCCGTTGCTACGGGCTGTTCACGATCGAGATCAGCTTCTTCCAACCCGCCGAGCGTCGCCATGATCTGCTGCGATCCCCGGCTGATCGGCGCCGGCGGATCATTCGGATGCAGCGCAAGCCGCACATTCGCCTTCTCCGCCGTCGGAATCACGGCCTTCAGGAAGTAGGTAGCATTCGCCCACATCTCCTCGAGCGTGTGCGCGCCTTCGTTCGGCAGCGGCTTCAGATCCTTGAACTTCATCCCGTTCTCTTCCGGCCGCGTCTGGTAAGGCTGCCCGGCTTTCTGCACCAGCTCGAAATCGAAACCGGTCCAACCGGAGTTCCCGCGCTCTTTGTCGATCTCTTCGAAGTACCCCTCCATGGCGCGATGCGCGTAGAAGTTGTACTCGACCACTGGCAGGCCCACTTTGCCCGCCGCGATGATCGACTGCTTGATCTTCTCGATATCCTCGTCGCGCTTGTTGCCCGGGCTTGCCATAGAGGATGTCGTTGGAAAGATTGATCATCAGGTTTCCAACAGTGATGCCCGACTGCTTCCAGCGCTCCATCAGCGTATTCAGGCCCTGCTCGGTCCACGGAGTGCCGCCCAATCCGCCAAGGACGTTGTTGACGCCGAGTTGCTTGATCTTCCTCGGCCCTGCGAGCGGGTCGGGAGGAGTCGCCCCGGCTGCCGCGGCGCCTCTTCCGGCAGTCCCACCGCCGTCGCCCATGCCGAGAGCGATCTTGGGAGTATTTGGCCCTTCTTTCGGCGGAGCCGGAACCTGAGCCGCCTCCAGCATGGCCACCGGCGCCATCGAACTTGCGCCCGCAATCTGCATTGCCGTCCTACGCGTGAATTTCATCGGGATACACCTCTCTTATGCCGCGCCGGACCCTCAGCGCCCGGCTGCCGCAAGTATATTCCAACCTGTGCCTGCCGTTAGCCCTCTGCCGACAGCTTCTTGTGTTCCCGGAAAATCAGCACCGCGATCACCAACCAGACCAGTGTGAAGCCAACGTTCATCTCGGCGAAACCCGCTTAGGCCCAGGCCCACGCTCACGCCGGCGTAGACCAGCACCGCCTGCAGCGTATCTCCCGTTCGCACGAAGAATGTGTCGATCGCCGCCTTCGCCTTGTACTTCGCCTCGCGGCTCGTCGGCAGGTACAGCGCCGCCCGGATCGTGTTTTGCAGCGAATAGTCGGTCGCGTTCTCGGCCAGTTTCGTCACCCTGACAATCGCCAGCACCGGAAAGAAGGCCAGCACCGAATAGCCGCCTAGCGCCAGCATCGGCAGGACGAACATCGCGCCCCGCACCCCAAACCACTGGAAGATTCGCGAAACCAGGAACAGTTGAATCAGCAGGCTCAGCAGGTTCTGCCACATGTAGAAGTCGCTGAAGAAAGCGCCCGCCCACGAGCCCCTCTGGCTCTCGAGGGCGGCGCCTTCGCCCACCGCCTTCGCCGCTTCGATTCCCACGAAATTTGAGCAGGATGATACCCGCCCATGGTGTTCACCACGTTGAGCAGCAAAGATGAGCAGGGCGATCCAGCGCAGATAGGGGCTTCTCATGATGAGCTGGAAGCCGCCCTCTTTCCCAAGCGGCTCTTGCGCCGATTCCCGCTTCTTCTCGCTCGCCTGGCGCGATTCCCGGCGATTCACTAGGATGCTCAGGAGCACGCATACAACCAGGATCGCTGCCGCTACCAACAACATACGGTACGGATAGCCGCCGAATGCTTCTAGACGAAAGATCTGCTTCGACAGGTACGACCCAGCCCACGCGCCCACGGAGGCGCCGACCCCGATCAGCGGAAACAGCCTCTTGCCCTGCTCTTCGGTGTAGAGATCGTTCGCAAAGGCCCAACTCTGAGCCACCACCAGGTTGTTGAAGATCCCCACCCACAGAAAGAAAGCGAAACTCACATCCACCCCTGAACTCCCCAGCCAGTAGAAGATCGGCAAGTTCGAAACGAAGAATAGGCGTCACCCAGGTGATCAGGCGGATTCGGCTGACTTTTGTCCCAAGCCAGCCATAGGCAGGGATGCCAATCAGCAGCACTCCCGCCATCAGCGCGTACGCGTAGCTCGCCTGCTCCGGTCCCTCTTTGTCGATGACAATCAGCGAGTCCCTGACGATCTTTAGAGTGTAGTACGAGCCCAGCAAGAGAAACAGGTTCGACGCCAGTAGCACCACACTGACCCCTTCTCCCGCGTGAACCCGGCTGAACAGTGACAGAAACCGGTCCAGTGCGCTCGCCCTGGGAGCTTGCCCCAGCGGAAGGTCCGAAGCGGCCATATCCCCTCCATGCCCATTGCTTCGTGCGACTCGGCATAGTCTAGTCACACCCGATTGTTGGCGTCAAGGGAGGGCCGAACCTTGTATGCTAGACCGCGGAAGCGGCTACGCCGCAGGAGGTGAGTGGCATGAGTGAAACGGCAACCCGCCGGGAGTTCCTCGCGACAGCGGGCGCAGTGGCTGCCCACAGCCCCAACGACACCATCAATCTGGCCCTGATCGGCTGCGGCGCGCGCGGCCGCGGCCTCCACATCCCGAGATTTCTCGGCTTGGCCGGAACTCGATTCACCGCCGTCTGCGATGTCAACGCCAAATACCTCGCAGAGGGACGCAAACTCGCCGGCGGCGACCGCGTCGCGGCCTACAGCGACTATAGGAAGCTTCTCGAGAACAAGGACATCGACGCGGTCATCATCGCCACCAATCAGCAGTGGCACGTGCTGCCGATGATTGCCGCCTGCCGCGCCGGCAAGGACGTCTACCTCGAAAAGCCGCTCGGCAATTCAATTGGGGAAGGCCCCATCGCCATCGAGGCCGCACGCAAATACAACCGCATTGTGCAGGTCGGAACTCAACAACGCACCCAACAACACTATCGCGAGGCCGTCGAACTGATTCAGGCAGGCAAGCTCGGCGAAATCTCCGAAGTGCGCGTCTGGGACTACGAGAACTACTTCCCCGGTCCCGGCTCACCCGCCGATACCCCGCCGCCCGAAGAACTCGACTGGAACTTCTATGTCGGGCCTTCGCCCTTCCGCGCCTACAACCCGAACATGTACTACAAGTACGGCTACGACTGGTTCCGCATCGCCGGTGCAGGCCATCAGGTGGCTTGGGGCGTGCACCACTTCGACATCGTGCTCTGGGCCATGGGAGTGAAGTCGCCCGAAACGGTCTTCGCCACCGGAGGCAACTTCGCGTTCGAAACGAATCACGACTATCCGAACACCTTCAACGCCATGGTCAAGTTCGGTCCCGGACCGGTGGCCAAGCGCGGGTTCGTTCTCCACTACTCGCTGCGGACCGGCAATCGCCGCGAAACCCGCTCGCACGGCAAGGCCTTCTTCGGCACTTCCGCATCCATGGTGCTCGACCGTTCGGGATACTCGATCGTCCGGGAGTTGTCCCCAGGGGCCAAGTTTAATGCGGCGGACCAGTTCATCAATGCCGAAGAGACGGTGCGCGCCCAGGACGATCACCTCTATGCTTTCCAGGTCTTTCTCGATAACATCCGCTCGCGGAAACAGCCCGTTGCCAACCTGGAGACCTGTCATCAGGCCACGGCTCTGGGGCACCTGACAAACATCTCCTGGGAGGTGGGCCGCAGCGTCCGCTGGGACGGGGCGAAGAATCGCGTTATCGGCGACGCAGAGGCGCAGGCCAAGGTCTTCCGGCCGTATCGCGCGCCGTGGAAACTGGAGGTCTAAATGGGACATTCAATCAGCCGGCGTGAGACCCTCGGCGCAGTCGCCGCAGGCCTTGCCCCCAAGCCCGCGGCTGCCATACCCATCGGCGTAGCGACGAACGATTTTCGCGATCACAGCAACGCGAGCCTGGCGGCCGAGCTGAAGAGGCAGGGGATCAAGCTGATCCAGTTGTTCTTCACGCAGTCCGACAGCAACTACTGGAAGTACGGCGGCCGTAGCGACCTTCCCGGCATGACGCCGGAACGAGCCAGGGAGATCGCAGGCATCTATCGTGCCGCCGGCATTTCCATCCACAGCCTCGCCGTCTATACGACACTCATCCACGAGGACCCTGTCGAGCGCAAGGCCAATCTCGCCTACTTCGACGCAATGATGAAGGTCGGCGCACACATGGGTGTGCGAACCTTCGTCAGCGAGATGGGCCACTACCTGCCCCCCGGACCAGTGCCTCGCGTTCCCTACGACTTTCGCGACGATGTCTGGTACACCGCAGTCGCCACCGGCAAGCAATTGGCTGTCCTGGCGGAAGCCAACGGCGCAACCGTGCTGCTGGAGCCTTTCCACGTCAGTCTGCTGGCCAGCGCGAAGCGCACCCGCCTGTTTCTGGAGGAAGTCGGCTCGCCGCGCGTGCGTGCGCTGCTCGATCCGGCAAACCTGCTCGAAGTAAACGACGTCGAAGAGATGTTCCAGCAATTGGGCAAATGGATCGATTGCATCCATGCCAAGGACCGCAAATATCACACCTCCGCGGGTGTCGCCGCGGGCCAGGGAGACCTCGACTACGCAAAGCTGGTGACGCTGGCCGCTCAGCGCAACCCGGGCGTTCCCATGATCATCGAATACGCGGGCACGAAGAACTACAGGGAGGCGCTCAAGTATCTCCGTGATTCCTTGAAGAAAGCCGGCTTGAAGGAAAGCTGAGCGGCATGAACCGGAGAACGTGCGCGAAACTGCTCGCAGGGGTGGCGGCGAGCTTCCTCGCTCCGGCGGCGAAGCGGGCGTACTTTCGCACTGAGAAGCGAGGAGACCGCTGGTGGTTTATTACACCCTCGGGCGAGCGCTTCTTCAGTGTCGGCATGAACCACATCGACTCCTCCGCGCTGCGCTACCCGGAAAGCGGCACGCGCTGGCGCGATCGCTACGCCAACAGTGAAGAAAGATGGGTGAAGAGCGTCGCCCGCAACCTGCGGGATTGGGGCTTCAACACAGCCGGATGGGTGCAGGAAGTAGTGATCCGCAACAACGGATTCCACCGCCACTCGCCCGCCTGGAGCTATGAACAGTACCAGTGGCTCGGAATGCCCTACTGCCATCTGCTGCCCTTCGCGGAAACGCACCAGTGGGAGATTGAGACGAGGCTGCCGGATTTCTTCAGCAAGGACTTTGAGGAATGGTGCGATTACGTGGCGCGCCACGCCTGCACTCGCATGGCGGAGGACCCGAAGCTGATCGGCTATTTCTACGTCGACTGCCCTGTCTGGGTGCATCCCGGCCTGGCGAAGTGGCGTGGCCCCCTCTTCGACCCCAAGAAGCTCGAGAGCCAGGCCGGACGCGACGAACTCTTCGCGCTGGCCAGCCGCGTATTACAAGGTGACCCACGACGCGATTCGACGGTACGACCGGAACCACCTGATCCTCGGCGACCGCTACGAAGCGAAGGCCGCCTTGCCTGAGGAGGTGCTGCGCGCGGCCAAGCCCTATGTGGACGTGATGAGCTTCCAGTTTTTCGCGGAACCTGCGGAAGTCACAGCCGGTTTCGAGCGCTTCCACGCCCTGACTGGCAAACCTGTGCTGCTGGCCGATGCCGCGGTCCCGGGGAGGGCGAAACTACCTCTTGCTGAGCTCGGACCGCGATACGCCGCCATGCTTCGCGCCCTGCGCGAGACCGACGCCTGCGTGGCTGGCACGTCTGCGGAGCCTATGCGGCCAACCGGGCGCGCAAATTCGGCTTCCTCGACGAAAACGAGAATGGCAGCCCCGAGTTCCTCGCTGCAGTGAAACAGGCAAACCGCGAAATCACCCAATGGGCCGCGCAGGCGCGCTAAGCAGAGGCCGACGGGACCACTTGGCGCATGATGTTCCGAAAGCGGGTACGGCTGATCTGATGGTCCGCCAACAGGCGGCCATCTTGAATCACGGCAAAGACAGCATACGGCGTCGGCGCATTCTGCGCATCCTCAGCCGTTTTCAACTCTAACGATGCGAGGTTTGATGCCGAACTCATTCTCTGCCAGACCGGCGATCTCCCCCGCAAATTTGGCGATATGCGGGCACTGGTCTGACCGGACGATTGTCAGCCCCTTGCCGAAGCTCTCCAGCTTTCGATCCCACTCGCCTTTGAACTTCGGCAGCTCGGCCCAACGCCTGAACTTCAGCACCATGAGTTCGTAGTCGGGCTGCGCCGCATCGACCGTTTCGAAGCCTCCTGCTTCCACCCCGCGCCAGGCGTCTTCCCCGGGCAGGTACTCAATGTAGCCGCACTGACGCCCGTCCGGCGTCAGCAGAACCTTCGCCCTGAGCCCCTCGGCAAACTGTTTCTGCATCCAACAGTTCTTCAGTTGCCGCCCAGGTGGCTGCGATTCTTGACACCACAACACGGCGCCGACTCCAGATTCGACGCGTCGAGATCCAAAACCTTCAACTCTGTCATCAAGTCGCCCTGATTCTATCACCCCACGGAAGTGTCAGGCTTTGCTGGCACTGTCAGCTTGGGCTGGCGGAGAGGAGGCGAGCTAATACTTCTAACCCTATGATTTAACACGGCCTCCTGATTGGCCAGGGTTTTGCAGCCCTTGCCGGAGGGAGGGATCGTCATGCGACGCAATTGGATGTTGGTTGCGATTCTGGCTGCGGGCACGCTGCCTGCCGCAGCCCAGGATTCCGGGCAGCAGAGCAAGCGGTACAACGGCAGCGTCTACGGTTACTTCACGGCTGGGGCCTGCAACCACGGATACGGGCTGTTTGGCGGTGGCGGCGGGGCGGAAGGGTTCGTCTGGAAGGGGCTCTCGGTTGGAGTGGATACAAGCTACCAGCAATTCACCGACGGCTGGGGATTCGGGACCCTGACACCTAATTTCGGCTACCACTTCGTAAACCGCAACAAACCCCTCAAATGGGATCCATTTGTGACTGTCGGAGCAGGCCCGGCGTTTGGAAGCGGAGGCATTTCAGGGACTGCAAACCTCGGCGGCGGCGCAACATATTGGTTCAAGCCCCGCCTCGGAATCCGATTCGAGTACCGCGCACAGGTTGTCGCCTATGAGGAAGGCATCCACAGCTTCCGCATTGGCGTTTCGTTCCGCTGAGAGGACTAATAGAACGAGTACTAAGGTGTGTCTGTCCCCAACTTGCGCCAGGGGGAGAGGCGGCGCAGCAGTGATTCCGGGACCTGAGCATGGATTTCGCAGGCATCCTCAGTGAACTTCTCCGCCAGGACGCGGGCACCGGAGTGGATGAGATTCAAGGCGGTAAGTTCAGTTAGGGGGAAACTGAAGTGGGAATCGATGAGCGCGTCCTCAGGGAGGTTGGCGTCGATGAGGGAGAGAAGCTCAGGGAGCCTTTCCGCGGTGCGGGCGGAGACCCACGCGGTGGGGGAGCCGCCGGATTCGCCCGAGAGTCGGCGAGCAAGGGCGTCACGATAGGCGGAGTCCGCCGGTAGGCAATCGGACTTATTGAGGACTAGAAGTTGGGGGGTGGATTCGGCGCCGATTTCGGCCAGGACACGCCGGACATGAGCGCAGTGCTCGGCGGCGGCGGGTGAGGAAGCGTCCAGGACATGGATGAGCAGACATGCCTCGGTGACCTCTTCGAGGGTGGCCCGGAAGGCCTCCACGAGGGTGGTGGGAAGGTTGCGGATGAAGCCGACGGTGTCGCTGAGCAGCACCCTGCGGCGGGAGGGGAGGGTGATCTGGCGGACGGTGGGGTCGAGAGTGGCGAACATGCGGGCGTCGACGAGGACGCCGGAGCCGGTGAGGCGGTTGAAAAGCGTCGATTTGCCGGCGTTGGTGTAGCCGACGAGGGCAAGGGTCATGAGCGGGACGGCCTGACGCTGGCGGCGCTGAATGCCGCGTGAGCCCCGCACGGCGCGCCAGATCCCGCTCGATCTTCTTGATGCGCCCGTGAATTCGCCGCCGGTCGGTTTCCAATTTGGTTTCACCAGGCCCACGAGTCCCGATGCCCCCGCCCAGGCGGCTCATGGCGGCGCCGCGGCCGGTGAGTCGGGGCAGAAGGTACTTCAACTGGGCGAGTTCGACCTGAAGCTGGCCTTCGCGCGTTCGGGCACGGCGGGCGAAAATGTCGAGGATGAGCTGAGTACGGTCGATGACCTTGCAGTCAAAGAACTTTTCGAGATTACGCTGCTGCGTGCCGCCGAGTTCGTGATCGAGAAGAACGATGTTGATGTCGAGAGCGGCTACCAGCGACTTGAGCTCGTCGAGCTTGCCTGAACCGACAAGGGTGGCCTTGTCAAAGGACGGGCGCGACTGCAGGACCTTCTCGACCACCGTGGCTCCCGCGCTCTCGGCAAGCACAGTGAGTTCGTCGAGGGAATCCGCAGCCCGCTCTACCGGCTCGCGGCCGGCGAGGTGAACGCGCACGAGGAGAGCCCGCTCGGGGGCGGGGCCGGTGGTATGTGGGGTCAGTTCTCGCTAGTCTCCGATGGGGCGGCAGCCGAGGCGCCAGCGGCCTGAGCGCCCAAGTGAGGCGGCGGTGCGCCCAGGTGAGTGGGCCTGGAAACAACTACCGTGGAAATGGCGTGCTTAAAGATGAGTTGCTCCTGATTGTTGGTTTCCAGGATGACTGAGTATTTGTCGAAGCTTTTGATGCGACCGGACAGCTTCACGCCACTCATGAGGTAGATGGTCAGGAAGATCTTCTCTTTGCGAGCGTTGTTGAGAAATGCTTCCTGAATGTTCTGAGCCTGTTTTTCAGCGGGCCTTTTGGGAACCGCGGGGGCTTTTCTGATGTCGTCCATGTATTATGGCCCCTCCTTTTCTCCCTGCGAATCAACAGTTTCCGAGTACCTTAGAGCTGGGCGTCAATGTGGTTGGGAAACAAGGCGCCCGAGCCAAAGTGGGGCAAGAGTCCGAATGCACGAATTGCGCACCGGTTTCAGAACCCGCCTACTGAGTCTAATCCTGTCTTGGGGTGGTGGGCAAGTAGTTCATTCAGCGCGGATTGGGCAAGATTGACGATTTCGTCATGGTACTTATAGGTCAATCTGACCGGGGTCTGGTAAAGTCGATTTGAACGTGGCAAGAGCAGAAGAGGCGGGAAAACGAATCAGCCTGATCAGCATGGGCGCCAGCGGCTCGCTGGCGGTCATCAAGCTGGTTGTGGGGTTGCTGGCTGGCTCGGCGGCGGTAGTGGCCGATGGGTTTGAGAGTGCGGGAGACGTCTTCGCCAGCGGATTGATCTGGGTGGGATTGTGGGTCGCGGCGAAACCAGCCGACGAGAATCACCCTTACGGGCACGGGCGGGTGGAGACCTTGACGGGGCTGGCGAGTTGGAGTGGGCCTTGTGGTGATCGGGATGGCGATCGTGGGGCGCTCGCTGAACGACTTGAACGCGATACACCGGCCGCCGGCGCTATACGCGATTTGGCCGCTGATTGGCAGCGTGGTGGTGAAGGCCGGGCTGTCGACCTGGAAGTTTCGAGCGGGGAGACGAATCGGAAGTTCCGCGTTGGTAGCAGACGCCTGGAACGACGCGGTGGACATTCTGTCGGGCACTGGTCGCGTTGCTCGCGGTTGGGTTGACACTCTGGGATCCAGCGAGGTTCCTGGCGGCGGATCACTGGGGGGGCGCGGCAGTCGGGGTGATCGTGGTGTTCCTGGGTTTCCAGGTGGTGCGGGAGACGTCGATGTCGTTGATTGACACGATGCCGGACGATAAGACGATGGCGACGATCCGGAAGTCGGCACTCGGCGTGCCAGGAGCAATGGACGTTGAGAAATGCTTCGCGAGGAGGACCGGGTTGCGTTATCACGTGGACCTGCATCTGGAGGTGGCTCCGGAGTTGACAGTGCGCGATTCGCACTGCATTGCGGAGGAGGTGCGGAACAAGGTGAAGGGCGATCTGCCGTGGGTGGCCGACGTGCTTGTGCATGTGGAACCGCACGGCGGCTGCGAGTGCCCGCAGGATGGGAATCCGCCATGCGGGAACCCCAGCGCATGGAGAGAGCGGCATGGAAAATATTGAGATTGCGCGACTGCTGTCCGAGACGGCGGACCTGATGGAGATTGGCGGGGAGGACGGGTTCCGGATTCGCAGCTACAGGAACGCGGCGAGCGTGATCGAGGGTTACGGGGAGAGCCTCAATGCGGTTGTGGGTGATCCGTCGAGGAAGCTGACGGACATTGGCGGGATCGGAAAAGGGATCGCCGGAGCGATCGAGGAAATCATCGCGCGAGGGTCATTCGCTCGCCGGGACGAGATGCTGGAGAAGTATCCGCCGACCGCACTGGAGATGCTGCGGATTCAGGGTTTGGGGCCGAAGAGCATCCGCATGCTGTGGGAGATTTTCCGGGTCAGCACGCTTGAAGATCTGGAACGGCTGTGCCGGGAGCAGAAGATCCGGGAGCTGCCCAGGATGGGGGCGAAGCTGGAAGAGAAGATCCTGAGAGGGATTCAGATCTACCGGCAGTCGGCTGGAAGGTTCCTGTTGAACTTCGCATCGAATGCGGCGGAAGAGTTGAGGGCGCACTTGTTGGCGGCAGAGGGCGTGCAGCGAGTGACGCCGGCGGGAAGCCTGCGACGGGGCAAAGAGACTGTGGGCGACCTGGACCTGCTGGTGACAGGAGACGGGGCGACGGCGGCATTGGAAGCTTTCGTGAAGCACCCGCGGGTGCATGACGTGCTGGGGCATGGCACGAACAAGGCGAGCGCGAGGTTTGGGCTGGAGGGACTGCAGGTGGATGTCAGGGCGGTTCCGGAGGAGAGCTTCGGGGCGGCGCTTCAGTATTTCACCGGGAGCAAGGAGCACAACGTTCAGCTTCGCCAGCGGGCGCAGAAGATGGGCCTGACGCTGAATGAGTACGGGCTGTTCAAGCTGAGCGACGAGTCCCTTGTGGCGGCGGCAACGGAAGAGGAGATCTACGCCGCGCTGGGATTGCGCTGGATCCCGCCGGAGTTGCGCGAGAATCAGGGCGAGATCGAGGCGGCGGCGCAGGGCGAGATCCCCGCCCTGCTGGAATTGAGTGAGATACGCGGCGACCTGCACATGCACACGCGGGAGAGCGACGGGCGCGCGACGCTGGAGGAGATGGCTGAGGCGGCGCAAGGCGCTGGGCTACGAGTACATCGCGGTCACAGACCACTCAAAGGCACTGGCAATGGCCAATGGATTGGACGAGCGCAGGGCGGTAGAATTTGCCCGGCTGGTGAGGGCCTTCAACACCGAGGGGCGCGGGATTCGCGTGTTCTCGGGGCTGGAGTGCGACATCATGCGCGATGGCCGGATGGATCTGAGCGAGGAGGCGCTGGCGGAGTTGGACTTCGTCGTCGCAAGCGTCCACAGCCACATGAACATCGAAAGTGCGGAGATGACGGCGCGGCTGATGCGGGCATTGGAGAGTCCTTCGGTTAAAGCGCTGGGCCATCCGACGGGCAGAGTACTGCTGCATCGCGAAGCCTACAGCTACGACTTCGACGTTATCGCGAAGGAGGCTGCGCGGCGGGGCGTTTGGATGGAAATCAACGCGAGTCCGGAGCGTCTGGATCTGCACGCGGCGCTACTCCGGCGTGCGAAAGGATTCGGGGTGAAGTTCACGATTTCGACGGACTCCCATCATCCGAAGCATCTGGGAAACATGCGATACGGGGTGACGATGGCGCGGCGGGGCGGGCTGGCGTCGCGGGGATGTCATGAATACGCGCGGCGTGGCGGAGTTCGCCAGGCTGATCGGGAGGAATTGAAGATGCTGAAGCTGATTTCGAGCGAGGAAGTGCTGAAGACGCCCATCTTCAGGGTGACGATGGATCACGCGGTGGATCCGGACGGATTTGAAATCCGGCGGGCGATCGTGGCGCACGCGGGCAGCGCTGTGATGATGGCGGTGGACGAGAAGCGGCGGATTCTGCTGGTCCGGCAGTATCGGCTGCCCGTTCGTGCCTATCTGTGGGAACTGCCGGCGGGGCGGCTGGACGCGGGCGAGAGCGCGCTGAAGGCGGCGAAGCGGGAACTGCGGGAAGAGACGGGTTACGGCGCGAAGCGTTGGACGAAGATGATCGAGTTCTGGCCAAGCCCGGGCTTTCTTGCGGAGAAGATGACAATCTGGCTGGCGCAGGATCTGACGGCGGGCAGGCAGGAGCCGATGGACGATGAGCGAATCGAGTGCAAGTGGTTCAGCTCGGCCGAGATTGCGCGGATGATCGAGCGGAAGGAGATCGCCGACGCCAAGACTCTGATCGGATGGTCCCAGTGGAAGCTCAATGGGAAAAAGTATCTCGGCAATAAGTGAGCAGCGCTTCGAGGGCCTGGCCGCGATGACTCACAGAGAGCTTACGCTCGTGGTCAACTTCGCCGAATGTGCAGCCGAAGGGCTCGAAGAAGAACAGGGGATCGTACCCGAATCCGTTTGAGCCGCTGGGCGCGGCGGCGATTTGCCCTTCGACGACGCCGCGAAAGGATTCGATGAGGCGGCCCTGTCGGGCGAGGGCGATCACGCAGACAAAGCGGGCGGTGCGGTTGGAGACTTCGGCGAGCTTTTCGAGCAGGAGCTTGTTGTTCTGTTCGTCGGTCGCATCCGGGCCCGCAAAGCGAGCGGAGTAGACGCCGGGCGCGCCGGCGAGGGCATCAACTGCGAGGCCGGAGTCGTCCGCGAAGACAGGATCATCAGTGAACCGGCTGTAGTACAGGGCTTTCAGAGCCGCATTTTCGGCGAAACTGCCGGCGGTTTCCACAGGTGGGGGAATGTGGGAGAGGTCGGGAACCGGGTGGATTTTGATGTCTCGCGCAGCGAGTTGGAACTCGCGCAGTTTGCCGGCGTTGCTGGTGGCGCAGCGAAGAATCATCGGGCGAGCATTTCACGCTGTATCGCGACCAGTCCGGTGATGCCGGCCCGGGCGAGGGAGATCAACTCGATCAGGCGCGCATCGTTAAAGGTAGCCTTCTCGCCGGTGGCCTGAAGTTCGACGAATTCTCCCGCTCCGGTCATGACGACGTTCATGTCGACTTCCGCCTGGGAGTCTTCGTCGTAGGCCAGGTCGAGCATCGCCTCGCCGCGGACGATGCCGACGCTGGTGGCGGCGATGGCGTCGCGGAGGGGGTTGCGGGAAAGGACTTTGAAGTCGAGCAGTTTCTGGACGGCGAGGGCGAGGGCGAGATAGCCGCCGGTGATGGAAGCGGTACGGGTGCCTCCGTCGGCCTGGATGACGTCGCAGTCGATGACGATCGTGCGTTCGCCCAAAGCGTCCATGTCGACGATGGCGCGAAGCGAGCGGCCGATGAGCCGCTGAATCTCGTGGGTGCGGCCTGAAGGCTTGCCGCGGTTGACTTCGCGCGGGGTCCGTTCTGCGGTGGCGCGCGGCAGCATCGAGTATTCCGCGGTGACCCAGCCGCGGCCGGCGTTGCGGAGGAATGGCGGGACGGAGTCTTCGACGGTAGCGGCGCAGAGCACGCGGGTATGGCCGACCTCGATGAGGACTGAGCCTTCGGCGGTAACGAGGTAGCCGGGTTCAATTGTGACAGGCCGCATTTGATCGGCGCGGCGCTGGTCGGTGCGCATGAGGGAATTCCTTTGGCGTCGCGGCTAAGCGCGCGCGATGGAGAGATACAGGACGGCTCCTAGTATCGCGAAGAGCAGAACCAATACCACTATGCAGGAAATGGCCTGGGGGTTCTTGGGGCCTTTGGTTACTCTTCGGCCCGAGGCGGGCCGGATCTTTGCCATACGATGCTCATCGTAGCATCGGCACACACCCCTAAGGAGAACTAAGCAGGGACAGTCACCCCTTACTCCATGGACTATCCCCGGACCAAAAAGGGCTAAGGGGTGTCTGTCCCTCTGCCTCCTCTGCCTACTCCGATGGCGGGCGGGTCTTCCAGCGGCGGTGGATCCAGAGCCATTGATCGGGATGGATGCGGATAGCGCGCTCGAGTGCCGAGTGTATTGCCTGAGTATCGGCCAGGGTGTCGCCAGTGATCGGAACCGGCGGATCGAAATGGAGGACGTAGCGGCGCTCATTCTCCGACCACAGCGCATAGCCGGGAATGACGGCCGCCTTGGAGTGTGCCGCGAGTTTGGCGAATCCGGAGTCGACGCAGGCCTTGATGCCGAAGAAGTCGATGAAGATGCCGCGGTCGGCTGTGACGTTCTGGTCGATCAGGATGCCGAGGGCCTGGTTGGCCTTGAGAGTCTCGAGCATCGGCCGGGCAAAGTCGGAACGCGCCAGCACACGATTGCCCGACAGGGTGCGGTAGTGCGTTGCCAAGGCGTCGAGCAGTGGGTTATCCAAGGGGCGAACGATGAAGGTCATCGGCTCCGCCATGAGCGCATGGGCAAAGGCGCTGAACTCCCAATTGCCCAGGTGGGCCGTCGCGAATAGCACTCCCCTGCCCTGCCGCTTGGCCTCTTCGAAGTGCTCGAAGCCCTCGTAGCGAATCCAATCGCGGACATTGGCCTTGGTGATCGAGGGGAAGCGCGGCAGCAGAGCCAACAGCCGGGCCAACGACTGAAAGCAGCCCTCGACGATCCGCTCGCGCTCGAGCTGAGTCGATTCGGGGAGGGCCATTTCCAAATTGGATTGGGCGACGCGGCGGAATCGCGAGTCGAAGAGCCGCAGGCAGGAGCGGGCGAGCCGAATGGCTGTGGTGAAAGGCAAGGCGCCGAGGAGCAGAAGCAACGCTCGGGCTGCCAGGTACTCGAATCGGTTCCGGAATGCGGTGCGCGGTCGGGCCAATGCGCTATTCTATCCAGCCGCCGCCCAGGACAAGATCCCCGTCGTAGAAGACTGCGGCTTGGCCGGGAGTCACGGCACGTTGCGGCTGCTCGAACACTACCTCGACCCCGGACTCGACCGGGAGGAGATTCGCCGGAGCGGCGACGTGCTTGTTGCGGATCTTTACCTGAGCGCGGCGGGGTTCGGTGATCGGGTGGATGGAAAGCCAATTGACATCGCGCGCGACCAGGGACGGACGGAGCAGTTCGTCGCTCCCCCCGACGATCACACGCTGTGAGCCGGGAATGGTGGCGATCACGTAGAGGGGCTCGCGCCTGGCAAGGCCAAGACCCTTGCGCTGACCGATGGTGAAGTGATGGATGCCCTCGTGTTCGCCAATCACCTCACCCTCGGCGGTCACGATCTCGCCCCGGACCTCAGCCGGTGGGCGGCCTTGCTCGGCAAAGTAAGCATCGATGAACGCAGCGTAGTCGCCGTTCGGGACGAAACAGATCTCCTGGGAATCGCTCTTTGCGGCGGTAGGGACTCTGAGTGAAGCGGCCAGTGCGCGGACCTCGGGCTTGGTCATCCCGCCGAGCGGGAAAAGAGTACGGGAAAGCTGGTGCTGTTTCAAGCCCCAGAGGAAGTACGTCTGGTCTTTGGCTGGGTCGACGCCGGCCCGCATCCTGTACCGGCCCGAGGGTTCGTCATAGTCGAGGCGGGCATAGTGGCCGGTGGCGATGAAGGGCGCGCCGACCCCATCCGCCATTTCAAGAAAATCATCAAACTTGACGTGGTTGTTGCAGAGAGTACAGGGGATGGGCGTGCGGCCGGCAAGGTACTCGTCGATGAAAGGCTTGACGACTTCCCGCTCGAACCGCTCCTCGAAATTGACGACGTAATAGGGGATGCCGAGGGTGGTGGCGACGGCGCGGGCATCGTAAACGTCGTCGAGCGAACAGCAGCGGCCGGTCGGCCCCTCCGGGACGAGTTGGGGAAGGCGGCGCTGATTCCATAGCTGCATGGTCATTCCGGCGAGCCGGTAGCCGTCGCGCTGCAGCATGGCGGCAACTGTCGATGAGTCGACGCCGCCGCTCATGGCAACCGCGATGAGGGAACCAGGCTCAGGACGTATGGATGACATGGAGAGGCGAAATCTTTCGGAGACGGCTAACGCAACCGGCGAGAGCTTCTAGCAGCTCGTCCACATCCGTCTGGTTGTTTGTGCGCCCAAGTGAGAATCGAATGGAGGACTTCGCTTCGGACTTGGAGAGGCCCATCGCGGTCAGAACGTGAGACGGTTCCACCGCGCCGGAAGAGCAGGCGGCGCCGCTGGAAACCGCAAATCCGGCGAGGTCCAGAGCGATCAGCAGCGCTTCCCCTTCAATTCCGGCGAACTGAATGTTGGTGGTGTTGGGAGTGCGCAGTGCACCGGCGCCGTTGACTCTGGTGTCGGGGATACGGGAGAGAATGGCCGTTTCGAGCGAATCTGCGCAGCCCGGCGAGGCGGGTGGCTTCACTGTCTCCGTTCGCAGACAGCCACTCTGCGGCGGCGCCGAGCGCGGCGATGGCGGGAACGTTTTCGGTGCCGGCACGGCGGCCACGCTCGTGACGGCCACCGAATTGCCGGGAGGTGAGAGCCACCCCTTCGCGGACATACAGGGCGCCGGCGCCTTTGGGGGCGGAAAACTTATGGCCGGTGATTGAGTAAAGATCGACTGGAAGATCAGGCAGCACCACAGGGATCTTGCCCGCAGCCTGGACACCGTCGGAATGGAGCAACACTCCGGCGGGCAGCTTCGGAAACTCCTGAATCACGCCGGTTTCGTTGTTGGCGTGCATGATGGAAACCAGCACGGTCTCGCCGGGGCAGATGGCCGCCAGGAGGTCATCGGGATCAACCGTTCCATCCGGGCGCGATGGAACAAGTGTGTAGTTGCCCCGAACCTTCAGCGCTTCCAGAACAGCGGGATGCTCCATCGCAGTGGAGACGATGTGCCCAGGCGGCACACCAAGGATCGCAAGGTTGTCGCTTTCGGTGCCGCCTGAGGTGAAGACGATTTCCTTCGGCTGGCAGTGGAGGAGCGCGGCCACCTGGCCGCCGAGCGGTTTCAACCGCCTGACGCGCCTGCTGGCCCTGCGTGTGGATGGACGAAGGGTTGCCGTGGATTGCCGTCAGAGCGTGCAGCATCGCCTCGCGGGCCTCGGGGCCAACTGGAGTCGTCGCGTTGTGGTCAAAGTAAGAACCCATGGGTAACAGGTGAGCGCCCCGCTATATTGATTGTAACTATGCCAGTGAAGCGAAGCGGCATCATCACTCTATTGACGGACTTCGGGACGCGCGACCATTTCGTGGGAGTCATGAAGGGAGTCATCGCCGGAATCGCGCCGAGGTCGAAGGTTGTGGATATCAGCCACGACGGGCCGGCCTTCGGGCTCAGGGCGGCACGGTTTCTGCTAGGCCAGAGCTGGAAGTGGTTTCCGCAGGGCACGGTGCATTTGGCGGTAGTCGACCCGGGGGTCGGGACAGACCGCCGGGCGCTGCTGGTCGAGGCAGGAGGGCATCTGTTTGTCGGTCCGGACAATGGGCTGCTGAGCGAGCCCTTGGGACTGCGCTGGAGCCAGAGCAAGACAGTTGAGCGAGGCCAAGTATTACTTGAAGAAAATCTCGCAAACCTTTCACGGAAGAGATATATTTGCGCCGGTGGCCGCACATCTTGGCGGCAGGGTTGGCGGGCTCCAAGCTGGGTCCGCTGGTCAGGGACGCGATGGTGGTCACCACCGATGGGCCGCTGCGAACCGGCAGGCGCTTCTGGCAGGGAGAGATCGCCTATGTCGACCGGTACGGCAACTTGATTACGAATCTGCCTGTTACGGAGTTTCCGGAAGTAATGACTCGAACCTTTGCGTTGAAGATTGGGTTCGAATCGCTCAGCAGGCTGCATGAGAATTACTCGACTGGCTCACCGGATGAGCCTGTGGTTGTGATCGGCAGTTCAGGGAACCTGGAGGTGGCAGTCAATCAGGGGGACGCGGCGCGGCGGTTGGGCGTGGGTTTAGGCTCTCCGGTGGAATTGGAGATCAGGTAGCGGCGATGCCGGAGTTGCCGGAAGTGGAAGCTGTGACGCGCCGGTTGAGGCGCATGGCGCTAGGGGCAAGAATCGTCGGGGCGGGAATGTATCGGAAGGGGTCGACCGCTCCCCAGGATCCTGGGCGGCTGAAACGCGGAGTGAAGGGGCGCGTGATCGAGTCGATCGAGCGCCGGGGAAAGAACATCGTTCTGGGTTTGGACGGAGGCTCCGCAGTACGGATTCATCTGCGCATGACCGGCAATCTGACCGTCATCCCGGATTACAGGCTCAAGCCGGCGATGGCGCGAGTCTGGTTTGAGTTGGAGGACGGGCGGGCGCTGATCCTGCACGACCCAAGGGCATTGGGGCGCGTGACGCTGCACAATCGGGAAGAACTGGAGGAGCTGTTCGGCGAGTTGGGACCCGAGCCGTTCAGCCGGGAATTCACCGTCCGAGTACTTCGTCGAACGGGCAAGGCGGTCGCCGAAGCCAGTGAAGTTGTTGTTGATGGAACAGAAGGTAGTCGTTGGGCTGGGAAACATTTACGCAGCGGAAGTGCTGTTCCAGGCCGGTATACATCCGGCCCGGCCGGCCCGGCGAATCGGCGTCGAGAGGCTGGCTGCTTTGCATGGCGCGATTGTTGAGGCCATGGGGCTTGCGATAAACTCGGCAGTAATCGCATACGAACAACCGGGCGGATTTGCAGAGGGAGAGGGCTTTCCCGTGGCCGTGTACGGGCGGGAAGGCGAGGACTGCATGCGGTGCGGTAGCAACTGTCCGCAGAATGAAGCAAGGCGGGCGGAGCACGTACTTCTGTCCGGGATGCCAGAGATAAACCATGAGCACGACCAACACCACGCGGGTGAGCCGCGCAGCCGAATTCAGGGAACTCATTGGGAAGCGGGCCGTTGTCGCCGACGGGGCGATGGGGACGGTGCTCTATGGGCGCGGTATCTTTATCAACCGCTGCTTCGACGAACTGAACCTCTCGATGCCGCAGTTGGTGAAGGAGGTTCACCAGGAATACGTGCGCGCCGGGGCGGAGATCATCGAAACGAACACCTACGGGGCCAGCCGTCCGCGTCTGTCGACGTTCGGGTTCGGGGAGCAAGTGGAGGCGATCAACCGGGCCGGCGTGCGGCTGGCGCGCGAAGCGGCCTCCGAGCGCAGCGATGTGTTCGTGGCCGGGGCGGCCGGACCGCTGGGAGTGCACGTCGAGCCACTGGGGCCGACCTCGTTCGCTGAAGCTCGAGCGGCATTCCGGGAGCAGATTCAGGCCCTTCACGAGGAAGGCATTGACCTGCTCGTGTTCGAGACGTTCTTGCATCTGACTGAGTTGAGAGAGGCGCTGGCGGCGGCGCGGGAGGTTGTAGGCAACGAAATGGTGATCGTTGCGCAGATCACCATCGACGATGATGGCAACCTGCACGACGGGACACGACCCGAGACGTACGGCCCATGGCTGGACGCATGCGCGGCGGACATCGTCGGAATCAACTGCTCTGTCGGCCCGAAAGCTACCTTGGAGACGCTCGAGAAGCTGATGCAGTTCACCTCCAAGCCGACGTCGGCCATGCCCAACGCCGGGCATCCCACAAAGGTGGAAGGGCGGAATATCTACCTCAGTTCGCCGGAATACATGGCCCAATATGCGCGCCGCATGCTGTGGGCAGGCGTGAAGATTGTTGGTGGCTGCTGCGGCACCACGCCGGAACACATCAAGAACATCAAGAGCGAGGCGCGGAGCCTGCAGCCCGGGACACAGCGGCTGCAAGTTACGGTTGAGGAACCGGAAGCCAAATCCAAGAGGATGGAGAAGATTCCGGTTGAAGCAAAGTCTCAACTCGGAGCCAAAATTGCGGCCGGCAAGTTTGTGGTGTTCGTGGAGATTCTGCCTCCGCGTGGGGTGAATCCCGAGAAGGAGTTGGCGGGAGCACGGCTGTGCAAGGATCACGGCATCGACGCGATCAACGTGCCCGACGGACCGAGGGCCAGCGCGCGGATGAGCGCGCAGGTGACTTGCCAGTTGATGCAGAAGGAAGCGGGCATCGAGACGGTGCTCCACTTTTGCTGCAGGGATAGGAACATCCTGGGCATCCAGAGTGAACTGTTGGGCGCCCACGCGGCAGGAGTCAGAAACCTGATCTGCATTACGGGCGACCCGCCGAGGATGGGTTCGTATCCGGATGCCACCGCCGTGTTCGATGTGGACGCGATCGGGTTGACCAACATCGTGACAAACCTGAATCACGGGCTCGATATCGGCGGCAATCCGATGGGGAGCCAGACGGCGCTATTGCTTGGGGTGGGGGCGAATCCGGGGGCCTTGAACATGGATGAGGAGATCCGGAGAACTGCCTGGAAGGTGGAGGCCGGAGCCGAGTACATCGTGACGCAGCCGGTATTTGACCTGAAGCAGCTCGAGGAGTTCCTGAAGCAGGATTCAAGGGTTCAGGATCCCGGTGATCACCGGCATCTGGCCGCTGACAAGCTTCCGCAATGCCGAGTTCATGGTGAACGAGCTGCGGGTACCGGTGCCGGAAGCATTCATGGAGCGGATGAAGCGCGCCGAGGATCCGGAAAAAGGGCGCGCGGAGGGCGTCAAAATCGCCCAGGAGATGGTGAGGCAGGTGCGGCCGATGGTGGAAGGAGTGCAACTGAGCGCGCCGTTCGGCCGATACCAGATGGCGATCGAAGTTGCCGAGGCGATTGGACCGCGTTAGACTCACTGAGGTTTCATAGGGACGCACAGGATAAAAAGTGGCGACGGATCTAATCGAGATTGACCAGGACCAGCCTTCGGTCGAGGCGGTTGAGCGAGCTGCGATGGCGCTGCGGCGCGGGGAGGTCGTGGCGATCCCGACCGACGCGCTGTACATGCTGGTGGCCGATCCGTTCAACCTGCACGCGGTCGGACGAGTTTTCGCGGCAAAGGGGCGGGAGTCAACCCGTTCGCTGCCTCTGATGGTTTCCGATTTCCTGATGGCGGAGGACCTGGTGACGGAGCTGCCGGCGCGGTTCTACCTGCTGGCGCGGCGATTCTGGCCGGGCCCGTTGACCATCATCGTGCCGGCGTCGGCGAAGGTGCCATTGAAGGTCACCGGCAATACGGGCCGGCTGGCGCTGCGGCAGTCCAGGAGCCGCGTGGCGCAGGCATTGATCGACTGGCTGGGGCAGCCCCTGATTTCGACCAGCGCGAACGTGAGCGGCCAGCCGACCTGCCGGACCGGGATCGACGTCTTCGGGACGATGGACGGGCGCGTGGATCTGGTGATGGACGGCGGGGCATGCGTGGGGCAGGGTTCGACGACCATCGACATCACGGAGCCTTACTGGCGAGTCATCCGCGAGGGGTCGATTCCGGAGAAGGAATTGGGCGAGATTCTCAAAGGGTCGTAGGGCGGCGGCGAGGGCGGGGCGTGCTATTCTTCGACAGAGGGGCGTTCCTGCGAAGCAGGCGCCGGTCTGCAAATTCGATCCGTACGAATAGATCCGGAGTTCGGCTCGTAAGAACGCGCCGGTGAGCAAGCTTCCGCCGGGCAACCGGAGAGGGAGAAGCCTAAAGGTGCTCGGCGGACTCCCTCCGTATGAACTGCGGGGTCGAGGTCCAGCCGGTGCGGCTGAGCGGTGCGCCCCTTTTCATTCGTGCTTGACCCCGCCCCATGAACATTCTCTTCATTGGTGACATTTTCGCGAGCCCCGGCAGGCGCATCGTCGGCGAACATTTGCAGCGCATCATGAGCGAGGAGAAGATCGACCTCGCCATCGCAAACGCCGAAAACGCCGCCGGCGGATTCGGCGTGACGCCGGCGGTGGCGCAGGAACTTCTCGGCTACGGCCTCGATGTGCTGACGACGGGCAATCACGTCTGGGACAAGCGGGAGATCTACGATTTCCTGGACCGCGAGGAGCGGCTGCTGCGGCCGGCCAACTACGCGGCCGGGCTTCCAGGGCGTGGTCTCTACGTCGGGAAGGCCCGGAATGGGGCGCCGTATGCAGTCATGAATCTGCAGGGCCGGGTGTACATGCCGTCGACCGACTGCCCGTTCCGGAAGGCGGACGAACTGCTTGCGTCGCTTCCGGACGGCGTGGTGGTGCGGTTCGTCGATTTCCACGCCGAGGTGACAAGCGAAAAGATCGCGATGGGCTGGCACTTGGACGGGCGCGTGACGGGCGTGGTGGGGACTCACACGCACATCCCGACCGCCGATGCGCGGCTGCTGGAAAAGGGCACGGCCTATCAGACGGATTCCGGGATGACAGGGCCGTACAACTCGGTGATCGGGGTTGAAAAGCAGGCGGTGCTGCACAAGTTCAAGACGTCGCTGCCGGTGCGTTTCGAGTCGGCCAAACAGTGGGTTGAGCTGAGGGCGGTGATCGTCGAGTGCGATGAGACGACGGGACGGGCGACCGGCGTGAAGCCGTACGCAGTGACGGAAAGGTAAGCCGGCGGCGGCTACGGCCTCTGCAAGCTTATCTGTAGATTGATTTGCCCGTTCCAGTTCACGCTGTCCAGTTTCTTCGTCCGCACTGGGCCGCCAGTGGTAATGGTCTCCGAGTAGTTGATCAGCTCGGCTCTGGATTTCAGCAACGCGGCCGAATCACCATAGGCCGACTTCAAAGTGAAAACGTACGATTTCCCCTCTTGCGCAGGCACGATCCCGAACAGTGTCGGGAGTTCTCCCAACGAGAATTCCACTAGTGACGTGCGTTGCGTGGTGCCTTGCGTGAATTTGCAGGATGTCTTGAATCGCCCTGAGATCGACTTGGTCGCCGGGTTGAAACGGCCTGATGCATCGAGATCGCACTTGCCGCTGACAGGACTGTCAATTGACCCTTGAATCGTGAAGGTCTCGCCTGCCCAAACCACCGGGACCACGCCGGCATTGTAGACAGTGTTGTCGAACCAGAACCCGCACCGTGACGTGCTGCCATCGTCGGTATATTTGCAGGTCATATCGCCCTCGGCAACGGCCGTGAAGCTCTTCGTGTTCTTCAGCCATCCAAGAAACAGCGAGTCCTTGTCCTCCACTGTCACCGGCACCACCTTTGCGACCGCCGGCGAGGCATCGCGCAGCGAAAACGTCACCTTCGTCGAGCCGGCCTTGTCGGCCCGAAGGGCGACAGTTTCAGAGCGCCTGAGGGACAGGACTCCCTCCTGGCTGGATTCGATCGCCAGACACTGGTCCTGACGCGTCAACTCCGGCCGCACAGTGGCTTGATCGGTCTTGCCAAACACCTGAATGCCGTCTTTGATTTCGCCCACCTTCATTTTCAGCTCCCCATTGGGAACTGAGGTCACCTCAAGTTCGGAGACAGCGTTCATGTACACGTTATTCACGAACACATCGTTGGAGATCTCCCCATTCTTCAGCCGCACACGAAGATATTGCTTGCCGCGCACGCACGTTGCATCCCAAACCACCATCGGGGGAGCGCCGGCGACTGAATGATCGACCCGGAAGTTCTGCATCACAGCGTCCCCACGGGAGACAGGACCATCCAGCATGGGCGTCAGATCCAGCGGAATCCACCATCCGGTCACTGTCTTGACGGCGCCGAGCTTTTCCGCCAACGGTTCAGAATCGTCAGGCAACCGAACCTGGCCGGCGACGATGAATGGAATGGGCCGACCCATCGCTGCAGGCGCTTGAAACAGCGCGCCGAAGGCGAGAGTGCCGAGAGGGTTGCCCTCATCGCCTCCGTCAGTCACTTTCGACATCCCGTCGGGATACTGGAATGAGCCTTCAGGAAGAAACAGCAGCCGGGGTAGAAACTCCGAAGTGGGAGAACGCAGAAGAGGCCGGATGCGCTCAAGACCGCGCCGGATATCGGCATTGTACGCCGCCTGGTCAAGGTGCATCGCTACTGTGTCGGTCATTGCATCCAACCCCGGAATCGGCTCCGTGAATATCTGGGCAACACCCACAGCCACGGTCGTGGCTTTCAGAAAACCCACCCGCGTGAAGCCATAGTTCCAGAAATCTTTCACTGTGCCCCCGAAACCCGATAGTGTGTTTGCGACCTGATATACATTCGCAACCGTGTCGCCGACGCCTGGCACGTGGCCGACCGTCATCATAGTGGCGTCTGCCGCCAACTTCGCTCCATCCAACTGGAAAGTCTTGATGGCGGCATCGACCTGGGTGTTCACTTCCTTGATGTCCATGACTTGCGCGAGCGGCCGCCGGGGGGCCCCACCAGCGCGGGATACTCCCTCTGGGACATCGTCGATGACGGCTGCCGTCGGCGAATGCAACTCTTCCTCAAGCAGCGGATCGGGATTGACGACGGCCAATTTCCAAACCCCGTCACGCTTGACTAGCGTTGCGATGACGCCCTCCGACGCCGGCGCTTGGTAGCCAGGCGCATTCCATGTGTAACTCATCGTCGCGCGCACCAGAGCCGCTTCGCCCCCCTGGCAGATGCTTGCCGCGCGGACACTCAATTCGAAATTCTCCACCGAGGTCTTTGTCGCGACCATGGTGAACAGAGACCTGGAGACATCCACGGCCTTCGCAGTGTAAAGGTCAAGTGCGTAGTGCGACAACATCCCTTCGACGTCCCCGCGCGCCTGCGCTTCTAGCGCCGCGCGAAGCACGTCCTCCGGAGCCATCGTGGAAGGGTCTTGCCCTTGGCCCCAGGCCGGGCCCATCACCAGGACCAATCCCGCCAGAGCAAACGTAACCTTCAACCCGCAGAGGCAGCCCATATTGCGGACACTACACTCTGAAATTGGTGATTGCAAGCTAGGTTTGTCCCTTATGCCAGACATGAACTATCACGGTGTCATGCCGCTCGCCGGGCCTTATGCGGCACCCGCGTTCCTCTTACGAAACTCAGGCGCTCCGGTCAGGCCGTTAACATGGCAGCCGTCAAGCCAAGTTGCAGCAGGCATTCACCGCAGCTGATGGTGATGCCCCGCAATTTGGCAATGTTGGCCATCGCAAGGGTTCGCAAGTTCAGGAATTCGAGCTTTATTTCTCCTCTTGTTTTAACCACTTCCAGAGCGCCGCCCCGAAATCCTTGGTTTCGTGTGCGGAAGTGATGATCGGGGAGGCATATAAAAAGCACCGGGATGACCACCGACCGCACCAGAATCGAAGCGAACGATAGCGTCAACACCGCCGCCAAGGCGACGCCCGCCAGTCTCCTCGAGCGGCTCCCCTGGTCGCTCCGCACCCTTGTACGAACCCAAATGTCCTGCCGTTTCAACGAAAAAGACCCACCGTACGAACCTTCTTCGAAACCCTGCTGGGTTGCCTACGAACCCAACCTCGGGTTCTCACGAACCCAGGAATCAATCCGCCGGAGGCCTTCCTCCAGGTCTGGCCTTCACCCCCACCGCTCACTCTGACAGAATGGTGCTCACGATCAGGCGTCTTGCACGCCGAGGCGGTCGAAACAAATGAGACACAATCCGACAAGACGAGAGCTTTGCAGGACGAGTTGCGGCGCCATGCTGGCGGCGCTGGCAACCTCGCGTTCGGCCAGCGGCGCTGCGCGGGAATACCGGCGCGGCGGGATGATGTACCGGAAATTGGGCAACACGGACATGGATGTGTCGTTGTTGTCCTTCGGATCTCACACGGATCCGGCGGATCGGGTGAAGGCGGGCCCGGGCAAAACTGTGCTGACCGCGGCGGGTCAGTCCAAAAGGGACAGAATCGTCGCAAAGGCTTTTGACCGCGGCATCAATCTCATCGACGTGTACGAGAGCGAGGGGCAGTGGAAGCCGGCGGCGGAGTCCGTGCGAAGCCGCCGCAACAAAGTGCTGGTGTCCCTGGCGCACGAGGTGAGCGTGAAGGACATCGACGAGGCATGCAGGCTGTTCGGTCACGTTGATCTGTACCGGTTTCACACTGCCGCAATCAAAGACAAGACGCTTGAGGATTGGGATACTCTGCGCAAGGCCAAGGAGGCCGGAAAGGTCCGCGCGATCGGCATTGCGACGCACATCGAGCGGACGATGCTTGAAGCGCTGCTGGAGCTGGAAGGCCTGGACTTCCTCTACTTTCCCTACAACTTCATTCACGCCCGGGCCGACTACAGCCTCTTCCTGCCTAAGGCTATGGAGAAGAACGTGGGTCTCATCGCGATGAAACCTCTGGCGTCGGGGTCGATCGCAAGGCTCGATCCCCGAGCGCGCCCAGGTGCGGCGCCGGAGTTCGAGCAGCTACAGCTCTGGCAGACAAGGAATCGCCCGATTCTACCGGCCGCCGTTGCTGAACTGACAAAGAGCCTGGACCGTCTTGGTGATGAAACGCTCTGCATGGCCGCCATGCGATTCGTTTACGGCAAGCCTTTCGTGTCAACGGCAATTACAGGAATGTTCGACGAGCAATTCCTGGACGACAACTACAATGCGCTCGCGCGCTACCAGGAATTGCAGCCGGAGACGCGTGCGGCGCTGAAAGCCGTCGACAAGGTTGCCCGGCTGCACAAAGGGAACTGGCTTCCGGCGCACTATCGCTGGCTGGAGGAACAATGGCGCGGATAGTCCTGACTGCTCTCCTGCTCGTGACTCCCGCTTGGGGGCAGGCTCAAACCGACGCCCAGATAAAGCAGGCGGGCGTGTGCGCACGGTGTCACGTTATTTCGGTCGTTGAGTGGGGGATCTCAGCGCATCAGAAGGTGAAGACCGACTGCGTCGCTTGCCACGGCGAGAGCGACGGCCACGTCATCGACGAACGCAACAATATCAAGCCTGAAAAGATCCCCCACGCAGCGGCGATCGCGGGCTTATGCGCGCAATGCCACGCGGGGGGCTGCGGCAAGACAAAGAACACGGCCGACTGCCAGAGCTGCCATCACGTTCACGCACTCGTGGATCCGAAGAAGGCTCCGTCGACGAAGGACGAGCGGCTGGAGAAAAGGGCGGAGCAGTGGCGGCAGGGACAGACGCTCTTGTCCGATGGAGATCGGCTGGCCGGGCTTGGTCAATGGCCGGCGGCCGCGGAAGCGTACCGTAAGGCCCACGCTTTGATGCCTGGCGATGGGCGGGCGATGTCATCACTGCAAGCGGCAGAGAACCGGACGAAGAACACTCTGGCCGGATTTGAGTTCGTGGGAACCGAGCGGGATGCGGCCACCGGGTTGCCGAGACTGGTGCGTGTTCCCAAGTTGGGCTTTGAGATGGTGCTGGTTCCGGGTGGTGAGTTTGAAATGGGAGCGGAGCGGAGACCGGCGTCGCAGCCAGTGCACACGCGCCGCGTGGCGCCGTTCTATCTCGCCCGGCTGGAAGTGACGGCAGGGCTATGGAGGACCGTGATGGGAACGTCGCTGGCCTCCTCGTCGGACAACGTCCCGGCTCAACGCATTTCCTGGCAGGACGCGCAGTCCTTCGTCCTCAAGTTGAATCAGGCGCTGCCTGGGGCGGGCTTCCGGCTCCCCACGGAAGAGGAGTGGGAGTACGCCGCCCGGGCGAATTCCTCAGCCGCAGGCGCGCCGCCGGAGGACGCGGTATATAGCGCCGCGGCCGTGCTATCGACTCCGCGATCCGCTGGCAGCGGCAAACCGGGCAAGCTCGGACTCTTCGATGTGCAGGGCAACGTGTGGGAGTGGTGCTCGAGCCTCGCGCTCCCCTATCCGTACGATGCCGCCGACGGCCGGGAGCGGCCGGATTCGCCCGGCCTTCGGGTGGTGCGGGGAGGTGGATTCGGAGACACGGCGGATTTGCTGGATCTCACCCTGCGCCATGCCGAGCGGCCCGACAGGCGGCTGCAGTCGAACGGAATTCGCCTGGCCAGAAGCGTGCCGGTCCAATAGGGGAGTGAACAAAATGCCCAATCCTTTGCCGATCGGAATCAACACCTACTGCCTGCGAGCGTTCCGCTGGACGGACGCGCAGTTGTTGGACTATGCGTCTTCGCTGAAGTTGGACGCGGTGTTCCTGCAGGATTCACTGGACCCGAAGGCGCAGGAGCCAGCACATTGGTTGGAAGTGAAGGAACAGGCGGCGCGACTCGGACTGCGGCTGGAAACGGGCGGAGGCGGGTTCTTCCCGAAATCGGAGGAGGAACTGCCCGGGCGCGTCGATTACATGCGCGCGCAGATCAAGCGGGCGGCTGCGATGGGGTCGCCGCTGGCGAGGTTTGTGATCGCGGGCAGCCGCGCGGGTCTGCCGCCGGGAACGATCGAGCAGCACATCGAGACAGTGGTCAAAATGGTCAAGGCGGTACGTTCGCAGGCTATGGATGCGGGTGTGAAGATCGCTTTCGAAGTGCACAAGGACCTGCAGGCCTGGGAATTCAAAACGCTGGTGGAGGCTGCTGGCCGCGACGTGGTGGGGATCTATCTCGACACCGGCAACCCCGTATTCGTGATGGAAGATCCGATGCAGACTGTTGAGACCCTGGCGCCCTATGCAGTGACGGTGCACCTGCGCGATTCGGTTGTGTATGAACACCCGCGCGGAGCGGCGGTGCAGTGGGTTCCGCTGGGTGAGGGCGCTGTCGACTTCAAGCCGATCGTGGCGAAGGTGGCTGAGGTGTGCCCCAATGTGGCGGTCTATATCAAGCCGATCACGGGGCGGCCGCCGGAGATTCTGAACTATTTCGAGCCGGAGTTCTGGAAGCTCTACCCGAAGGCACGCGCATCGGACTTGGCGCGCTTCATTCGGCTGGCCAAGTCCGGGCGGCCATACGAGCGGACGATGGTGATTGGAGACGTGCCAGGTGGGCCGAAACCGGCGCCGGAGATCGAGGCTGCGCTCAAGTTCCAGCAGCGCGAGCACGTGGAGCGGAGCGTCGAGTACGGGAAGAAGGTGCTGGGCTGGGGATAAGATGGCGTGTGTAAGGAGGCCGGGCATGAATCGCCGAACGTTTCTCGCATGTTCCGCCGCAGGTCTGTTGCCGCTGCACGGCGCATCAGGTAAACCACTGCGCGGCGTCTTTCCTATCGCACAATCTCCATTCACAGAGGCTGACAAACTCGACGTGGACACTCTGGTCGCGGAACTTCGCTTCATCGACAAAGGCCGCGTCCATGGGTTTGTGTGGCCGCAGCTTGCCAGTGAATGGGCGACCTTGAGCAGGGACGAGCGATTCGCGGGCACGGAAGCGGTCTGCGCTGAGGGAAAGCGGCTGAAGCCGGCGGTCGTGATTGGCGTGCAGGCGGAGGAAATCGCCGCGGCGGTGGAGTACGCGAGGCACGCGGCAGAAGCACGGCGCCGACGCCCTCATTGCCCTGCCCCCGCCGAAACAGACCGATCCGAAAGTGATACTGGAGTATTACAAGACGTTGGGCAGGCCACGGAGCTGCCGCTGATCGTGCAGGCTGTCGGGAATCTGAGCGTCGACGCGGTGGTGGAGATCGTCCAAGGCGGCTCCGACGGTGCGCGCGGTCAAGGACGAGGCGGGAGAGCCGCTGATGCGGATCGCGGAGTTTCGGGAGAAGACGAACGGTCGGCTGCTCATCTTCACAGGGAACCACGGCCGGACGATGATCGACGAAATGATGCGCGGCCTGTCGGGGACGATGCCGGCGGCTTCGTTCGCCGATCTTGTATGCGGCCGCGTGGGATTTCTGGCAGGCCGGGAAACGGCGCGAGGCAGTGGACATGTTCGGACGGGCGGCCGTGCTGATTCAGGAGATCAACGCATATGGCATGGAGTCCATGAAGTACTTGCTGTGCCTGCGAGGGGTGTTCAAGAACTATCGCACGCGAGAGAAGCCCGGCGGATCGCGCGCGCGCCTCGATGACACATCGAAGCGGAATCTGCGCGAAATGCTGGATTTGATGAAGCCGCATCTGCGGGCTTGAGAGGAGCGGGACGATGTCGAAGGTTCAGGTTTCAAGGCGATCGCTGCTCGGGGCGGCAGTGTGTGCGAATCCGGCGCTCGCGGCCGCGCAGGCTGTCGGGGTGAAGGCGGGCGACCTTCCGGATCTGACGATCAAAGAGGTAAGGGTGTATCACATCGACGCCGGACGCGGCGGCGTGACCAATGGCGGCTATTTCCAGGTGGCCGGCGTGGTGACTCAGAGCGGCATCGAGGGGAATTATACGCTGGCCAATCGCTATTGGCACCCGAACTGGAGCAACCTCGGTTGGCACGCCCATGCGAAGCGGGCTCTTGTAGGCAAGAGCGTCATGGATTTGCCCGCTTTGACGGCACAGTGGGAGCCGGAGAAACGGCGGATAGGGCAGCTCTCGTACGCGTCGGCGATCGATACGTGCCTGTGGGACATCCTGGGCAAGGCCGTGGGGTTGCCGATCTACAGGATCCTGGGCGCATACAAAGACAAGGCGCTGGCGTACGCGAGTTCGCAGCATCACGCGAAGGTTGAGGACTTTGTCACGGAGGTCCTGAAGTGCAAGGCGGAAGGATTTCGAGCCTACAAGATCCATCCGCCGTCGCCGAACGGCGGGCACGACTACAAGCTCGATATCGAAGTGGCCAAGGCAGTTCGAAAGGCTGCAGGCGACGAGTTCATCCTGCTGAACGACCCGGTGGGAGTGTACACGCGGGAGGAAGCGATCAAAGTGGGCCGGGAGCTGGAGAAACTCGATTACGTCGCGTATGAGGACCCGATCCCGACGACGGACATCGAGGGCCTTGTGGAATTGTGCCGGGCGCTGGATATGCCGGTTCACATCGGGGAGTTCATCTACTCTCCGTATAGCTACGCCGAGTACATCCGGCGCGGGGCGCTGGACGTCGTGCGATTCATCACCGACAACGTGGGCGGCATCACGGGCGGCATGAAGATTGCGCGGCTGGCGGAGTGCTTCGGCATGGAGTGCGCGCCGCACAATTGGGGCGAGGTCTTCGACCACGCCGTGCATTTCCACTGCGAACTGGCGATGCCGAACAACGTCTGGTTCGAGATGACGGTGCCGCAGGGGACTGGCGACCGCCCCTACATGAAGGATCGCATCCGAATTGAGAAGGACGGCTACGTGTACGCGCCCAAGAAGCCGGGCCTGGGCTATGAGATCGACCGCGGCATTCTGGACAAGATGACGTCCAAACTGGACGTGTAGCGGCTGCAGAAGCTACTTCTGGTACTCCAGCACCTGGCCGTCGGCGAGCAGGCGGGCGCGGAGCTTGTCGTAAGGGACGTCCTGCACTGCAATGCCTGAATCGATGGCCATGGCCGCGGCGGTGGCGGCGGATTGGCCGAGGATCATGAAGACCGGCTCCATGCGGATGGAGCCGTAGGCGATGTGCGAGCTGGACAGGCACACCGGCACGAGCAGATTCGAAACCTGCCCTTTCTTCGGCACCAGCGAACCGTACGAGATCTGGTAAGGGCCGTTGGTGCTGACGCCGATGTCGCCTTCGTTCTGCACGTAGCCCTCGGGCGTGATGTAGCGCTGGATGTTGTGCGAATCGATGCCGTAGGAGCCCATGCCGACCGATTCGGGCGTGGGGCGCTTCTTGGTGAGTTCGTTCTCGGTCATCACGTACCTGCCGATCATGCGGCGCGCCTCGCGCACGTACATCTGGTGCGGCCAGTTGCCGTTGTCCTTGAATTCGTCCTTGGCCAGGCCCCACTTGGCGAACTCGGTGCGCACGTCCTCGGGAACGCGCGGGTCGTTGGCGATGAAGTACAGCCAGCCCTGCTGATAGTTGATGTGCTCCTGGATGAGTTCGCGGCGGCGCGCGTAGCTGGCTTCCGGATAGTCATAGTTGCGGCCGATGTTGTCGGTGCTGAAGGGGCCGTGGTTGTTGGTGTCGGTCTTGGCGTTGGGGATCGGATCGAACTTGTCGAAGGTCTCGCGCCAGCCGGCGGCGAAGATGCGAAGGAGCAGTTCGTATTCCTTGGGGTCGTAGCCGGCGGGCTTGGGGAACGGGACGCGGTTCTCGGGCACCTGGGTGAGGCACATGCGGTAGCAGTAGGCCTGCACCTTCTTGTCGCCTTCGCCGTAGTTGCCGGGAGGTTCGGTGCTGATGCGCGGAAGCACGCCGCTCTTCGGGTCGCCCGGGATCACGTAGGGGGAGATTGGCGTCTTGACCGCGCCGAAGTGGTGGCGGTGGTGGAGCACGCCGGTCTGCACGCCGTTCCACTTCTCGCCGTAGGTGCTGGTGGATTCGCGGCCGACGTGGTAGTCGACGCCGGCGGCGGCCATCAGGTCGCCTTCGTAGGTGGCGTCGATGAACATTTTGGCCGAGTAGGTCTTTCCGTCGAGCGTGGTGATGGAGACGATGCGGCCGTCCTGCTTCTTGACACCCTTCTCGCGGTCGAGCCAGGCATTGCGAACGATGGGGATCTTGGTTTCCTTGACCCAGGCCTCGTAGACCTGCTCGGCGACATGCGGCTCGAAGATCCACATGGTGCGGGCGGTCTTGTCGATGGCCTCAGTGCCCTGCCCTTTGTTGCCGTACTGCTCGCGCTTCTGCCAGCGCCAGGCTTCGGGCTTGTCGTAGTGCTGCCAGACGCGATGGTAGAAGTCGCGAGAGAGGCCGCCGATGACGGCCTTGTTGCCGGAATCGGTGAAGCCAAGGCCGCCGGCGGTCAGTCCGCCGAGATGGCGCTCCGGGCAGACGATCAGGACGGACTTGCCCATCCGCTGGGCCTGGATCGCGGCCGTGATGGCGCCGGAGGTGCAGCCGTAAATGAGGATGTCGGACTGGAGCAGGGGCGCCGGCGGAGGCGAAGGAGACTGCCAGCACCGGGATGATGAAACGAGTAACGCTAATGGGCATACGGTATTCACTAATCTATGCGATCGCGGGATGAACCTGGCGGACTGAGCGAGTGGAACGGGCGCGCCGACTGGGACCAGATGGGAATGCCGCGGTTGCGGGGTCGATCTTCGCCTGGAGCGGCCTTTCACGATCGGCCGATCAACCCTGCTTCGTTCCCGGCCAGCGGCGAGAATCTGTGCCCCTCCTGACAAGCACACAAGAAAGCGAGATGACCCCAATGGTCGGGACTAAGGCAGGTCGCTTTTCTCCGGGCGGACGCGACAGCCTGAATCTCTGACCGGGATGTCGATGACAGGTCGGGGACTCCGGTGCTCAGGCCGCACTGTGGCGTCTGCGCCTAGGAGCGAGCAATGCATGATATTGACGCCGTGGAAAATGCCAGGGGAGGCGGCCGCGCTTGCGAGTTTCCGCACGAAAGTGGCTGGGCGCTCGGGAGAATCGCCTATTCGCGATACGGGCAGGTGCCGCCGAACCAAGCCAGAGAGGCTGATCAGTTCCAGCCGCCTGGAGGCACACCCGCAGTATTCGCCGGATGGACATCAATCGCATTCAGCGGCAGCGGCGCGGAATTGAGGCGGCCCGCACTGGTCGCTCGACGGGAAGACGATTGCATTCGATAGCGGCTTCGGGAACCGAAGTCGCTTTTGAATCCTTCGACGGGGCGATGACGGTGAGGAGCATCGTTACTTCAAGACGATGGCCGGAATGGCAAGTGACAGCGGGACGTGACGATCATCGGAGGCGTGGAGGTACTCCGCGGACGTTTCGGTCGGCGTTTCGAGATACCATCTGGTATCTCACCGGATCACAGGTCCATGCTTCTCACCCAATTGGACCGGAGCCAAAGCGACATCATGGTCGCTGAAGGATTTCGCTGATGACCGGGTCATGATCGCAGGTCCTGAATGGCGAAATGGAGCACTCGTTCGCGGATTTGGTCGCGGATTCGCCGGAAGGCGGCTAACCGCTCTTCTTCGTCCCCTTCCACGGCGGCTGGATCCTCAAAGCTCCAGTGGATTCGTTCAGCTTTGCCGGGCAGAACGGGACAGCTTTCCCTCGCGTTGTCGCAGACCGTGAACACGTAGCGGAACTCGTGGGTCAGGAACTCATCGACCGACTTCGATCGGTGAGTGGATATGTCGATGCCGAGCTCGGCCATGACCGCGATGGCTTCGGGTCTGACCGAACTCGGCCTGGTTCCGGCGCTGTGCACCTCGAAACGGTCGCCCAGATAGTGGCGAAAGAGTCCTTCGCCCATCTGGCTCCGCGCAGAGTTGCCCGTGCAAAGAACAAGAATGGCTGGCTTCATCGGCTACGGCTTCCGAGCACGGACGAAGGCGCTCATGAACTTGCCGTCGACCAGCGGCGCGACGGCATCGACGTCGATTCCTTCCGTTGCCAGAAAATCGCGTGCGTCCTCGATGTTGTAGATGCGGGTCGGCTCAACCCCGATGTCGACGAAGCCGGCGCGGGCCAGTTTGCCGGCATACTCGGATTCCTCCAGGGCGCCGGCGATGCAGCCCGCCCAGAGCTCGATGTTGCGGCGAACTTCGGCAGGCACTTCGCCTCGGACCACGACGTCGGAGACGGCGAACCGTCCGCCCGGCTTCAAGACCCGGAAGGCCTCCTGCAGCACGCGATCCTTGTCAGCAGACAGGTTGATCACGCAGTTGGAGATGATCACGTCCACCGAGTTGTCCGGAAGCGGCATGTGCTCGATCTCACCCTTCAGGAACTCCACGTTCTCAACCCCGGCCTTGCATTGGTTCTCGCGGGCAAGGGCGAGCATTTCGTCGGTCATATCCAGACCGTAGGCCTTCCCCGTGGGGCCGACCCGCTTAGCGGAAAGGAGGACGTCGATGCCACCGCCGCTGCCGAGGTCGAGCACGGTTTCGCCCAGCTTCAACTCAGCCAACGCCGTCGGGTTTCCGCAACCGAGAGAAGCGAGCACAGCCTTCTCGGGCAGTTCGCTCTTCTGCAGTTCATCATAGAGCCCGGACGTGATGCGGTCGACAGTCTCACCGCCGCAACAGGATGAGGCGGATGGCCCGCAGCAGGCGCTTCCGCTCCCGGTGACAACGCGGAGGGCCGCCTTGCCGTAGTGGTCTTTCACCGCCTCTTTCACATTTTCAATGCTCATAGTTATTTCCTGACTGTTATTTGCAGACCTGGACAATTTCTTCTGGCGTGATCGCTTTGTTTCTCGTGCAGCACTCGGCATACAGAAATGTCAGCAATTCCCGCAGGGCATCGGCGTTGGCGCTGTACCACAAGTAGGTGCTCTCTCTCCGCACGTTGACCAACTCCTCGTTCTTCAGCTTTTCGAGGTGGTGCGACAACGTGGAGGGTGGAATCCCTAACTCGGTCTGGATGTCGCCCACGACGAGTCCACCGGGATGCGCACTCAATAGGAGCCGGATGATCCGCAGGCGCGGTTCCGTCCCGATTGCTGCGAGCATGTCGGCGAATCGTGCGGTCTGGTCGATATCCTTGGCGGCCATACTTCGATGGTACTCGAACTATGGAAGAAGTCAAGCCGAACTGATGCACTGTGTGGAACCGTGCTAGTACTTTGTTATTTGGCTCTTTAGCCAAGTAGATGTACACTCAGGCTATGGATGCCAAGACCCAAGCACGCTTCGAAGCCCGGGCTCGAATTTTCAAAGCTCTGGCTCATCCGTCAAGGCTTTTCATGGTGGACGTGCTGTCGCGCAGCGAACGGTGCGTCTGCGAATTGACCGAGATGGTGGGCTCGGACATGTCGACGGTCAGCAAGCATCTTTCGGTTCTGAAGGGAGCTGGCATCGTCGCCGACGAGAAGCGCGGAATGCAGGTTTTCTACACCCTGAAGATGCCCTGCGTGTTGCGGTTCTTCGATTGCGTGAGCGAAGTGATGACCCGATCGGCCCAGGAGCAGGCGGAACTCGCATCAACCCACTGACGGAGCACACTATGACGATTCAGATCCTCGGCACTGGCTGCGCAAAATGCAAGCAGTTGACTGAGAATGCCGAAACCGCTGCACGCGAGTTGGGGATTGACTACCAACTCGAGAAGGTCACTGACATCCTGAAGATCATCGAGTACGGCGTGATGGCCACGCCGGCGTTGGCTGTCGACGGCAGGGTGAAGCTGGTCGGCAAGGTGGCAACCGCGGCCGAGATCCGCGAGCTGCTGAAATAGACCCAAAGGAGCATAACCCTCATGAAGATCACACCAAAGTGCGGATGTAACGGAGGTCCGGACCTGATGTTCTGTTGTTCCGGAGCCGCCGACACGGCCGAGATTGCCGATCGCGCCGTGCGGGAACTACACAAGGCGAAAGAGGCCAAGATGTTCTGCCTGGCCGGCATCGCCGGGGACGTCGAACTGATCGTCGTCAACTCACAGGCTGCGAACAGGATGCTGGTCGTCGATGGTTGTGACAGCGATTGCGCCAAGAAGACGATGCAGAAGAACGGGTTCAATGAGTTCGTTCACTTCCGCACTACTGACCTTGGTTGGGAGAAGGGCAAGACACCCGTCACTGCCGATCGAATCTCCGAGGCCGCCGCGCGACTCCGCTCGCTGCTGCAGGAGGCGCCGGCGCGCGCAGAGGCATGACCCCACGGAAAGCTCTCACGGCCACACTACTCGGGTTCGTGTTGGTGAGCTTCGGCTATGTGGCGATTCGCAGCATGAGAGCCGCCAAGGACTGGCGGAGTCCGGTCGCAGCTCAAGCCGCAGACGGCTCCATCGACCCCAGGTCGTTGAGCAGCCAACCGAACCTGGCAAGGTGATCGTCTACTACTTCCATGTCACCGTCCGATGCACAACTTGCAAGGCCATCGAATCCTATTCGAAAGAAGTGATCCATACGCGCTTTGCGAAGGAACTCGAGTCGGGCCGGATGGAGTGGCGGCTGGTGAACCTCCAATTGCCGGAGAACCGGCACTTCATTCAGGACTACCAACTCTTCACAAAATCGCTGGTGCTGGTCCGCACTCTGAACGGCCAGCAGAAGGAATACAAGGTTCTCAACGATACCTGGGAGCTTGTCGGCGACAAAGCGACGATGCAGAACTACGTCGAGAAGGAGGTCCGCGGCTTCCTGCGGAAACTCGGATGAGCGATTTGGCGGCGAGCGGAACTCTGGTGGCGGCGGGCACTGCCTTTTGGCTCGGTGTGCTGACCTCGGTGAGTCCCTGCCCGCTGGCTTCGAATATCGCGGCAATCTCCTACATCGGCAAAGGCATCGCGCAACCCCGAAGAGTTCTCGCCGCCGGTTTGCTTTATACGCTCGGCCGTGTCCTCACGTATGCCCTGCTCGGCTGGCTGCTTGTGGCCAGTCTGGCGACCGTCGTCGGCCTGTCAAATGGGCTTCAGCGAGTGATGAACCAATTGCTCGGGCCGGTGCTGATCCTGGCCGGGATGTTCATGCTGGAGCTCATCCGCTGGAACAGCGGGATCCCTCAACCTGACCGCCGGACTCCAGCAACGCGCCGGCCGATGGGGACTGGGAGGAGCGGCTCTGCTGGGCGCGCTCTTCGCGCTCTCGTTCTGCCCAGTATCAGCCGCGCTCTTCTTTGGCAGCCTCATCCCGCTGGCGATGACCAGTGGCAACTCCATCGTGATGCCGTCTCTCTACGGCGTTGGCACGGGCCTTCCGGTCCTGGCGTTTGCTGTCGTCTTCGGATTCGGCGCACAGGCTCTGAGCAAAGCGTTTCAAAGGATCACGCGGCTGGAACTCTGGGCGCGCCGCGTCACGGGCGTGGTCTTCATTGCGGTAGGCGTGTACTACTCGCTCACTTACATCTTTGAGGTCTTCTCATAGCCGAAAGGAGAATCCGATGTCGGCAATCAGAACGCGGCGAACTTTCATTGGGGCGGCTGGCGCTGCGCCCATCGTTTTTGCTCAAGGGCCAGCAACGGCCGGAACCAGCCAAGCGAACGCCGTGAAAATCATCGGCGTTTCGTGCAGCCCGCGCAAGGATCGGACCACCGCGGCGGCACTGCGGGTTTGCCTTGAGGCGGCCAAAGCGGCTGGGCCGGACATCGAGGTCGAGTTGATCGACCTGGGAGGCCTGAAGATCAATGGCGACCTTGCCGCCGGTATCCCGTTGGCCGCGGGCGAGCGCGACGATTTTCCGCAGATCGAGGCCAAGCTCCGCGCACCGAACGTATACGGCATCATCGTCGGGACGCCCGTCTATTTCAGCAACATGAGTTCTCTCTGCAAGGCGTTTCTCGACCGATGGATGGCCTTCCGCGGGACCTTCGCCCTGCGCAACAAGATCGGCGGAGCAGTCGCTGTCGGTGCCGCTCGAAACGGCGGCCAGGAGTTGACTCTCCAGACCATCCACGCCGCGATGCTTTGCCAGGACATGATCATCGTCAGCGAGGGACGGCCCACCTCGCGTTTGGGCGGAATCGTAGTGAGCACCAAGGACGACATCAGCAAGGACGAGATGGGCTTGGCTACAGCCAGGAGCCTGGGCCGGCGTGTGGCCGAACTCGCGCTTCTGCTCAGAAAAGCAGGCGCTGATCGAGAGGTGCAGGATGAACTGCCTGGAATGCGAACAGAACGATATCCATCGGACTGCGGTCGCACTCTGCCACAACTGTTCCGCGGCTCTGTGTCTGGAACATGCAGAAGTATTGCCCAAGCACCTTGAGATGCATGTGCCCGTGGGCAAGACAGTGGAGCTTCCTGTTCCCGCCCGTGTCATCCTCTGCCATACCTGCCATGCGGCGATCAACCAGCCGCACTTGAGGACGGCATGAGGATGGATTGGCAGGAATGAGTCCCTTCGCTCTCTTCGACTGGCACGCACAGTGGCTCGTGACCAAGGTCTTCGGCCTTTTAGTGCCCTCATATCATGACAAGGAAACTCCCGATCATGCGCCGTTATCTCTCGTTAGTACTCATGCTGGCTTGCGCGGAACTCGTTTTGGCCCAAGCCAAGCGTCAACCTTTCGGCGTCTGCCCTCCGTTTCCCCTTCGCGATGAGGCGGGAAACGTAATCAATCCGGCGGCCAATCCGAAAGTGGACACTCCATACTCGCCCCGCCAAACCTGCGGCGCGAGCGGTTGCCACGACTACGACAAAATCACGCAGGGATTCCACTTCCAGCAGGGGAAGGGCGAAGCTGTGCCAGATGTGTTCGCCTCGCGCTACCAGTGGGCCTCGAGCCCCGGCAACTACGGCGGAAACTGGTGCTCCCCCGCCCCGCTCTACCGCCAGTTGGCGCCGAAGAAGAACACCAATCCCCGCACGATTGACATGACCTCTTTCGACTTCGTCACCGCGACTTGCGGCAACTGTCATCCCGGCGGCGGACCGATGGAATTCGATCGGGACGGGAAACGATACGACCAGAGGATGTCGGACCCGGCCTCTGGCCTGACGCCCGGCGGAGACAATGGTCTCGATGGCGACTACTACAAGGCCCGCTGGTCGGAAACCGGCGTCATCGAAGCCGATTGCCTGCTCTGCCACCAGCCTGAGTACGACTACAAGAAGCGCAACGCTCAACTCGCTAATCTGAACTTTCGATGGGCGGCGACGGAAGGGGCCGGGTTCGGCACGGTTGTGGGCAAAGTCGCCGCCAACGAGAAGCCGAAGGTTGAGTACAACAAGGCGCTCTTCGACGAGAGCGGCAACGTCACGGTTCACATCGCCCCGCTGCCGCGCAACGAGACCTGCCTGAATTGCCACGCCAAGCCCGACTGGAAGAAGCGTGGCGCGTCGTTCTCCGCGCACACCGACGTTCACCTGGCCAAGGGGCTGAAATGCGTGGATTGCCACACCTCGGGCAGCCGTGCCGTCGACGCCAGGATTCGCGGCAAGGAAGTGCATCAGTTCGGCAAGGGTGACGACCCCTCGGGTTGGGTTCGCAACGATCTGGACAACACCGTGAGAACATGCGAATCCTGCCACGAGCAAGGCACGCTCGGTGCGCCCATCGCGAAGCACTCCTGGTTGCCTCCGCTGCACATGGAGAAGATCGCCTGTGCAACCTGCCACATTCCCCGCCGGTACACCAAAGCGGCATTGGTCCAGGCGAGTGACGTCTTCAACGGCGCGCCTCGCATCACCCCGCCGCCCAAACGAATCTGGACGTTCTACGACCAGGACATGACGTTCTGGAATCACTACGGCGAACTCGAACTCTTCACCGCGCAGGACAAGCCGGTCAATGAGTTCTATCCGTCGCTGGCGAGGTACAAGGGCAAGATCTTCCCCGTGGACCGTGTGCACTCGGCTTGGGTCGGCATCGAGGAGCAAGGCAAGCCGGGCCTGAATCAGCTCTTCATGAAGGACTTCTTTGGGATGTGGTTAGCCCACAAGAACGACCCGTCGAAGTACCCGCAGCTCGCGCAGATCCGGGACGACAACGGCGACGGCATGATCGAAGTCAACCGGCCCGAAGAGATCGACGCCCTGCTCGCGGCGACGGCAGCTCACCTGAAGGCGACTGCGTTTCCCATGGAAGGACGCCGCTTGGTCTATGTCAGCGACGACCGGAAGTACACCTCGGGAAAGCAGTTCGATGTGATCCCCATGGAACCGCACGAGGCCTCTCCCTATGCGTCGGTCTACAAGTACTCTCACAATGTTCTGCCGGCGCGGTCGGCCCTCGGCGCCAAAGGCTGCATCGACTGCCACAGCCAGAAGTCGGCTTTCCTGTTTCGGCAGATCGCTGGAAAGGCCATTCACCGAAGACGGAACCAGTGGATGGGTCCCAAACCACCGCAGTTCTGGGCCTGTCAGCACTCGGCGTGCAGGTCGGAGCTTTCCGGGAGCAATGGCTCAAGCCCGCTCTCTACCTGCTCATCGCGTTTCGTCGCCCTGCTCCTTGCGGTGCTTTGGCTGCGCCAGTTGACGTCCGGTCACAAGGTCGCTCTGTCGGTCTGACGAGCTCCCAATCTGTGGAGATGGCTGCCGCTGGCAGGTCTTGCATGCCTGGCCATCGTCGCTGCGACGCCGGGCCTGCTGGCCTATATGACCGTTGACCGCTTCCGGCTCGACGCGAATCACTTCTGGGTGGCGCTAGCGGTCCTCGCCGTATCGGTCTGGGTCGCCTCACTGGCTTCGACGAAGCAGCAAAGGCTCATCTATTTGTTCGTCGCGCTCATTTGCGTGAGCGGTGTCTTGATGGTTCTGCGATTCCCTTGGCTCGATATGCTGAATCGCCTTGCCTATACCAGCTTCGATCTTGGCTTGACGGTGCTGGCCGGAGTGACGGCGGTCCTTCTCACAACGCGGATCTGGAAAGGGAGCGAACGCGCTTAGGAATGATTGCGTGTCAGAAGAGAGATCCCCGTCCTGGCCGGAATAGAGTTGACTTGAATGAGTGTTCGATGCTATCGTTAATCGACGATATACGATGATAAAAGAACTCCAAACTGATTCAGGCTGCTGCGCAGAACCCAGCGCGGAGCCAGGGGTGGAGCCCCGGCCGATAGAAGGTCCCGGAGCCGATGAGGAGCTAGCGCTCCTGGCGAAGGCGCTCGGGCATCCAGCCAGGGTGCGCATCCTGCGAATTCTTTCTCAAAAGGAAGCAAAGGTTTGCAGCCAGATCGTCGGTGAGTTGCCGTTGGCGCAGTCTACGGTGTCAGAACACCTTCGGATCCTGAAGGATGCGGGGCTGATCCGGAGCCGGGAAGATGGCCCGCGAGTCGGCTACTGCATCAACTACGAGACTCTTCGGCGGCTGAAGGCACTGGTGGCTATCATATGAAGCTGCGGCGAATCCATCGTTGTTCGACGAAATACTAGAAAGGGGTTTCATACCATGACGAAGCTCGAAGTTTTTGATCCTCCGATGTGCTGTTCCACGGGAATATGCGGTCCGAGCGTGGATCCTGCGCTGGTCAGGTTTGTCGCCGATTTCCATTGGCTCGCCGGCCAGGGCGTCGTTGTCGACCGCTTCAACCTTGCCCAACAGCCGCAGGCCTACGTCGCTAACCCGGTGGTGAAGGCTGCCCTCATGGAGTTCGGCAACGGTTGCCTGCCATTGATCCTCGTCAATGGCGCCATCGCGAGCAAGGGGCGTTATCCGCTGCGGCAGGAACTCGCGGCGATGGCCGGAGTGGAGTATGAAGAGCCGGTCTCCCTTCCGGTGATGCCCAGCGAGTTGCTGTGGGTGATGGGAGCCGCATGACAAACACTGAGTTCCTTGATCGCGCAACGCGCATCCTCTTCTTTACCGGCAAAGGTGGCGTGGGCAAGACCTCGCTTGGCGTGCGCCACGGCTGTTGCCTTGGCCGATCGAGCGAAGAAGGTGCTGTTGGTCAGTACCGACCCGGCCTCAAACCTCGATGAGGTGCTCGGTGTGCAATTGACGGGCCAGCCCAAGGCCGTCCCGGGCGCCGATGGCGTCTTCGCCCTGAATATCGATCCGGAGGCGGCAGCCAAGGCGTACCGGGAACGGGTTGTCGGGCCCTATCGAGGAGTGTTGCCTGACGCCGCCGTCAACAGCATGGAGGAACAACTCTCCGGCGCGTGCACGGTTGAGATCGCCGCATTCGATGAGTTCACAAAGCTGCTAGGGGACGAACTCGCTACGTCGGCGTACGATCACATCATCTTTGACACTGCTCCCACCGGTCATACGCTGCGGCTGCTCAAGCTGCCGGGCGCCTGGACCGGCTTCATGGATACCAACACGACAGGCACTTCGTGTCTCGGCCCGCTCTCGGGCCTGCAGGCGCAGCGATCGTTGTACGAGTCCAGCCTGCGCGCGCTGTCTGACGGTTCCACGTCCACCTTGGTGCTCGTCAGCCGCCCCGAGCCCTCCGCCCTGGCCGAGGCCCACCGCACCGCGGGCGAACTCGCGCAGATGGGTGTGGTCAATCAGTGTCTCGTCCTGAACGGCCTGTTCGTCGCAAGCGAGCCGAACGACCCCATCGCGCGTGCCCTCGAGACTCGCGGCCAAATGGCGATAGAAGGCATGCCGCAAGCGCTGGCGGATCTGCCGCGCCTGGAAGTCCCCCTGCTCGGCTTCGCGCCCATGGGCATTGCAGGTCTCAAGGCGGTCTTCGGAGATCGAGCACCGCAGGCTGGAGTCGCCACAACCCATCGCGCCCATCTTGCGACGAGTGACACACCCCTGTCGACCTTGATCGACGATATCGAGCAGGCCGGACGCGGCGTGGTGATGACCATGGGCAAGGGGGGCGTGGGCAAGACGACAGTCGCCGCGGCGATTGCCGTGGAGCTTGCAAGGCGCGGCCACAGTGTTCACCTCAGTACAACCGATCCGGCCGCGCACCTGTCCTACACGATTGGCACGCGGGTCGCGGGCTTGCGGGTGAGCCGCATCGACCCTGCCGGAGAAACGGCCAGGTACACGGCCGACGTGATGGCGAAGAATGCGCCGAACCTCGATGCGGAGGGCAAGGCACTTCTGGAAGAAGACCTGAGGTCTCCGTGTACCGAGGAGATCGCGGTGTTCAGCGCGTTCGCACAGACTGTTGCCGAAGGCCAAGACGGATTTGTGGTGCTCGACACGGCCCCGACCGGGCACACCCTGCTTCTTCTGGATGCGGCGGAGTCTTACCACCGAGACGTGGCGCGCACCGCCAGCGACATACCCGACGCGGTCCGCAATCTACTGCCGCGTCTCCGCGATCCTGAGTTCACTCGAGTTCTGCTGGTGACGCTTCCCGAGGCGACACCGGTTCACGAAGCCGCCCGCCTGCAGGATGACCTCCTTCGGGCCGGAATCCGGCCGTTCGCCTGGATCGTCAATCAGAGCTTTGCCAACGATGGGCTGCGCGACCCCATACTGCGGGAAAGAGGAAATCGCGAAGGTCCGTTTATCGCTGAGGTCCGTGACAATCTCGCCGATCGCTTTGCGCTGGTCCCCTGGACTGCGGAGGCGCCGGTGGGACCGCGAGCGCCTGCTGGCGCTGGTGCAGGGCAGCATGCCGGCCGTGGAGCATTGACCATGGCACAAACTCCAACTGAGCCCACGCGGAAAAGACTGAACTTCTTCGAGCGATATCTGAGTCTCTGGGTGGCGGCGTGCATGGTGGTGGGGGTGCTTCTCGGTAAGTTGCTGCCCGGTTTGGTGGACGCGTTCCGGCGGATGGAATTCGGGTCCGGAAGCCAGATCAATGTCCCGATCGCGGTCCTGATCTGGCTGATGATCATCCCGATGATGATGAAAGTGGACTTCACCTCGATCCGGTCCGTCGGGCAGCGGCCAAAGGGCCTGTTGGTGACCCTTTTCGTGAACTGGTTCGTCAAGCCGTTCTCCATGGCGCTGATCGGCTGGTTCTTCTTCCGCGTGGTTTTCTCGGCATGGATTTCTCCGGGCGAGGCTGATCAGTACATCGCGGGCGTGATCATCCTGGCCGCGGCTCCCTGCACTGCGATGGTCTTTGTCTGGAGTTACCTGACCGACGGGGACCCTGCCTACACTCTCGTGCAGGTTTCGGTCAATGACCTGATCATGCTGGTGCTGTTCGCGCCGATCGTCCGGTACCTGGTGAGCGGCGCCTCTTCGCTCACTGTACCGTTCCTGGTGCTGCTGTATTCAGTCGTGGCCTTCATCGTGATCCCACTGGCAGCGGGCTCGATACTGAGAGCGTTCCTGATCCACAGGCACGGCAAAGAGTGGTTCGAGAACACGCTGCTGCCGCGGTTCGCCCCGGTGACGATTCTGGCGCTGTTGGCGACGCTGGTCTTCATTTTCGCTTTCCAGGCTGACAACATCACCAGCAAGTTCTTTCACGTTGTGCTGATCGCCATACCGATTCTGATCCAGGTCTATTTCAACTCTTCGCTTGCGTACGGGTTGATGCGGATATTCAAGGTCGAGTACTCCGTCGCCGCACCCGGGGCGCTGATCGGGGCGAGCAACTTCTTCGAACTCGCCGTGGCAACGGCCATCGCGCTGTTCGGTCCTGGTTCCGGCGCGGCGCTGGCGACCGTGGTCGGAGTGCTTGTCGAGGTACCGGTGATGCTCACGGTTTGCGCCGCGTGCAACCGGACGCGCCACTGGTTCGCATTTGCGCCGTCGAAGTAGGGCTGGCAAAGCGAGAGCTTCGCGACTCAGTCTTCGTCGTGCTGGGCGGCGAGGCGCGTGACGACGCCGAGGTCTTCGAGCGTGGTGACGTCGCCGGAGACGGTGTGGGTCGTGACGATCTCGCGCAGCAGGCGGCGCATGATCTTGCCGCTGCGCGTTTTGGGCAGCGCTTCGGTGAAGCGGATCTCGTCCGGCCGGGCGAAGGCGCCGATCTCGTGCGCCACCCACTTGCGCAGATCCTCGGCAAGCTCGTGGTGGTCCCAGTTGCCCTGCTTCAGCGTCACGAAGCAGCAGACGGCCTGACCGGTGATCTCGTGCGGCTTGCCGACGACCGCGGCTTCGGCCACGGCCGGGTGGCGGACCAGGGCGCGATTCGACTTCCATGGTGCTGAGGCGGTGGCCGCTGACGTTCATGACGTCGTCGACGCGGCCGAGGATCCAGAAGTAGCCGTCCTCGTCGCGGCGGGCGGCGTCGCCGGTGAAATAGATGCCGGGGATGCGCGCGCCAGTACTGCTGCTCGAAGCGCTCGGGGTCGCCCCAGATGGTGCGGATCATGCGCGGCCAGGGACGCTTGATGATGAGGAAGCCCTCGGCACCGGTCGCCACCGGCTTGCCTTCGAAGTCGACCACCTCGGCCAGCATGCCGGGCATGGGGCAGCGTGCCGGAGCCGGGCTTGAGCGGCACTGCGCCGGGCATGGGCGCGATCATGATGCCGCCGGTTTCGGTCTGCCACCAGGTGTCGACGATGGGGCAGCGTTCCTTGCCGATGACGCGGTGATACCACTCCCAGGCGGCCGGGTTGATGGGTTCGCCGACCGAGCCGAGCAGGCGCAGGCTCGACAAGATCGTGCTTGGCGGGCCACTCGTCGCCCTGCTGGACGAAGGCGCGGATGGCCGTCGGCGAGGTGTAGAAAATGTTGACCTTGTACTTCTCGATGATCTCGCCACCAGCGGTCCGATTGCGGGAAGTCGGGCGCGCCTTCGTACATCAGGCAGGTGGCGCCGGCGGAGAGCGGGCCGTAGACGATGTAGCTGTGGCCGGTGACCCAGCCGATGTCGGCCGTGCACCAGTAGACGTCGCTCTCCTTGAGGTCGAAGACCCACTTCATGGTCGCGGTGACCCAGGTCATGTAGCCGCCGGTGGTGTGGAGGATGCCCTTGGGCTTGCCGGTGGTGCCGGAGGTGTAGAGGACGAAGAGCGGATGTTCGGAGTCGAGCTGCTCGGCGGGGCAGTCGTCGCGAAGCGGCGGCTTCGAGCTCGTGCCACCAATGGTCGCGGCCCTCGGTCATCGTGATGGCGCGCCGGTGCGCTGGTAGACGATGACGTCTGTGGACGGAGGGGCACTCAGCGAGGGCTTCGTCGACGGCGTCCTTCAGGCGGACCTCTTTGCCGCGGCGCCAACCGCCGTCGGCGGTGATGACTGCGCGGCGTCGAGGTCCTGGATGCGAGCCTTGAGCGCTTCGGCGGAGAAGCCGCCGAAGACCACGCAGTGGGTGACGCCGATGCGCGCGCAGGCCAGCATGGCGACGACGGCCTCGGGGATCATCGGCATGTAGACGATGGCGCGGTCGCCGGCCTTCAGTCCGCGGTCCTTGAGGACGTTGGCGAAACGGGAGACGGCGGATGGAGCTCGCTGTAGGTGATCGTGCGGCGGTCGCCGGGTTCGCCTTCCCAGAGGATGGCGGCTTTGGCGCCTCGGGTGGCGAGGTGGCGGTCGAGGCAGTTGTAGGCCGCATTCATCTTGGCGCCCACGAACCACTTGACGAAGGGCGGGTGCCATTCGAAGACGTGGTCCCACTTGGAGAACCATTCGATTTCGCGCTCGGCTTGAGCGGCCCAGAAGTCCTCGGGATGAGAGGCGGCTTGGGCGTAGAGATCGCGGTAGGCTTCCAGGGAGCCGACATGGGCTTGGGCGCTGAATTCCGGCGCCGGAGGATAAACGTTGAACCCTGACATCGTGAATTGGAGTTTAGCAAACAGCTAGAATGCTGGGTAATGACACACGATGACGCCAACCTGATTCTGAAGCTCTACGAGCTGCGGCGCGAAGAGAAGCTGCGGGCGGCGCGGGCCTGGTACATTTCGCAATTCAAGGTGAAGACGCTGGAAGAATTCGATGCACTATGTCCGCCTGGCTCGGAGAACAACGCATACTTCCGCATGGTGACCACTTACTGGGAGATGGCGACGAGCTTTGTGGTGAACGGGATTCTCAACTCGGGCCTGTTCATGCAGAACTCGATGGAGTTCCTGGTGGTGTGGGAGAGGATGAACGGGATTCTGCCGGCGCTGCGTGAGAGAAACAACGCCCCGCACCAGTTGCGGAACCTGGAGAGCTGCGCCCACTTAGCCGTTGTCTGGCTTTCTCAGCAAGGGACTGGGGTATACGAGAGCTTCCAGGCAAGGTTTCGGCCCTAGCGATTTTTTCGGGGATCATCCCGACTCACGCAACGGCCCGAGTCCGACGAAGGATAACTGTAGAGGCGTCGTGTGTAGAGCGGCACGGCTGTCTGGCTTTCCCGCGGGCGGGCTCCTACTCCTCCAAAAAAGGCCTGCCTCCTGCTTCGGGCATGATCCGATGTCCGCCTCGCAGGCGCCTCTGCCAACCGACGGCCGTTACTCGCCCGGCCGGAGGTACTTCTTCAGAAAGGCCCAGATCTCGGCTCGGGATTCCCTGGCGAGCTTGGTGTCGATGCGGTTGAAGTGATGACCGCCGGGGGCGTTCTGATAGACCTTGTACTCAAAGGTCTTGCCGGCGGCCTTCAGCGCGGTGGCCATGCGGTCGACTTCCAGGTAGTTCACGTCTTCATCAGAGGTGTTCGTGTGGATGAGCAGGGGCGTGTTCAGTTTCGCCGCGTAGGAGACGGGAGAGCGTTTGATGTACTCTTGCACGTTGTCCTGGGCGTCCTTGCCGATGTGGTACGGCGCGGAGAAGAGCCGGCGATAGGAGTCGGACTTGTAGCCCATGCGGGCGACAAGGTCGCTGACGGGAACTCCGGCATAGCCCGCCGCATAGTCGCCCGGCCACTGGAAGAGGCTCATGAGGGTGATCATGCCGCCGTGGGACCAGCCGAGCATGCCGACGCGTTTGGGGTCGAGGAAGGGGTAGTTGTCCAGAGCCCAGGCACGTGCGGCATGGCAATCGTCGTTTTCGCGGCCTCCGTAATCAATCAATTCCCAATAGCCGCGGCCGTAGCCCGTGGATCCGCGGTAGTCGGGAGCGATGATGACGTAACCCTGGTCGAGGAGTTCACGCAGAATGTGGGCGGTCTGGGACGCGCCACCGGAAGTGTGGTTGGCGTGGACGCCTCCGTGGACGTAGACGAGGAGTGGGTGTTTCTTCGCGCGATCAAGCTTCCTTGGGATGTAAGTGTAGGCCCAGACGATGACGGGGTTGCCTGCGCCCTGGCCAGTCGGGTTGCGCTCCTTGGAGGGCGGCAGGGAGGTGAACGCGACCTTGTCTACAAAGGCTACGTCGGACAGCAGCGTGTGCCACATCAGGTCGTCGACGGCTTTCAGGATTCGATCGGCCGTGTGTGAGTCGAGTCCAGCCGCCGGTGCCGGAGGCGCCGTAACGGGAGGGAGGGCTTGAGCGAAAGCGGCAGCGGAAACTGCAAGGGCGAGACTCAGGATGCGGCGCATGATGCGGATGGTCCTTTCCCTGGATTGGATCAATTGTCGCAGGAACGACGCAAGGTCAGCCGTTAGGGTCTTTTCGCTCGCGAAGCAGGGCCTCCAGCGAAGCCGTATCCGCACTTCGCAGATTCAGGTCGCGCTGCGGGAATGGAATTTCAATGCCCTCACTGGCGAGCCGCCGGAAGACGGCTACGTAGATTTCGCTCGTCACGTCGACATGCCGGTCAACGAGTGTCCAGAACCGCGCGACGAAGTCGATCGAACTCTGGCCGAAGCCGCTGATGTGGGCGGTCGGCTCGGGTTGCTTCAGGACGAGCGGGTGCTCGATCGCCGTTTCCTTCAGGATCTTGATGACTCGATCAAGGTCAGTCCCGTAGGCGACACCGACTCGCATCTCGCAGCGCCTGGTCACATCGGAGAGCGTCCAATTGGTGACCTCGGTCGAAATCAGCGTGGCGTTCGGCACGATGACATCGGCGCCGTCCCACGTGCGGATCGTGCTGGCCCGAATTCCGATGTCGGCCACCTGGCCGGACGTCGTGCCGACGCTGATGTTGTCGCCGACGTGGAGAGGACGCTCAAACAGGAGAATCAAGCCTGAGACGAAGTTGTTCACTATGTTCTGCATCCCGAAGGCCAGGCCCACACCGAAAGCGCCGGCCAATACGGTGAACTTACTCAGGTCGATGCCGGCAGCTCCGAGAGCGAAGAAGAATCCGGCCAGGACAATTGTGTAATGCAGTATCTTCGAGATCGACTCAGCGCTGCCTCGCTGCAGGTCTATACGAGCGTATACGCCGGCCGAAAGAAAGAATCGCACCATGCGGGAGAGCAGTATCGCCACGACCACCACAAGGGTGAACGTCACCGCGGATCCAAGCGAGAAAGCCACCGCGCCGATCGAGATCTGATGGGCGAATAAGGTAGTCAACGCTGTTGACAGGGGGACGGTGAGGTCGAATGATTTCACAGCGAGCAACAGGAACGCAGCGAACGCAAGGTAGTTCAAGCCCTTCGAGAAGCGTCCCATGAGGCCGGCCTCGAGTTCATCCAGCGACAGCGCGGACCCTATCGGACGGGAGCGGAGCACGATGCGCATGAAGCCTTGGAGGATCCGCATGGCGCCATACAGAAGCACGGCCCCATAGACAGTATCGAGAACTCCGGAGTAGAGAAAGCCGGTAAGGAGTGTAGCCCCAAACAGCTCACTGAAGAAGGCGATGACCAGAAGCCCAATACTGGTGCGGATGAAGGCCAGCGTCAGGCTCAGCCAACCGCCCGGGGATCGCTTTGCGCGCAGGAGCCTGTCGAGCCACCAGAGACCTGCCGCGGCTGTTGCCGTCACAGCGAGCACCAGGCACCTGGCCAACAGGGAGTAGTCGGGCAGCAGGGTCATGTTCCTGTCGACGAAGTAGAGGCCGGCGAGCACCCAAAGCGAAGGCTTGATCTCTTTGGAGATCACCTTGGGAATCAGCCGGAGAAGCGGAATCAGCAGGAGATAGCCGGCAAGCTCGGTAACAAACTCCGGGAGCTGCCCCTGGAAAACCGAAGCTCCAAGAATAGTCAGGAGCATCGCCGCCGAGAATGGCCGCTCCACGACAGCTCCCACCGCACGCACCGCGTCATCTTCGTCCTTCGTCCACGCTGCGCCACGACGCCGCAGAAACAGCAGCCCCGCAACGATAAGCCAGAATGCAAGCAACTGAAGAAGAAAACTGATGAGGATGCTTCTGAGGTAATACCTGAACGCCTCGGCGACCGGGGCCATCGCTCCCGCGTCTTTCGGCGGATGACCGGCTTGCAGACGGCCCAGATGGAGCACGCGCCAGATGGGAGGACTGTCAAACTGAAGCAGCTCATTCCGCTGCGCTCCGGCCAGCACGGCAACCCTCTCGGTCGCCTGATCGACCTCAATTCGAAGTCCAGACACCTGATTCTGCGTGTTGAGAATGACGTTCCGTCTCGAAAGCACTGCCTGCTTCGCCTTCTCGATCTCAGCTAGCGCTTGCATCAATTCTCGAAACGACCTCATCGGGGAGTTGCTGATCTTCGGCGCCGGCCCGCGTCAGAGTCCACACATCAGACTCCGATTGGAGTTCACTGTAATCCTTCTGCAGGGCGCCGCTGCGCTCTCTCAAGGTTGACTCCCAACCGTCGAGCCTCCGCCGATTGACACCCCACGTTGAAGTCAGTTCGTTGACTGCTCCAGGCGTAGGAGCTGTCTTGAGAAGAGTATGGCTATAGGATGTAAGGTCCTTGATCAGAGTGGCGAACCCTGGCAGCTCCCGCTCGATTGCCACGATCCTGTCGATCGGGACGGCATCCCCGGAGGCAGCACGCACGACGGTTGCCGATTGCCGCAACCGGTCAGGGATGTCGCTGACGGGAATGGGTTGTCGCGTTTTGGGCTGACTCTCCTGGACAGCAGGTTTGCTCTCTTCCGCGGGCGGCTTGGCAACGCCGGGAAGCGGGCCCAGTTGGAGCCACAACGATAGGACGATCCAGTTCAGAGGCAATGTAAACAATCCAGTCTATTAGCGCGATGCAGTCATTGTAGTCAGTATGAGTTGAGTGCGCTATCCGGATGCTGCGCGTCCATTGTGCGGACGCGGGCATTGACGACGATGAGATCCGGATCGAGTCCCGAGGCGGCCAGGGCGAGAATGGCTGCGAAAACCATAGTGATATCGTGAAACTAAGGATCGCACGCAAACCAACATGGGGACACCCGCATATCGCACACGCTCCGGACCGCCGCCGATGGGAATGATGACGCCCATGGTGAAGACGCTGCTCATTATCAACACAGCGGTATATCTTGTGCTGGCGCTGGCACCGGATTCGTTCTCGGCCATGATCGTGCAGCAGTTCGGATTGGTTCCTGCCGACTTCCTGGGCAGCCTCAAGTTATGGCAGATAGTGTCCTACCAGTTCATCCACAACCCGTTCGGGCTGGAGCACATCCTGTTTAACATGCTGTCGCTGTGGATGTTTGGCACCACCATCGAGAGCGTCTGGGGAGCGCAAAGATTCTTACGCTACTATCTGGCCTGCGGCGTAGGCGCCGGGGTGTTCGTGATCGCTTTGAGCTATGTGTTCGGCAATCCAGGCGTGCCGACAATCGGCGCCTCGGGGGCGATCTATGGGCTGCTACTGGCGTTCGGCATGCTGTTCCCCGACGCGACCATATTCTTCAGCTTTCTCTTCCCGATGAAGGCGAAGTACTACGTGATGCTCATGGGAGCAATCGTCTTTCTCACTACGCTCCGCAGTTCGGGCAGCCGCGTGAGCCACGTCGCGCACCTCGGCGGCCTGGTGGTGGGCTTCCTGTACATCAGGTTCGGTTGGGATTCGAAGACGGCGCGCATCAGCAGGCGGGGACCGGGCTTGACGCACTCGCTGCAGAGCCGGTACAAGGAGTGGAAAGTGCAACGGGCCAAGCGTAAGTTCGAGGTGTACATGAAGAAACGCGGTTCGGGGCCGGGCGACTGGACGCATTAGGCGCGCAACGTTAGCGGCTCTTAAACCGTCATATAGTTGTAGAGTCTGCCGCCTTGGGCGGGAAGTTTCGCGGCAAGAGGGTCTTCCATGATGATGCACAAGAGCATGTTCACTGTGACGCTGGGGCTGGTGCTGGCGTGCGGCGTGGCATGGCCGCAGGCCGGCCCGAAGAGGGAGACCGGCGACCCGGTTGCGAAACCGAGGCGTCCGGAGGCTTCGAAGACCGAAGAAAAGGCGGAGCCCGCGCAGCAGGAAAAAATCCCTTCCAAGCTGAACAAGCCGAAGGAAGCGGGTCAAGCCGAAGGTCCGACGTTCCGCAGCGATACGCTGTCGGTCAACGTCGACGTTGGCGGTGCTCGACAACAAGGGCCGCTTCATCCCCGGAATTCCAGCAGGCAACTTTCGGATCATGGAGGACGGCGTTCCACAAAAGGTAACCGGTTACTCAACCGGACAAGCTCCGATGACCATCGCGATGGTGATCGAGTTCTGCAATTTGTTCCAGCAGTACTGGAGCTACGGGTGGCAGGAGACGCTGACGGCGACGTACGGCTTCCTGGAGACCCTGATCCCGGAGGACACGGTGGCAGTGGTGGCCTTCGATCTGCGGACTGAGATTCTCTCCGACTTCACGACCAACCGCCAGCAGACGCACGAGGCGATGGCTCGCCTTCGGATTCCGGGCTTCTCCGAAGCCAATATCTACGATGCGCTGACTGAGGTTGCCGATCGCATGAGCGACATCGAAGGGCGCAAGGCCATTCTCTATATCGGCAGCGGCATGGACACCTTCTCGAAGCTGACGTTCGACCAGACGCGGCGCAAGCTACAGACGGCTGGAGTACCAATCTACTCGCTTGGTACTTTGCAGGCACTTCGCGAATGGTACGACTCGCGAGGCGCAATGGGACCAATTCAGCGGTTGGACTTCCTGCAGGCTGATAATCAACTGCGCACGTTCTCCAAGGAGACAGGCGGCCAAGCTTGGTTTCCGCGCTTCTTCGGTGAGTATGGCAACATCTTCCGTCAGATCTCTGAGGCATTGCGCAACACGTATTCGCTGTCTTATCAGCCAACCAATGTTGCCAGAGATGGCAAGTTTCGCAAGATCAAAGTGGACCTGGTCAATCCGCAGACGAGCGAACCGCTGAAGATCACCGACGAGAAGGGGAAGCCAATCAAGTATTCGGTGATCGCAAAGACGGGTTACACTGCGCCGAGGGAAGTTGAGTAAGCGGTGATAGTCTGACGCGGCTCACACAGAAAGCACGAAGTCAAGGAATGAATCTCGCGCTGCATGAGTGCGATACAACTTCGTTGACATGTGCGTGACAGCTTTGTTACCTTCCTCGTGGTCTCTTGCATGGTGAGTCGCACCAAAACTTCAACAACGATCCTCGGCAGAATCCTCCTCGTCGACGACAACAAAGGCGGGCTGATGGCCCGCAAAGCAGTTCTGGAGGAACTTGGCTATCGATGCGAAGGCGCGCTACTGGGCAAGCAGGCGCTGTCCCTATTTGAGGAGCACCTCTTCGACTTGGTGGTCACCGACTTCAAGATGCCGGACATGGATGGAACCGAGTTGATCGAGCGCCTGCGAAGTGAGAGAGACGGAATACCAGTGGTACTGATCTCCGGATTCGTTGACGCACTCGGGTTGAACATGCAGAACACCGGCGCCGACATTGTGATCATGAAGAGCTCCAATGAAGTGCAGCACCTGATCCGCTCGGTAGGGCGGCTGTTGAAGTCACCCAAGAAACCGCCATTGTCGGAAAAGCCGAGACGGGTGCGGCTGACGCGCAAAGCGGCAGGCACCTAACTGCCACTGGACCACACAAGCGCTTTGTTAGGCTGAGGGACATGGGGCGTACCCGCTGGATCCTGGCCTTCATCCCCGTACTGCTTGCCGCAGCACCCCCGCGCGCAACGAGCAAGGGGAAACCCGCCGGAGGCGTTGACGCTCAGTGGCTTCGCAGGATGACCGTAGCCGAGAAGGCTGCTCAGCTGGTCATCGTGCCGGTGTATGGGGATAATCCACACCCGCGCTCGAAGCAATGGCGTGAGATCCGTTCGGCCGTGGTGGATCTGAAAGTGGGTGGTCTCATTCTGCTGAACCGCGTGAAGAACGGAGTGGTGCAGAAAGCGGAACCATATCAGGCCGCGGCGTTCTTCAACCGCGTGCAGAAGCTGGCCAAGACTCCCCTGCTGATTGGTGGCGATTTCGAGAGAGGCGCGTCGATGCGGCTCAATGGGATGCCACAGTATCCGCACTTGATGGCTTATGGCGCGGCGAACGACCTGGCCGCAACACGGGCCTTGGGCAAGGCAACTGCTCGCGAGGCCCGCGCACTGGGGGTTCATTGGGTCTATGCTCCAGTCGCGGATGTGAACAACAACCCGGAGAATCCGATCATCAACATTCGCAGCTTCGGGGAAGATCCGAAGCTGGTGGCGGCGCACGTCGCGGCATACATTCAGGGGATTCATTCCGATCCTGCCTATCCAGTGCTGGCGACTGTCAAGCACTTTCCTGGACATGGAGATACGGCAACAGACACACACATCGGCTTGGGCGTAGTGTCTGCAACGCAGGAGCGGATGGAGAATGTGGAACTGGCACCGTTCCGTGCGGCCGTGGCGGCAGGTGTGGACTCAGTGATGACAGCGCATCTGTCAGTGCCGGCGATGGAACCGGATCCGATCCCGGCAACGGTCTCGAAGAACATCGTAACCGGGCTGCTGCGGGAGACGCTGGGATTCAAGGGCATCATTACAACGGATGCGATGGACATGCAGGGCTTGACGAAGCAGTTTTCCGCGGGTGAAGCCGCAGTGCGGTCGCTGGAGGCGGGTGTAGACGTACTGCTGGCTCCTACTGATGCGAGGGCGGCGGTGCGTGCGGTGGTGGAGGCGGTACGGCAGAAACGAATCTCAGTTGCACAGCTCGACGAAAGCGTCCGCAAGGTGCTGGCGGCGAAGGTTCGACTGGGGCTGCACCGGCAGCGCATGGTGAGCCTGGAGGCGTTGAGCGAGCTGATCGACTCACCGGACGACGAAGAACTGGCGGAGAGTCTGGCCGCAAAGGCGTTGACTTTAGTTAGGAACGAGGGCGGTCTGCTCCCGCTCGACAGAAAGGCGCAGGGCTGCTTCTTCCTGCTCGCAGGAAGCCGCTTCTCGACACAGGGGCGGGACATGAGCGAAGCGCTACGGCAAGCCGCCAGGCAGTCCCGAGTCGTCCTGCTGGACCCGAGCCTGCCCGAGGAGGAGTTCACAGGGCACGCCAGCGCGGCCGCATCGTGTGACGCCATCACGGTAGTCACCTATGTGGTGGCGGCTGCTTATCAAGGCAGTGTAGGGCTGCCAGGGGGCTATCCAGCGTTTGTCGGGTCTCTGCTGGCAACCGGCAAGCCCGTAGCGCTCGTTTCGATGGGCAATCCCTACCTGGTGCGGTCTTTACCGGGGGTGAAGGCGTATCTGGCAGCATTCTCTACCGCGGCGCCGAGCGAGCAGGCAGTGGTGAAAGCGATCTTCGGCGATGCTGCGATATCGGGGAGGCTGCCTGTTTCCATTCCTGACGTGGCTCCACTGGGGGCTGGCCTAGATCTACCAGCCAAGCCGGTACAATAACCTGACGGAGGACTCATCGAGAGATCATGCTCGACATCACCTGGCTTGGACATGGCACATTTGCGCTCGGCTTGAGATGGCGAATCGATTGTCATCGACCCCTGGCTGAACGGCAATCCTAAGTTTCCGGCCGGCTTCAGTTTCAGCAGGCTGGACACGATGCTGATCACGCACGGGCACTTCGATCACATCGCCGACGCCGTGGAACTGGCGGGGAAGTTCTCACCGAAAGTAATCGCGAACTACGAGATCTGCTCCTGGCTGGAGAGCAAGGGTGTGAAGAACACGTCGGGGATGAACAAAGGGGGCAGGCAGCAGGCGGGCAGGCTCGCCGTGACGATGACCCATGCGCTGCATTCCAGCGGGATTCAGGACGGAGCTGGTTTTGTTTATGGCGGAGAAGCCGGCGGTTACATCCTGCATCTTCCGGACGGGCGCAACGCGTACTTTGCGGGAGACACGGCGGTCTGCAGCGAGATGTCGCTGTACGCGACGATCTACAGGCCCGAACTGGCCTTTCTGCCGATCGGGGACCACTTCACCATGGGGCCGGAAGAGGCGGCACACGCCTGCAGAATGGTCGGCGCGAAGAAGGTGATCCCGATGCATTTCGGCACCTTTCCGGTGCTGGCGGGAACGCCTGAAGCGCTCCGCGCCAAGCTCGAAGGCACGGGCATCGAGGTTTGGGAATTGGAGCCAGGTAAGGCGGTCAGTTGGTAGGTACGGGTTCGGCGACTTCGGCGGCGGTGAAGTAGGCGCAGTCGGGGTGGTGGAAGACCAGCGCGCTGACGCTGGCCTCGGGCTCCATCATCATGCCCTCGGTGAGCTGCGACGCCGATCTCCTCGGGGCGCAGCAGCTTGCCAGATGCCCTGCTGGTCGTCGAGGTTGGGGCAGGCCGGATAGCCGAAGCTGTAGCGCTTGCCGCGATAGCGCGAGGTGAAGCGCTCGTGCATGGTCATGGTGGGCGGGTCGGGGAAGCCCCAGTCCTCGCGGATGCGGCGATGCAGCCACTCGGCGCAGCCTTCGGCGGTTTCGATGGCCAGCGCCTGCAGGGCGTGCGCCTTGAAGAACTCGCCGCGTGCCTTCGCACTCCTCGGCGCGCTCGCGGATGCCTGCGCCGGCGGTGACGACGAAGAGCGCGATGTGATCGCGGCGGCCATCGTCCTCGGGGTCGAGGACGTAGTCGCTCAGGCAGAGGCCGTCTTCGCGGCGGCTGCCGGCCGAAGTGGAACGTGTGCGAGCGGAGCGGTCGCCGCCGGGCGCGAAGAGGTGGATGGAGTTGCCGTCGCGCTCGGCTTCGAAGAAGCTGCCAGACGGCGCGCACCTTCATGAAGCGCGGCGGCCTCGCGCTTGACCTCCTCCACCTCGTGGAACAGCTCGAGCGCCTTGGGCTCGCGCTCAGGCAGGTTCTTCTCGAAGTTGCCCTTGTAGCCGAGGTGCCGGCCGTAGAGCATGAACGGGTTGATGTAGCTCCAGACCTCGGCCAGATGCGGCACGTCGCGCACCTTGCGGTCCAGATACGGCGCGGGCGGGATCGGAAGATCGGTGCGCACCTTGGAGCTGCGCTGCGTGGAGGCATGCGCCGGCGCGGCTGGAGCTTCCTCGGCCGCGGGCGCGCGCTTCGGTGCGGGTGTGCGCGGCCAGCACGGCCTCGCGCGTGGCCGGGTCCATGATGCGAGTTCATGCAGGCGGAGCCCGGTCATGGCGTCCTTGGCGTAGCAGACGGCCGCGCCGTAGGCCGGCGCGATCTTGTCCGGGTGAACTTCTCGCGAGAGCGCCGCGCCGCCCACCAGCAGCGGCACGCGAATGCCGGCGTCCTGCAGGTCCTCGCCGGTGATCACCATCTGCTGCGCGCTCTTCACCAGCAGGCCGGAGAGCCCGATGGCGTCCGGCTGGTGCTCCTGGCAGGCCTGGATCAGCTCCTCGGGCGGCACCTTGATGCCCAGGTTGATCACGTCGTAGCCGTTGTTGGCGAGGATGATCTCGACCAGGTTCTTGCCGATGTCGTGGACGTCGCCCTTGACGGTGGCCAGCAGGATCTTGCCGCGCGCCGCCGTGTCGGCCTTCTCCATGAACTGCTCGAGGTGGTTGACGGCGGCCTTCATCGCCTCGGCCGATTGCAGCACCTCGGCCACGATCAGCTCGTTGTTGTTGAACAGGCGGCCGACTTCGGCCATGCCGGCCATCAGCGGCCCGTTGATGATGTCGAGCGGCGCGGCGCCCTTCGGCGCGCTTGCGGTCGAGGTCCGCGACGAGGCCGTCCTTGGTGCCCTCGATGATGTAGTTCGCCAGGCGCTCGTCGAGCGGCAGGTCGGCGGCGCTGTCCTTCTCCTTGCGCGCTGGCCTTGCGGAAGTGCTCGGCGATGGCGGCGATGTGGAACTGGTTGATGGCGGCCTTCTGCTCCGGCGTCTGCTCGCGCCAGTCCTCCGGGCGCCGTGCGCAGTTCGCATCGGTCGTCCGCGACTTCGGCCGGCGGCGTGTTGAACAGCAGGTTCTCGGCCAGGCGGCGCTCCTCCTCCGGAATGGAGGCGAAGCGCTCCAGCTTCTCCGCGTTGACGATGGCCAGGTCGAGCCCGGCCTTGGTGCAGTAGTAGAGGAAGACGGAGTTGACCACCTCGCGCGCGGCGGCCGGCAGGCCGAAGGAGATGTTGGAGATGCCGAGCACGGTCTTGACGTACGGGAAGCTCTCCTTGATCAGCCGGATGGCCTCGATGGTCTCGACCGCGCCGCCGATGTAGTTCTCGTCGCCGGTGGCGCAGGGGAAGACCAGCGGGTCGATGATGATGTCCTCGGCGCGGAATGCCGTACTTCTCCGTGAGCAGCTCGACGGAGCGCTGGGCCACGGCCAGCTTGCGCTCGCGCGTGAAGGCCTGCGCCTGCTGCTTGGTCTTCGTCGATGGTGCCGACGACCAGCGCCGCGCCGTAGGCTCGCGCGATGGGGCAGACGCGCTCGAACTTCTCCTCGCCGTCCTCCAGGTTGATGGAGTTGATGATGCTCTTGCCCTGGCAGTAGGTGAGCGCCAGTTCGACCGCGCGCGGGTCGGTGGTGTCGATCATGACCGGCGCCTTGATCTTGCGGATCAGCTTCTCGTAGAAGGGCGGGATGTCGCTCGATCTCGTCGCGATCGGTGGACTGCAGGCAGACGTCGACGATGTGCGCGCCGTTGCGCACCTGCCGGCGCGCGATCTCGGTGGCCTCTTCCCACTTCTCTTCGGCGATCAGGTTCTTGAACAGCGCGCGAGCCGATGACGTTGGTGCGCTCGCCGACGATCAGCGGGCCGGTTGGACTCGTCGGCCTCCACCAGTTCGATGCCGGAGTAGAACGCTGCGCCGCTTGGTCTCGGGCAGGCGCGCGGGCGTCTTGCCCTCCACCATCTGCGCGATGGCCCGGATGTGCGCCGGCGTGGTGCCGCAGCAGCCGCCGACGATGTTGAGCCAGCCGTGGTCGACGAACTTCTCGAGCTGCGCGGCGAGCGACTCGGGCGTTTCGAGGTACTTGCCTTCCTCGTTGGGCAGCCCGGCGTTGGGGTAGCAGGAGATGCGCGTCGCGGCGAGTCTCGCTGGAGCGTGCGGATGTGGTCGGTCATGAACTCCGGACCGGTGGCGCAGTTCAGGCCGACGCGAGAGCAGATCGGCGTGGGCGATGGAGGCGTAGAAGGCGTCGGCGGTCTGGCCCGGCGAGCATGGTGCCCATCGGCTCGATGGTGCCGGAGACCATGACCGGGATGCCGGAGCCGGCTTCGCGCGACAGCCGCTCGATGGCGAGCAGCGCGGCCTTGACGTTGCGCGTGTCCTGGCAGGTTTCGACCAGCAGGATGTCCGCGCCGCCGTCGACCAGCCCCTTGGCCTGGCTCGTAGAACGATTCGCGAAGTTCGTCGAACGTGACGCCGCCGGTGACGGTGATGGCCTTGGTGGTGGGGCCCATGGAGCCGGCGACGAAGCGCGGCCGCCCGGCGGTCGAGAACTCGTCGGCCGCCTGGCGCGCGAGTTCGCGCGGCGCGCTGGTTGAGCTCGTACGCCTCGGTCGGCGAGAGCCGTATTCGGCCAGCACGAGCGGCGTGGCGCCGAAGGTGTTGGTTTCGACGATGTCGGCGCCGGCCTCGAAAGTAGGCGCGGTGGACGTCGAGGACCACGTCCGGGCGGGTGCGGCAGAGGTTTTCGTTGCAGCCTTCGCAGCTCGGCACCGCCGAAGTCCTGCGCGTGGAGATCGCGCTGCTGCAGCATGGTGCCCATGGCGCCGTCGAGCACCAGGATGCGCTCGTCGAGAGCGAGACGGAGGGTACGGATGCGGTCAGATAGTGAATGCATGGCAGGACGGGTTGCTTACAGGATAGCGAGGAAGGCGGCAAAAGCACAAAACCCCGGGCGCCGAAGCACCCGGGGCGTTCGTTGGTTGAACGAAGAGAGTTTACTTCTTGATGTCGAAGTCGCGGAGGAAGCTGGTCCACTCTTCCGTCCAATTGAACTCTCCAATGCCGCCGATGAAGGTCACCGTGGAATCGAAGAAGCCGTCGTCCGGGGGAGCGACCCAGCCGAGCCGGTAGATCGGGCTGTTGAACTGGCCGCTGAAGTCCGGGTCGGAGTATTCGAGTGCGCGGCGGAAGCGAGGGTCGGCTGCCGTGAACTTCTTCATCTTGTCCGGGTTGTTGGTGATCAGCGTGAATGTCTCAGGCTGAACCTGGCCCTGAACAGTGTTGGGGGCGTTGGTGCCGATGCCGTTGCCCCAGAGCAGGACACCGTCCACCGTCAGGTTTCCGGCGGCAACCTGGCCCTGTGTATTGGCGCCGTCAAGGAAGAAGCCTGTGGAATAGAAGTCGGCGGCGAGCAGGTTGCCCAGCACACCCCCGGCGTTGCGGCGCAGGTAGATGCCGGGCGAGTTCGGTTCGTCCTGGCCAGGGTTCTTCGAGCCGATGAAGGTCATGTTGTAGAGCTGCGGCTTTGAGAGCGGCTGAGCTGTGGCGAGATACTCGCTGTTGTCGCCCTCGATGCCGCGGTTGCCGCGCTCGTCAGGGGACTGGTAGAAGAGGCCGAACTGGGCCTTGCCGGTCCAGCCGAGTTGGTAGTCGACATAGTCGTCCGCGCCCAGGCCGCCAACCAGGTACTTGGCGTTGGCGCTGCCGCCGAACCATTCGAAGGCGTCGTCGAGACCGTAGATGGCCTGTAGATACTCAGCCTTGGTCTTGGTGCCGCAGCCGGCCCAGGTGAAGGAGTTCAGCTCGGAGTTGGGGGCGAAAATGGAGCCTGCGTACTCCACGCGGACATAACGCAAGGAGCCGCAGTCATGCTCGGGATCCTTGCCGCCGTAGGTAGTGTCAGGGTTTCCCGGCAGGCCTTCCAGGAAGAACTCGCCTTCGGGGTTGCCGACGGGCTGGCCGCCGACCGATACGTTTGCTCCAACGTTGATGATGCCCCGGCCCATCATAACCAAGCCGCCCCAGTCGCCGCGCTGGCGCTCTCCAAATGGCAGTGAAGATGTCATTACGATCGGCCGTGACCGGGTGCCCTCAGCGATGATTTTGCCGTCGCGCGTGACGAGAAGTGCGGAAGCCGGCTGTGATCCTGGCTGTCCGGCGATGAATGTTCCGGGCTCGATGGTCAGCGTCGCGCCGTTCTTTACGAAGACGTTACCCTTGATCTGCCAGAAAGTATCGTTGGTTAGGGTGCGGCTCTCGGTGATGTTGCTGTCAATGAGGGTTATCCCGCGCACCACGCCGATCTTCATGTAGTTGGTCTTGATAATGCGGTTGCCGGACGGGTCGCGGAACTGGACGACCAGGGTATGCATTCCGTACTCTTCAGGAACAGGCAGGGCCGGAAGCAGGCCGCCTTCTCCCATGAGAATCTGCTTGGCCGTATCGCCGATTTGGATCGGGTTCATACCATCTTCAGGCTTGTTGCCGAAGATGTCGGATGCGTTTTCAGTGCCGGACGGGAGGTAGTACTTCTTGCCGGTCTGATTGTTCTGCCGGTAGGCCACGATGACGTACGGTCCCGTGTCTCCGTTGGTCTTGACGGTCCAGCGGACCGTCACGCCTTCCCCGGATTGGTAGGTGTACTTGTCGGACCAGATGTAGGATGCAAACGTGCCAAATTGAGCTGCGGCAGGAATAGCGGCCAAGGCGGCCAGACACAGGACTGGCGCAACGAGGGACGCGATCTTATGGATTGGGTTTTGGATCATTCAAGACTCCTTGCTGATTCTGGTGGTCAACGAAATGAGGACGGTTGTCGGCTTCAGAAAATGGTGTAGCTGATGCCCACCGTAAAAGTCCGGCCGAGCCGGTAGGAACGCTGTGTGAAATCGCCTTGCGTCCAGTGGTAGTGATTGTCGGCAAGGTTCTCAGCGTTGAACTTGAGAGCCCACTTCGCCTTCTCATCGAGGGTGTACTGATAAGAGAAGTCGATGTAGGTGTTGCCTTCCTGGTAGATGTCGGGGAGGGCGAAGGTTCCGACGTCGGTGATCCGGCGCGATACCCAGTTGACATAGAACCGCGCGCTGGAGCGCCACTGCGGCCGCGCCCACTCGGTGTTTACGTTGTAGATGTAGCGGGACTGTCCGAGCAGCGGACGCTCTTTGGAGGTGAGCAGGTAGGCGTCTTCCGGCCTGATCTCGATGTTTGAGTCGACGAAGGTGAAGTTGCCGGAGAGAGAGAATTCACGCAGCCGCTTGCTGAGGAAGGAGAGGCTTCGCCGGGCTTCAAGCTCAAACCCCATATTGAACGCGCCCTTGGCATTGACGTAGCCCTGCCGCAGATCATTGGCGGGCAGGATCGTCACTTCGATCGGGTCCACGAACTTCTTGGCAAAGAAGCTGGCGGCAAGAACGCCACCGCCTGCGAAGGCCTCCCATCGGGCGTCGTAGTTGTCTATGGTTCCACGGACGAGGTTAGGGTTGCCCTGGGTGACAAAGCCGCCCTGGACGTTGTTGAAGTCAAAGGGAGAGAGTTCGCGGAAGTCGGGCCGGGTGACCGTGGCCGAATAGCTGAAGCGCAGGTTCTGTCGAGGGGTCACCGCGTAGATCACATTCACTGCCGGCATTGGGTCGCGGTTGATGAGCGAGGCCACGGATGGAGTCGCGTTCGGCACGAGTGGATCAAAGGTAATCACGTTGATGTTGGCGTCTTCAATGCGGACACCACCAACAACGCGCCAGCGACCGCCGAGCGCCAGGTCGATCATGGCATAGCCGGCGTGGATGTCCATGTCCGCGACGTAGGTATCAGTGGCGCGTGTGAACTCAATAAGTTGGAATCCGTCGGGCCGGATGTTCTCTTTTGCGAAGAGCTGATCAGACGGCAGGAAGAAATTGAGGGTCGTGGCCCTCTGGGGAATAAAGCGGAACCGGCGCGCCTGGAAGTCCCGGCCTCGAAACGTTCCCCGGTAGCCCACTTTGAAGATGCCGGTGAAAGAGCCCTTGTAGAACGGCTTGGCGAATTCGACCAACGGTTCGTAAATGCGGTCTTCTAGTTTGTTAAAGAACCGCTGGCCCGAGTTGGAAAGTGCGAGGTAGCTGTACCGTCCGTCGGGCAGCTTGCCGCGGATCACCTCGCGGAGGTCTGGCTCATCGCGCGTTGAACGCGAATAGGTCATCTGCCAGCGCAAAAGGCTGTTGCCCAGCTTGGCCAGTGCGTGCTCGCCTTCCAGCCCTGTCGACAGCAGACCCCGCTCGATGTAACGAAGGCGCTCGGACTTCATATCGCCGTCGATGCCGCCGTCGTAGCCGCTGAACACGCGAGCCTCCTTGTCGGAGTCATGCGTTAACGTGTTCCGGAAGATGAGCTTGTTGGACGGAGAGAGCCGGACAGCGGCATTGAAGACCGCTCCCAACCGGGCAGATTGATTGTAGGAATTGAAGTCCTCGTAGTTGGAGAAAATAAAGGGATTGACGCCGTCGTGGCGAAGGTAGCGCTGGGTCTCAAACTGATTCTGTGGCTTGTTCTGAAAAGTCAGCGCCCCGACCAATCCGAGGCGGCCATAGGTGTTGCCGCCGACCACCGAGAAGGTCTGCGTCGGACGCATCGACCTGACCGGCTTGGGCTCCCAGTTGGTGGCAAAGGAACGGCCAAGATCCTGTAACTGCTGCTGATTGTACGTGCCTTGGACAACGCGCTTGCCGATGGGAATCTGGCTTGGCAGCGCGCGCGTGCCATCGTCAAAGCCCCAGAAGTCGGTTGAACCTCCGAGGTAGTCGCCCGATTCCTTGAAGGATGTGGCGGAGTTGAATCCGGTGGAGTAGCTGACACTGAGCACCTTGGTCGTCGGAAACTCGACAGTCTGCATCTGAACCAGGCCGCCGGAGAACTCGCCGGGCAGGTCGGGACTGTATGTCTTCAGAATCTTGATGTTGTCGATCAGGGCGGAGGGGAAGAGATCGAGCGGCACAACACGCTTTTCGGTCTCCGTGGTGGGGATCATCGCACTGTTGAGCATGGTCGAGGAGTAGCGCTCTCCCGAGTCCGCGAACGTAAACGTAGCCGCTGTCGACTACGCTGACACCGGTCACCTTCTGGAGCGCGCCGGCGGCATCGCTGGAGACGCTCTTCTTCAGCTCCTCGCTGGAGAGGGAGTCGCTGACGACAGCCGAGAGTTTGCGCTCCTGGAGCATTGCGCTCGCGGTGGCGGTCACGGCCGATGCACTTTCGACAACGTCAACCTTGGTGACGCTCGACGCCAGCGCCATCACCGTACTGGCCTCGGTCGCCTCGTTGGCCTTGACGGCGATTTCGTCAATCTTGGCTTCGAGGTAGTTCGGCGCGTTGACCTTGAGGGAGTACTTGCCCTCGGGCATTGTGATCTGGTAGCGGCCATCGGTATCGGTGGCGGTTTGCTTGCCAGGAATGTCGAGGACCGCCACAGTCGCCCCACGGATGGGTTGACCATTGGCCGAATCAAAAATCGTGCCCGCTATGGTCCCAACGGGGGCCGGGGTGCCTGGTTGCACAAGTTGGGCAATAAGAGGGTTAGTCGAGGTAAGCGAAAGCGCCCAAACAAGGAGCGCGTGCCTGATGATACAGCGAATTGCCATGCGTAGGAGTGGGTGTAGCCCACCGCTAAGCTAACAGCCGGAGCGTGAACAGCCGATGAATTCAGTGTGAATTGATCGTAACGCGGTCGTCAGATTGGTCGTGTCGAGTGCTGACAATACTCAGGCCTCGACGACCGCGGCAACACGTTCACTGACAGCTTCGTTGAAGCTGTAGCCGAATCCGCGCACCGAACGGATGAGGAGGGGACTGGCGGGATCGTCCTCGATCTTCTGGCGCAGCCTGAGGATATAGACGTCGACAGTCCGGTCTGTGACGGCGCGATCATGACCCCAGACGGCGTCGAGCAGTTGCTCGCGGCTGAAGACGACACTGGGACGGCTCATGAGGAACTCCAACAGCCTGAACTCAGTCGCCGTCAGGCTGAGCAGTTGGCCGTTCATCTGGACACGGCAGGAACTTCGATCGAGTTCAAGCCCGCCAATCTTCAACGTACGCACCGGCTGGGTCTGGGTGCGGAATTGAATCTTGATTCGCGCGATGAGCTCGCGCACAAAGAAAGGCTTGACGATGTAGTCGTTCGCGCCCAACTCCAGGCCGACGATCCGGTCGGTCTCCGAGGCGCGCGCCGTTAGAAAGATGATCGGGATATGCGCAAGTTCGGGGTGGCTCCGGATGCCCTTGCAGATGTCGAGCCCGTCTGAATCCGGGAGCATGATGTCCAGGATCGCCAGGTCGGGCCTTTCACGCCGGCATAACTCAACCGCGCCCTTTCCGGTTTGCGAGCCAACCATGAGAAAGCCTTCCTTCTCAAGGTTGTACTTCAAGAGTGCGAAGAGGTCGGAATCGTCTTCGATGAGGAGAATTTTTTTCATCCGCTTTGCCTTATATGACAAATACCCTTAACTTCGTTACAGGAAGATTACGCTGATGTGAACTCTGTTTGAAGAGCCCCTTGTTCGCCGATCCCGAGGTCCTGCGTCGGCAGGGTGAAGTAGAAGGTACTCCCTTGATTAGGAGTGCTTTCCACTCCGACATCTCCTCCCATGGAGCGGGACAGGTGCTTGACGATGGCCAATCCAAGCCCGGTGCCGCCCATTTCGCGGCTGCGGGCCTTATCAACGCGATAAAAGCGTTCAAACAGGCGGGGCAGGTCCTCTACCGGGATGCCCGCGCCAGTGTCTGTGACGCAAACCTCAAGCAGGTTTGGCCGGCCGGAAGCAGCCTGGCGAGTGCTTACCGTGATCAGCCCTCCCTGCGGAGTGTACTTGATGGCGTTGTCCAGAAGGTTGGACATGATCTGGTGAACCGCCTCTGAGTCGCAGAATACCTCGACTTCCTTTTCACAGGGCACGTACAGGAGATCAATTCCCTTTTTCTCCGCAACGGGACGAAGGCTGTCGATGCACTCGTCCAGCAGTGGGTTGGCGTAGTAGGAAGCGAATTGAAAGCGCTGGGTCTTGAGCTCGATGCGGCTGAGGGTAAGCAGGTCAGCGGTGAGCCGGCCGAGCCGCTCGGCATTGGCGCGGATGATATTGAGGAATTTGATGTTGTTCTCGCGATCATGAATGGCGCCATCGATCAGGGTTTCGGTATATCCCTGGATGGAAGCCAGCGGGGTCCTGAGTTCGTGAGAGACGTTGATCACGAAGTCCTTGCGGATACGCTCGACTTTCTCCAGTTCGACGTGCTCGCGCTGGAGTTCGTCAAACATCTGGCGCAGTTTTTCGCCGGTTTCATTCAACTGGCCGGCAAGCACGCCAAGTTCATCCTTGCCTGTGTCAGCAAGCCGTTTGGAGAAGTCTCCCGTGGAGAGAGTGGAGGCATAGTCGATGATGGCGCCCAACTTTGCCGAAAAATATCGCGCGAAGAAGGCTGCAAGCAAGATGGCGGGGACGAAAGCGAGGGCTGTATACATCAGCAGCCGGCGCCGAATGGAGACGATCTGCGTTCGCACTTCCCTGAGAGGCATGGCAATGCGCGCGGCTCCACCCTTGATGGGACTGGCGACGTAGAGAAACTTGGCCCCAAGTGTGGAACTGGCTCGAATGCTGGATCCGGTCTTGCCGGCCAATGCCGCCACAAACTCGGGCCGGCTCGCATGGTTTTCCATCTTGGATGGATCAGCCTCGGAATCCCGCATGACTGAGCCGTCGGGCCGGATGACCGTAAGCCTGCCTGCGGCAGCCGCGGCGATGGCGCGCACGTCATCCTGGGTCAGGTCGAGAATATCCCGGTCGCTCAGTACCGAGAGCATGCGGGTCTTTTCCTGCATCTCGACCGTAAGTCCCTCGATATAGGCGCGTTCGGCCATATCGCTGGCCAGGAAATCCACCGCCGACAGGGCCACGACCATGATGAGCACTACGGCGAAGATGAGCTTGAAGAAGATCCGGGCAGTCATTGGTAGAGGCCGTGTTGGCGGATGTAGTCGAGGACTCCGGCAGGCAGGTCCACGTCGGCCCGTCCTTCGTCCAAATGTCGCCGAATCTCGCTGGAACTGATTTGTAACGCAAGGCTTTCCAGCCGATGCACTCGGGCACCCTCCGGAATAGGGTAGCGGTAGCCGGGCCGGGAAACAACTACGAATTCAACCATCGCGAGGACGTCCGAGGAGCGGTGCCAGGTGCCAATTTCAGCGAATGCGTCGGCGCCGATGAGGAAGAAGAGTTCGTCGCCGTCGTGCAACATGCTCTTTGCGTGAAGGATAGTGTCGTATGAGTAGCTTCTGCCGGGCCGGTCTTCAAGGCGGCACGGCTCGAATCGGGGATCGGACTGGCAGGCGATCTCGACCATCCTGTGTCGATGTTCGTAGGCGGTGGTGGACCCGGCCGGCTTGTGAGGCGGATTGGCCGAGGTAACGAAGAGGACGCGGTCAAATCTGAAGCGGTCGGCTGCCTCGGCTGCGACACGCAGATGCGCCAGGTGGACAGGGTCGAACGTGCCGCCGAACAGGGCCACCCGCACTACCGGCGTCCCTCCTGGCTGGCAGCGGCGGCCCGTGCAAGCTCGTCACAACGATTGTTGTCCTCGTGTGTGGCGTGGCCCTTCGTCCAGACCCACCGGGTGGCGTGCCGGTCGAGCTGCTCGTCCAGTTCCTGCCACAGGTCCTGATTGAGCACAGGCTTCTTGTCGGCGGTCTTCCAGCCGTTGCGCTTCCACTTAGCCATCCAGCTCTCGACGCCGTTCTTCACGTACTGAGAATCGGTGACCACTTCGACCTCGCAGGATTCCTTGAGGGCGCCCAGAGCCTGGATGGCTGCCGTGAGTTCCATGCGGTTGTTGGTGGTATGCTCTTCCGCCCCGGCAAGTTCGCGTTTGTGCGTGCCGTAACGCAGGATCGCCGCCCACCCGCCCGGCCCGGGATTACCCAGGCACGAACCATCCGTGATGACTTTTACCTTCTTCATGACCGGGCTTAGAGCAACACCGTCTCCAACTTCTCGGCCGCGTCCACTTCGCGCTCGAAGTGGGCATCGACAAGGCTCAGGATCTCCGGCGCTTCGCGGGCTTGATAGATGGCCACGCGAAGGCGCGCGCCGTTGCGAACGCCGTGAGTGAAGTAGGTGGCGAACTGCTTCATCTTGCCGACGATGTCGAGACCGCCCTTCTCGATGAGCATGGCGAAGTAGGTGTGCATCATGTTCCAGCGATCGCGTTCCGATGGCAGGAAGTAGCGGCCCTTTTCCAGGTATTCGGCGATCTGCCGGAAGATCCAGGGATTCGAGCTGGCGGCACGGCCGACCATGACGGCGTCGCATCCGGTCTGCTCCACCATTCGGACAGCATCTTCGGGCCTCACGATATCACCGTTGCCGATCACCGGGATCTTCACCTGGGCCTTGACCTCGGCGATCCAGTCCCAGTTGGCCGTTCCTGAGTAACCCTGTTCGCGGGTGCGGCCATGCAGGGCGATGGCCTGCAGTCCGTTGTCCTCGGCCATCCTGGCCATTTGAAGGTGAACCAGCTCATGCTCGTTCCAGCCGGCGCGGAACTTCATGGTCAGTGGAATCTTGATGGCCTCGCGGACGCGTTTGAGCAGGGCTTCCACCAGCGGCAGGTCGCGCAGCAATCCCGATCCGCCGTTGCAGCGAACGACCTTCTTCACGGGGCAGCCGAAATTGATGTCGACGGCGTCAAAGCCGTTGTCCTCGCAGACACGCGCCGCTTCGGCCATGATTTCCGGATCCGCACCGAACAACTGCGCGGCGATGGGCCGCTCCTCTGGCTCGAAATAGAGATAGTGGAAGGCTTTCGATTTCTTCGGTGAGTTCTTGTGCCGTTCACTGGCGACGACGCCGTGCGAGCTGGTGAACTCCGTCATCAGCAAGCCGCAACCGCCCTGGCTGCGAATGAGGCGGCGAAACACGGTGTCAGTAACGCCGGCCATCGGCGCCAGAACAGTCGCCGGCTGGACTCGTATCGGACCAAGATCGTAACCCGAGGGAAAGCGCGCCATCTGCTTCATTGTAACGGGCTTCGAGAGGCAGAACGGTGAAACGAGTGTGGGGCGGTGCACGTCTCAGCCTCAGGACGAGGAGAATGAGTCATGACGGCAAAGGGTTACGCCTTGTTCGGGGCTTTAGCCGCGGGGCTGGGATTGTGGGGGTTCTACCTTGGGCGCAGCAGCGCTGAGCCGCCCAAGCCTGCGGTGGTGGCGGCGTCAGCGCCTGCCCCGATCGCGCCCGCGCCGCCCGCCGTCGAACCCGCTCCTGTGCGGGAGCCCGATCCGGTAGCCGCAGCCGAACCCAAAGTGAAATCCGCTGTCGACTCGAAACCACGGCCCAGGATAAGACCTGTTGCCGTTGAGAAGATTGAAAAGGCGCCGGAAAAGGTGTCTGTCCCCACTCCCGCCACTCCTCCGGCTCCCGCGGTTGAACCGACTCCCGAGACCAAACCGGTCATCTCCCCGTCCCCAGCGACACCGCCTGAGCCGCCCAAGCCGGTTGAAACCGGCAAAAGTCTTTACGCCGGAAAAGGACTACGAGTCAGCCACGCCAGCCAAGCCGAAGGAGCCTCACACTGTGACGATCCCAGCCGGCACCTTACTCAACGTGCGGCTGCGAGAAAGCCTGAGTGCAGAACGTAATTCGGCTGGAGATACCTTCTCGGCCAATCTCGATCAGCCGTTGGTAGTGGACGGCTTCGTGCTGGCTGAAAAAGGGGCGTCGGTCAGGGGCCATATCGCGGACTTGGCGCAGGCGGGGCGCGTCAAAGGCCGCTCCGCTCTAGCGCTCGAGCTGAAGAGCCTGACGACCTCGGATGGACAGCGCATTGATCTCGAAACCGATACGTTCAGGCGCGAGGCCGAGAGCACGGTCAAGAAGGACGCAGCTCGCGCGGGCGTCCTGACGGCAATCGGCGCCGCGGTTGGAGCGATTGCAGGCGGCGGCAAGGGCGCTGCCATCGGTGCGGGAGTGGGCGGGGCCGCAGGCGCCGGAACAGTTCTGGCAACACGAGGCGACGACGCCAAGCTTCCCGCGGAAACCCGGCTCACGTTCAGGCTGAAAAACCCGGTGACGGTCACCGAGAAGCTCAACTGAGCTGACGCCTACTTCGGACTGGCGCTGAAGCCGGTTTCTTTTTTCCACTCTTCGAGCGTGTTGTAGACGATAGGGCAGTAAGTGGCCCGGTCTGGCATGGCCCACATCCGCGACTCCAAGGATCGAGCGCCGCGCGCCATGTGCGGAAAGTCGGCGCAACTTCCCGGTCGCACTTCATAGACCGTACATTCGTTCCCGCTAAGGAAGACGCAGCCGGTCTCATCGCTGCGCTTGAGGATCCAGCCTTCTTCCTCTTTGCTCTCCATGCAGTACTCTTTGCACGAAGCGCGCCACAGGGATGCGCAGGTGTTTGGCGAGTCGTTCGACATCACGGTCGAGCACTTTAGCCGTGGCCACTCGACAGCAGTTGCCGCACTCCAGACAGTTGATTTCCTCCTCGACGTCCTGGGCGATCTTTTTCAGTCGCCGCTCAACATGGCGGTAGGTCTTGAGATGCCTGCGGAATCGGGAGTTCTCCTCCTTTTTCTGCTCGCCGAGCCTGCGGATCTGCACAAGGTCGGTGATCATTTAGGGGGCGATGCCTCCACCGGCGGGGGGAGGAGACGCGGCGGCTTTGGCGAAGTCGCCCGCCTTGAATATGCTGAGGGCGTTCACGTCGATATATTTCTTCATGGTCTGCGCGCACTTGTTCGGGCGTCAACGCCTTCACCTTTTCTTCAATCCCTTCGTCGAAGGACATGGTGCGGCTCAAGTATTCGTTGTTCGTGATGCGGCCAACGAGTTCGTTGTCATTGGCGCGGCTCACCTGCCGGGACTGGAGCCAGCTCTTCTTGGCGGATTCGATCTCTTCCGGAGTGTAGCCCTTCTCGAGCACCTGAGTAAGCTCATCCTTGAAGGACACTTCCACTTTGGCCACGTTGGCGGGGTTCGAAATGGCGTAGCCGAGGAACATTCCCATGTCGCCCTTCGGCGGGCACTGACATCTGGCTGCCCACCCAGTAGCTCAAGCCCTCCTTTGTGCGGACACGCGCAAAGAGCCTCGAGTTCATGCCTTGGCCGAAAAGGTAGTTGCCCAGAATCAACGCCGGGTAGTCGGGGTCGGTGTCCTGGATCTTCAGTGGCAGCGCGACAAAGAACATGGCATTGGCCTTGTCCGGAGTCTCGAAGCTCTTGTTGACCGTTTCGACCTTGGCGTAATTTGTGACCACTGGAGCATAGTCAGCAGGGCTCTTCCAGCCCCCAAAGAGCGTGCTTGCCTGCTTCTGGACAGCCTCGGCGTCGAAATCGCCGATGACGGCGAACTCGGCGTTGGCTGATCCGTAGTATTGCTTGTGAAACGCTCGGACGTCTTCGAGCGTCACGGCTTTGATCTCCTCTATCTGTTCGTCCATGGTCGGCACATAGCGCGGATCGCCCTTCTTGTATTGGGCCATCACGTGTCGCTGCCCGTTGATGGAGGCTATCGCCTGCGGCTCGCTCTTCATGTTCTCGATTCCGGCAAGCGCCTGCTGCTTGAGCTGTTCGAATTCCTTCTCGGGGAAGTTCGGCTCCTTGAGGATCTCGGCCACCAGGTCCAGGACGGCGGGAAGGTTGGCGCGAGTCGTGGTAATCCTCGCGAAGGCACTTGTTGCGCCGCCCGAAACCATCACCTGCGCCTTCAGCTTGTCGAACTCCTGTTTGATTTGTTCGCGAGTGTGTTTGGCCGTGCCGCGCATAAGCATTTGACCTGCCAGTTGGCCGGTGCGAGACTTGCCGCCGAGGTTCGACACATTGCCGAAGTGAAGTTGCATGGAGACGATCACCTGCTCGCCGCGCGACTTCTTGCTGATGAAGGCGATCTTAGGCCCGTTGGCGATTCTGCCGCGCGCGGTCCGCTTGTCAATGTTCGAAGTGCTGGGGTCGAAGGCCTCTCCCTGGCTGATCATCTGCTGGCCTTTGTAGTTCTTGACCAGCGATTCCACATCCGGCGCCTCAGGGATTTCCGCCCGCTTCGGCGCCTTGTCCGGGATAAACATGCCGACGGTGCGATTTGATTCGACCAGGTACTTGTCTGCAGCCTTCTGGACGTCGGCCAGGCTCGCTTCCTTGAGCCGGTCCCGGTAGAGGAACATCATCCGCCAATCGCCCATCGCCTGCCATTCGGAAAGCTCCAGAGCGATGCGCTCGCTGTTATTGAAAGCGAGGTCGAAGTTCTTTTGCGCAGCGGTCTTGACGCGGTCCAGTTCTTCCTGGGTAAATGGTTTGGTTCTGGTCTCATCGATCACCTGGAGGACGGTCTTGCGGGCGTCGTCCAGGCTGTTCTCCAATCGCACCTGGGCCATCACCATGACAAGGCCCGGCTCCTTCAACTGAAAGGTATAGGAGTTGACGCTTGTCGCCTTCTTGGTTTCGACGAGCGCCTTGTGCAGCCTTCCGCCTGGCACTTCTCCCAGAATGTCCGACACGAGGTCGATGGCGGCATACTCCGCATGTGTTCCCGGCGGGATGTGATGCCCGATGGCCAGCGCCTGCACATCGCCGGTGCGCCGCAGCACCAGGGAGCGCTCTCCGTCCTGCACAGGCTCCGATGTGTAGGTCTTCCGCAGTTGGCGCTCCGGCTTTGGAATGGGAACGAAGTGCTTGTTGATGAGCGCGAGAGTCTTAGCTTCGTCGATCTTGCCCGCGACGACCATGACGGCGTTGTCCGGCTGGTAGAAGTGCTTGTAAAAGGCCTTTAACCGATCGATGGGCACTCGCTCCAGATCCGAGCGCGCGCCGATGGTCGACTTGCCGTAGTTGTGCCAGAGAAACATGGTCGAGAGAACGCGATCCATCAGCACTCGCTGCGGGTTGTTCTCACCGGCTTCGTACTCGTTCCGGACGACGGTCATTTCGCTGTCCAAGTCCTTCTTGTCGACGAAGGAATTGACCATTCGGTCGGCCTCGAGCGCCAGCGCCCATTCGAGGTTTTCGTCTGAGGCGGCGAAGGTTTCGTAGTAATTGGTGCGGTCATACCAGGTGCTGCCATTGGGGCGCGAGCCATGGTCCTGGAGTTCCTTCTTGATGTCCTTGTGATTGGTCGACCCCATGAACAGAAGGTGCTCGAGAAGGTGCGCCATCCCGGTCTCACCGTAGTCCTCGTGCCGGGAACCCACCATGTAGGTCATGTTGACGGTGATGTTGGGCTTGGTCGGGTCCGGAAACAGGAGGACTCGGAAGCCGTTTTGAAGCCGGTACTCGGTGATCCCCTCGACAGTAGCGCCCTTGGTCACGCCGGCGGGTTGTGCCTGCACGGCGATGCCGTGAGACAACAGGCCAAATGCAAGCAGGAAGCTGGTAAGCCCCTTCGACATGTGCCATCCGTCCTTTCTGTCCGCGGTTACAATCACAGCGGAGAACTCGTTAGACAGATTGTCGCACGGCGCTCATTAATCCACGGCGATTCACGCCGGACTGCCACTTCGGCCAGATGGCCAAGCAAGGCCGGGAAATGAGGTGTCAGGCGCTGACGGTTTGTTTCTGGTTGGAGCGCTGCCCTAGATGGTTCGACGACGCGTTGGTCGTGTCCGGTGTAGATCTGCCTCGGCCGCGCGATCTTCTGCTCGGGATCAGTGACCAGTTCCTGCCACTGTGCAAGCCAGCCAACTGTGCGCGGGAATGGCGAACAGCACGGTGAAGATTTCGGGTTTGAAGCCCATTGCCTCGTAAATGATGCCGGAGTAGAAATCGACGTTCGGATAGAGCTTGCGCTTGACGAAATACTCGTCCTCGAGCGCGATCCTCTCCAACTCAAGCGCGATGTCGATCTTCGGGTTTCTTCCGGTCACTTCGAAGACCTGCTCGGCCGCTCGCTTGATGATCTGTGCTCGCGGGTCGTAGTTCTTGTAAACGCGGTGTCCGAAGCCCATCAGCTTCAGCTCGCCCTTCTTCACCCGCTCGATGTAGGAAGGAACGTTGGACAGGCTGCCGATCTCGTCGATCATCAGCAGCACTTCTTCGTTCGCGCCGCCGTGCAGCGGACCGGAAAGCGCCGCGGCCGCACCAGCGAGGGAGACGTATGGATCAGCCTGTGAGCTGCCGATGCTTCGCATGACGTTGGTGCCGCAGTTCTGCTCATGATCTGCGTGGAGGATGAAGAGGATGTCGAGCGCCTTCGCCATGGCCGGGTGCGGCATGTACTTGGGCTCGGCCATCTTCCACAGCATGTTCATGAAGTTCTCTGCATAGCTGAAGTCGTTGTCGGGATAGACGTAGGGCAGACCGCGGCTGTGGCGATAGCAGTAGGCGGCGATGGTAGGCACCTTGCCGATGAGCCGGATCATCTGCGTTCGGCGCGATTTCGGGCTGTGTATGTCACGCGCGTCCTTGTAGACGGTGGCCAGCGCGGCGACCGTGGAGATGAACATCGCCATCGGGTGGGCGTCGTAGCGGAACCCCTCCAGAAACTTCTTGGTGGTCTCGTGGATCATCGTGTGGTACGTGATGACATGGACCCAATCATCGAGTTCCTGCTGATTGGGGAGCTCACCGTTCAGGAGCAGGTAGGCGACCTCGAGGAATGAGCAATGCTCGGCAAGGTCTTCGATTGCATATCCGCAGTAACGGAGAATGCCGCGGTCGCCATCGATGTAGGTGATCGTGCTTCTGCACGATGCGGTGTTCATGAAGGCTGGATCGTATCCCATCAGACCGAAGTCGTCCGTCGGAGACCTTGACCTGGCGCAGGTCCATGCTGCGGATGGTTCCATCTGTGACCGGAAGCTCGTAGGTCTTCCCGGTACGGTTGTCAGTGAGGGTAATCGTGTCTTTGGCCATGCTTCAGAACTCCGTCGCAAATATAGGCTTACAGTTAGGCAGTATCACCATTTTCGGCCGAACACAAGCAAAACCGTACCTGCTTCTCCGAATTGCAGAATTTCCCTACAAGTTGAGCAACCAGTTGCCGCACAACAGGTCTGCTCGTCCTTTTTCCTGGATTGTGGAACAAACGCGGAGCTCCCTCGTTAAACAGTAGTAGGACTTCTGCCATGGCATCGTATCTTCACAAAGACATCCAATACGCCCTACGCAGCCTGCGCAATACGCCGGCGTTCACAGCGGTCGTCTGCGGAGTGCTCGCGCTGGGTATCGGGGCAAACTCGGCTCTGTTCACGGTGGTGCACAAGGTGCTGATGGAGCCGCTTCCCTACGCCGAAGCCGCGCGACTGGTTGAGGTCCACGAGCGAGTCCGGCCGAGGCGGGCCGATCTCCGTATCCTGGCCGAATTACGTGGATTGGACGCGTGAGCAGCGTTCATTCGAGCCGTTGGCCTTTGCGGCCGTGCTTCCGCGGTTGTTGCCGATGGCGGAGGGATCCCAGCAGGTCCAGGTGGCATACGTAACCGCAGACTTCTTTGAGACTTATGGCGTCCAAGCGGCGATGGGCCGCACCTTCTCGGCTGAGGAGGATTCACAGGGCGCGGCGGCCGTGGCTGTGCTTGGATCGCGGATTCTGGAAGGACCGACTTTGGCGGCGACACCGCCATCGTCGGCAAAGACGATCAGGATCGACACCCAGACGGCGACAATCATCGGCGTCCTGCCGGAGTTCCCTTGGCATAGGGAAGCGAAGATCTACATGCCGGTGTCGCACGCGCTGGTTCCGGCCGATGCTGAACAGCCGGGAGAACCACAATTCCTCGTCGGTCACGGGGCGACTGAAGCCAGGCATAACGCTGGAGCAGGGCTACGCAGACCTCGCTGCGATCGAGGCGCGGCTGGCCAAGGCGTACCCGGGTCGAACCGCGATCTGGGGATCCACGCAGTGAGCCTGCAGGAGTGGGTGACTGGTGGTTCGCGACGAACGATTCTGGCGTTGTTCGGAGCGGTGGCGGTGCTGTTACTGCTGGCGTGCGTCAACGTCGCCAACATGATGCTGGCGCGTTCGGTGGCGAGAACTCGCGAGTTCTCTGTGCGTCTGGCATTGGGCGCAAGCCGGAGCGCGCTGGTGACGGCAGATGCTCACAGAGTGCGTGCTGCTTGGCGTGTGGGGAACGCTGCTCGGGCTGCTGCTGTCCAGACTGCTTCTTGCCGCGCTGGCCTCGATCGCGCCGGCTTCGATCGCGCCACGACTTGAGCGCGACCCAACTGGGTGGTCTTCGCCTTTACGGCAGTGGCTGGAGTACTGTCGGCATTGATCTTTGGAGCAGCGCCGGCGTTCGCGGCGACGCGGGTGGACCTGCATCAGAGCCTGAAAGAGCGGTCCGCCACCGCGCCAGGAGGTCACCGGAGATTGAGGGGAGCACTGGTGGCAGCACAGGTCTCGCTTGCGCTGGTGCTCTTGGCGGGTGCGGGGCTGCTGCTGCGCAGCCTGACGAGACTGCTCGGTGAAGACCCTGGTTTCCGGACGGAGCAACTTATCGCGATGAAGCGTGTCGCTCGCCGGAGGCGACGAAGACCTGGCGCGGTTGGCCGAACGATTCGCGGCATTGGAGGAACGCGTGCGTTCGCTTACCGGGAGTGCAGCAGGTCGGCGGCCACCTCCATCGCGCCAATGGCCAACAGCAACTCCAACGCGCAGATCGTGCCCGAAGGCTTCGAGATCAGGCCGGGCGTGCCGATTCCGGCTGCCGACTACAGGTCGCTTCCCCGGAGTATCTTCTGCCACCATGGGCATCCCGATTCTCAAAGGACGCGTGTACAACAAGGCCGACGGGAGGATCGCCCCAGTTGCGGTGAAGGACAGTCATGAAGTGGTTCGGCACGGCGCACTACCAGGTCGTGGTCAACGAAGAGATGGCTCGCAGGTTCTGGCCCGGACAGGACCCGATCGGTCGCGGTTCCGGTTCGGTCCGCCGTCGATGAAGGGCGCGTTGATGTCGTCTGCGGCGTGTCGGCGAACGTCCGGGTTCGAGGTCTCGACAGGGCTCCACAGCCGATGTTCTATGTTTCGCGTGGATGTATCCCTGGAACTGAGCAGTCCTTCATGTCCGGACGGCGGTCGGATTCCGCCGCATTGACGTCGGCGCTTCGGCGGACTCTGTTGGCAGCCGAGTCTTCGGCGGTGTGTCCGAGCCACAAGACCATCGACGGCATCGTGCGTGAATTGACCGCGTCGCGACGGACGAACCTCTACATGATGGGTGCGTTCGCCGGACTGGCCCTGCTGTTGGCGGCTGTCGGCATCTATGGAGTCGTGGCATATACGGCGGGTCTGCGCCGGCGCGAATTCGCGGTCCGGGTCGCTCTCGGAGCGACCTCGGCGCGTGTGCTCGGTTCAGTACTTGGCGATGCGTCGAGACTGATCCTGGCGGGACTTGCGGTGGGACTGTTGGCCTCCGTCTGGTTGACGAAGCTGATCACCGGAATGCTCTATGGAGTCAAACCGGCGGATCCCTGGACATTCGCCGCCGCCGCAGCGTTGCTGTTGGCTTGCGGGCTCGCGGCTACGCTTGGTCCGGCATGGCGGGCCGCAAGAGCAGATCCCTCGGAATCCTTGCGCGCGGATTGACGGAAACCGCGGACTGCGGCGCGGTGTCGATATCGTGACAGGAGTTACAAAATGCGCACGATCCCGCTGTTGCTTACGTTGGCCTTGGTCGTCTTCGGGCTGCGGCTGGGCTGGATCTTCCTGGAACGCTCCCGCCCGGGTGCGCCTCCCGCTCCGAAGGCACTGGCCGGGCGTCCCGGCGGAGCTGAACACCGCTGAGCTGAAGATCCTCAACTTTTACGTGCCGGCTCTCGCGGCCGTGCGCGGAGAGCAGACGCTACTCTGCTACGGGGTACTGAACGCGGCATCGGTCAAGCTGTCGCCGCCTCTGGCCGACTTGTCGCCGTCAATTGCCCGCTGTGTCTACATCACGCTCAACAAGGCGACCGAGCTCTCGTTGACTGCAACAGGAAGGGACGGGCTGGAGGCGAGTCGCAGTTTCATCATCGGCACGACGGAGCCGAAGCCGGAATTCATCTTCGTGGACATGAACGCGCGGGAGACCAAGGCAGGGCAGCCTCATACAATTTGCTACGGGGTAAAGAACGCGACCATGGTGAAGCTGCTCCCTGTCGGGCAGGTCCTGCCTCCCATCTCGAAGACCTGCATTCGCTGGTATCCCGCACAGCCGGCCCGCTACAAGCTGGTTGCGGAGTCGGCCGGCGGGCGTGACGAAGTGCCCCTGCCGCTGAAGGTCATCAGCCGTTGAATCGCCGGCGCAGGCTGAACGCAATCAGCCCGAATGCGCCAAGCGCCAAAGTGGACGGCTCCGGCACTTCTTCCGACGGATCAATCGGATCAAACCTCTGGACCAACTGCCAGTTCAGGATGTCGTGGTTGGCAAACCCCGCGCCAGTGGCTCCCGTGAAGCCCACGAACGCCGAGGTCGAACCAAGGAAGCTTGGGATATCAATAGCCTGGTTGATGATATCGGCGGGTCGAACCAAAGAGTTGTCGGCGAGAGCAACTCTGATGGCGGTTCCGTCGTAATCGATCCACGCGGACCAAATGTCCCCGTTTGCCATGCAATTAGGGGTTCCGCCGACTGTCGCGACATTGCCGCAATCGCTTTGGCCATTGACGATCACGCCGGTGCCGTTCAAGGAGCCTCCGGTATCAATTGCAACGTGGTTGCCATTAGGGTCACCCGCGCCCGGCCCGTTGTTGAAGGTGTCGAATTCGATTGCCACACTACTCGGTATTCCCAGATAACCCATTCCACCACCTCCGCCTCCCACATTGTTATTCACCGTCTGCAATGCGAAAGTAATCCCGTCTGCCGGCGAAATCCCACCCGGATTGGTGAATCGGAATTGAAAGAATGTGCTGAACTCAGCTCCGGACCCTAAAGCAATCTGGCTCGTGGTGAAGGCACTGCCCGACTGACCGGTCGCCGCCGGCGTCAATCGCAGGACAGTACCGTCACCGGTAACAGCCGTAGTAGTGGTTCCATTCAGCGTCAGACCTGCAGTGCTGGAGAAATTGGGATAAACAAAGTCCGCGCGAGCGCTTGTTGCCCCGGCCAAAGCGAACACACTAAACAGTGCGAGTTTCCGAGTCATTACATCTCCTCTGTTCCTCTGTTTTTGGGTCAGGAAGGAAGTATACGGCTCGCTGCTTTGTTTTCTTTGCTTTTGTTTGCGTCGGGGACTCAATTTGTGAGTACCAGTACATTGCGGCCTTGTTTGGGATCCAGACTCACCGCCCTTGATCACCCAGACAATTGCGCACCTCTCTGAGTTGGTCGGCCGATAGGCTCGCCTGCCAGGTTTGGCGGCGCGGTATTAGCGCTGTAAACCACGATGCGTCGCCAGATACACCGCGAAACTGCCCAGCCAATGGCCGCCTTCGTAGTGCTCGCCGGTGACTGCCTTCAGCCCAGACTTGGCGTGGGCGCGGGCGCTCGCCGCCAACTCTGGCCGGGCTGGCAGCGAGGAAGCGATGCCTTCGATCATCCACGCCCGCGACAGGTTCAAGCCGTCCAGATGGGCTAACTTGCCGTCTGTCGGGTCGGTGACGGTGAGCGGCTTGTAGGGCCAGGCGGGCATGAACTGGCCAAACCAAGCGGCGAATTCCTGTCTGGGGAGTACGCGCCGCATCAAGTCGGCTTCGGCCAGGCATGGAGAGAGGAAGTCTTCGCCCGAGGGTTCGTAATTGGCGGGGCAGCGCCGGTCTTTCAGAAAGAAATCCCGGGCCCTCGATTCGATCAGGGCGGCGAACTGCTTGTCGCCAGAACCCCGCGCCCAGTCGAGCGCAAGCCCGAGTGCAAAGGCCGTTTGTGAATGTTCGCCCGAGCGCACGGGGTGTGAAAGTTTCGGCAGCCAGGACGACAGCCGCTCGACTACCGCCTTCTCCAACGGTGCAATCGTTGCAGCCAGCGGGCTCTTCATTTCCCGTAGTTCGAGGCCCAGTGTCAGCAACCAAGCCAATCCATAAGGCCGCTCGAATGTCGCTCTCCCTGGAGCGCTCAAGTACGAGACCTCCGCCGCGATGTGGGCCGGCGTAATGCTTTTCTCCAGCGCTGTCATGGCGCGCACGGCGACGGGCGAGCCAGGCAGTTCTCTCGCGATGCGCGCCAGCAGCCAGTGGCCATGAACCGATGAGTGCCAGTCGTAGCACCCGTAGAATGCCGGCGTCAGCTCACGCGGCGGCTTGGCGTCGCTGTCCGAATTCATCGCGTGAGCGAGCTTGTTCGGATACTCCTTGTGGACGCACTCGAGTGCAAGCCCGGCGAACCGCTCCAGCGCCGCCGGCGTGACCTGAATGGCCATGGCGAGCACCAGAATCAGCGTCACGGCAACGGCTTTTCACGCTCGAGCAGGTGGAGGATGTTCCCTTCCGGATCGGCAAAAAAGACAACCGAATTGCCCTTGTTTGTCTCCGGTTCCGACAGAAACTTGATCCCCAGCGAACTCAGTCTCTCGCAGGCTGCTGCAAAGCCCACCACCGTCAGCGCCATGTGGCGGATTCCAGGAGTGCGCATTTCATTGGGCCCTCGGTCTGTCGCCTTTGGCGAGGATGATCTCGATCATCGATCCATCAGACGCCTTGACGAAGTGCGTCCTGCTCGACGGCGAGTGGTAGTTGATCTCAAAGCCGAGGGTCTCCACGTACCAGTTGGCCAGTTCTTCAGGATTGGATGAAACGATAGCGACGTGTTCGATTCCGACAACCATGCAGAAAATCGTATCAGCTACAGGGCCCGCATGAGAATAGCTGTCAGGACCGAATCCTCGAGCACAACAGGATTGGCCTTCATGCTGGAGGCGCTTTTCGCGCGTTCCACCAGGACCGGGATGTGGGCCTCGGTCACACCCCATCGCGCAAGACCTGGAACTTCAAAGGTCTCGACAAGCTCTCGCGCGGCGTCGAGCCACTCCAAACCGCGCTGATTGGCTTCAATCACGAACGGCAAAAGCCGGGCGCAGACTGCGCCATGCGGCGCGGGGAACATGCCGCCCAGAGGCGCGGCGAAACCGTGTACGGCGCCGAGTCCGGCGTTGGCCAGGGCGATTCCGCCGCAGAGGCTCGCGTAGGACATGGCACAACGAGCGTCCGCATCGCCCAAGTTCGCGGCGAGCGCCCTCAAGGCGGCGATAGCGCGAGGGATCGCCTCCCGGCAGAGCGCGGTGATGAGCGGATTGGCGCGTTTTGAAACGGCAGGCTCGATTAACTGCGTAAGCGCGTCGAGACCGGTCCAGGCGGTGATGTCGCGCGGCAGACCTTCGGTCAGTTCAGGGTCCACGATCGGCCACTCGCGGCAGCATCTTCGGGTGGCGCAGACTGGCCTTGACGCCGTGCTCTTTCGATCCGAGAACGGCGTTGCGCGTCACCTCGCTGCCGGTTCCGGCTGTCGTGGGAACCGCGGCGACCGGTAGCGGGTCCTGCGTGAGCGCCTGCCCTCGACCGACGACTTCGAGATAGTCGAGAACGTCGCCCGGATTGGCGGCCAACGCGGCCACGGCCTTCCCTAAGTCAATCGCGCTGCCGCCGCCAATCGCGACAACAACATCGCAGCCGGCTTCGCGGGCGAGTGCCGCGCCCCGGCGGGCGTCCTCTACCGTGGGCTCGCCGTGCACCATGAGCAAGGCCTCGGTAACCCCGAACCAGGCCGCGCGCTCCGGATGCGCTCCCGTAACCAGCAGCGGCCGCCGGCCCAACGAACGCACCGCTTCCACGGCTTCGTTTCGCTTGCCGGCCCCGAATACGATCCGGCCGGCGGTGGCGAACTCAAACGGCGTGATCACCAGGCCCCGTCCTCCGGATAGTAGTTCGAGTACTTCACAGCCCGTCGCGGCTCCGCCATCATCCCGGCCACGGCGTCCCTCCATTTTGCATAGTGAGCAGTATCCTTGTGCGCCGCGGTCGCTTCGATGCTACGGTAGACCTCCTGCAGGATGAATCGCGTGGGATCTTCGTCCTGCTGCAAAACGTCGAACCGGGCAATGCCCGGCTCCAGGACGCTGGCCTTTGCGTTCTCGGCCGTCTCCGACTTGAACGCCTCCACCGATTCCGGCTTGACATGAACGTGAACGTGGACAACCAGCACAATTGACCTCCGCCAGAGATCATAGCGAACCGGGTCTCCCCGTCACACTCCGTCACATCCTCGAGTCGTTCACTTTCCGCAAGTAAGCGAGGTTGCGCGCCAGGTCGGCTTCCGCGTTTCCCGACGGCGCGCCCGTTTCGAGCACGATGAATCCCTTCCAACCGATCTTGCCGATCGCGTCGAGTGCGGCGCGGACGTCCACTTTCCCTTCACCCAGGTAACCCTTGTCCTTGAAGTGGAATTGGCAAATGCGCTCCCGGCCGATGTCGCCGATTGCGCGCGCCGGTTCCTCGCCATAGAGGTTTGTTGCGTTGCCGATGTCGTAATAGATCTTGAGCGAATCGGACCCGACGCGATCGAGAATCCGCAATGAGTCAGCAGCCTTGATCGTGTTCTCGAACCCGAGCGTGACATGCGCGCGCTGCGCTTCACGGCTCAGTTCTTTCAGCGGCGCGACAACAGAATCCAAATCGCCTTGCGTCTCCAGCGCACACTTGCCGAAGAAGACCAGCATCAGGATCGGCGCGCCCATTTCGCGGGTAAGCCGGATTCCTTCGGCGGCGAACTCGATGGCCTCCTTGTCCCGCTTGACGCAGAACTGATGCAGCGTATCGATGTAGGTCGCAACCAGCGGCAGCCGCTCTTTCTTCGCCTCTTCGGCGAACCGGCTGGCCAGCTTGGGATCGTCGCGGAACGGTTTGTTGCTCTGTCCCAGAGTCACTTGCAACCCTTCCAGGCCAAGCCGTTTAGCTACGGCAACACTAGCGGGGTCGGAGCGGAGACGAAGGACGCCGTCCATCGCGCCGAACTTCAGCTCGGATCCCCGCGGCGCCAACGCCGCCAGCATCAAATCTCTGCGAGTCATGTCAACCTCACTCTTTCAGCGCCCTCGGGCCGTTTCGGCAGTTCATCCATCCGATGACAAGAATCATCCTCGCGGCTGATCAAGGTCAACTGAAACCGCAGGATATCCTCAATCGCCGGCGCCAGCGTTTCGTCATTGAAAGCAGCGAGGCAGGTTTCCTTCGCCTCGGCAAAGTCGCCGCGACGCCGCAGGACATCAACGACAAGTGCAAACTCCTGTTCCATGGACTCCATGAAGTTCTGCCCGTGCCGCTTGCCCTGTTTCCACAACCCGACGGCCCGCGCACGGCATTGCCGTCCAGTCTCAACGTCATTATCGTCATCCGCGATCCAGGCGGCGTGCAGCGATACCCAGCCGGCGTCGGAGTAGTGTCCCATCTGCTCCAGCAGCCAGGAATGGCGCTGAAATCTGCACTCGATCGCCTGAAAGCTCTTGCTGCGAACAAGGTCCGCCGTGCCATCCGGAGCCTCACTGCTGATGTCAGGAGCAGCATAGCGGCAGTGAGGGCATTCCTGCACCCAGGCGCGGATGGTGCTCCGCATCATTTCCGGCGGACGCGTGTCGAGGTCGGGAGCGCCGAAACTGTTCGTGCTCGCCAATTGAAATTGTTGGCTTTCCTGGCCGCAGGCAGCACAGCGGACGCTTTCCAAATCCCTGAATGAAGTCACTGGTCCTCCCCGGCACTCGTATTTCTATCAGAATGGATGGAATGATTGTCGATATCGAAGGCGTCCCGATCCATCTCGCGCACCCTGACCATCTCAGCATCCGCTGGGTGGGCCAGGAGGAGGTGATGCGCCAGCTCCTGGCTGCCTGGCTGGTCGTTGACGAAAACGACATCCCGATGAACCCGCGCATTGTCGGCAAGCCGGGCGTCGGCAAGACTACGCTCGCCTATGCTGCGGCTTCACGCCTGGGACGCGACATCTTCATCATGCAGGCCACGGTCGACACCCGGCCCGAGGACCTGATCGTGCAGCCCGTCATCGAGGGCGCAGGCTCGTTGCGCTATGTCGCCAGCCCGCTGGTCAGCGCGATGCTGCGCGGCGGCGTCGTTATCCTGGACGAAGGCAACCGCATGTCCGAAAAGAGCTGGGCCAGTCTGGCGCCCTTGCTCGACCAGCGGCGCTACGTCGAATCGATCGTCGCCGGCATCAAGATCAAAGCTCATCCATTGTTCCGATTCGTCGCCACAATGAACGACGACTCTTCCACCTTCGACCTGCCCGAGTACATCCACTCGCGCCTCCAGCCGCAGATCCTCATCGACTTCCCTGAACGGGACGAAGAGATTTCCATCCTGCGCGAGAACCTTCCCTTCGCCGACCAGAAGATCCTCGAGTACGTCACGGAGTTCCTCCAGGCCGCGCACTCGGCCGAAGAGCGCTACACCGTCCGCGACGGAATCAACATCGGCCGTTACGCCATCAAACTGCTGTCTGAGTTGGATGGAAAGGCGGCCAATCCGTCGCCGGCACTTGTGTTCGCCATTCGTCACATCCTCGGCGAAGAGGCATTGCGATATGTCCGGCGTAACTGACATCGGTAGCCTGGTTCGCGGGAAACTCCACTACCTGCCGGTCGTGCCGGGCAGGATCGAATTTGCCGCGCACGTACGGCGCGCGCTGTTGGACCTGCAGCCCCAGGCTGTCGCAATCGAACTGCCAGCCTGGCTTGGCCCGGCATACTTCGAGGCAATCGATCGCCTGCCCGAGATCACCGCCATCGTCTACCCGGAGGACGCGGACTCCGAGCGCGCTATCTACCTGATCGTCGAGCCCACCGACGCCTGCGTGGAGGCTGTCCGCACGGCGCGCGAACTCGGCGCGGAAATCCTCTTCCTCGAGCCGGATCACATTGACCGGCCCCACTTCCCTGACCTTTACCCGGACACGTACGCGGCCAGCCGGCTCGGCGTCGAACCCTACTTGACGCAGTATCGGCTTCAGCCTCAACTGCGGAATGATGAAGTCGCCGATCATGCCGCCTCGATCGCGTGGCGCCTGCAGGGAGCCGACCCGGAGAAGATTGACGGCGGTTGTGCTTTCGCTGAATCTCCTCGATCCCGTGCTCGATGCGATGGAGCAGCCTCAGGATCCGCCTCCATCCCGGCGCCGCGACGCCCCTGCGCTGCTCAACCCCCATCCGGATTGCCTGGCCGAAATCATGATGGAGATGCCCTGGCTGGCGGAACGCTACGAGCGCTGGCGCGACGACAATGGACCCCAAAACGGCGCTGGACCGCCCGCGTGCGCAACTCGCGATGTTGAAGGAGAGCGAAGTCAATTACGTGGCCCAAACCGGCGACACCGTGCAAGCATGGCAGCGCCGCATGATGGCGCGCTACTCGCGCAATCTCGCCTTGATCGAAAGCGCGTTGGTCCCTGGCCTGTTCGACCTGACGCTCTCTGCCCGTTCAGTGGTCGATGACAACTACGCCTGGGAGGTGTGGGCGCTCGCCAACTCATACAGTTTCCAACGCAATCACTCTCCATTTGAAACTGTCAACCTCTCCGGCGAAGAGATCTTTCTGCACACGCGCAAGATGAAACTCCGCCGGCGCATGCAACGGCCAAAACGCAGGATTGTGCCGCGTGGGCTGAAGCCTCACCCCAAGGAAAAGAACCGGGGCGAGTGGGCGGAGCAACTCGATGGGTCGGCCATCTGCTCCTATCCGCCCGAGGACCTCGTGATCGAGGACTACGGCAAGTTCCTTCGCACGCACGCCAAGAATCTCATCAGCGAGGAGCGCGTTCGTATCGAGCCTTTCACCACTTCCATCCTCGATGGCATCGACATCCGCGAGACCATGCGCAACTGGCACGAGAAGAAGATCTACGTTCGTAAACTGGACAAGCGAAGCGGCAACGTCGGGGCGGTCGTCGTGATCTTTGACGAAGACCCGGTGGATCGCTATACCTACATGACCACCTGGCTCGGCGAGCACCATCAGGAATCGGACATGGCCTTCTACTCGACGCACCCGTTCGATCACCTGGTCGGACCGGGGATCGGACGCGCCGAGTACGGCGGCTTCCTCATGACACTGCCTCCGCGCCGCATGTTCGACGTCTGGGGCGACGCGGACTACGACTTCGCCGAATCGAAGAGCGAGCGGCTGCTGCTGGCTGCTCTCGACTACTCGCTCGAACGGCACGTCCTCTACGTCGCGGCCAAACCGCCGCGTTCGATCTTCCGCTCCATCGCCGCGCACCTGAACCGCTCGATCATCTACATCCCGATCGGCCAGCTTTCGCCCGCCAAGCTGAAGCGCATCCGCGTCGTGCACGTTCTGGACGGCCACGACAAGCGCGAAGCCGCGAAAGACTTCATTTGGTAAAGGCGGTTCAGGTGCGCCGGATTCCCTGAATCGCCGCCCTCAGCATCGAGCGAGCCCTGGCCGCCTCGGGCGATTCGTTCTTTGAGTCGAGCGGTTGTTTCTCCAACGGGTCCGCTGGCACGTCGTATAGCCGGCCGTCTTCATAGAGCTTGAACCGTTGCGTCCGCGCATAACGTATGCGCGTGAACCGCTCCTTGTCCCAGCCCGGCTTCGCAGTAAAGTCGCAATACTGCCATTGACGGGGCTTGCCGGCCCCTCCACGGATGCGATTCAGGAAATCCACGCCGTCGATCGGGCTGAATCCCGAAGTCGAAGCGCCCGCGGCCGCAGCGAGTGTCGGAAGGAAGTCCGTTGAATCGATCAGGTCGTCGAGCACCTGAGGCTTGGCTGTCCCACTCCAACTGGCGATCAGTGGAACGCGCGTGCCGGCGTCCGTCGTCAACCCCTTGCCTCCTTGAACCGGATTCCCGTTCAGCATCGAGGTGATGGTCGAATGTGTCCCGTTGTCAGCATAGAAGAGAACCAGGGTATCTTCGGTCAGTTTCAACTTGGCCAAGTGCCCTGTCAGCCGGCCGACACTGTAGTCCATGTACTCGACCATGTCCTTGAAGAAGCGCGCGTTCGTCACCATGCGACTGCCGGACTTCCACTCCGGACTGTGCGGTGATGGCTGAAAGGGGTCATGAGTCAACGCCATCGGGTAGTAGAGAAAGAATGGGTTCGTGGCGTTTCGGCGGATGAAGTCCATGGCGTAATCGCAAAAGACATCTTCCCCGTAGGCATCTTCCAAGCCGACGAGTTTCTTGCCGTTTGCGAAGACCGTAGGCCGTGCATAGCGCGAACCCTTGAGTTCTGTGTGATCGGTGTGCCATAGGCAGTACTCGTCGAAACCGGACAGTTCGGGCCTCATGCCTTTACCGCGCCACTGCGGCTCGAAGTCCGGGGGGTTGTAGCTATAAAGCTGCCACTTTCCCGTGATGCAGGTCTTGTACCCTGCGCCGCTCATCATGTGGCCTATGGTCCGCTCCTTTGGATCGAGGATTCCAAACGCCTGCCAGTTCCGCGTAGTGTACTTGCCGGTGAGCAACTGAGTTCGCGTGGGAGCGCACAGCGGCTGTGCATACGCGTGAGTAAAGCGGACTCCGCCGGCGGCCATACGATCTAGATTCGGCGTCTGATAGGAGGAGCCGCCATTGGCGCCCAGGCACTCGAATCCCAAGTCGTCCGCCACAATGAGGACTATGTTCGGGCGCCGCGCCAGTTGAGCTTGAATCGATGATCCGGCCGCTGCCGCCAGAAAGCTCCTTCGGTTCATTTCCGGCCAGTCTACCGCAACTGCTCCAGAGAAGAGACTAACGTGGCCATGTTCGGTGCGAGCGCGAAGCACTCAAACCGGACAGGCTCTCCGGCGGTATTATCCCCTCATGCACGCCGCCCTCTCATTGTTGCTCTTGGCGCCGCCGTTCACTGAACTGGTGAAGCAGCTCGAGTACGAAGCCAAAGCGCCGCTGGCGATTGAACAGAAACTGATGTTCGAGCGCGGTGGTGTGCAAGTCTATGACATCTCCTATGCCAGCCCGAAGGGCGGGCGAGTCAGCGCCTATCTCACCGCGCCTGCCAAGCCTGGCAAGTACGCCGCCATCGTTTTCGGTCATTGGGGGCCCGGCAACCGCAGCGAGTTCCTGCCCGAGGCGCAGATCTACTCGCGCGCCGGTGTCGTCTGCCTGATGATCAACTACCCCTGGACCCGCGCTTCGCCCGACTACCGCGACGCAGACGACATCGCGGAACCGGAGAGGGCGGTCGAGCTGCACAGGCAGGCGGTCATCGACTTGCGGCGCGGCCTGGACTTGCTTGCCGCCCGGCCTGACGTCGACCCTGCACGCATGGGTTACGCCGGACACAGCTATGGCGCACAATTCGGTGCCATGCTGGCTTCCGTGGACAAACGGGTCAAAGCCGCGGTGTTGATGGCGGGCATTCCGGACATGGGTGCGATCGTCCTCGAAGGCTCCACCCCAGGACTGGTCGCCTATCGGGAGAAGACCGGACTGGACAAGATGCGCGCCGCTTGTGACGTGCTCCAGGCATCGGCGGCCGTCAGTTACGTACCACACGCCGCTCCTGTGCCACTCTTCTTCCAATTCGGCCGTCACGAGGTGAACTTCAACGTGTCCGCGATGGAGCGCTACTTCCGCGCCGCTTCCGAACCAAAGACTCAGATCTGGTACGACACAGGCCACGAACTGAACGACCCTCAAGCGCTCCGCGACCGCGCACAATGGCTTGGACGCATTCTGGGCTTCCGCGCCACCCCGTGATCCGCCCACCTCCCTCCAATCTGGACAATCAGGTAGTAAAGTAGAAGTGCTAGGCAAAACCCCATGACCAACCGTGAAAGCTCCATCGACCTGCTCAACGCCGCCGTCGCCGACGAACTCTTCGCCGTGCACCAGTACATGTACTTCCACTTCCATCTCGACGACCAGGGCTTCGCCCCTCTGGCCATGCTCTTCAAGCGAACCGCCATCATCGAGATGGGCCACGTCGAGAAGCTCGCCGAGCGGATCCTCTTCCTCAAAGGGGACGTGAAGATGGCGGTCAACGGCGCCGTCGCGGCAATCACTGACCCCGCCGAAATGCTCGCCAAGGCTGCCGCCATGGAAGAGCAAAGCGCCAGCGACTACAATGCCGCGGCTCAGAAATGCGCTGCCAACGCCGACTCCGCTTCCAAACAGATCTTCGAAGCCCTCGTCGCCGACGAAGAGGGCCACTTCGAGGCCTACGACAAGCAGCTCGAGCATCTCAAGCGCTTCGGCCCGAACTATCTCGCCTTGCAGGCTCTCGGCAAGGATAGCGGCGAGACGGAAGCCGCCGGCTAGGGCACCTTCATTTGCGGCTCACGCTCAGTACCTGCACGCCGCCGGGTTTCAACTCGACATCGAAATGAACCATCCCCTGGTCCTGTCGCAGGACCAGAGGGCGATTCTCCATCAGGTCTGTCGCAGTGAATTCGCCTGCTCCGATTCGGACAGATACCGCCTCTCGCCGCGTTTCCTTCGAGTGGTTGAAGACAAACACGAGCCGGTTCGTGCCCGTCTCCAGCAGCCGCACCTCAATCTCCCTGCCTGTCTTGCCAACAAGCGGGGTCACGCCGGCCCACTCGAGCAACCCGTTGAAAAACCTCTCCCCAGCCTCGCCCGGTGTGCTCTGGTAGGCTGCGCTCACATACGAGCCGAGCATCAGCGTCTTCCCCTTGCCGAACGATGAGATCACGGCGGCAGGCGAGCCGTCGGCGAACTGCGCCGCTACGCGCGCCTGCGGCCCTATAGGCTCAAGCGACTCTTCATACCAGCGCGCCGGGAGCAGATCGCCCGGCTTCATCCCCGGTATCTCCGTGCTGCTCCAGCGAAGCTCCGTGCGACCCTTTTCCCCGGTCTGCACCGACGATTCGCGGCAACCCATCACCTCCCACAACCCCAGCCCGGGAATCCGCTCGGCGGCATAGCCGCGCTCATTGTTCCAGGCCAGCCGCGCCTCGGCCACCAGCGCGCCGCCGGATTCAACATATGCCCTCAACAGCTTCGCCGACGCCTCGGGCAGCATCAGCGGATACGGAAAGACCACCAGCTTGTACTGCCGCAATTGCTCTTGCGTTACGTGATCCAGGTGGACGTAGTCCAGCGCCACATTGCGCGCGAAGAGTGCACGGTGCACCCCGAGCCAGGAGTCCCGCTCGATACCGGCAACTTCACCCTGCGGTCCGCCATACACTGCCGCCCTCTGCCGCCCTCCGACGAAGTGCGCCAGCGGATTGTAGACCACCGCCACCTCCGCCCTCGGCGGCCGCGCGTTGATGAACAGCCGCTGATTGCCGTCAACAACTTTGGCTATCCGGCCAGCCTCCCGGGCACGTTCGGTAATCGTTCCATCGAGATGATTCAGGCCAAAGCCGCCCGACTCATATCCGGAGTTCATCGGGTACCAGGCATAGTAGTTGATGCCCTTGGCGCCGCGCGACAGCGCCGTCCAGGTCCACACGCGCAAATCGTCAGGAGTCACCGTCGGGCTGACATTCAGCGCGATGGTGCCGAAGCCGCCCTGCAGCTCGCCTACCCAGAAGCCGCCCCGCCCCTGGTCGAACCCGAAGGAGCGCGTGAAATCCATCAGCGCCGCGCGCCACGGCACGTCGCGGTCGACAAACGCCGAATGCTTGGGGTAGAACGAGGTCCCATAAAAGTCCACCTGCCTGGCCATCGTCCAATCGTCGGATTGGCCTTCCCAGTGGTGCGGCGACGCAAACAGCCCCACACCCGCCGCATGGCTGGTCACAATCGTGCGCGGCGCCAAGCGCTTCACCGCGTCGTACCGATCACGCAAATCCTCGCCGAGCTTGTCGACGATGAAGGCCTTCCAATCGATGTAGTCGGTGTAGGACAGGATGGTGCTCATGCGGCCAGGCTCCACGTGATCCCACGAGGCGAACCGCCGATACCAGGCCTGGTTCAGCTTCTCCACGCTCCCGTACTTCTTCTGCAGCCACTGGCGAAATCGAGCCTTGGTGTGTTTGCAGAAACAAAACTCTGGCCGGGTGATCCAGGTCGGGTTGGCCCAATTAATCACGTGCGGCTCGCTCCACAAATCCCATCCAAGGAACGCCGGGCTTTTGCGAGCCCGTTCAGCCAGCGCCGAGTAGAAGGCATTGTCCACCGCGCGCACGCCGGCATGGTCGCGGCAATATCCCGGTGAAGACTCCGGCTGGATCACCTCGCCGCCCGCCGAGACAAACAACGAATCAGGGTACTTCTCGCCCACCCACGGCGGCGCGGAATCCATGTAGACCTGCAGGACGAGCCTCAGCCCTTCCTCTTCCGCCAATTCCAGCAGAACGTCGAGGGTTTCGAAGTTGTACTTCTTCTCAGCCGGTTCTCCCGTCGCCCAGTCGATCCACGCCCGGAGCGTATTGAAGCCGAGCGCCTTGATCTGCTTCACATCCTTCCGCCACAGCTCTTTCTTCGCTCTGGCATTGGGCTCCAGCATCGGCGCGCGGGCCTTGCCTCCGCCGTACCAGACCGACATGGGCAGAAACTGCTCGGTCTGCGCCGCCAGCATCTCGGGTGCGGCGAACACCGCAGCCCACAGGAACCACTTCAACCCGTACATGATGTTATGTCAGCATAATGAGTCGGCACTCCCAATGGAAACCAGACTGCTCGCGCTCCTGCTGATCGCCGCCCTTCCAGGCTTGGCCCAATCGAACACCATCCTCGCCATTGGCGGCCACGCGGGCGACATGGAAGTCAGCGCCGGCGCGGCTCTGGCCCGAGCCTCCCGCCTCGGCGCAAGGGTGGTGCTGCTTCATCTTTCCCTGGGAGAGAACGGCCACCCCCGAAAGCCGGCGGACGAATACGCCAAACAGAAGCGTGAGGAGGCCATTGCGGCAGCCAAGGTTCTCGGCGGCGAAGCTCGCTTCGGCCCTTGGCCCGACGGCTCCCTGCGCCCTTCAAAGGAGTCCGAGGAGTTCGTCGCCCAGGTCATCCGCGACGTCAAGGCGACGCACATCATCACCCATTGGAAGAAGAGCATTCACCCCGACCACGCGGCCGCCCATGTCATCGCCAACAACGCCGCGCTGTTGGCCTCCATCACTGGCTGGCGTGGCGTCCGCTCCATCTGGTACGCCGAGAATTGGGAAGACCCCGAGGACTTCCAGCCCTACATCTATCTCGACGCAACCGCGGACATCGAAACCTGGCGCAAGGCGGCGCAGTGCTACGAGTTTCTCCGGGGCGGGGTCTCCGCTTTCCCGTACATGCAGTACTACGAGGGCCTTTCCTCGATGCGCGGAGCCGAAGCGCGCAAGCGCCACGCGGTGGCGTTCGATATCGATGCGATGGGCAAGCGCCGCGTTCTGGAGACGTGGCCCTAGCCCTACCCGACCGGAGCGAACCGCGCCTGGAAGAACCTCAAGTGCTGAGGCTCGTACGTGATCTTCAGGCCGCGGACCCTCTCGCGCTCTTCATACACGCAATAGACCGATTCGGCGGTCACGTCCATGTGCGCCTGCGTGTAGACGCGCCGCGGAATCGTCAGTCTCACCAGTTCGAGCTTGGGAAATCGCTCCTCCCCAGTCACTGAATCGCGTCCGGCCGAGACCGCGCCCCGCTCCATCGCCCGCACGCCGCTGTCCAGATACAACGCCGCCGCCAGGGCTTGCGCCGGATACTGCGCCCTTGGAATGTGGGACAGGAATGCCTTCGCATCCAGAAAGATGCCGTGCCCGCCAACCGGCTTCACGATGGGAACTCCCCAGTTCATGAGCTTCTCGCCGAGATAGAGCACTTGCCCGATACGCGCCCTCATGTGGTCGTCCTGAACGGATTCCTCGATGCCGATCGCCACCGCCTCCATGTCACGCCCGGCCATGCCGCCATAGGTGTGCAGCCCTTCGTACACGACAACGAGGTTGCGAGCTTGGGTCGCCGCCTCGTCGTCATTGAGAGCCAGAAACCCGCCGATGTTCGCCAGCGGGTCCTTCTTGGCGCTCATCGTGCAGCCGTCTGTCAGCGAGCAGATCGCGTACACGATCTCTGCCACGCTCTGCTGCGACTGCCCCGGCTCCCGCTGCTGGATGAAGTAGGCATTCTCCGCCACGCGCGTCGCATCGAGAATCACCTTCGTTCCGTAGCGGTCCGCCAGCGCTCGCGCAGCCTTCAGATTCGCCAGCGAAATCGGCTGTCCGCCGGCCATGTTGACCGTCGCCGCCAGGCTCACATACGGCACGCGCCCCGGATTGGCCTTCAAGACTGTCTCGAGCTTCTCCAGATCGACGTCGCCCTTGAAAGGGTGCTCGTTCGCCGGATCGTGAGCCGCATCGATGATGATGTCGACGAACCTTCCGCCCGCCAATTCCTGGTGTAGCCGCGTGGTCGTGAAGTACATGTTGCCCGGCACGACATCGCCGTCCTTGATCAGCACCTTTGACAGGATGTTCTCCGCTCCCCTGCCCTGATGCGTCGGGATAACGTGTTTGTAGCTGTAGTGCTTCTGGACCGCCGCTTCAAGCCGGTAGAAATTCTCGCTGCCCGCGTAGGCTTCGTCACCCAGCATCATGCCGGCCCACTGCCTGTCGCTCATGGCCGATGTCCCCGAGTCGGTCAGCAGATCGATATAGACATCGCGCGACCGCAGCAGAAACGTGTTGTAGCCCGCCTCCTCGATCGCCCTTTGGCGCTGCTCCGGCGTGGTCATCCGCACCGGCTCCACCACCTTGATCTTGAACGGCTCCGCCCAGCTTCTGCGCTCCAACGGCATCGAATGGCTCCTTCTTCCCCTACCATGATGCTCCGGGCACCACCCCCATGTCCGTTCGGCCGGCTTCACACATTCTGGTTCAGTACTTGCGCGTGGCCGATCCCAGTGACAAACTAAGCTGGCCGTCAATTCGGATTGCACCTTATGTCCTCGCCGCCATCGAACTCACAGACTCCGACAAGCTTGGATCGAGAACGCTATGAGGCCCAATTGGAGCTCAAAGATCGTGCCTTGGCCGCGAGCGCAGAGGGCATTACCATCGCGGATGCCACTCTGCCAGGTAATCCGCTCATTTACGTCAACGCCGGCTTCGAGCGGCTCACCGGCTACTCCGCCGCTGAGGTTCTTGGCCGTAACTGTAACTTTCTTCAAGGGCCAGACACACAGCTTCATGCGCTCGAAACGCTCCGGGCTGCCATTGGCGAGAAGCGGAGGATCACCATCCAGCTTCTCAATTACAGAAAGGACGGTTCCCCATTCTGGAATCGCCTCTCGATCACGCCCGTTCTCGGTCCCGAAGGTGTCGTCACGCACTTCATCGGTGTGCAGTCGGACGTCACTGCTGAGATACGGGCCAAAGAAGACCTCCAGAAAGCCAATCTGCAACTGGAGTCGGCCAGCCAGGCCATCCAGGAGGATCTCAGGGCCGCCGCCGAAGTGCAGCGTTCCCTGCTTCCCACAGAGCCGCCCACGGTCGCTGGTTTCGGATTTGCCTTCAAGTTCCGGCCTTGCAGCGACGTCGGAGGCGACTGCCTCGACATATTTCCACTAGACACCCGCCACATCGGACTCTACATTCTCGACGTTTCCGGCCATGGCGTCGCCTCAGCACTCCTGTCGGTCAGTCTGAGCCATATGCTGTCGGCTGCCCCCGACCGTTCCTTCCTTTACCAACCCGACCTGGACAATCCCGGCGCCTACACCATCACTCCACCGGCGGAGGTCGCCTCCCGCTTGAACCGACATTTCCTGGCCAGGGGCGGCACTGGCCAGTACTTCACGATGATTTACGGCATCCTTGCCAAGGATTCCGGGGAGTTCCGCTATGCCGCCGCTGGCCAACTCGGCCCTCTCTACTGCCCTGCGAACCTTGCTCCATGCATTCTGGAGACCGGGGGCATGCCGATTGGGCTTCTGCCGGGGGCGGACTATCAGGAACACAGGCAAGTGCTCGCCCACGGAGACCGTCTCTACCTTTGCACCGACGGAATCATTGAGGCAATGGACACGGCCAAACGTGAGTTCGGCGTTCGTCAGCTCCTCGATTCGTTAGATCGCAATCGGGCGCTGCCGCTTGAAGAAAGCCTCTCGTCAATTCTCAGCTCGGTGGAACAGTGGTCCGCGCCCTCCGGCCCGGCCGATGACGCATCTCTGCTTGCGATCGAGTGCCGTCGTTGAGCCGCTGCGTCCTTCAGGCCCCTCATCTTGGGGCTGAGAAATCAGCCGGCCGGGCAGCAGCAATCGGAGCGATTCCCTCTCGATTCCCGCGATCATCCCGCGAAAGACGATGTTGTGCAACGGTACGACTGCGTACCAATAGACGAGCCCGAACAAACCTCGCGGCTCAAAGAGCGCGGTCTGTCGCAGGGTACACCGGCCGTCTCCACTCGATTCGAGACAGAATTCCAGCATCGCTTCTCCAGGAAGCCTCATTTCAGCACGGAGCGCCAGCCGGCGGTCCTGCTCGAATCCGACGACACGCCAGAAGTCCAACGCCTCTCCGTAGCCGACAGTCTCCGGGTCGCGGCGGCCGCGGCGTAAGCCCGGGCCGCCCGCCAGCCGGTCCAACCAGCCGCGAATTCTCCACAACCAGTCGGCCGCATACCAGCCGTGCCCTCCACCCACCCGGCAAACCGCGCGGAACACTGCCCCCGCGGGAGCCTCGATGGCGATTTCCCGCGTATCGCGAAATACAGTGCCCCCAGCCCAATCGGGATCGCCGGGAATGGGGCCGGCCATCGACCAGTTCGTTTCCACGTCATGTCCGGCGACCTTCCTCAAGGCCGCCCGGATGGCTTCCCGAACGCTTATCAGTTGCTGAGGAACAATCCGCGTGATCCCATCCTCGCGGCACACGACCGGGTTCTTCAGCCCTTCAGCCAACGGCTTCGCGATGTCGTGGTTCAGCGGTGTCACCAGGTGAATCCAATAGGAGCTCAGTTTCGGCGTCAGCACGGGCACGGCAATGACAGTCCGCCGCCTAAGCCCCAGTTCCTCCGCCATCACGCGCATGATTTCGCGGTAGCTCATCACGTCGGGGCCGCCGATATCGAAGACTCTCCCGGCCGTTTCCGGCGCCGCCAGGACGCCTACCAGGTAACCAATGACGTTCCGGACAGCAATCGGCTGGCATGGCGTGCTCACCCACCGCGGAGTGATCATCACCGGCAGGCGCTCGACCAGATAACGCAGGATCTCGAATGACGCCGAGCCCGAACCAATAATCATCGCCGCCCGAAGCACTGTCACTGCGACTCCCGTCGATGCCAGCGCGGCTTCCACCTCACGGCGTGATGACAGATGCTGGCTCAGGTCCGGGCCGGTTTCTCCCAATCCGCCCAGGTAGATAATCCTTCGAACCCCGGCGGCGCTGCAGGCTTTCGCAAACTGCAATGCGAGATGACGATCATGCTCGGCATACTCTGAGCCCGCCGAGGTCATCGAGTGAACAAGGTAGTAGGCCGCGTCGCAACCTATCAGGTCGGAGGCAAGGCCGTTCGAATCGGTCAGATCTACCTGTCTCAGGTCCACCTGCGGACTCGCGGCCCAGCTCCTTCCCCTGAGTTTCTCAGGAGATCTAACGAGACACCGTACCGTGAGTCCCAGCTTGAGGAGTTGAGGCGCAAGCCTGCCTCCGATGTAGCCCGTGACCCCGGCGATCGCCACGCTCTTTTGTCCGGACACTATTTCCTGTTCCAAGTATGACTACGAGCCATGCCAATTCGGATGCGGACGAGGGAACACTCGGTGGAACAATCGCTTGTCTTCTGCGGGTTACTCATCAAAGCGCCATCGGCGGCGGCAGGAAGTCGTAGTCGAGGATCATCTTCTCCTGCATGAGCGCCATCAACTGGCCCTGCACGGGGAGCGTCCCTGGCTTGCCCTGCGATGTTCTCCAACTCGTAAGGATCCTTCTCGAGGTCGTACAGCTCGAGCACCGGCCTCGGATTCGTGAAGTACAGCCGCTCGAACGGCTCTGCCAGTTTCCCTGCTTCGTGCGCCGCCTTGATGTCGCGCCATCCGGGATCATTCGCGCTGTCCACTGGTTGGTACTTCATGTGCGGCGTGCAGTTGTAGATCAGCCTGTGCGTCCGCGTGCGCACAGCCCGCGACAGGTCGAACGTCGAGGACATCGTATTGGGTGTCATCGGCGAATTGCCGTGCGGCAGCCGCGCCGTAAACACCGACTCCCGCTGCGCATACTGCCGCCCTTCCAACAGTGGCAGAAAGCTTCGACCGCTCATCACCGGCGGTGGCTTCAATCCCGCGGCCTCGATCAGCGTCGGCGCGATGTCCTCACCCGACAGCAGCGCGTCGCTCACCTGCCCGCCCTTGATGTGCCCCGCCCACTTGACCGACAACGGAACCCGGCAGCCCATCTCGTACAGGGAACCCTTGCCGCGAGGCAACGCAGCGCCGTTGTCGCCCATGAACACGACCAGAGTGTTCTCCTCCAGACCGCGCCGCTTCAGTGCGTCCAGTACCCAGCTCACCTCCTCGTCCAGCCTCGCAACCTCACCGCAATAGCGGGACAAGTCGTTCCTCACTCCTGGCAGATCGGGCAGCCAACCCGGCACTGGCATCTTCTCCGGGTCGTACGGCGGATTGATGGCATTGGCATCCCACACGTGATGCGGATCGCTAAAGTTCACCCAGAAAAAGAACGGCCGCCCTTGAGGCACCTGCCCCAGAAACTGCTCCACGATCTCCGGCGTTCTCGCGCGCTGCCCTGTTCGATCGAGAAAATCCACGCGGCGCTTGAAGGTCCGCATGTCATGAGCGTCGTACACCCGCTGCGTCACCTCATTCGGATTCACGACCCCGTCCAGGTGGAAGTACCTCCGGCAGACCCCCCGATAATAGCCCCGCTCCTTCAACACGTCGGGAATCGTGATGGCCTCCGGCGGAAGCGGCGAGCTGAACCTGCCCATCCGCACTGCCACAGGGGAACATCCGGTCAGGATGCCCGTTCGGGAAGGCACACATTGCGGCGCTGTAGTGAAAGTGTGCGTCAGCCGCATTCCTTCCCCGGAGAATTTGTCGATCACCGGAGTCTTCACCACAGTGTGGCCGCTGGCTCCAAGAAATGGCTGGCTATGGTCGTCTGAGAGCATGAGCAGGATGTTTGGCGGCCTCTGTGAAGCGGACTGAATGAATGCGGGCGCAGTCGCGCCGGTCTGCAGCATCGTGCGGCGGGAAATCTTCATCGCACGGCCATTCTATTCCTGTGGCGGCACCCCTGTTGTGGTCAGCCTGAGCGATAATGAAAGCACCTCCATGTTCTTCCACAGGGAAAAGGCTAAAGTCCTGAGCTTCGCCGACCAACTTGAGAGGCTTCGATCCCTCGGCTATGAGTCGGCGCCCGTCTCGGGCGGCTTCCGGATTGTCAGAGGCAACTTGGCCGCCTTGCTGACGGAAGGCTCGAAGGGCGAACCGCGAATCGCCGATGTCGGACTGGCGGTCGGGAGCGAGTAGCCGTCCTCACCGACCTCGGCTACCAGAAGATCTTTCTGACACCCTCGGGCCGCAAGCTCGCCGCCGTGGCCGATCATCTCAAGGCGCTGCACGCATTCAGCGAGGACCTCCGCGAGGCGCTCGGCCTCACCAGCCTCTACAACCAGGGATTGGGCACGACCAACGAGAAGCACCTCTACGACCGGGTACAGAACCGGGACACCGGTGCTGCGCCTCCCCCCTGGCAGAAGAACTGAACCCCGCCGGCGGAAAAAATGGCGCCTCTCCGCGGAAAGGCGCCGCTCGATTAGGAGGAGAATCGTGGCGATCCGTAGGCGGTCTTACTGCGCCGTTGAGACGGTTCTCAGGTCGTCCCGGGGCATCGCGATCCAGGCGATGAGATAGGCGATCAGACCCAGCCCCTTAAACAGAATCGCGGCCAGAAACGCGACGCGGATGAGAGTAACATCCCAATCCATGTGCCGCGCGAGGCCCGCGCAGACACCGGCGATCTTCTTGTTATTCATGTCCCGCATCATCGACGGCCGCGGCACCCGGGGCGGAGGCGCACCCGGAGCAGGCTCGCCCGCCATCTTTCCGCAGCCCGCGCAATAGCGATCCGTTGCCGTCATCTGGTTTCCGCATGCCGTGCAGTACATCTTGCGCCTCCACTTGCACATACGAGGCGACCGGCTCCGATGTTCCCGGCTATTTCAAAACTCTCGAAAAGTCCCGCACGCCGGCCGGGCTCAAGCGGAAGCGGTCCAGGAATCCGCCGGTTTCGACAGTAAACCACCCGTCTTTGCCCTGCTCGAACAGCGTCACCCTGGGCTGGTCCGTGTAGGGCTCCAACAAGGCTGCGAACTGCGCCGCACTGCCTTCCCGGCGCGCCATCACAAACGGCACAGGCACCGTCAGGTCCGGTCCCAACCCCTCGCCGGTGACCAGGGTGGTGCCCTCGACGCCCGCCATCCAAACTCGGAGATTCCGCTGCGGAACCTCAAAATCCTCTGCGCTTCACGGTCCCGCCGTCTTCGTAGTGCAGAATCATGTCGTCCACGCCGATGGCGCCCTCGGCCGGCCCGCCCGCGACATAGTCGATCTGCACGGAAATCTGCCGGATTGGAAGGTCCAGCACGCCATCGTTGTTTCCGAGATAATGCGACCATTTCTCAGGCTCGCGGACGGTGATTTCCTTCCATCCCGTCCAGTTCAGCGGCCCCACCAGCACCGCGAATCGCTCATCGGTCGCATCATAGAATCGCAGCGTCAGCCTGTGCCCGCTGCCGTCGCCCTGCACCATCATCGAAAGCGCTTGGGGCACCGATTCCGGGAGACCGCCCGGCGCTGGGGTCGTGTAAAGGATATACCCGGCGCCCTTGAACTGGTACTTTGCCAGCCCGGCGAAGCGGCCGGAGGACGCCGTCGACGATGTCCTCAGAAACGTCCCTGCAACACTCGTGTTGCTGTTGTAAATCGCGCCGAAAGCGGCGTCCTTCAACGGTGTCGGGTCGAACTTCGCTGTCCACGCTCCATCAACTTGCCCTCCGGCGATCTTCGTCAAGTGCTGGTAGCCGTTCGTCTTCGGAAGCGCCGGCATTCCTTTCAGGGCTGGCTCCGCCGTCAGAGCCCCTTCGTTGTGATAGATCCAGTCGAACTTGCGCCTTCTTCCGTCAGTGGAAACTGCGTCAAACAGGTCGATCGCATACTCGGCCGTCACCAGCAACGTGCGCTCCAGGGTCACCCCGGGGACTGCTGCGGAACCGGCTGACACCCGCGCCGCGCGGTATTCACTCGCCTCGAGGACAGCCCAAAGCAGCGCCCCGGTCGACTCTTTCTGCACACCCTCGTCGACGACAACGGTATTGTGGGCCACCGTCACCTTGTCCCACGCGTCGTGCGTGGGCGCGGCATAGGATTGCGTCCCCGGATCGACGGCCATCGTCGCGCCGTTGGCGTAGCTCACAAATCCCGGCTTGTCGTAATGCCCATGCCAACCGCCGTGCGGTCCGAACTTCGCAATCACCGTGTGATCTCCTGCCGGCGCTCGCAACACGGCATACCCGGACTCCTCATAAATGATGCTCTCGGGCGTTGAAGCTTCCGTTTTCGGCAGTTCCGGAGAACCCCAAACCAGCGCATTCAGCGTCCGGGTATTCCGCCCCAGTACGGTCGCCAGCAACGGATCGCCATATCTGACGTAGGCCACCTCGTACAGGCGGTCGTAGCCGTATAGATTCACTTCCTTCGAGTCGCTAAACGCCGGCAGCCGTCCATTGGGAAAGGCAACCTTCAGAGGCGTTTCGAACATCTGCCGCAGCGCGGGCTCCTGCGCGTACAGATCAATCCCGTTTCGAGCCGCGGCCTCGGCGAGTTGAACCAGCGGATCAAGCGCGTAGAAGTGGTATCCCCAAGCGCCTTCGTACCAGAATCCCTCGCTCGTGATCGACTGCTTCATCTGGAATCGGAAGCCGCTCGGACCGTCGATGGCCGCCCGTACCATCTCCTGATCCCCGATCGAAAATCCTACCGCACCAATCGCCGCGTTATGCCAGGACTGCCAGTTCGACTCCTTCGCGTCATTGCGCTGAATGGTCGCAACAGCGCCGCGGAATAGCTCCGACTCGATCCACCGCCCTTCTTCCGCCGTGAGGAATGGCGACTCCCTGACGAGGTCATACGCCCAGGCCAGCGGCAGCAGCCAGACGCTCTCATCGAGGGTCTGCGAATGCGCCCTCGCCCCCGACTTCGCGCTCTTTCCGTCCTTATCGTGCAGTGCAAATCCCGCATATCGCTGCGCGTAGGACTTCAGAATCCAAGCCGCCTGCTCGCCGTACTTCACTTCCCCCGTCCAACGCCACGCCAACGCCAGGCTTCGCGCAGTGGTCGCCAGATCGTCGTGACGCCGCGATATGATCACATCGTCATAGGGCCAGCCTGTCTGGCGCTCATTGTCCAGCGGGCAGGTGTGCGTCGACGGAGCCGTGAACCGCAGTGCAACTCCGTGCTTCGGGCAAACATACCATTGGCCCCATTGGCCCCCTGCACCCGGCAATTCAGGTCCACTCAGGCCGTATTTGGTCTGGTATGACGCCGGCCACTGTGCCGCCGCGTTCACAACCTGATCCATGGCTGCCCTGGCCCAGCTTTGGCTCGCCGCGAGACTCTTCGCCCGATCTAGGTCTTCCAGCGTCGCGAACACGCGCGGACCGGGGTCCGCCGTCAGCGTCATGCCTGCCGCCCAGATGAAGCACGCCGCCAATCCGATATAAGACATATTCGTCTTATTCAAATTTGGCATAGTTACGGGGGCGACGCGCCAGAGGGCTTGAAGCGTGGTGGGAGCGATCAGCTGCGGAGCCTGCGGCGGCCGGCCCAGGCAGCCAACAAGCCAGCCATGCACAAGCCGAGGGTACTTGGCTCGGGCACTGTCGTCGTCGTATCAGACGCGTTAAATGTCAGGTCGTCGATCGTCATGCCCGATTCATCCAAGGCGATGATGGTGACGCCTCCAATATCGGCGCTTGCCCTCTGGAACCCAACGAAATGACCAGCGGCAAGTGGCGCCACCGAGGATTCAAGTACATTCTCTGAACCGCCCGCAAACGCAAGCTGGTTGTCTTTGGCAATGATCAGAACCGAGCCAAGCGAAGGGTTCAGCCAGAATCCCACTCGATCGACCTTGGTTGGGAAATAGATTTCGATGAAGCCGTTGAACTTTGTGTTCCCGGCCATATCGGCGCTGCCCAGGACATTCGTGCCAGATTCGGCGTCTCCCGCAATGCCACCGCCCAACTCGAAGACCACTGGCTCCGTTTCAAAACTGCCGGGGTTGCCTCCGACTGAGAATTGCACGCCCGGGACTTCATTGAAGAGCGTCGCGCCCGCAGTTATCGCAACTCCGTCGGTGTATGCGGTGATCGGCATCGGCGTGATTCCGCCGATGCTCTCGAAATCGACTACCGTTGCTCCGGTCTGAAAGGTAGCGACCTCGCCCACATTGGTAGTGTCGATAACTGCAGCGGACATTGCAGTTGTGGCCGCCAAGGCAAGCCAAAATAGTCGTGTGGTTCTCATCTCGTTTCCCTCCGGCAGAATGTGCAAACGCACCAGTATGAGGGAATCTTAATGTAGCAACCGGGGAGAGTCAAGAGATAAGCTGACGCTTTAGTACTGGTAACAGGCATTACCGCTCAGCCCATTAGCTTGTTGAGCTCCCGCATCACTTCGAACGCGTCGCCGACGTACAGCACGTCGGCCTTGCCGCGGGCCCAGCCGCAATTGGCGTCGAGATTAACGGCCCGGCGCTCGTGGATGAATCGCCATCCGACCACATGCGGCTCCTCGCCGTGGCAGCAGGTCGCCAGACCCTTCCTGTGCCGCGGGGTCGATCCCGTTTGCCCCACCTGGTGCAGGTGCGTCAGGAACGGCAGGACCGACTGCCCCTCCCCGCTCTGGTCCACCAGCGATTTGGAAGACCCCAGCGAGGCCTGGCTCTTCTCCAGGAATCCACCGATCAAGTCGGACGCCTCCGGCGCGTGCGTCGCCCCGTCCTTCTGTTTCTTTGTCCAGCCGGCCCCGGCAACAAACAGCAGCTCTGCGTCGGGCCGGATTGTCTGTTTGCCGGATTCCGGCGCGACCAAACCCTGCACTTCTGTCCTGGTCGGTAGCTGCGACTGCAAGCACTTCAGGCGCCGCACCGGACGGCGCGACGGCAGGCTCAAACGAACCCGGCTCGATGAGCAGCACCCACGGCCGGGCCGTCCGGCTCAACGTCGCCTCAATCCGTTGCCGGTAGAACCAGCGCGACGCGTGAACCGCATCGCCTTCAGCCTTCACCCCGACAACGTGCGTCTCCACGGCGCCATTCAGCCGGCCGCCACGCCCGGCAGCGCGCGGTTGAACCGCATCGTCCCTGGCGCCAGGATCAGCGTGGCGCCGGATTTCCGGATCAGCGCCTCAGCCGCCGCAACATCGGTTGCATACCGGCTCTGAGTGAATGCGTCTCCGACCACTGCAAAATGAGTCCCGTCGACGGCCGCGCCAACCACCGCGACCTCAAATGGGGACGCCCAGGGCGGCCGCCGCCGCGAGTGTCTCCAGCCCGCTCTTGGGCAGCGCGCCATCCACCGAATGAAGAAGAACCAGAACTTTGTCCATTGCGTGTCCCTAGCCCCTTACTGCTGCTTGATCCAGGCGAAAATGTCCGCGGCCATCTCTCCCGCCGGCACATCCTTGACGACCCGCGTCTGGCGCGTCACCGCCGGCAACGCTGCATTCGAGTAGTTGACCGCCTTGGCGTCCAACACAACGCTCGCCGCCTTTTGCAGGGCCGGCATCATGACCCTCATGTTCGCCATGCCGGTCTGCGGGTGGTTGGGCGGCTCAGGTAGCGACCCTGTCGCCCAGGCCAGCACCGCCGGCGGTGCGGAGCACTTCGATACCTGATGCACACCGCCCTCGGCTCGCTCCTTGATCGTCAGCCCACCCGACTCATCCACCTTCAGTTCATCAACGGCCAGGAAGACCTCGCCAATGCCCAACTTCTCGGCCACCATCTGCATCACCACGCCAGCGCCGCGAGTGGCCGACTCCCACCCGCCGAACACCAGCAGGTTGGCCATGTCGAGCCCTGGCAGCTTCTGGATCGCTTCGGCGATTGCGCCAGCGGTCGAAACCGCGTCGGAGAAACCACCCGATCCCGGCGCGTCGACGGGAACCAGCTCAAAGGGCAGTTTCTGCGCCACAGTCATCATCACCTGCTGCAGCTTCGCTTTTGGCGCCAGGCTGACGACGCGAATGGTCGAGCCGGGAAACTGCCTGGCCAGATGCGCGGCTTCGTACAGCGAATGTGCCGCCCACGGGTCGAGGACGTTGGGCAGCATCATTTCGTTCTTCAGCGCGGGGCCGCTCGGCCCGGCAACAGGCTCCAGTGTTTGGAGCGGATCGGGCGCAAGCCCGCCGCACACGATGATCTGATATGGCATAGAAAGCTTCTAGTTCTCCGCTGAGTGAAGGCCGCCAGGCGCGGCGCAAAAACTGATATTGGATTTGTCGCAGTTCCACAGGCAAACGCCGCAGTGGACACATTTCTCGCGATCAAACGCCGGCACACCGCCGGGGTTCTCGGCATTCGCGTGGATCGCTTCTCCGGAACAGATCTCGATGCAGGTCCGGCCTCCGCAGGAGACGCAGGCCTGTTCAACGCGAAAGATGACGTGGTCGGGATAGTCGGACGGCGCTTGCACCTTGCCGCCCATCAAAAGCGCGTCCTGATGCGACACCAGGATGTTTCCGTCATAAGGGATCGTGGGCCAGCCGCAGGCATCCATCAACGCATCGTGCAGTGGTCGAGCCTGCTCCTTACACTCCTGCCTGATTCGCGCAACCTGCGAGCGCGACAACCGGCCCACATAGAAATCCTCGAGCGACTTGATTCGCCTCGGATGCTTCGGCCGCGGCAGACCATAGGCCCCGCCCGTCAGGCCGGTCAACCCCATTCCCAGGAATCCCGAGAGCAGACTGGATTGAAACCCGTTTCGAGCGCGTTCGGCGGCCAGGTTTTCCCGGTCGAGCCAACTCGCGCGCCGGCGTTCGATGTAGCGCGATTTGAGGTTCTCCCCGCTGAATGGCAGGCCCTCGCGGTACAGCTCCAGTACCGCCTCGCCCAACTGCGTACCGGTCAGCCACGCCTCGTCGACTCCCGAACCCGTCAGAACGTTCGTGGAGCCCGAACCCTCTCCAATGCGCGCGTACCCATCGCCGGCCAGCCATGGCTCCCCGCGCCGGCCAGACTCCAGCAGGCTCTTGGCGCCCCAGCTTCTCATGCGGCCGCCGTGGATGTGCCGCCAGATCGCGGGATGCTGCAGGAAATGCTGCAGATACCGGTAGCCCGTTCTCGCCGGGCTCTCCAGCCAGCTGGGAACGAAGATTCCCGCCGAGGCCACGCGCCCCGGATGAACGTAGAAAAAGCCGAAGATCTCGGGCTCGGGGTAGCCGATCGTGTGAAAGACGGTGCCCTCTTCCAGGGTGCACGAATCCGGCAGATCCACCACCATCTTCATACCCACGGCCCACTCGTCCCGTTCATGGCCCGCCGGCATTCCGAAGATTTCGTCGATTCGCCGCCCGACAGGGCCTACCGGCCCGTCGGCCACAACGGTGAGTCCGGCGCGCACCTCGCTGCCGTCCTGCGCCAGGATCACGCCCTCCACCTTGCCGTCCTCAACGAGCGGCTCGGCTACCGGGGTCGCCGGCCAGATCTGCGCCAGGCCCGACATCATCACCTGCTGGCCGACCCACTGGTTGAACTGCCCGAGGGAGAAAATGAAACCGTCGTGTTTCTTCAGGAACTCCGGTGTGAACGGGATCTCAAACGTGGAGTCCTTCGCGCCAAAGGCCTCGAGGACCTTGTCGGCGAGCTTCATCCACACTGGCCGCCGGGAGGCGCCGTGCGGATCGAGCAGATAGAGGAGCTTCTCGTCCCGGACCGGCGTCGACAGCGGAATCTCGGCCGGATTCAACTCCGGAAAGCTGGCCTTGATGGCCCGCGCCCGCGTCACCACGCCGCTCACGCCGAATGCGATATCGTCCGCCCGCTCGTAGCAAAGCACCAGCGGCGGCATGCCCGGCATCGCCCTGCTGTCGAGCGTTTCGCCCGCCTCCATGGCCTGCTGGATGCCGCGCGTCAGCGTCGTCAGGAAGCCGCCCGCCGCGGGGCCGAAGCCCACGCAGACGATATCGGCGTCCAGCGGTTTCACGTCGATTGGAGCGGTCTCGTCCATGCTCATCGCGCGTCTCCCTTAGAGCGGGTAGTCCAACGCCGCCGGGATCATCACGTGCTGCAAAGCCTCGGCCGCCCGGTCCTTGGCCAGCAGCGATCCGGACAGGCAGCCGTCCAGCTTCCCGCGCAGACGCGTGAAGTCCTGCAGCCCGGTCATGCTGACGCATGGCCCAGCCTTGGTGGCATGGCTGCCGTCGCTGCGCGTGTAGTCGCTGGTGAACCCGGATGCGCCCGGAATCAGGCTTTCCAGTTGCACCAACTCCTGCTCCTCGAAGCACGAAGTGCATTCCTTGGGGTTGTCCCAGGATGGGTGCCGCAATCCGCCGAATACCAGTTCAGCGCAGATCCGGCTGGCTTCGCCCGCCGCGCGCGCGGCCTGAATGTGGCAAAGGTCGGTGAGGAACTGCAGGGTGCCATCGAGACCCTCCTGCACCGCCGGGTTTTCCGGCCCTTTCTTCCTCAGTTCCTCCAGGTCCAGAATCTGGCAGCGCGAAGCCAAAAGCCAGCACAGCGCATCCGCCATCGGGAACGTCACTCCCTGCCGGTTGGACTGGTAAAGTTTCTGCCCATTGGAGTCCTTGGCATGCTGCAGGTGCTCCAGCGTCCAGATCCACAATTCCATTGCGGAGGCGATCGTGCATCCGCCTGTGCCCGGATTGTGCGAGGCGAGCCGCCGCATTTCGTGAATCCAGTTGCGGAACTGCGCCAGAAACACCTCGTTGGTCATGGTGACGGACATCTGCCGCCGCTGCACGGCCTCGGGGCCCTCGTAAGTGGCCTCCAACTGCGAATCCATCCATTTGTAGCCCGAGGAAGCCGGGGCAGTCCTCGGTGATGCCATAGCCGCCCATCAGCGATACGGCTTCGCGCATTTTCTGCGAGCCGACACCGGTATTCCAAAGCTTGGTCGCCGGACAAAGCACGTTGGCGACCGCGTCCATGGCCAGGTATTGAACCACCGGGTCTGCGGACAACTGAGAGTACCGGCCCTTGGCTCGCAAGGCCTCGCTCACGCCGTCGAGTTCGATGAACTCAATCGCTTCCGGATAGCGCTTCTTGAGCGCCTTGAATTCCGCCATGCCGCCGGCGATTCCCTGGGCACCCAGGACCGCGGACTTCTGCCTCTCCACCGGGTCAAGATCGTCAAACAACCGTGCCGCCGCAAAACCGAGTGACGCGCTGGCCTCTCCCGTGGCCCAGATATCGAGCAGCCGGTGCGTGACGTCTTCTTTCTGCTGCAGGCCCAACTCGTAACGTGGGCTTCCCGGCGGCACCGTGCCCGATCCCCGGAAACGGTCGCGATGGTAACGAATCAGGGGTTCCACGGCCGACAACAGCTTCGCCGATGTCATCAGCCCCACCATCACGCGGGTTCGGCGGAAGACGGCCTCCAGGACCTCACCATGCGAGTATTTCGGCACGATCTTGCCGTCTACGACCTCGTAGCCGCCCACAATCCGTGACGCAGGAATCGTCAGTTGGAAGACAGGGTCCGAGGTGGATGAAAGCTGGTGCACCAGCTTCCGCGTCGGGGTCCCCCGGTCAAACACTCCAGGGTCGGTCTGCTCAAGAATCACCATGAGCGTGCCTTGAATGCGCGGATCGTCGCTCTCCACCGCCGCTGTCACAAAGTTGGCGAAGCCCATGTTCGTGATGAACCGGCCGCGCTTGTTCACCTCCAACACCGCTTCCCCGCCCTCGGGCCAATCCACCACCCGGACCTTCCCGGAAAGCATCCCCGTCTCGACCCCGACGAACGGAATAGGTTCGGTCAAACAGAATGCGCCGCGCTGCGGGGTCTTTCCCGGCGCCGGCGCTGCCAGCGCCATGTACTTTGCCCGCTGCTCCAGCGTGCCCCGTTCGTGGATCGGCGCCAGCGCCAGGCAGCTTGCCAGCGAACCCGTCGATGCTCCGGCATCCACCCAGGCCAATTCGAACGCAATCAGGGACAGCGCCAGATTCTTCGGCCCTTCCAGGTATCCGCCGTCGGCAGGGTCCATGTATGCCGAGGTGATTCCCGCCGCGTCGTACTCCGCCAGCAGGTTGTTCTTCGCTTCGGTCCAATCGTGGGAGTGACGCCCGCCTTCGGCCACCAGCCGCGCCACCGGGCCGCGGGCCACCGCACGCACGGATTGCACCACCATCTGGAGGTCGAAGCGATCCGCAAACCTCCACAGAATCTGTCGGATCTCGTCGCTAGGTAGCGTCTTCAGCCGTTCAACCGGCAAGCTCGCGCTCGTGGCGCCCATGGCGATGGCCTCCTCGATCTGGTGTCCCGAATCAGTGTTTCGGATCTCTCAGTCCAGATTACAGGATGGCTGCGTCTTCAGTCCAGCACTTAATGCACGGAAGAGTGAAGAAAGAGGTGGACGCCGGTTGGATCATCCATCGGCGGCATCGGCGCCGTTCGAGGCGGCCTTTTGGCGGCCTCGGCTGCGGCCTTGGCAATCCGTTCGCCGGCGAACTCAGCCACATCTGTCATGTAGCTGCGGAGCCGGGTCGTTTTCCAGCCATGCCTGCCCAGGACCTCGAGTATCTGCAGACCGTCCAGGTGGGACTCGGCTCGCATCTGCTGAATCGATGTGTAGGAGTCCATTCCGACCATCCGCGCGAACGCCGGAGACGTGATGTCGGAGATCCAGTAAGAGATTCCGCTGGCGCCGGCCTTCGCGGCCAGCTCCTCGATGGTTTCAGCTGCCAGGTACATGAGCAGCCCCTCGGTGATCATCAGCGCCGGACCGTCGCCCGCCAATTCAAACAACTTCTCGATCTGAATCGGGTCGTTGACGTCGGTTGAAGACCGGGCCAGGCGGCACGTCGGCTTCTCGCCGGCCAGGAGGTTCGCCTTGTAGTCCAATACGGCCGGAAAATCCACCTCGATCCAGCTCAGCTCAGCCGGCAGTTCCAGGCGCCAAGGCCGTGTGTCGAGACCGCATCCAACGCTGAGGACCGTTCTCACCCCAAGACCCCCCGCGCAGTGCATGACTAGCTCGTCCAGGAACCTGCTTCGAATCCCGACGCCGAAGCACATCATTTCGGGCTGCGGCAGTGCCTCGAGGATCGCCTTGCCCCGGTCGCCGGCCAGTCTATCGGCGAACGGATCACGCACAAATCCGTCCGGCCTCGCTGTTTCCCGCGCGCGGCAGGCGGCGGTCATCAGCGCCGTGTCGCTTATGTGGACGATCTCGTCGTTGTGGGCGGACATGCTCCATTATCGCCAGCGCAGTGTGCGACGGCGCGCCCGGCCAATCCCGGCGCATTGACTCGAAACCGCACTGACTTGTATCGTGAGGGTGCTGTCGGTGCATCGCAGGATGCTGCCGAAAACGAGTCCCCGAGGCACAGAGACACATGAGTAAAAACCACCCCACTCTCATTCAAGGCGGATTGGGGGTCGGAGTTTCAAATTGGCGTTTGGCCCGGGCCGTTTCGTCTCTCGGTCAACTGGGCGTCATCTCAGGGACCGCACTCGACCAGGTCATTGTGCGACGTCTCCAGGACGGAGATCCCGGCGGTCACATGCGATTCGGCCTGGATCACTTTCCCTTGCCGGAAATGGCCGAACGAATCTGGCAGAAGTATTACATTCCCGGAGGAAAATCGCCCGCCAAGCCCTACGCGACGCCGCCCATGCAGGCCAAGGATGGTCCTCGCGAATTCAGGGAGATTTGCATCGTCGCCAATTTTGTTGAGGCCTTTCTCGCCCGTCAAGGCCATAGCAACCCGGTGGGCGTGAACTTCATGGAAAAGCTCCAGCCGCCGCACTTGCCCTCAATCTATGGGGCGATGCTGGGAGGCGTTTCCTACGTTTTGATGGGCGCTGGCATCCCCATGAAGATTCCAGGCGTGTTGGACCGCCTGGCTCGCCATGAGGAAGCCACATATCCTCTCTCGGTGAGCGGCGCGCAGGAAGGCGACGACACCTTGATGCGCTTCAACCCCAAGGATTATCTGCCCATCGAGCTTCCCGAACTCTACCGTCCGAAGTTTCTGGCCATTATCGCTTCGAGCGTCCTCGCCTTGACGTTGACCAAGAAAGCCAATGGCAAGGTGGACGGTTTCATCATCGAGGGGCCGACGGCCGGAGGTCACAACGCGCCTCCCCGCGGCGCGCTCCAATTGAACGAAATCGGTGAACCCGTCTACGGCGAACGCGACGTGGTCGACCTGCCGAAGATCGCCGCCCTCGGCTTGCCGTTCTGGCTGGCAGGCGGATATGGCTCGCCGGAAGGTCTCCGCGTGGCCCTCGAGAATGGCGCGGCGGGAGTGCAGGTGGGAACCGCCTTCGCTCTTTGCGATGAGTCCGCCATGTCGGCCGAGACCAAGCACCAGGTGCTGGAGAAGGTGTTGAGCAACGAGATTCGCGTCTTCACCGATCCCAATGCCTCCCCCACCGGGTTTCCGTTCAAGATCGCCCAGTTGGAGGGAAGTATCTCCGAGAAGGAGGTGTACCTCGCGAGGCCGCGCGTCTGCGATCTAGGCTACCTGCGCGAGGCTTATCGGACCCCCGAAGGCGGAATCGGATTCAGGTGCGCGGCGGAAGTGCCCGCAACCTACGCCAAGAAGGGCGGCCAGGAAGAGACCGACGGCCGCAAGTGTATTTGCAATGCACTCCTGGCCGCGATCGATCATCCTCAGCGTCGAGGCGAGCACGTCGAGCCCGTAGTAGTCACGTCCGGCGATGACCTCACGCAGGTTGGCCGGTTTGTGCCAGCCAATGCTCACTCCTATCGCGCGGAAGACGTCATCCGCCTCATGCTTGGAGAAGTCTGACGAGTGATAGAATCCGGCCAGGATGCCTGATTCCCGACGTAATTTCCTCAAGGCCGCTTCCGCCTCGGCAGCCGCCGCACCAGCCGTCTTTTCCCAACAGGGTTCACCCAACGACCGCCTCGGCGTCGCCATGGTCGGCGTCGGTACCCGCGGCATCTACCTGCTCGAGCACATCCAGGAGTGCCCCAACACCGACGTCCGCGTCATTTGCGATCTCTACGACGCCAACCTCAAGCGCGCCGCCGACATGGCTTTCAACAAGAAAGCCGAGCTCATGAAGGAGTGGGAGAAGGCCATCACATCGCCCGGCGTCGACGCCGTCGTCATCGCCACACCTGACTTCTGGCACGCCCAGATGGCCGTCCGCGCAGCGCAGCTCGGCAAAGCACGTTTACGTCGAAAAGGGCCTCTGCCGCACTCTCGACGAAGCGAAGGCCATCCGCAAAGCCGTTCGCGACACCAAGGTCACCTTTCAGCTCGGCCATCACCAGAACTCCGAAGCTCCGTTCCTCAAGGCCCGCGAGCTCTTCCAATCCGGCAAGCTCGGCAAAACCACCATGGCGCGGACCTACATCGACCGCACCAACCCCTGGCCCGAATGGCAGTTCTACAGAAGCTACGACAATCAGGTCCTGCCGCCCGACGCCAATCCCCAGACCATCGACTGGGAGCGTTGGCAGGAAGGCGCCAACGTCAAAGCGCAAGTTCGACGCCGAGCGCTTCTTCCGTTGGCGCTGCTGGTGGGAATACGGCACCGGCATCGCAGGCGACTTGATGAGCCACCAGTGGGACGGCGTGAACCTGATCATGGGCATGGGCATTCCCGGAGGCCGTCATGACCATGGGCGGCCTCTACTACTGGAAGCAGGACCGCGAGGTGCCCGACCAGTGGCACACCCTGTTCGACTACCCCAAGAAGGAACTGCAGGTCATGTTCGCCTGCACTTTCGCCAACCGCCACCAGGGAACCAACACCTACATCCTTGGCCGCGAAGCTTCGATCGAAGTCGCCTCCACCTGGTGCCGCCTCTACGAAGCCGAATGGAAACCAGGCATTCGCGAGAAACAGGCAGCAGCCATGAAACGCGCCGGAGCCGCCGGGTTCGACCCCACCATCATCCAGACAGCCGACCCCACCTACACCTGGAAGCGCGGTGAGAACGAAGTCAGCTCCCACCAGCGCAACTTCGTCGACTCAATTCGCGGCCTCGACAAGACCCGTTGCGGCCTCGACCGCGCCTGGGAAGAAGCCGTCACCATCGTCATGGCCGTCGAGTCCTACTTCAAAGAGAAGAAGGTCAAGTGGGATCCGGTGAACGAGCAGATCGTCTGAGAATCCTCAGAAGATCCGCCCGATGCGCAGAAAGAAGCGGCGGTCTCCTTCGTCCCCATAGGCGCCGCCAACATAGACCACGCCGATAATCGTCTCGGCCAACAGACCAATAGACCCGCTGTTGCGCGGCATCGCCGATTCGGGCTTGGCCCAAGCATTGCCAAATTCATAGCCCGCTGAAAAGTAGAACTTGCCGAACAGCGACAGGGAATCGCTCCCCAGCGCCCGCAGAATCTTAACGCCCCCATAGTAGTACCGGGAACCCTGCAACTGGCCGCGGCCAAGCGCGTCCAACCGGTACACGCCGCCCATGGTGAATTGCGCGTCAAGCGCCTCCTCGTTCGGCCCCGCACCGCCTGCGAAATTCGTCAGCAGCGAGTACCTTTCGCTGAACGGCCTCGCGTAAGAGTACTGGCGCATAGGTGCTAAAGTACTGCCTGTTCACCCCGGGGTGGTCCAGCACCCAAGCCCCGTTGAGCGCGATTCGATGGCCCTTGGTCGGCACCAGCGCACTGTTCTGCCCTTCCGATACCCACCGCACATGGACATCGCTGTAGCGCCCTTTCAGCGACTCAAACGATTCCGCTCCTCTTGACACCCCAATGCGGTGGTTGCCCAGCGTGTAGCCCGCTCGCAGTTCTTTGAAACGTCCGAAGGCATAACCGAGGTCCACCGCCCCGTCCATTTCCTTCGTCCTGAAGTCAGAGATGATTTCGTCATTCTGGTAGAGTGGCCGCGAGTCTTCGCTATAGCCGAAGCGCGGCGCGACAAACCACTTGCCGCCCTTCAACCGGTAGTAATACTCGGTCGACGCACGGTTCAGCACGCCGATGGAGAGGTCGGTCCGCCATTCCGACGCCGGCCCGCCAAAGTCCAGAAAATAGAGCCGCCCTCCGATGCCGAAGCGGAATCCTTCCTGCCTCGACGCGTCCAGCAGGATGCCGAGGCGCAGGAACGGCGGCCCATATGCCCTCTCACGTGCCTGAATTCGCAGTCCCGTCGATTGGCCGCGCGTGATGAACCCATATGTGGCCGATTCGTAACGGCCCATTCCAGTCAGCTTCGTCAGTTCCTCTTCAATGCGAGGAATATCGACCGGTTTCGCGGGATCCCCCGAAACCGCGGCGATGAGCGAAGCCCGCCTCCGCGGCGCCACAGCCGTGTCCACTTCAATCGTCTGCGGCCTGACAGCCGCCGGCCGTTGCCTGCGCCGCCGCTTGTCCTGATATGCCGCATAATCGGCCTCGCTGAGGGTCAACCTCTCCATCATCGGCCTCTTCTTCTCCGAAGCGGCCTCACCCCTGTCCGCAAACGTCTTCCACTTCAGGTAGTCGCCCGATTCCAGGCCATCGAGCGCCGGCATCACGATCAGGTCGGCTTCTCCGATGCTCTTTAGTTCGTTGGCCGTAATCATCACACTGAGACTTCGTCCGGCAATCGACAGCAGGTTGTTCAGTTTCTTGGGATCGACCGGCTTCTCCAGTACGACGGCGATCACCACATCCACGCCCATCTTCCTCACCAGGTCCACCGGGATGTTGTTTAGCACTCCGCCGTCCACCAGCAGCATGCCGTCGCGCTGCACCGGGTCGAAGATCAACGGCAACGACATGCTTGCCCGAAGCGCTTCGCCCAGAGCCCCCTTGTCGAACACGACCTCTTTGCCCTTCACCAGGTCCGTCGCGACACACCGGAACGGCGTCGGCAAATCGTCAAAGCTCCGCATCTCGAAGTACGGCGCAGCGAAGCGCGCCAGCAGAAGTCCGACTCCGTGCCCGGCTGAAAGCCCTGACGGAAACTGAATCCCCTTCTTCAAGCCAAACTCAAAAGCCGTCGGGTACTCCCGCAGATCCTCTTTCCGCCGGAACGCCAACTGCGGGAACGGCGGCGTCTGCGACAAGACATTCTGCCAATCGATTTCCTCAACGAACTTCTCGATTTCCGCTGAGTTGCGTCCTGAAGCGTAAAGTCCGGCCACCAGAGCGCCCATGCTGGTGCCCGCCACGGCGTCAATCGGAATCCGGTTCTTCTCCAGCCACTTGATGACCCCAACATGAGACAGGCCGAGGGCGGCGCCCCCGGAGAGCGCCAAGCCGACTTTGAGCCGTTTCGGTTCTGAGGAAGCCTGGCCTGATACAGCCTGGCTGGCGATAGAGAACAAGATGCCAATCAGCAGAACGAAGCGCATAAAGGTTTCCGAGGATACCCCATGCTAACCTGACTGTCGATGGCCGTCGATCTTGAGCCGGTCCCCCCGAACGGCTCCGCAGCCCCTGTCCCCAACAAAAACTGGAGCCCGGATTCCTGGCAGCAGGTCCCTGCCTTGCAGCAGGCCAACTACCCGGACTCGAACGCTCTCCAGGCGGTTCTGGCGGAGTTGGCCCAACTGCCGCCCCTCGTCACCAGTTGGGAAGTGGCCGCATTGAAGGAGCAACTCGCCCTTGCCGCGCAGGGTAAAACCTTCGTCCTTCAAGCGGGAGACTGCGCCGAACGGTTCGTTGATTGTTCCTCCCGCCGGATCACCAACCAGCTCAAGATTCTGATCCAGATGAGCCTGGTGCTGGTGCAAGGCGGCGGCAGGCCTGTTGTCCGCGTCGGGCGCTTTGCCGGTCAGTACGCCAAACCCCGTTCAGCCGACACGGAAACCAGGGATGGCTTGACCCTGCCCTGCTACCGCGGCGACCTGATCAATCGGCCCGAATTCACCGAGCACGCTCGCACCCCCGACCCCCAACTTCTGCTGCGCGGCTATGAACGTGCCGCGCTGACGCTGAACTTCATCCGCGCCCTGGTCAAGGGCGGATTTGCCGATCTTCACCACCCGGAGTATTGGGATCTCGATTGGGCGCAGTCCTCTCCCAAGTTCGGCGACTACCGGCGGCTGGTCCGCTCCATCACTGAGAGCCTGAGGTTCATGGAGAACATCCTCGGAATCCCTGCCTCCGGGAGCGACCGCATCGACTTCTTCACCAGCCACGAGGCGCTTCACCTCGGCTACGAACAGGCACAGACGCGCCAGGTCCCCCACCGGCCCGGCTGGTTCAACCTCTCAACCCACTTCCCTTGGATTGGCATCCGCACTTCATCCCCCGGCGGCGCCCATGTCGAGTACATGAGCGGTATCGCCAACCCCATCGGGATCAAAGTCGGCGCTGCCACCCCGCTGGCTGACCTTCCCCGCCTGCTCGATGCCCTGGACCCCCACGCCGAGCCCGGACGACTCACCCTGATCCACCGGTTCGGCGTCGCCCGCAGTCACTGACGGTTTGCCAAACCTCCTCGAAATTATCCGACGCACGGGCCACCCGGTTACCTGGATGTGCGACCCCATGCACGGAAACACGCATACCACCGCGAGCGGATTCAAGACGCGCCGGTTCGACGAGATCGCCCACGAACTCGAACAGAGCTTCGCCATCCACGACGCAGCCGGCTCCTACCTTGGCGGCATCCACATCGAACTCACAGGTGAGAACGTCACCGAGTGCGTTGGTGGAGCGCGCGGACTCGGCGAAGGCGACCTCCAGCGAGCCTATGAAAGTGAAGTCGACCCCCGGCTGAACTACGAGCAGGCACTTGAGGTCGCGCTGCTCACCGCACGCCACCTCAACCGCCCCAAATGACCGCCCTCCTGTTGCTCTTCCTGCTTGCCGCCCCCGACCCGTGCGCGCAGAACACCTCATCCTGGAAGTCCGTCCGCCACGGGCAGGAAGAGATCCGTTACTTGCGCGAAGGTCAATCCGTTCTGCTCGCCGTTCGCAACCAGGGAAAGCAGCCAACACAGGTTGACGTTGTCTGGCGCGAACTCGGCTTCAGCGGCGTTGCCCGGGTCTTCGACCTCACCGCCAACAAAGATGAAGGCAAGGTCCAGAGCGGCTTCGCAAAGAAACTCGCGCCCGGCGGATGCGCCGCCTACCGGCTGCAGGTTGAGTGAGGACGGGTCGCTTGACCGAAAGCTTCGGCCCAAAAGGTCTTCTCCAGCGGCATGATGACCGAGCCGCCCTCAGCGAGGTTGCCAAGAGGTGTTTGTACCGAAGGTCACCCTATCAAGAGCCTGCCGAATGGTTGGTGACCGGATCTCAGGAGCAATTTGATACGATTGCTTTCGCGTAAAGGACGCATCCGGTCCGCGGAAAGGGTAGAAGCCCACCTGTCAGCATCAAGTCTTCGCCACCTTCTTTCAGCCCGATGTGCGGACAACGGGCGCTTCGATGAAAGGAGGTCGCCATGTCGACCGATCCCCAGACAGCGCCACGCCCGCTTCCCGACCGTCCGAATCTCCGCCATCTGAAGGACCAAGCCAAGGACCTGCTCAAGGCCGGCGCCGCGGCGTCGATCACCGATGCGCAGTTCAAGATCGCGCGTCTCTACGGGTTTGCGAGCTGGCCGAAGCTCAAGGCTCACGTCGACTCCTTGGAGGAGATCGGGCAACTCAAGCAGGCGATCGACACCAACGACATCGATCGCGTCAAGACCATGATGACGCGCAACCCGGCGCTGCACCGTGCTCCGCTGGGCTACGGCAAAGACGGGCCGCTCACGTGGGTCGCCGAATGCCGCGTGCCGTGGGAATCACCGAGTCCGGCGAGACTGGCCATGGCGGAGTGGATGATCGAACACGGATCGGACGTGCACCAGGGCGGGCGACGGACCGCTGATGCGAGCCGCGCTCAATGGATATCGCATCCCGATGATGGAGCTGCTCGTGTCCCACGGCGCGGATGTGAACGCCCTGTGGCACGGACATTTCCCCATCATCTTTGCCCCTTGCGAGTCATTGGATCCGGCCGCTCTCAAATGGCTTCTCGATCACGGCGCAAATCCGAACTGTCGCGACCATGGGTACGAGATAAGCGGCCATCCGTATCCAGGCACGGCTCTCGACTACCTCATCGCGTCGTACGCGCGTTCCCTGGAACGACTGAGCGCCTGCATCGACATCCTTCTCGAGGCCGGTGGCGAGACCAGGTACGACGCGCCGGCCGTGCTGGCACTGCTCCGCGGCCGGCTCGATAGTCTGGCAGAGCTGATTGACGCCGATCCCGCACTCGTGAACAAGCGTTTCCCGGAACTCGATTGCGGCCAGACCGGCGGACGCCTCCTCCTGCTTCAGGGAGCGAACGCTCCTGCATGTGGCCGCGGAATACGGCAACCTCGCAGCGGCCGCTCTGCTCCTCGACCGCGGCGCCGACGTCAATGCCCGCGCAACAGTCGATGAGGCCGGCGTCGGCGGGCAGACGGCAATTTTCCATGCGGTGACGCAGTTCGACGATGGGGGCTTGCCGGTAACGCAGTTACTGCTTGAGCGCGGCGCCGACCTCGCCGTTCGCGTGAAGCTTCCGGGGGACTACGAGCGGCCGGGTGAGATCGTTGAGTGCACGGCCTTGGGATATGCGCTGCTGTTTGGCGGCTCGAGTCAGAGGAGAACGGTGACTCTGCTGCGAGAGCGAGGGGCCGTTGAGTAATAGCAAACGGCGGATCGGCGCGCCACGCAGTGGTATAAAATGGGTCGCCACGGAGGAACCCATGACTATGCGGACGCGAAGAGGTTTTCTCGCATCGGTTTCGGGACTGACTGCAGCGCCGTCGCTGCTTGCCCAGGAAAGACGGGCCGGCCGGCCCAAGATCAAGATTACGGATCTGCGATGCGCGATCATCGGACGCACCCCTGTCGTCCGTATCGTCACCGATCAGGGTGTCTCCGGCTACGGGCAGGCCGAGTCGAGCAAGGCTTATCTGAAGCCCATGGTCCTCTTCTACAAGAACTACATCCTGGGCGAGGATCCCACCGACGTCGAGAGAGTGATGCTCAAGATTCGCAGGATGGGCGCCTTCAAACCGTGGGGCGCCGCGGTCAGCGCGATCGAAATCGCCCTCTGGGACATCGCCGGCCAGGTCGCCGGAGTGCCCGTCTATAAGCTGCTCGGCGGCAAGATCCGCGACCGGGTCCGAATCTACAACGGAGGCTTCCGCCCTCCGATGAAGGGCCAGATGCCGCAGGACTACGCCGAAAACGTGCAGCAGATGAAGGAAGCGAAGGAAGGCTTCACGCTCATCAAGATGGCAGTCGGTTTTCACAACGCCAGGATGATGGGGGCAATCCCCGACATGTGGTACGACGAGCCGCGCGGAGGCACCCCCCACGGGAACCGCGGCGCCTTGACCGAACGCGGCCTCAAGCATGTCATCGCCTGCGTCGAGGCGATGAAGAAAGTGCTCGGCAGCGACGTCGGTCTCGCTCTCGACGCCGGACCGGGCTGGATGCCCAAGGATGCACTCGCCTTCGCGCGGGCGTGCGAACCGATGAACCTCACATGGATCGAGGACATCCTGACGGGTGACTATACGCCTTACCCGAACGCGGAACTCTACCGCGATCTCAAGATGTCCACGACCGTCCCGATCCACACCGGAGAGCAAATCTATCTGCGGCAGAATTTCAAGGACCTGATCGAGAAGCAGGCCGTAGACGTCCTCGGGCCCGACCCGGAGGACGTCGGCGGCATCGCCGAGCTTAAGTGGATTGCGGAATACGCCGACCTCCACGGCATCTCCGTCGCCCCGCACGGCATCTTCGACGGCCTGATCGGCCTGGCCGCCCACGTTCACCTCGCTGCCGCGATGCCGCAGAATTACATCGCGTTCGAATACCCGTACGGCCAGCCCGAATGGTGGTACGACATCGTCGAAGGTCTCCCGAATCCGATCGTCAACAAAGGCTTCATCGACGTCTGGGACCGGCCAGGCCTCGGCGTCACGTTCAAAGTGGCCGCCGCCAAAACGCGGCTGGCCGAAGAGGATCGCGGGTTCTTCGATTGATCCAAGACAGGGACCTTCTGCTGTAGATTGCTTTTCTGACCCGCAACTCGTTTACTCGTGCATCGCCGCGATGTGACGATACACAGGTCACTAGGCGTGAACAATGGCCGCGCTTTGTCGTCTCTCCCATCATCAAGGAGGGCGCGATGCGTTGGATCATTCTCATCAGCCTGGTGCTCCCGGCATTCGCCGGCAACCTGGAACTAGCACGGCAGGAAGCGGGACGCCTCTTTGCCGAATGGAAAATTGAGGAGGCCGAGCGCGTAATGAGGCACGCCGTGGATGCAGAGCGCCGCGCCGGTGCCGCCGACCCGCTCTTCCCAATCGTGCTGAACGAACTCGGTGCGCTCAACCAGGACCTCGGGCGCCATCGTGAGGCTGAGCACTTCTATAGAGAGTCTATTGCTCTGGGCGGTAAATCGAGCTTACGTTGGAGCACCGGCTTCCCCCTCACGAACCTCGCCGGACTCATGTTGGCGTTCGGCCGCCCCAAGGATGCGCTCGACTTTGCAACCCGAGGGGCCCACAATCATGCCAGGATCTTCGGCGACGAGAGCCCCGAGGTTGCGATGTCCCATAACACCAGGGCTCACGCATTCGCACAGCTCGGCCGGTTGACCGAGTCCGAAGCCGCCGCAGGCCTCGCTATGGCCATTCTGCAGAAGCACCCGCACGGCGAAAACCTGGGCGTTTCCTATTACATTCTCGGGGAGATCGCCTGGTTCCGCTCCGATGGCCGCGAAGGCCGAAGAGTACCTGATCAAGGCAAATGCGATCTGGGCTGAGACTCTGCCGTATGGCCATCCCACCGCCATAACAGGCATTGCCAGCCTCGGCGCCCTCAAGGCCCGCTCCTCCCCACAGGAGTCGACCCGCCTCCTTCAGCAGGCCCTTGACCTGTCTGAAACCAAGCTCGGCAAACAGCATTACTTCACCGCCAACATCCTTCTCCTCTTCGCAGAGAAGTTGGAGGTCGATGGCCGCAAGCGTGAGGCGAAGGCGCTCAAGCAGCGAGGTGAGTCGATCCTGATCGCGCACGGACGAGAGAACCTGCTCAACCACACCATCGACATGAATGCCTTCCGGACAAAGACACTGAAGACGCTCAAGTGATTCCGTTTACTTCTGCATCGCGGCGAGTGTGACGATACACAAGTCAACAAGCGGGCACGTTCATCGAACTCAATCGTCTTTCCGGACACCAGGGAGGGCGTGATGCGTTGGATCACTTTGATTATCTGGGTGCTTCCGGCATTCGCCGGCAGTTTGGAAGTCGCTAGACGGGACGCGGCTCACCTATTCGCCGAATGGAAAATCGAGGACGCCGAACGCGTGCTGCGACAGGCCGTAGAGGTGGAACGCCACACCGGCGGCGTTGACCCGAACTTCACCATCGCTCTCAACGAGCTTGGGACGCTCAATCAGGACCTCGGGCGCCACCGCGAGGCTGAACGCTTCTACAAAGAATCCATCGCGCTCGGCGACAGGCCCGGCTTGGATTGGAGTATCGGTTACCCGCTCACCAACCTTGCGGGCCTCATGCTGGCGTACGGCCGGCCCAAGGATGCTCTCGACCTTGCCACCAGAGCCGTTCGCAGCCATGCCCAGGTGTTCGAACGGGAGAGTTCCGCGGTTGGCATGGCGCAAAATGCCAGGGCGCAGGCTCTCGCCAAGCTCGGCCGGTTGGAAGAGGCGGAGGTAGCCGCCGGGATCGCGACTGCCATTCTGCAAAAGCATTCAAGCAGCGAAGATTTGGGAACCTGCTACTACGTTCAGGCAGAAATCGCCTGGCTGCGCGAGGACGCGGCCAAGGCTGAAGAATTCCTGACAAAGGCAAACGCCATCTGGGCCGAAAGCCTTTCTTATGGCCACACTTCAGCAATCTCAAGCCTCGCCAGCCTCGGCTCGCTCAAGGCACGAACTAATCCTGAGGAGTCCGAACGTCTCCTCAAACAGGCCCTCGACCTGGCCGAAACCAAGCTCGGCAAACAGCACCACATCACCGGCAGCATCCTGCTTCGCTTCGCTGAAAAACTGGAGTTCGAAGGACGCAAGCGAGAGGCAAAAGCAATCAGGCGGCGCGGCGAAGCCATCCTCAGTGCGTATGCCAAGGAGAACCTGCTCCAACACTCCATTGACGTAAACTCTTTCCGCGTGAAGACGCTGAAGTGATGGAACGGCGAGAGCTCACTGCTTCGGCTTCGCCGCGGCGGGCGGCCGTGGCGGCAATTTCTCCAGATCGGCCGGGAACTCGGCCGCCTTCGACCGGTTCGGGCTTCGGCGGTTGGAGGAGCCACCCCGGTCAGGATAAATCGGCATCGACATGCCGCCTGTTTGTTCGAGGATCTCGAACAACCGGCTGCGCATCTGCGCGATCACCGGCTGAAGTTCAGGCTTAAAGATCAGGTTGCGGCTTTCCAGTGGATCTTCCTGCAGGTCATAAAGTTCCTCCACATCCCAAATGCCGTGGGGACGGATAAACTTGTACCGGTCCCCGCGCAGCGCGAAGATCGTCGGAGTCTGAGGGAAGTTACGTTCCCAGTAGTATTCGTAGAGCAGTTCCTTGCGCCAGCCGGCGCTGTCCCCGTTCGTCAGTTGCAGCCAACTCTTGCCATCAATCCCGGTCGGGGCCGCGACGCCCGCCGCTTCCAGGCAGGTGGGCATAATGTCGAGTCCGGCCACCACCTCCTTCACGGTCTGACCGCCCTTGAACAGCTCCGGACAGCGCGCCACCAAAGGCACGCGCATCGACTCCTCATACGCCGTCCGCTTATCAATGAGCCCGTGCTCCCCGAAAGCGAATCCGTTGTCACCCATGTAGATGACCAGCGTCGAATCCAGTTGCCCGCGCTGCCTGAGGGCGTCCAGAACCCGGCCAATCGATTCGTCGACGCCCAGCAGGGTTTCGGCGTAGCGCTTGTAGTAGTCCTCGATGTCGAGTTCAGAGTGATAGGGATACTCGACTCCGTGCCAGGAGTTGCGCTGGTTCTGCACCCACATGGGCCGGCCCTGCGCCATCTCGCCGGTCGCGGCCATCGTGGCCGGATAGTTGAACTTTGCCTTGTCGTACCGTCCTCTGTGCCGCGGCGCCGGCTCGAACTCGGCATGGACCGCTTTGTGGCTCAAGTACATGAAATAGGGCTGTTCCTTCTTCAACCCGCCAAGCCAGTCGAGCGCATAGTCAGTCAGCTCGTCCGTGATGTAGCCCTTCTGGGGGACACGCTTGCCGTTAATGTTCAGCCCGTCCTTCGAAGGATTGTAGGTTCCCTGCCCCCTGAAGCTCACCCATTGATTGAAGCCCGGCTGCGGGTCGGCGCCTTCGCCCCCCATGTGCCACTTGCCAAAGAAGCTCGTCTGATAGCCGGCTTTCTGCAGGTAGGAAGGAAAGAAGACCGTTCCCCGCGGAATCGCTGTGTTGTTGTCAACTACCTTGTGTTTGTGGGCATACGAACCGGTCAGGACCGATGCACGCGATGGACTGCAGAGCGCAGTGGTGACGAAGGCGTTCTTGAAGTGGGCGCCTTCGGACGCAATCCTGTCCATGTTGGGCGTCTCCAGGAAAGGCTGGCCTTTCAGGAACCCCATCGCGTCATAGCGATGGTCGTCGGAGAGAATGAAGATTACGTTTCGGCGTTTGCCCTGCGGCTGTGCCCTCTGCGCCAGCGCCGGCGCGCCTGCTAACTGAGCCATTGCCTGTCTGCGGTTCATTTTGGAGATGATTGTATCGAAAGCGAAGGCAACTCATGACGATTTTGCTAGCGGTTGCACTCACCATGACGGCGGGGACGGGCCAAGTGAAGATCACCCCGCCGGATGGCACACCCATGGCAGGCTACTACTACGAACGCGGCTCCACCGGCGTGCACGACGACTTGTGGGCCAAGGCGCTCGTGATGGAAGCCGGAGGCCAACGTGTCGCACTCGTGACCTGCGATTTGATCAATCTCACGCGGCGCGTCGTCGGCGAGTCCAAACGGCTCATCGAACAGCAGACCGGCTTAAAGGCGCACCAGGTGATGATCAGCGCCACACATGCGCACACCGGCCCGGTGGTGGCAGGCGGGTCTTCCCGATATGACATGGCCGCCGCCCCCGGGGGCAAGGCGGACGCTTACGCGATGGGGCTGCCGGAACGGATCGCAGAGAGCGTACGGCTTGCCCTCGCGTCGATGAAGCCCGCCCGCGTGTTTGCCGGCGCCGGCAGTGAAAACCTGCTGGCCTTCAACCGCCGGTTTCACATGACCGACGGCACCGTCGGCTGGAATCCGGGCAAGAAGAACCCGAAGATCGTCAGGCCAGCGGGACCGATCGACCCGGAGGTTCCCGTCGTCTACCTGCAAACAGAAGATGGCAGGCCGCTGGTCACTTACGTCAATTACGCAATGCACCTGGACACAGTGGGCGGAACGGAAGTCTCGGCCGACTTCCCCTACACCCTCTCCACGCTGCTGACCGGCGCCAAAGGTGGAGCGATGATGACCATGTTCACGATGGGCTGTTCCGGCAACGTCAACCACATCGACGTCAGCCATGCGACGCCGCAGAAGGGTCATCAGGAGGCGGAACGTATCGGAACGATACTCGCGGGCGAAGTCATGAAGACCTGGGCCCGCGCTTCGCCCGCCGAAGCCGCTGCGCTTCGATCCAAAACAGAGACGGTGCAACTGCCGCTTGCTCCTCACAAACCTGAAGACGTCGCCTGGGCCAAGGAGGTCGCGGCGCGGTTCGGCAAACCGAACGCGGCGCCCTTCCTGGATATGGTGAAGGCGTTTCGCGTCCTTGACGTAGATGCGCGCCAGGGTAGGCCTCTGGAGGCCGAAGTCCAGGTGGTCGCCCTCGGCAAGGAGGTCGCCTGGGTCGGCCTGCCCGGCGAGATCTTCGTCGAGTTGGGCCTGGCGATCAAGCGTTCGTCGCCGTTCACCAGAACCATCGTGGTCTCCCTTGCCAACGACAACCTCGGCTACATCCCGAACGGCAAGGCCTATGCCGAGGGCAATTACGAAGTGGTCAGTACCCGCTGCGCCGAAGGCGGAGGCGAGATGCTCGTCGACGCCGCGAGTAGAATGCTGAAGGAGGTCTACCAATGAGATTGACTCGCAGGACAATGCTGGCCGCGGCCCCGGCCATTCTCAGCGCGCAGACGCGCGGCAACAAGCTGAAGGTTGCCTTCATAGGCACGGGCAATCGCGGCTCTTTTCTGCTGCGGCACGGGCTCGAGGTGGCCGATTTCGAGGTCGTCGCGGTGTGCGACATCATTCCCGAACGCGTCGATTCCGCATCTTCAGCGGTCGCGAAGAAAGGCGGCTCGGCGAAGACTTACACGGACTTCCGCAAAATGCTCGACGAGATGAAGGACATCGATGCAGTCGTCCTGGCAACCCCGGATTTCACGCACCGCGAGTTCGACCTCGAAATCCTGGCTCGCGGCAAACACCTCTACGCCGAAAAGCCTCTAGCCCTGACCGCGGACGACTGCAAAGCCGTCGTTAAGGCGGCGCGCGGCGCCAAGGGCATCTTCCAGGCCGGTTTTCAGCTTCGCCACGACCCGAACCGTAATGCCGCGATGCAATGGATCAAAGCGGGCAAAGCCGGCAAGGTCCTGCAGTGTCATGGCATCCGCCATGGGGGCGACCTCCCGCGGGACATCCCCTGGTACTTCGACAAGACCAAGTGCGGCGACATCGTCACCGACCAGGGCATCCACATCCTCGACCTCTTCCGTTGGGCCGTCGGCAAGCCGCCCATTCGCTGCTACGGGGATGGAGGAACGACCCTGTTCGTCAACGACCCCCCAGGCCGCACGGTGATGGATCACTACAGCCTGATCTACGAATTCGAAGGCGGCGCGCAGATCAATTTCAGCCACCACTATTTCGACCCGCCGGGATTCACCGGGATCCAGGAACGCGTGTTCGGCAGCGACGGCGCTGTCGACCTGGCCAAGGCCGAGTTCTTCCCCCGCAAGGAGCGCAAACGAGTCCAACTGGAAGTGCCCGATACGGGCAAGGACTCCACCTACATGTCATTGGCAGCCTTCGCGGCGAATATCAAGGAGTCAAAACAACCGCTCAACAACGCAGAGAGCGCTTTGGAAGCCACATTGGTGGCGCTGATGGGCACCAAAGCGATCTACGAGAAACGCGTGGTCACCTGGGCCGAGATGACAGTCTGACTCGGTCTTCCAGGCCGCTGGTTCACAATCTCCATTCAGCACTTGGCGTCCCATTGAGAATTTTTCAGGCGGACCGAATCGTATTCGAGATATACTTGCCTGAAACCGGGTCACCCAACCAGCGCCGGCCCGGCCAGTCCGATGGGACGTGGGGAAGTCCACTGGGCGGAGGCCGTAATGAGCCTGAGCCAGATGGCGCGGACGATCCGCGAGTCCATCACCCTCAAACTGAACCAGACTGCCGCGCAGATGCGCGACAGGGGAGAGCCGGTCATCCACCTCGGCGGTGGCGAACCGAAGTCGAAGACTCCGATTGACGCCATTGTCAGTTGCACTTCGGTGCTCAATTCCGGCGACATCAAATACACTCCCCCGGACGGCATCCCCGCACTCAAGAAGGCGATCATCCGCTACACGGAGGATCACTACGGCCGTGCGGTTCGCCCCGAGAACGTGGTCGCCTCCTGCGGCGCAAAGCAAGCCATCATGGCAGCTCTGATTGCCATTCTCGACCCCAAGGACGAGGTCATCTTCCCCGCCCCGTACTGGGTCAGCTATCCGGAGATGGTCAAACTGGCCGGCGGCGTTCCGGTCGTGGTGAAACCGGAGGACGGCAGTTTCCATCCGACGGTGGCCGAGATCGACGCCTGCATCGGCAGTTATACCAAAGCCATCATCCTCAACAGTCCGAACAATCCGTCGGGCGTCATGTACTCCGCCGACTTCATTCGCGGGGTCGTCGAGTTGTGCGAGAAGAAGTCGCTCTATCTGCTCATGGACGACACTTACAACAGGCTCGTCTTCGATGGTAAGAGCCCCATCAACTGCTACGAGTACTCCAGGCAGGACGTCGAGCAATCCAAACTCGTCGTCTTCAACTGCGTGTCGAAGATGTACGCCATGACCGGCTTCCGCATCGGTTGGGCCGTTGGCTCCCGCGAACTCATGACGGCCATGTCGACCATCCAAGGCCAGCAAACGTCAGGACCGGCGACTCCCTCGCAGTGGGCTGCCGTCGGCGCGCTCAATGGAGTTCAGAATTCGATTGAAGCCCTGCGGCTGACTCTCGAGAACAACCGCAACATTCTATGTCGACCGGCTGCAGGCTTTCCCGGGACTTCGTGCCACCAAACCCGATGGCGCATTCTACTGCTTCCCGGACTTCAGCGCCTACGAGAAGAACTCCGCAGAAGCTAGCCGAAATGCTGCTCAACAAGGTTCGTGTCGTCACTGTGCCCGGCAGCGAGTTCGGCATGGAGGGCCATCTACGCCTCAGTTTCTGCGGGACGCGAAGGAGATCACCGAGGGTATGGAACGGATCCGCTGGGCGCTCGACCCCACTGCTCCTAATGAACTTTACCTGGGCGATCGCCGGCTGGTCAGGGATTGGATGTGAGGAGCTCCGCAATGAACATCTACACGGACATTCCCTCTCCGGCTGTGAAGGAAGCAGGCTTGGCGGCCAGCGTCTACGGCCTTCAGAATCACGGCTTGGCCAATCTCCGCCGGGTCTATTGGAACCTCTCCGCCGAAGCGCTGTATGAAGAGGCCGTATTTCGCGGCGAGGGCTTCATCGCCAGCCAGGGTCCGTTCGTCGTTCACACCGGCAAGCACACCGCGCGCGCGGCGGCCGACAAGTTCGTCGTGCGCGAGCCCTCCTCGGAAGACTACATCTGGTGGGGCACTCACAACCGCCCGTTCTCGCCCGGAGAACTTCAACACGCTGCTGGCACGCGTGCAGGCCTACCTGCAGGGCCGAGACGTGTTTGTTCAGGACTGCTTCGGCGGCGCGGATCCTGAATATCGGCTGCCGGTCCGGGTCATCACCGAAACCGCCTGGCACAGCCTGTTCGCGCGCACGATGTTCCTCAAGCCGGAGTCGCTGGACGCCTGTAAGAAGCACGTGCCGGAGTTCACCATCATCGCCGCGCCGGGCTTCAACGCGAGCCCGCTGATCGACTCCACTCGCACGGAAACGTTCATCATTCTTCATCTGGCGGAACGGCTCGCCATCATCGGCGGCACCTGCTACGGCGGCGAGATCAAGAAGACCGTCTTCACGGTGCTCAACGCCCTGCTGCCGTTCGACGGCGTCCTGCCGATGCACTGTTCGGCGAACGTCGGAGACGGGTGGCGACGCGGCCATCTTCTTCGGCCTATCCGGAACCGGCAAGACGACACTCGTCGGCCGACCCGACGCGCCAGTCTGGTCGGCGACGACGAGCATGGCTGGTCCGACAACGGTGTCTTCAATTTTGAGGACGGCTGCTACGCGAAGGTGATTCGGCCTCTCGGAAAGGCAGAACCAAAGATCTACTCGTGCACGCAAGCGCTTCGGCACGATTCTCGAAAACGTGGTCTTCGATCCGCGCACGCGCAAGTCTCGATCTGAACGACGACCACCTGACTGAGAATACGCGTGCAGCCTATCCGTTGGATTTCATCGATAACGCGCTGCCGGACAAGCGGGCCGGCCATCCGCGCAACGTCGTCTTCCTCACTTGCGACGCCTCGGGCGTCCTGCCGCCAATCGCAAAACTGATCGCCGGAGCAGGCGGTCTACCACTTCATGAGCGGCTATACCAGCAAGATCGCGGGCACTGAGATCGGCCTCGGTACAGAGCCCGAGATCACTTTCAGCGCCTGCTTCGGCGCGCCATTCATGGTTCACCACCCGTACAAGTACGCGCAAATGCTCAAGGCCAAGATCCTCAAGTAGCGGCGCGCGGTGTGGATGGTGAACACCGGTTGGACCGGCGGCCGTTCGGCGTCGGCAAACGGATCAGCATCCATCACACGCGGGCGTTGCTGAACTGCCGCTCTCAGCGGGGATCTCGACGATGTCGAGTTCACGAAGATCCCGTCTTCGGCATTCACGGTGCCGCAGCACCTGCGACGGCGTTCCGGACAACATCCTCGATCCGGCCAACACCTGGCCGAGCCGCGCCGAGTACGACCGCAAGTACGACACGCCTGCGCGGCCCGCTTCATCGAGAACTTCGACCTCATGTGCCGCCAGGAGCGCGTGCCGAAGGGGTTAGAGGCCTTCGGCCCGAAACGCCGTTCGTGAGCGTTTCAGCCTGAGCCGGATGGTGGAGACGCTTCAGCGCTGCGCGCTCGGATCGCCGGTCGGCGGCGGCGCATGGTCCTCCACGGCGGGCGGACCGAGCAGTTCCCGGAAGATCGGCTTCAGAGCGTCCGCCCAGACCTGATACGCCTTTTCAGCCGGATGGAGTTTGTCGGCGTTCATCATGCCATCGAAGAGCCTGCCGCGAGCATCGGCGAGTTTGTCGTTGATGTCGAGATAGCGCACTTTTCGTCCGTCCGACATCTTCGCGAGATTGCCATTGATTCGGTTGATGACGGGCAGGACGGCCATATTGTCGTTGCGCGGAAATATGCCGGTGACGATCACGGTGGCCTCGGGCGCTTTGCTTCGAATCGCCGTTACCAGAGCCTGTATTCCTTTGGTGATGTCCGCGACCACGGCGTCCTCCGCGCCTGCAGGAATAGCCCCGCCTACGTTATTCGTGCCGGCCAGCAGAACCACGATTTTCGGATTCACGTTATCCAACTCGCCGTTGTTCAGGCGCCAGAGGATGTTCTGAATTCGGTCCGCACCCCAACCGAAATCGGCCGCATTCCAGCCGAAGAAGTTCCGCTTCCAGTTGGCGAGGAGTTCCGGGTAGTCGGTGGCGCCCCATCGCCGGGTGATGGAATCGCCCTCGAAGTAGATGTCGATGCGGCCCTTCTTTGCCTTTTCCACCAGCTGAGCGTGGGCGATGAGTGAGTTCGCGTCCGTTCGGGGAATGGGAACATCAGCCGCAATGGGCGGGGGCGGCGGAGCGGTGTACCGAATGGACCGCGTGGCCCATGGAATGAAGTATTTCCAGTTGGGACCGTCCGTGTGGCCGCCGTCATGCTGTCGCCACGCAAGGTGGCCATCCAGCAGGCTGGTGTTGACGGGCGGCATCTTCGCGGTGCGATAGTCGCCAGATACACCGAGGTCCTTGACGCCCAGGAGTCGAAATACGGATCCGGCGGCGACGGTGGCCATGAAACTACCTTGCTGGTCGAGCCACTTGGCATCCCCCTTTTCCGGTATGCCGTAGCTGATGAAGGTGAGGCGCGGCGCGCACAACGCAATCAATTGGTGCGAATCCACTGGAATGTTGCCGGCGTTCCTGCTGCCAAAGGACGCTTCGGCGGCCCCGTACTTCAGAAAGTTACCGGCCATCCAGTGGTACTCGCCCGAGCCTGTCAGGTTCTCCACCGCTTCGCCGAAGTTCCGGCGGTGCGGCTTGGCGCCGCCTTCTCCGGATGAACCGACAAGCACGACAGCAAAGCGAGTGTCGAAGGCCATCGTGACCAGGGCGGCCTTGCCGAATCGCGAGACGCCCTCGATGCCGGACGTGTTTCGCATCGACGGTTGGATCGGTCTCGAGGTAGTCGAGAGCGCGCGACGCGCCCCACGCCCAAGCGCGCAAAGCGCCCCAGTCCTCCGGCTTGCGAGGCTGTCCTCTGTTCGAGAGGCCGATGATGCCTTTGGTGAGTCCCGCGCCGTTGTCGGCCTGAATGCTGCCGGGGTTCAGCAAGGCGTACCCCCATCCGGCGGCGATGAGTTGCAGGGTGGCTGGCGGATCGGTTCCGGCCAGGGCCGCAAAGCGCGCGAAACCTTCCGGTACTGGAGCGGAGGGCAGGGCCGCGCGCCCAAACATCATCATGAGAGGGACGGGCTTCCTCGCCCAAGCCGGCGTGACCACAACCATCTGGATATCGACATTGATTTCCGGGCATGCCGTGTTGTCCGCGTGTCCGGTGAGTTCCCGGGCGATTACGGGATATGGGCCGACATGGTCGTTCACGGTCTTCTTGACCGTCCACGTGATCTTCGGCGGGTTCGGCGGAACACGACCCAGCACTTCGCGCTCGAAGTCTTCGACGATTTCAAGCCGGCGCTCATTCCACCATATCTCCGGGGTGGTGACGGGCCGGCCATCCTTCAGTCTCAGGATCTCCGGGTAGTCGGGAAACGGGTTGGCGGCAGACTCGTCGTAATTGGCGTGGTTGGGAGCCGCTTCATTGCCGCTGGGGCCCGGACGAAGGGCTTTGATGCCCAGTTGCTCCATCATGTTGCGATGGTCCTCGGCGGTGGTCCAGTTCTTTGGAGCGGGTAGAGTCTGGCTGGTGCCCGGCGCGGCGGTGAACAGCACCGCGCATGCCAGTAGGAGAGTGGCCGGATGGGATGAGGTTCTAATCGTCAGGAGCATGTCGTCCGAACGCTTCGCAGTGGAAGCCAGCATATCGAATCCAGAACAACGGTTCACTCCACGGACGGGCAGCTCACCGAGCCTCGCCTGCTAATCGGCGTAATCTTCTCCACCCTTCCGTTGGGAGGAATCAGCGAGATAGATGCACCCTATACCCACTCCGTACGCGAGCAGATCCAGGAAGCCGAACTCTACACCCAACAGTTGGGCGCAAATCCGCGTCATCAAGTGCTCACTCGCAAGCATGTGAGCCGGAATCATTGTCAGTTGAAACAACTCGATAGCAGTCATTACGACCATCGCGCACACGGCCGACGCCGCAGCCCTCGATAGCAGGCGCAAGATCGCGTAGACCATCGCCGCGTACAAGGCGTCGCCCAGATACTTGTCAAAGACCGCTACTCCTGTGTGCACAACTCTCGAGAGGATACCCATCGCGATGATGCCAACGATGCAGAACACCCAGAACAGGCGCGACCTCAATCGGACAACCATCCTTTCCTCGCGAGCCCATCCGAGAGGTGTTACGTCGCGAAGAACGCCTTGATCGCCGCAACAGTCTGTTCAACCGCAGCATCGTCATGCGCAGCGCCGACAAACGCGGCCTCGAACTGCGACGGCGGAAAGTACACACCGTTTTCCAGCAGGTGATGGAAGAACATCCCGAAGCGGGCACGGTCGCAGCGGTCTGCTGAAGCCCAATCGGTCACGGGCTGGTCTGTGAAGAAGATCGTAAACATCGAGCCGACCCGGTTCACCGTCAGCCCCGCCGGCACAGCCTCACATACCCTCCGCGCGACATCGGCGATATGGGTGTACACCTCCGGGTGGGCCTTGAGGTACTTCAGCATAGCCAGCCCCGCAGTTACCGCCAATGGATTTCCTGACAGCGTGCCTGCCTGATAGACGTTTCCGACCGGTGCCACCCGGTTCATCACGTCCGCTCGCCCACCGTAGGCCGCAATTGGCAGTCCCCCGCCGATCACCTTGCCGAAGGTCGACAGGTCCGGTTTGATCCCATACAGAGCCTGTGCGCCGCCGAAAGCGACACGGAACCCGGTCATCACCTCGTCGAAGATCAACAGTGCCCCGTGCTTTGTACACAGTTCGCGCATTGCCTCGAGATACCCCGGTTCCGGCGGTATGCAGCCCATGTTGCCGACGACAGGTTCGACGATCACCGCTGCGATCTTGTCGCCACATGAATTGAATGTTGCTTCCAACGCCTCGACGGAGTTGTACGGCAGCGCCAGCGTCGTTTCGGCGAAACCTTTGGGCACGCCTGCCGTGTCTGCAATGCCGAGCGTGGCCATCCCGCTGCCGGCCTTCACCAGCAGCGAATCGACGTGGCCGTGATAACAGCCTTCGAATTTCACCGTCAGGTCCCTGCCCGTGAAGCCGCGCGCCACGCGCAGGGCCGACATCGTCGCCTCGGTCCCCGAATTCACCAGCCGGACCATCTCCATCGACGGCGCCGCATCCCGAATCATCTCGGCGAGTTCGATCTCGCGCTCGGTCGGCGCGCCGAAGCTCGTGCCGCACTCCAACACCCCGCGAATCGCCTCCATCACCGGCGGGAAGCGGTGGCCAAGGATGAGCGGCCCCCATGAGCCGATGTAGTCGACGTAGCTGTTGCCGTCCACGTCGAACAGGCGGCAGCCTTCGCCGCGTTCCATGAAGCGCGGCGTGCCGCCGACGCTGCGGAAAGCCCTGACCGGCGAGTTCACCCCGCCCGGAATGATCCCTTGCGCGCGCTCCAGCAGAGCGGCACTTTTCTCCGTCTTTTGCACTGGCCTCTACCCTTCCTTCACAACGCGATGGCCCAACATCCAGCCCATGAAGATCTCCAGCATCGTGCCGTTGAGATTGTCCAGCAGCCGCTTCTTCAGATCCGTATAGCCCTGCGTTCCGGCAAACAAGTCCTGAACGACCTCGGTCATCCGCGGGCTGTACCGCATGAACTCGATCATGCGTCCGGGTACGCTCGAGAACAGGAATTTCTGCAGGAAAAACCGCTTCGCCAACCCCGCACCAAGCGCCAGGTCCTCGATGAACTCTCCGTGAATCAGCCGCCGGTAAGCCATGGTGCAGTTCACCCTCGCATCCCTCCTGCGCGAGAACCGCTTCAGCAGCCAGGTCGCCGCTGCGGATCGCGTAATACAGGCCTTCTCCGGTCACCGGATCCACCAGACCTGCCGCGTCGCCGACTGCCAGCCAGCCAGGGCCGCTCACTCGATTCCGTTTGAACGACGGCCTCTCCAGCGCCGGAATCATGTGCCCGTAGAACGTCGCGTCCTTGTAGGCAATCTCCTGTTCGTCCATGTATCGTTCCAGCCGCTTGCGCATGGCCGCGGCGGGCTCGCCCTTGCCGCAGATGCCGACCGAGAGGTGCCCGCAGCGCGGAAACACCCAGATGTAGCCTTCAAAGCCGGGGAAGAACTGGATGTCGATTTTCGAGCGCTCACCCTGCACCCAATAGCCCAGGGCGTACATGGTGTCCGACGCCGACCATTGAGTTCCCACATCGCGGAGAGTGTTGCGCGCCCCGGTGGCGACGATCACGAAATCAGCGTCGATGCGGCCCGTCCGCGTGGCGATCGACCACCTGTCTCCACGCCGCTCCAGCGAGTTGACCCGCTCCTTCTCCACGCGCGCCCCGCCGCGGATGGCCCGGTCGAGCAGCAGTTTGTTCAGGTCGTAGCGCGAGTAGATCAACAGCGGCTCCCTGAGCCGCATCGTCACTGTCCCGCCCCGCGGCTCGGCCAGTGTGGTTTCGGAAACCTTGCGCTTGGGCGTATCGTTGTCGAGCAGGAAAGGGTAGCGCTGGTATGCCTTGTAAGTGATGCCGCCGCCGCAAGGCTTCTCCCAGGCGAGTTTCTCGTCCAGCAGAATCGTCTCGACACCGCGCGCGGCCAAACCTGCGGCGGCCATCGCGCCCGCCGGACCACCTCCCAGGACGGCGACCCGTGTCACTTCCTCGCGCCCGGCGCCGCGCCGGAGCCCATGGGCGGGTGGTCTGGCGGCTTGCCGGTTCCCTCGGGCCCGCCAGGCATCGCAGTGGTCCCGTGGCCCGCGCCGCTATCGGCCTTCTTCTTCACCACCCACTCGCTCCCCTTCTTCTCCAGCGAATACCGCATCGACATGCCCGAAGAAGCGTCCCCGCCTTTGGGCTTGAACGTAACCGTCGCTTCCGCCTCGTTGTCTTTGAATGAGACCGCGCTCACCGCGACATCCATCGCCGCGATGGACAGGTTTTTGTTCTGCGACAGGTGCTTGATCACACCATCGCGCACGGCTTCATTGGTCTGTATGTTCTTCTGGCAGCCGCTGAGCCAGAGAAACGAGGTGAGCCCAATAATTGAGGCGAGAAGAGAAACGGGTAACGCTTTCACTCCTCGATTATAGTCACGGCAGGGACTGCGCGAACGTCCGTGATCGCTCGACAGGGTCTCCCGCCTTCACATTGACGAAGCCGCCAACCCGCGCTCCTTTGCGGAAGAAGCACAATCGGCCCAATAGCCGTTCCTCGGCGGAATAGCTCTCGTCGCCCACTTGCGCCGCCGCGGCGGGTGGAAACCGTTCCTTGAGCTTCGCCATCAGCGCCTTGGCCGCTTCAGGCGTTGCTTCGGTCACCACAAACGCCTTGGCATCCTCGTATTGCGCAACGTAGCCGCGCGTCAGCATCTTCAATCCGAGGACGCTTTGCGCGACCAGACGTGGATAGCCCGGTTGGAGCCCCTGTTTCGGGAACCACGAGATTGCCGCCGGCGGTTTCGGTGGAGCCCTCGATCCGCGCAGCAAGTTCGAGCGCGGCCGCTTTCAGCAGCGCCGTGTGATCACCCTGCGGCTCGATGCTGACTTCACCGTAGAACACACCCTTGGCGAATGTCGCCTTGGAGGGCGCCACCTGCCCGGCCGCTCCTATGCCCTCGCGGGGAATGCGCGGGTCGGCGTTTCCGGTGAACATTCCATAGGCCAGTTCCGGTGTCTGAAACTCGCTGATGTCGATCACCATCTTCAAGCCGGGCTTGACGCAGGTCATCCCCCGCATCTTCTTGAAGCTGTAAAGAAAGTACCCCTCGGAGTTGCCGTTGATGTAGTCGTAGAGCGTCTCGGTGTCGTACTCGTACGATTTCCCCTGTTGCGCGAACCCCGGACTGATGGTGCAGTCCGGGGTTCCCGCCGAAAAGCGCCAGGATGACCAGCGCCGTCACGCCAACAGCTCCTGCGCCCGCGAAACACGCTCGCGCACGTGAACTCCGTTCGGACAATCGATGACGCAGCGGCTGCAATCGGAGCATTTCACTTGCTGCAGCATTTCCGGCAGCTCCTGCCAGCGCTCCCGCGCCAGCGCGAACTCGCCGTAGCCGTCCGAGTAGCTCAGAATTCGCAGCACGTCGCTTACCGGCAGACCCTGTGCGCAGCTCCCCGCACAGGTGCCGCAGGTCCGGCAGTACAGCGGGGAAATCGACCTTCAACTGCGCTGCCAGCACCTTGGAGTCATCCGCCTTCCAGCCCGCGCTGACTGCCTTGAAGTTCTCGTCCAGTTGATCGAGATCCATGATGCCCGGAATCGAGGTGTGGATGTTCGGCCGCCGCACGGCCCACTTCAGCGCCGCAGCCATCGCGCCCTGACGCGAGAGCCGTTCGGCCATCGGCGTGCCGGGCTTGTTCGAGCGGAAGCCGCCCGCCATCACCTTCATCGCCACGATCCCGATGCCGGCGTTGGCGGCTGCGTCGATCAACTCGTCCATCCACGGCTCCATCGTGAAGTTGTAGCTCGTCAGGATGACGTCGGTCCGCTTCTTCTCGATGAGGAACGGGATCATCTTCTGGAGGCCGCTGTGGAAGCTGACGCCCTTGAAGCGGACCTTGCCCGCCTTCACCGCTTCGTCCTGCGCGTCGAACAGCTCATCGGGCACCGCCTCGGGCGTCGACCGCGAATGCAGGTACCAGATATCGATATGATCTGTCCCCAACTCCTTGAGAGTCGTATCGATGTTGGCCAGCGCGTCCGCCTTGGTCTTGGCCGGCGTCTTGGAGGACAGGAAGATCTTGTTGCGGTGGGGCTTCAGCGCCGCGCCCACCATGCGCTCGTTCTGCCCGTTCTGGTAGCCGCGCGCCGTGTCGAAGTAATTGATCCCGGCCTCGACCCCCTGTTCGATCACCGAAGGATCGGACGTGGTCATGCAGCCGAAGCCGAGCACGGTCACCTTCATGCCCGTCTTGCCCAGCGTCCGCATCGGCATCGCCGCCGGGGCCGCACCCAATCCACCTGCCGCCGCCAGCATACCGCCGCCGGCAAGAAAAGACCGTCTTGACGCTCTGCTCATCGATATCTCCTTTTCAGACCTTCATCTCTTGATTAATATAGATGCAGAGGACTTTGCAACAATGACTTCTCTTTCCCGACGCGGTTTCTTCGGCTCCTCCGCCGGTCTTCTCCTCGCTCCCCGCACTTTCGCGGGCTCCCAAAACGTCCCCGTCGCCCTCACGAAAGGGGAAGACCGGCGTGCCAACATCACCGCCGCGCTCGACCTGATCGACAAGGAAATCACCGCTAAGCTGAAGAATCGCAAGGTCGTTGTCATCAAGCCCAACTGCGTTTCCACCAACAAGCAGCTCGCCGCCACCCACGCCGATTCCCTGAACGGAATCCTGGACTACCTCGAAAAACGCTGGAAGGGACCGGTCGTGATCGCCGAAAGTTCCGCCGGCTACTCGCAGGAGGCTTTCGACAATTTCAAGTACGCCGAGGCCGCCCGGCAACATCCGAAGCTCAAGCCGCAGCTTGTCTGCCTGAACGAGGAAGGTCTCTACGAGACCATCCAGTTGCTCAACGGCGATCTCCACATCCAGCCCGCACGACTCGCCAAGCGACTGCTCGATCCGGACGCTTTTGTCATCTCGGCTGCGATGCTCAAGACCCACAACACGGTGATCGCCACCCTCAACATCAAGAACATGTGCCTTGGCGCTCCGCTCCGCTCCAAGCGCAACGAGACTCCCCGATGGAATGACAAGCGCGTTTACCACGGCGGCATCCGGCAAACTCACTACGACATCCTGCTGACCGCTCAGCGGCTGAGCCCCAACTGGGGCCTGGGAGTCATCGACGGCTTCGAGGGCATGGAGGGCAACGGACCCAGCCAGGGTACGCCGGTGAACTCGCGGATCGCTATTGCTTCCACGGACATGGTCGCCGCCGATCGCATCGGTGTCGAGGCCATGGGCATCAACCCGGACTGGCTCGGCTATCTCAGCTTCTGCGACAAGGCCGGCGTGGGTGTCTTTGACCGTGCCAGGATCGACGTCCGCGGAGAGACTGTCGACGCGGTGAAGAAGACCTATCGCATGCACGGCGACGTCGACCGTGAATTGCAGTGGATGGGCCCCCTCACCGAGCTACCGCCTAAACTCGGATAAGGATGAACTCAGCGGCACTTGCCGTCCGGCTGCTCGTATTGGGGTTGGCCGTCTACCTTCTGTTCGAGGGACTTCCGGCTCTTCAACGAGCAAGAAGCGGCGAGACTGCACCCGGCCCTCCGCGGCTGCCGCCGGAGTTCGACTGGGTCGATAAGTCCAAGGGTCTACGCATTCTGCACTTCTACGCTTCTCCCGGGGCGATTCACAGGGGCGATGAGATTTCGCTCTGTTATGGAGTGACTCAGGCCACTACTTTGCGCATCGAGGTTGGACCAGAGCGCGCGGCTTTGCCCGGCGTTTGGCCGAACCTCAACCGCTGCGTGATCGTCGCACCGGGGCGTGACACCCGCTACACCCTCATAGCGGAGGACAACTCCGGCGCCCGCCGCGAGCTGAGCCTCGAGGTCACTGTTCTCGCGGCAGGTGGCAAAAAGCGCAATTAGCGATCTGCGCAAGGCGGTCGATCTTGTGCGATGCCGCGCGGAAGGGGCTCATTTCCGCATGACACTGGGCACAGCTCAGTTTCTGCTCCAGCACAGCTTTGTGAACTCCTTCGAAGTGCCAGTAGCCCTTTCGAGACGCAGCGACCAGCTTCTCGATGGCGTGGCAAGTCGCGCACCGGGCCTCGGGTCCGTCGGCGGTTACGCGGGAGGCGGCGCTGGATTCACCGCGAGCGGCGCCCTTCCTGCATGCTTCGCAATCGCGCGTCCGACAATTCTGCCCTGCAGCATCGCCGGCGCGATAAAAGTCCCCTCGATGGCGGCCTTTCCGTTCAAACCGCCAAACCCCGTCACTTCTCCTACCGCGTACAGCCCGGGAATCGGCTTCCGCTCAGCATCCAACGCCCGGCATTCCATATCGATCACCACCCCGCCCATGCTCTTGCGCGTCAACGGCGATAAGGCCATCGCATGGAACGGCGGTTTGAGAACCGCCAAAGTGCCGCCTCCAGAAGCCGCTTCAGCGTTGTTTCGCACTATCGAGAGTTTCATCACTTCGGCAGGCAGCCCCATCTTCGCCGCCAACTCCTCCAGCGACTGTGACTTGGTGGTTATCGCCGGATTGTCCAGAATGAGCCTTTCCAATTTTCCTCGATCTGCCCAATCTGTTCCGGAGGCCTGAAATGCCGCACGCCCGTCACTATCGAACAACAGCCACAAGCGCCCACCGGGCTGAGCGAGCATGTCACTCAGATCCTTGATCAGCACGCGATCGCCACGGGAGTTGATCCGCATGAAGCGCTCCGCGTAGTCAACGTGGATCCCCCGGCCCGATCCTTTCTTTCGCGGATCGACAATCCCTCGCGGGTAATTCCACTGATGGTCCAGCCGATCTGTAACCCCACCTGCGCCAGTTGCCAGATCCAGGCCAGAGCCAACCGCGTTGACTCCCGCACCTACCAGGATTCGCTGCGGCAAAGCAGCGTCGCGTGGCCAGTGCTTGCGAACCAGTTCGAGGTTCGACTGGAAACCGCCTGTCGCAAGCACCACCACGGGCGACCGTCTGCTGAACGCCGCTCCAGTTCGATCGTTCATCCCTGCAACCCCAATGACCCGACCGCCATCCACCTGCAGTTTGGTCACTCTTGTATTCCAGACGAATTCAATCCCGCCCGACCGCAAGCACTCCCTGTACAGCGGCTCCACCACGCCGAATCCGCGCTTTAAGTTCACGTGAAAGCGGGGTACGGAACTGCCCGCAAGCTTCAGGACGCCTGTGAATTCCAGGCCCATCGACACAAGCCAGTCGTGCACGTCCGGCAGGCTTCGGTCTGCATAGAGCCGCACCCACTGTTCGTTGGCATCACGGCCGAACTGGAGAATCTCGCGAAACATTAGGTCCGGGGTATCGCTGATGCCAAGCGACTTTTGCAGGGGCGACCCCGCAAAGCTCAGTCCGCCTTCCGACATCACAGCGTGGCCACCAAACACGGAAGCCATATCGACTACGGTCACGCGCGCCCCGCCCCGCGCCGCCTCGAGTGCAGTCGCCAAACCGCCAGCCCCCGCGCCCACGACAATCACGTCCGGCTCTTGAGCCCAGGCGCAACTCAATCCCAACAGCAGCATCCCCAGCGGCGCAACTGACATTGGGCAAGGCTATCACGCCGGACTGATTATGACTAACAAGGCCGCGCTCCTGGCTCCTGTGGCGGAGGGGAGGTAGGCGGATCGGCCCTGCATCAGCGCATTATTGTGGTCGTCGCCGCGAGACACGATCTCCCGTAAGAGCTGAACAGAACCGCGTTTTAACACCCAAAACTGAACTCACTCTTCATTCTCCGCCATCAGCTTTCTATACACCTCCCGCGCGTGCTCATACGCCCGCCGGGCCTCTTCCTTGTCTGCTTCCCGGATCCGCGCCGACTTCTGCGTCCAGCACTGATTCACGGCGTTCAAACACCACTCCGCGCTCGCCCGCGATGCCCGCACCGGCTTGCCGTCCACCAGCGCGAAAATCGGATTCGTGTGCGAAGACGCCAGAATCCGCACGGCGATCCAACTGCTCTTCGGCAACGCCGTGCTGAACTCCAACTCGCGCACCTGCCCGTCCGCCTCCAGTTTCTTCATCGCCACCGGCTTGCCGTTCACGATCAGCTCCACCGGCACTTCGCGGCTCCCCGGAATCCGCGCCCGCTCGACATCCCAATACGGCTTCCGGTCATAAGCCAGGTTGTGGAATCGCGGGTCGGGATACTCGGCCAGCAGCGCCGCCGCCTTCACCTTCACCTTCACTTCCTCGCCCGGCTTCAACTTCACCTCGCTGCCCCGAGTTCCCACTTCCACCCCGTTCACGCTGAAGTCCATCAGGTGACTCTTCCCGTCGCCCACGTACGCGCGACCGTCCCGCACTCCGTCCACCCATGGACGATACGCCAGCTTGTCCAGCTTCACGTAACTCCGCCCCAGCCCGACCTTGTCGTCATAGATGCACGGAAAATCCGTCTCTCCGCTGATCCGCGTCCGGAACCCGACGTTGAGCGTGTGGTACCAGATGTTCAGTTCCCACACCACGGGCGTGTCCACCGCCGAGATGAAATCGAGCGCATCCGGATGCGTCACGTCCACGATGTACTCGTTCGCGCCGATCCCGTCGAACCCCGGCATCTCGTAGTTCGGCAGCTCGCTGGTCCGCGACTTGCAAGCCCCAGCCTGAATGCGTGAACCCCGTCACCGCCCCCTGCGACTTCGCCCACTTCAGAACCGGCAGGTCCCACGACGGCCATTGCTCGATCCGTGTCGTCCCCGGATAGTCGTCCTCCTTCAAGCCAAGCAGCACCAGGTGGCCCGCGTGGCTCGAAGGAAATCCTGACACCTCGACGTCGTAATGCAGCAGCCGCTCCGTCTTCGACTGCGAATCGTCCTTCCCGCTGAAATACTGCTTCTGGTGATACCACGACGGTCCCCACGTCAGAACCGAGCCGATGTTCAGGTTCTCCCCGAGCACCTGCCGCATCATGTCCTCCGGCCGCACACCCTCGGTCGGATTCTTGTAGTGGGAGCACCCCGCCGCGTGAATGTGATGATCGCCCGACCACCACCCGTACTTCGACGGATCGATCCATCGCTCCAGTTGAAACGCGATCTCCTTCGGACCCTTCGCATCCACCGACAGTTCCTTCGTCCGCGTCAGGAACTCCGGGCCGCCCGAGTACTCGATCGTGTAGTACCCCGCCGGCAATTGGACTTGCTCCCCTTCCGTCCGGTAAATCTGCGGCTGGAACGGAAAGTCCGGCGCAAGGCGCTTCGACGGATTCGGGTAGATCCGCTGCTGCCGGTCCTTGATGATGAACGACGCGAACGCCGGCTCGCCCTTCTCGTTCTTCACACGCAGCGTGATCGCGTGACTCGGCTCAATCCGGAACACCACCGTCACGTCGTTGCGGAACCCGATGTCCTGCGTGCCCTGCCCGACGTTGAAGCGAGATCTTCGCCGACCGCTGCCCGCGATCCCGGCTGTACACCGTCAGAATCGCGTACTCCACGGCCAGACCCGACAAGCGTTCCGCCATCGGCTGCCGGTCGTAGATCCCGATGTCGGCCCAGCGCTCCTTCACCTCCTGCTGCGTCAGCTCCATCTTCGGCTCGGCCTCGCCCCGCGACGTCAGGTACGTCGGTCCGCTGTTCGGACTCTCCACCCTCAACCGCGCTCTCACGCCGGCCTGATTCTCCACTTTCACCAGAAACAGCCGTGTTCCACCCTCCACCAGATCCGGCTTCGCTTCGCTCTGCGCGACTTTCACGCGGCTCTCCGCATTGATGTCCACCGTCAACAGCACCAGCGGCTCCAGCGCCTTCTGAATCGCCGCGACGGCCTGCTCCTCGTTCTCCATCGCCATCGCCCGGTTGATCTGCCGGTGGATCTCACCCGGCAACGGCTGTCCCAGAAAGCCTAACGCGTCCTCGATGTTTCGCACGTGTTGCGCCAGCGGCTGCAATGGTACCGGCCCCTGCGCCATCGCTCCCGCTGCGACAAAAAGAATGAGCATCCCAGCGCTCTGCATACAGCGCAGTATAGCCCCGCCGACCCTTCCGCTTTCGTCCAGGCCCGGTTCTCAGCTATTTTGGACTGACTTTGCCAAGCACAACTGCTCGCTTCGCACCGGTCGCCGAGGGCAAGTTCGATGGCCTGCCCTCCACTGTCTCGGCCGCCAACACCGCAAACGCCAGGGCCTCCTTGGCGTCCGGATCGACTCCGAAATCGGCCGAGGACACCACTTCCATGTCCGCGAGTTCCGCGCGCAGGAATCGCATCAGTGTCTTGTTGTGCACGCCGCCGCCGGATACGATCACGCGGCCTATATCGCCGCGCGGCTCAGCGAAACGATAGACCCCCTCTGCCACTGACGCTGCCGTGAAAAAGGTCGCCGTCGCCACCGTGTCCTCCGGACTTAGCCCCCGCGCTACCAACGCCTCGACGAACTCCGCCCCGTACTGCTCCCGGCCCGCACTCTTCGGCGGCTTCCGGCTGTAGTATTCGTCCCGCAGCAGCGCATCCACCACAAGCGGCTCTACAGCCCCCTCGGCTGCGAAAGCGCCGTCCTTGTCGTAACCGACGCCCCGATATCGCGCCATCAATTGGTCAATAACCATGTTCCCGGGGCCCGTATCGAACGCCGTCACGGCTTCGGCTCCTGCCCCCGCCGGTAGATGCGTGATGTTGGCGATCCCGCCGATATTCAGCGAAACCCGCCCTTCTTCCTCATCTCCGTACAGCAGGTAATCGACATACGGCACCAGCGGCGCGCCCTGCCCCCCCGCAGCAATATCGCGAGGCCGGAAATCGCTCACCACCGCGATGCCCAACCGCTCGGCAAGCACGCTGCCGTCCCCGATCTGCAGCGTCGCCACACCGCCTTCGTGATAGATCGTCTGCCCGTGACACCCCACCACGCGCACCTTGCCCGCCTCGACTCCGGTCTTCTTCAGCAACGCCTTGAACGCCGCCGCATACAACTCCGCCAGCTCGAAGTTGAGCCGTGCGATCTCACGCGTGTGCGTCTCGCAGTTGGACACCGCCATCAACCGCCGCCGGATCTCTTCCGGATACGTCTTGGAAACGAATCCCAGCGTCTTCACTCCGCGCCTGGTCACCTCCACAAGCGCCACGTCCACCCCGTCCAGCGACGTCCCGGTCATGATGCCACCGGCGATCATTTCTTCAGCTCCTCTTGCAGTTCGTGCAGCAGTTGCAGCGCCTCGATCGGCCGCAGGTCGTCGATATTCAACGCGCGAATCCGCTCGGCGATCTGGTAGCCCACCGGCTCGAAGAGCTGAATCTGCAACGCCGGCTCGGCCGCGCCCCTTCTTTGGCGGATCAGCTCCTCGGTCACAGTGTGCTCGGTCTTCTCGTGCAGCTTCAGCACCTCGCGCGCCCGCTCGATCACCGCGCCCGGCAGCCCCGCCAGCCGCGCCACCTCGATGCCGTAGCTGCGGTCCGCCGCGCCCGGCTCCACCTTCCGCAGGAAGATGATCGTGGTCGCCCGCCTCCTTCACCGAGACGTGCAGGTTGCGCACGCCCTCGAGCTGCTCGGCCAGCTCCGTCAGCTCGTGATAGTGCGTCGCGAACAGCGTCTTGCGCGCGGGTCCGCGCGTGGATGTGCTCGACCACCGCCCACGCCAGCGCCAGCCCGTCGTAGGTCGCGGTGCCGCGCCCGATCTCGTCCAGCACGATCAGGCTGCGCGCCGTCGCGGTGTTGAGGATGACCGCGGTCTCGGTCATCTCCACCATGAAGGTGGAGCGGCCGCGCGCCAGGTTGTCCGACGCGCCGATGCGCGTGAAGACGCGGTCGACCAGCGGCAGCACGCGCCTCGTCGGCCGGCACGAACGATCCCATCTGCGCCAGGACGACGATCAGCGCCGCCTGCCGCAGGTAGGTGGACTTGCCGCCCATGTTCGGCCCGGTGATGAGGGCGATCAGCGCCTCGCCCGTGTTCAGGTAGAGGTCGTTCGGGATGAAGCGCTGCGCCTCGCGCTCGGTCAGCCGCTCGATCACCGGATGCCGGCCCGCCGGCGACCTCATCTCGCCGTCGTCGGAGAAGCGCGGCCGCGCATAGCGGTTCTCCGCCGCCACCTGCGCCAGCGCCGCGGTGACGTCGACCTCCGCCACCGCCGCCGCCGTCGCGCGGATGCGCTGCGCCTGCGCCGCCGCGAACTGCCGCACCTCGGCGAAGATGTCGCGCTCGAGCGCCAGGATCTTCTCCTCGGCGTCCAGCATCTTGCGCTTCCAGTTCCTTCAGCTCCGGCGTGGTGAAGCGCTCGGCGTTGACCAGCGTCTGCTTGCGCTCGTAGTCGGCCGGCGCCAGGTGCTGGTTGGCCTTGGAGATCTCGATGTAGTAGCCGAAGACGTTGTTGAACCGCACCTTCAGCGACCCGATGCCGGTGCGCGCCCGCTCCCGCGCCTCGATCTCCGCGATGATCTGCCGGCCGTTCCGCGCCAGATGTCGCGCAGCTCGTCCAGCTCGGCGTGGATAGCCGGCGCGGATCGGTGCCGCCGTCGGCCAGGTTCACCGGCGGCTCGTCGGCGATCGCCGCCAGGATGCGGTCGCGCACCTCGGGCACTTCGTCGAGGCCGCTCGTGCACCTCCCGCAGCCGCGCCGACTGCCGCGTCCGCCAGCAGCGCCTTGAGCGGCGGGCACCTTCGCCAGCGACCGCCCAAGCGCCAGCAGGTCCCGCGGCCCCGCCGTCCCCAGCGTCACCTTGGCCAGCAGCCGCTCGAGGTCCAGCATGCCGCCCAGCGTCTTGCGCAGCTCGCGCGCGCAGGATCGTCTCGCTTGCAACCACTCCGACCGCGTCCAGCCGCGCCTCGATCTCCGCCCGGTCCATCGACGGCCGCAGCAGCCGCGCCGCAGCAGCCGCGCCGCCCATGCCGGTCGGCGTCTGGTCGAGCACGCCGAGCAGCGTGGCGTCCTTGCCGCCGTCCAGATCCGCCGAAAACACGGCTCCACCAGTTCCAGGTTGCGCACCGTGACGGCGTCGAGCACCATCGCGCCGGCGCGGTCGTAGAAGCGCGGGCCGGTCCAGGTGATCGAGCGCCGCTCTTCTGCGTTTCCCGCAGGTAGTGCAGGAGGGCGCCGCCGCCGCCGACCGCCAGCGGCTTGCCGCCCAGCCCGCAGCCGTCCAGCGACAGCAGCTTGAAGTGCTCGCGCAGAGTGCGCTCGGCGTAATCGGCAGCTGAAGACCCAGGCCTCGACTCGGCGTGCAGCGACCCAGCGTCCCTGCGGCGCAGAGTCGCGCGCCGAGTCCGGCGACCAGCACCTCGCGCGCGCCCAGCTGCTCGAGCGACGGCCGCCAGCCTCGGCAGCTTCCACTTCGGTCGCCCGGAACTCGCCGGTCGAGACATCCACGTGCGCCGAGCCCGGCGCGGTCCGCCCCTGCACCGAGACCGCCGCCAGGTAGTTGTTCTCGCGCGACCGCAGCAGTGCGGCTCGGTCACGGTGCCCGGCGTGACGATCGCGCGTGATCTCGCGCTTCACCAGCTTCTTGGCGAACCGCGGATCCTCCATCTGGTCGCAGATGGCCACGCGGTAGCCCTTCTGGATCAGCCGCGCGATGTAGCCTTCGGCCGCGTGGTACGGCACGCCGCACATCGGGACTGGCTGCGCCCTTCTCCTTGTTGCGCGAGGTGAGCGTGATTTCGAGTTCGCGCGCGGCCGTGACGGCGTCCTCGAAGAACAGCTCGTAGAAATCGCCCAGCCGGAACATCAGCAGCGCGTTCGGCACCTGCTGCTTGATCGCGTGGTACTGCCGCATCAGCGGCGTGGAGGGCTCAGCGCTCACCCCGTCCTGTCTCAGCTCATGCGTAGATGCCGCGCAGCTTGATGGCGAAGGCCACGCGGTCGAGCGCCAGCATGTAGGCCGCGGTGCGGTTGTTCACCCCGTGCTTCTCGGCGTAGTCCACCACGTCGTCGGAAGCTTCCACCATGATCTCCTCCAGCCGCTCGTTCACCAGTTGCTCGTTCCAGAAGAAGCCCTGGCGGTCCTGCACCCACTCGAAGTAGGAGACCGTCACGCCGCCGGCGTTGGCCAGGATGTCGGGAATGACGAAGATGCCCTTCTCCGCCAGGATCTCGTCCGCCAGCGCCGTGGTCGGCCCGTTGGCGCCTTCGCAGATGATCTTGCGCGCGGATCTTGCCGGCGTTCTGCGAGTGATCACGTTCTCCCTCGCCGCCGGCACCAGCACGTCGCACTCCAGGAACATGGCCTCGTCCCGGTCGATCGTCCTCGGCGCCCGGGAAGCCGACGATCGAGCCGGTCTCCTTGCGGTGCTTCATGCAGCGCCTCCGGATGTCGAGGCCGTTCGGGTTGTAGACCGCGCCGTCGTACTCGATGATGGAGATGATCTTGCATGCCGGCTCGCTGCATCAGCTTCGCCGCCATGCCGCCCACGTTGCCGAAGCCCTGGACCACCACGCGCGTCGCCGCCGGCTCCATGCCGAGCCGCTTCAGCGCCTGCAGCGTGACGAACATGCAGCCGCGCCCGGTGGCTTCCGGGCGCCCGCGCGAGCCGCCCAGGATCGAGCGGCTTGCCCGTCACCACGGCCGTCACCGTGTGCGCGCTTGTGCATGGAGTAGGTGTCCATGATCCACGCCATCGTCTGCTCGTTGGTGTTCATGTCCGGCGCGGGGACGTCGCGCTCCGGCCCGATGAAATCGATCATCTCGGCGGTGTAGCGCCGCGTGATGCGCTCCAGTTCGCCGTGCGACAGGATCGTCGGATCGCAGATCACGCCGCCCTTGCCGCCGCCGAACGGGATGTTGACCACCGCGCACTTCCAGGTCATCCACGAGGCCAGCGCGCGCACCTCGTCCAGCGTCACGTCGGGCGCGAAGCGGATGCCGCCCTTGGCCGGTCCGCGCGCGATCGAGTGCTGCACGCGGTAGCCGGTGAACACCTCGATGCCGCCCGTCGTCGAGCTGCACCGGAATGTGAACCGTCACTTCCAGTCGACGGCGTGCCGCAGCACTTTCTCAGTCCGTCGTCGAGACCGAGCCGGTCGGCGGCCTCGTTGAAGCGGGTCTCCGCCGCCAGCCAGGGATTGAATTCCCGCTCCAGCGCCTCTTCCAGCCCGGGTTTCATCGCTTCGAGGATCATGTTAGACCTCCGCTGCCATTATCCTCACAGAAGATGCCTGAGACAACTCGCCGCGCTTTCCTCTCTTCCGCCCTCGCCCTATTTGCCCCCGGCGACCCCTTCGGCCTTGCGTGGTCCCGCCGTGATGCCGGCCGCCCCGGACCCGCTCGCTACCTGCACATCCACGGAAACGAGAACACCGCCCGCACGGTCCTGCTCGAAGACTTGCCACAGCTTTCGGGCAAGTCGCTGCTGGTGCCTGGAACAGACCGGTTGGTCACCGTCAACGGCGTCAGCATCGACCCCAACCGCCTCTGGAGCCGCTTCGGCGCGGAGAAGAGCATCCGCCGCTACAACCCGGCTCTGGCCGACACCGCGATTACCGGAACCCTCGACCAGCTCGACCGCGACCGCCCGCGCCTGCTCGACGAACTTCTGCCGCCCACCGGCGGACTCCTCACCGCCCTGCACAACAACAGTCCCGGCTACACCATGGCGACGGAAATCCCCATCAGCGACAAGGTCCATCAACCGCAGCCGGAGCAGCCCCGGAACTTCTTCATCTTCACGAATCCGCTCGACTTTGCCCTCGCCGCCGAGGGCCCCTTCAACGCCCTCCTTCAATCAACCTCCCAGGGCGAGGACGACGGCAGCCTGTCGCGGCTCTGCGCGGCCCGCGGCATCCGCTATGCCAACCTCGAATGCGCGCTCGGCGCCAAATACCAGCAGCACGAGCGCCTCCTTTGGCTCGCTCAGTCGATGCCCGATACCCGCTTCAATGGCTACACCTCCCATGCGCACGGCATCTGGACCTTGCAGGACGGAGTCATCACAGGCCTCAGCGATCATTCCCGGCCCGGCCCCGGTTACCTGCTTTCCGACGCCGAGTACACTGACTTTCGCCTCGACCTCGACTTCTGGATCTCCAAGGGCGGCAACAGCGGAGTCTATGTCCGCCAACCCTTGCGCAAGTTCTCAACCAAAGGCGACGAGCGCGCCGCGCAACGCCCCACAGACGGCCACGAAATCCAGATCGACTACAACGACTCGAAGAACCTCACCGGTTCCGTCTACAATTTCCAGAAGCCATCGAAGGTTGTCGGAGCCGAAGAAGTCTGGAACCACTACACCATCGAGTGCCGCGGCTCGCGCGTCACCGTGAACGTCAACGGGGAGCTCGTCAACGATTACGACAAGCTCCGCTCACCGCGTGGCGCCATCGGCTTCCAGATGCACGGCCAGCAGCCGCACGATCATGTCGTGAAGTTTCGCAACATCTCGATTCAGGACTGAGGTGGTCAAGTCTCCAGTGGTAGTGTGGGGCATGAACATCCGCCGGCGATCTCTGGCTGCACTGCGAACTGGCGCGCGCGAAGCGAACCCGAACGCCACTTACGATTCCGCCGGATACACAGCCAAGTGGGAGAACAATTTGGGACCGGGCCTCCCACTCACTACGATCGTGGGTGACATGGCAGCAGGCGCAGGCCGCGAGTTGGACGTCAAGCTGCGCGCCGCGCACTCGTCGGCTGCATTGGCTATCAACACCTTCGGACCCTATCGTGAAGATCCGGGCCAGTTGCACATTTGCCACAGCACGGGTTCACGCTCCGTCCGGTTCGAAGGCACCTGCCCGACGGGCCTGGGTGGCACTCCGCCGCATCTCGATCTGCTTGCCGAGGGCGATTCCATTGTTGCCGTCGAAGCCAAGTGCACCGAGTGGATGAAGTGCCGTCTCGCAGACTTCGCACCCTCCTACGATCAACTCCAGACCGCGCACGGCAGCTCGCCCTGGTTCGCGCAAATCGAGTCTCTGCGAGCACGGCCTGACCTCTACGAGTTTCTGGACGTCGCGCAACTTGTTAAACACGCGCTGGGCCTCGAAGCCTGTTTCGGCGGGAAGGCCGTGCAACTCCTCTACCTTTACTGGGAGCCCAGCAACACTTCGGAGTGGCCCGAATGCCAGAGGCACCGCACCGAAACCGAGACACTCACCGCGGCAGTTCGCGGCGCTGGCGTTGAGCTCGTCGCCATGAGCTACGGAGAATTGCTCAACGAGTGGGAGCGGCAGCCTGAGCCGCCGCGGCACCTGCCTTACCTGCGTCTCCGCTACGACCGGCCGGCCTGACCGCTGCATCCACCCACGCCTCAACTTCCGGCCACGTCTGCGCGTTCAACGCCCCGTCATGCCGCGCCCCCGGCACGAGAACCAGCTTCTTCGGCCCGCCCAGTGCCGCATACACACGCCTCGAATGATCAGGACGGGTATCGCGGTCGTCCTCTCCATGCAGGAGCAGCACGGGAATCCGAATCCTCCTGGCGCACTCCACAGGACTGACCGAATCAGCTTCGAACTTTGCTTGCTGCTCTGCCAGCCGGAACGCCGCCCCAATCGTTGCGTCAGTCAGAATGAATCGCGTCCGATCTCGCGCGATGCTGCGCAGGTCAGCAAAGGTTTCAGCCGCCACAACCGCCCTCACCCTTTCATCCTCAGCCGCGGTCTGCAGCGCTACGGCAGCTCCCAGCGACGTCCCGACAAGTACGACTGGCCCGGCATCAACCGTGTCGAGAACCTTCGAAAGATCCTGCTTCTCGTAATAGCCGTACGTGCAATGTTCACCTTCCGACTCCCCTTGTGCCCGGCTGTCAAACGCCAGCACATCGAACCCTCGAGTCACGAATCTCTGGATCGCGCCAACCGCGCTGGCCCGATTATCCGCGATCCCCTGAAGATAAACGACCGTGCCGCGGCGTTCCCCCGCGGCCTCGCATCGCCAGCCTTTCAACCGCACGCCCGCGCCCTGGAAATCGACGTCCCTGCAATGCTCAGGCGCCGCAACTTTCGTCACCCGCCGGTACGGATGCAGCAATCCTCCCGCCGCCAGTTCCGGCGCGCGTCCGAACGAGGACACACAGCCCTGAGGCTGAGACAGCCCCGAGCAGCGCGAGGATCCACTTCTTCCCCATTTCGCCAGCGTTGCGGCGAGGATTAGAAAGTCAGCTTCAGCCCAAACTGGATGATCCGCGCGTTGGCGTTCGTCGAGGAGATGACCCCGAATGTGCTCGAATCGAGGCTGCCGTTCGGGTTCGAGAAGTTCGGCTGATTGAAGATGTTGAAGAACTCGGTCCGGAAGTTGAGCCCGACGCTCTCCCACAGCTTGAACCGCTTCTGCACTGCGAAATCGAGGTTGGCCTGACCGGGGCCACGCAGCTGTTGCGGCCCAGTGTTCCAAAGCGCGTGCGCGGCGCGGCCGCGAATGCGGTCTTCACCAGATAGGCGCTGAGCCGCTCTTGGTGGAACCGGTGTGTCCGTGGGGCCGCCGACGTAGTCGGCGAAGCCCGCTCCGCCGCTGCCGATGTCGCCGTCCCAGGCCTGCCCGCTCAGCGAGTTGGTAACCGAGTATGGAACTCCGGATTGAATCAGTCCCACACCGGAGACCTCCCAATCGGAGAACACCTGCCGTGAGAACGCCGAGTTTGTCCCGAACGGATTCGGCACAGGCAGATTGAAGCTCAGGCTCAGCCGGTGAGGCCGGTCGAAGGTGGAAAGCCCGCGATTGTTGCGGAAGTTATGCGGGATCTCCCGAGGCGTTCACGTAGTAGCGCGAAGTGCCGGCCGCGTCGTCGATCGTTTTGGAGATCGTGTAGGCAGCCAGGAACAGCGAGCCATCGGAGAAGCGCTTCTGCAGCGTGAACTGACCGGAGTGATAAATGGAGTTGCCGTTGTTGCCCTGGTACCACATCTGGCCGTAGCCGACGTATGGACGCACAAAAACGCCCGCGGAGTCCGGTCTCGGATAGTTGATGTTCCGCTGCAGGAACAGGTGCGTTCCGTGGGTTCCTACATACGCAGCCTGCGCTACGATGCCGCCCGGAAGATCCCGCTGAATGTCGAAGTTCCACTGCTGCGCCGTATCGGTCTTGGGGTCCTTCTCAATCGCACGAAGCGTGAACGAGCTGGTCGGAGTCGCCACCGGCAGGGCCGTAGGATCGAGACCCTGCGCGCGGTACACCCAGCCGTCGGGAACTCCGCCAGCGGCATAGTTCAACGTCTGGACTGCGGTGATGGGCGGATTGGAACGCAGCTGCTGGAACACCTGCGAGGTGCGCTGGTCAAAGTAGAAGCCGTAGCCGCCGCGAACGACGGTCCGTCCGTTCGGCGACCAGGCGAACCCGAAGCGCGGCGCAATGGTCTTCTTGTCCGTGAACGCCGTGCTACTCGGCACGCCGTGCGACACTCCGCCGACGACGACGCCCGCCGATTCCGCGGTGCCCAGCTTCGTGTATCGGTCGGGCCAGAAGCTGACCAGGTCGAACTGAGTGTCGTACGGAGGGATGTTCAGCTCGTATCGCACACCGACATTCAGGGTGAGGTTTCGCGCCACCTTGAAGTCGTCAGTGACGAAGAAGTTGTACGCCATCTCGTGCAGGTTGAAGATGCCGGCGCCTGCGCCGTAGACGCCCCGCGAAGGCACGTCCAACAGGAAATCGGCAAAGCCGTCTCCGCTGCTTTGTCCGCTGAACGTCCAGGTGGGCCGCTGGTTCAGCGTGCTCATCGGCTGGATTCTTCCCTGGCGGATCTCGAAGCCGGTCTTGATCGAGTGCTTGCCCTTCAGCCACGACAGCGTGTCAGTCAAGGTGTACAGGTGGGCGTTGTCACGGTAGGTCTCTGTGATGCCAAAGCTGAAATAGCTGGAGATGCTGACCCTGGGGAATCCCAACAGGTCGTTGGTGGCGGGAATGCCGAGCGTCTTCGGGTCGGTCAGGTCGGAATTGTTGGCCAGCGACACGCTGCGATCCCATCCCGCGCGAAGTTCGTTGATTACCCTCGTCGAGATCATCCGCGTGTAGGAAAGGGCGAGGTCGTACTTGTCCCGGGAGTTGCTCGACTCCATGCCGGGGAATGGCGATGCGCCGAATGGATCGGTTTGCGGAGTCTTGCTGTAGAACCATCGGCCGGTGAAGCGATCCTTCGCGGAGAAGTTGTGATCAAGCCTCGAGACGAATTGATCGTTGCCGCCGCTGATCGTTTGCTGGTTGACGTAGTTGATCGCCGTGCCCGTGGATGCGTTCGGCAGCGGAATGAACTGATTCATGACGTTCTTCGAGATCGAGTTGATCCGGGCTGAAGGTATCTGGTTGCCAGGGAAGCAGCCGCGCGTGTCGGACGCCGAGCACGGCAGACCAGTCAGCGGATCGCGAATCAGCTTGCTGAAAGTGCCGGCGCGCATCTCTGCGGTCGGGACACTCTGGCGACTCAGGGCTGAGGATGAGTTCGAATTGCGCTGCCGCGTGCCTTCATAGCCGACGAAGAAGAACGTGCGGTCCTTCCCGTTTATGATCTTCGGAATCACCACCGGTCCGCCCGCCGAAGCCCCAAACTGATTCTGGTTGTTCTGGCCTCTCTGTCGCTCCAAAGAAGGGTCTCGCGTTCAGCACGGTGTTGCGGAGGAACTCCCATGCGCTTCCGTGGAGCTGATTGGTGCCGGAGACCGTCACCACGTTCACCACGGAGCCCGCGTTGCGGCCGTACTCGGCGCTGAACATGCTCGTCATCACCTTGAACTCCTGCAGGAAGTCCGGACTTGGCGCGCCAATGCCCGTATTGCTGTTGTTCAGGGCGTTGAACGCAGGCAGTCCGTCGATGAGGAGGTTATTGCTGCCAGCGCGCATCCCGTTGACGTTGGGATTGATGTTGCCCAGTCCAGGGCTGTCGGCATTGTTCAACGCCTGTGTAACACCGGCCGTGAGCCCCAGCAGGTGCGTGTAGTTCCGGGTCGAAAGCGGGATGGCGCGGATGCTCGATCCAGGAATCACTCGACCTTGCGAAGACGTCTCCGTCTGAACCAGCGACGCCTCCGAAGTGACCGTCACGACTTCCTCGAGGCTGCCCACCTTCAGCTCGAAGTTGACGGGGATGCGTTCCGTGATCTGAACCTGCACGTTGTTGCGGACGGAGCGTTGCATTCCCGGGTGCTCTGCAGCCACCGTGTAGGTTCCGGGCGGCAACAGAGGAACAACGTAGGCACCCTCGTTATCGGTGGTTGCGCTCCGGACAGCGCTCGTGGCGCGTTCAGTGATGGTGAGCTTGACACCCGGAACGACGGCGCCGCTCGCATCCTTCACCGTGCCGAGGATGACGCCCGTGGTCTCCTGGGCAAGAACTGAAAGCCCAGGATCGCGGCTAGGGAAACTGAGATGAATGCTCGATGGTGTCGCATTTTATCGCCTCTGGGATCGGACTTCCATGTCGGAATCCGCACCCGCGCCGATCATATATGCATCAAGCCAGAAAGGTCAAAGACTTTGTTACATTCCTGTTACTTTCCAGGCTCCGCCATGTCAGAACCCCTTTCCGTCGTATAACTGATCAGGAATGCAACGCCGTACCTTTCTCTTCTCCGCGATGGCCACTTCTGTCGCAGCCGCGCCTCAAAAATCCCTGATCGTTCATGCCGACGACGCCGGCATGTGCCACTCGGCCAATGCCGCCACCATGGAGGCCATGACTCAGGGCTCGGTCAGCTCGGCCAGCATCATGATGCCGTGCCCCTGGGTTCTGGAAATGGCCGAATGGGCCCGCGGCCACAAGGAGCTCGACCTCGGGCTGCACCTCACCCTCACCAGCGAATGGAAGCACTATCGCTGGCGCCCGGTCGCCACTCCCGACCGCGTCAGGGGCCTGCTCGACCCGGAAGGCTACATGTGGCGCAGCGAGATGGACGTTGCGCGCCACGCCAGCGCCGCCGAGGTGGAGATCGAACTCCGCGCGCAAATCGAACGTGCGAAGCAATTCGGCATCGCCTTTACTCACCTCGACACGCACATGGGCACTCTCTACACCAGGCCCGACTACTTCGATGTCTACGCCAACCTCGCCCGCGAGGCAGGCGTGCCTTGCATGATTCCCCGCCCTTCTCCGGAGTTGCTCGCCCGCGGCACCCCTATCACCGAGCAGATGCTGCTCGCCAAGGAAAAGGCAGGCGTCCCTTTGCTCGACTGGCTCGTCACCGGCGTCGGCGGCCGTACCCCGGCCGAACGCCGCGAGAGCTACCTCAAACTAATCACCACGCTCCGCCCCGGCGTCACCAAACTCATCGTGCACCTGGCCAAGGACGATACGGAGATTCGATCCATCACCGGAAACTGGGAGCAGCGCTGGGCTGATTTCCTGTTCTGGAGCAGTCCAGAAGCCAAGCAAGCACTCGCAAACTCCAGCGTCCGGCTGTTCACTTACCGGGAGCTGGCACGCGAGGGCAGTGTTTTGAAGTAATCTGTCACCCATGCGTAGTCCTCTCCTCGGCGAGTGCCTGGCCGAGTTCGCCGGCACAATGATCATTCTCCTGTTCGGTGCCGGCGTTTGCGCCATGACGACACTATTTGGCACCGGCCTGCCCGGCGAAATCGTCCTCGGCGGCTGGACCAGCATTACCCTCGGCTGGGGCCTCGGCGTCGTCTTCGGCGTCGCTCTCGCCGCGCGCGTCAGCGGAGCCCACCTCAATCCCGCAGTCACTCTGGCCCTGGCAGTCTTCCGCGGCTTCTCCTGGGCCAAGGTCGCCCCCTACATCGCTGCTCAGACTGTTGGAGCCTTTTGCGGCGCCGCCCTCGTCTTCTTCAACTACCGTGCCGCCTTTGCCCAGTTCGACCCTGGCCTCGAAAAGACCGCCAGCATCTTCACGACCTTTCCGGCATTCCCCGGAGTCCCCGTGGCCGGCTTCTTTGACCAGGTCCTCGGCACGGCCCTTCTACTCATGCTCGTCCTGGCCGTCACCGACGATCGCAACCAGCCGGCCCCTGCCTGGGCAACGCCAATTCTGGTCGGCCTGATTGTCGTCGCCATCGGCATCAGCTTCGGACGCCTGCACGGCTACGCCATCAACCCGGCCCGCGACTTCGGCCCGCGCATCTTCGTCACACTCATGGGCTTCAAAAACACCGGCTTCAACGGCGGCGACGTCCTCTGGTGGGTCCCCATTGCCGGCCCCCTGGCCGGCGGCCTGATTGGCGCCGGAGCATACGATTTCCTCATCCGGCCCTACCTGCCTCGCCCAACCGACTAAAATGGGAGCAAAGGCGCACAGCGCTATGTTCTTTACACTCACCGAGCTCGAGCATCATCCAATCCTTTTCGACGTCCGCTATCAGCCCGGCGAGCTCGATCTCACCGAGGACTACCGGCAGATTGGAGAAGTCCACGCCGACGGCAAGGCAACGCTTCTCCGCAATACTCTCGGCGAGATCCGCGTCCAGGGCCACCTCCGTGTCACGATCGAAGCCGATTGCGATCGTTGCCTCGATCCCGCCCGCCACTCAATCGACGCCCCCTTCGACCTCTTCTACCGTCCTGTCGTCAAGACCGAGGTCCACGGCGAAGTCCATCTTGAGGAGGGCGAAGTCGACATCGGTTTCTACGAAGGTGACGGACTCAGCCTCGAGGACACCCTGCGCGAGTTCATCATTCTCAGCATTCCCATGCAGCTCCTCTGCCAGCCCGAATGCGCCGGCCTCTGCGCGCATTGTGGTACCAACAGGAACACCCAGCCCTGCGATTGCGCCCTGAAAATCGAAGACCCTCGCTGGGATGCGCTCAAGAAGCTGATCTGACGTGAGCGGTGACCATGCGTCAAGACCTCAAACGCATGCAAGGCTGCTGGGCCATTAGCTCGCTCGAGGTGGATGGCCAGGCCATGCCACCGGCCGTGTTGCAGCAGGCCAGGCTGGAAATCATCGGGAACCGTTTCACCAGCACCGGAATGGGCGCGGTCTACGAGGGCGTCGTTGAATTGGACGCTGCGGCCAATCCCGCCCATATCGACCTGAAGTTCGACTCCGGTCCTGAAAAGGGCAATACCAATCCTGGCATCTACGAGTTCGCCGGTGAAGGGTTGAGGCTCTGCCTGGCCACGCGCGGCGGCGTGCGCCCGGCAAGCTTCGCCACTACTCCCGGCAGTGGCTTCGCCTGTGAGACCCTCTCCCGCGTTGACGCCCGTGTGCCCAGGAAGCCACCGCGCCGGGTGTCGCACGCTGCTGCGCCCACCAACCCCAACCGGGCGCCCTCAACCGAATTCGAGGGCGAGTGGAGCATGGTCTCGGGCGTCATGGATGGCCAACCGATGGACAAGTCCGTCCTCAAGTGGGTCAAGCGAATCACGAAAGGCAGCCAGACTACTGTCTACACCGGCCCGCAGGTTTTGATGAAATTCGACTTCACCACCAACCCTGCCGTCTCCCCGAAAGCGATCGACTATCGCAACACCGCTGGATCGAACCAGGGAAAGACCCAGAACGGCATCTATGAATTCGACGGCGAGCTGCTGACGATCAACCTCGCCGCCCCGGGTGCCGCCCGGCCCACGCAATTCAAGTCGGAACGGGGCAGCGGAACCACGCTGACGGTCTGGAAAAGGGCCTGAGGCCGCAAGCGAAGGCCGCTAAACTAATGCCCTGCCCCGGCCGGCTGGATGTTCTGATTCAACCGGAAGATGTTTCGCGGATCATACCTCTGCTTGATCTCCGCAAGGCGCGCGTATTTCGCCGCTCCATAGGCCCCGACGACACGATCGGCGACCATTTCCGCCTCGTAATTGGGATAGAAACCGCCCGAGGCAAACGGCTGCACTGCATTGGCAAGCTCGCGAACCCACCGCATGTTGATCTCATCGTCGGCGGCATTCTCCCACATGCCGATCGCGATCAGCGCGTGGCGTGCGTCGCGGTACGCAACCGCGGTCTCGTCGGCTTGCACGCGGCTCACCGCTCCGCCGAACGTGTAGACAACGATGTGGGAATTCGGCGACAGGTTGCGATCGTAGGCATCCATCATGATCTCGATGACGTCGCGGCTCAGCTCCTTCAGGTACACCATCTTCCAGTAGTTGCGCAGTCCGCGCGGATTAAAGTTCTCCACGATGCTTTGGAGCGCCGTATAGGGCATCACCCCAATCTGGTCCGCCATCGGCCTGGTCAATTTCCTTAGAGGGCTCAGCACGTGCTCGCCCACCTCTGGCGAACCGCTGTAGCAAACAGGATGAATGACAGCCTTGGTCCCGTCCGGCAAGGTCCCGAGAGCCGCAAGCAATCCCGTCTCATCGGACATCGTCGCGCTGAACTCGTCATAGAAGCTCAACACTTTCCTCCCCTGAGCGTAGGGGAACAGCAGCAGGCCGCCGAGCACCGCGCTCAGTTCGTGAAGCCGGAATTCGAACGAAGTCACGATGCCGAAATTGCCTCCTCCGCCTCTCAGCGCCCAGAACAAGTCCTGATTCTCAGCCGGGCTGGCCTTCAGTAGCCGGCCGTCCGCGGTGAGAACATCCGCTGACAGGAGGTTGTCGCACGCCAATCCGTGCTTCCGCATCAGAAAGCCATGCCCACCCGAGAGCGTAAGGCCCGCGACGCCGGTCGTCCGGACAAGTCCTCCCGTGGTCGCCAGCCCGAACGCCTCCGTCTCCAGGTCGAACTGCCCCCAGTTTGCTCCTCCTTGCACTCGCGCCGTTCTGGCGGCGGGGTCGACCGTGACGGCGCTCATCTCCGACAGGTCGATCATCACGCCGTCTTCGCATACCGCAAACCCCGGAAGGCCGTGTCCGCCGCAGCGAACGGAGATAGGCAGGTTCCGCTCGACACCGAACTCGAGTGACCGAATGACGTCCGCCACTCCCGCGCAGCGCGCAATCACCATGGGGCGCCGGTCAATCATGCCGTTGTGTATTCTGCGCGCGGTCTCGTAGTCCGCGCTGCCCTCTACCAGGGCGGCGCCTCGCATTCTTGTTTGCAGGTTTACGACTTCTTCAGCCGCGGTTGTGTCCCGTTTCGCTTGAGGCTGCGTCATACTTCACCTCGTGGTGTGAAATCAGGCTAGGGCGATCTTAACATGTCCATCCCCCGTATTAACCTGATTTTGGGATGCCTCTGCTCGTTTTCACTGACCTCGACAACTGCCTGCTCGATCACGACACCTACGACTGGCGGCCCGCCCTCCCCGCCCTCGACCGCCTCCGCGAACTCAACGCCCGGATCATCCTCACTACGAGCAAAACCGCCGCTGAGGTCCTTCCCCTACAGGCCGAGATCGGTTTGTCCGGCCCGGTCATCGTCGAAAACGGCGGTCTCATCGCCTGGTCAGACGGCCGGCGCAAATGGCTCGGCCGACCCGTCTCCGAGATCCGCCTTGCCCTGGACGCCGCCGCCGGTGAGGCCAGGGCGGAAATCCTCCCCTTCGGCCGCATGACCATCCAGGAAGTCGCAGCCCGTACGAACCTCTCCCCTGATCGTGCACCCCTCGCCCTTGCCCGCGAATCGAGCGAACCCTTCGTGCTGCTTACCCCCGCGGGTGAAGACACCCTCCGTGCGGCCCTTGAATCTCGCGGTCTCCGTCTTGTCCGCGGCGGCCGCTTCCACCATGCACTGGCCCACGAGGGCAAGCACGCCGCAGTCGCACTCCTGCTCACCGAGGCCCGCGCTTCCGGCCCGGTCCAGTCAATCGGCCTCGGCGACGGCCTCAACGACGAAGGTTTCCTCCGGCTAGTCGACACGCCCATCGTCTTGCCCTCCGCTCACGCCGCCATCCTCATGGAGCGCCTCCCAAACGCCCGCCTCGCTCCATCCCCCGGCCCCGCCGGTTGGCGCGAGGCCATCCTCAAAGTCCTCACTCCCGTGGACTCCGACAAAAACTAACAATCGTGCTGAAGCCTCTCATCGTGGTCGACTCGGAGGTCATGAGCGGGATTCCTGTTTTCTGGAAGCATCTGGACGAGTTACCATATCCTGACCAGTACGCATGAACATGGGTACCCAGCCCGATGACAGCAGACCTCGTTGATCGCCTGGCGGAGCACAAGACACTTGGCGCTGCGCCTCGCGAGGAATTGGCCTGGCTGGCCTCGCACGGGCTCCTGCGGCAGCTGCACACCGGCGATGTGCTGACCTCGAAGGGGACGCGGCCGGCAGGCCTGTTCGCGGTGCTGTCGGGGCGCTTCGCCATCTTCGTCGACCGCGGCGCCGGGCCGAAGAAGATCATGGAATGGCGGGAAGGCGATGTCACGGGCTTGCTCCCGTACTCCCGCATGGTGAGCCCACCGGGCGATGTCGGTCGCCCAGGAACCATCGGAGATCCTGGCCGTGCCGGCCGGCCATTTCCGCGAGCTGATCGGAGCGTGTCATGAGATCACTTCGATCCTGGTCCACACCATGCTCGATCGAGCCCGGGCCTTCACGTCGAGCGATCTGCACGACGAAAAGATGGTCTCCCTCGGGAAATTGTCCGCAGGACTGGCTCACGAGCTGAACAACCCGGCCTCGGCGATCGAACGCAGCGCCACACTGCTCGACGACCGGCTGGAGGAAGCCGAGCGGGCGGCACGCGCACTCGGCGCGTCCAGGCTGACCGAGGCGCAACTCGCGGCTGTCGATGCCGTTCGCGCGTCGTGCCTGGCCACTCAAGTGCCGGCGTGTCGGTCGCCCATCGAGCAGGCCGAACGCGAGGAGGCCATCGCCGACTGGCTCGCCGATCACGGTCTCGACAGCGCCACTCGCCGAAACGCTCGCGGACACGGCGGTGACGTTCGAAGCGCTCGACCAGCTCGCCAAGGCCGTCGATGGACCGGCGTTGAACGCCGTGCTGAGGTGGGGCGCGTTCGGGTGTTCGGTCCGCAGCCTCGCATCGGAGATTCAGGACGCCGCCACTGCGCATCTCGGGCCTGGTCGGCGCGATCAAAGGCTTCACTCACATGGATCAGGCCACGGTTGCCGAACCGGTGGACCTCGTCCAGGGTCTGAGCAACACGGTCGCCGTTCTCAGGTCGAAGGCGCGGGCAAAATCGGCCGCCGTGGTCGTGGAAGCGGAGCCCGGCCTGCCGCGCGTCCGCGGCTTCGCCGGCGAGCTCAATCAGATCTGGGCGAATCTGATCGACAACGCCCTCGACGCCGCTCCCTGATTCGGGCCGCGTCGAGGTGCTGGCGAACCGCGAGCATCAGCGCGTGGTGGTGCGCGATCATCGACAACGGAGCCGGCATTCCCGCAGCAGATCCGCGAGCGGATCTTCGACCCGTTCTTCACCACCAAGCCGATGGGGCAGGGCACCGGCCTGGGCCTCGACATCGTCCGGCGGCTCGTCCGCCACAACGACGGCGAAATCACGGTTGAGTCGCAGCCGGGCCGGACGGAGTTCCGGGTCGTCCTGCCGGTCGCCGGGAGCGACGGCTGCGGAAGGAGCGTCGTGAACAAGCCTGTTCTTCTCATCGTGGACGACGATCCGCAGGTGCTCGCCGCCGTTGCGCCGCGACCTCCGCTCCCGGTACCGCGAGCACTACACCGTGATGAGCGCGGCGTCGGGCCAGGAGGCGCTCGGCACCGCCCGCGAACTCAAGAGCCGCGGGGATTCGCTGGCGATGTTGATCAGCGATCAGCGCATGCCCGGCATGCTTGGGAACGAAGTGCTCGCCAAATCGCGCGAGGTGTACCCGCTGGCGCGGCGCGTCCTGCTCACCGCCTACTCGGATATCGAAGCGGCCGTCAAGGCCATCAACGAGGCGCATCTCGATTACTATCTGTCGAAGCCGTGGGATCCGCCCGAGGAACGTCTCTTCCCGGTGGTCGACGATCTCCTCGACGCCTGGCAGGCCGAGTATCTGCCCGAGGCGAAGGGACTGAGGCTGGTCGGACACCAGTGGTCGCCGCGATCGCACGCGATCAAGGACTTCCTGGCGAGCAATCTCATCTCCTATCGCTGGCTCGACGTCGCTCGGGATCCGGACGCGCGCGCGCTGCTCGATGCGGCCGGAGTTGGCACCGACGAGCTTCCGGCGCTGTTCTTCGATGACGGAGGCTCCGTGCTGCGCAACCCGGAGCCCCGCCAGGTGGCCGAGCGCCTCGGCCGATCGCTCTCGGCCGCCTTCGATGTGTACGACCTCGTCATCGTCGGCGCCGGACCCGCCGGCCTCGCGGCGGCGGTGTACGGCGCATCGGAAGGGCTGCGGACACTGCTGCTCGACCGGCACGCGCCGGGCGGCCAGGCGGGCACCAGTTCCCGGATCGAGAACTATCTCGGGTTTCCGGCCGGCGTCAGCGGCAGCGAGCTGACACGCCGCGCGCTGATGCAGGCGCAGCGGCTCGGCGCCGAGTTCCTCGCGCCGCTCGAAGTGACCGGGGTCTCGATCGACGGCGGGTACAAGCGTCTCACGCTCGCCGACGGCCGCGAGATCGTCACGCGAACCATGCTGGCCGCCACCGGCATGTTCTATCGCGAGCATCCCGCGCCCGGCGTGGCGGAGCACACCGGCGCGGGCGTGTACTACGGCGCCGCAACCACCGAGGCGCCGGCCATCGCCGGCCGGCGCGTGCTCGTCGTCGGCGGCGGGAACTCGGCGGGCCAGGGCGCCATGTATCTGGCGCGCTACGCGAAAGAGGTGCAGATCGTGGTGCGCCGCGACAGCCTGCGCGACACCATGTCGCAGTACCTCATCGATCAGATCGAGAAGACGCCGAACATCCGGCTGCGGCCCCGGACGGAAATCGAACGGGTCGAGGGCGATGGTCACGTCGAACGGGTCGGGCTCACTTCGCTCGACGATGGAGTGTGCCGGGTTGAGGAAGCCGATGCGCTGTTCGTGTTCATCGGCACGCGTCCGCGAAGCGACTGGCTGCCTCCCGACGTGCTGCGCGACGCCAAGGGATTCGTCCTCACCGGCCGGGACCTGATGGCGGCCGAGGCGTACCCGCGCATCTGGAAGGAGCCGCGCGAACCGCTGCCGCTCGAGACCAGCGTGCCCGGGGTGTTCGCCGCGGGCGACCTCCGCGCCGGCGCGATGAACCGCGTCGCGTCAGCGGTGGGCGAGGGATCGATGGTGGTACGGCTCGCGCACGAATACCTGGCGCTGACCTGAATCCAGGACTGCGAGCGGCATCATTCTTGACCCCCCGGGATGACAGCACCCAACCCGATTGATTACAATAAATAAGTCTCATCCCTGCCCGGTCCGCGACCGCGGGACCGGACCCAAGGAAGAATTAAGATGCCCAATCCGAAACGACGCCACAGCAATCGTCGCACGGCTCAACGCCGCGCCCACGACTCCCTCAAGCGCGCCGGGCTCGCCGAGTGCCCCAAGTGCCACGAAATGAAGCTGCCGCACCGCGCCTGCCCGCACTGCGGTCAGTACAAAGGCCGCGAAGTCATCGAAGTCGCCAGCCGAGTAGACGTCAGCGACCGACTCTCCTTCATGGTCACCATCGCTGTCGACGCAATGGGAGGCGACCACGCGCCCACGCCGGAAGTCGACGGCGCCGTGCGCGCCGCCAGGAGCCAGGACGTCAACGTGATCCTCGTCGGTCAAGAGGACGTCCTCAAGGCGGAGCTGTCGAAATACGACGGCTGGCGCAGCCTGCCCATCAAAATCGTCCACGCCAGCGAGGTCGTCACCATGGACGACAGCGCCGCCAAGGCCGTCCGCACCAAGCGCGACTCCTCTATCCGCGTCGCCTCCCGCCTGGTGCGCGACGGCGAGGCCGATGGACTCGTCTCCGCCGGCAATACCGGCGCCGTCATGGCCATCGCCAAGACGGTGCATCGGCATGATCCCCGGCGTCGACCGCCCCGCGCTCGCCAACGCCTTCCCCACCCTCAAAGGCAAGCCGGCCGTGATGGTGGATGTCGGCGCCAACGTGGATTCCTCGCCGCAAATGCTCGCGCAGTTCGCGGTCATGGGCGACATCTACTCGCGGATGGTCTTCCATACCGAGTCGCCCCGCGTCGGCTTGCTCTCCATCGGCGAGGAGGAGCACAAGGGCAACGACCTCACCCGCACCGCCTCCCACATCCTCCGCAAGCTGCCGCTGAACTTCATCGGCAACGTCGAAGGCCGCGACCTCTACACCGGCCACGCCGACGTGATCGTCTGCGACGGCTTCATCGGCAACGTCGCCCTCAAGGTCAGCGAGGGCCTGGTCGACGTGATCAAGTACGATGCTGAAGGAGTCGCTGCAATCGACCATTACCGGCAAAATCGGCTACGTCCTGTCTCGCTCGGCGTTCAACGACTTCCGCAAGCGCATCGACTACTCCGAATACGGCGGCGCGCCCTTGCTCGGCGTCAAGGGCGTCGTCATTATCTGCCACGGACGCTCCAACGACAACGCCATCCGGAACGCCATCCGCGTGGCAACCGAATCGGCGACGGAGCACGTCAATGACCGCATCGAAAGCGAACTTCAAAGCTATCGCTCCCTCCATAAGCTGGAAGCGCCCGCTTAGTCTGCTCGCTGTCCTCCTCTTCCGCCGCGATCCCCCTCGCCGCTCAAGTCAAATCCCCCGCAAGGTGGACACTCACCCCCGACGCGCAGAAGACTTCGCCCGGGCTCTGTCCTCGGCGCCAGACTCGATCTCTCGCTCGACGGCGAGTGGCACATGTACTCACTCACCACTCCGCCCCCGGGTCCGACCGGCGGACCCTCCGCCACCACAATCCAAGCTCCGCCAGACCACCCCGTCATTGACAGCATCGAAGTTTTCTTCCCACCGCCCACACGGAAATTCGATCCGAATTTCAACCTAGAAACAGAAACTTACGAGAAAACTGTCACCTTTTACTTGAAGCTCCACCTCAAGCAGGACGCCCCATCGGGGATCCATCCCATCGAAGTCAGGACTCGCTACCAACTCTGCACCGAACGCGAGTGCCTGCCTCCCAAGCGGGTCGCGGTCTCCGCCAGCATCGAAGTCGCCCCGGCTCGCCCGCCGCGCTGCCTGCGGTCCCCACAGGCTACCAGTCGCTTACCGCTCCCGCTCTCCGCGCCCGCTCCGTCCTGCTAACCCAACAGGGACCTCAGGACTTGGGCGGCTTCCTGCTGATCGCGTTCGGTTTCGGTCTCGCCTCCATCTTCACGCCCTGCGTCTTCCCGATGATCCCCATCACGATGTCGTACTTCCTCAACCAGGAAAGCGGCAGCAGGCGTCAAGCTCTCACTCAGGCGCTGGTGTTCTGTCTCGGAATCATCGTGCTGTTCACGGCCATCGGCTTCGGCCTCACCGCGGCACTGGGCCCTTTGCGGTCGTGCAGCTTGGCTCCAATCCCTGGGTGAATGCGGAATTTGCATCATTTTCTTCGTGTTCGGCTTGAGCCTGCTGGGCGCCTTCGAGATCACCCTCCCCTCCGGGCTTCTGACCAGGCTCAACGCCGCCTCCGGCCAGGGCGGCTATGTCGGCACGCTGCTGATGGGGCTGACGTTCTCCCTGGCCGTCGTTCGCCTGTGTCGGGCCGTTCGTGGGCACGCTGCTGGCCGCCTCCGTGGGAGGCGACAAACTTCAGCCCGTCCTGGGCATGCTGGCCTTCTCCACCGCCTTGGCGAGCCCGTTCTTCCTGCTGGCGCTCTTCCCCAGCCTTCTCAAGAAGCTGCCACGCAGCGGCGGCTGGATGTCGCGCGTCAAGGTCGTGCTGGGCTTCCTGATCCTGGCCGCCATGCTGAAGTACCTGAGCACGGTCGATCAGGTGCTGCACTGGAACCTGCTGACCCGCGAGCGCTTCCTGGCCGTCTGGGTGGTCCTCTTCGCCATGCCCGGCCTGTACCTGCTCGGCTTGCTGCGGCTGGAGGGCATCAAGAAAGACGAGCAACTGGGCGCGGGCCGCCTGATTCTGGCCATCATGTTCCTTGGCTTCGCCTTAGGCCTGCTTCCCGGGATGTTCGGCGGCCGTCTCGGCGAGATCGAAGCCTTCATTCCTGCCCCGGCCGAAGGAGCATCCGGCATCTACGGCGGCGCTGCCGCGCCAGCCGCCAAGTGGATCAAGAACGACTACCCTGCCGCTCTGGCAAAGGCCAAGGCTGAAAACAAGCTCGTCTTCGTTTCCTTCACCGGCTACGCCTGCACCAACTGCAAGTGGATGAAGGCCAACATGTTCACCAGACCCGAGGTCGCCGCCCAACTCGAACGCTTCGTTCTGGTCGAGCTTTACACCGACGGCACGGACGCCGCCAGCGAGGCCAATCAGAAGCGCCAGGAGAGCAGCTTCCAGACCGTGGCGATTCCCTTTTACGCCATCTTCGACCCCGAAGAGAAGGTCCTTGGCACCTTGGCCGGACTCACCAAGGACAAGGACCAGTTTCTGGGCTTTCTCAAATCCGGTTCGGGCTCCTAATCCACTACGGCCGCACGACGGAACCATCCAAAGCCCGGTCGGTCCGGTACGCTCCACCCTGCGGCTGATCCGTGCTGATCGGGTATTTCGCGGCTAACTTCTCGTCGATGTCGAGGCCCAGGCCCGGCTTGCCGGAGCCGTACAAATAGCCTCGGCGGATCTGTCCACAACCAGGCATCATTTCGTGCACAGCCGGCGGGAACTGGTTCTCTTCCTGGATGCCGAACGCCAGGCTCGAAATGTCCACATGGTAGGCGGCCATCTGATTCACCGGGTCGTTTTCGCCGCCTTCCTGGAATGCTGTCTTGACCCCGAACGGCTCGCACAGATTCGCGAGTTTCTTCGCAGCTGTAATCCCTCCGATCGCGGCCACCCGGCACCTGGTGAAGTCAATCAGGCGTTCGACTACAAGAGGCAGGGTCTCGTACGGGTGCGAGAAAACTTCGCCCACCGCCTGCGGTGTCGAACATACTTTCCGGATGTGCCTGTACCAGTCGATCTGCTCGGGCGCCAGCACGTCTTCGAGGAAGTACAGCTGCGACGGGTTGAGCCGCCGCGCCAACTCAACGGCGTTGATCCCGCTGAGGTGTGAATGGACGTCGTGGCACAACTTGGGCTCGAAGCCGACCTTCGATCGCACGTATTCGAAGACTCCGGGAATGGTCGAGACGTACATCTCCTCGTCAAAGGCCAGGCCATTGTATCCGCCCTCCGGCCGCTCGCCTTTGCCCGCCGCATAGAATCCCCCACCACCGTAGCCACCCTCGCCATACTGCACGCGGATGTGTCTCCAACCCTCCGCCACGGACTTCTGCACATTCGCGACGGCTTCCTCTTTATCGCGGCCACCCCGATGGTCGTAGCAGGGCACGGCATCACGTACCTTGCCTCCGAGCAGGTCGTAAACGGGCATCATCGCCCGCTTGCCTTTGATGTCCCAAAGCGCCATATCCATGGCACTGAGGACGTTGTTGTTTATCGGTCCGTAGCGCCAATAGGTGCGGTAGTTCGCACTGTTCCACAGATCCTCAATGCGATTGGCATCCTTGCCGATAATCCAGGGGATCAGGTGCTTCTCCAGCGCGGTGATAACGGCAGCGGTCTGGTAGTTGTTGTTCGCAGAGCCAATCCCGTACAGGCCGGGCTCGCTCGTTATGAGTTTGAGAAATACCCAGCGGTAGCGCCCGCCGCCGCTCGTCGTGATGACCCTTGCATCTTTGATGGTCAGCGGAGGAAGACCGTTTGTTCTTTGCTGGAGTTGTTGCGCCGCCGTTGCCGGGATGGCCGGAAGGGTAAGCAATGTCTTGCCGAAATGCCGCCTGTCGGTCAGGTTCATGTTGTGGTTGGGCTTTATCATACATCTGCGGGCGGCTCACGTCGAACGATGGTAGACGCTTTCGGCGCTCCAAGTCTGCGGGTATCCAGGAGTGGCCTGGAACGCGGCGTCCCATGCGCCGCCCGTACCTGCATAATGGAGAATCAGGTCTAGAGCAGTTTTCGCTTGCCTTCATCCGCCTCAACGGAAGAGCGGTCTCGCTGGCAATTGTCATGCTGCTGTTGAATTTCCTTCTATGAACTTGTCATGGCTCAAAGTCGCATCGTGCGCGGCCATTGCCGACCAGATTGTTTGCGCAGGACCTCTCACCCCGCGCCTACATCATCACGCCTGTGCACGCCAATGCGGTTAATCTGACCTATTCGTATTTTGACGGCGGACTCAATTTCAACGGGACAATACCGATCACAGGCGCCACGGGGACCTACAGCGTCCCAGTCCTGGGCTATTATCATTCGTTCAGTTTCTTCGGCCGGTCGGCTAACGTCGCCGCCTCGTTGCCTTACGCGGTGGGGACCTTTCAAGGAGCTGTGCTGGGCACACAACAGCAGGTTTACCGATCCGGACTGCTGGATTCCGGCTATCGCCTGTCCGTGAATCTGAAGGGCGGTCCTGCCATGCATGCGAAAGAGTTTGTGAAGTGGAGGCAAAAGGTCCTACTCGGAGCCAGCCTGAGAGTTGTTGCGCCGACCGGTCAGTACGATTCGCATAAACTCATCAACTGGGGAATCAACCGGTGGGCTTTCAAACCCGAGTTTGGATACTCGCAGCGTTGGGAACACTGGATGCTCGACGGATACGCGGGAGTGTGGTTCTACACACCGAATAACGCCGCGTACACGGGTGCGACCCCAGGGCAACAGATCCAGACCCCAGTCGGTTCTTTCGAAGGCCACTTGAGCCGCGACTTCGGCCAACGGAGATTCTGGGCGTCTCTTGACGGCAACTTCTGGTTTGGTGGCATCGCCAGCTTGAACGGGGTGCAGAATCTCGCAACGAAGCAGACGAGTTCGCGTATCGGGGGAACGTTTGCGTACCCGATTAACAGACACCAGTCATTCAAGTTGAACTACAGTGTCGGGAGCTACGTCCGATTCGGGGGCAACTATCAGAGCATTTCCGTCGGGTGGCAGTATTCGTGGATAGGGAAACCATCACTACGCTTGTGATGATCCGGCCGGCGTCGCAAACGATGGCTCAGGACATGGGCGTATTATTGTGACGATCAGTACACATCTGGTGCTGGACTCTCCAGCCAGAGTTTGGAGGACCCATGATCACATCGAAGAAATCCAAGCCGCAGGCTTCGCCCAAGAAGCCCGACTCGGTGAAACCAGAAGCTGAGAAAACTTACGCTGAGCGATACGCCGCCGGCAAAGCCCTGCGAGCGACTTGCCCCCGAAAGGCACACGCCTCGTGGAAAGCCCCTGCCGACCGGCCGGACGCGGTCCAACTGGTTTTGGCGGCTGAGGAGGGGCGAATGGCCGAGCTGCTTCCCCTGCGCCATGGGCGCATGGTCCGTTCCGCTTTCACCTTTTACCGAGGGGCGGCGCTCACGATGGCGTCGGATTTATCGACCACGCCCTCAACGGGAGTCTACGTCCAGTGTTGCGGGGACGCCCATCTGTGCAATTTCGGCGGCTTTGCCACCCCGGAGCGGAGGATTCTTTTCTCCATCAACGATCTGGACGAAACGCATCCGGCCCCATGGGAGTGGGACGTCAAACGCCTCGCGGCCAGCTTCGTCGTGGCTTGCCGGGACAAGAGTATCAACGACGCCACGGCGAAGGACGTGGTTTTGTCCTGCCTCCGCAGCTACCGTGAGGCCACGGTTGAATACAGCCATTTGAGGACGTTGGAGTTGTGGTACTCAGCACTTTGGGCCAAGGACATTTTGGCGAAGTTGAGCCCAGCCATGCAGAAGCAGGTGATGAAGCGCATTCAGAAGGAAATGGGGAAAAGCTCCGCCGAGGAAATCTTCCCCAATCTTGTGGAACACAAGGGAGAAATGCCCGTTATCAAAGACCAACTGCCGACCATCTTTCACATGGAGGGTCATCCTCCCGGGGAAATCCAGAAGGCCGTATTGGACGCCATTGCCAGCTACCGAGCTACCCTCCCACATTCCCTCCAGTCCCTGTTGGACCGATATGAACTTCGGGATGCCGCCATCAAGGTGGTTGGTGTCGGCAGCGTAGGAACATACTGCTGGGTACTCCTTTTTATGGCCGGCCCGGACGATCCTCTCTTTCTCCAGGTCAAGGAGGCCCGTGCCTCGGTTCTGGAGCCTTACACTAGTGCGAGCGTCTTTTCCAACCACGGCCAGCGGGTTGTGAACGGCTACCGGCTCATGCAGCCCGCCAGTGACATGTTCCTCGGTTGGACCCGGGGCGCAAGGGGGCGTGACTTCTTCATCCGCCAACTGAGGGACATCAAGATTAGCGTCCGCGTGGAGACCTTCGGTGCTTCCCAGCTTGCCTTGTACGCCTCATGGTGCGGACAAGCCCTCGCTCTCTCCCACGCACGCTCGGGGCATTCGGCCATGCTCAGCGGATACATGGGCAATAACGATGCATTTGACCAGGCGATCGCGGACTTCTCGATAGGCTATGCCAACCAGAACGAGAAGGACCACGAAGCCCTCGCCATCGCAATTCGAAAGGGAAAGGTGAAGGCGGTCATCGAGCAGTCGAAGTAAGTGCCCTAAAGGCGGCGAAGAAAACTGCGCGAAGATGACTGCATACGCTTCATAGAGCGCCGGGAGGCTATTTAAGGCACTGGCTCTGACATTCCCGGCAGCGGCGCAGGAATCTGACAGTACCAGCGAATTCTGGTCCTGTTGCTTTGCGACCGGAACCGCCGGGTTGGCAATACAGTTCTATCTCAGATAGCACAAATTCGAAAAAATCACAGGAGAACCGGCATGAAGACTATCTGCTGGATAGCGTTGCTGGGGACTGTCTGCCTTTGGGCGGCGGAACAGCCGTTGACGATGGCCGACATTTCGCGAGCGCGAGAAACTCTGTCGCGGGCGAAAGGGGTCACTGAGGCCGAAAGAAGCGAGATTTCGGGTTTGTATGACCAAGCGGCGAAGTCGTTGCAGCAGGAGATCCGCTGGAAGGCGCAGCAGTTCGGTCACTACACGAACGAAAGCGGTCATAGAAAACGAGTTGGCGGCGGCCCGCACCGCGGCTCTCTTGCCACCGCCCGGCCCTCCTCCGCCTCCACCGTCGGAAACAGCTCTGCAAGTGGAGGAAGAACTGACGCGCGTCCGCAACGACCGTGCCTCCCGAATCAGGCTGCGAGACGAACTGTCGAAACTACAGGCGAGCCTCACTCGGCGCAGGGAGGAGATCACCGCTCGCCGGGCTGAAATCCGGGAGAGTCTCCAGTCGATCGAAGACGAAATGTCTGTCCTGGCGCTTGCCGTCGGCCTCGCCGCAGTGGGAGCAAGCCAACCGCACGGCACTCCGGGCGCGCCGGCAGTCAATGGAGCAGGAGCTTCAGACCTTGGGAATGGAACGCGACGCGCTGGACCTGCGCCGGCAATTGATCCCCCTGCAGAGAGAGGCCTATTTGCTGAGGCTGGAGGCAGACGAGCAGTTGCTGGCGGAACTGCAGAGTTCGCAAAGCCAACGCGCGCATGCAGGATGCAAAGAACTCGCTGGAAAATGCCGTCACGCAGGCCAAGACGCTGGCAGCAAAGTTCTCGCAACTCTCCCGATTGCCGCGGAACATCACGAGCCGTGCTACGGCGCTCTGGGGTCCCGAGGGCATTGAGGCGAAGAGCGATCAGAGCCGCGGCCCAGTCTGAGCAGATGAGCGCATCGGTTGCGCGATTCAAAGAGATTACAGCCAACACCCGGCGGCGCTTCCAGAATTCGGGCTTTCTTTCGCCGGCCAGCGAGTGGTGGCCACCAAGGGTCGAGCAGTTCGGGAAACCGGGGAGGTGGGTGTGCTGGTGCTCAGCTACTCCGCGGCTGAGGTCGGCGCGCGCAGGGAGGTGTTCAGGCTCGAGGAGGAGCGCAACGGAGCGCCGGCGCTGGAAACACAACTTCAGCAACTCGTGGACGCGTCGGGAAAGAAGCCGGGCGACGCCGATTTTGCGGAGTTCAAGTCCCAGGCGAGATCGTTGCTCCAACTCAAGCGGAGCGTCATGGCTGAGTTCCTGACCAATGGTCGCGAATACTTGAACCGCGTGGGAGAAGCAAACCGGAGTGCGAAGGAACTGCTGGCGCGTGATGCAGGAATTGCAGTCATTCGTTCTTCAGCGTGTGCTTTGGACACGCAGCGTCCCCGGCTCGGCCCTGCCTTCGTTTAGCGATTTCGCAAATGCCTTCCTCTGGTTCTTCTCCTTCGGTAGCTGGTCTCAGATCGTGGCTGGTTTCCGGTCGGCAGAGGCCCATCTCCTGTTCTGGATTGCCGGACTCCTCGCCACCTTACTGCTGTTTCTGTTCCGCAGTCCCCTCAGACAGAGAATCGAAAAGTCAGATCTTAGTCATACGAACCCGAGGCGCATCAGGACCCTGTTTTTCAACATTTTCCTGTCCCTGTTATGGTCGGCGCCCGGACCGCTGACGATCGCCTACGTGGGTTGGATGATAGGACAGGTTGGCGGAGATGTGGACCTGGGCAGGGCAATCGCCGCCGGGGCCGGCCATGCTGGCACGATTTCTCTTCGTGATGCTTCTGATCAGGAGGGTTCTAGCAGACGGCGGGGCCGTCGACCGCCTCATGGGTTGGTCGCGGGAAGTGCGGGAACTTCTGGATTGGGGCGCCAGGAAACTCATGCTGGTCTACACTCCCCTCTACTTCGTTTTCTCCGCACTGGCTGAAGAGGGCATGTTCTTCAACGGAGATTCGCGGTTGCAGTCGCATCACAATTCCCTGGGACGCCTGTGCTTCATCGCTCGCTGTGCTCGCGCTGCTCCGCATCGGGCGGAAGGTGCTGAAGCCGCAGGGCGCGGTGGCGAACGCTCTCGGAGTCCGCTTCAACAAACACGGAATCGCAAGAGCGCGAGTGTCGCGAATCCTCTTGAATCTGATCTGCTGGTCGGCAGCTTCTGCTCGCGCTCCTGGGCTTCTATATCACGGCCTACTGTTGATCCAGAACGTGATAAGGACCGCAGGGATGACAATCGTCCTGGTGCTGCTGTCGGCCCTGATCCGGCAGTGGAGGCTTGACCAGGAACAAAAAGTGTCGGCATCGAGGTCGACCCAGGATGCGGCGAAAGCCCGGCTGGCAGATCAGCAAGTGGGCAGATTGAGCTATTTCGGGCTGATGCTGGTTTGGATCGTGGGAGGCGTTGTTGATCTGGTCGGCGGCACTGCCTGCGCTGTCTATGTTGAATAGAGTCGAATTGCTGCCCGAATTCAAGGTGGTGTTGGACAGGGTTCCAAGAGCCAGAAACTCAGCCCGCTGCGCAAGAGGCGCCGAAGGCTGAGAAGCAGGAGACTCCGGCCGCCAGTCCTTCCGTGCTGCCCGTGCCCACGCCTCCCAAACAGGCTCCAGCCGGCGCAACCTCGTCAGCCTCTCTTTCTGTCGGACCTTCTGCTGGCGATTTTCGTCGGGATCCTGACCAGCATGCTGGTCGGCAACATCCCCGGACTGCTCCAATTCACTGTGTTCCGGCGCTTAGACCTCGATGAAGGAGGACAATATGCGGTCAGCACGATCACCAGGTATCTTGTCATCATCGTCGGCCTGGTGGTGGTGAGCGGGATTCTCGGTCTCAATTGGAGCAAGCGTCCAGTGGCTTGCGGCGGCGCTCACTTTCGGGATCGGCTTTGGCCTGCAGGAAATCTTCGCCAATTTTGCCGCTGGATTGATTCTGCTGTTTGACCGTTCCATTCGCGTCGGCGATTCCGTAACCGTGGGAAATCTGAGCGGAATCGTCGCGCGAATCCAGATGCGGGCCACAACCGTCACGCTGTGGGACCACAGCGACATGGTGGTGCCCAACAAGGAGTTCATCACGACGAAACTGGTGAACTGGACGCTGTCCAACCCGGAGACGCGAGTCGATCTGAAAGTCGGTGTGGACTACAATTCCGACGTTGAGCAGGTGCGTGAAGTGCTGATGAGACTGGCGCAAGAGCATCCGGCAGTATTGAAAGAACCGCCTCCCCAGGTGCTGCTGACAGAGTTTGGCGACAGTGCGATTCAATGTTTGAGCTGCGGGTTTTCGGATTGTACGCGTATGGCCGCCCCGTGCTGCTGGATGAGCTGCACCGGGCGGTGGTGAGGGAATTCAGGAGACTGGGGATCGTCATTGCCTTCCCGCATCTCGATGTAAACCTGCAGCCATCTCCGCCTCCGGCGAACGGCGGAAACACGATTTGAGATCCCGAGCATTGTTTACACAAGATGCTTGACACCACTTGACGAGATTTCCAAAATCTAGCTGAGCGCCCCTTCGAAAAGCTGGCTTGGTTCCCGGACACGAGGCGCGCAACGAACAGCAAGGAGTTAACAACGATGAGAAAGAAACTGTTCCGAATCGTATTGTCTTGCGTGGTTGGCGCTCTTGCCTTGACCACGTTGAACGCACAAACACCAGCAACCCCCCTGACGGTCACATACACCTACAGCGGCTTTCCCTTGCCTCTCCCAATCGACAGTGCAAATGTGGCAGTGCTCATGAGAGTAGTGGTTCCGCGATCGCTGACGATCACGAAAGTCACTGCCAGCGTTCAGGTGAACTATCCCGAAGTAGGGGATCTGAACGTCTACATGTTTTCTCCCAATGGGACGCGCGTGAAGCTCCTGGAGCGCAATTGCGGCTCTCTCATGAACATCGATTCAAGCTTCGATGAGACGGCGGAGTCCAAGTATGCGGACTTCTGCCCGACGGAACCTGGCCGGGGCCCATATCGGGGCAACGAACCGCTGACGAACTTCAATGGCGGTAATTCCCTCGGAACCTGGATCCTGGCCGTCGAAAACAACGGCAGCGATTCACGTTGGGGGTCTGTGGTCGGATTCTCCGTCACCATCACAGGAACATCTCTTGCCAGGGCCGCGGTCGCCCCGGGCGGTATCCGCAGCACGGCGATGCCGTTGGAGGCGGATCTGCCAATCGCCCCCGGCCAATTCATTTCAGTGCTTGGATACAATTTGGGGCCCGCAGGTACCTCTCACCACCGGCGAAACCTATTGGCCGACCTGGATCGATGGGACCGTCGTCAGGATCAACGGCCAGGATGCGCCGATGAGGTTCATCTCGTTCTATCGGATCGACGTCCAGGTTCCCAATGAACTTGATCTGAGCAAGAACGCAAAAGTGCTCGTCTATCGTAACGGGGTCCCGTCAAACGAGGTCGAGGTGACTGTAGCCAGGACGAGTCCGGCTGTTATCACGACGAACCTCATCGGAACCGGCCAAGCCTCGGCAGCCAACAGTGACGGGAAGGTGAATGGGACGGAGAATCCCGCCACCAAAGGCAGTGTCGTCACCGTCTACGCCACCGGCCTTGGCGCGACAGATCCACAGATTGGGGTAGGGTACCCTGCTCCTGCTGAGCCTGTCCTTCCAACCGTCGCACCTGTCTCAGCAAGCGTCGGCGGCGTGACAGCACAGGTCAGGCGAGCGATACTTGCACCCGGGCAGGTCGCCGTCTACGCAGTTGATGTCGTGGTGCCGGCCGCCGTCAGAACTGGCGCGGCTGAGGTCCTCCTCACCGCCGGTGACCTGACCAGTCAGAAGGGCGTGACCATTCAGGTTCAATAATGGGATGCTAGGGGACGGCAGGTGCGGCCGGTCCTCCCAATCAGCGGAAGGCGCGCGGCGGCCAAACCCCGTCGCGCGCCGCTTCCTGGAGACCGATGTACTGAAATGACGACCCCAAACCTTTCGGCGTTCTTTCCGATCTCGAATTGGATCCGGGGCTACGGCGTGGCTGAAGGCAAAGCCGATCTCATCTCCGGAGTCACGCTGGCCGCGTATGGGCTTGCCCGTTTCACTCGCTTATGCCACTCTGGCCGGACTCCCACCAGAGAAAGGCATCTACTGCTACATGTTGGGCGGACTGGCTTACGCCCTGATGGGCACGTGCCGGCAGTTGGCGATCGGACCAACTTCCGCCATTGCGATGCTTGTTGGCACGACGATCGCGCCGATGGCTCTTGGCAGCGAATCGCGATTCGCGGCCATCGCGGCCCTGACAGCGGGGGTCGCAGGAATCTTCTGTCTCCTGGCTTGGGCATTGCGCTTAAGCAGCCTGGTCAATTTCATCAGTGACACCATCCTTGTCGGATTCAAAGCAGGAGCCGCCCTCACGATTGGGCTCAGCCAGTTGCCGAAATTGTTCGGCGTACCCGGTGGGGGCGATCATTTCTTTTCGCGCTCTCTGATACTGATCCAACAGATTCCCCAAACGAATATGACGGTGCTGGCCATGGGTCTGGCTGCCATTGTCATCATGCTTGCTGGAGAACGGCTGTTGCCCGGACGACCGGTTGCGGTATTAGTAGTCGCACTCTCCATTGCTGCGATGATCTGGTTTCCCCTCCGCGATATGGGGGTGCAGTCGGTGAGCGCGATACCGAGTTCACTCCCGAGCTTTCAGCCCCCGTCCCTGCGTGCAAAGGACGTCGACGGAGTCCTGGAACTCGGTTTTGCCTGTTTTCTGCTGGCTTACATTGAAGGCATTTCGGCGGCCAAAACAATCGCGCGCAGACATGGCCAGAAGGTCGATCCCAGGCAGGAACTGCTTGCTTTGGGAACTGCCAACCTGTTTCTGGCGGTCGGTCAGGGCTTTCCGGTGGCAGGCGGATTCTCGCAGTCGGCGGTCAACGATGGGGCCGGTGCCAAGACTCCGATGTCCCTGGTGATCACCTCGACCACTCTGACCGTGTTCGTCCTCTATTTTGCGGATGTTCTCAAGGACCTGCCGAACCTCGTACTGGCTGCAATTGTCCTGGTCGCCGTCCGAGGGCTTGTCAACGTGAAAGAGATGAAGAGGCTGTGGAAGCTCAGCCGGCCCGAGTTCTGGATTGCGATGGCCGCGTTCAGCGGAGTTCTGATGCTCGGCATTCTGCGGGGCGTGCTGCTGGCAGCTTTTTGCTCATTGATCGTGTTGTTGGCGGGAGCCTCCAGGCCCAATGTTGCCGCTCTTGGCAGAATGCCGGCAACAAGGCGGTATTCGGAATTGGGCCGGCACCCGGAGGCACAGGAAATCCCCGGCGTCTTCGTGTTCAGAGTTGACGTTTCCGTGCTCTACTTCAACGCCGAGCACATCAGAGAATCGGTGAAGCGTGCGGCCGCCGCGCGGCAGGCGAAGGTGGCCGTGTGCGACCTCTCCAGCACGCCGAATATGGACATTTCGGGCGCGACCATGCTCCATGAGCTGAATGAGGATCTCCAACGCGAAGGCGGCTGCCTGAAGCTTGCCGAGGTGAGGACGCGAATCCGCGTCCTTCTGCGAGAGGCCGGATTCGGAGAACTGCTCCCGCACGAAGATTATCAGCAAACCGTCGATGATGTTGTCCAAAGCGAGCTTGCACGGGTCGGCGTTTCCCGGGCCTGAGGGTCGAAGTGAACGTCGGGCCGCTGCGAGCGGCAGACAATTTCAATGAGCGACAATGATCGAAAGGGATAACACTATGAACAAATCCAGATTCTTGACCATTTTTCGGAATACTCTGCTTCAGCTTGGTCCTGACGGCACAGGACGTGACATACAACTTCGATCAGTCGGCCGACTTTTCGAAGTTCAAGAGCTACAAGTGGGTTGCCCATCAAGGAGGGCGTCCACCCCGATCAACTGATTGACCAGCAGATCAAGGCCGCGATGGAAACGGAGATGGCGAAGAAGGGGCTGAGCAAGACCGACAGCGACAAGGCAGACCTCTACGTCGGCTACCAGCTTGCCATCGGCCAGGAGAAGCAGGTCAACGCCTACAACACTGGTGGCGCAGGTTGGGGCTACGGCGCCCGCTGGGGCGGCGGGATGTCGGCATGACGACGGCAACCACTTCCACAATCAACATCGGAATGCTGGTTCTCGACATGTACGATCCGGCCGCCAAGCAATTGGTGTGGAGAGGCAAGGCTTCAAAGACGCTCGATGAGAATGCAAAGCCGGACAAGAGGCAGAAGAACCTGGCGAAGGCTGCGCAGAAGCTGCTGAAGAACTATCCACCGCCGGTGAAGAAGTGAATCCCGCAAGGGATCGATAAGATTGCAAGGCGGCTGGCTGAACAACGCGAGCGGTTCGTCCGACTGAATCGACATGTGTCAGCCAGCCGCACGTGATTTGGATGATCGATGTGTACAGAGTGGTGAACGAACATGACAATGACAGGGCTTGAATCGAAAGCTCCAGTCCAGCCGCTGAAGCACTGGGTAGCGATTCTGTGCACGCTGCTGATTCTGCCGGGCTACCCTGGATTGCTGGCGCAGCAGGCCCAACCGGCCGCCGCACCTGCCCAGGAAGCTGCGGCCAAAGCTGCCGCCGGAACAGCTCGACTCGCTTGTGGCGCCCATCGCGCTCTATCCGGATCCGATGCTGACCCAGACACTGGTTGCCTCTACCTACCCGCTGGAGATTATTCAGCTGCAACAGTGGCTGGAGAAGAACAAGGGCTTGAAGGACCAGGCTCTTGTGGACGCGGTGAAGAAGCAGGATTGGGATCCGAGCATTATGGCCATGGCGTCCCTTCCGGATGTGGTGAAGAACATGGCGGAGAACATCAAGTGGACGTCGGACCTGGGCAACGCATTTCTGGCGCAACAGGAAGACGTAATGGATGCGGTTCAGAGAATGCGCAAGAAGGCGCAAGGACGCCGGCGCTCTGAAGACGACCGAGCAGCAGAAGGTGGAAACGAAGGTGGTGGAGACCAAGACGGTGGTGGTCATCCAACAGGCCAATCCGCAGGTGGTCTACGTCCCCACCTACAACCCGGTTGTGGTTTATGGACCTCCCGTGTACCCGTATCCGCCGATTGTCTATCCACCGCCGCCGCCGCCGGGCGCCGTACGCGGCCGGCATGGCGATTTCATTCGGCGTGGGCATGGCGATGGGGGCTGCCTATCATGGCGGCTGGGGCTACAACTGCGGCTGGGGGCACAACGACGTCAATATCAACGTCAATAACAACTACAACGTCAACAGGAATACGAACATCAACCGCTCGGGCAATACGACCAATATTGGCAACACCAGCAACACATGGCAACACAACCCGCAGCATCGGGGCGGCGCGCCATACTCGAACCAGGCGACGGCCAGCAAGTACGGCGGCACGGCGCGCGGGCAATCGCCTTCAAGCCGGCAAGCGACAGCCGGCCAGACTTCCGCGCGGACGGGCGGCGGGGCGCAAGCCGGGACGACGAATCGCGGGACCGGGGCGGCGCAACCGGCAGCAGGGGCGCCAGCGCAGCCAACACGAGCGCGAGCCGTGGAGGCGGCGATCAGGTCGGCAGCCGGCAGGTTTCGGGCTCAGGAAGCTCTGCCAACCGCGGCGCCTTCAGCGGCGCTTCCAGCGGAGTGAGCGGAAGCTCGGCCAGAGCCAGCAGCCAGCGGGGTGCATCGAGCATGGCGTCCTCACGCGGAGGCGGCAGCCGCAGCGGCGGCGGCGGTGGGAGACGGAGGTAGCGAGGCCATGACCATGAGAGTAATCACCAATTCACACTCATCACGTATTCTTTATCGGATGGCGCTGCTTGCCATCCTGGCGGCTCTGCTTGCGGGCATTGGCAGCGGCGCAATCGGCCGCGGCACCGCAGAAGGGCTTCGATACACCACAGTTGGCGGCGGATGCCCTGATCAAAGCGGCGGAGGGCGAACGATGTTTCCGCATTGAAGGAACTCTTCGGCCCGGAAGGCAAGCGATCTGGTCTCATCGGGCGACCCTGTGCAGGACAAGAACATACCTTGCCGCCTTCGCAGCCAGGGCACGGGAGAAGAAGGCCGTGGTTGTCGATCCACAGAAGTCCTCCCGCGCGATTCTGTCGGTGGGCGCCGCCGACTGGCCGCTTCCCATTCCGATCGTCAAGAGGAAGGGGAAGTGGTATTTCGACTCCAAGGCGGGCCGGCAGGAAATCCTGAACAGGCGGATTGGAGCCAACGAACTGGACGCGATCCAGGTGTGCCGCGGATTCGTCGAGGCGCAGTGGGAATACGCCTCCACTGGCACAGGATTCGTCTGGCACCAAGCAGTTTGCGCAGAGGATCATCAGTTCGCCGGGCAAGCGCGATGGACTCTACTGGCGGAATGAGGATGGGACACCGGGCGGCCCAATCAGCGAAGCGGTGGCCAAGGCCATCGAGGAGGGGTACTCCCTCAGCGTCCGCTCCGGCTATCACGGCTACTACTTCAAAGTTCTGAAGGGCCAGGGCCCGTCAGCGCCGCTTGGCGAGATCGACTACGTCATCAAGGGGATCATGATCGGCGGTTTTGCGCTGATCGCGGTGCCGGCCGAGTACGGCGTGACCGGGGTGAAGACGTTCATCGTCAGCCACGACGGGATCGTGTATGAGAAGGACTTGGGACCTGACTCCCTGAACATCGCCAAGAGCATGGAGCGCTACGACCCGGACAAGACCTGGCGCAGGACGGACGACGAGTGGCCTACTGAGCCCGGGCGATTGATGCCAGTAGGTTGTGGGCGGTAGCATGACGGACGCAGCAGGAGGACGAACTCATGAGCAAGAGCAAGTTTGTTGACGTCACCGAGCAGAAGCGGCTGAATGAGGCGCGGGAGGCGGGAATCCCGTGGAAGAAATGGGGACCTTACCTCAGCGAGAGACAGTGGGGCACGGTCCGCGAGGACTACAGCGACAACGGCAATGCCTGGGACTACTTCTCCCATGACCATTCCCGTTCGCGAGCCTATCGCTGGGGTGAAGATGGCCTGGGCGGCATCAGCGACGACAAGCAACGGCTCTGCTTTGCGCTGGCTCTGTGGAACGAGCGCGACCCCATCCTGAAGGAACGCCTGTTCGGGCTCACCAACAGCGAGGCGAACCACGGGGAGGACGTGAAGGAGTACTACTTCTACGTCGACAGCACGCCCACGCACTCCTACATGAAGTATCTGTACAAGTACCCGCAGTGCGAGTACCCCTACCGCGACCTGGTGGAGACGAACCGCGGACGGTCGCGCGAGGAGTTCGAGTACGAACTGCTCGATACCGGCGCGTTCAATGAAGACCGGTACTTCGACGTGTTCGTGGAATACGCCAAGGCGGGGCCGGAGGACGTACTCATCCGGATCACCGTTCACAATCGGGGACCGGAGACGGCCCGTCTTCGCGTGCTGCCGACGCTGTGGTTCCGGAACACATGGTCCTGGGGTGACGATTGCCCGAAGCCCTCGCTGCGGCAGACCGCGCCGGGCGTCATCGGCGCCTCACACCATGAACTGGGCGAGCAGTGGCTTGCCTGCGATGGAGCGCCCGAACTTCTCTTCACCGAGAATGAGAGCAATGCCAGCCGCCTCTGGGGCCAGCCCAATGCATCTCCCTATGTGAAGGACGCCTTCCATGCCTGCGTGGTCTCGGGACAGGGCGAGGCCGTGAATCCTGCAAAGGCGGGAACCAAGGCCGCGGCCCACTACCGGCTGGAAGTGCCCGCCGGAGGCAGCCAGACAGTCCGCTTGCGGCTGACCGCCGCCCCGGCAAGCGACTCTTTCAATGACTTCGAGGAAATATTCAAGAGCCGGATCGGAGATGCGGACGAATTCTATGAACGAATCACGCCCCATTCGCTGACCGAAGACCAGCGCCGCGTGCACCGGCAGGCCCTGGCAGGAATGCTGTGGAGCAAGCAGTTCTACTACTTCGACCTGGATAGGTGGCTCGAAGAGCATGGCAGCCATCCGCTGCTCGAATCGGCCCGGCACGGCGTGCGGAACACCGAATGGTTCCACATGCTGAACGCCGACGTGATCTCGATGCCGGACAAGTGGGAGTACCCCTGGTATGCCGCCTGGGATCTCGCCTTCCACACCATCGCCCTGTCACAGGTGGACTTTCGACTTCGCCAAAGAGCAGCTTCTGCTGATGCTGCGCAATCTCTACTTCCACCCCAATGGGCAGATTCCCGCCTACGAGTGGAACTTCAGCGATGTGAATCCCCCGGTGCACGCCTGGGCCACGCTCTGGCTGTACAAGTACGAGAGATCGCTCGGCCGGTCGGATCTTCGCTTCCTGGAGCGGTCGTTCCAGGGATTGATGCTGAATTTCAACTGGTGGGTCAACCGCAAGGATCCTTCCGGAAAGAACGTCTTCGCCGGCGGATTTCTCGGGCTGGACAACATCGGCGTGTTCGACCGCAGCGCGGAGCTGCCCACCGGCGGATCGCTGGAGCAGGCGGATGGGACGGCCTGGATGGCGTTCTACTGCAATTGCATGTGCGAAATCGCACTGATCCTTTGCGACTACGACCCGATGTACGAAGAGGTCGCCTTCAAGTTCGTCCAGCATTTCATGTGGATCTCCTATGCCATGGATCGCATCGGCGAGCATCACGACGAGATGTGGGACGAGCAGGACGGGTTCTTCTACGATCTGCTGCGGATGCCCGACGGCCAGGCAATGCGTTTGAAGGTGCGTTCGCTCGTGGGCTTGCTGCCGCTGTGCGCATCCACGGTGTTCGACGGGCATTCTGTCACTCGCCATCCGAAGCTGATGGAGATGATCGCCCTGTTCCGCGAAACGTCATCCGGAGCTGGTCTCCCATGTGGCCCCGACCGACGAGGGGTACATCGGACACAAGGGACGCCGTCTGATGTCGATCCTCAACAAGAAGAAGCTGATGCGGGTGCTCGGCTACATGCTGGACGAGAACGAGTTTCTGGGCCCGCACGGCATTCGTTCGATCTCCCGTTATCACCTGGATCACCCATTCATCCTCTGGGTCGGCCATCAGGAGTACAAGGTGCAATACCTGCCGGCCGAATCGAATACGGGGATGTTCGGCGGCAACTCCAACTGGCGCGGTCCGGTGTGGATGCCGGTCAATGCGCTGATCGTCCGGGCGCTTGTGAACCTGTACCGGTTCTACGGCGACGAGTTCAAGGTGGAGTGCCCAACCGGTTCCGGCAAATACATGACGCTGTTCGAGGTGGCGCAGGAACTCACCCGCCGCCTGACCAGCACTTTCCTGCGCGACGCCGATGGGAAACGGCCCGTCTATGGAGGTTCGGCCAAGTTCCAGGAGGATCCGCATTGGCGCGACCTGATCCTCTTCTACGAGTACTTCCACGGTGACAACGGTGCAGGCCTCGGCGCCAGCCATCAGACCGGGTGGACCGGTCTGGTCGCTCCGCTGCTGGACATCTTCGGACGTGCCGACGCGCAAACTCTACTGGAGACCGAACTTCGGGCCTCTTACCGACCGGATCGTTAGTGAGCAGGTGGGCGGAGAAAAGCCTGTGGGCTGATGGAGCGGCCATGGGACCGGGCCATTGACGAATGGTCGCAGACCGGCTTCGAGCGGCAGGCTGCGCGGAAGTCGGGCTAATAGGGCCATGGAGTTCCATCTTCGCGCCGGATACCCGGCCTGAGCCGCCGGACGTAGGGGTATTTCCGCGCCGCTGATTCGTTCACTTCAACGCCCAACCCCGGCTTGTCGTTCACAGTCACATACCCGTCCTTGACCACGGGAAAGTCGGAGAACACCTCGCGCACCTTCGGCCCCCAGCCGCGCGATTCCTCCTGTATCCCGAAATTCGGAACCGACAAGCTCACGTGGCAGTTCGCAAAGTGAGTCACCGGAGAGATGTTGCCCGGTCCGTGCCACGCGGTCAACACGCCGTGGGGTTCCGCCGCGATGGCGACCTTCTTTCCCGTCGTGATGCCGCCGCAGTGCGCCAGGTCGTGCCGCACATAGTCGATCAGGTGTTCCGTGACCAGCGAGTGCCCTTCCCAGGCGCCTACGTAAACCTCTCCCATCGATAGCGGCGTCGATGCCTGCTGCCGGATTAACCGGAACGTGTCGAGGTGTTCCGGAGGCAGCAGGTCCTCCAGAAAGAACAGCCGGTAGGGTTCCAGAGTCTTGGCGAGCGCTACCGCCTGATTGGTTGTGATGCGCTCGTGAACGTCGTGCAACAGCCCGATGTCCTCGCCCAGGTTCTTCCGCAGGTGCTCGAAGAGTTTGGGCAGAATTCTGACATAGGACTCCGGCTCCCACACTTCGTCCGGCGGCATCCCTTTTTCGTACGCCGCTTGCGTCGCGGCACGCTGCTTCTCCGAAGGCGGAACGGCATAGCCGCCCTCCATGCCTGGCGCAGATACCTGCACTTTGACGACCTTGTACCCTTCCGCCATGAAGCGACGGACGCCTTCTTCCACCTGCTTGAAATCGCGACCGCCCGTGCTCCAGTAGGTGAGTAGTTTGTCCCGAACCTTGCCTCCGAGCAATTCGTAAACCGGCAGCCCCGCGACCTTCCCCTTGATGTCCCACAGCGCCATGTCGACTCCGCTTACCGCCGACATGTGTACCGAGCCCGAACGATAGTAGGGGAGATAGAAGATCCGACGCCATAACATCTCCGACTGCATCGGATTCTGGCCGATCAGGCCGGGCGCCAGGTGTTCCTCCAGCATCTTCGCGACCGCCAGGTCGCTTCCGGTGCAAGTGGCATCGCCCCATCCGACCAGCCCGGGTTGGTTGGTTGTGATTTTGACCAGAACGTAGTTGCCCATCGGGGCCTGTTCGGGATTGGTCACGATCACTTCGACTCCCGTGATCTTAATGTTCTTGGGGGCGCGCGTCTCAGCCTGATGGGCTGCCAGAGGAAGGGGCGCCGCTAAAGCGGATTGGAGGAAAGTTCTTCGGTTCATGGTGGAGTGCAGAGACCTCGCAGGCGGCAATTCTATCGAAGTATGGCCACGGATGATAGCGCCGGCCATTCCTTTTCTTCTCGACGCGAAGCCCGTCCAGTGCTCAGTCTCCACAAGCGAATTAGCAGTCTGCCAACCGTGCTCCGAATACTAAATGGTCACAAAGCGGCGATTCCCGATGTTGCGGCGCATTCCAATACCGGAGCCTTGGCCCGGCGTATTCTTTGGCAGGAGAGCGCAGATACCTGCATCAGGCGGGTCCAGAGGCGTGTTGCCCAGGAATTTCGGGGTCGTGCGCGGGCCCAGGGCTTGTTCGAGGTCATAGGCAAGCGCAATCAGCTTCGGCTCTTTCAGAAATCCCGAATAAATGAAAAGTCCGGCTGGGCGACCATCCGGTAGTACTTCGAGTGGGAGGGCAAGGCTCGGATATCCCGCAGCCGCCGGCATCGCAGAGGCGTACGAACCGCCCGGAGCAATGATGGCATCCAGATTCTGTTCGGAAAGGGCTTTGTCAATGCCTTGCGCCCGGGTGATCGTCCACGCAGCCTGCCTCGCCGAAGCGTAATCCTGCGGAGTTAAGAGCGTGTCGGAAATCTCCGCCAACTCAAATAGCTCCTGGCCGAAGTATTTCATTTCCTGCGGACAGCGGGTGTTGTTCAGAGCGATCAGGTCAGCCAATGTTCTGGCTGCTGTGTGGTTGAGGCCGGCGAGATAGGCTGAGATCTGGATTTTGAACTCATAGGCCAGGATGAGGAGGAGGTACTCGTTGAACAACGTGTCGACGTCGCCTGAGTCAGTAGGAACAATCGTCGCGCCCAGGCTCGTCATCGTGTTGATGGCCCTACCCACCGCGGACACGATGTCCGGATCTCCGCCGTAGTCCCAAGTGAAGTACTTCGTGTCTACACCAATCCTCGCCCCATTCAGTGCGCCTCGCTTGAGAAAGACCGTGTAGTCGGCTGGCACCATGCCCGGGGACACAGGGCCAAAGGGGGACTGAATGGCTCCAAGTACGATAGCGGTGTCTGTTACGGTCCGGGTCAATGGGCCGGCGGTGTCCTGAGTATTGGAGATTGGGATGATTCCAGACTGTGACACCAAGCCAACGCTCGGTTTCAAGCCAACGATGTGATTGTTGCCGGAGGGCGAGAGAATGGAACCGCTGGTCTCGGTTCCGACCGTCGCGGAACAGAGGTTGGCTGCGGCGGCGACGGCAGATCCGGAGCTCGAACCTGAAGGGTCATAGTCGAGGATGTAGGGATTGCGGGTGAAGCCACGACGGGCGCTCCATCCATTGAATGGCGCGAACCCCCGGAAATTGGCCCACTCCGAAAGGTTGCTCTTCCCCAAAATAACGGCGCCAGCTTGTCGAAGCCGGTCTACCAGAGTCGCGTCGCGAGGGACCCTACTATTCAGAAGGAGCACCGATCCTGCAGTCGTCTGCATGCTGTCGTCAGTGGCGATGTTGTCCTTCAGCAGCATGGGGATTCCATGCAACGGGCCGCGCACAATGCCTGCCCTTCGCTCAGCGTCCCGCTGTGCTGCAATAGCTATGGCATTCGGATTGGTCTCAATAACCGCCCCTAGCAACGGATTGAGCTTGTCAATCCTTCGCAAATAGGCCTGGGTCAGTTCACGGCTCGACAACTTGCCGGAAACCATCAGTTTCTGCAATTGGGGCACGCGTGGCCTCAAACCAGGGTTGGTTTTCATCCGCTGCGGTTTGGCCGAACAACAGTCCGGATCCAGCGAGCGCAGCGGTCTTTTGGAAGGCACGTCGGGTCAACAGTCCATACTTCGGATGGGTCTGCATAGATCTCTACCTCCGCCGGGGTTTCTATATCGCCCTCCCGGTTCAAAATAGTGTACAGTAGCTCGATCTTGCCGAATAGGGAATTTGAGAAGGTTTAATCGTGTTTAGAGCCATTTATCCGCAAATGGGTGAACTGCTGCAGGCCTTCGGAGTATGCCCAGGTCTGAGATAGTCCGAGTCAGTCCTCTTCTTCGTCAGGCTCGCCGGTCGGACGGCCGCGCCAGTAGTTGGCCAGCGCCGAGCCGGAGATGTTCATCCACTTGCCGAAGACGATCGGGGCCAGTGCAGCGTTGGGGCTGTTCAGGGCCTGCAAGGCAAGTCCCATGCCGAGCCCGCCGTTTTTCAGACCGACCTCGATGGAGAGGGTCCTGCTGTCGCGCTTGGAAAGACCAACCGCCCTGCTTGCCCAGTAGCCGAAAACAAACCCGAGAATATTGTGCACCGCGGACGCCGCCACCAGCATGAGCCCCACCACGAGAAGTTCGTCACGGTTGAGAGCCACCACGATGGTCACATACAGCAATATCGAGACCATCGAGACCTTCGGCAGAATCTGATTCATCCAGTTGGCCGGACCATTGAGAGAGGCGACGATTACCTTTGTGATTGAGACGACTCCAGCCAGGACGAATCCGAGGATCAGCCCCGGTTTTAGAACTGCAATTTCGGTGGGCAGGCTGAGCGGTACGGTCGCGGCGGCGAGGCCGAATCCGAGGATGCCAATACCAATGACTGGGGCAGGCTTTTTGAGCCACGGCGCCGTTCCATAGAGAATCTTGTGGCAAACAAGACCGGCGGCGATGGGCACAATAATCAGGTTGAAACTCGACATCATCATCTTGAGGAAAGGCACCTCGATCAGCGTGCCGGCGAACAGCTTCATGAGTGTCGGGGTTACAACCGGAGTCACAAGCGTAGTCAGAGTGGTGACGCTCACGCAAAGGGCGACGTTCCCCCGGGCAAGGAAGGCCATCACATTCGACGCCGCGCCGCCTGGACAGGCGCCGATGAGGATGACCCCTACCGCGATGTCGGGGGAGAACCGGAACAGTCTCGCCACCAGCACTCCCACCACCGGCATGATGGTGAACACGAGAACCGAGCCGACAGCGATTCCTTTCGGCTGGCGGAATTCTTTCACGAAATCGGCGACGCTCAGTTTGGTTCCCATGCCGAACATGATGAGCTGGAGCATGGGAATGACCAGGACATTGGTGTCGAATCCCCAGTTGGTGAACAGACGTGGGTAGTACATGGCGGCGGCAAGGAATGCCAGCACCCAGAAAGTGAAGGAACTCTCCTTGAAGCGCTTATCCATCTGCCCGTAAAGAGCGCCGGCAACCAGCGCGGCAAGCATCGGGATTCCCGCCTGGGCGATCCTTCCGGTCTGCCATCGATGCGACGGCCGCCACAGCGCCGGCCAGGCCAACCGCAATCAGTAGGTATCTGGCAGGATGAGGAGAAGCCGGCGGCGAATCTTGCATATCTAGTGTCCTTGTAGATGGTGGAACGTAATCGATGTTCGCCGCATCTCGCGAGTCCTGTACTTGTTATCTCCGCTTCGACACCGGTCCGAGCCACTTCTCGAGCCAGTCGAAGGCTTCCTCCTGCATCTCGGTGTTGAACTGGTGCGGGACGTCATAGAACTTCGCTTGGTACCGTTCGGGGTGCTTCAAGTCCTCGTAGACCGCCCGGATCTTCCCGGCGGCCGATTCCATTCCGGCGCGCGTGAACAGCCGGTCGCGCGCGCAGTTCTGCACGAAGATGGCGCAATTCGGCGCTGCGAGGGCAGCGATATCAGGATGGTCCAGGTTCTGGTGAACACCGAACGCGTCGAACAACGCGGCATGAACGGAGTACGGGATATCGAGCGTCGTAGGCAGCGACGTCATCCATCCGGTAATCACGGCGGCGCGAATCCGCGGTTCCATCCCGGCCAGATATGTCGAGCGATAGCCGCCACCGGAGAGGCCCAGGCACCCAATGCGGCCGGCGTCCACCTCGGGCAAGGACGCGAGCACGTCGACGCTGCGGCGGTCGTCGTAGTTGACGATGCCCATCCACGTCGTGCCGCTGAACGACAGCCAGGTGTTCAGCTCCGTGTTTCGTTCGCGCGCCCACGTGTTGAAGGCCCGCACGTACTCGGTCTGCTCCGGCTTCAGCGCGGCCAGGCGCGCCTGCAATTCCTTTGGCGCCTGTTTGTACTCGAGCCTCCGCTCGCCCCAGAAGAAGGCGTCCGGCACGAGGACGACGAAGCCGCGTCGCGCCAGCGCGTCGGCGTAGGCCCGGCCGCCGTAGCTACTGTTCGCGAAACGGGCCAAGCGCCATATGCTCGCCCTCCATGCGCACCAGTTTCTCCTTGCCGTGATAGAACCAGCCGCCGTGATCATGCAGCGCCACCACTGCCGGGCTCTTGCCGGCGGGCCTGTCCGGAACAAGCAGGAACGCGGGAACGCGGTAATGCGCCGAACCGGCAAACGAAATCACGCGCACTTCGTAGCCGTCGCGTTTAGCTACAGAGTGCACTCTGACGTCCAGAGGCACTGGGTTGGGCGCATACGAAAGACACCGCTGGACCTCGGCACGACCGCGCCGCCGCCACTCATCCACGCTCAGCCCCTTGCGGTGCGCGTAGTCCATGGGGAATCCGCGTTCCTCGTGGATCGACCTGACAATCGGCGCAATGTTGCCCAGGAAGCTCTCCTGTGCCGGCTGCTGTGCCGACAGGATCACGGATAGCGGGAGGAAAAGGGTCAGCCGTCGCATGGGAGCTATTATGTCGCAGTGCCGCCGGAGGGTCGGGCAGCCCAACAAAGACTCCGAAAAGTTCTAATATCGAGGAACTGGGAAACAGAGAAGCATGATCAGACCGTGGATGATTTTCGTCGCCAGTACGATTGTCCTCGGCGCGGCTCAGAAGCCAACGTATACCAGAGACGTCGCGCCGCTGCTACAAAAGCACTGCCAGGAGTGTCATCGCCCAGGCGAAATTGGCCCATTCCCCTTGCTCACCTACAAGCAGGTCCGGCCCTGGGCCGCGGCCATCAGGATGGCGGTGGCACAGAAGTCCATGCCGCCCTGGCATGCCGATCAGCGCTATGGCAGGTTCGCTAACGATCGCTCGTTGACCAAAACGGAAATCGACACGATCGTCGCCTGGGCCAACGCCGGCGCGCAGGAGGGTGACCCTAAGGACCTCCCTCCTCCGGCCACGTTCACCGAGGGGTGGGGCATACCCAAGCCCGACGTCATATACCAACTTCCAAAGCCGTATCAGATCCCCGCCAAAGGAACGATTGAGTACCTCCACTGGCTCATCCCCTCCGGATTCACGACCGACAAATGGGTCCAATTCGCCGAGGCCCGCCCCGGCGACCGCTCGCATGTTCACCACATCATCGCCTACGTACGCGAGCCTGGTTCAACATGGTTGAAGGACATCAAGCCTGGCATCCCGTTCGTCCCCGATAAAGCCCCGCCCGACAGTAAGGTCGACACCAGCGCGCTACCCAGCGACTTCCTTGTCGGTTATGCGCCGGGCCAGCCGCCGGAAGCATTCGAACCAGGCAAGGCAAAGCTCGTTCGCGCCGGTTCCGACATCATCCTCCAGGTTCACTACACGACCGACGGCAAACCGGGTACTGACCTCACAAGGGTCGGGCTGGTATTCGCCAAAGAAACGCCCAAGCAACGAGTCATGACGTTTTCCGCTACCAACGGCAAGTTCAAAATACCGGCCGGCTCGCCGAACCACCGTGTCGACGCCGAGTTCGAACTCGGCGCAGACGTCTTGCTGCAAGGGCTCCATCCACACATGCACGCACGAGGCAAGGATTTCGTCTATCGCGTTCGCTTTCCGGATGGGAAGCGCCAGACGCTGCTGAGTGTTCCAACATACAGTTTTGCCTGGCAACTCTGGTACAACCTGGCAATTCCACTCAAATTGCCAAAAGGATCGGTGATCGAATGTACAGCCCACTTTGACAATTCGCCCAACAACAAGTTCAACCCGGACCCTACCAAGGACGTCGTGTGGGGCGACCAAAGCTGGGATGAGATGATGGTGGGGTTTTTCAACCTTGTCTTTGACGCCAGTTTCGACGAAAAGCAGATTCAGGCGCCGCCCAAAATCGCGGCAAAGAACCGGAGGCGTCCCATGAGGGCCGTCGTTGCAGCAATCTTCTCAGTCCTGGGGCTGTGCGCGCAGCCGGCGCCTCCGCGAAAGCAGCTTCTCGTCATCGGCGATGAAAAAGGCTATCGGCATGAAGCGATCTCCCACGCCATGTCCACCATTGAGCGCATGGGCCGCGAGAGTGGTTTTTGGGACACCCACATTCGGACCGACACGGAGCCGCTCACAAAGAAAAAACTCGAATACAACGCGAAGAACCTCAACAATTTTGATGCGGTGCTTTTCTATACAGGCGGTAACCCCGCGATGGACGATCAACAGCGTGCCGATTTCCTGTCATTTATCAGGGACGATGGCAAAGGCTTCATCGGGGTCCACAGCGCCTCCATCACCTGGGTCAAATGGCCCGAGTTCGTCGACCTGCTGGGCGGCACCTATGACGAGCACCCATGGAACACCTTCGCCGCGCCGATTGTTGTCGAAGATCCCGCCTTTCCGGGGATGAGCGCGTGGCCGAATGCGTTTACGCTGGTTGACGAGGTCTATCAAGTCAAGAGTTTCTCGCGGGAGAACACCCGCGTTCTGCTCCGGCTGGATGAGTCGAAGCTTGATCTCTCGGGAGCGCGCGTGCATCGTCAGGATCGGGACTTCGCAGTCGCATGGGTGAAGCAATACGGCAAAGGCCGCGTTTTCTATTCCACGATCGGCCATGTCGTGGATAACTGGGATCGACCGGAGGTGCAGAAGATGTACATGGGGGCCATTCGATGGGCGCTCGGACTGGTTGAAGCCGACATTGCGCCGCGTCCACGTCCGGAACTGAAATGATCAGCCGCCGCCAATTTCACGCCGGCCTCGCGGGGTGCTCGATCGCGAGCGCCGCCAGCGAAATGCGTCTGGGCATCGGAGCCTACACCTATCACAACCTCTCAATCGACGCGATGATCGCTCAGCTCAAGGCGCTCAGGATCACAGAGATCGAAATGTCGCGCGGAGAGTTCATGACGTTCAAGCACCCTCCCGTCGAGTTGTTTAGAACAACCCGGCGGAAACTTGACGCCGCCGGCGTCCGCTGCGTCTCATACTACGCTCCCACGATCACGACGCAGCAGGATCTCGACGACTCCGTTCGTTTCGCCAGAATTCTGGGCTGCTCCAATATCAGCGGCGACCCTGAAGGGGAGATGGTCAAGGCCGTCGACGAACGCCTCACGCGCGAGGGGCTCACTTTCGGCATCCACAACCATTTCTTTCCCAAAAAGAAGTTCGTCTATGAGAGCCCCGAAGACATCCTCAAGGCCCTGCGGGGACGCTCAAGGACAATGGGCTGCACCCTCGACGTCGGCCACATGGTCTCCTGCGGCTACGATCCGGTAGACGCGGTCCAGCAGCTCGGACCTTTTCTGAAGCTCGTTCACCTGAAGGACATTCAGGCCCCTGCGGCGGAGGTGAACGTCCCACTTGGCACCGGGCTCTGCCGAATTGTTGACGTCATGGCCGCGCTCAAGAGGATGAGCTTCAAGGGCCTCATTGCCTTCGAATACGAGAAGGAAGGCGAGATCAACGACGACGTGGCGCGCCAGATCGCCTATGCGCGAAGGCTGCTATAGGCATTCGAGCAGGCATCTGCTTGCGACCAGAGGTTGGATTCTAGCGGAGGGCTGGAGGCTTGGCGACGAGCTGATTCTTCCTGCCCTTTTGCTTGATCAGGTCGAAGGAGTCGAAGATCTCGCCTCGTGCGGTGCGGGCTTCGTACGACAGCTTGTCCGCATTGATGCGAATCACCTGATAGAGCTGGATGTCGCGGCCAGCGCGGACGTGCACAGGATCATTGTCGTGGCCGTACATCTTCGGACCGGAGACCGAAACAACATACACGGTGCCGCCCTTGCTCGTCTGAGGGGCGGCCCCCGACATCACATTGGTCCGGCCGTAACTGTGGTCGTGACCAGTGAGGACCATGTCGACCGAGTACTTGTCGAAGATCGGCTGCCACATCTCGCGGAGACTTTTGTTGTCGCGGCCCCTGGCGGTTGAATAGATTGGATGATGAAACGTGCAGATCACCCAAGGCTGCGTGTTCTTTGATAGCAGTTGGTCCAGCCACTCGGCCTGCTCTGCCTGCTTCTCGTTCGAGTTGAGCGAAATCATGCGCAGGCCATGGATGTCCACATAGTAATTTGTCTCGTCAAGCCCGGAAACCCCATTACGCGGCAGCGTAAACTGAGGCTTCCAGTTGTCATTGAGCACTTTGGAAGGATACTCGTGGTTGCCGGGCGTTGGAAATGACGGGATGGATCGGTATATCCAGCCTGGAGCCATGAACCACTCGCCCCACTCCTCGTCGCGCACGGAGCGATTGACGAGATCTCCTGCGTGAACGATGAAACGAGCCTTCGGCGCATCAAGAATCGATTGCCGGATCACCCGCGACCACATTGACCAGATGTCGTTCTGCGCATCGCCAACGTAGATGAACTCAAGCGGTGCCCTTGGGTTGTTGGAGGCGGTTCGGAACTGATTCCATTCTGACCAGTTCCCGCCGTCGCCGACACGATAGGCATATACCGTGTCAGGCTGCAGTCCGGTGAATTCGACCGAGTGGTACTGAGCGCTGTACTTCTCGGATTTCAAAGTCTCCGTGCGTGGAACGACTCTCTGAGAATGCTTAGGAAACTCCGGCCCATCGGTGGCTGGCGCGATCTCAGCCAAGGCACCAATAACGGTTGTATCGGTCCGCCATGTGACTGCCTGCGTGGTGGCAGGGTCGTTCGTCCAAGTGAGGATGACGCGATCCGGTATGGGTGAGGGCTTGTGAAGAACCTCGGGCCTCAATTGCCCCCAGGCAAAAGCAGAAACGAAGACAAGGGTACAGGCAAGGGTTGTGAACAGACGCACCCTTCTAGAATAGACCGGGTTCAATGCCGACCCTGTGACTGTTCGCCGCGGGAGGCCAGCATAGTAACCTTTGCACATGCACCTCCACTCCACGCACTCTTGGGGCGCATCCATCTTTTTCACACTGGCTCTCTTGTGCCCGGCGCCGGCCGGGGCGAGCACGCGCAAAAAGGTGGACGTGATTCACATGAAAAACGGCGACCGAATTACCTGCGAAATCAAGAAGCTGGAGTACGGGCAGTTGACTGTGAAGGCGCCGTACGCCTCGGACACTTTCACTCTGAACTGGGCTGAAGTGGAAAAGGTCGACAGCCCGCAATCATTTGTGGTCGAGACCCAGTCGGGCGTGTATTATACGGGCACGATCCGAGCGGACGTCAAACAGAGCGACAATCTCGAGGTACGCACCGCGGCGCAGCCAGTCTCGCTGACACAGAAAGAAATAGTCAACGTCGGGCAGTACGGCAGGGGACTGCTGGATCGGATCAAGTTCGCGATCGACTACGGTTTCGGCTACACGCGATCCAACAACCAGACGCAATCGACGCTGCATTCCGATTTCAGTTACCGCTCAGCAAAAATCTACACCGGTGCGACCATCGACTCGCTGTTTTCCAGCCAAACCGACGCTCCCCAGACCAACCGGCATCAGGGATCTGCCTGGTACTACAAAAGGATTCAGGGTTCGCGCTGGTATGGAGGCGGGTTTGGCAGTATGCTGACCAACAATTCACAAGATCTGGCGCTTCGCTCCAACGTCGGCGCAGGCGTTCTCCGTAATGTCCTGACCACGAACAAGAACACGCTGCTCGCAACGGTCGGCATGGCCTACACCAATGAGAAATTCACTACCCCGGAGCCGGAAGGATCGCGCTTCAAGAGTGCTGAGGCGGCGGTGGGGTTCCGCTATTCTACATTTCGATTCGACAAGCTGGAGTTCACGGTCAACTACCTGGTGAATCCAAGCTTGACGAAACAGGGACGCGTGCGCACGGCTGCAGACGTGAACCTCTACCTGAAGGTCATCAAGGACCTATATACCCGCATCGGCTTCTACAGCAACTTCGACAGCCATCCGCCCACTAACACCGCAAAAAACGACTACGGGTTCAGCACTTCAGTGGGATGGTCGTTCTGAAGAAGTGATCCGGGGAACTTTCCGCCAGCGTAATCGACGTTACTTGGGACTAAGGTCCAATAGGCACATTCGATGATGCGGCCTAACATTCTTCTCATAGAGGGAGCATCCCCGGTTCAACGACCAGTCGAATGGCTGGTAACCCGGGATAACGAAACTCCATAGGCACCGAGGTCCGACTCGTAATGTTGACTCCAATCTCATCGCACATACAATCCGGAGTGATTTCAGCCTTCTGGCATCAACCACCTCAGGCTCCAATTGCAGGTATTGACACCAATCAAACGCCCGACCGTCCCATCACGGAAATGTGCGACGAGGAGTTGCTTGATCGCCACTTCGAAAGTTGCCCGGACTCCTTTGGCGTTCTGATCGAACGTCATCGCCGCGATTTGCATCAGCCTGGCGATGCGCATTCTGCGAAATCAGGCCGCGGCTGAAGACGAAGTGCAAACAGCGGTGATGAAGGCTTACGCAGCCCTGCACACCTTTAACGGCCAAGCCAGATTTTCATCGTGGCTGAAACAGATCGTCACGAACCAGTGCAGAATGCGGCTCAGAATGGAACGCCGGCGGCGCACCGATACTTGCGAGGAATCTGTGATGCAGGCGCGCTGCCAGCGAAAATCACAGGAAGAGATGCTTGCGACGCGGGAGGTGATCGCATTGGTCCGGCGCGAGATTCTCCTTCTTCCCACTCCTCTCCGTGACGTGCTCCGGTCGGTGCTGCTGGAGGGCCGCTCACCGTGCCAGTGCGGCGTTCAACTTGGGCTGACCCACGCGGCAGTCAAGTCGCGCCTGTCCCGCGCACGCAAGGAATTCGGACTGCGGATGCAGCGCTATCATGGCGCAATGGGCGGGCTGACGTTGTTGCGTTAGACGGCCTATGAGTGCCCGGCCGACTTGGGCGGAGGGCCCGACCGGTTCAGTGCCTGAATCAAGGCGGTCCGCTTGCCTGAGGATCTCCACCAGTCGCACAAGGTCCGCCAACGAAGTAACGCCGAGTTTCCTCATGACGTTGCTCCGGTGGAGCTTAATGGTCTTCTCCTGGATTCCCAATTCCCCGCCCACCTGCTTATTGAGCAAGCCCCGCGAGACAAGAACGCACACTTGCCGTTCGCGCGGCGTGAGCGAATCGTATAACCGCCAACACCTCTCGATTTCCTCCGCTTCCTCGTGCATTTTCCTGGATTTTTGAAAAGCCACCTCGACGGCGCCGAGCAATTGAGTATCTTCAAATGGTTTTGTGAGGAAATCCACCGCGCCAGCCTTCATGGCACGAACTGAATCGGCGATTCCGGCATTTCCGGTGACAAATACCACGGCGAGGCGCGTGCTCGTTTGGGCTAGCACTTCCTGCAGTTGGAGACCGTCCATATCAGGCATGGAAAGGTCCAGGATCAGGCACCCAGGGACCTTGTCCGGGCCGTACGCTTCAGGAAGTCTTCGGAGGACTCATAGGTTTCCACGCTGATGTCGCAGGATCGGAGGAGTCTGGAAATGGCCCCGCGCACGCCTGGGTCGTCGTCGACCACGTGAACGAGAAGTGCAGGCATTAGTGTCCCTTAACGTTCAAGGGTAGCTACTCCCGCGAGTGGAATGCAAGTCAGAAAGGAGGCGCTTCCAGAAGTGCCCGGATTGCCGAAATAAGCGCGGATTCCTCAAAGGGTTTCGAAAGGCACGGACTGCCTTTCATGCGAGCGACCCAATCTGGCGAGTCAATCTCGCCGTGCGCGCTGATGAACAGGGTGGGAATATGGATGCCCTTTGCCCGGAGACGGTCGCGTGTCTCGAACCCGTCGATGCCGGCCATCTGCACATCCAGAATCAGGCAGTCTGATTGCGCAATTGTGAGGCTATCGAGAGCACGCTCACCGGATTCGAGGGTCGTGCATGAGAAGCCATGAGCGCGCGCAAGCCGGCTTACACCGCTTCGGACAGAAGCGTCGTCGTCGACGAGGGTGATTTTGACCCCATCGAATGAACTTGTTGGCGTAGCTCGCTCCATCTGTTAGAATTCAATCCTTAGGGTGCCGATCCCCGTCTGACGCCCCGTGAGGTGCCCAACCTTGCCCAGCATAAGGGTTGTTTCTGTGCACCGGCAACTGGACCTTATGCTTAGGAAACCGGGGGAGTGGTTTCGTACTCGCGATTCCGCGGGGACCACGCAGGTTCGGAGGTTCACTATTCGGAGATTAGCCAGAGGCTTGCTGACAGCGTCGCTGCTGGTACTGTTGGGACCGCTTCCAGCCGTGCCTCAAGTGCCTGGGAATGCCGCGCCGAAGCGCATTCTCGTCCTGATGCCCCTGGAGGGCACACGGCCCGCGGCGGTGGAGATTCTTCGGGGCATAGAGACGGGCTTGGCAAGGACCTTTAAGGGAAGAGTCTCTGTCGTCACTGAATTCACGAGAACCGTCCCGCCTGAACCGCCGGATTTCCAGCAAAGGCTTCCCGAGTGGATCTCCTACAAGTACGGCGGCCACAAGTTCGATCTTCTCTGTCCGATCCGCCCGCAAGGCCTTGTCCTGGCTGAGAGACTCCGGGAAAGGCTTTGGCCGGGGACGCCGATCGTATTCGGGATGACCAAGAACGAGTACCTCGGTTTGGGTAAGCCAGGACCCGGGGTGACGGGCATCTACCAGGGGCTGAGTGACGAGGAGACCGTCCGCAGCGCACTCGGGATATTGCCCGAAACACGCTTTATTGCGCTTGTGGGAGGATCGGCATCCATCGACAGGCAGATCAACTCAGCCATTTCCGCTTTCGTGAGGCAGTCGTATCCTTCAATTGACTTGATCGACTTGACGGGACTGACAATCGAGGAAGGCGCAGACCGGGTGTCCACGCTTCCAGACAAGGCGATTGTCTACCAAGGCTCGTTCAGCCACGACTCCAGTGGACGGACTATCACCACGGGAGAGATGTCGGCATTGCTCGGGAGGACAGCGAACAGGCCGCTGTTCGGGAATTCGCTGCTGGGTTTTGGCTCGGGCCCAGTGGGTGGCCCGATGAACAGTATCGAACGTGGCGGCGAGTTTTTGGGGATGCTTGCTGGCCGGGTGCTCCGGGGGGAGAGTCCGGACAAGGTCGCGGCACAAGATGTACCTCCGCTGGTGGCGGTGGACTGGCGCCAACTGGAGAAGTGGGACATTCCAGAGAGTCGAATCCCCGCAGGCGCGGAAGTGCGCTTTCGAAGTCCGACATTGTGGGAACAGCACCGTTTCACTATCCTCGCCACGGCTGCCGCACTGCTGCTTCAATCGATCCTGATCGGCATTCTGCTGGTAGAAAGACGCCGACGGCGGGTGTCTGAGGGTGCCGCAGTCGATAGCGAGGATCTGAACCGGGCCGTGTTGTCGTCACTCAGCGGCCGAATCGCAATCCTCGACCAGAGTGGCACTGTCATTCGGGTCAGTGAGAACTGGAACTCGAAAGGGCCGGAATACTTCGCCATCCCGCCTGTCGACGTCGGAGGCAGCTACATCGAGTCGTTGGGAGCGGTGAGCGGCCCGGATGGTGGGCATCAAGGCGTCGCAGCGGCTGTCTCGGGCGTGCTGAGTGGGGAAGGCCCGCTTGGGGTCGGCGAGTACCACGCCCGGAATGGAGAGGGCGACTTCTGGTGCGAGGTCCGAGTTGAAAGGCTGGCGCGAAAAGAAGGCGGCGCGGTCGTAACACATCTCGACGTCACCCCGCAAAAAAAGGCGGAACTTGAACGCCGCCGGACGCTCGATGAGCTTCACCACATGAATCGTGTCGCTTCGGTGGGTCAACTCGCCGGGGCCCTGGCACACGAACTCGCGCAGCCCTTGACTTCGATTCTGAGCAATGCTCAGGCCGCCGAGAGGTTCGCGGCCGGCCCGGCCCCCAACTACTCGGAGATTCGCGAGGCTCTTGCTGAAATTACGGCTGACGACCGGCGAGCGCGGACGATTATCGACAGGATGCGCGCGATCCTGAAGAAACAAACCGTCCCGGTCCAGGTGATAGATCTAAACCAGATTGCCAATGAGGTAAGCCGCCTGGTGCGCAGCACTGCCCTGACACGCCGGATTGCATTAGCGGTCGAACTCCATCCGGAGCCTGTGCTCGTTCATGGCGATGTCGTTCCTCTACAACAGGTGCTGCTGAATCTGCTCAACAACGGCATGGACGCAGCGGCTCAGGCACCTGCCGGCGCCCGGTTTCTTAAGGTCCAGACCAAGGTCTTCGACGGCCGCGGGGGACTCATCGTGGAGGATACCGGACCTGGCTTTCGCGAAGAGGACAAGCAGCGGCTCTTTGAATCGTTCCACACGACCAAGCCGGATGGCCTGGGGATGGGGCTTTCCATCTGCCGGACGATTGTCGAAGCCCTCGGCGGCCAAATCGCCGGCGAGAATCGCACCGGCGGGGGCGCGGTCTTCCGCGTCGAGTTGCCGCTGGCGACTGGGCTAAGGTCCAGTAGCGATTCCTCTCAATAAGCCCCATATTAAGTTTGATACTTCGCGGGTTGGCCCAATCTGGATTCGGTCAACAAGCGGGTGATGTTTCGCTTACTGCCCGGAAAGCAATAGAGCATATTCCGCGCGGCAACCTAATCAATACAACAACTTAAGCAGCTGGTGGCTGGAGATTTCCAACTGAAAGCCCCAAGTGTCGGCTGACTGTTGTGCTGGAAACTTTGTCAGTGCTGAGGGGACTACGGCAATGAGAAGCGTTTACTCGAGGGCTGCCTGCATCGGCGGCATGGTTCTTTTGTTTGGCGCTGGATGCAGCCAGCAGCCGGGCGGCGGCGCGGCGCAGGTTGCCGATGGATCAGTATTGCCTTTCCCTCCCACGCCGTCGGCCAGCGTCGCCGCCGAGCGGCTGCAGGATTCCAAGCATGTCCGCCGGACGGAGCCGAGCCGGTTGCCAGCCGACGCACCAAACGTCGTGATCGTGTTGCTCGACGATGTTGGCTTTGGGTTGCCGGAGACCTTCGGAGGCGTGGTTCACACGCCGACTCTATCGCGCATCGCCAGCGAAGGAATCAGCTACAACGCATTTCACACGACTTCGATCTGCTCGCCGACGCGCGCTTCCTTGCTGACGGGCCGAAACCATCAGCGGGTGGGTTCGGGAACGATCGCCGAGCGAGCTGTCGACTGGGACGGCTACACCGGCACGATACCGAAGACCTCGGCGACGATACCCGAGGTGCTGCGGAATTACGGCTACAAGACAGCCGCGTTCGGCAAGTGGCACAACACGCCGGCGGACCAGACCACTGCGATGGGCCCGTTCGACCGCTGGCCGACGGGGCACGGATTCGACTACTTCTACGGCTTCATGGCCGGCGAGACATCTCAGTACGAGCCGCGCCTCTACGAGAACCAGACTCCGGTGGAGCCGCCGCACGACGAGCGCTATCACCTGAGCGAAGACATGGCCACGAAGGCAGTCGACTGGATGAAGCGCCACCGGGCCTACTCACCGGACAAGCCCTTCCTGATGTACTGGGCGCCCGGCGCCGGCCACGGCCCGCACCACGTTTTCAAGGAATGGGCGGACAAGTACAAGGGCCAGTTCGACGGCGGCTGGGATGTGATGCGCGAGCGCATCCTCAAACGGCAAAAGGAACTCGGCTGGGTTCCAGCCAATACGCAGCTCACACCGCGCGCGGACAGCATGCCCGCCTGGAGCAGCATTCCCGAATCAGAACGCGCGTTCCAGGTGCGCCTGATGGAAGTCTTCGCCGGCTTCGTGGAGCACGTCGATGCGCAGGTGGGAAAGGTCGTCAACGGTCTCGATGAACTCGGTATTCGCGACAACACGATCGTCATCTACATCTGGGGCGACAACGGTTCGAGCGCCGAGGGCCAGAACGGTTCGATCAGCGAACTGCTCGCCCAGAACATGATTCCGAACACCATCCAACAGCAGATGGCGGCGCTGGACAAGATCGGCGGCCTCAAGGCCCTGGGCACGGCCAAGACGGCCAACATGTACCACGCCGGCTGGGCGTGGGCTGGGAACACCCCGTTCCACCACACCAAGCTGGTCGCATCGCATTTCGGCGGCACGCGGAACCCGATGGTGATCTCGTGGCCGAAGAAGATCAAGGCGGACAAAACGCCTCGCACGCAGTTCTCTCACGTCAACGACATCGCCCCGACGCTCTACGAGGCCATCGGCATCAAAGCGCCTCAAATGGTGGATGGCTTCAAGCAGGACCCCATCGACGGGACAAGCCTGGCCTACACGTTTGCCGACGCCAAGGCGGCCGGCAACAAGCATGTCCAGTACTTCGACAACAACGGCAGCCGCGGCATCTACAAGGATGGCTGGTATGCCTGCACCTTCGGCCCGCTGACTCCCTGGCTGCAGGTCAGCCCTGGCCTTGCCACCTGGGATTCGGCCAAGGACAAGTGGGAGCTCTACGACCTCAGCTCAGACTTCTCGCAGGCGCAGGACCTGGCTGCGAAGGAGCCCAAGAAGCTGGAGGAAATGAAGGCGCTGTTCCTGGAGCAGGCCAAGGCGAACAAGGTGCTCCCGATCGGCGCCGGCATCTGGCTTCGGCTTCATCCCGAGGATCGCATCAAGAGTCCGTACTCGAAGTGGACTTTTGACTCCTCAACGACCCGCATGCCCGAATTCACCGCGCCTGGCCTGGGCCGGGAAAGCAGCACGGGTTGTGATCGATGCCGAGATGGGCGCGAACGCCTCCGGCGTGCTCTACGCCCTGGGCGCCTCGAGCGGCGGCCTCAGCCTCTACATGGACAAGGGGCAACTGGTCTACGAGTACAACATGATGATCATCGAGCGGTATATTGGCCGCTCCAAGGATCGGCTATCGCCCGGCAAGCACCGCATCGAAGTTGAAACGACGCTGAAGGACAAGCGTCCGCTCTCGCCGGCGGAGGTTGTCATCACGGTGGACGGCAAGGAGGCCTCACGCACAGTCGTGGGCCGTACGGTGCCGGCCGCATTCACCCCGGACGAGACATTTGACGTTGGCGTCGATCTCGGCTCGCCGGTCTCGCTCGACTACTTCGACCGGGCGCCATTCAAATTCAACGGCAAGATCGAAAAGGTCAATGTCGAACTGAAATAAGCAACCGCACCAGGCAAGGGGCAGCAGCCCCCATGTGCCGAACTCGAGATCCCAAAATGGAGAAGAACTCAATGAAAAGACCCGGTGGATACGCAACTACGTTGCTCATACTCGCCGCCATTTGTTGCGCGCCCCTGGCCGCACAATCAGACCAGATCGAACCTGAAGCGATGAAGGCCCTCAATCAAATGGGGTCCTACCTTCGCACACTGAAAGCGTTTCAGGTGACCGCGGACGTCACGACGGAGGAGGTATTGGAGGACGGCCTGAAGGTGCAGTTCAGTCACCACACAAATATCCTCGCGCGCATGCCGGACCGGTTGCTTGCCGAGTTGGAAGGAGACAGAGCCAAGCGCCTCTTCCTGTATAACGGACAGTCGTTCACCCTCTACGCCGCTCGCGCCGGGTACTACGCCACCGCGGCGGCACCCGCGACCCTTGGGCAATTGGTCGACGTCGCGGCCGAGAAGTACGGCATCGACATTCCACTTGCCGATCTCTTCCTCTGGGGCGGTCCGAAGGCCACCACTCCTTCGATTACTGCCGCGACCGTGATCGGACCAGGTGCAATCGGAGGGGTTTCTTGTGACCACTACGTCTTCCGCCAACCTGGCCTTGACTGGCAGGTCTGGATTCAAAAGGGCGACTATCCGCTCCCCCGGAAACTTGTCATCACCTCAACCACCGACGAAGCCCGCCCCCAGCACGCGTCGATTCTGACGTGGAACCTCGCGCCTGCCTACAACGACGCCGTGTTCACGTTCAATCCTCCGGCGAGTGCCCGCAAGATCGTCTTTGCCGAAGAGAAGGCCGCTTCCGCGGCTGGAAAGAACTAGGAGCCCAGACATGAAACTCTATACTCGTCAGATCCTCTCAGCCGCGCTCGTGCTCCTACTGCCCGCCGCATCCGTCTTCGGCGGAAGCAAGAATGTGCGCAGCGGTTCAAGCGGCAGCGTGAACAAGAGCGCCGCCAAGAGCGCCAACTCCAACCGGAACGACAACTCCAACCGTAATAGCAACACCAACGTCAACCGGAATACGAATGTCAACCGGAACAGCAACACCAACGTCAACCGGAACACGAACGTCAACGTCAATCGCGACGTCGATATCGATGTTGATGTCGATCATCACCACGGCGGCGGATGCTGCTACAGCAACCACGGGATTGGCTATGCCGCAGCCGTTACGGCGACGGCGGTAGCAACCGCGGTTATTGTCGGCTCGATGGTGAACACGCTGCCGCCGAACTGCACAACCATGATCGTCAACGGCATCGCCTACCAGCAGTGCGGTGGCAACTACTATCAACCGCAGTTCTCCGGCGGGAACACGACCTACATCGTGGTGAACGCGCCGAGGTAGGAAACCGGCGCGGGCGCGGATCACCAACAGGTGGCCAGTCCCTCGCCATAGGTGTGTCTCTGCCACTGGCAAAGCTCAACTCAACAGGAGGTTCGCATTTGAGACATCAATACTCAGGCCGGCCCGCGCTATGGCTGGCGGCACTCCTTGCCGCACTCGCAGCAGCCCCGACGGCCATCGCCGGCGAAGGCGGCAGCAGCCATTACATGCCGGGCACGCAGGGCGATTTCGCGATGGCCTTGATCGGCCCCAAGGGATTCTATGTGCGGAACGACACGATGTACCTGCGCGGCGACATCGGTTCGGTCACCTTGGGAGATCGAATCTACTCGTCGGCGAGCCAGCGGGTTTGGGTCGACATGATCAAGGGAATCTACCTGTCCGATGCCAAAGTCCTTGGGGGCCGGTTTGCTGCTGTGGTGACGGTCCCCATCATCTTGAACGCGAAGGTCTCCGGGAGTCTCATCTCTCCGCTACAGGGGGCGGCGTCCGGGAGCCGCTCGGGCGTCGGTGACGTGACGTTGACGAGTTTCCTCAACTGGAACTCCGGCATGTCGCACTTCAGCACCGGGGTGAACCTCTACGTGCCGGTGGGCGGCTACGACTCGAACGACATCATCAACCGCGGACGCAATTATTGGTCCACGGTTCCAACCGCTACGTACACATGGCTGCATCCCAAGCGCGGCCACGAGATCTCGGCGACAACGGGCATCTTCCTGAACTCGACAAACAACGCGACCCACTACAAGACCGGCAACGAGTGGTACATGGACTTCATGGTGTCGCAGCACTTCTCGCCGAAGTTCGCTGTCGGGTTGGAGGGCTACACCCTGCAGCAGTTCACTGACGACTCCGGGGCGCTGCTCAACAAGGCCAATGTTGTCCTGCCTGCGCTCGGCCTGCAGCCCCTGGGCGGATTCCGCGGCCACGGATTCGCAGTTGGTCCGGCGGCACTCTTCACAACCAAGATCGGCGGCAAGGACGTCAACTTCATCTTCAAGTGGATGCCCGACCTGGTCCACACCAACCGCTTTAACAGCAAGTACACGATGTTGTCGATCGCGTTCAAGCTATAGCAGGAATTACTTTCGAGGCATTACATGAGCAAAGACAGATTCGGACTTCTGCCCTCCCTCGCGATGGGCTTGGCATTGGCGTCAACGGCGTCGGCACAGGCAGTGCTGCCCTTCCCGCCCGCGCCGTCCGGTTCGAAGCCGGGCCTGACCATTCAGGATTCCACCTACAAGAAACGCGTCGAACCGAAGCGCCTCGCCGACGGCGCGCCGAACATCCTCATTATTCTGATGGACGACGTCGGACCTGCCACACCCTCGACCTACGGCGGCGAAATCCACACGCCGACCCTCGATCGTGTGTCGAAGGCCGGCATTTCCTTCAACCGTTTCCACTCCACGGCCATGTGCTCGCCCACGCGGGCGGCCCTGCTCACGGGAAGAAACCACACCCGGGTCGGCAACGGTCAGATATCCGCCATCGCCAACGACTTCGACGGCTTCAGCGGAACGATTCCGAAGACTTCGGCGACCGTCGCGGAAGTGCTCAAGAACTACGGCTACAGCACCGGCGCCTGGGGCAAGTGGCACAACACGCCGGAAGAGCAGATCACCACCATGGGGCCGTTCGACTATTGGCCGACCGGCTATGGTTTCGAGTACTTCTACGGGTTCCTGGCGGGCGAAGCTTCGCAGTACGAACCCACCATGACTCGCAATACCACGCAGGTCATCATGCATCCGAAGAAGGGCTACCACCTCACCGAGGACATCGCTGAGGACGCCATCAAGTGGCTGCGCGAACAGCAGGCCTATGCGCCGGAGAAGCCGTTCTTCATGTATTGGGCACCGGGCGCGTCGCATGGCCCGCATCAGGTGATGAAAGAGTGGGCCGATAAGTACAAGGGCAAGTTCGACGACGGCTGGGACAAGTATCGCGAGCGCGTCTTTGCGCGCGCCAAGGCCAAGGGCTGGATCCCGCAGAACGCACAGCTCACTCCCCGCCCCGCTTCTATGGCTTCGTGGGAATCCATTCCTGAGGCTGAGAAACCCTTCCAGCGCCGCCTGATGGAAGTCTTCGCCGGCTTCACCGAGCACGCCGACTACAACGCCGGCCGGGTGATAGCCGAAATCGAGCGTCAGGGAAAGCTGGACAACACGCTGATCTTCTACATCTGGGGCGACAACGGATCATCTTCGGAGGGACTCTATGGCACCATCAGCGAGCAATTGGCGCAGAACGGCATCCCAACCAAGATCTCGCAGCACATCGAAGCGTTGAAGGAACTCGGCGGCCTCGATGCGCTCGGCGGTCCGAAGACCGACAACATGTACCACGCCGGATGGGCTTGGGCCGGGAGCACGCCGTACCAGGGGACTAAACTGATGGGCGCTTACTTCGGCGGCATCCGCCAGCCGATGGCGGTGGCCTGGCCGAAACGCATCACGGCAGACCCGACGGCCCGGCCACAGTTCCACCATGTGGTCGACGTGGCGCCAACGATCTACGAGTTGACGAAAATCCAGGCGCCTCGCGTCGTGAACGGCTTCCAGCAGGACTCGCTCGACGGCGTCAGCATGGTCTATGCGTTCGGCGATCCGAAAGTAAAAGGCACCCGGACAACCCAGTTCTTCGACATCATGGCCAGCCGTGGCGTCTACCACGATGGCTGGTTCGCCAGTGCCCCGGGCCCGCGTGAACCGTGGGTGGGCGGCATACCGAAAGGTGTTAAGGAATGGTCGCCGCTGACAGACAAGTGGGAGCTCTACAACATTGACGAGGACTGGAGCCAGGCCAACGACCTCGCCGCGAGGAATCCACAGAAGCTCGAGGAGATGAAGGCGCTCTTCCTGGAGGAATCCAAAAAGAACAAGAACATGCCCATCGGCGGCGGCTTGTGGTCCACCGCGATGTTCCATCCGGAGGACGCTCCGGCCTCGCCCCTCACCGAATGGACGTTTGCAGCCCCCCTCACCCGGATGCCGGAATCGGCTGCCCCCAAGCTGGGCAAGAACAGCAGCCTGGTGAACATGGACGTGACTGTGCCGGCGAATGCCAACGGAGTGCTGTACGCGCTGGCTGGTTTTTCCGGCGGTGTCACTTGTTACGTGAAGGATGGATTCCTGAGCTATGAGTTCAACCTGTTCGAGGTCCAGCGGACCAGGATCCGATCGAAGACCAAGTTGCCGCTGGGGAAGGTGAAGATCGAAGTCGAATCAAAACTGGCCGCCTCCATCGGCGGGCCGATGGACGTCACGCTCAGGGTGAATGGCCAGGTTGTGGCTCAGGGCCGCGTACCTGCAGCCATGTCGCTGCACTTCACGTCGAATGCAACCTTCGATATCGGCACCGATCTGGATTCGCCTGTATCGCTCGACTACTACGAACAGGCGCCGTTCGCTTTCAACGGCACCATCGGCACAACCAGGATCGCGTATTTGAAGAAGTAGAAAGTCTCAATTCGGAGTGAGCTATGAAGATACCCATGATGATGCTGGCTGCGGCTACGGTGACTCTTGCCCTGGCCGTCGCGCAGCCGAAAGTAGTTCAACCCAAAGGCGGCGCCCCCGGGAGTTGGCGGCTGATCGGGCAGACGCACGCGGATCACGGCGCGGACCACGACACGATCATTGTGAAAGGGCCCTATGACAACTTCCGCAAGGTCAAGTTCAAGGTGACCGATGCCGGCTTGAACATGCAGCACATGCTGGTCACGTACGACAACGGCGCACCGGACCGGCTCGATGTTCGCGAGAACATTGCTCAGGGTGGAGAGAGCCGGGCCATCGACCTGCGCGGTGTGGGAAAACGGAGCCTCCGCAAGGTGGAGTTCTGGTACGACACCAAGGGCTTCCTCAAGGGCAAGGCGGACGTGACCCTGTTCGGGATGAAGTAGGCAACTACGCCAATGCAAACTCAAGGAAGGGGCAACCTCCGCCAGCCGTTCGCTTTCCTTGGGATAGTGATCGCGCTGGGGCTGGTGTTTGGGTCGCCTTGCGGCAGCACCCGGACGCAGGAAGACGACACTGAGGCTGTCTCACCAGCACACAACCTGGTCGTTCGATGAAGCGAATCCTGATTGCCGCGCTGCTGATGGGCTCAGTGCTGCCGATGTTCGCGCAGACAGCTCCGCCCAAGCCGGCCGCCGCTGGCGAGGGCGACCTGGCTCAACAGGCCGCCGACCCCACCGCGCCGCTGATGGCCTTTAACTTGAAGTACCAGCTCACGCCCAGCTACTACGGCCTGTCCGGCACCGGCCATGCGTTCGGGTTTCAACCGGTCATTCCCTACCGCGCCTGGAAGCTCTCGCATCTGCTTCGGACGACAGTGACCTATAACATCGAGAGCCCAGGCGGGCGCGGACTGGAGAGCATTTCCGTCTTCGACCTGATCGTTTTCAGCGAGAAATGGGGCAGATGGGGCGTGGGCCCGCTGGTGCAATTCCTGCCCAACCAGGGGCCGGGAAGAGACACCGCAATGGCCGGGCCCGCGATCGGCTTTGTCGCCAGAAAGGGCAAGTGGAACCTGGGCATGTTCAACCAGAACCTCTTCGGACAAAACACGCGGTTTTCAAGCGTCCAGCCGGTGATCGCTTTCGTGATGGGAGGGGGCTGGTCGCTCGCTTCCGGCGACGCTCAGTGGAGTATCGACTGGAGCAGGCCTGAGTTCGTCAACATCCCGTTTGGCGTGCAGCTTGCCAAGGTGACCAAGGTTGGCCCGCAGCCGGTCCGATTTTTCGTCAATCCGGAATACAACGCCAGAAGCGTGTTCGGCACAGCGCACTGGACGGTCCGGTTCGGCATGACAATTCTTGCGCCGGTCAAGTAAGGAGAACAGATCATGAGAACACTGTCGGCAATCGCATTCGTGCTTGCCTTGATGACGCCACTGGCGAACGCGCAGGCTCGCCGCGGCGGGCCGGCCGCCGGAGGCAATGTCCAGCAGACCACTGACATCATCAACGACTGCGAGCAGCGAACGAACAAGTTCAAGAAGACGCTGGACAAGGCACTGGCCAAGGACAATGTTCGCGCAGGGCAAGGGCGTGAAGATCAACTGAACAACAACGCAGGCAGATTGGAACAGCAGTTGGACAAAGTCGGCGATTCCTGGAACAAGGACCATAGTCTGGATAAGACACGGGATCATGTCCGCGCTGCAATCGCAATCGCAAACGACATCAACAACGCCATGCGGACGTGGAAAATGGGCGGTGATGCCGAGTCTGAATGGGCGGCGCTGCGCGGCGAGTTGAACCGTCTCGCGACCACGTTCAATCTCCCGCACGTCCGGTAGCCCGGGTGCGCTCGCAGTGCCTATTTCTGGTCGGAGTGCAGAAGCTCGACGATGACGCCGAGAGCTTTCTCCGTGTCGTAATAGACGTAGTCGCCGTTGTCCTTGTCGTAGCGGCCGCGATGTTCCTGCTTGTATCCGAGCGACTCGAGCAGCTTCATGGTGCCATCGAGATCGACGACTTGCAGGCCGATGTGGTGGACGCTCTCGCCGTTTCGGTCGAGCCCGCGCTGCCAGGAGGAATCGCCGCCAAGCGGCTGCATGAGTTCCAGGACTACCTGGCCGAGTTTGAAGAAGGTGAGTTTGACACGGGCATCGGAGGGCTTGCCGTCAACCACCATCTTGACCTCGCTGCCTGGGCGGGTGGTGGAAATGGGATTGACCGGCATCCCGAGCAGGGCTGACCAGCGTTTTGCGCTGGCTTCTATGTCGCGGGTGACGATGGCGACCTGGACGATCTTCTGCAGGCCGGGATCGCGAGGAACAGGCGGCTGTGCAAGCGCCGGGATGACAAGCGAGGATGCGATGGCGAGAATGTGGAGTTTCATGGTGGGCTCTCGCCCGCCATTCTATTCTCTCCAGCGCAAGTCGAAGCGAACTGGGTTGCTGCCGGACATGCGAATCTCGCGGACTCGATTCGACCCGGACGTATAGATGGTCATGTCGCCGGCGATGCCATTGCCCGAAACCGCAGCTTCAACGCGGTCACTTTGGGATCGCGTGACTCGACCGCGCAGGGTTACAAGTCCATTGCGATCGGTATCGAAGCCGACTTCGACATTGCCGTTGCGATTGATGCGGACATTGGCGGAGCGGAGCCGGTCGTTGTTGCCGTTCGCATTATTGAAGGTCCCTGATCCACGGCCACTATAGGAGAACTCGTTGCCGCCGGCCCAGCCTGACCCGCCCGAACCGCCCCAACCGCTTCCACTACCGCCGGAGCCACCCGATCCACCCCAACCACTACCACTGCCGGAACCACCTGAGCCCCATCCGGAGCCTGAACCGCTGCCGCCTGTTCCGCGCCATTCGATGTCGAAGGTGTACCCATTACTCCCGCCTTTAGGATCGTCAATTCGAATCAATGCGCCGCCGCGGCCCCGTGGATCGTTGATGAGTTCCTGACGTCCGCGGCCGTCGATACCTTTGAAGCGGAAATCGGATGGATTTCCCGGCATGATGCTGGTGCACTGAAAGCGCCGCCAGGATGCCGGATTGCCTGACAGGGTGCGCAGCCGGCCCATGTCTCCGTTGATGGCAACTTCGGCGACGCCGTCGACCTCGACTTCAATCGTGCACTTGCCGGTGTCCCCTCCTCCGCCACGAATCTCGGCGCGGCGTTCCGATGTTCCCCCGCTCCATTGCCCACTCAGGGCGAAGGACGTAACAGCAAATGAAAAAAGGGCTGTTCTCAGCAATGGCATACCTCCAAAAGCAAGCTCATCTGAGCATTAGACGGCCGACTGCATAGGGTGAGATTCATTTTTGCTTGGTGACACTTACGAGCTCGAGACGGATGCGGTTCGTCGCATCGGATTAGATGCGGGCAGAGGCTGTGAACCAGGAGCCGAGGTTTCCTTGGTAGGTGGCAGGCACAATAGGCTCGTCATGAATGGACAGCATCGTACATGGAGACAATGTTGGCGGGAGGGACGTTGCCGAGAATGTTGTGAACCTGCTGAAAAACGAATCCGCCCCCGGGAGACATGGTTTGGACTTGTTGGCGAGTGTGGGCTGCAACCTCTTCGGCTGTTCCGCTGGGAAGTACGTGCTGCGTATCGCAGCCCCCGCCCCAGAACGTGATCTGCCCTCCGAAGTCCCGCTTAAGGGATGCGGCGTCCATTCCGCGGCAACTGACCTGGACGGGATTGATAGCGTCAAGGCCCGCATCGATCAAATCGGGCAGGAGCTGGCGGACAGCGCCACAGCAGTGGAGCATCACCTTGACCGGGGCGAGTTCCCTGGCCCGGCGCCACATGAGCGAGTGGCGGGGCTTGAAGAACTCCCGGTACATGGCTGGCGAGATCTGAGGGCAGTTCTGAGCGCCGAGGTCGTCGCCAAACGCGATGATATCGATGGAATCGCCCACCGCCGCAAGGAATCGTTCGAGATTGCGCAGGTGGATTTCCAACACGGCATCCAGGAAGCGGTGGGCGCGCTCGGGTTCGGCCGCCAACAGCAGAAGAAAGCCGTCCATACGGTAGTAGAACTGCCCCATCTCCAGAAGGTTGCCGCCGAAGAGGCCGATAATGGCGCGGTCTGTGGAGGCGCGTAGCGAGCGAGCCCCCGCGGCAAGTTCGGCCGGGGACGAGATGGAGGGGCCGGGGGGCGAAGCGATGCCCGTCCACATGTGTTCCGGATAGAGTTCTGCGATGCGGGACAGATCCTCGGGCCCGTCGAGAAACGGCCAGTAGACCTGGTCGAAGTGCTGGGAGTCTTCCGGCATGCGGGCGATGACGCGGCCGGAGGGAGCCCGGAGAAGCCATGCGTTGGCGGGTCCGCGTTCGGGCAGCGCCCAGGCGGGCATGAGACAGGGCGATCCATCAGGCAGGGTCCATTCCCGCCACCACCTATCCTCATTGCAGAAGCCTCGGCCCAACTCGATGGTGTCCACACCGAAGAGATCGAGCACGTCGTCGTCCACAATGGCGAGTTGCTGGATAGGGTCGTACACACGGATGGGCCGCGGCTCCAGGCCAAGAGCACTCCGCAGCCTCGGGTAGGCAATGGCCGCAATGCCGGAGGAGCGGTGGCCGGACAGGTCGATGGGGACACGGTCAGGCTGGCGATGGTTCAGGGCGTCGAGAACACGTTGGCGGGAAGTCATGACTTTGTCTTTAAGCGAGTTGAGCGGCAGGGATGACAGAATCCGTAAAGAACGACATCGTGACCAGTGATCTCGAAACCACTGGGAAGCATGGAGAGGAAGCCGTCGACGCAACCATGGAGTTCGAATACCTGGCCGCAGCGGCGACAGTGGAAGTGGTGGTGGTGACCTTTGCCGGCAAGTTCATACCTGGGAGGAGCCCCAGGGAGTTCCACCGCCACCAGCCAACCCTCCTCGACCAGCGTCTTGATGTTTCGGTAGACGGTCGCGAGGCCCAGACCTTCGACCGAACGGCGCGCCGCAGCCAGAACATGCTCGGGCGATAGCGGACGACCGGCATCCTCGAATGCCTGGCGGATAGCCGTGCGCTGACGCGTGTTGCGGATGATGGAGGACATTGCGCCTTCCGTAGCTATCATATGAGGCCGGCAGGGATGTTGGGAAGGAACCAATGCAGGGACGTTGATGGAGGATTTGGCCAATGGTTTGCTATACTGGGACAGTTAAGGAACACGAGATGAAAGCCGGAATCCACCCCGCCTACAAAGAACTGAACGTCACTTGCGCCTGCGGGCACAAGTTCCAGACCCGCTCCACCCACAAGGGTGATATGCGCGTGGAAATTTGCTCCAGTTGCCACCCCTTCTTCACGGGACGCCAAAAGCTGATCGACACTGAAGGCCGCGTGGACCGCTTCCAGAAGCTTTTGAAGCGCTCGGCCGACCTGAAGGCAAAGCGGGCCGACAAGTCTCAACCGGTCGCCTAAGACTGATCGGACTGAAAAGGAGTCGTCGGACTTACTTGTCCCGGTCCTTCTTCTTGCGCCGTTCATCCCTCTCCTGGCGGAGTTTGGCGTATTCCTGCTGTTGCTCGGAACTCAGCAGCGCGTTGATCCGGGCAACCTGTTCGTCCTGAATCGACTGCATCTCCGGTCGATATTTCTCTCGAATATCTTTATACTTAGCTCCGGTTTCGTCAAGCACCACTCGAAGGTCTTCCAACTGCTTGGAGCTTAGGCTCAAGCGGTCCTTCATCTCCTCGAGGTACATTTTGCGCACATCATCCATGCTGCGCCGGGCCGGACGGCCGGCTTCGACTTCCCGAAGACTGAAGTAACGATGGCCGAGGCCGCCCAGCAGCACTCCGCTGGCGAAGACTAAGCCCAATGCCAATGCTACTTTAGCGGGCGAACGGCTCATTTTCCATCTCCGTTGGGCGCGCGAGGTGCAGGCGCCCAGGACACCAATTGCAGATCGAGGTCTTCGGATTCGTGCTCTTCAGCAAGCAATTCAACATAGCTGCGCGAAGCCGTCAGGGAGGTCTTGCTGGGCAACACCTGCATCAGGACAATAAACAGACTGGCGGCTGCGGCCATGGCCGCGAGACCGTTCGCCCAATGCCAAAGGGGGTCGGTCCACTTGCGGCGGCTCTCGATCCGCTCCCACAACCGCGGCATGAAATCGGCCTTGGCCTCGGGCACAATACACGCATCGCGGTACGCGGCCAGCAACTGGTCAAACTCCAAATCGTCGCCCTTTCCAGGCTCTGTCATGACACCGCATCCTTTCCGGGGGCGCTCCCCCGCGAAGCATGGAACGCTTTCAACACCCGCTGCCTGGCTCGAAACAGCCGGACCTTCAGGGCGTTTTCGTTTACGTGGTAAATCCCTTCCAGATCTTTCAGCGACAACCCTTCCACTTCCTTCAACGTCAGCAGCGCCCTATCCTCTTCACTCACGGCGGAGAGCAACTCGTCCACCGTCTCCCGAATCCTCGCCTGGTAGCTCTCCTCATGGCCAACTCTGGCACTGGCGCTAGCGTCGGCCATCACCACCTGTTGCTCACTCAGGTCGCTCACCCGGGACTCGTTGCGGCGCTTCTTGCGCTTTCGCAGATAGTCGAGAGCTGAGTTGACGGTCAGCCTGTAGAGCCAAGGCTCGAAAACCTCAGCACTCCGCAATTGATCAAGCGAATAGTAAAGGCGGAGAAACACCTCTTGCGCGACATCCTCTACATCTTCCGGCCGCCCAATGAGCCGGGCGATCGTGCCGAATATCCGTCGCCGATAAGTCTGCACAACCTCATTGAAGGCTGCGGGGTCGCCCGACCGCGCCCTCTCGATAACGGCGGAGTCCAGTAACATCTTCGGTGCGGAGGCACGAGCCGCATCGGCCTGGAAATAGACGCTGGCCTGCATCTGTCTTGTACTTAGAGGCGATGACGCCTCAGAACAGGTTACTACAAGGTTGGTGGAAGTTGTTTCCCAGATTCCAATTTCCAGGGGGCCTAAACTGGTGGAGATGAGGGTGATTGCCTTTGAGTCCCGAAGAGCCGCGGAGACCGCTGAACTGCTTCGCCGAAACGGGCTGGAACCGTTCCTGGCGCCATCGGTTCGCGAAGTTGGATTGGAGGCCAATCCGGCGGCTGCCGAGTTCGCCGCCCGACTGGCAGCGTGGGAGTTCGACGCCGTCATCTGGCTGACCGGCGTGGGGACGAAGCGGCTCCACGAGCTTACTCGAGGCTCCCCGGGTGTCGAAGAGTCGATAGCCAAAGTGGTCCATATTTGCCGTGGGCCGAAACCTGCGAGAGCCTTGCGGGAACTCGGACTGAAGCCGACCGAAGTCGCACCCGACCCGGCAACCGCCAGAGAGGTCCTCGAAATCGTTCGCCGGCGGCCGGAGCGCCGATTCGCCGTTCAGGAGTACGGGCGACCGGACGACCGTTTATTGGAGGGTCTGCGGGAACTGAGATGCTCGGTCTTCCGGGTGCCGGTATACCAGTGGGCATTGCCTGAAGACATCGGCCCTTTGGAGGAAGCCGTCCGCCGACTGAACTCCGGAGAGGTGGAAGTCGCGATGTTCACCTCGTCCGTCCAACTCGATCATCTGCTTGAGGTTAGCGCGAGAATGGGTTCGTTTTGCCAAAAGGCCCTGACCCAGGTCAGGATCGCATCCATCGGGCCGACAATGTCAGAACGGATCAGGCAAGAGGGGCTGACGGTTTGGGTTGAGGCCGACCCACCGAAATTGGGAGTCCTGGTCAACCTCATCGCCGCGTCTCTTAATAGAGCTTAATCTTGACTTAATAAGCCAGACAGTTCTCGTACATCAGCTATTTCGATTGGACTCTGTGACAGGCCGACCGTAGACTCTAGCTCATACCCTCCTTGTAGGAGACCCACCTCCAGCCCGTTTCCTGGAGCCTCTAAAAAGCTCACCAGCCTGGGAATACGGAGAACCCCAAATGATCGACTGTGCGGGAAAAGTGTATCTGGTCGGGGCAGGGCCGGGAGATCCGGAACTGCTGACGTTGAAAGCGCTACGGCTTCTGGAGCGAGCGGAGACCGTTCTGTATGACCGGCTGGTGAGCGCCGAAGTGCTGGCGATGGCGCACCCTTTGGCCGAGTTGATCTACACGGGCAAGGAAGAGGGTCATGCGGAGGAGATGCAGCAGGAGATCTTCGGGGAGTTGCTTCGACATGCGTGGGCGGGGCGGATGGTGGTCCGGCTGAAGGGGGGTGACCCTTTCATTTTCGGGCGCGGTGGCGAGGAGGTGCTCTTCCTGCGGCGGCACGGGATTGACGTGGAAGTGGTGCCAGGAGTGAGCAGCGCGATGGCGGCGCCGGCTCTGGTTGGGATTCCGGTGACCCACAGGGGTGTGGCTGCATCGGTGGCGGTGGTCACGGCAAAGTGCAAGGGGGGGACGGAGGCTGATTGGGCCAAGGTGGCCCGAGTGGACACTCTGATTGTGCTGATGAGCGCAAAGGCGCGGGAGAAGATCGCCAGGAACCTGCTGCTGCTTGGGCGGCCCGGAAGCGAGCCTGTAGCCTTCATCGAGCACGCGTCGACGGCACGTGAACGGGTGGTGACGACCACTCTGGCAGGAGTCGCCCGGGGAGCGGCAGAGGTGGACGCCCCAGCGGTGATGGTGATTGGGAGAGTAGTAGCCCTGCGGAACATGATGATGGCCACAGGTCAAGCCGCAGTGGGGACTAAGTAGCCATGACGCTCCCATTGTTGTCGCGAACCAGCGACGACTCTTTCTGCCGGTATACGCCGGGCACGCTTGATCTGGTTCAGATTGGCGCGCCGGCGCCGGGCGGGATTGTTCGCTATCGGGGTGGTCTCGTACGCGCCCGTGCGGGAGTAACGCAAGCCGCCTGCGTCATCGCCGAGGGGATCGAAGCTCGGCTTCGATTGCTGCCTCAATGCTATTCGCGGTTCGCGTAGTCGCGGGCACCAACTCGCTCAACTCAAAATCAAAGGAATCCGCCCAAGCCTTGCGGTCGGAGAGCGCATCGACCACGCGTAGTTTCACATACGCCCGCGTACCCTCCAGTCCGACACCGCCTTCCACCACCCAACGAACTCCGAGCGCTTTGGCGAGCTCAGGAAGCGATGACGTCGTCTCGCGATACTTGCTCGCGGTCGTGCGCGAAAGCACGCGCAAGTGTTTGTTTCTGGCCAGCTCCGTCGTCAGGACTTCGGCCACCTGATCTGCTATGTGCCGCCGGACGTTACCCTCCGTGAACATCTTCAGGGGAAGCACCGCAACGCCGGCCTGGATCCCCGTTGGCGACGCAGGGCTGTCATTTGCCCGCCAGACCAGCGCCAGAATGACTACGACTGCGGCGAGTCCAGCCGCCGCCAGCAACATGCGGCGCCCATTTGGCTCATTGTCCGGGACCGGCGCTGCCGGTTTTCGATTCGCGAATACCGGTACGTACGCGCCCTTTGGAATCTGAATGACGAGCGACTCGTGCGCGCCTTCTCCCGCGTAATATTCGTCAAGCTTTGAACGAAGCCGTCGCGCCTGCACACGGACAATCGGATCGACCTTGGGGTCGTAGTCTGCCGAACGCTGGAACACCTCCAGCCCGAGGTTGTACTCCTTGAGCAGGTCGGACTGGCCGCTCAAAGTCCGTTCAACCACTAGCCGCAGAAGGCGCTTGAGCTGGTCTGATCCCCCGAGTGCGCGACTGGATAGGATCCTTTCGAGTTGTGCCCGAACCTCGAGTGCCAGTTGCAACCTCCTCAGACTACGACGTTTTCCGCGCTGCGCGGTCCCGTTTATCTGTAAGTTGGGATTATTTTACCCCCGTTTTACTTCGGTCCAATGAGGGAATCCAGCAGACTCCAGTTGTGCCGCTGCACTGGATGAGCGGCCTCAAAGGAGATCACCAATGAACAACCTGACGAAAGCGATTCTCGCTCTCATCGTCCTGGCCTGCCCCGTCTTCGCGGGTCCTCCCCTGATCTGCCACGCTTACACCATCGGCAGCGACACGTCGCTGCCCTGGGGAGCGGACAAGAACTCATGGAACAATCCGGATCCCAAGTACGATGTAAACAATCTCACCGCCGACACACTGAAGCTGCTCGATTCCGGCAAGCCGCTACTCACCCGGATGGAGACACTCCGCCGTGCGGCCGTGTACTCAAGCAGGAACGCGGCCGCCGGGCTGGAACTTGGGAACCGTCTGATGGCCCGGGCGCTAACGTCCGAGGTCAAAGGCGAGATCAATGCCATTGCACTCTTCGACGCCGGCTACTTCGTCGAGTCGATGAAGCAGATGTCGAGCATCTCGAAGTCGAGTGTATTCTCCGGTGTTGATGGGTACGACTGGGTCAAGCGCAGCCTGCCGGCCCTGCAGGACAAACTCGCGGCAGAGTACGCGCTGGGCCTCATCCAATCCGAAACGGCCTGGCCCAACGAGCACTTGCGCCGGGCCGTCGCTGGAGCGCAGGAAGGCTCACTGCTGGCGCAGAATCTGGTCAAGCACTACCAGAACCAGAGTCTCGCGGACATCAAGCGGACACTGGCGGTCAAATCCGCATCACGATAATGGTACCCGGGCGCCGGGCATTCACAGGGATGCCCGGCCCGCTCACTTGCTGTAGACGGTGGTTTGCGGATGGTAGATCCGCCAGTCGAACCAATAGTCCTTCAACATGGGCAATGGGCGAAGACACTTGCCGTTCGCCGGGCCTTCGACAGCGCAGCCCTTGAAGTTCCAGCCGCTGCCGGTCACCGAATCGATCAGGAGGGGCCGGCCCGTTTCGGTCTGACGATAGAATTCGGGGACACCTTCGTGTCCATCGATACGTGCTTCAAACACACGGACCGACACCTGGTCCGGACCGACAACCACGATGACGGGAGTGCCGCCCACCCAGTCCTGAACAAGCTTCTGCTGCAGGACTCGATCGAACACGTAAGCGCGGGCCGCGCCGTTGTGCTCGATGCCAAGCATGAGTTCGCGCGGGCCGAATGGAGTCGCCTTGGTGTCCACGACGGTGCGAGTCTTCTTCATCTCCCGCTCCCACTCCTTCGACGCGTACTTTGACGAGAACTTCCCGACCGGGCTTAGCACCGTTCCCTCGGGGTTCTCATTACGCCAGAGCGAGAAGGTGAGTTCGTCGGAGTGGACCAACTCCAGCGTGCGGCCCTTGAGCGGACCGGAAATCGCCTTGCCGCTGATCTGCTGCCAGAACGAGCCCGTCTCCTCGTCGCGCATCAGGAAGTTCTGGTTGTTGATGCCGGCCAACCGGAACGTCAGCGCCCTTCCGTCAATAGTGCTTTTCCACACCAGACCGGTGTGACAGAGCGTTCAATAGGTCGCGACAATCGCGAGCTGATCGATGCGGTCGTTGACGATGTGGTGATAGCCCATCATGCGGATAGGGTAAGCGCGGGAGTGCCCACCGGATTTGACGGCGAGCACCATGTCGTCAGGGTCGAGGCCGGCCGTGCTGGCGGGTGCAACTTGAGGGGAATCGATGCGGTGGAACATCAGCTCGTATATGTTTACATGCGTCAAGCACGCAAATCCGACCGCCAACAAAGCGGTGAAAGCTGCAGCGGCTCGGGATCGCGTTCGAACGCCTCTTCGCCACATCGACGCTGCCAGGGCGATGCCGATCGCTGCCGCCGCAATAGCCACGAATGGGGCATATGCCTTTACCGCAAGTGCCACTTGAAGCTCTGTCGAGCCCTGTGCACGGAACGGCCTGATCACGTACAAGGGGTAGGCGAGTACAACAAGAGCCACAGCCGCACAGAGCAGCAGCAGCACCCAGGAGACTTTCCGGCTCAGAAGCATGAGAAATTATCGCATGCGTGTCCAGGCGAGAATCTACTAATACATCGATGCTATTGATCTGAATCAGCGGCGCTGCTAGTCTGCCTGAAACTCGCATGGTGAGAACGCACTCGCTCTGCTGGGCACTGGCGCTGCTCGGCACCTGCATCACTGGGTTTGCTCAGGAACCGACTGGCGGCATCTCCGGCTTCGTCACGGATCCTTCGGGCGCGACGGTCCCGCAAGCCGTCGTCACAGCCACGGCCAAGCGAACGAACCGAACGTACACAAGCAACACCGCTGAAAACGGGGAATTCACGCTGGCGAGCCTCCCCGCGGGCGAATACGCGCTGAGCATCAGCGCGCCGGGGTTCGCTATCTACGAACGCAGCAGCGTGAGCGTTGAGATTGATCGCACCGCCCGCGTCGCAGCCGAACTTTACATCACCGGCCGGCAGAGCGTGAATGTCACTGCGACGTCAGAAGGCGTCGAGACGGCTTCCAATAGCCTGGGGCAGACCGTCTACCAGCAGCAGATTCTCGATCTCCCGCTCAATGGCCGGAACTTCACTCAGCTCGGTCTGCTGCAGGCCGGCGTAGTTCCGTTGACCAATGGCCTGGCAGCCGCCGGCGGATCGCTCAAGGCCACGCAGGCCTTCGCAGTGAACGGGCAACGGCCTGAATCGAACAACTATCTGCTCGACGGCGCGCGCAACGTGAATCGCATGGATGGCGGCTACGGAATTCGCACGCCCATCGACGCCATTCAGGAGTTTCGAATTCTGACGCACACGGCGCCGGCTGAGTATGGGTCCAACAGCGGCGCGACTGTTTCGGTGGTCACGCGGTCGGGGAGCAATGAGGCGCATGGAAGCGTGTACTACTTCGGAAGAAACGATATCGTGGACGCGCGCAACTTCTTCTCCGAAGACGTGGAGCCGCTCAAGCAGCATCAGTATGGCGCCACCTTCGGAGGTCCGTCTGCGCCGCAACAAGTTGTTCTTCTTCGGGTATTGGGAAGGCTTCCGCAATCGACAGGGAATCACAAAGACCGCAACGGTTCCGACGCCGCAGGAACGACAGGGGGATTTCTCGGGCTTGCAGGATCCAACCACCGGAAACCGGCTGATCAATTTCGCCACGGGGCAGCCGTTCCCTGACAATCGAATTCCGTCGTCGATGTTCAATGCTGCGTCGCAGAACGTCCTTAACTTCTATCCGCTGGGCAACGTTTCGCCGTCGCTCTACCGGGGGACTGAAGTGCTGCACAACGATTCGGACCAGGGGGGATTCAAGCTGGATGCGATCGCCACGGATCGGGACCAGCTCTCGCTTCGGTACGCGATGGTGTCGGGATCGAGCCTGAACCCGCTCTCGATTCGAGGCGCCGACGTTCCTGGCTTTCCCACTGGCGACGACTTGCGCGTCTACTCCGCGACGGTGTCCCACACGCATTCGTTCGGCCCGGCGACACTCAACAACCTCCGCGTCGCATTTCTGCGATATGAGTTCCTGTTCGACAAGCGGTTCAACCGGGAGACGCCGCGATCGCTGGGCTTCAACTACGACCCGACTTTCGAGCCGGCGCAAGGTCCGCCGTACTTCATCGTGAATGGATACGCGAGTGTCGGCAACCCGATTACAGGACCTAGAAACAGTACACAGAACGACTATGAGGTGTATGATTCGTTGTCGCTGGTCCGCGGGCACCACTCGATGAAAATCGGTGGAGAGTTTCGCCGCACGCAGATCAACATCAGCCAGGGGATCGCGGCCAACGGCTTTTTTGTATTTGCGGGATTCCCGGTCAACAACTCGTTCGCAAACTTCCTGATCGGATCTCCAGTTGTGTTCTTTCAGGCGGGCGGAGATTTCTATCGCGGTCTGCGCAGTTTCGATGTGAGCGGGTACGCACAGGACCAGTGGCGAGTGACTCGCAACTTCACGCTGAACTACGGCCTGCGTTACGAGATCAACTCGCCGTTCGCGGAGATCAGGGACCGGCTGAATCAGTTTGCGCCGGGACGGCAGTCAGTCGTGAATCCATCAGCACCGGCAGGCATCTTGTTCCCGGGCGATGACGGCGTGGCAAAGCGGATCGTCGACATGTACTACAAGGGGTTGATGCCGCGAGTGGGCTTTGCTTACGATCCGGGCGGCAACGGCCGCATGAGCATTCGTGCTTCCTACGGCATTTTCTACGACCCCTACTCGAACGGCACAAGCATGCCGATGCAAGCAGCGATCAGCGCGCTGCCCTGGCTGCAGGCGGTTCAACTTGGAGGCCCGGCGCTCAACTACACGGATCCGTGGAGAGGAACGGCGGGTCCGTTCCGGCCGGATTACTTCCCGCAGCCCTCAACAATGTTGACCGAGGACGCGGCGTCCCGGCCGTCCTACGCGCAGAACTGGAACTTCGCCGTGCAGAGCGCGCTGCCTGCCGAAACGCTTCTGGAGATCCGTTATGTGGGGACGAAGGGGACGCGAGTGCCCCGCTTCATCGAGGCGAACCCTTCTGTCTATCGCCCAGGGGACACGCCTGATACCGTTGATTCCAGGCGCCTCTATGCAAACTGCAGCGCCGCCGGCCAGTGTGCGTTCGCATCAGTCGGGTTGCTGACCTACAATTCGAACTCCACCTACCACGCATTGCAGACAACTCTCTCGCGGCGATTCAGAGGCGGCTTAGCCTTCAGCACCTCATATTGGTATTCGAAGACGCTCGACTACGTCTCCTCCATGAACGTTGCCGGCTCGGCTCCGCGTCTGGTGTCTGGAGAAAACGACATCGCGCAGAATCCCTTTGATCTGCGCGCAGAGCACGGGCCTTCGCTGTTTGACGCACGGCACCGTTGGACAGCGAACGGGACCTGGGCATTGCCCTTTCCGGCGTCCGCCTCCAGCCCCGCTCGAAGAGTCTTCAGCGGATGGCAGTTGAACGGCATTGTTACTGTCTCCTCAGGCACCCCGTTCACCGTCTACGACTCACGCAATGTGGCGCAGCAGGGATCGCACCCCGAGATCTCGGGCTTCGCCGGCAGCCGGCCAGATGCAATCAGCGATCCCAACCTCGGGCCCAGGACGGTGGAGCAATGGGTCTCGCCATCCGCGTTTCGCCGCCTGGATGCTGTCTCCGAGGCCGGTAAGTTCGGAAACGCAGGCCGGAACACCGTCCGCGGACCAGGCCAGGCCACCCTCGATCTTTCCGTTTTCAGGAACTTCCGGACTGGCGAACATCTCAGCTGGCAGTTTCGACTGGAATGCTTCAACGTGCTGAACCATGCCAACTTCGGAGTGCCTGTAAACGATCTGGTATCGCCGAACTTCGGGCGCATCGTCGAAGCGGGTCCACCGCGGGTGTTTCAGGCGGGCCTGAAACTGCTCTTTTAGGAGGAGCTGAGAGGCCCTTTCTGCAAGTCGTTGACAGGCCACATGGTACACTCAGGTTTGTCACGCCTTTGATGGATTTTCTCTCCGGTTTGAATCCCCAACAGCGCGAAGCCGTACAGCACACCGAGGGTCCGCTGCTGATCCTTGCCGGCGCCGGCAGCGGCAAAACGCGCGTCATCACGCACCGGATCGCTCACCTGATTCATGCGCATGGGGTGTATGGTCCGGCGATCCTGGCGGTGACGTTCACCAACAAGGCCGCCGGGGAGATGCGCGAACGCGTGTTCCGGCTGCTGCAGCGCGCGGTTTCCGGCGACGGGCCAAACGTCAGCACCTTCCACTCCTTCTGCGTGCGGCTGCTGCGGCGGGACGGCGCGCCGCTGGCTCAAGTCCGTCCGGGTTTCACCACCAGCTTCACCATCTACGACGACGACGACCAGCTGGTCCTCATCAAGCAGATCTACAAGCGGCTCGGCCTGGACGACAAGATTCATGCAGTACCGCGCGGCGCTCTCAAGCATCAGCCAGGCCAAGAACCAGAAGCTGGGCGCCGGCGGATTTCGCCAAGAACGCAACAGATCCGAAGATGTCGCGCCTGGCCGTGGTCTTCGAGCAGTATCAGAAGGGCCTGCGAACAGGCCAACGCGCTGGATTTCGACGACCTGCTGCTGGAGGCGGTGCGCCTGCTGCGGTCACGACGCATCGACTCGCGAGTTATGGAACCGCCGCCTCGAACACCTGATGATCGACGAGTATCAGGACACCAACCGCACGCCAGTACGAGCTGATGCGGCTGCTATCGGGTCCGCACCGGAACGTCTGCGTGGTGGGCGACGAGGACCAGTCGATCTATGGCTGGCGCGGCGCGGACATCCGCAATATTCTCGATTTCGAGCACGACTTCCCGGCGCGAAAGTCAGTCCGGCTGGAACAGAACTACCGCTCGACAAAGACGATCCTCGGGGCGGCTGCGGCTCTGGTGGAGCACAACAAGGCAGCGCAAGGGAAAGACCCTGTGGAGCTCTGGGGAAGAGGGCTGCCGATCGTCTGCTTCGAGGCCGCCGACGGCGAGCAGGAGGCGCTGTTCATCGCCGACACGATCGAGAAGCTTCTGCGGAGCGACCCTTCATCGAAGGTCGCGGTGCTCTACCGGACGAACTTCCAGTCGCGGCAGATTGAAGAAGCGCTGCGCCGCTACGGGCGGAAGTACATCGTGGTGGGCGGCTTCAGTTTCTACCAGCGGGCCGAGGTCAAGGATGCCTTGGCTTATCTGCGGTTGCTGCTCGACCCACGCGACAACGTCGGGCTGCTGCGGATTCTGAACGTGCCGGCTCGCGGCATCGGCCAGACCACCGTGGATCAGATCGAGAAGATTGCGATGGAGCACGGGCTCAGCTTGTTCGAGGCTATCGGCACGGCATGCGACGACCGCATGCTCGGCGCGCGGGCGGAAGCAAGCCTGGGCGTATTCCGGCACCTGATCGACGAGCTGCGGGCGGAATTAGACCAGCTCAAGCCGGACCAGATGCTGCGGGAAGTTCTCGAGAAGACCGGCTACCGGAACATGCTGGCCACGGACGCAACCATCGACTCTGAATCGCGGCTGGAGAACCTGGAAGAGCTGGTCTCGGCTGCCGCGGACGCCGCCGAGCGCGGCGAGGGCTTGCGCGAGTTTCTGGATCAGCCGCATTGGTCTCCGACGCCGACCAGGTAGACGAGGAGGCCCAGGTCAGCCTGCTGACGATGCACAACGCCAAGGGCCTGGAGTTCCCGGTCGTTTTCATCGCCGGCATGGAGGAAGGCATCTTCCCGCACAGCCGGTCGCGCGACGACGCCGACCAGTTGGAGGAAGAGCGCCGCCTCTGCTACGTGGCGATGACGCGGGCGATGAAGCGCCTCTACCTTTCCAGCGCGCGCTTCCGGCGCAAGTACGGCGGTTCCCCGCCGGAGCCGTGCACGCCTTCGCGGTTCCTGAATGAGGTTCCGCGGCAGTATTTGGACAATCTCACTGAGGACCGCCGGACGCCCGGCTCGGTGGACTTGTATGGCGAGCGCGCGATGGTGCGCGAGGCTGTCAGGAAGACCACGTATACAGGTAAGACGTACAACTCGCTGGATCACATCTCGCAGTTTTTCTCCGATCGCGGCATCCAGCCTTCGCCGCATCGCAGGCAGGATTACGCCGGCGCCAACGCCCCCCACGGCCAGCGCCGCCAACCTTCGCTTCCAAGCCCGTCCGCAAGCCGGGAGGCCTTCGTCCAGGCGCGACCATCGTGCATCCCGAAGTACGGCAAAGGCACGGTGATGCGCAAGGAGGGCGAAGGCGAAGACGCCAAGTTAACCGTCAGCTTCCCGGGCCATGGCCTGAAGAAGCTGGTAGCCAAGTTCGCCGGGCTCACCTCCGCGGACTGAGTCCATCAAGTACAATTTGTTGAGGTTTAAGTCATGAACACGAAGAAAGTTACGGATACTCAAGAGCGCAAGGAATTGAAGCGCGCAGCCCGCAAGAAGGCGACGCCGAAAGCCGAAGCGTGCCGGACAGCGTCGCCCGCGGCTCGATGAAGAAGAAGGTCAAGACAATAGCCAAGGGCCAGCGGAAGCGCTAGTCTCCCGGAACTCGCCAGCGCGCGGATCCGCGCCGATCCGCGCGCTTCGGCTTCCTCTGCATCACCAGGAATCATCCTAGGGAGGCCATCGGGTTGAAACAACTCTTCCGCACCAAGAGCATCGACGCCTTGGTGGCCGCATCGCTCGAGCCGGGTAAACGGCTGGAACGAACTCTCGGCGCGTGGAGTCTCATGACGCTGGGCATCGGCGCGGTCATCGGCTCGGGCATCTTCATCCTCACCGGCACGGCCGCCGCGGGCGAGGTTCGCACATACCACTCGCTGCTGAACGTGCCCCTCCTGGACCTGATCATGCGGGGCGGCGATTCCACGTTCACGATCGGACGTCCCGGCGCGGGACCCGGCGTCTCGCTCTCGTTTCTGCTGACGGCAATCGCCTGCGGGTTCGCCGCGCTGTGCTACGCCGAGATGGCCTGCATGATTCCCGTCGCGGGCAGCGCCTACACATACGCCTACGCCACCCTGGGCGAACTCACGGCGTGGATGATCGGCTGGAATCTCATTCTCGAGTACGCCGTCTCCAACATGGCGGTCGCTGTGGGATTCTCAGCTCACGTTCTGCACATTGTCGAGGGGGTCACGGGCATCGTCTTGCCTCGACAACTGACTGAGCCCGCCATCGTGGCGGGGCAGTTCAGCGGCGCATGGTTCAACCTGCCAGGCTTCATCATCGTCATGCTGCTCACGTGGCTTCTGGTCTATGGGCTGAAGGAGAGCGCGCGGGCCAACGACGTCATGGTGATCATCAAGATCGTGGCGATCCTGATCTTCGTGTTCGGCGCCGCCTCGGCTGTGAAGACAGAGAATTGGAAGCCCTTCCTGCCCAACGGCATGACCGGGGTGCTGACCGGCGCGGCGATTGTGTTCTTCACCTATATCGGGTTCGATTCGGTCTCGACCGCCGCGGAGGAGTGCAAGAACCCGCAGCGGGATCTGCCCATCGGCATTATGGGAACGCTGGTGGTTTGCGGTGTTCTGTATGTGGCGGTGGCGCTGGTGCTCACCGGGATTGCCGACTGGCGCACGCTGAACAACGCCGCCCCGGTGGTCGACGCGCTCAAGCACTTGAACATGAACACGCTGTGGAAGTGGGTGGACATCGGCGCCCTCGTCGGCATGGTCAGTTCGCTGCTCGTCTTTCAGTACGGGCAGGCCCGCGTCTGGTTTGCCATGTCGCGCGACGGATTGTTGCCGCGGATCTTTTCGCGAATCCACCCGCTGCACAGGACACCGCACATCAGCACCTGGATCGCGGGACTGGCTGTCGGCCTGCCTTCGGGCATCTGGGATGTCGGCACGTTCGCGGACCTTTCCAACATCGGCACGCTGTTCGCGTTCATGGTGGTCAGCCTGGGCGTGCTGGTGATCCGGAGAGTGCACCCGGAGCGCAAGGGATCCTTCCGCGTGCCGTTTGGCCCAGTCTTCCCATTGCTCTCGGTGGCCAGTTGCCTCATCCTGATGTTTGCACTGCCGCTTGAAACGTGGATACGGTTTGTCTTCTGGTCCATTATCGGCTTGGGCATATATTTTGCATTCGGGAAGAAGCACAGTGAGCTTGCGAAGTCTTAGCCTCATCCTGCTGATGGCGGTCGCGCTGCCGGCCCAACGCCACGGCGAGCATCAAATGACGCACGACGCGTCAGAATACGCCAAACGGCTCGACGATCCGCTCCGGGATTCCTGGCAGAAGCCGCACGAGGTAATCACCGCCCTTGGGTTGAAGCCGGATGAGGTGGTGGCTGACATCGGTGCGGGAACCGGATATTTTTCGAAGCGCTTTGCACGGCATGCCGGAAAAGTCATCGCGGTGGACATCGACCCGCGGTTGCTGCAGATGGCATCCGTCGGAGCGCCCGCCAACATGACTACGGTGCTTGGCGCCAATGACGACCCCAGATTGCCAGCGGCCAGCTCCGACACAGTCTTCTTCTGCAATGTGCTGCACCACATTGAGAATCGACCGTCTTATCTGCGCAAGGTGAGGGCGGCCTTGAGGACAGGCGGCAGGCTGGTTGTCATCGAATTTCAAAAACGGGAAACCCCGGTCGGCCCGGGGCTCGCCATGCGGGTCGCCAGGGAGGAAATGATCGGCGAGATCGAGGCAGCGGGCTTTGTGAAGTCGAAGGAATTCGACATGCTGCCGTATCAGTATTTTCTCGTTTTCAGAAAAGAGTAGGGCCGCCATGCTGGATGCCCTGCAATGGCTGCCTCTCCTCCTCTGGCTGGCGCTGATCCTGTTATTCCTGGTGTGCGTGATCATGTTGGTGTTCTCCACTCGCGTTTTTTACGTGCAGGCGCGGGTGGCCTGGTGGAACCGGAAGGGTACGGCCCACGACTCGCTCTATCCGCAATGGCTGCTGGCCTGCTCAGCGGGAATCACGGCAGTGGTAGGGTTCGTGCTCAGCGCAGGCGAGCCAATCGGTGTGCGGCTGACATTGATGGGCGTTACCTCGGCCTCCACTTGGATTCTGTTTGACTGGATCGCCCGCCGATTTGTAGCTTGGGCGGAGGAGAGGGATGAGAACACGCGGCGCTGGCGCGCGGCCACCCAGGATGCCGTCGGCAAGCTCCGGCAGGTGTCAGACCCTCGAAGAGTCCGGCCAGAGACGACTCGCATTCTGCGCGAGACATTGGGAGCCGGCTGCGTCTCCCTCTACATGCGTGGCAACGAGGATTTCACGCCAGTGTATAGCGACCCGTCGCCGCCGTTGACGCCCGTTGTGTTTAGCGCTCAGTCGCTCCTGGTGCGCGAATTGGGCAGGTTCCCCGGTCCGAGGAGCATCATGACGGCGCACGCTGGACGCCCTCTTATGTGGTCGCGGGGGGCTGGGCTTCAGTTGAACGTTGAGCAGGAGCAACTGAAGGCCATTGACGCCCAGCTTGTCGTACCGGTCGTGGTCGACACGGCATTGACAGGCTTTTTCCTTTTCGGTTCCCGGGAAGGCGGAGAACCGTACACAAGCGCGGAGGTCCGTTACGCAGAGGCGTTGGCGCGGCAATCGACAGACCTGCTTTTCTCCGCGGAGCGATCCGTCAAGAGGCTTGAGGAGCAGACCGAGGCGGTTCGCCGGCAAGCGGCTCAGGAGTTCGCGCTCGCCGCGAGACGCTTCCTGCTGCCGCCCGAGAAGGTGGATCTTGGTCCGGTTGAATTGGCTGCCGGCTGGTGGGGAAGCGAACGCAACCGTCCGTTGTTCTACGACATTATCTCGTTGCCGCGGCGGGCCTCCGGCATCCTTCTGGCGGAGATCGACGCGCCGGAGCAGGAAGCAGCAGTGCGTCTGGTGCAGTTGCAGGCACTTGTACGAAGCCGTTTCCGAGCCTACGACGAGGATTTGCCCGCGCTGGTCGCCAGTGTGGTCCGCGCATTGAAGTGGCCTGAAGGCGTGCCGCCTGTAAGGATGTTTGTGGCTCGCTACACCCCTGACAGACCCGGATTCACTTTTGTCAACGCGGGCTTCTTCCCGCCGATGCTGCTGCGTCGAAACGAGACGGGAGCAGACCTGCTGCGGCTCCAGGGGGAGGCTGCGCCGCTGGATTCACAGAACGAGGGGGGCTGGGCCGAGGGACAAGTGACGTTGTCTACGGGGGATCTCGTTGTCATCGCCAACGAGGCCGTCACGCTGGCGTCGAGCGCCGAGGGCGACGCCTGGGGCGAGGGCCGCCTCATCGACACGCTGCTGGGATGGGAGGATCAGCCGATTGCCGACCTGGTAAGCCTCGCCCGCCGGACCATAGAGGAACACGAGGGACCGCTGGCCGCCGACGCGCCGTCGAGGCTGCTGATGGTCCTTCGCGTGAGGAAAGCCGTCTCGGCGATTGTATAATAGAGAGTTGCAGTCACGATTGACGTCCGAACCGATCTTTTCAAGTCCATCCCTTCTCCACGCCGGCAGATGGTTTCTCCGCTCCGGTATTCAAGAGACCAGCGGTGGAGTCGCCCGGTACCACTACATAGCTGAACGCCGAAACGCCCGACTGAGCACGGAGATTACCGGTTACACGGTGAGCGCCTTGCTTGAGTTGGAGGCGCGGCTTGGTGAGCCCGAATACCTGGCAGCCGCTGAAGCAGCCGGAATATTGTTGTGTCACGCATGGGACAAGAAGTGCTCGGCGATGCCGTTTGAATGGGCGGAAGACGGCGAACTGCCCGAGCACCGCTCGTACTTCTTCGACAATGGCATCATTGTGCGCGGCCTGGTCCGGCTGTGGCGGCGAACCGGCGAAGGGCGATACCTGGAGACCGCCGTTCGCTGCGGCGAATCGATGCGCCGTGATTTTGTCAACGCCGACGACATCCATCCGATTCTTGAGTTGCCTTCGAAACGGCCTACTCCAAGAGACGCGCGATGGTCGCGCTCGTCGGACTGCTACCAACTCAAGTCGGCGTTAGCTTGGCTCGATTTGTCTGAGGCTTCGGGAGACGCGAGCTTTGCCGGCGAGTACGAAAAGACGTTGGCCCGTGCGCTGCGAACGCATTCTTCGTTTTTCGATCACGAGCCCGACCCGTCGCGTGTCATGGACCGGCTGCACGCATACGGGTATTTTCTTGAAGCTTTACTGCCGCGCGCCGAGAGGCCGGAGGTGCAACGGGCGCTGGAAGAAGGCATCGAGCGTGCTGGGGCCCATCTTCGCCGCGTTCGCGGCGGCTTCGAACGCAGTGACGTAAACGGGCAGTTGCTGCGTGTACGGCTTTGGGCCAATCAATCCGGCGCCGTCGCCCTCGACAACGCAGCCGCGGCCCAGGAAGCGGAATGGGCTGAGTCCTATCAGATGAAGTCCCCTGATCCGCGCCTTGACGGCGGGTTCAATTTCGGCAGACGAGCAGGCGAGTTCACCAATTTCTCGAACCCCGTTTCGACCGCCTTCTGTCTTCAGGGCTTGGCGTTGTGGCAGGATCATCTCCATGGCCGCACGCTTCCCGGCTGGCGGACCCTGATCTGATATGTCTCGCCCGGAGCGAGTCCTGGTCGGCTTCTCGTCCGGCTCGGCCGATTTGATCGAGTCGTTTCTCGAAGAACTTCAAAAGGTCGACGTCCGCGCCCGCCTTTGTGTTGTCAGCGAATTCTCTCCACCCCGTGGCCAATGGATCCCCTACCTGCCAGGACGGAGCGTCGGGCAGAATCTGGCCCGTATCCGCGATGAATTGGGCGGGGTCGAAATCGCCTGGACAGCAATGATCCTGCAGCCGCGCATGCCCTATTGGCCGATGCGCCTGACCGCACTCATGCTCAACCCAGGCCGCGTGCTCTGTTTCAACGAGAACCTGCACCACTTTGCGCTGCGTCCCAGTGCAGCGGCCCAGATTCTTCGCCACTTGGCCTGGCGAAGCCGCAACTTCATCCGCTGGGAGACTCAGCCGGGCGGCTGTGTCTACACACAGGCGTGGAGATTGTTCCATCCCTGGGCGTTCAAGCGTCCGCTGGCATATTTGCTGGCGCGAACGGCGGCGGCAGCGACGGCACTGCGAAAACGCCTGACCGCTCCTGCGGAAAACAGGCCGCTTCCGGCCTCGCTGCCGGAGGGCATCAGCATCGTGGTTCCTTCGCGCGATGGCCGCGCCCTGCTGGAGAAGCTCTTGCCCGGGTTGAAGCACGAGGCGGGCCGTGTAAAGAGCGAGGTCATCGTAGTGGACAACGGGTCGAGCGACGGCACGGCGCCATGGCTTGCGTCCCAATGGCCGCAGGTTCGAGTGATTGTCGAGAAGAAGGGAATTGGATTCGCCCCAGCCGCCAACCTCGGCATCGGGGCGGCGCGCTACTCTCACACGTGCCTTCTGAACAACGACATGGTCGTGGGGGAAGGCTTCTTCCCTGCCCTGCGCCGCGCCTTCGAGGAAGTGCCCGATCTGTTTTGCTCCAGCGCTCAGATCTTCTTTCCAGATGGAAAGCGGCGGGAGGAAACCGGGAAGACGATCTGGCGGAACCTCAGCGCGAGTCACGACTTTCCGCTGTGGTGTCCAGCAGCCGGTGGATGGAGAGGATCTGACCCCCGTGCTTTACGGCAGCGGCGGCTGCACGCTGTACGACACGCGCAAGCTGCGCGCTCTGGGCGGTTTTGGCGAATGCTTCGCTCCTGCCTACGTGGAGGATCTCGACCTCGGCTATCGAGCCTGGCTGCGTGGTTGGGGTTCAGTGCTCGCCGCGCAAGCTCACGTTGTGCACGATCACCGTTCGACCACCAGCAGGCTGTTCGACGACAACCAGATCCATCGACTCGTTGAGCGTAACTTCCTGCGCTTTCTGGCCCGGTCGGTCGCTTCGCCCGAGCTGTACGCGCAGATCTGCAGACGGATGCTGGTGCGACTCAATATTCTGGCAGCCCAGGACCCTCCTTCGCACTGGGCGCTGAGTTCGCTCTGGACCTCCCTGAAACAGCCGCTCTGGGTTGAGCCTCCGCCTGCGTCGCCGCCGGACGAGGAGATGTTGCTGGCCCTGTGCGGAGGTGACCTGGCGCACTTCCCCGGCCTGCTCAAACGCGACAAGCCCGCATTGCTGATCGCCAGCCCCTACCTGCCCTTCCCCCTGTCTCACGGCGGCGCGGTGAGGATGTTCAATCTCATGCGCGAGGCGGCAGGTGAATTCGATCTGGTGCTTGTGTGCTTTTGCGATCAGCATGAGACGCCGGCCCGGGAACTGCTCGAGCTCTGCCGGGAGATCGTACTGGTGCGGCGGGAAGGCAGCCATCTGCGTCCTCTCACACACCGTCCGGACGTTGTGGAGGAACACGATCAGCCGGCGTTTAGAGCCGCTTTAAAGGAATTGATCCGGCGGCACAAGCCGTTCGCCGTCCAACTCGAGTTCACCCAGATGGCGCTGTACGCCGGCGATTGCGGCACAATCCCCACGCTGCTGATCGAGCACGATATCACTGTCGATCTCTATGAGCAGCTTCAAAGGGAAAAGCCCCGCTGGGAGACAGCCCAGCAGCTCGATCGTTGGCGGAGTTTCGAGCATCAAGCCTGGCGCGACGTGAGCTGCGTCGTCACGATGTCGAACAAAGATCGCGCATCGATACTGGGTGCACGGCGTGTGGTGGTGATCGAAAACGGCGTCGATCTGGCCCGCTTTGAGGCTTCAACGGAATCGCCCGAACCAAAGCGGATGCTCTTCATCGGCAGCTTTGCGCATTTGCCCAACCTGATGGCTCTTGACTTCTTCCTGCGAGAAGCGTGGCCGTCGCTGCGTGCCGGCGGCGCGACGCTGCACGTCATCACTGGCTCGCGCACTGAACACTATCAGGAGCTGTATCGAGATCGTGTTCGGGTGGACCTTTCACAGCCCGGCGTGGAGGTGGAGGGGTTCGTCAGCGATGTGCGGCCCGCCTATCGCCGGGCGGCAGTGGTGATCGCACCCCTGCTGGCAAGCGCCGGCACCAACATTAAGATAATGGAAGCCATGGCCATGGGCAAGGCGATCGTCTCCACGCCCGCCGGGATCAATGGAATCGCGCTGGTGGCTGGGACGGACGTGGTTGTGGCGCGCACCGGATGTGAGATGGCACAGGCCATTTCGAGCTTGCTGGATGACCCAGTGGCGCGCCGGCGAATTGAAGTCAGAGCTCGACAGACGGTTGAGCAGCAGTACGGCTGGGGACCGATCGGCAGCAAGCAGAATGCGCTTTATCGCGAGCTCTTGCGCCGGTAGCTGGCGGTAATCTTCGAATAGACTCCACCCCGCGGCGTGAACTCGCCTTCCACCTCCATCTGGCGGGGCTTGCAGGCGGCAACGCAATCGCGTAGAACGCGGTTGACGATGTTCTCCTGGAAAATGCCCAGGTTGCGGTAGGCCAGCATATACATCTTGAGGGACTTCAGCTCCAGGCACTGCTTGTCTGGGACGTAGCGGACGGTGAGCGTGCCGTGGTCAGGCAGTCCGGTTCGCGGGCAGACGCTGGTGAACTCCGGCGTCCGGATCTCGATCGCGTAATCCTCGCTGTACTGGTTTGGCCAGCATTCGATGTCGGGCAGCGCCGCGTCGAGTCCGGCGGCAGCGTGCTCGTCGGTGTAGAGCTTCGATTGTTTCGGCATGGCTATTGGACCTCGTCCAGCACGCGGTCGAGCAGTTCGAGGAAGAGGCCGACGTCGGTCACGACGCCGACCGCCTGACCGGTACCGCGGTCGCTGAGTTTGGTGGCCACGGCCGGATTGATGTCGACGCAGACGGTCTTCACCCAACTGGGCAGCATGTTGCCGACGGCGATGGAGTGAAGCATCGAGCCGAGGCAGAGGACCAGACCGGCGTCGCGCAGGTGCTCGGCGTAGGCATCCTGAGCGGCGTTCATGTCGGTGATGGTGTCGGGCAGCGGACCGTCGTCGCGAAGGCTGCCGGCAAGGACGAACGGCACGCCCGCGCGGACGCACTCGAACAGCACGCCGGTGGTGAGTTTGCCCTGCTCCACGGCTTCCTCGACGCTGCCGGCGTGGTAGATGGCGTTGATGGCGCGCATGTGATTGCGGTGGCCGTGCTCCTCCTGCCGGCCGTCGCACAGGCGCACGCCGAGCGAAGTGCCGAGCAGGGCGGCTTCGATGTCGTGAACGCCGAGCGCGTTGCCGGCTAGCAGGGCCGAATGTACCCATTCCGAATCAGTGATGCGAGCGGCTTGGCCCCGCCGGTATGAACGACGACGGGGCCGGCGACGACGACCACTTTCGAGCCGGAGGCCTTCGCGAGCGCAGCATCTGGGCCGTCTGCCGGACGGCGGTCTCCACCTGTCGCTCGCTGGAGATGCCGTTCGCCATGAAGGCGAAGGCAAGGCGATCGCGCTCCTTCGATTCGGGGATGACGCGGATGCCGCGCATGCCCCGCCACGATTTCGTCGCCGGCTCTCAGATCGCGCAGCCGGCGCGCATAGGCCTTGCCCTGCTCCCAGACGATCAGCGCGTCCATGCGCTGGTTCTGGACAACGTGCCAGTCTCCCCCGCGGCGCACCAGGGTGCGGTGGTTGGTGGTGGAGTAGAAGTCCTCCGGCGCGCAGCGGTCCCGTTCCACTGTCTTCAACTCGGCGTCGCCGCCCTCGACCGGCGTACAGCCGAGACCGAGGAGCTGGCCGAGCATCTTGGAGAGGGCATCGGTGTCGGCGCTTCGACGCGCAGGCGCAGGCGCGAGGGTTCGCTGTTGGTCTGGCCGATGTGGAAGTGCTCGACCTCGAAGCGGCCGTCGTATTCGACGACCGTGTCGAAGATCTGCTCCATGATGTGGGAGTCGATCAGGTGGCCTTCGGCCTCCACGACCTCCTGCAGGGACGGTTTGAGAGTGTGCTGGGACATCCGGGTGGGTTCTCTTCAGGATAGCCCGGCGCCGTGTCCCCGCAGTTTCACCGGGCGCAACGGCTAGCGGACCGCGGTCCAGGCCAGGAACAGCCCGTCAGGCTCGACGTCTTCCCAGTAGGAGATAGGGCGGCAATCCACCTCGCGGCAGTGCGCCGCCGAGCAGTTTCAGCAGCTCATCCCGCTTGAACCACTTCTCCCACTCCGGCGTCTCGAAGCGGCCCCAGTGCTCGGCGTTTTTGTCGATGATGACAATGCGGCCGCCGGGCTTCACGACGCGGCACATCTCGGCGACAGCCCGGTCGATGTCGACGGCGTGCTCCAGAGACTCGGTGGCGTAGGCGGCGTCAAACGCCGCCGTCTTGAACGGCAGATCGAGCATCGAGGCGGAAACGCGGGAGAGGTCTGACGGCGCATGCGCAGCATCGCCACGGCGAGGTCCGAGGCCACGATGTGCGCCCGGGGATTCTTGTCTTTGAGGATGCGGGCGAAGCGGCCCTTGCCGCAGCCGACGTCGAACGCGGCGCCGACTCCCAGGTCGCCGAAGTATTCGACGATCATCTTGACGTGAAAGATGCGGGGGTCGATGGTGGAAGGGAAATGCTCCTCGTCGGCGGCCGCGTCCTCGAACGAACGCCGGATCTCCTGTGCGAGATCCGGCGTCAGTTGCGGTTTCGTCTTGCGTCCGAAGAGTTTATCGAAGACGCTCATCAGGCTCGGCTCAGCCGGTCAGGAAGATCGGCAGGCCGAGCTTGCCGTCGTAGATCGGGCGGTAGCGCTCGGTGTTGTACATGGTCGCGACGTCCACCTTGCGGGGACCGAGCTTCGGATCGGGGATTTCCACCAGGTCGAAGCAGCCGTCGGCGATGGCGGTCATCAGGCCGCTCTTGCCATCGTGCAAGGCGTCCATGGCCATGTTGCCGAAGGTGGTCGCGACGAGCTTGTCGACGAAGTCGGGGTCGCCCGACCGCAGATCGTAGGTGAGGTCGCTGACGATGGTCTCTTCCTTGGCGCGGCTCTTGACTTCCTTGGCAGAGCATGTCGCCGACGTTCATCTTCTTGCGGTGGCCGTAGGCGTCAGCCTCGCCGACGTGGATGGTCTCGTAGCCCTCCCACTCGGCGCCTTCGGAGAGAACCACGAGCGAGTAGTTGCAGGGATTGGTGCGCTTGTCGTCCACCAGCAGCTCGATCAGCTTGTCGAGGTCGACCTTGTACTCGGGGATGGCGCAGCGGATGTTGGTGACGTAGGCGGTGTAGAGCGCCGTGTAGCCGGCATCGCGGCCGAACACGCGGAAGATGCCGATGCGCTCGTGCGAGCCGACGGTGGTGCGCTGGCGTTGGATGGCTGATTCGGCGCGCGTGATGGCCGTGGAGAAGCCGATGCAGTACTCGGTGTTGTGCACGTCGTTGTCCATCGTCTTCGGGATGGCGATGACCTTCACGCCTTCCTTGTCCAGCCGCGCGGCGTAGCTCAGGGTATCGTCGCCGCCGATGGCGATCAGGTCTCGACGCCCAAGCTTCTCGAGGTTCTTCAGGACGTGCGTGGTCACGTCGTAGGTGACCTGAGTCCTGCCGTCCTTCGGCGCTCAGTCTTGGGGAACGAAGTGACGCTCGAGAAACTCCGGCACCGACTTCATCTTGGCCGGATTGGTCCGGCTGGAGTGGAGGAACGTGCCGCCCGTGCGGTCGATGGTCCGCGTGTTGAGCGGGGTCAAGGGCAGGATGTAGCGGCTCTTGCTGTCCGGATCGTCCAGGTTGAGGTGCGTGAGGCCCTCCCAACCGCGTCGGATCCCGACGACTTCATAGTCCATATCGACACCACGGTAGGTGACCTGCTTGATCACCGCATTGAGGCCGGGGACGTCACCGCCGCCGGTGAGGATGACAATACGCTTGGGCATGTACTCTCCTAACTGAGAAGACTAAAGGATGAATCCTGATTTCAGTATAACTTGTCCTGTTTACCGACAGGACGGCCGTCAGCGGCCTTGAACGAGCCCCGCGAATGCCTTCTCCAGGGCCGGCGCCGCGTCAGGACCAACGGCGTTTACCTCACCGTACCACGCCTTGGCGGCGCCGAACGTAAAGGGTGCCTTTTCATCCCATTGCAGCTTCGGAATGATGTAGCCGATCTCGTCATTGGCCAACCCCACAACGATTCTTGCCGAAGCCGTCATGTAGCTCTTGAGCGGCTTCTCTTCAGCCGCTTGCGGGAAGTCGGCGTTCGGATCGCGTTTGATTCCGCCCATGGCCAGTTCCGGGTAGAGTTCGCCCGGCACCATTGCAGCTTCCAGCAGCAGGGCCCCGCCGGCGCCCAACCGCAGATACCCGACGGGAGTTTGCATCACACCGTCGGCCGGAATCGGCTTGTTTCCCTTGAATAATCCGGCTTTGGCAGCGGCAAGAAAATTCTTGTTCGTTACCTGGACCCGCATCATCGTTTCGCGGTACTCCACCGAGTCCAACACCGTCATGCGAGCCTCTTCCGTGGCCTCGCGCAAGGGTTCGATGGCGGCTTCGGCGACGACTTCTGCAAATCGAGGCGAGTCCACCGCGGGCGGCTGACCGGTTCGCGGGTCGTTGAACTTCGCTCCCAGCGGCGACTGCATTCCGCCAATGGCGCCATTCAGAAACACTGTCACTCCGCCTTCGACGCTATCGAAGGCCTTGTAGATGGCTGCGACGTAGTCGGCGCTGAGCTTTGTATTCTTGCTGCCGAGGGATTCCGGATGGTTGGTCCAGTGAACGATAGTGGCGAGGCGCTCGCGGCGCTGGTCGAGCAGGACGATGCCAGTGACGGCAGGGTCGTTGACCACCGGCGGGCGGCTATCGTCGAACCAGGATTTCGGGTTCTTCGGCTCCCGCTGCACGATCATCGCGGAAGCCGGACGCAGCGTCGCGATGGCCTCTGCCGCTGCCTGCGCAGTCTGTTCGACGATGAACGCATTGTGGGCTTCATCGACACCGCTGACACCTTGCTGCGGGCCCCATAACCCCATCGTGTCCGGCGTCTGGTGCGAGTGGGTCGAAGCCACAACAACGTCGGCGTCGCGGCGGGAGATCTCCTTTACACGCGCACGAATCTTCAGCACGTCGCCATGGAAGATGCCGATCGAATCGACCCCGCATATCACCACGGGCTTGCCGCCGCTGGTCAGGGCAGCGCAGCGCGCCCACAACGGGTCCATCACCCCAGTCGCCTGACGGTTCTGACCGAATCCGGCGATGTAGACGGGTTTACCCGCGGCCACGTTAGGGGTGATTTCCCGCTTGCCCGCTCCAGCCAGGAGTTCACCCGCTGGCATAGTGGCAGACAATGAAGCGGCGAGAGAAGCCAGAATGAGGAACCCTTGACGGCGCATCATCCCTTTATACGCCAGCGGGCGCGACCCGTGAAGGCCGCGCCCGCCAAATGGCTGCGAATCGTGCTCTGAGCTACTCTTCTTCTTCTTCCACGCCGGCCTTGGCGGCCTTGGCGGCGGCGATGATCTTGTCGGCCTGCAAGGCCGGCACGAAGTCGTAGTGGTCGAACTCCATGGTGAAGGACGCGCGGCCCTGTGTCATGGAGGTGAGGTCGTTCTGGTAGGTGAGCATCTCGGACATCGGCACCTGGGCGCGGATGATCTGCGTTCCGCCCTTGGTGTCCATGCCGGAGATGCGGCCGCGGCGGCCGTTCATGTCGCCCATCAGGTCGCCGGCGAACTCCACCGGGGCGACGATCTCGACGTTCATGATCGGCTCGAGCAGCGCCGGCTTGGCCTGCTCCATGGCGAGCTTGAACGCCTTGCGGCCGGCGAGCTTGAAGGCCATTTCCGAGCGAGTCGACGTCGTGGTAGGAGCCGTCGTAGAGGGTCACCTTGAAATCGACCACCGGGTAGCCGGCCAGGTAGCCGTGCTCGGCCGCCTCGATGATGCCCTTTTCGACGGCCGGGATGAAGTGCCGGGGAATCGAGCCGCCGAAGATTTCGTTGACGAACTCGAACTTGCCGCCGCGCGGCAGCGGCTCCATCTTGATCCAGCAGTCGCCGAACTGCCCGTGGCCGCCGGTCTGCTTCTTGTGGCGGCCCTGCACGTCGGCGTGGCCGCGAATGGTCTCGCGGTAGGGGATCTTGGGCGCCTTCAGCTCGACTTCGACGTTGTAGCGCTTCTTCAGGCGGCTGACGATGATCTCGACGTGCTGTCCGCCGCTGCCGGCCAGCAGGAATTCCTTGGTCTGCGGGTCGCGGTAGAAGCGCAGCCACTGGTCCTCTTCGAGGATCTTCGCAATGGCGTTGCCCATGCGGTCCTCGTCGTTGCGGCGACTTGGCCGAAATGGCGTAGGCGATGGACGGCTCCGGCATCTCGACCTTGGGATACGCGATCGCGTCGCCCTTCTCGCACAGCGTGTCGCCGGTGAGCACGTCCTTCAGCTTGGCGACCACGCCGATGTCGCCGGCGTGCAGCTCGGTGACCGGCTGGAGGGTCTTGCCCAGCGGAACGCTGATGTGGGCGAGTCGCTCCACCGACTCCGACGCTGATCGAGACCAGGTTGGCATCGTTCTTCACCACGCCGGAGCAGACCTTGAAGAAGGTGATGCGGCCGGCGAACGGGTCGGCGACGGTCTTGAAGACGAAGGCCGTGACGTGGTCCCTGTCGGTAATCGGTCTCTGTCTCCTCGTGATCGCCGACCATGGCCGTCAGGGCCGGTGCTCGGTGGGGTTGGGGCAGAAGTCGAGCATGAAGTTCAGGACCAGGTCGGTGCCGATGTTGCGCAGGCGGAGCCGCACAGCACGGGGAAGATCTGTCTTCCTTGACCGCGTCGTGCAGGCCCTCGAAGATGTGCTCGACCGGCAGCGTGCCCTCGGTCGAAGAACTCCTCCATGAGCGCGTCGTTGCCTTCGGCGACCATTTCGATGAGGGCTTCATGCCGGCTTCGGCGGCGTCCTCGAGGCTGTCCGGGATGGGACTCTCCTTGCCCTTGCCGTCGCCATCGGGCGTGTAGGTGATAGGCCTTCATCGGATCAGGTCGACGACGCCGCTGAAGTCGCGCTCGCTGCCGATGGGCAGCTGGACTGGGACGGCAGTGCGCCCAAAGAACTCGCTGGATGCTGCTCGAGCGCGCGCTCGAAATCGGAGCGCTCGCGGTCGAGCTTGTTGATGAAGAAGGCGCGCGGCAGATTGAACTCTTCGGCGAAACTCCAGACCTTCTCGGTCTGCACTTCGACGCCGGCGACGCCGTCCACCACGCACCAGCGCGGCATCGGCGGCGACCAGGGCCGTCTTGGTGTCGTTCATGAAGATGTTGAAGCCGGGCGTGTCGAGCAGGTTGATCTTCGTCTTCTTCCACTCGACCGCGGCGATGGCGGTCGAGATGGTGATCTTGCGTGGATCTCTTCGTCGTCGAAATCGGTGATCGTGTTGCCCTCGTCGACTCGCGTCAGGCGGTTGGTCGCACCTGCCGTATACAGACAAGCCGGCAGCGAGCGACGTCTTCCCGCTGTTACCGTGGCCGACGAGGGCCACGTTTCGGACTTCGGTGCTTTCATAGACTTTCACTGGACACACTCCCGATTGTGTTAGTTTGGGCGCCTGAAGAACGACTGGGAGCCCATTTCGACCGGATCGTATCACAAATGCAATGTGGAATACCGGACACAGGCATCCATAAAAAGCGGCAGTGGTAAAACGTTGTGATGGGCACTCACGCGGAGATGAAAAGACACATGGCCTATTCGGAGTGGGCCAGCAGCCGGCTACTGAAGGCCGCGCTGGCATTGCCGGCTGCTGAGGTGAGGCAGGACTTTCGAACGGCGGACAAATCGATCCTGGGCACGCTGGTCCACATCATGGCTGCGGACCGGATTTGGCTCCGGAGGGTGCAAGGCGCCGCACCGGGCCCTTTCGTGGAAGACTCCGATTTCGGCCTTGAGGCCCTGGCTGGGCGATGGCCTGAGATCTGGTCGGGCTGGCAATCCGCCTCTGGACGGCGCCGACGCCGCTCGCGTGGTCGGCTATTTGGACACGAAGGGGCGCCAGTGTTCGAACCTGCTGGGCGATATCGTTCTCCACGTCGTGAACCATGCCACGCACCACCGGGGACAAGTCGCGGGTTTTCTGCGAACGCTCGGGCACCGTCCGCCCGTCACCGACCTGACTGTGATGCTGCGGGAGTTGGTCTAGAGCCTGCCCTGGGGCGTCAGACGTTCATCGCGCCTTCGACGTCAACGGGCGACTCGTAATACAGAAACCGGTGGCAGGCCTCGCACGCGGTAATGCCAGCTTCCGTGCGCACATTCTGCCACAACTGGGGCCGCATCAGCATCTGGCAGGCCAGGCACATTCCATCCTTGGCCTCGCTCACAGCAATGCCGTCCTTGTGCTTGATCCGCAGCCGCGCATACTCTTTGGCCAGCTCGGGTGGCATGAGCTTGGCGGTCTCTGCGCGCTCGGCGATAACTGTTTTGAGCTCAGCTTCATCTTCTGCCGTGCGCGCCTTCGCCTTGGCTTTTTCGGACTCAACCAGCTTCTTCTCCGCGATGAGCGCCTTCTCGCTCGCTTTGACGTTATTCTCCAGACTCTCGGCCACTTCCATCATCGTGAGAATCTGATCTTCCGCTTTTCTGATGGCGGCCTCACAATATTCGATCTCGTGCTGGAAGGCCCGGTACTGCTCATTGGTTTTGGCCTGAAGCATCTGGTCCCGGAGCTTGGAGATTTTTTGCTGCTGGGTCTGCACCTCGACATCGAGTTGCTTGCGGGAAACCGCATTGGCAGACAATGCGGTCTTGTCGGCGTTCCACTTGCGAATGTGGGATGGCCAGCGTGCGCTCAATGTCGGCGACGTGGCGGGGGAGCGCGTCAATCTCGCGCTTGAGTTCGGCAGCGCGGGCGTCGAGATGCTGCAATTTGAGCGCCGTGCGCAGGTCGGAGTGCATTAGAACCCGAGTTTATCAAACGAGGGGCTAGGCTCGACGGGAGAAGCGCCTGGCGATAGGACCGCCAAGGGCGCGCGTGGCCATCTCCAGTTCCTCCACCTTCATCCAACGGCAGGAGATCCAGACAGTGGCAATGCCGGCGGGAATCGTCAGCACAAGGTCGCCAAAGTACTGCATTGTCCGGCTGGTGGCCACCAAACCGACCAGCCAGTGGACAATAAGAACGGCGATCGCCATCAGAAAGCTGCCCGCGGCGACCTTGACAATCACCGCTCGCAGACGACGGCCATGGACGCCGCCAATGCGCCGCTTCATCAGCCAGAAAAGCACCAGGAAGCTGAACATCGCAACGGAGGAAGTTGCCAGGGCAAGACCCGCGTGTCCGAGGTTGGCAACTCTCACCAACCCATAGGCCATGCCAGCGTTGATGGCAATCGAAGCCAGGCTCACCAGCATCGGCGTGCGGGAGTCCTTCAAGGCATAGAAGGCCGGCGTCAGCACCTTGATGGCCGAATAACCCGCCAGGCCGATGGCGTAGCAGGAGAGCGCCATGGCGGTCTGCTGCGTGTCGTAGGCTCGAACCTGTGGCGCTTCGTAGATCGCCCCGACGATCGAGCGGCCCCATCAGAATCAGCCCCATCGACGAAGGCACCGTCAGCAGAAACACCAGGCCCAGGCGAGCGGGCCAGCGTTTCGCGGAACTCGTCGATGTTGCCGCTCGACGCGCTCCGGCCAATGGCCGGCAGAGTCGCGGTCGCGATGGCGACGCCGAACAGGCCGAGCGGGAGCTGCATGAACCGGAACGCATAATTCAGCCAACTGACAGGACCGTCGAATCCGCTGACCGGATCGCTGATGGCAGCGGCGAACATCGTGTTCACCAGCACGTTGACCTGGACACTGGCGTTGCCGATGATCGCCGGCCCCATCAACTTCAGGATATGGCGCAGCCCCGGATGATCGAAGTCGAAGGCGGGCCGGAATCGGAAGCCTTGCCGGAGCAGGCTGGGCACCTGGCAGAGTAGCTGCAATCCGCCGCCGATCACGAACCCCGAACGCCATGCCGACGATCGGCTCAAATCCAAGCCGCGGACCTAGCAGGAAGCCCGAAGGCAAGCCCGAACACGACGCTGCCGATGTTGAACCACGTCGAAGAGAACGCGGGCACGGCGAACTGGTTGCACGCATTCAGAATCCCCATCGCCTGCGCCGCCAGGGCTACCAGCAGCAGGAACGGGAACATGATCTGCGTCAGCAGGACGGCCAGGTGATATTTGCCGGGCGCGTTCTGGACCCACCCCTGCGTCAGCACTCCCACCAGCCAGGGGCTGATGAACACGCCCGCGATGCACAAGCCCACCCACGAGCAGGATGATCGCCGTGGCCACGAGGTTCGCGAGATGTGCCGCCTCTTCCCTGGTTCTCTTGTGCAGGTAGTCGACGAATGTCGGGACGAAGGCCGATGACAGCGCACCTTCGGCGAACAGGTCGCGCGTGAGGTTCGGAATGCGAAACCCGACAACGAACGCGTCCATGGCGCTGCCGGCGCCGAACATCGCGCCCATGATGCTTTCGCGCACAAGTCCGCTCACGCGGCTGGTCAGAACCGCGAAGGAAGCCACTCCAGCGCTCTTGAAGACCTTCTCCTGTGTGGAGCTGGCATCGGCGGTGCCGGGTTGTGCGAAGGAGTCAGCCAATCTGCAACGAGCCTCAGGCCCCGTACTTCTCGAAGAAGTGGGCCACGGTCATGATGCCCAGGTAGAAGTTCTCGAGCTTGATACTTTTCGTTGGGCGAGTGCAGCCCGTCGTCGGGCAGACCGAAGCCCATCAGGACGGTGGGGATGCCGAGGTGCGAGGCGAAATCGCCGACAATCGGGATGGAGCCGCCGGACCGGATGAACACCGTTTCCCGTTCATCACTTCCTTGAACGCCTCGGCAGCCATGTCGATGGCAGGATGGTCGGGATTGACGACCACGGCCGGGCCGCCGCTCAGCTTCTTCACCGTCGTCTTCACGCCCTTGGGCGTGTTGTCCGCCACCCACTGCGAGAAGAGCGGCGATCATCTTCTCCGGGTCCTGATTCGGGACCAGTCGTACGCTCACCTTGGCGGTCGCCGTCGCCGGGATCACCGTCTTCGCGCCGGCCCCGGTGAAGCCGCCGGCGATGCCGTGGACTTCGAGCGTCGGCCGCGACCAGACGCGCTCCAACACCATCCGGTCGGGCTCGCCGGTCAGCACCGCGCTTCCGACTTCGTGCTTCAGGAACTCCTGCTCATTGAACGGCAGCGACTTCCAGGAGCTGATCTCCGCCGCGGCGGGCTCAGCTACGTCGTCGTAGCTGCCGGGAATCGCAATGCGGCCTTCTGCGTCCTTGGCTTTGGCCAGCAGTTCGATCAGTCCGAAGACCGCGTTGGGCGCGGCGCCGCCGTACAGGCCGGAGTGCAGGTCGCGCATCGGACCCTGGCACTCTACCTCCATGTAGACCAGTCCGCGCAGGCCGATGCAGAGCGTCGGCATGCCGTCGGCGTAGAGCGCCGTATCGGACACCAGCGCGACGTCGGCCTTCAGTTTCTGCGGGTTTTCGGGTACGTACTTCGAGATCGAGGCGCCGCCGACTTCTTCCTCGCCTTCGACGATGAACTTCACGTTCACCGGCAGCTTGCCATACACCGCGAGGAGGGCCTCGATGGCCTTGATGTGCATGTACATCTGGCCCTTGTCGTCGGCCGAGCCGCGCGCGTAGAGGTTGCCGTCGCGAACGGTCGGCTCGAACGGCGGCGTCTTCCACAACTCGAGCGGATCGGGCGGCTGCACGTCGTAGTGGCCGTAGCAGAGCACGGTGGGCTTGCCGGGCGCGTGCAGCCAGTCGGCGTACACCAGCGGATGCTTCGCGGTGGGGATGATTTCTACGTTTTCGAGCCCCGCGCTCTTGAGCTTGGCGGCAGTCCACTCGGCCGCGCGCAGGACGTCGCCAGCGTTTTCCGGCAGTGTCGAAATGCTCGGAATGCGCAGGAACTCGTTGAGTTCGTTCAGGAAGCGCTCGGAGTTCGAGCGCACATAGGTGTTGGTGGCTTCAGACATGGCTGTTTCCAGGACAGTTCAGATTTTAGCGGTTTTGCGTTAGCGCCGCTTTCGCGCGGGTGCTTTGCTCTTCTTCGCGGGCGCTTTTTCAGCAGGCACGGTTTGCGCTTCGGCGGTGTCCAGCACAACCGGCTTCCGATCGGAAGGCATGATTTCCCCGGCATGGATGGCATACATCCGCTTTGCGGCAGCCGCGGAATGGGTGATCATCTCTGCGTACGGCAAGTCCGTCTGGGTGACAAAGCCCAGATTGTAGTTCTCGCCATCGTATCTGCCGGTGACACTCTGGTCGGCCATCTGGAACCAGTGCGCGCCGACGACGGCCCAATGCGCCGCCCCACGCTCCACGTAGTACTGGAAAGCGACGCCGCGCTCGGCATAATCGCGTACCGGCACCAGTGACGGACCCATGCCGCGGCCGGCTACGCCGAAGTGAAACTCGCCGATAATAATCGGCTTGTCCAGAGTCTTTGTCACTCGCTCGAGGTAGGACGGATTCGGCTCGAACTGGTAGATGTTGATGCTGAAGGCATCGAAAACACTGTTGGCGCGCAGAATCAGGTCGGCGGGCGCGCCGGCATAGCGGAACCCGAGCACCATGTGATTCGGATCAGACGCCTTAATAGCGTCCTTGGAGATGATGTTGTAGCGGCGCGCGAGCTCTTCCAGCAGCTTTTCCCGGGTCTCGGGCGTGTCGCCGTTGCCCTGCAGGAACTGCCGGCAGTACGCCTGCGTAGCTGAAGACTGCGTATCTTCGAGTATCCTCTCCACAAGCCTGCGTTCGTGCCAGCGGGGTTCGTTGCCGACAAACCAGCCGATCAGGTAGGGATCGTTGGCGCGAGGCTTCACTTGGTTCCTGACCTGTTCAAAGACCGCCTTCTCATACTCTTCGCTGAACGCGTCTGGATAGCCGACCCAATTCTTGCCGCGCCAGTTGACGCCGATGCTGGTGACATAGGGCACTGACGCGTTCTCCAGCATGGAGGGCGACGACCAGTTGCCGATTGTGTTGAACCCCCAAGCCTTCAGCCGGGCATCCTGCTGGGCCTTCCATTTCTCCTCATATCTCTCCTCGCCGAAGCGCTTCTTCAGGTTCTCGCGATAGAAGTCGAAGCCATCTCCGCGGCCGCGGTCCTCCTGCGCGATCGGCGGTTTCCACGCATATACGGCCTCCCGCCCGGCAATGGGCGTCACGCCGTTGATTCGCACACAGTCCATGCCCATCGAGAAGAACAACCCCCCATCGGGGTCGACCAGCCACCACCGTTTGTCGATCTTCTTGGCATAGAAGAACCCCTTGGCAGGCTGCGATCCCGGTTTCCAGCCGCCGTACTTTGTCATGCCCGGAGCTGGTTTTCGTGCATTCAGTGCCTTCTCCTCGGCCGCCCAACGCGACTTGAGGTCAGCCAGCGACTTCGCCTTGCCCGGCCAATCGGCCGGGATCCACTGGCCGAACTCGTCTACCAGCGCTTTGATCTCCAGCGGTTGAGGCGTAACTTCGAGATCGTCCAGCGTCATGGGACCGATTTTCAGCTTGACGGACCTTGGAGTTTTCATCGAAACCTCGATCGCCTCCACGTCCGACAAATCGATGTGATTGCCCCAGTTCGAAATCATGTAGCCGAACTCGCTGCGGTTGTTCATATATTCGTCGCGCAGAAAGCGGGCTGGGATTGCTGCGCGCACGGCGACCTTCTCCCAGGGCTGCAACCGGTAAGTGAAACTCTTCCCCTCCCGGTTGACGATGGCCAGGTTCCATTTAAACGTCGCCTCGCTCTCAAACTCGAACACGAGCGCCTTGGCCTGGGAGAAATTTCGCGCCCCGGCAGCCACGTTGAACCGGACCTTGCCTGCGGCGTCTCCAGGGGGGAAGACTATCTCCACAGATCCCTCCTTGCCGCTAGGACGGACGGTGGCTTGCTCGGCTTTGGCTGTTTGAATCGAGTTAGCGTCGATAACGAGGGTAGAGGCTGCGAAGGCGAGAATGGCGATCATACGACGGCCAATCTATCAGACTCCCGAGTCCGTTTCCGGCGCCGCCCCGAAGACTCCGGGATTTTCGCAACAGAAGCACCCTGCATTCTGTGATCTGGACGACGCCTGAAACCGGACTTATTCGTGGGATAATCCGGTCATGCAGCGAGCCGACTACCTTAAGCCAAGGCAAAACGACACAATCCGCACCCAGATGCACTACGCGCGACTGGGCGTGATCACGGAAGAGATGCTCTACGTCGCCCGCCGTGAGCAGTTGTTGCCGGAACTGGTGAGGGATGAAGTCGCCCGCGGGCGTATGATCATTCCGGCCAACCTGAACCACTTGGCACTGGAACCAATGGCAATCGGCATAGCCTCGAAGTGCAAGATCAACTCCAACATCGGCAATTCAGCCACAACTTCAAACATCGAAGGTGAACTGGAGAAACTGCATTACTCAGTGAAGTATGGCGCCGACACCGTCATGGACCTGTCGACGGGCGGGGATATCCCCGCTATCCGGCAGGCCATCATCAACGAGAGCCCAGTGCCGATTGGGACGGTCCCGATCTACGAGGCACTGTCGCGAGTACGCCGTGTGGAGGACTTGACCGCATCGGTCATGTTGGAGGTGATCGAGGAACAGGCTGCGCAGGGCGTCGACTACATGACGATCCATGCAGGAGTGCTGGTGCAGTACATCCCCCTGACAACCCGGCGGGTAACGGGAATCGTCAGCCGCGGCGGGTCGATCCTGGCCGAGTGGATGGTCAAGAACCACAAGCAGAACTTCCTGTACGAGTGTTTCGAGGACATCTGCAAGATCTTCCAGAAACATGACGTCAGCTTCTCTCTTGGCGACGGGCTGCGGCCTGGTTCGTTGGCCGACGCCTCCGATGAAGCGCAGTTCGCGGAGTTGAAGACTCTCGGCGAACTCACCAAGATCGCCTGGGACTATGACGTTCAAGTGATGATTGAAGGTCCGGGGCATGTGCCGATGGATCAAATCAAGTTGCAGGTCGACAAGGAACTCGAGTTGTGCCACGAAGCCCCGTTCTATACCCTGGGGCCGCTGGTGACCGACATAGCTCCGGGCTACGACCACATCACCTCGGCCATCGGGGCGGCGATGATCGGCTGGCATGGCGCATCGATGCTCTGCTATGTAACGCCGAAGGAGCACCTCGGCCTGCCGAACAAGGAAGACGTGAAGGCGGGAATCATCGCCTATAAGATCGCGGCGCATGCGGCGGACATCGCACGGCATCGGCCCGGGGCACGAGACAGGGACGACGAGCTATCCCGGGCGCGGTACCGGTTCGACTGGAACAGGCAGTTCGAGCTGTCCCTGGACCCCGAAACGGCGCGTGCCTACCACGATGAGACGTTGCCTGAGGAAGGGTTCAAGGAAGCGCACTTTTGCTCGATGTGCGGTCCCAAGTTCTGCGCCTACAACATCAGCCAAAAGGTGGAGGAATTCACTGCCGAGGAGGCGCAGGCGGTGGTGGATCAGTCGCGCGGGCTGGTGAATATCTCAGGCGATTGATCGGAGAATGGTCACGGGGACTCGTGTGCTGATCACTTCGCTGGCCGACTTCGAGCTGGTGGCCGGTTGGTCGTCGCGGGTCGCATCCGGCTCGGTGATCGTGCTTGCGGCCCAGCGATCGGAGTTGGCCGGCGCACGCCTGAAGTACGCCTCCCTCCTGAACGTCATGGTCTCTCCGGGAGACAGAAACGACATTCCGTGGGGAGATGGACGCTTCAACGTGATCCTGGACGAAGCGCCGGACAATCCGACTCCGGAGATGAGTCGCGCGCTTGCCCCGGAGGGAACAATACTAGCCCTTCAGAACTTCTCGAACGGTGCGTAGGAAGTCCTCGGGCCGAATGGGCTTTGAGAGAACAGCCTTGGCGCCGAGCACCTCGGCGGTGCGGAGGAACTGGCCGTAAAATGCACCGGAGATCGCGACAATCTTCAAATCCGGCCAACTCTGCCGGGCAGTGCGGATGGTCTCGATTCCTTCCTGGCCAGGCATGACGAGGTCGGTAATCAGAAGGTCGGCGGGTTCTGCCCGGAGTGCCTGGATCGCCGGCCGCTCCTTCAGCGGCCTCAACGACATCGTATCCAGCGCCCTCCAGAAGGGTGCGCAATAGGGCTCGTACACCGGCATCGTCGTCAGCTATGACGATCCGTGCGGGCCGGCTGACGCCGGCTTGAGCCCGTATGGCGGCTTCCAGTTGATCAGGTGAAAAGGGCTTCTGCAGGAATCTCGCTCCCATCGCCTCGAGTTCGGCGACTGAAGGGCCTTCGTCTGCATAGCCGGACATGAACACGATCGATAGTCCTGGACGGATCTGGCGAGCTCGAACGGCCAGATCGCGGCCGGAGAGCCCATGCATGACCACGTCTGTCAACAGAAGCGTCGTGCCGTCCCCGTCCTGGTTAAGGATGGACAAAGCCGCCGCCGAATCGCCCACGGCGGTTACTTCGAAACCGGCATCCCGCAACACGTCGGCAGCGAAAAGGCGAACCTGCTCCTGATCGTCGACCAGCAGGATCCTTACCGTCTTGTTTGAGCTCAGGGCGCTCGCCACGGGGGGATGTCCGGAATGCGACGGCGGCGCCGAACGGAAGTAGAGATCGAAGCGGGTGCCGTCGGAGCCGCTTTCGACGCTCACGCCGCCGCCGCCCTGCGACAGGACGCCGTAGACCGCGGCGAGTTCGAGGCCGGCCCGGATCCCGGCCGTTGCCGTGTCGCTGAATGGTTCGAAGATATGCGCGATGGCCAGGTCACTCATCGCCACGCCATCGTCTTCAATCCGGAGTCGAAGATAGCTGCCTTCGGGCAGTACTCCGCCCTGCACTTCCTGAGGGCCCATCACGCACGCTGTGGATACCTTGACTGCGCCGCCTTCGGGCAGAATCTCACGGGCTCGGGCGGCCAAAGCGAGCATCATTCTTTCAACGCTGCCGGAGTCGAAGTGGATCCAGTCATTGGAGGCTGATAACTCAAAGTCGATATAGACGGCTGAACCCAGCAGCCGGGCCAGCAGTGGTTCCATCTCTCGAATGGTCTTGTGAACTTCAAAGTCGCGGGCCTGCATGACATGCTTGCGGCTAAGTGCCAGCAGTTGCCGGGTGAGTTCCGTGGCCTTCCCGCCTGCACGCTCGATTTCGGTGAGATAGTTCTTGACCGGGCCGTCCCCGGTCTTATTCAGCGAAAGCCGGACGTAGCCGTTGATGACGGTGAGCAGATTGTTGAAGTCGTGGGCCACACCACCTGCAAGACGGCCAATGGCGTCCATTCGCTGGGCAAGCCGGGCTCGCTCCTGTAAGGCTCGAACATCGGTGATGTCCCTGCCCACCGCAGCGATGCCTTCCACCTCTCCGCCCGGACCGCGTAGCGGATGCACGTCCCACTCGACAAGGCGTTCTTTGCCGTCCTTGCGAAGCACACGGTTGGAGACATGCGGCGGGCAGTTGGACAATCCGCCTGCGGCATCCAGGGCCGCTGCGATACGTGTGCGCTCATCGGTAGGGATGAACGCTTCAAACCAGTTCGCTCCCAACAGATCGGATTCGTCGCACCTGACAAGATCCAACGCCGCCTGGTTGGCGAACCTGACGCTTCCTTCCACGTCGAGAACCAGGGCTGCCAGCGAAAGATTGGCAAGCACTCCGCGCAGGCGCCGTTCGGATTCGCGCGTGGCTTCCTCGACCATGCGGCGTTCGGTGATGTCGCTGGTCACCAGGCCGATCATGCCTTGTTCGGGGCGATAAACGCACACCTCGAACCAGCGGCCATTCTCTGTCTCGATCTGCCGCTCTCTGGTCCCTCCATCCTCCAATTCGCAGGCCATTTCGAAGACCGCGCGGCCGCATGTGCCCTCGATCTCAAGCACTCTCCGGCCGATCGGGCTCGCGCACTCCCTTCCAAGATGAGCAGCGAGCGCCGGGTTGATTTGAACCCATTCCAGGTCCTCCAGCGTCCCACCGGGTGAACGCAGTTCGCGCAGGATGCCGATGCCATTAACAGTGCGTTCAAGCAACTGATGAGCGAACCGCATCCGTCTTTCCAGCGCGGTTTCAGTTTCAGTCAACTCGAGTTCACGGGCCAGACGCTCGGCGAAGAGAGTAATCAGTGCCTCGGGGATGTCGCTGCGTTCCAGCGGCCCATCGTGCATCGCAGCCAGGACGCCAAAGGCCTCGCCTCGCCGCGATCGCAACCCGATTCCAAGGTAGCTCTCGATTCCCAGCCTGACCAGTCCGGCATCCAGTGGAAAGTGTTCGCGGACGCCACGGGGATAGGAGCAGAGCGATTCTGAAACCGCCACCTCGCAGGGACTTCCCGCCATCTCGTACTCGAAATCGGCGGCAATCTCGCCGTCCCGGATTGCGACTACCGTGCGAACCCGCCGCCCATCCTCGCTGAGCTTTCCCAGGTGGGCGAATCGCATCCCCAGGACCTGCGCCAGTTGGCGCACGGATTCCTTCAGGTGCTGTTCCAGAGGTTCCGCGACGCGCCTCTCCAGCAGCGCGCCCAGGGCCTGCTCCAAATGCCTTCGCCTGGAAATATCGCTGATCCAGCCGCACATCAGCCGCGGACTTCGAGCGTCGTTCCACTCCAGAACCCGGGACCGCCCCTGAACCCAAATCCACCCGCCGGAAGCGTGCCGCAACCGGTATTCGTGACTCAGTTCCTCCCGCCGTTGCATGACCATCTGGTCAAAATCTCTTCGGAGCCGTTCGCGATCATCCGGATGGACGGACTCGTAGGCGGGCATTTCAGCGTTATGAACGGAGCCGCCTTCCTGGGCCTCGTTTCCAAGCATTTCCTGCAGCCGGTGGCTCGCATAAACGCGGCCCTGCTCAAAATCAGCCTGCCAGTAGCCGTCACGGGTAGAGGCCAGGACAGCCTGCAAGTTCAACCGCCCAAGCATGGTCAGGTCGTTCCCGTCTTCAGCCATGGCGTTCAATCAGTCTCCCCTCTTCACCAGGTAGATCGCGACTTCCGCCATCAGATTCGGCAGCGATTGAACGCGCCGGGCGCCGGAAAGGAAGAACCTCATTTCGACTCGCCAGTCCCGCTGCCGCGCAAGCTCCTCAAAGTCGATCACGGTGAGGAAGTGGATATTGGGAGAATCGTGCCATTCGTAGGGAAACAAGGGCGTCTTGGGCGACCGGCCGCTGATGAGATGGGCCAGACGGACTCGCCAGTGACCAAAGTTCGGGAAAGCGATGATGGCGTGCCGGCCAATCCGCAGCATGCCCTCCAGCACGGCCAGAGGGTGTCGCGACTCCTGGAGCGTCTGGCTAAGGATGACATAGTCAAATGCGGCGGAGGGGTATTCGCCGAGGCTCTTCTCCAGGTCTCCCTGATAAACCGTTACTCCGCGGGCGATCGCCTTTTGGACGAGTTCGCTATTCTGCTCCACGCCGCGCGCCTGCACCCCCTTCTGTTCCTTCAGCCACAGCAGCAGCGCCCCGTCTCCGCAGCCGAGGTCGAGCACTCGGGCGCCTTCCGGAATCATCTCGCCGATCAGAGCATAGTCGGCCCGGCCGAAGACCTCTTTCACAATCAAGCCCGCACCCCCGCAGGGCGGCGCTCGCGCGAACACTTCGCCAGAAATCCGCGGACGATCTCCGTCTGTTCGCCTACATCGACGAGAAAAGCGTCGTGGCCGTAATTGGAAGAAAGCTCGCAATAGGTGACGTCGTGGTTGCGGGCTCGCAGGGCGTTGGTGATCTCCAGCGATTGGTAGGAGGGGTAGAGCCAATCGGAGGTGAAGCTGATCACGAGAAACCGGCAGATGGCTCGCTCAAGCGACGCGGCCAGGGATGGGTAGCCGGCGGTGAGGTCGAAGTAGTCCATCGCTTTGGTGATGTAGAGATAGGAGTTGGCGTCGAACCGGCTGACGAATTGCGAGCCGCGATAACGAAGATAGCTCTCAACTTCGAAATCGATGCCAAAGTCGTAGCCGAACTCTTCCCGGTTTCGCAGGCGGCGGCCGAACTTCTCGCGCATGGACTCGTCGGACATGTACGTGATGTGGCCGATCATGCGCGCGACCGCCAGTCCGCGTGCCGGCAGTGGCCCGCCGTAGAAATCGCCGCCGGCGAAATCGGGATCGGCCATCACCGCCTGCCTGCCGGTTTCGCTGAAAGCGATCTGCTGCGCGCTGTGCCGGGCTGTGGTGGCAATCGGGATGCACGACTCAACGGACTCGGGATAGGCCACCGCCCACTCCAGTGCCTGCATTCCGCCCATCGAGCCGCCAGTGACCGTGAGCAGCCTCTCGATGCCCAGGTGGTCGACGAGCATTTTCTGAAGGCGGACCATGTCGCCGATGGTGATCCCAGGGAAGCGCAAACCCCATGGCTTGCCGGTTTCCGGATCGATGGAGGATGGGCCGGTAGTGCCCCGGCAGCCGCCGAGCACATTGGAGCAAATGACAAAGTAATGATCTGTGTCGAACGCCTTGCCGGGGCCGATCATGTTGGCCCACCACCCGGGTTTGCCTTCGTGGTCAACGCCGGATGCGTGTGCATCGCCAGTAAAAGCGTGCTCGATCAGGATCGCATTCGAGTGGTCGGAGTTCAGCTCACCGTATGTTTCGTAGGCAACTTCCACGCCTCGCACGGTCGCCCCGCAATCGAGTTGGAGAGAGTCAAAACGGGCCAGGCGCGGTTCGACAACCATTTCCTAGAATGTATCAGTTACCGTTTGGGGTCCGAGGGCGTCGAACGCAGTCGTGGACCGGTGTCAGGACTCCAAGCCAGCGCGACTGCGGACCGAAGAGCGTGTCAAGATCCTTCGTGGGGTTCTCGAGAACATTTGCCGGCAGGCGCGGTAGGCCGAAGGTAAAGCCGCGGCTTTGCCGCGCCGGCGGTAGTTTGGCGGTGTAACGCAGTTCACTTCGGTGCGCTGATGGGAGGACCTTCCGGGATGCTCTCCAGGACTTCGCGGCTCACGGGTGTGACATCTTGAGGCAACTGGAACCCATGGTTCGTGATCCACTCTGAAGAGGCAACCCATTGCCTCCGCCCGTCCTTCACAAAGTGGACCTTCGCGCCTTCGAGGCCTGTGCCGTTCTCGATGCGAATCAGCTTTCCCTCATACTTGCTCGCCGCCGTTGATTTGTCGGTTGGGGGATGCTCAGCATTGCGTGAACAACCAAAGACCGCCAGTAGGGCTAAGGCGACAGCGAAAATCAGTGCACGACGTTTCATATAGTCCTCCAAATTATATATCGCCAATTCCCAGGCGCGAGCGCTCCGGGCGTTCGATGGCCGGCTGTGCTGCGCGGCCAGCAGAGGACATTGTCCCACAGCGCGATGCTCTCTGAAGCAATGGAATCTATATGTCTCCTCGACAATCCGCATTTCAACGACCGCAATCACCCACTCTTGCGTTGGGACACGCGCTCAGTCAGCGAGCGCGGCAGGCCGACGAGATTTGTCAAGAGAACCGGATATGCAGGGACGGCCAAGCGATCTTGCGATGTCAGCACGGCGGCGTGCAACAGAATGAACGCAAGGGGAAGCAACCCCAATGACAAGAGTGCGACGTTTCGTTGGTAGATTCCAAGTCCGACGTTGATGACCGCGGCCCAAAAGGCGAAAACCACCAGCAACTGGTATACGGGGAGAAGGAACGCAAGTCCGCGGCTGACGATGTCGGTCTTGCGATTAAGGTGAAACTCGCGCGGCAGCGGAGGCCAGCCCGCGGGCCCATTGGCAATCTGCCAACCGGATGGTGCAAAAACGTGGGCAGCCAGGTAAAGACTGTCACTCTCGCTTCCGCCCGCTCCGCTCAAAATGATTATGTTATTAAAGACGCCGCGCAAGTATCTCGCAGGGTAAGCGGCAATAGCGTAGAGAAAGACGCTTCCAGCCGACTGCTGGCTGGTGTTTATATATTCAATAGGCGCATATTCCGCTTCGTTCTTAATGCCTTCGAAGGGAAACACAGATCTGGTTGTCGAAGACCGGATGGCCTCTGAGTAGACCTGCCGGGCCTCGGGAGACTTCCACAGCGCGTCTTGGGGTGGCAGCACGGCTTGCTTCACTATTCCGTAGATCAGGACAGACTCGCCTGTTCGAATCGCGACTTGTCTGTTGCGCTGCCAAGGATAGGCGATCACAAACGGCAGCACAAGCACAATGGCCGAGTGGATGGCCGTGGAGCGTCTCAAGTGAAGTGTTGCTGTGCATACTGTGCGCCTTTTGAGAAGCAGCCAAAAATAAAGTGGCGCGACCACGATGGACATGTACAGCAAGGATGACCGGTGATAGTAGCCGCAGCTCAGCGCCAAAATGACAGCAAATGTCTGCAGCTTAATCGCTCTTATTGGAACGAGCAGGAAAAACAATATCAAGGCTAGGAAGAAGAACGTACCAACCTCCGAGAGCACGATGTGTTGAAACGCACTCAGGGTGGGATACAGGGCCAGCAGCAGGAACAGAACCGCCGCCTCAGCACGACGGCCATTCGTATACAAGGCAAGAGTTAGGAGAACAATGCCGGCATAGCCCAGTGCGGTCTGCAATAGGATTACCGAGCCGGCGCCCCTGCCGCACAACTCAAAGGCCAAGCGAAGGAGAGCGGGGAACAAAGGCGTTCGCAGAAAATCCCATTCCGCGGGGAACCGCGGCGTTCCCAACACCTCGGCGAGCTTCAGATACCAATGGCCGTCGTAGGTAACCAATAAGGGCAGGCTGTAAGCATGAGCCACATATATGACCAGCGCAGCGAAGGCGGAGAGGAGGTATATAAAAAACGGGCGCCGGGAGGCGCAGCTCGCAACGGCCGCTTCACGCGCGCGCTCATTTCCTGGCGCTGTTATCAATGCGATCTCCAGAAGAAGATCTTACTGCCGTGTATAAAAGGCGAGCCAAGCGCGCAAAGGGTGCGCCAGATACGGCTATTGTAGATCGCCGCAATCTCGGATTCCAGCTTTGAGAGTCGAGAATCCATGGCGGCGTTTAGTGTCCCCAAGCCAATCGAGGTGCATCGAGTGTTAGCAGAACTCGTGTTGAGCAACTGCTGCGCAATCAGGCCTATCCACCGGCGCTCTCCTGATAGCAGGGGCTGACGCGGTGGTCCGGCCGAGTCGAACGACTGCATATACTGGCAGTATCGAGTGAATACCTTGTCCGCTGAAAAAGCGGCCACGGTTGACGGCGCACATTGCTGCATGGACGCAAGGCGAGATCTATCGGCGAGGAGCTCTTTGATCCGTTCGACATAAAGGTCAGGCCGATTCACTTCTGGAATCACTAGACCATTGACGCCATTCTTGACGAAGTCCCGGACACCGCCGGAATCTGAAACGACTACAGTGCATCCGCAAGCAAGCGCTTCAAGAGGAGTGAGGCCAAAACCTTCGTGAGAAGAAGCATCAACCAGAATATCCGCGTCTTTGAGTACGGCGGCTAAGGCAGTCTTCGTCAATGGAAGGTTGTGCACCTGGCACCTTTCCGCCCAGACTGACGGCAAGTCGATCGATTCGCGCGTCAGGACAGATAAGAGAACCTGATCGCGAAAGTTGCCCAATCTATGAATAACATCCATGAGAAAGGGCTGACCTTTATCGACAGAACCCCTCAATGAAACAAGAATTCTGGGCAGGTGCATCCGTTTCCTGCCGTGTACATTAAATATTTGCGGATCATATCCAGCTGGCAAGACAGAAATCGGCCGCTGATAATGGGTGTCCAGCATCTCCTTGAGCCAATGGGACGTTGTGAATACGTTGTCAACTAGCTGGAAGGAATCCTCAACGGCCCGGTAAACACGACCGGCCTCAAAGTAGAATTCATAGCCTTGGACAAAATAGTGACAAGGAACGTTCAGGCTTCGTGCAAGAATGCTGCAGGGAAAGACGGTATTCCACAGCGTCGCCACTATATTGGCTGGCCTGAAGTGATGATCTACTATGAACTCGCGCTCTGAGGAAAAGTGGATCGGCTCGAAGAAAAGAGGTTCCTTCCAATTGGAGGATGAGTGTTGGGAGAGGCAGGCGAGTTGCACGCTCAGACCGCGGCGGGCGGCGGCGTTACAGATGTCAACGACGACATGGCAGCCACCGACCGTCTGATCGAGTCTTGGCAGCACGTACATGACATCTGCGGGACAGGGGCTTAAGGGCGCTTTCTCCAGTGTTGCCAGAAGCTGCCGGCGCGGGCCTTCGGGAGATACACGTTTCGCATAGTCCGCAAATGCAGAGCCCCACTTTTCGAAGAAGAAAGCGTGATTGCGTTGCCGAAGTGCATTCATTTCGGCTGCCGAGCCGAAAGACTCGCCACCGCGGTGGTAGACATAGGTATCCAGGGCGGCGACGGCACGGAAACCGCTGGCTATCGCCCGAAAGTGGTATTCGGTCTCCTCGCCGTAACCGAGCCCGTATTCCGTTGAGAACGCACCTGTCGCCCTGCGGCAGGCCAGCGTAATCAGGAGAGCATTGCCGACAATGGTGCAAGCGTCGGCGTTCTGCCCTGCGAGCAGACTTCCCATCAATTGATTCATCCGTTGGTAACTGTAGCCGTGAAACATTGAAAGCGATAACGGCTCCGAGTTGTTGGAGAAGGGTGAGATCAATCCGATGCTTGGGTCTGCATCGCAGTGCGCGATGAGCTTGGGAACCGCGGAAGAAGACAGGAGGCAGTCGGTGTTCAGCAGCAACAAGTACGGTGCTTGACTCTCAGCAAACGCGAGGTTTACGCTTGCGGCAAAGCCTGCTCTTTGCGCAGAACGAAGCACCGTGACTTTTGGGTACTCACCTGCCAGATGTTGAATGGCAGCCTGCGTTCCTTCATTGCTACGATCATCGACGATCAGCACGCGGCCAATTGTGTCTTCAGGAGTGTTTGCGAAAAGCTCTTCCAAACATATGGCCAGCCAGTGAGGTTGGTTGTAGACCGGGATAATAATGTCGCAAGTTGAATTCACTTGACGTGTACCTCACCAGCCAAAGAACTGGTTGCGCGCCGGACGGATACGGGTATTCCAACGCCGTGAGAGCCGACTAATCAGCTTGGAAGCTGTAAGAGCAAAACGCTGCCGGAAGCGGTGTGCCGTGCTGATCTGGATTTTGGCGGCGTGGAATGTCAGCGACGGACCCAGGCACGATCTACAGTTCAGGCGAGCAGACCCCTCCATCAGTGGCAAAGTGGCCAAGTCGCGCGGCTGGCGACAGATCCGCTGGGAGTAGCGCACGGCGACAAGCAGGTGATTAAGAACGCAGGCGTTGTCCATAACCGCCAAATCGAAAGTCGGTGAAAGCAGATCGCAATTGTCGAGGAACTCCGAACTCATCATTTGATACTAGGCGCGGGGTGAGTGTCAACCACAAGCCCAGAGACCGTAGACCGCCGGGGGACGACTCGATGCATCCGCGGCGGAAAGGTTCTGCGATTTTGAATGGGAATAGCTCCCCCTCCCGCAAGCATCTCAGTGTGGTAGGTTAGCGGTATGGGAGAGGCAGGCCAGCTGGCAGAAATCGCTGAGAGAGTCAAGGCCTATTTGACCGCGAAGGGTCAGCAGAGGTTAGAAAAGAACCTTTCAGAACTGCTCGATCCACGGGGCTTTCGGGAGCGGTTCGACTATTTCTGCAAGTTCGTGCCAATGGAGATGCGATCTTCACTCCTTGTCTCCGGCTCCGCGATTGGAACGGAGATGTCCGTTGGGAGAGAGTATGGATTTCAATTCGTCTGCGGCACCGAAGTGAGCGCCGATCTGGCAGCCCTCTCCTCCGTTGCAATGCAGAATGCGTCGAACACGTTTACAGTTCTCTACGACGGGCTGAAGTTGCCTTTTGCCGACAGCTCCTTCTCGACGATTGCGTCGGGCCACATTTTGGAGCACACTGCCGATCCACATTCTTACCTCGACGAGCATCTCCGGGTCCTGAAGTCCGGCGGCATCTTCTTTCTGGAGTTTCCCGATCGGTACCATCCTCAGGAGCTTCATTGTCAGCTCGTGGGATTCGAATGGGCGCCTGTCCCCGCCCGCGGACTACTTTACCGCACCATGCTCCAGTATTACGAGCACAAATCCGAACAGAAATTTCAATTCTACAATCTAATTTATAAGACATTGAAGCCGATTGGTATTATTGATATCCGTACTTACGTGGCAAGTCGTCCGCAACGCGATGTTATTTTAAAACATTATTATATTCCAGTAAAAGGTTTTGTCCGCCTTCTGCTGCAAAAGAATTAGATGGAATCACGGAGAGAGGCTCCATACTCACAAGACGCATGGCTGCGACGCCTCGGAGGACGAGGGCCGGAGGTCGGCGAGGCAGCGTCCCAAAATCCTTCAATTCTTCCGGATCCATCCCTGGTTGAAGAGGCTGCGCGCGTCATTGCCGAACTGCACATAAAGTTATTGTGGGCTGTAGCGGTGTTCTTTCAGTCCGAGAACACTGTCCCGCCTTTTTTGTCGCAGACGCTGTCAAGTTGGATGACTCGCTCTCCAAGCGAGGCATGGAACAACGATTATGGAAACGACTTCGTGCCCATCCTCTTCGCAAATGCGTACGCGTCTCTTCCTGAATTGCAGAATCCGTACTGGGTAACGCTGGTTGTCAGCTCATTTGCCGACCCAACGCTTCGATCCGCGATCTTCGTCTATGAGGACGACATCCAACGGTATATTCAGACCTCCGCCTCGTCGACAGAGCACGACTACGAGCAATGGCTTGCGCGTGTCCTCGCCAGCGCCGACCGACCTTGAGCAACGACGGGCTCGCAGAATGAATTGGGCAAACTACAAAGGCAGATGGCGCATTCTTCCGGTGCTCCTCGGCTGGCGTCCTTCAACTGGGTTCCTTCAGTTAGGTGGCGTGTTTACGTGGTCCAATACGTATGAGGGGTCTGCGTTCGGCCTAAGCGATGTCCGGGATGTCAGCCCCATGTTAGTGAGGGCTCAGCGAACGGAGGCGGAAAGGGAAGAAGGCAGGAGTGCAGGCACGCCGCCTGATTCTCAATTGGCAACAGCGAGGATATCCCTGGATGAGCACTGGAGAGGCATTCACTCTTAGATTTACCGGCGAGAGGATGATTCCTGATCTCAACGCGGATCATCTGCTCTACGCCGAGCACTTAAGCAGGTACTATTGGGCGCGGCAATTCGTTCAGTCGATGCGTGTTCTGGATGTTGGGTGCGGATCAGGATACGGGTCTGCTCTGCTAGCCGAGTCCGGTGCGGCGTCGGTAGTCGGCATCGACGTGGCGGACGATGCGATTCGTTACGCAAAAACGCGCTATCGCGGCAACAGCAACATTACATTTGCGACTGGCGCCGCAGAGAAGTTGCCGCTTGCGACAGCAGCGGTTGATGTCGTCGTCTGTTTCGAGCTCATTGAACATGTGGCAGCTCAAGATGCCGTACTCGACGAGATAACCAGGGTACTGCGGCCGGGCGGATTAGCGGTATTGTCAACTCCTAACGCCCAAGTTTATCTCCCTGGAAACGAATTTCATGTTAGGGAATTCGCAAGGCCGGACTTTGATAAGTTGCTGATCTCTCATTTCAGCAATATCGCCTTTTACTACCAGAAGAACTGGGTTTCAAGTTCTGTCCTTTCCGAAGCCGAAATGGTACAGCAGAGTTTGTCCTCTCCGTTTGATACGCCCACGTTGAAGGTAGCGGGAGTGATGCCCGGCGAGGCAAACTATTTCATTGCGTTGTGCTCGACTGGGACCCGTCCCAAGAGAAATCACGCCGTTCACAGTGCTGTTCAGCGACGTAGATCGCCAGCAAGCGACGATTCACGGGCTACATAGTGAAATCGCCGTGCGTGATACCCTAATCCGGCAGCAGCGCGATCAAGCCGCGACTCTCATTAGAAACCAGGAAGAGCTGTTAAGTGAACTTTCACGCCTCCATTCCGAGTGTGATGTGCTGCGCAAGGATACGCTCGCTGAACGGGAGAAAGCGCAGTATTTCCGCGAGGAGTTGATTGAACTCAAAAGGTCGAAGTTGCCGCACTAACCCCGGAGCGATCCGAGAGTCCTTTGATAACATTGGAATCAGCACTCCTGTTGACTTTTCGGAATATCGTGAAGGATACGATGGTAATTATATGATAAACGAACCGCTTCAAGAACCAGTTTCCGACGCATCAGGTTCGTTTCTGCTGGAGGTTGCTCGAAGGTTGCTATGTTTCAGATGCTCGTCCGCGCTGGCTGTTGACAGAAACCGTCTCTTGTGCGTGAACTGTGGCGAAGCGTATTACGCGGACTGTGGTGTTTTTCAAAACCTTCCGCAGCAGGAGGAGCAAGTTGGAAGTTGGTTCAAGGAGCGAGCTGGTGAGTATGAGCAGGATTTCGGACTAACAGCGCCGTTCTCAACATGGATCGGTCGCCGGTTGATGGCCGTACTCAGAGACCGAGTCTCCACCCCCGTGCCCTTTCTGCTCGATCTGGCTTGCGGAACAGGAACGCATACCAAGAGCTACAAGACAACGGGCATTGCCAAGCATGCGCTTGGCCTGGATGTCTCCGACCACATGCTCAGCATCGCTGCAAAGGAGCCTGTGGCCGGCGTAGGGTTTGTAACCGGAGATTCCGCGACGCTCAGCTTTCGCAGTGACAGTGTTGATCTGGTCGTTGGCACTTCAGCCTTGCATCACGTGCTCGAATTACCGCGGTGCATGTCCGAGGTTCGCCGGGTGCTGGTGCCGGGCTCGGTTGCGGTATTTCTCGAGCCATTTTACATAGGCAATCAGATGCTAGCATTCCTTGTTGAGCTTGCGAGTCTTGCGTTTACCAAATCACAGCAGTATACGAATGAGGAAGTGTCCGCGCTGGTAACTTATTGCCGGTCTCACAGCGACCTGATCAGAGAGCGATTCCTTCGGCAGGGTGACAAAGAGTGGCTGAGTAAGATCGACGACAAGTATATCTTCACTAGGGAGCACCTTCGGCGAGTTGCCAACGAAGCGCGTTTCACGCAGTGTATACTTTCAGTCCATGTACGACACCGGCGAAGTAGAACGTGGTCAGGTGATTCGTGATCTCGTCGGAAACACCATGGAACTGTTGCAGCAGCAGGCTGGAGTTCCAAGATTGCCTATGGATGAAGCGGTAAGTGAGGTAATTGGACGATTCTCAGTAGCCTACGCAGATTGTCTCCTTAGCGAATACAGTCCTATGGAGTACATCGTTTTTTTGAAGTAGTGATCAGAAGCTGGTTCTAGCTAGTCTTTTCTCGGAGACAAACCAGCACACTTTCCAGGCAAATTATGGCGATATGTGCATCTCAGCCGACGGGATCGAGGGGCTCGGGACAGCGAACGTCATTATTCATTGTCAGGTTGTCGGGCGGACCGACGGACACTCCGGACAACTATTGTGAAAAACAGAGTCGAGAGGGACAGCCAATCTGTCGCGAAGCGTTTGGAAATCAATGGTGTAGCCTATCAGGTTATGAACGTGAACTGCAGTGACTCGAAAGAGTCGCAACAAGTCTGCCAGGTCTTGGTAACCTCGTTCGTCGCATGGGAACAGGATTGCCTCCACGTGACCTGGCACGGTCAGGGCAACTTGATTGCGTCCTGCCGGGCGCAAAGTGAGGAAGAGGGAGTCACCGCAGAGGCAGGACTGAAAATCATCGAATTGAACGTCAACTCCGCCGCCAATCGCGTTGGTCACCATGAGGAGAACAGGTTTGCCACTGGAGCGGTAGATGGCGGCTGACAATGCGAAACGGTATCCTGCAGCGGGGTTCGCCTCGACGTGGCGGGCAACGACTGTTTCGTAATCGGGATATCTTTCGCAGATCGTCTCCGAAGCCTTGATCTGGAGCGAGGGGGACTCGCCGAGGAAGCTAACGCTGCCGGAGTGATATACGAAAAGATCCAGGGCCAACCAATGACTCCAACCGCGCCTGGACGCTCGCATGCAGAAGTCGTTCTCTTCGCCGTAGCCTCTGCCGAACGCAATATCATCGAAGAACCCAAGTTCGTCGAGACTCGCGCGCCTGATGAACATGCAGAAGCCTACAGCGGTCGGTATTTCGACCATGCGTCCGCTATTCACCTCTGCCGTGAGCCGGTCGAGCGACTCAACATCGTGGCCCGGTGGCATCGGGTTCCCTCTGCAGAAGGCGGGGTAGCTACATATGGTCGCGTTGTTGGAAAGGGGTGTCACAGTAGCTGCTCGCGGAATCGAATGCGCCGCCTGCGCAAGCCTGTCGAGCCAGCCTTTGGGGACGATGGTGTCACTGTTAAGCAATACGACGTCGCGGGATGGATGCAACGCCATTCCCTCGTTCACAGATCCAACAAACCCAAGGTTGGTTTCGTGACGGATGAGGGTGATTCTATTCTCAACAGCCAGGCGCTGGAGGAATTCGCTTAAGCGAGATTCGGGGCTATCGTCATCGATCACGACGATCTCCATGCGTTGTTTCAAGCCGGACCTGAGCAGGGATTCCAGGCAGAGGATGGTTTCCTCCACTCCTCGGTAACAAGGGACAATCACGTCAATCGGCGTTGCGTCTTCAAGAGCAGTCGGACCCAGTTTCCGGGACGGGCGCACCGCCTCCAGAAAACCAGTTTCCCGAACGGCACAAGTCGGACCTGAGAAGGCAGAAGCCCATTCAGAACTCTCCAGATCGGAAGGACCGGAAGGGAGCGCGGATGCCGTGAAATCCTCGAACGCACGGCAGGAATCTTCGTAGTCGTCAGGATTGGCCGCACTTGGGTGAATACGCCGCCGCTCCGACAAGCCTTCCCAAAGGAAGTGGATCAGCGGATTAATCCCAGCACCCTTCACATCGGGTGCCGCAGCGAGATATCTGCCACCATCGAAAAGCGGGTGAGGCGAGAGATTCAACTTCCAACCAACATTGGAATAGTGCGAGATTGGGCTGATGGAACCCTGGAGCAGCGAAGGAACCTGATGGAGGTAATATCGGCCGCAGAACGCCGGATGGGGGTCGCGGCCCTCCTTCCAGCCAAAGGCCAGATAGTGAACAAAGGGATCTATCCGGGACTTGCTAACTTCCGGGTATCGGCTCAGATAGAACTGGCTGTCAAAAAGCGGGTGTGGACTTCGCTGTTCTCGTACCCCGAAATATAGATAATGGTCGATCGCATCGATGCCCGACCCGCCAATGTCGCCATAACGTGATTTGTAGTGCAGAGCGTCGAAGGAACTTGAGAGGTCGATCCGGTAGCGCGCCTCAATGGCGATCCTATGAAGCCGGAGGACCACTTTCATGGCGATTCGCCGGACCCCGGAACGCTCAATCTTCCCGGCCACGCCAGACCCTCCGGTGGACTCAGCTTCTTCGCCGTAGAGAGTGCCGCAGCAATAGTAGGTTGCTTGGTGACCGAGGCCAGTGCGACGTCGCACTGCGAAGATCGGCAAAAGGAAGACGGCCCAGAATGCCATCTCTGAGATCGACATCCAGCATCACGCAATCGGGCGCGAGCTGGCGCTGCACACAGGGATGGGTCTCATGACGCCGCAAAGTACCGGTGGACTCTTCACTTGAAATGCAGGAGATCAAGTTCATTTCTCCGCCTGTAGAACACGTACGGCCTACTCGTTCCTAAGGGGGAATGGCTCCCCTCCCGCTGCCGCCCATTTCAATTGATCTTACAACCATTCTTGGACGCACACGAACGCCTCTTGATCGATCGTCCTGGTCCGGCTCGCGGACCGGCGTATCATGCACTTGCCAGGGTGGGCGGAAACAGGGAGGCTCCCGGCTGAGCCATGAACTCCGTGTAGCGCTTCACCACGTCTGGAGCTGGCCCATCCATCACCATTTCACCTTCATGCAGCCAGATGGCCCGGTCGCAAAATGCAATGACTGAATCGGGACTATGTGAAACGAAGAGTAGCGACTTTCCAGTTCGCCCGAAGTTCGCGAATCTTGCTCAGGCATTTTTGATAAAACGAAGCATCACCGACTCCAAGAACCTCGTCGATGACAAACAGCGACGCGTCGCAGTGCACTGCAATCGAGAAACCGAGGCGCATTACCATCCCGGAGGAATAAACCCTCACTGGTTCAAGGATCGCGCCGCCAAGCTCGGAGAACTCCACAATTGATTGAAACCGCGCGTCGACCTGCGGCCTGGTCATCCCAAGCAGAGCGGCGTTCATGTAGACATTCTCACGACCCGTCAGATCGTAGTGGAATCCTGCGCCCAGTTCCAGCAGTGGGGCAATTGTGGTGTTGATAGCAACGGATCCTTCGTCTGGATGTGCGAGGCCGCACACGAGGCTGAGAAGGGTGCTCTTGCCGGCTCCGTTGGCTCCGATGATGGCCACGCTCTCCCTTTCTCCCACGCTGAAGGTGATGCCCTTGAGCGCCAGAAATGCGTTTGGAATCGACTTCTGGATGACGGATTCTTGAAGGTGCTCGCGAATGGTCAAGCGCTGCCTTCGCCGGCGGAAGAGTTTCGACGCGTTGGTAACAGTAATCAGAGACATGACTAGTCCTACAGATACTCGTAAAACCGCCGTTCCACACGTCTGAAGACAAGGAAGCCAATCAGCAGACTCGAAACCGAAACGCAGGCCAACTTAACCATCAGGACAAAGGACGGCGCATGGCCGCCGATCACTACTTGGTGGGTGGCGAGTATCAGGGCTGCGACGGGATTGTATTGATACAGGGCGCGGAACTCCTGGGGAATCATCTCGAAGCTGTAGATGATAGGGACGATCCAAAAAAGAACGAGGATAGCTGACTCAACGACGTAGCGGATGTCTCTGACAAAGACGTACATCGCCGAGGATGCCAAGCCGAGACCGACGATGAACAACAACTCCAGGCCCCAGACGAGTGGCAGCCATAACCAGTGTGCGTTTAGGCTCAGGCCGGAGGCTAAACGAAGACGATGAGCAGCCCGAATTGGATCAGCGAGATGGGTCAAGTTGGAGAGCACCGCAGCGACCGGGATGATCTCTCTTCGCAGCGGAATCCGCTTCACGAGTCCCATGTTGTCCAGCAGCGAGGTCGTTGAGGTTAGCCAAGCCATGCTGAAGAAATTGTATGAGATCAGTCCGCACAGCAGGTGAACGGAGAAATGGGGTGGGGTCGAGGCGAATATCTTCGTGAAGACGTAGGTGTATACCACCATCATCACAAGAGGATTCACGAGCGACCACAGGATACCGAGCGACATGTTTCGGTAGCGGATCCGGAAGTCCTTGAGGATCAATTGCTGCAACAAGAAACGGTAGTCGCCGTTCCACATTCGTTCTGATCTTGCAGGATTCATCGTAGGAGAGATCGGGGAGGCTTCAAGACAAAGAGTGTCGCAATAGCTTGCATGGGTGAACCCTCTTCGACAGGTCCACGACTAGATTGGTCGGGGCGAGTGGATTTGAACCACCGACCTCCTGGTCCCGAACCAGGCGCTCTAACCAGGCTGAGCCACGCCCCGACTTCTGCGGTGGGAACAAAACCAGTCTAGCGTTCCCGCTTACCGCCCCGCAACCTTTGTCTCGCGAATGCAAAACAGCGTGTTCTGGCCGCGCAGGTAGAGACTGCCCCCGGCAACTGCCGGAGTCGCCACAAACATCTGGTCCGTCAACGTGTTAACCGCCACCTCTTCGAACTTCTCCCCCAGCCGGACGACCACCACATCGCCGTTCTCGGTCGACAGATATAGCATCCCGCCCGCGGCCACGGGCGACGCCTTAAAACTGTAAGCCTTGGAAAGCCGCTGCTGCCGGTAGTGCGCTTCGCCCGTCTTCGCATCCAAACAGGAGAGCATTCCATTGTCCGTCACGAAGTACAACTTGCCCTCCGCCAGAACCGGGGAAGCCGTATAGGAATTGCCGCGGTTGTTGGTCCAGACGATCGAGTCCGTCCCAGTGAGATCACCCGATCCGCCGAGCTTGATCGCCAGCAGGTTGGGATCGCGATACCCGCTCATGACAATGATCAGGTCGCCGATGCGAACAGGAGCCGGGATCACATTGCCGCCGAGCCCGGCGCACTCCCAGATCACTTTTCCGTTCTCCGGGTCATAGGCGCGGACCTTGTTCGTGGCGCTGACAATCACCTGCTTCTTGCCATTGAAAGTGGTTACGAAGGGCTGCGACCAGGAGCTTGACTCGTCGCGTTCCACCCGCCAAAGCTGCTTTCCGTCGCGGGCATCGAGCGCGAGCATGTAGGAGCCCTTCTCGTGGTCGAACTTCATGTAAAGGGTATTGCCGTCGAGAACCGGAGCCACGCCCTCTCCAAAGGCGTTGCGCATGTACATCGGATCGAACGACTTCTCCCAAAGGAGTTTGCCGTCGAGATCGTACGTGAACATGCCATACGAGCCGAAGGAGGCGAACAGGCGCTTGCCATCGGTGAAAGGGCTATTGGAGGCGAAGCTGCCATAGCGGAAGTGGTACCCCTCGTGGGGCTTCACCGTCTTGGCGACCTTTTGCCACAGGATCTTGCCCGAGTTGCGGTCGATACACATGACGATCAAGTCGTGCTCGCGACCGACGCCCGCCCCACCGCCTGGTCCTCGACGCGCTCCAGGTCCTGCCCGGACCTCCGGGAGGCGCGCCTTCTGGCGGCTTGGGAGGTTCGACCACGGGTGGCGCTTCACCCTTGGCCACCGCCGTTGTAACAAAGAGCTTATTGCCCCAAACCACAGGCGAGGAATGTCCCCGTCCCGGGATCTCCAGTTTCCAGGCGATGTTTGAAGAGTCGCTCCACTTCACTGGAGCAGCCCCCCGCGCCACGCCATCCTCGGCCGGACCGCGCCACTTCGGCCAATCGTCATCGGCGGCGAAGGTCGAGGCAGCCCAATAGGAGCGTCCCGGAAAAGAGGAGTGGTTTGATTCCCAGCTGCATGAGATTCATGATGCAACATTTTGGGCGGAGGTTAGCGCACAAGGCAAATTGCTTCTTCCCCCAAACTCAGGTTTCAGATAGGTTACTCCTCTTCCGCACGCCGGGCAAACAGACCTTTTTGGTATCCTGTGAGGGAGCAATCAACCGTTTGAGAGAGGATACTCCACTTATATGCCCACAAAAGTCGCGATCAACGGATTCGGCCGCATCGGACGGAACGTCCTGCGCGCAGGACTGAAAAACCCCGACATCGAATTCGTCGCCACGAACGACCTCACCGACACCAAGACCCTGGCGCACCTGCTGAAGTACGACTCGGTCCTCGGCCCGCTCAATGCCGACGTGAAGGCAGGCGACGGCCAGATCACCGTGAACGGCAAGTCGATCAAGGTGTTCGCAGTCCAAGGACCCGGCCGCCATCGACTGGTCGAGTCTCGGCGCGCAGATCGTCATCGAATCCACCGGCATCTTCACCGACGCCGAGAAGGCAAAGGCCCACCTGCAGGGAACGGTGAAGAAGGTCATCATCTCGGCGCCGGCCAAGAACGAGGACGTCACGCTCGTTCTGGGCGTCAACGACGACAAGTACGATGCGGCCAAGCACCACATCGTCTCCAATGCATCCTGCACGACAAACTGCCTGGCGCCGTTCGTCAAGGTCCTGCACGACCACTTTCGGCATCGAGAAGGGCTCGATGACGACCATCCACAGCTACACGAACGATCAGAACGTGCTCGACTTCCCGCACAAGGATCTGCGCCGCGCCCGCGCAGCCGCGATCAACATGATTCCGACCTCCACCGGCGCCGCCAAGGCGATCGGCCTCGTCATGCCGGAACTGAAGGGCAAGCTCGACGGCTACTCGATGCGCGTGCCGACGCCGAACGTTTCGGTGGTCGACCTGGTCTGCCTGCTCTCGCAGAACACGACACGGCGGAAGAAATCAACGCGGCGCTCAAGGCGGCGGCGGAAGGCCCGATGAAGGGCATTCTGGCCTACACCGAAGACCCGGTGGTTTCCACCGACATGCTGCAGCAACCCGAACAGCTCGATCGTCGACGGCCAGTTGACGAAGGTGCTCGACGGCAACCTGGCCGAAGGTTGTCTCCTGGTACGACAACGAGTGGGGCTATAGCTGCCGCGTCGTCGACCTCTGCATCTTCATGGCCAAGAAAGGCCTCTAATCCACCTGAGTTGAACCAACGGCCCCGTGTGGTGAAATCCGCACGGGGCCGTTCTGCGTCTGCCTCTCTTGCTACAAGATAGAACCAGGAGTCATCATGCGCTACGTCTTCTTCCTCCTCGCACTGCCCGCGGCGTGCCAGGTTTCCATGGACACACTGAACGCCGTTGCGTGGACGCAAACCTCGGTCGAGTACCGGGCCAGCGCCATGCAGGCGTGGTCGGCGGCACGGGTCTCGTTGCCGAAAGCGCTCAAGGACAAGAAATGGACGGCCGCGTTGGAGCAGACGGGGCAATTCAAGAAACTGCCCCCGGCGATCATCGTCGACATCGACGAAACTGTGCTCGACAACTCGCCCGTGCAGGCGCGATTTCTGCTGGAGGGCGACGGGCGCTTCGATGGAAAGCGCTGGGGAGAGTGGACCAAGGAGGCCAAGGCCAAGGCGGTGCCTGGCGCGGTGGACTTTCTGAAACTTGCCGCTTCGCGCGGGGTAACGGTCTTCTACGTGTCCAACCGCGCCGGGACTGAAGCACCGGGGACGAAGCAGAACCTCAAGGATCAGAACTTCCCGGTGACTGACGAGGTCAGGGGCGGGCTCGGCGATTCTCTCCTGCTGCGCGACGAGCGCGAAGGGTGGAGCGGCGACAAGATCATCGCGTCGGGCAGCGGTCGCTGCTCATTACCGAATCATCATGCTCTGCGGTGACGATCTGGGAGATTTCGTATCGGCCAGGAAGCCGCGCGCCGAGCGCGATGCCGCCACTGCGCAGTCCATGAGCTGGTTCGGTGAGCGGTGGATCGTGCTTCCCAACCCTATGTACGGAAGTTGGGAAGACACCCTGAGCGGATTCGACCGAACGCTGTCAGCAGAGCAGGCTCGCCAAAACAAGCTGAAGTCGCTCCGGCGCGATTGAGAGAAAAGTGCCTTTCGCCAAATTGGCCAGTTGGTTGGGGTTCGATCGTCGTGCAACCGAGGCCCGGCTCCAGGCGATCACGCGGCGGCGCGAGGAACTGTCCGCCCTGACCGACGAGCAACTCAGGTCCGCGGCCGGGAGCATTCGCGACGAGCCCGATGCCGTCGAGATATTCGCGCTCACAGCGTTGATCGCCCAGCGAGTGCTGGGATTGCGCATGTTCGACGTACAAATCCAGGGAGCGCTCGAATTGCTGCACGGGCACGTGGCGGAGATGCAGACCGGCGAAGGCAAGACGCTGGCCGCCGTGCCCGCGGTTATCTGGTGCGCCCTGCATCGCCGCGGCGTTCACGTGCTGACGGCGAACGACTATCTCGCCCGCAGGGACGCGCGGTGGATGGGCGAGGTTTACCAGTGGTTCGGGTTATCTGTCGGCCACCTCTCCCAGGCAATGCCCGCCGAACTGCGTCGCGCCGCCTATGCCTGCGATGTGACTTATGCCACGGCCAACGAGGTTGGCTTCGACTATCTGCGTGACGGGTTGGCGCGAAGTGCGGACGAACTGGTCCTGCGGCCGTTCGCCTTCGCAGTGATCGACGAGGTGGATTCGATTCTCATCGACGAGGCGCGCATCCCGCTGATCATCGCCGGTGGAGTCTCCGACGAGTCCGCACTCGCTTATCGCGCAGACGCCGTGGTCCGCGGACTTCGGCCCCATGCGCACTTCTTCCCCGACGAGTTCGCGCGCAATGTGCAGATGACCGATTCGGGCATCGCCCGCGTCGAAGCGGAGTTAGGCTGCGGCAGCCTGTTCGACGAGAAGAACCTGCGCATTCTCACCGCGGTGCAGGACGCGCTCCACGCTCACTCGCTCTTGAGACGCGATGTCGACTATGTGGTCAAAAGCGGTGCCGTCGAACTGGTGGACGAGTTCAAAGGGCGCATCGCGCAGAACAGGCGCTGGCCGGCCGGGCTCCATTCCGCCATCGAGGCGAAAGAGCAGGTTGCCGTTAAGACGCAGGGTCGCCTTCTGGGCTCGATCACAGTACAGACGCTGGTGGGCATGTACGGCCACGTCTGCGGCATGACCGGCACGGCCGCCACGCAAGCCGATGAATTCTGGAAGGTCTACCGGTTGCCAGTGGCGGTGATCCCGACGAACCGCCCCGTGATCCGGCAGGACCTGCCGGACATCGTTTATGCGGACCGGGCAGCGCGAAACCGGGCGCTCCTCGACGAGATTCACAAAGTGCACCGCACCGGCCGTCCGATTCTGGTGGGGACAGCCAGCGTCAGCGACTCGGAGCAGTTGAGCGCTCGCCTGCACGACACGGGTGTTCCACATTCGGTGCTGAATGCGAAGAACGACGAGGCCGAGGCCGTGATTGTCGAGCAGGCGGGCGCGCTTGGAGCAGTGACTATCTCGACCAACATGGCCGGCCGAGGGACGGACATTCAGCTTGGTGGCAATCCGCCGCGGGATCGTGAGAAGGTGCTGCAACTGGGGGGGCTCTATGTCATCGGCACGACGCGTCACGAGGCCAGACGGATCGACAATCAACTTCGAGGCCGCGCCGGCCGCCAGGGCGATCCTGGCACTTCCCGCTTCTTCATCAGCGTCGAGGACGATCTTCTGGTGCGTTTCGGCGTAGGCCAGAACCCGGACATCGACAGCGTGCAGCGCACCGCCGAGGGCCAAAACATTCAGATCAGGCAGACGCTCTGGAAGTACGAGTCTGTCATCGAGCACCACCGCCGGGAGGTCTACGATCTGCGAAGGGAAGTGTTGTTGTCACCCGAGTGGAGCGTTGCCTCTATGCTCCCGGAGGAGCGCTACGGCGAATTGCTTAAAGCCGCGGGACAGGAATCGCTTGAGCGGGCGGGCCGCCGATTGACGCTCGCGGTCATCGACGATCTCTGGGCTGACTATCTGGCCAACGTCTCGGAGTTTCGCGGAGGGATCCACTGGGTCTCCTGGGGCGGTCGCGATCCGCTGCACGAGTTTCTGCGGGGCGTACAGGAGATCTACGCGGACTTCGAACTTCGCCTGGAGCAGGAGATTGAAGAGGCATTCGAATCCTCCGATATCCGCAACGGGGAATTCCGCTTCAAGGACGAGGAGAAGTTCGATCGCGGCGCGACCTGGACCTACCTGACCACGGATCAGCCCTTCGGCACGCTTGGAGAACGCATCGTCAAAGGGCTTCGGCGGAGGTTCACAAAGCGTTAGCCGGCACAAACTGCTATGCCATATATATGTTATGGTGTCGGCATGAAGCGAACAACCATCTTCCTGCCGGATGAGTTGCATGAACAGCTTCGTCAAGCTGCATTTAGAGGCAAAATCAGCATGGCGGAGTTGATTCGTGCAAGGTTGCAGCCGCAAACCAAACAACGCCAGAGACTCAAGCCAAACAGGGACCCGATCCTGAAGGTAGCAGGCGTCTGCCGGGGCCCGATTCTGTCCAACGGTATCGACGAGTCGCTGTATGGCGGCTAGACGGCTGTTTGTAGACACTTGGGGCTGGCTCGTCCTGGCTAACAACCGCGACCCAGCCTTTGACGCCGTCTCTAGAATGCGCGAGGCGGCAGGAAGTCAACCCGGAGTCTGGGTCACGACGGATTACGTGCTGGGTGAGACTCTGACGCGGCTCTTCACCGTTTGCCCATTTGCCCTGGCCAGACGCTTCAGTGAGGGGATCTTTGAAGCATCCCGCCAGGGACTACTGGATATCGAGCACGTGACGCCAGAGAGATTTAGTGCCGCCTGGCGCCTGCGCCTTCGGTATCGCGACAAGCCGCGAATCTCCTTCACAGATTTCACAAGCTTTGTGGTCATGCGCGAGCTGCGACTGCAGCACGCCCTCACAGGCGATGCTCATTTTGAGCAGGTCGGATGGGGTTCGTCCGGCTGCCACTGAGACCACTGAGGAATGGCGCGGGTAGGAACACCTTGGACAGCGCCAGGATGCGGTAGGCATCGAAGCTGTCACCGATGAGGATCGTAGGGACTCCTCCAAAGTCCGAGGTAGGACCCTGCGTCAGATGAAAGTGCCAGGAGCATCAACACCGCCAATGTCGTGGCCGTCGCGCCAGAGTAGGCGCGTGCAATTGACAGCTTGAATCGCCGCAATAGCAGTCGAGAAGTAACCAGCCCGACTACGGTCATCAATAGGCCAGCAAGAAGGTAGGGCACCAAGTACAGGGAGTCGTAGTATGAGCGCCGGCTGTTGTATTCACCGAAATCCGGAAGAGGCATCTTTCCCCAATAGAAACTTGGCATCGGCCCAGAACCGTCGAAGAAAACCGGACTTGCTGATCGGAGAAACTGGACAACGATCGCCCAATACAGCAAGACGGCCAATCCCCAGGTGAGTTTCGCGCGCATGGTGATCCTCGGCTATCTTGACACCATATCTGGTGGCGCGGTTTCAAAGATGGGAAAACGTCCGGCGGATCAGGCCGACTCACGCAGAATCTTCGTCACGAGTTCCCCATGCACATCGGTGAGCCGGAAGTGCCGGCCCTGGAACTTGTACGTCAGCCGCTTGTGGTCGATGCCCAGCGTGTGCAGAATCGTCGCGTGCAGGTCGTGAACGGAAACCGGATCCTCGGTGATGTTGTAGCGAGAAATCGTCCGTCGCGCCGAGTGCCATGCCCGGACGGACGCCACCGCCGGCCAGCCAGATCGTGAAGCACCGCGGGTGGTGGTCGCGGCCGTAGTCGGTGTCGGTGAGCCGGCCCTGGCAGTAAACGGTGCGGCCGAATTCGCCGCCCCACATCACCAGCGTGTCGTCGAGCAGGCCGCGCTGCTTCAGGTCGGTGACAAGCGCGGCTGAGGCCTGATCGGTGTCCTTCGCGCGCGCCGGCATGCCCTTGGGCAGGCCGCCGTGGTGGTCCCAGTCCGCGGTGGAAGAGCTGAATGAAGCGGACGCCGCGTTCGGAGAGACGGCGCGCGAGCAGGCAGTTGGCGGCGAATGTGCCCGGCTTGCGGGCGTCCTCTCCGTAGAGTTGGAAGGTGCTCTCCGGCTCCCGCGAAAGATCGGTGAGTTCGGGCACAGAGGCCTGCATGCGGAACGCCATCTCGTACTGCGCGATGCGGGCTGCAGTCTCCGGGTCGCCCGACTGCTCAACCTTGAGCTGGTTCAGCGAGGAAAGCGAATCGAGCCAGGCACGGCGATCGGTGCGTTTGAACCCCTCGGGATCCTTCAGATACAGCACCGGGTCGCCAACGGAACGGAACTTCACGCCCTGGTACTTCGAGGGGAGGAAGCCCGCGCCCCACAGCCGGTCATATAACGGCTGACCGCCGGTTCCCTGCCCCGGCGAGATCATGACCACGAAGCCCGGCAGGTCCTGGTTGTCGCTGCCCAACCCATAGGTGAGCCATGACCCGATCGACGGGCGGCCCGCGATCTGGAAACCAGTCTGAAAGAAAGTAACGGCCGGGTCGTGGTTGATCTGCTCTGTGTTCATCGACTTGATGAAGCAGAGATCGTCAACGATTTTGGCCGTGTGCGGGAAGAGTTCAGAGACCCATGCGCCGCTTTGCCCGTGCTGCTTGAAAGAGAACTTGGAGGGCACCATCGGGAAACTGGACTGTGAGGCGGACATCGTCGTCAGCCGTTGCCCCTTGCGAATCGATTCGGGCAGGTCCTGCTTGTAGAGTTTCGCAATCCCTGGCTTCGGGTCGAACGACTCGAGCTGCGACGGGCCGCCGGACTGGAACAGTACGATGACGCGCTTGGCCGTTGGCCGGTGGTGCGGCATACCCGGCAGCGCCGCCAGCGCGGTACGTCCAAGCAAACCGGTGGCGAGTCCATTGAGAAACAGCCGGCGGGAGACGGCGTTTTCCTGGTTCATTCTTTTGTCACCGTTTCGTCGAGGTTGAGCAGCAGGCTGGCCACCGGCGTCCAGTCATGGAAGCGATCGAAGGCTGCCATCAGGATGTCGCGCTCGCGTGGAAGCGGGTCGCGGGCCAGCAGCAATCGATAGCCGGCCGCGATCGGATCCGTGTCAGCGGCCATCCGCTGGCCGAGGCGCTTGGCGGCCTCAAGGTACGTAGGATCGTTCATCAGGTTGAGCGCCTGCAGCGGAGTATTGGTGCGGCTCTCGCGGACAACGCAAGTCTCGCGTGTGGGAGAGTCGAATGTGATCATCGAAGGCGGCTGGATCGTGCGCCGCCAGTACGTGTAGAGACTGCGCCGCCAGAGTCCGTCACCGGTGTCAGGCTCGTACCCCTGGCCGCCGGCCAGTTCCTGCCACAGGCCTGGCGGCTGGTAAGGCTTAACCGAAGGGCCGCCCAGCTTTTCCACCAGCAGCCCGGACGCAAACAGCGCCTGATCTCGAATCATCTCTGGCGCCAGGCGGACACGCGGCCCTCGCGCATACAGCCGATTCTCAGGGTCGCGTTCGGCGAGTTCGCCAGTCAGTGTCGATTCCTGCCGGTACGTCTCGCTCAGCAAGATTGTCTTGAGAAGCCGTTGCACGTCCCATCCGGAATCGACGAAATCGACCGCCAGCCAGTCGAGCAGTTCGGGATGCTGCGGCCACTCGCCCTGCGAGCCAAAGTCCTCGACAGTCTTGACGAGCCCTTCGCCAAACAACATCTGCCAAACCCGATTCACGGTGACGCGCGCGGTTAACGGATTGTCGCGCGAAACCAGCCAGCGGGCGAGCCCGAGCCGGTTGGGCGGCGCTTCGGGCGGGAGTTGCGGAAGTGCCGCAGGCACCCGCGGGCGAACCTCCTCGCCCGGCGCATCGTAGGCCCCCCGCTTGAGCAGAAACGTCTTGCGCCACTGCGGCGCATCACGCATCACCATGACTGTCTGGATCGTGGCTTCATGCTCGTCGCGAGCCGACTGCGCAGCTTCCAGCGTGGCGCGCGCCTCCCGGATATCCTTCGGTGCCTTCAAGTCGAGCCACGCATAGTAGGAAGGCGTGTCGAGCTCGTGGCGTGAGAGAGCCCGCTTCCAGACCGCGACGTCTCTGATCTCTCCCTTAAATCGCTTCCCCCCGCCGGAGCCGATGCGAAACGGCTCTTTGCTCTCCATCGGCCAGCTCAGCTCATTGAAGAGGACATCGAGTTCCTGCTCGCTGCCGTCGACGTAGATGTGGATGCCCGAAGGTTTGCGTTTGCCGTCGTAGGTGACCACAATTCGGTGCTGACCGGATGCCAGGGCCTTCGCGGTCTGAAGCCGAAGCCCAAGGTCCGTCCACCGAAAGACGATGTGGAGCCGCAGCTTGCCCTCCACAAGGTACAGCCCGTGTCCGGTTCCCTCCCAATAATCTTCGGACTTCGATAGGATGGCGCCGTCAGGCGAAGCGGCGTTGACGGTCGCAGCAAACGTGAACGGATCAACGTAGTCGAGTTTCGTCTTCTCGAAGCCCGCAACGACGCCCTCTTTGCCGTCGAAAACGCCGCCAGGATGGCGAAACACGAGCCCTTCAGGCGGCAGCCAGCCTGCCGGCGGCTTGAACTTCGCCGAGGACTTGAGAATCTTCGGCTGAAGTTCTTCCCACCGCTGCCTAGCCTCGGCGACCGGACCTTCGAGGGCCTTCGCCTTCGCCTCCTGATCGGGCGTCGGCGCCTTGATATAGGGCTCCTCATTGCCGAAGTTGTAGACAAAGCCCTTCTCCGGGACCTGATTGAAGAAGGAGAAAAGCTGGTAGAACTCTTTCTGCGTGATCGGGTCGTACTTGTGGTCGTGGCAGCGCGCGCAGCCTGTGGTGAGCCCCAGCCAGACGGCGGAGGTCGTCTCTGTCCGGTCGGCGACGTACTCGACGCGGAACTCCTCGTCGATGATGCCGCCCTCAGCCGAAGTGCGATGGTTGCGGTGGAAGCCGGTAGCGATGATCTGGTCGCGTGTGGGATTCGGCAGCAGGTCGCCTGCCAACTGCTCGACGGTGAACTGGTCGAATGGCATGTTGCGGCGGAAGGCGTCGATCACCCAGTCGCGCCAGCGCCACATGGATCGCACGCCGTCGGTCTGGTAGCCGTTGGTGTCGGCGTAGCGTGCAGCTTCCAGCCAGCGGATAGTCATCCGCTCGGCGTAGCGCGGCGAAGCGAGAAGCCGTGTGATGACTTTCTCATAGGCGCCGGGCGACGTGTCGAGCAGAAAGTCCTGCAGTTCGGCCGGCGTCGGGGGCAGGCCGGTCAGGTCGAGCGTGACCCTTCGCAGGAGCGTCGACTTAGGAGCTGCCGGCGAGGGCTGAAGTCCCTCGCGCACCAGACGCTGGCGGACGAAGGAGTCCACCGCATTCACTCCCGCCGTGACCGTCTGCTTCTTCGGCGGAATGAAACTCCAATGCGCTTGGTAAGGTGCGCCGGCTGCTATCCATTGCCGCAGGCTCTCAATCTCCGCCGGCTTGAGCGCATCGTGGCCCAGGTACGCCGGAGGCATTCGCCGCACCTTGTTCGTCGTTGTAATCCGCTCCAGGATCTTCGGCAGCGCTGCATCGTCCGGACGCCGGTCGAGGCGGAAGTTCGCCTTGCGGTTATTGATGTCCGGACCGTGACAAAAAAAGCATCGGTCAGACAGGATGGGGCGCACGTCGCGGTTGAACTCGACCGCGGATAGGAACGCAGGAAAAACCAGGAGAAGCGGCAGCACCCTCATCTATCTGCCTATGGTAAGGCAGATGACGAAGGCTTTGGATGCCGGAGCTGCATCATCAAGTAAACCGAGGCGATGAAAAGCAGCGGCGACGAGTAGAAACCAGGCATTGGCCCGTCGAATCGCACGGAAGCGACTGTTCTCCCCAAGAGTGTGCCGGCAGTATGTCCGAGTGATGTAGCCTACCGGGCGTATCCATCTGGCCCCGCGGAAGGCGAAGACCGACAGCAAGGACAGGGCGACTATCGTCAGGATGAGGCCGGCCAGCCACACATCGAAACGAAACACCGTGAGCTTTCGGTAACCATGCGTGACGCGACGAGGCCGTAGCCGGCCGGCGTATGACGAGTTCATTCGGCAGGCGGTGTTGGGCGAAGTGATGCATAACGACGACACGAGCATGCGGATTCTAAGATTGGCCCGGGAGCCGGCCGACCCGCGTACGGGTATCTTCACCAGCGCATCGTCTCGCTCGGTCCGGGCTGGAAAATCGCCGTGTACTTCAGCGGCGCCAAACATGCGGGAGAGAATCTGGCCGAACTGCTGAAGCGGCGCCCACCGGGGCTGGCTCCCTTGATCCAGATGTGCGACGCGCTGTCGTGGAACACCTCTCATCTGCCAGAGGGGGTGCAACGCCTGCTGGCCCACTGCGACCCGACAACAATCTGCTCTGCTCCGATAAATTCGACCGCTGTCTCCGTCGCGTGAAACACGCCTGCCCAGCCCATCCGGCCCGGCCGTTCGCCTTTACGGACGGATCACGGACAACCCCTGTCGCAACTCCCCCCGGCTTGCTCTTGCATCCCCAAGGCCCCACAATTGATTGCGAGGGGATATAGGATGCGCGACATCAGAGCGAGCTTTGTGCTTCTACTACTTATCTTGGGGGTCGTCGTCCAGGCTCCAATGGCGTTGGCGCAACCTGCGGGGACGTTCAGGGCGACGGCCAACATGACAACACCCCGCTTTTTTCACACGGCCACTCTGCTTCCCAACGGCAAGGTCTTAATCGTGGGAGGCTATACAGGCTGCGACCCGACCTGTCGTCCCGCCGCCGGTGCGGAACTCTACGATCCTGCTATCGGTACTTTCACACCGACCGGCAAAATGACAGCGGCGTACATCACAGGCGCTGTCTTGCTTCCAGATGGCAGGGTCTTGATTGGCGGCAGCGACATCACACACACTGTGGCCAGCCTGGAAATCTATGACCCCTCCAGCGAAACCTTCAACGCTGCCGGCAAACCGGCATCACTCACAGGCGTGTCTACGACTCTGCTCAACGATGGCGGAGTGTTACTGAGCGGAGTGGTCGGGACTTTTCCTCCCTATGTTCCGGGTGGGGAACTCTACGATCCCGCCGCCGGAACCGCCACCCCGGTCGCCAACTGGCCGGGATATGACGCCTGGTCTCCCCTGGTGCTTACCGACGGCTCGGTATTATTACTGTCTAATGACTCCGATCCCCAGATCTATGATGCCACCGCGGGCACATTCCGACCACTCAGTTCGCCCTACTCCGGCATAGCAGGGTCGATCTCGCATTATTACCCAGTCCGCTCGGCGATCTTGCTTTTGAACGGCACGGTCTTACTTACCGGTGACAACTTCGGTGGCAACGACAGCCGTGCGGAATTCTACGACCCCGCGACGGGAACATTCGCCGCCACCGGGAGCCTATCTACGGCCAGAAATTACCATTCGGCTACTCTGTTGCCCGACGGCACGGTCCTCGTCGCCGGCGGTGCGGGTCAGTCCGGGAGTGGCCAGCCGCCGCTGCCGCCACTGGCTAGCGCGGAGATCTACGATCCCGCCACGCGCAGGTTCTCGGCGACCGGCACCCTGACCTCAGTCCGGCATTCGCACACGGCGACCCTGCTCAACAGTGGTCAAGTGCTGCTCACAGGTGGTGTTGCTACTCCTGGTTCTGTAAGAACTTCCGGTAGCGCCATTGCAAGCGCCGAACTCTATACCCCGGCCGCATTGGTTCTCGCGCCGGTACTTTTCTCTTTTTTTCTCCGTCTCAGCCGACGGGGAAGGGCAGGGCGCCATCTGGAACGCACAAACCGGCCAGATTGCCTCCGCCGACAACCCTGTCGTCGCCGGAGAGGCGCTATCGATGTACACCACCGGCCTGGCGAACGACGGGGTGATTCCTCCGCGAATTTCCATCGGCGACCGGCTCGCCGAGGTCCTCTATTTCGGTCCTTCCGGCTATCCGGGCTACAACCAAATAAACTTCCGCGTGCCGAGCGGCGTTGCGCCCGGCGCGGCGGTTTCGGTGCGCTTGACCTATCTCGGCCGACCGAGCAACGCGGTCACCATCGGCGTGCGCTGAATCTCAGCCGCGACGTTGCCAGCGCTGCTGCGCAGACTTGCCGAGAGGTCACGAAACACCGGCAGCGGCAGCCAAGGCACGCTGTTTTTGAGCGCGATCACAGTCGGGTTGTACACCGAAAGGAAGCCTGTGAGCGCTTCATCTGCGACATGGACAGCCAAAGCCAGAGAGCAGGAGCCACGCTCTTCCCACATGACGGGCAGGCTCGATGGCCATGCGAATACCTCCGGTTGGTTTCGATCAGAGGTGGTTGATGACAGCGTCGGTGAATTGGGAGGTTGAACTCGATGCCGCCTATATCGCGCGTGAGGTACTTGCCTTCGAGGAACGTGGCGGAGATCGCCGCCTGCAGGCGATCCGCCGCAGCACTTTCGCCGAGGTGCCGCAGCATGAGGATCGCACTCGACATGAGCGCGGTCGGGTTCGCCAGGCCTTTCCCGGCAATATCAGGCGCCGAGCCGTGCACAGCTTCAAATACCGCGTGCCTCTCCCCCATGTTGGCGCCTGGCACAACCCCCAGTCCTCCCACAAGTCCCGCCGCAAGGTCCGAAACGATATCACCGTAAAGGTTCGGCAGCAGCAGCACATCGAAGGTCTCCGGCCGCATCACAAGCTGCATTGAGGCGTTGTCCACGATCAGCTCGTTGTAATCGATCTCGGGGTACTCGGCGGCGACCTCACGGCAGCACCGGATGAACAGGCCGTCGCTCAGCTTCATGATGTTGGCCTTGTGGACCGCAGTAACCTTGCGGCGGCCGTTCTTGCGCGAGTAGGCGAAGGCGTAGTTCGCGATGCGCATCGAGGCGTAGCGGGTAATGATCTTGATGCTCTCGACAACGTCCTTGACCACTTCGTGCTCGAGTCCCGAGTAGAGATCCTCCGTGTTTTCGCGGAAGATGACCATGTCGATCTTCACATCCTGAAAGCGCGTCTTCAGCCCCGGCAGTGTGAAGACGGGACGCACGTTGGCGAACAGGTCGAGCTGCTTCCGGATGGCCACGTTGACGCTCTTGAAGCCGCCCCCGATCGGTGTCGTGACCGGACCCTTGAGCCCGATACCCGTCTTTTCAAGGCTCTCCAGCACGTGCGGGGGCAGGCTTGTCCCGGTCTGCTCCATGATCGCGGCGGTCAGGTCCACTCGCTCCCAGTCGATGGCTACACCAGTCGCCGCAAGCACTTTCACGGTGGCCTCGGCGACTTCGGGACCGATGCCGTCGCCGGGGATCAGGCTGATTTTATAAGGCACGATCTCATTATCGCCTCCAGGCATCCAGGAGTGTGACAATGGAGGGCGATGTCTGGAATTCGTCGTATCTTGTTGAGCGTGACCGATAAGAGCGGTCTCCTCGATTTCGCTCGCGGCCTTGCGGCTCAGGGCGCTGAACTGATCTCAACCGGCGGCACCGCACGGATGCTGCGCGATGGCGGACTCGCAGTCAAAGACGTCAGCGAAGTGACCGGCTTCCCTGAAATGCTGGACGGCCGCGTGAAGACCATCCACCCGCGCGTCGCCGGGGGAGTCCTGGCCCGCCGCGATGTGCCTGAACACATGGCGGCGCTGGCCGAGCACGGCATCCCTGCCATCGACATGGTGGTCGTGAACCTGTACGACTTCGCGCGCGTGGCGGCGAAGAAGGATGCTCCTCTCGAGGAGTTGATCGAGAACATCGATATCGGCGGACCCACGATGATTCGCGCCGCGGCCAAGAACTGGCAGGACGTGGCCGTCGTCACCGATATTGCGGATTACGCTGCGCTGCAGACGGAGCTTGCCGCCGGCGGCGGCCGCTTGTCGAAAGACACGCATTGGCGATTGGCTAAGAAGGCCTTCGCGTTGACAGCCAGATATGATGCCGAAATCACTGCGCGGCTGGCTTCCATCGAATGCGAAAACGAGTCGTTCACTGAACGCGAAACGACGCTGCCGCCGGTGTTGGCCTTGGCCGTGCCCAGACGGCAGGAGCTGCGGTACGGCGAAAATCCCCACCAGGGAGCGGCGCTTTATGCGGCGGGAGGCGATGGAGTCGCCAACGGCACTCAACTGCATGGCAAGGAGCTGAGCTACAACAATCTGGTCGACCTCGATGCGGCATGGCAGTTGATCTGCGAATTCAACTCGCCCGCGGCGGCCATCATCAAGCACACCAATCCGTGCGGCTGTGCCGAACAGAGCTCGCTCCTGGAAGCCTACCTGAAAGCCTACGAAGCGGATCCGATTTCCGCGTTCGGCGGTGTGCTGGCGTTCAACCGGGAACTCGATGAAGCGGCAGCGGCGGAAGTATCGAAACTCTTCGTTGAGGCGATTGCGGCCCCTGACTTCAGCCCCGCGGCCTTGGCGGTTCTGTCGCAAAAGAAGAACTTGCGGCTGGTGCGCGTGTCGGGCGGCGCGTCGCCCAATGTGGTGGTCAAGTCGATCTCAGGCGGCTTCCTGGCGCAGTCAGCCGACTTGAAGCGCATCTTGCGCGCCGACTGCGTCGTGAAGACGGATCGCACGCCCACCGAGGACGAGTGGCGGGCGCTCGAGTTCGCCTGGAAGGTCGTCAAGCACGTCAAGTCGAATGCGATCGTCTATGCCCGCTCCGGGCAGTTGATCAGTGCGGGTGCCGGGCAGATGAGCCGGCTCGACTCGGCAAGATTCGGCGCCACAAAGGCGGTGCTGCCGTTGAAGGGCTGCGTGGCCGCCTCAGACGCCTTCTTCCCGTTCCCCGATGGCCTGGAGACGTGCGTGGCGCAGGGCGCAACTGCGGTCATTCAGCCGGGCGGATCGGTGAAGGACGATGACGTGGTCGCCGCGGCGAACCGCCTCGGCGTGGCGATGGTGTTTACCGGCGTTCGCCACTTCCGCCACTAGCCGGTTTCGGAATCACTTCGTCGGCAACGAACCACTCCATGGCGTCGATGCGGGCATAGCCCTCCCGAACCATCGGGTCTTTCTCGACAATCGCCTTGGCCTGCTCGAGCGGCATCGCAGAGAAAACATAGATGCCCACCGCACCCGGCACAAGCCCAGTTCTCTCCTGCTCGTCCACAAACGGTCCCGCGGCACGCAGTTTTCCCTCCTGCAGCAGCGTTCGAACGACAAGACCGTGCTCTTTGAGAATGTCGACAGGCCCGGAGCTTGTCCATTTCTCGGTCTTCCTGAAGACAATCAGCGGCAATCGGACCATCTGGTATTTCGCCTTCGGATCAGCCTTCAGCATGGTCATTAGCGGCTCGCCGAAACCGTCCGGCCCACTCCAGCGGTAGAACTCGGTGGTGAGCCTCTTGTTTTGGACCGCCGGATCGAGAGCGGTCCAGCCCTCGGCCTCTTCGATCGACTTGCAGCGATACAGAACGATGCCCCTCGGTCCGCCCGGCGTAGCAATCGGCCCGGCAGCAAGCAGCCGCCCTGCCTGGTTCATCTTTTCCATGTGCGCCAGATGCGCCTTCTGGATCTCCTCGGCTTCCGCCTTGGGGATCTCCTTGCGTTCGGGATGGGCATTGAGAAAGCCGAAGCAATAGACTTCGGCTGGATCGGGACGAATTGCCAGTGATGCTGAGGAGCGCCGCTCTGACCATGAGTAGAGAATAGCGCTAGCGAGCAGCGGCCAGCCGGCGGCGGAGATAGTCGACCAACCGGCAGTGTAGGGCAGAACCCCAGCAACTCTTTAGCCCCGGAAACGAAATTGGACAGCGGGTTGATATCGATGAACACTGGCTCGCCCGTCTTCATGTCCTCGATGAATTCGAAACCACCAATGTCGAGCCGGGCGCGCCGCGCCATGTGGACCACCTGTGTCGCCACGGCTTCGGGCACTTTCCAGGCCTCAAAGCGCGGTTTCGCCGCCGACTCGCAACCATCCGCCGGACAGAGGTTGTAGCCTTCGCCCTGCCTCAGGATCCGCAATCCATACAGAACCTGCCCATCGAGTACCTCGACCCGGAAGGTCGCCGGCTCGCGCGCGTTGACGGCCTCCTGCACGATGCCGATGTGTGTGGATCCGAAATCGAGGCCCGCCGCAGCCGCCATCAACGCGCTTCTGGAATCGAAGCGTTGGACCCCGGAGCCCGCCCCGCCGCAGTCAGGCTTCCAGAAGACGGGATACGCCAGCGACTCGGCGATCCGCGGCAGCGCCTCGATGTGATTCACGGCGCATGTCCGCGGCGAGCGCGCTCCGCAAGCCCGCAGAATCTCAATCTGCCGTAGCTTGCTGATCTCGAGTTCGTAGGCAGCCGCCCCGTTGATCACCTCCACCCTCTCGGCTTCCAAATGCCGCAGGAAAACGAGCACGGCCTGCTGCGCATTGGCGTGGCCGCGCCATGCCGCCGACGCGCTCATCCGGCTCAGGAACAGCGCAGGCATCTCGCCCCCGCCGGCTTCCCAGGCTAGCGAATCGGCGCGCCAGCGCTCGTGAGCGACACCCGCTCGCGTCAACTCCTGAAAGAGGCCTTCAAACCAGGTGGGATGCTCGAACAGGACGCCGAGCGCCTGCCTGCTCAAGCCGCCCCTCCGGTCGGAGCCACGCGCCAATCTGGCGGTGTCTCGCCTCTCGGCAACAGCAGTCCCTTGTCCAGATACCGGATCTCGTGCGCGAATTTCGCCGCGTGCGGATCGTGCGTCACCATCACCACCGTCTTGCCGTGCTCCTCATTCAGCTTCCACAGCAGCGTCAGAACCTCCTGCGCGCTCTGTCCGTCCAGGTTGCCAGTCGGTTCGTCGCACAGGAGCAGGTCAGGATCAGTCACGATGGCCCGCGCAATCGCAACCCGCTGCTCCTGTCCGCCGGAGAGCTGCCGCGGATAATGGCCCATGCGGTCTTCCAGACCGACCAGTTTCAGCGCCGTCTTGGCGTGCTGCTGCCTCTCGCCCCTCTTGAGGTGCGTGAGCTTCAACGGCAATTCAACATTCTCCAGCGCCGTCAGTACCGGAATCAGGTTGAAGGTCTGGAAGACAAATCCGACGTGCCGGTTGCGCCAGCGCGCGATCGAAGAGTCGCTCACCGAGGCAAGGTCGGTCCCCAGCACATCGATGGCGCCGGCCGACGGCCTGTCCATGGCTGCAATCAGATGCAGCAGCGTCGACTTGCCTGAGCCCGACGGCCCCATCAGCGCGATGAAGTCGCCTCGCTTGATCTCGATCTCGGCATCCTTCAGCGCGACCACATGGAATTCGTCGCGAACATACTCCTTGGTGAGCTTCCGGGTACGAATGATGACCTCGCTCATAGCTGCTCCTCTACTGCTTCCTGCGCACCTTCGTGCCATCTTTCATCTCGGCCGGCGGGCTGACAACAAGGTCCTCGCCCCCGATCAGCCCGTCCTCGACGCGGAGACCCTGCGGCGTGTTGCCGCTGGTCTTGATGGCCCGCTCAATCACCTTTTCGCCAAGCACGATATAGACCTTGTCGTTCCTGACCGCCGCAGGCGGAATGTAGACCACCGGCTTGCCTGCTGCAACTGTGCCCCCGCCCCTCGTCTCCGATACGAACGCTACTGAGGCGTTCATCTCCGGCCGGAGTTCTTCTGTCGGCTTGAGCACCTTCACCTTGACCTGCACCGTTGCCTTCTGCCGGTTCGCTTCGGGCGAGATTTCGTCGATCATCCCGTCCCACTTCTTGTCGGGGTAGGCGTCGACGGTAATCATGCCCTTCATCTTCGGCGTGATGCGGTTGAAGTCGTTCTGTGAGATGTCGAGTTCGACTTCCAGGTCGTTCAGGTCGGCCAGCGATACCACGTAGCCCTTTGCCCCGCGCTCGCCCACAAAGCTTGTGGTGACGAATTCGCCGCGCTCCACGACACGCTCCAGAATCGTGCCCGTGACCGGGGCTCGGATGATCGTGTCGGACAACTGCGTTTGCGCAAAACTAACGATGCCGCGCACTTGCTCCACCTGCCCGCGCATCGCCTGGATCTGCTCCTGCCGTGGGCCGATGCGCACCAGTTCGAAGGTCTTTTCGAGCGAGTTCACACGCGCGGCGGCTGCATCGTAGCGCGACTGGGCATCGTCCAGATTGGACTTCGGGAAAACTCCCTCGGCCTGCAGCTTGCGCATGCGGTCAAGCTGGATTCGGGCATTCTCCCGATCGGCCTTGGCTTGTTCGAGATTGGCCGCCGCCGGCGGCGATCTCCTCGGGGCGCGATCCGTTCTCCAATTCCTTGAGTCGCGCTTCAAGGTTGGTCAGCTGGCCGCTCGCCTGCTGCAGGTGCGCCCTGTACTCGTCGTCTTCCAGCCGGACGATCACCTGTCCTTCTTTAACCCGGTCGCCCTTGTCGACTCCGATCCACGCGACCTTGCCCACCACCTTGCTGGCCACCTGTATCTTGTGCGCGGCCACAATGTAGCCGGTGGCATTCAATACAACTTCCGTCCCCGGCGTCGCGCCGGCCAGTTGCTGGCTCTGCGCCCTGACCGTGGAAACCTCCATGGCGGAGTTGAGAAACTTGTGAGCCGTTGCCGCGGCCCCGGCAAGCACAAATACCAATATGCCGATGACAATCCACCTGCGCGCCCACTTCGACCCGGCGGGTTCGAACTCCCGGGTGCGATCAATGCGCAGGTTCTTCAGTTCCTGATCCATACGGTCAATACATCTCCGATCACACTTGGCGAAGCGCTGTTAGAATCTGTTTCCGCGCGGCGCTGAAGGCGGGCAGCAGCCCGCCAAACGCGCCCAGCACCAGCGCGAAGAGAACTCCGTTCAGCATAATCCGTGGCGTCACCCTGAGTTGAAAGGCCACTTCGGAAAAAGTAGTATTTGAGCCTAACCCCGTGGTGATTCCGTTGAGCGGCAGAACCAGCAGGACTCCAAGCAGCCCTCCAATCAGCGCCAGGCACACCGACTCGAAAAAGAAACTGCCCAGAATCGAAGATCGCGAAAACCCAAGAACACGCAGCGTGCCGATTTCCTTGGACCGCCGGGCCACCGCGGCGTACATCGTGTTCATCGCGGCAAAGCAACTACCGATGCCCATGATCACGGCGACAAAGGTCCCGAGATAACGGATGAGGTCTCCCGAGGCCGTCTGCTCCGCGTAATAGGCCTTCTCGGTTCGCGCCTCCACGTTCAGCCGCTGATCGTAGTTAAGGTCGTTGATGAGCGCCTGCAGCGCGACTTCGTCGTTCGCCCTCACCAGCGCCGAACTCAGAACCTCCGAACGCTCGAAGTCGCCGGCAGCCTGGTTCAGATCGGTAAGGATCTCGCTGTTGCGCGCCATCTGCGGACTCTCGAACACGCCGACGATCTCCCACTCGCCCCGCCCGAAGCTCAACTTCTTGCCGAGTTGGGCGTCGGGGTAGCGCCGCGCGATCGAGTCGCCGACAACAACCTCGCGGCGCCCCGGCGTGAACCACCGTCCGGCCTTGATCTTCATGTCCTCGCGCATCGCGATGCCCAGGGGCGTCAGGCCGCGCAGGCTCACGTTCATCCCATCGGGCGATTCGACGCTGGGCAGATTGATCACCGATACCATCTCCAGCGAGGCCATCGGCTCACCATCCTTGCCTCGGGCGATGCCCGCCTTGAAGCGCATGTCGTTGAAGACGGACCGGGCGAAGTTGGAGGCCAGCTCTGAATTGGAGCCTTTGCGCGTGACCAGAACATGCAGCGGGATGGCCCGAAGACTCAAAGGCGAGTCGCAGGCCTTCGGTCATCGCGAAGGCCGCCAGCAGCACCGCGACGGTAAGTCCAATGCCGAGCGCGGTCATCGCTGTCGTTGTCTTGCGGACCGCAAGGTTTCGGAGATTGTAACTGAGCGGGATAGCCATGCTGTTTCTGTCCCCTATGCCGCTAATCGGTAAACCGCAGCGCGTCGATGATATTCGAGCGAGACGCGTTCCAGGCCGGCACGATGGCGCTCACCACCCCGATCAATACCGAGATCCCTAACAGCGCCGCAAGCACCGGAGGCTGGATGGTCAGCGTCTTGGTCTGCTGCAAAATGGCCGGACCCTGCCGTATGACGGCGCACAGGCCAATCGCAATGACAAGCCCCAGGGCGCCCCCGATGAGCGACATCAGCGCACTTTCCCCCAGGATCATGGCCAGGATGGTGGAATCCGTGAATCCAAGCGTCTTCAGCACCCCCACCTCGCGCACCCGCTCACGCACAGTCATGGCCATCGTGTTGGCCGCAATCAGCAGAATCGTGAATGTGACGGCCCCGCAGATGGACATCAATATCACTTTGACGTTTCCCAGGAAGCTCAGGAAGGAGAGTCCGAACGCGTACTCGCTCTCAGTTCGCGTCGGGGCAGTGGAATTGGCGAACAACGCGTCGACATCCCGCGCGATGCGCGGCACCATGTCCTCGTGCCGGGCAAGAATCGTAAATGTTCCTGCAAACGGCCGCGAGGAGGAGCGAAGCGCTTCTTCGATGTACTTCAACTGGAACCACATGGTTTCGTCATCGCCGGAACCGCTGGTATAAATCCCCCGGATCGTCAGATCCAGGTCAAATGGGAAAATGTCGCCCTTGATCAGAATCTTATCGCCCGGCTTGAATCCAAACCGGTCCGCTAGGGCCTTGCCCATGATGCAGCCCGCGCGGTCGCGTATGAACGCCGCCTTCTGCTCGTCTGGCAGTTTCAAATCCTGGTACACCAGAAACAGCTTTTCGGCCTCAACGCCGATCCGCGCAAAGAAATTCCGCTGGTCGCGGGCATCCTTATACACACCTCCGTACCACTGCCATGTGGCAACTTCCTCCACACCCTCCACCTTGCGGATCTGGTCGCGGTAGTAGAGCGGCATCGGAAAGGTGATGGAGACCTTGTGCCGGGTAACCAGCCTTCTGGCCTGCGCCGCCGAAGGGCCCCCAAAGAAGAGCGCATAATACAGCGCCATCATCACGCCAAGCAGGCACAACGAGATGGCCAGGCTGGAAATGGTCAGAAAGCTCCTGCGCCGGTTGCGCAGGCAGTTCTTCAGCATGAGAGGTAGAAATCGCAAGGCGCCGGCTCCTTTCCTATCTTAGGTGGCGGAAGCAGTCCTAATGATGCAAGATTGGAACGAAGTCACACAATGATTGATGAAGCGAGCGCGCACCAGGACGAGAAGTGGATGCGACAGGCGCTCGACTTGGCCAGGCGCGCTGAACTCGAGGGCGAAGTGCCCGTTGGAGCCGTACTAGTCCTGGACGGTCGGGACCGCGGCCGCGGCTGGAACAGGCCAATCTCTCTAAAGGATCCTTCCGCCCATGCGGAAATGCTCGCTATCCGGGAGGCTGCTTCGGCAATCGGCAATTACCGGCTGGAAGGCGCAACCCTCTACGCCACTATGGAACCCTGCGTGATGTGCGCAGGCGCGCTTGTGCACGCCAGGGTCGCAAGGCTCGTCTTCGGCTGCCGCGACCTGCGCTTCGGCGGCGTCCGCAGCAAATTCCGTCTGGCCGACAGCGAGATCATGAACCATCGTGTGGAGGTCGTTGAAGGGGTCCTGGCGGCGGAGTGCGCCAAATTGCTTGAGTCGTTCTTCAAGTCCAGGCGATAAGGGCGCACGGCCGTCTGTGCGCCCCCTCGCCTTCTATCCTCAGGCAGCCTTCAACAATGGCACCGAGAGCTTCCTGCTCAATGATCCCGGCCGGAGCGCATCCGCCACCCGCAAAGCCACAGGCGGCATCTCGTTGTAAGTCCGCCCCGAGAAATACTCGTCCAGCGGAAAAAGGCTGAATGGTTGCAGTTCGCGGAACACCCGTCCCAGCTTCTCTTCAATGCGATAGACGGCGTGGAAGAAGTTGCCCCGGTCAAGCCCCAAACGCTTGCAACACATCTTCCAGTCGGCCCCCAATAGAAAGTGAAATGTGAATATCTGCCACTCCACGGTGGTCAGTGTTTTCTTGCTCACCACATGGAAGTCGGCACAATACTCTTCGTCTTTCCTCCCCCATGTGATGCGCCGGTTGGCCCGCGGCGCATACTCGAGCCTTACCTGGCTGTGGCGTTTCTCAATTGAGCACTGTTGAAATCGCGCGTAACAAGCGCGAAAGATGCTCCGCAAGACACAATTGCAGGGCTGGGGCGTGCTCCGCCTGTCCATTCGTAGGCCGATGCCGCCGCAAAATACGCAACTGGCGCTTGCCAGCGCGATGGTTTCTGAACGGGTCCACTCCATTGGATTTCTGTTGGTCCTTTATGAATGATCTTTATCTCTGCGATTCAGTCCCACAGCCTCACTGTTGAGGGCCGAATTCTGCACTTAGAATCGTGTGAAACCAGAATTGGTCAAGCAACTGTGCATACGACCAACCCGCTCTCAATCTTGTCCGACCTCAGAATATTGACTGCTAAACCATTCCTGGCTAATAGCTTAGGAACTCAACTCACCTCATGATTAATTCTCCTTTACCCACAATTGAGGGGTGTAGTACCAGTGGTACTGGTACTATCCTATTTCAAGGAGAAATAATCAGGTGTACTCCTTAAGGCAGCTCTGTTTTTCTCAACTTCTCTCGAAGGTAGCTTCCGCCACCCGCCATAGAATCCAAAACGGAGAGTTTACCGAGCGCGGACTCGCCCGATTAGCCGGAATCTCCCAACCGCATTTGCACAACGTCCTGAAAGGCGTCAGGGAAATGACTCCTTCGGTGGGCGACGCACTCCTGATAGCCATGGATATCGGGTTGCTGGACATCGTCGATCCGGAAGACTTGGCACAGGCGGTGGAGGCGTTAAGGGCTTCAGCATCCAATTCACGAGTCATTCCCGTGCTGCGAGGTCGTATCGGCCCCGGCTTCCCCATTCCTGATCCCCGGCTACCGGGCGCTTGGCGGCCCCTCCCATCAGGTTTGCCGATCTCCGCCCGGAGGCCGGCGATTGTTCTCCTCGGATCGGACCCGCACCTGTCGGCGATTTTCCCCGCGGCGAATACAGCCGTGATCGATTTGGACGATCTGGCGAGACTTCGGCCTGTCGAGCCTTATTGGTATGTTGTCAGGCATTCCTCCGGCGGCCTGATCAGACAGGTCAGGCTCCGCGACGGCCGTTTGGAAATACTCGGGCAGCTCAGCCTGGTTGATGAGGCCTTCAAGCCCGATCTTCCGCTTGGCAGTAATTCCCTACTGCGCGTGGTAAGGGCGCGCGTGATTTGGGTGGGCCAAAACCTGGAGTGGCCCCTCACCGATACCGGAAGCCTGCCTTCACTGTGAAGCGCTGCCGGCTTTCACTCCGGCCTCATCGAAGGCGAAACGGAAGCTGTTGGCTGCCAGCCCGCCTAGTTCCTCAGCCGTGAAGCCGAAACTGCTCTGCGCCAGCGCATACTCGCCCGACAAGGTGGCGCCAAACATCGGCGGATCGTCCGTATTCAGGATGATCGGCACGCCGGCTTCAAACAGCCGTCGGACCGGATGCTCTTCAAGCCGGCTCACGACTCCAGTGGCGACGTTGCTGCTGATGCAGATCTCCAGCGGAATGCCGCGTTCGGCCAGATGCCTCACCAGAAGCGGGTCGTCGATCGCTCGAATGCCGTGACCGATTCTGGCTGCGCCCATCTCAATGGCCGCCCAAACACTCTCCGGACCGGCGGATTCCCCCGCGTGGGGCGCAAGCCGTAGCCCTTGTTCCCCCGCAAATTGAAAGACCTCCCGGAACAGCCCGGCCGGGCCGCGCTGCTCGTCCCCGCCTATCCCGAATGCCACCACCCCACGCGAGCGGTATTCGGCCGCCAGTCGCGCAACCTCCCATCCCTGCTCGACCGGGAATTGCCTCACGGCATCGAAAATCCAGCGCACCGGAAAGGGCGCCACGCTGCCCGCTTCCAGGACCGCCTCGATGAGCGGCCTGGGATCGAGTTTCCTCCACAGCATCACACCCACGCTCAGGTTGATCTCCGCATATCGGACGCCCTGCGCTGACTGAGCTTCAAACAGCCTGCGCGCGATGAGTGCGAACTCGTCAGGACCGGCGAAGAATCCGTTCACCCAGCCGTAGGTTTTCAGAAACCCCTGGAAACTGTCGAAGCTGTAGCGGGCTCGGACGGAGGCGGGGTCGAGATCGGGCGCGATTTCGCACAGCGTCTCCGGCGTCACCGAACCTTCAAGGTGGACGTGCAACTCAGCCTTGGGCAAGTCACGGAGCCATTCGGTCATTCCTGCCATAATAGCCGCATGAAACCCGGCGAACTCGACGCACTGGCTGGCGGCTACCACGGCGACCCCTTCTCGCTGCTTGGCCCCCATGCAGAGGACGAGGGCTTCGTCGTGCGCGCTTTGCTTCCCCAGGCCGCTGCCGTCCTATTGGTCGCGGACGGACTGGCAGCTCCCATGCTCAGGATCAACGAGGGCGGCGTTTGGGAAGCCAGCCTGCCCTCCGACCCCGGCACACTACCGCTTCCAGGTCACGCTGCAGCGCGGAGGTGAAGAGACCGTCGAAGACCCTTACCGCTTTCCGCCGCTGCTGAGCGAGTTCGAAGTGCATCTGCACAACGAAGGCACCCTCTACGAAGCATGGAAGACCATGGGAGCCCACCTCATCGAGGTGGAAGGCCTGCAAAGGCGCGCGTTTCACCGTTTGGGCGCCGACGGCCGAGATGGTTTCCGTCGCCGGCGACTTCAACCAGTGGGATACTCATCGCCACGCCATGCGCCGCCGCGACGGCGGCATCTGGGAGATCTTCATCCCCGGCGTCCATGCAGGCCAGATCTATAAGTACTTCGTTCGCTCAAAGGTCTTCGGCCATCACGTGCTCAAGTGCGATCCCTACGGCTTCGCTTCCGAAATGCCTCCCAAGCAGGCCTCCATTGTGTGGGACCTGAACACCTACCGCTGGAACGACCAGGCCTGGCTGGAACTCCGCGCGGCTACCAAGTGGCTGGAGCGGCCCATGTGCTGCTACGAGGTCCATCTCGAAAGCTGGATGAAGCATCCCGATGGCTCGCCTCTCACCTACCGTGAGATGGCCGCGCACATGATTCCCTATGTGCAGCGCATGGGTTTCACCCATATCGAACTCATGCCGCCGATGGAGCACCCCTACGCCGGCTCCTGGGGATACCAGGTCGTCGGCTACTACGCGCCGACGGCCCGCTTCGGCACCCCCGACGACTTCAAGTACTTCATCGACCAATGCCACCAGCACGGCATCGGCGTCATCGTCGATTGGGTCCCGGCTCATTTCCCGAAAGACGCCCACGGCCTCGCCTTTTTCGACGGCACCGCCTGCTACGAACACGCCGACCCGCGCCAGGGCGAGCACGTCGATTGGGGCACCCTGATCTTCAATTACGGCCGCAATGAAGTCCGCAATTTCCTGATTTCGAATGCTCTGTTCTGGCTGAAGGAGTACCACATCGACGGCCTGCGCGTGGACGCCGTGGCATCGATGCTCTATCTGGATTACTCCAAGGAGGGCGGCGACTATGTTCCCAATAAGTATGGCGGCCGCGAAAACCTGGAAGCGATCGACTTCCTGCGAACCTTCAACGATTGAGGCTCACAAGGTCCCCGGCGCCCTGACCATCGCCGAAGAGTCCACCTCCTTCGCGGGCGTGTCCAAACCGGTCTACTCAGGCGGCCTCGGCTTCACTATGAAGTGGAACATGGGCTGGATGCACGACATGTTCGCTTACTTCAAGAGCGATCCGGTCTACCGCAAGTTCAACCACAACCACATCACGTTCTCGCCTGCTTTACGCCTTCACCGAGAACTTCCTGCTGCCCATCTCGCACGACGAAGTGGTCCACGGCAAGTCGTCGCTGATCGGAAAGATGCCCGGCGACGAGTGGCAGCGATTCGCCAACGTGCGCGCTTTCATGGCCTTCATGTACGGCCACCCCGGCAAGAAACTGCTGTTCATGGGCTGTGAGCTCGGTCAGTACGAGGAGTGGAACTGGCAGTCGAGCCTGCGCTGGGATCTGGTTCAGTACCCGCTTCACAGGCAATTGCAGGACTTCGTGCGGGAATTGAACTTCCTCTACTGCAACCAACCGGCGCTATATGAGGTGGACTATCAATGGAACGGTTTCGAGTGGATTGACTTCCACGACATGGACAACTCGGTCATCTCCTTCGTGCGCCGGGCAAAACGGCCCGAGGATTTCCTGGTATTCGTCTGCAATTTCACCCCGCTCGTTCGCCACGGTTACCAGGTGGGCGTGCCTGAGGGCGGAGTGTACTTCGAGATCCTGAACAGCGACTGGTCTCGATTCGGCGGCAGCGGCGTTGAGAATCCGGGCGGCATCGCCTCGTCGCAAGGTGTGGTGCAGGGCCGGTACAACTACATCACTCTGAGGCTCCCGCCCCTGTCCGTTTCGATCTTCAGGCGGGGACATTGAGGTCACAGGCATGACGGATCCGCTCTACCTGACTCTCTGGTTCAGGTCTTACTCGTCCATCGCATTGCCCGTCTATTTCAGAAAGCTGATCGGGACATTTCCTGTTTCCAGGCTCGCGCCTGTCGCTCGCTTCCGCATCATCCCGATCTCATTTGGAGAACCTGCTTTGTTCGAAGAGGACTTCGAGGCCGACCAGAGCCTTGAGGACCTCTCCAGCCTGGTCCAGGAGCACTTGCACCCCGATTGCGCCTACCAGATCGAAAGCCAGTGGGACCTCTGGCAATGGGAAGATGGCGATTGGGCCCTCAAGCCCAGCACGGTCGTCCTCGATCTCTACGGCAGCCAGTTCGAAACCTTGGAGGGTGAGCACGCTCGCCTCGACTTCGGACCCGAAAAGCTCTTCCTGCCGGAAAGCCGGAGCGACCTTCTCAGGCCCGTGCAGTCCAACATCCGCAGCCTGCTCCATCTGGCCGATGACATTGAACAAGCCCTGCCTGTCGATCGGAGGCTGCTTAGCTCGGACAGCGACGAGAATTTCGTGGACCGGCTTCGGACAATCCTAGACTGAAGCTTCGCGGCCCTTAACCGCCAGCGGCTTGACGGCATCGGACAACTGCCTGGGCATGAAAGGCTTCAACAACACCCCGATGCGGGCCTGCTGGGATTGGGGGAGATGCTCGGTGCCGTATGGCATTCCGCTGCAGATCAGGAACCGGCTGTTCGGGCATGGGTCCATCAGATTGAGCATTACCTGCTCGCCATTCATGTCAGGCAGGTTCAGGTCCAGTACGATCAAATCAAAGTGCCGGGACTGTGCGGCCGCCAACGCGCTGGCGCCATCGGCTGCGGTCTCAACAAAATATCCCTCCCTTTCCAGGTACTTTTTCAGCAACCCGAGTAGGGGGAGTTCGTCGTCTACCAATAAGAGAGAGAATTCCGGCATCGGCTCTCTCCCGAAAGGTACCATTTTGTGGGGAGCGAACAGGAGTAGATTCATGCAGGGATTTGTGGTCTTGGCGTTGGTGAGCGCAATCGCGGCGGGTTCTGATCTGCCGGTCACCAAAGTGATCCTGTACAAAAACGGGGTCGCCTACTACGAACGGGCTGGCCAGACGCCGGGCGGGGCGCCGGCCAGGCTCGAATTCAAAGTGAGTGAAATGGACGACGTGCTCAAGTCGCTCGTAGTGGAGGATCGCGGCGGCGCCGTCGCGCGTGTCCGCTATGAAACCAATGAGCCCCTGCAGAAGCGTCTGGCTGAACTTGGCATCGCGCTGCAAAGCCAGCAACCGCTCGCCCTCCTGCTCGATCAGTGGCGGGGCGAGAGGGTCGAAATGAGCTATCGCGGCGAGAAGCTTGCTGCGACGATCCTCTCCGGCCGCTTGGCTCCGCAGCCCAATCAGGGGCAGCGCCAGGAGTTGTCCGTTCTGCTCGATTCCGGCGAACTGCGGACACTCGACCTCGATGCCGCCGCCGCCATCCGGCTATCAGACGCAAGGCTCAACAAGCAGTTGACCGATGCCCTCCTGGCCATGTCGCAATCCCGCAGCCGCGAGAAGCGCGCCGTGTTCATCGATTCCACCGGTGCCGGCGCCCGCACGCTGGTTGCCAAGTACCTGGTCCCTGCACCACTTTGGCGCTCCACCTACCGCTTGTCCCTCAACGACACCAGTGAGGCAGTGTTAGAGGGTTGGGCCAAGGTCGACAACGCGAGCGGGGAGGACTGGTCCAACGTGGAACTCGCCGTTGTCAGCGGCAGGCCGGTTTCCTTCATCTCCAGGCTGTACGAGCCGAAGTACATCCAGCGCATCGAAGCCGGCCTGCCCGAAGAGGTGGCTGTGCGCCCTGAACTCTATCAAACGGCGATGCAGCGGGACGAGGCCGCCTCCGTCGGTGGCCTCAGGGCGAAGATGAATTCTTCGGAGCGTAAGTCGATGATGGACGCCAGGGAATATGGCCGCCCCGGCCGCGGCGCCCCCGGTCATGATGATGAGCGGTGTGGCCGAAACAGCCCAGGCCGGCGAAAAGGGCGACCTGTTCGAATACCGCTTTCCATCCAAAGTCTCCGCACGCAACGGCGAGTCGATTCTCCTCCCCTTCCTCCAGCAGAAGCTCCCCGTGAGAAAGCTCCTCATCTATTCGGACCGTTCCTCCGAGAACCCGCGCAACGCAGTTGAAATCAACAACGCCTCCGGCAAGACCCTCGACGGCGGCCCCATCACCGTCTACGACGCCGGCGGCTACTCCGGAGAGGCGCTGGTGGAAACCACCAAGGATGGCGTAAAACGAATGATCAGCTACGCCATCGACCAGGGCACCCGCGTGACCACCAACTTCGAATCGGGAACCCAGGTGGTCCGCACCATCAAGGCGCAGCGCGGCATCCTCACCACGCGCACCGCCGTTGAGGTGACCACCACATACACCGCCGACAACGCCGACAACAAGGAAAAGCAGCTCCTCATCGAGCATCCCTTGGACAGGAACATGAAGCTGCTCTCCCCGAAGCCGGACGAGCAGACCCTTTCTCACTACCGCTTTGTGCTCAAGTTGGCAGCCAAGTCCAAGGACAAGGTGGCTATCAAACAGGAGCAGGAAATCGAGAACTCGATCTCCGTCAATGACCTCGACAACGAGACTCTCTTCACTTACGCCCGAAACACTTCGCTGACCGCCGCCGCAAAGCAGCAGTTGGAGGGCATCCTCGCCAAGAAGCGCGACCTGGCCGCCGCCCAGCGCGATCAGAAGCGCCTGGAAAAACAGCGCAGCGACGCGATGCAGCAGCAGTCGCGTGTGCGCGAAAACATCGGCGCGCTCAACCGCGTGGCCGGACAGCAGGAGCAGGTGCAGCGCTTCGCGGCCGACCTGGTCAAGATCGATACCGAGATCGGCGACCTCACCGTCCGCATCAACGAGTTGACGAGGACCTCCCAGCAGTTGGAAGCTGAACTGAAATCCTTGATTGAGAAGCTGGCATTTTGAAACTTGCTCTGATCGGCTACGGGAAGGTTGGACGCGCCTTCGCCCAACTGATTGAGAAAAAGCGCTCCGCCTTCCCTTTTCGCATCACCGGAGTTCACACGCTTCGGCACGGCACGGCGATCGAGCCGCGCGGCGTGCCGCTGGAGCCCGCCTTCGGACCGCCTGCGGACAACGTCGATTCGTTCCTGGCGGCCTCGCGGGCCGACATCGTCATCGAAGTGACGCCGTTGAATCCGCAAACCGGCGAGCCTGCAAGTTCCCACATCCGCTCCGCGCTCAGCCGCGGCATGCACGTCGTCACGGCCAACAAAGGGCCGGTCGCCTTCGCCTATGCCGCCCTCCGCGAAGACGCCCGTCGCGCCGGGCTCGAGTTTCGTCACGAGGCCGTCACCATGGACGGCACGCCAGTCTATAACCTGGTCCGGAACAACCTGCCGGGAGTCACGGTTCTCGGTTTCGCCGGCGCGTTGAACTCGACAACCAAAGTCATCCTGGAGCTGATGCTCGAAGGCCGCACCCTCGATCAGGGCATTCTGGAGGCCCAGCGGCGCGGCGTGGCCGAAGCCGATCCCTGGTTCGACATCGACGGTTGGGATTCTGCCGCCAAGGCTGCGGCCCTGGCCAATGTCCTCATGGACGCGCAACTGACCCCGCACGACGTCGACCGAAAGGGCATCGGCCGGCTCACTCCCTCCAAGCTGCTCGAAATCGATCGCGCCGGCAAGCGCGTCGTTCTCCTGAGCCGCGCCAGGCGCGCCAGAGATGGCGTGAAGCTTCGCGTGCGGGCCGAAGTCCTAGACAAAGACGATATCCTCGCCGCCGCGCGCGGCACCTCCAATCTTCTGGTCCTGGAAACGGACCTGATGGGCCAGTTGGGCGTCTTCACGCTCAACCCCGGCCTTGAGCAAACCGCCTACGGCCTCTTCTCCGATGTCGTCGACATCGCGCGCAGTATATGAAACTCATTCGATTCCGTCATGCGGGCTCTGTTGACGCGGGCGTCCTGTCCGGCGGCACGGTCATCGCCTTCTCCGAGATCAACGCGCGTCGCGGCGCCTCCGTTGGCCCCGGCCTGCTTGAGTTGATTGATGCCGGCGACCTCGCCCCACTGTCGGACCTGCGCGGGATCCCGGGAATTCCCCTGGCGGAAGTGACCCCGCTGCTGCCCTACCCAAGACCGCCCAAAGATCTGGTGCATCGGCCTCAACTACCACTCGCACGCCGTCGACATCAACGCCGTGCAACCCGAGGAGCCGGGCAGTTTCATGAAACCCTCCTCCTGCCTGTTCGAGCCCGGCGGAGAGATCGTGCTGCCCCCGCCCGACGTTTCCGCCGACGTCGACGCCGAGGGCGAATTGGGCCTCGTCATCGGCCGGCGCTGTCGATTCGTTCCCGCACAGCACGCCCCCGAGGTGATTTTCGGCTACACCACAACACTGGACCTCACTGCGCTCGATGTCCTCGCCAAAAACCCGCGCTACCTCACCAGGGCCAAATCGATCGACACCTTCTTCAGCTTTGGCCCGGTTATCGTGACCCGCGATGAAGTGGAAGATGTGGAGTCGCTTGAAGTCGTCACCATGCACAACGGCGGCGTTTGCTCGCGGGACTTCGTCCGCCACATGCGGCACAGCCCCTTCGAACTCGTCCGGTTCCACTCCGACTTCTTCACGCTCGAGCCCGGCGACCTCATCTCGACAGGCTGCCCGAAAGGCGCGCGCATCAAGCCCGGCGACCGCGTCGCCTCGCACATCGCCGGCGTCGGCGATCTCGAAGCCACCGTCCGGCAGGGAATCCGCCAGCCGCTCTTCTGAAGGCCGGCATGGTCGCGCCGCAGAATCAGTTCAGGTTCATGAGCCAAATGTCCGCCTCGGAAACTGAAAGCCCCAGGTAGATACTCCGGTTGTCTCTCGAGACGCTGAAAATCCCGATCGTGTTCGGTGTCAGCGTTGAGCACCTCACGGACCTCCCTTGACTTGCCGTCCATCAGCTTCAGCACCCCCCGCTCTTCGAAGAGCAACCTTCGGTTGTCATTCAGCCAGACCGGAACCGCGCCCGTCGGCGACAGCCACTCGATGCTTCCGGATTCGAAGCTGTACACCCCAAAGCCGCTGCTATAAATATCACCCCTTCCGCCGAGCAACTTGCTGCCATCGGACGACCATGACCACGCGATGAATCCCGGGGGCAGCGTTTGGATGGACCGCTCCTGCCAGGGTCCCTCGGCTGGCGCGATGTAGGTGCGATTCCGATCGGAAAACGCCAGCCTGCCGCCGTCCGGCGACCACACTGGGTTGGTCACCGCGGGAGCGGCGGAATGGCTGAATTGCGCGAGGCCGCTGCCATCGGGGTGGATTGTCCAGATCTCCATCTTTCCGCTGCGGCTTGAAAAGAATGCGATCCTTTGGCTGTCCGGCGACCAGCGCGGCTCACGGTCGCGATGCGGGTCTTCCGTGAGTTGGCGCAATCCGCTGCCATCCGTGCCGATTACGAAAATGTCCTCCGGCTGCCCGTGGATGTGAAATACGAGCCGCTTCCCATCGGGCGAGACGTCGGGACAGGTCACCATGCGCGATCCGCGCGTGATGGGAATTGGAGGTCCCAGTGCCTTGCCCGTTGCCGGGTCAAAGGCGAGTTTCTCCAAGTTGCGATTGCGCACCAGGTAGGCATACGCCAGGCGGTGGCCATCGCGCGAAAAGCTGAGGTGGCCGCTGTAGGGCGAGGGCGTCGTGACCGGTTCGGGCTCACCCAGCACCGCGCCGGTCTGCTCGTCGATCGCGATCCGCCAAACGTTCATGCTGCCGCCGCGATCGCTGGAATAGTACAGATGCTTACCGTCGGGAGACCACACCGGGTTCCAGTTGAAGTCGCTTCCCTGCCCGATCACAGGGACCGGCCTTTCGTCTTGAGGCGCGCCCGCCGGCAGCGTGAAGATCTGGGTTCCTTCGTAGGTGCCCCAATACGCGATGCGGGTTCCGTGAGGCGACCAGTTCGGTTGCACGCCGTCGCCCTTCCACAAGACGCGCTTCTCCCCGCTGGCTACGTCCAGCACCCAGAGCTGGCTCGTGCTGTATCGGGTTTCGGGGTTGAAGACGTTCTCCGTGGCGAACACGATCTGGCGGCCGTCGGGCGACCACGCGGGATTGTAGCCAAAATCGGCGAGGCGTTTGACCGATTCGCCCAGACCACCCATCAGAAAAATGCCACCGCCTTCACGTTCCGAGCGGAAGACGATGCGTTGGCCGTCCGGGGAAAAGGCAGGCTCGGTGTCATTGACCGGCGAATCCTTGGTTAGGTTGATAATCGTCTTGGCGCCGACCCGTTGCAGATAAATATCCCAATTGCCCGCGGCCCGGCCGGCGAAGACGAACGTCGTGCCGTCGGGCGAAAGACTGGGGTACACCTCCTCGCCAGGTAGGTCCGTGAGTTGGGTGAACGTGGGTGGACGCAGCAGCGCCGGGGGCATGTAGAAATACCGGACCAGCGCGACAGCGGCCGCCAGGAGAACAGCAGCAGCCAGCGCCGCAACCACCCAGCGCCGCCAGCCCTTGCCACCGAAACGCCCGCTCGCCGGCTGCACGCCCGAGCCTGACTCGTCCTTGAGAGCTTCAAGCTGAACAGCCAGGTCATCCATGTGCTGGAATCGGCGCTCCGGGCTCTTCCGGAGGCACAGCGCGATGATCCGCTCCAGATCCCGCGGCACGTTCCGCGTCGCCTTGCACACCGGTTTCGGCTCGTCGCGAAGTATCGCCGAGAGCGTCGCCAGCTTGCTGTCGCCCTCGAACGCCTGCCGCCCCGTCACCATCTCGTACAGCACCGAGCCGAACGAGAAGATGTCAGAGCGTGCATCCACCGGCTCCCCTTCAGCCTGCTCAGGCGACATGTAGGCGACCGTACCGACGATGGCACCCTCTTCGGTGTGCGCCGGCAATGTGCGAGTGCTTGCGTCCTGGCTCGTTTCGGCTGTGCACTCAGTCAGCTTGGCCAAACCGAAATCCAGCACCTTCACCCGGCCGTCCTCTCCCACCATGAGGTTCGACGGTTTCAAGTCGCGATGGATGATGCCGGCCGAGTGGGCCTTGCTCAGTGCGTCGGCGATCTGGATGGCACATCGTAGAGACTCGTTCAGCTTGAGCTTCCTGCGGTCGATCAACTCGCCGAGAGTCTTGCCGGCGACATACTCCATGGCGATGAAGTCCAGGCCGTTGTCGGAGCTGATGTCGTAGATCGTGATGATGTTGGGGTGGTTCAGCGCGCTCGCCGCTTTCGCCTCCTGCACGAAACGCGCCTTTCGGTCAGGGTCGGCGACCTTCTCCGGCGGCAACACTTTGATCGCGACGAAGCGGTCCAGATGTGTGTCGCGGCCCTTGTAGACCACGCCCATGCCACCCTCGCCGAGTTTCCCAATGATCTCGTAGTGAGCCACTCTTCGGCCGATCATCCGAGTCGCCTCCCTAAAAGGATCTTCAGGTCTGATTAAGTCTACCTTCGACCTGGGCGGCACACAATCGGCTGCGGTGAGACGGTGTCAAGACCGCTGTGACCTACGCTTGGCTGCTACTCGCCCGGCGTGAAGATCAGGATGTATTGGCTGTTCGGAACGTGCTCTTTCTGTTCAAGCAGTTTCCAGCCGAAACCAGTTACCTCTTTGATCACATCAGGCATGTCGATGCGGATGTGCTCCAACGCATTGGTCCCACTCATCGCGCCCGGCCTCCTGTAGTAGTCGACAATCGCCAGGCGCCCGCCGGCCTTCATCGCAGTCTTCAGGCTCGCCAGCAATTCCCCCGGATAGTCAAAGTGATGATAGGCGTCAATGGTGACAGCCAGGTCAACTGACTTCGCCGGCAGGTTGACGCTCTTCACAGTTCCCTTGACGAAGCGGACATTGGTCAACCCCAAAGTATCGGACTTCTTCTTCGCGGCCGTCAGGAAGTCGTCGAAAATATCCTCGGCGTACACCTGCCCCTGCCCGCCCACCGTCTGGCTGAGTAGGGGAAGCATGGCGCCTCCTCCCGTGCCGAGGTCGGCAACACTTTGTCCCGTCTTGATCTGCAGCGCCTGCACGATGCGAGTGGCCTGCAGCCGGTCTGCCCGGTCTGCCGCCCCCAGGTTGTTCAGCATCCCGGCTCTGCCTTCAGGTGTGCGATACCTTTCGTTCGCCTTCTCGGCGACCTGTCCGAAAAGCACCACGTTGAAAACGAGCAAGATCGGTAAGTGCTTCATCAGAGGCCCTTCTCCATCGGAAGCGCCAGAGGCGGCTCGCACATGAAATCGAACGCAGCCATCTTGGCGACAGCCGCGCGGACGTTGGATTCGGGTGTAGTCTCCACAGTAATCACAAACGGCAGGTTTGCCTTGTCCGTCGACGGAATCTGCAAGACCGCATCGATGCTGATTTCGTGCTCGGCCAGGACGGCTGCCATTGATGCGATGATCCCCGGGCGGTCTGAGATTCGGAATCGAAGATACCAGGGCTGCTTTTGCAAGCCCGCCGGTTGCGGCTCAACCTGTTGGACGCTGGTGAAGGCGAAAGGCGATACGCGTTCGCCGCTGCTGGTCTGTATTTCGCGGGCAAGGCGCATCAGGTCGCTCGTCACCGCGACGCCGGTTGGCAGAGCGCCCGCCCCGCGCCCGTAGTAGAACGTGTCGGCGCCAAATGCACCTCGGCACCAGACCGCGTTGTATGCCCCATTGACGCTGGCAATGATTGTTTCTTTGGGAATCAGCGAGGGCCGTACGGAGAGAAACAGTCCTCCGGTTTCCTGGCGCGCAGAGCAGAGGAGCTTGATGGTACATCCGAGTTGCGCTGCGTACTGGAAGTCCACCGGAGAGATGCGGCTGATGCCTTCCGTCGCCACTGACGAGGGCGCAACCTTCACCCCGAATGCCAGCGAAGCGAGCAGCACGAGTTTGCTGCGCGCATCGAAGCCTTCGATATCGGCGGTGGGGTCGGCTTCCGCGTACCCGAGTCGCTGCGCTTCAGCCAGTACTTCGGCGAACGGGGTGCCGTACTTCTCAATCTCCGTGAGGATGTAGTTGCTGGTTCCGTTGAGAATGCCGAAAAGGGTCTCCACCCGGTCGCCGGCGATGCCTTCTCGAAGCACGGCATGAATGGGAATGCCGCCGCAAACGCTCGCCTCCATGGCGAGAGTCACGCCGCGTTGGCGCGCGGCCTGCCAGATCGAAACGCCGTCCAGCGCGACCAGTTCCTTGTTTGCCGTGACAACATGCTTGCCGGCGGCGATTGCTGCCTCCACGACATTGCGCGCAATTGAGGTGCCACCGATCAACTCCGCCACGATGTCGATGTCCGGATCGTTCACCACGTCGCGCCAGTCTTCAGTGACGACTGGCACGCTCACAGGCAGCTTCAGCGATTTCGCGTCCAGGCTGCAAACCGCTTTCACGCGGAGTGGAAAGCCCAGCTTCCGCGAGATCGATTCCGCGTTCTCTGCCAGAATGGTCAGTGTTCCGAAACCTACAGTACCGAGGCCGACGATGCCGAGTTGGATGTCACGCATTAATGGTCATGATAGCAGCGGCATGCTCGCCGGCTTGCTTCTTCTGCTCATCCTCCCCATGGCCGGCGCGCAGAACCCGTACCCCGGGAGACCTGGCGAGGAGGAGCCGCGGAAACTCCCTGACGGCCGCCTCCAATCGGAGGCAATCCTCAAAGAGGACTTCAAGGCAAACTTGAAGGATCTCGAACAGATGCACGCGCTCGTCGGAGCCGTCGAGGACGAACTGAAGAAGAACGACCGCCATGTTCTGTCGCTAAAAGCCTTGAAGAATCTCGAGGAAGTCGAAAAGATCTCCCGGCGCGTCAGGGGCCGGATGAAAAGGTACTGACCTCCTGTGCTAATCTCTCCCCTGACAGGCATCCGCTATGAGTTCCACACGCGAAAAAGCCCAATTGATGAGCGCCACCGAGATCGACCGCACGCTGGTCCGCCTGGCACACGAAGTTCTGGAGAAGACCGACGACCTGTCGAAGCTCGCCTTCATCGGCATCCGCCGCCGCGGCGTGCCGATGGCCCAGCGCCTCGCGCGCAAGATCGAGTCGCTCGAGAATATCCAGGTCCCGGTCGGCATTCTGGATATCAAGCTCTACCGCGACGACCTCTCCGCCGTCGGCGAGCAGCCCGTGGTCAGCGACACCGAGATCGGTTTCCCCGTCAAGGACAAGGACGTCATCCTGATGGACGACGTGCTCTACACCGGACGCACGATCCGCGCCGCGCTCGACGCGCTCTTCGAACACGGCCGCCCCGCGCGCGTCCAACTTCTCGTCCTCATCGACCGCGGCCATCGCGAACTTCCCATCGAAGCCCAGTTCATCGGCCGCAAGGTGCCCACATCGAGCCGCGAGATCATCGAGGTGAAATTCAAGGAGATCGATCAATCGAAAAAGTGCTTCTGGTCGAACGAGTGGACGAATAGAGGGTGCCAGTCATGCCGCAGGGGCCTGCTCGGCATCGAGGAAACTGGACCGCGTCCGAGATCGAGGCGATCCTCGACCGCGCGCAAGGACTTTCAGCCCCACGGCGGAACTTTCGCCAAGGTCAACACCTGCCCGGCAAGATGATCGTCAACCTCTTCTTCGAGAACTCCACGCGCACCCGCACCAGCTTCGAGATCGCCGCCAAGCGGCTGGGCGCCGACACCATCTCGATCACCGCTTCCGGCTCCAGCGTCTCCAAGGGCGAGAGTCGCTGGTCGACACGCTGAACACGCTGGCGGCCATGCGCCCCGACGCCATCGTGATGCGCCACGCCGCCTCCGGCGCACCGCATTTTCTGGCGCGGCATCTCACCACTCCCATCATCAACGCCGGCGACGGCACGCACGAGCACCCCACCCAGGCGCTGCTCGACGCGCGCACCATTCTGGACCGCTGCGGCAGGCTCGAAGGCCTGCGCGTCGCCATCATCGGCGACATCGCGCACAGCCGCGTGGCGCGCTCCAACATCCACCTGCTCTCGAAGTTCGGCGTCGAGATCGTGCTCTGCGGGCCGGCCTCGCTGCTGCCGCCGGACCTGGCCTCCATCGCTCCCGGCGTCACGCTCGAGTACGACATCAACAAGGCAGTCCGCGGCGCCGACGTCATCATGATGCTGCGCGTGCAGCTCGAACGGCAGCACGAAGCCGTCATCCCCGCCGGCGAGTATTTCCAGTTCTACGGCCTGCGGCTGGAGCATCTGTCGCTCGCCAAGCCCGACGCGATCGTCATGCACCCCGGCCCCATCAATCGCGGCCGCGAGATTTCCTCCGAGGTGGCCGACTCGCAGCGGTCGGTGATCCTGAACCAGGTGGAGAACGGCGTCGCCGTGCGCATGGCGGTGCTCGAAAGGGTGTTGCTCGGATGAGCCGGAAGCTGTCTCATTCAGAACGGGCGGGTGATCGACCCGGCGACCGGCCACGATTCGGTGGCCGACGTGCTCATCGAAGACGGGCGCATCGCCGGGATCGGGCCGGACCTTTCCGCCGATGGCGCCGAGGTGTTCGACGCCACCGGCTTGGTCGTCGCCCCCGGCTTCATCGACATGCACGTGCACCTGCGCGAGCCCGGCTTCGAGCACGCCGAGACCATCGAAACCGGCGCGCGCGCCGCGGCCGCGGGCGGCTTCACCTCCGTCTGCTGCATGCCCAACACCAGCCCGGTGAACGACACCGCGACGGTCACCAGCTACATCGTCGAAAGGGCCAGCCGCGTCGCCGTGGTCAACGTCTTCCCCATCGGCGCCATCACCAAGGGCAGCGCCGGGCGAGGAACTCGCCGCCATCGGCTCCATGAAGGCCGCCGGCGCCGTGGCCATCTCCGACGACGGCCGCCCGGTGATGAACTCGCGCGTCGATGCGCCGCGCCATGGAGACCGCGCGCGCCCTCGACCTCCCTGTCATCGAGCACTGCGAGGACCTGAACCTGAGCGCCGGCGGCGACATGCACGAGGGCCTCGATAGCGTCCGGCTCGGCCTGCGCGGCATCCCTTCCGCCGCCGAGGACGTCATGGTGGCGCGCGACATCCTTCTCGCCGAGCTCACCGGCGCGCGCTACCACGTCGCCCACATCTCCACGAAGAACGCCGTGGCAATGGTCGCCTTCGCCAAACAGCGAGGCCTCACGGTGACCAGCGAAGCCACGCCGCACCACATCGCCGTCCACACCGCCGCGATGCGCCCCTACGACACCAACTACAAGATGAAGCCGCCGCTCCGCGAGTGCCACGATGTCGAGGCGGTCATCGACGGCGTCGTCTCGGGCGCTGTCGATTGCCTCGCCACCGACCACGCGCCGCACCCCGGCGACGACAAGATGCAGGAGTTCGAGCGCTGCCCCTTCGGCATCATCGGACTCGAAACGGCACTCGGCATCTCGCTGGAAGTGCTCGTTCACAGCGGCAAGATCACCCTGCCGCAACTGATCGCCCTCTACACTGCTGATCCGGCCCGCGTCATCGGCTGGAAGGGCGAATTGGAGCGCGGCTCGCTCAAGCAAGGCGCCGTTGGCAACGTCACGGTGTTCCATCCTGACTTCCCTTGGACCTACGACGTGACAAAGTCTGCCTCCAAGTCGTCGAACACGCCCTTTAACGGGCGCAAGTTCCACGGCGGACCGATCCTCACCGTTGTCCACGGCGAAGTCGTCTGGCGCATGCCCGGCTACTGAGCAGGAGCCCGCGACGCAAACGCCTCCACCTGCCCCAGGTGATTCAGGTCGTGGCCTCCCATCGTTTCCAGCACCGTTCCCAATGTCATTGTTCCTCTCTCAGGGTGTGTCACCACCTTGGTCATTGCCCCATCAGGCAGGCTTGCGATCAACTTGAGGTTCCAGGCACGGGCCGCCGAGAACATCTCCAGCGCCTCTTTCGCGCTGTAGGCTGTGTAATATTCGGCCCAGACATCCTGATCGAAAGGCTGAATGACGTGGTGCGGCTCTGCCAGAGCCTGGCGCCAGCGGAACGCGAACACCAATTCCGTGTCAGCCAGGTGGCATAAGATCTGGCAGACGCTCCACTTTCCTGGAGCTGTCGGCACTTGAAGCACTTCATCACTCAGCGGGGCGACCAGCATTGCCAGGCGCGCGGGCGTCTCCGCGATGACCACTCGCGGATCCCGCTCTCCCAGAAAGGCGGCATAGGGATTCATGCCAAAAACGTAGCACGGATGCGTGTTACAGAGTTGTGTATTCATCCAGCAGCCGCAAGTAGAGCCGGTACGCCGCCAATGGCACTTCCGGTGGCGTCTGGTGGTCGACGCTGGGAATGAACCCGCCGCTGCGCATCAACGGCTGCAGCCGCTCGAACTCCGCTCGCATCGCGGCTTCGCCCTTGTGCATGACCATCTTGTCGAAGTGACCCACCATGCCCAGGCTCGGGAACTGCCGCCGCAGCGCCATGCCATCAACTCCCGCCTGCCGCTCCAGCGGCAGCACGCCATCAACTCCCATGTCCAGCAGCCACGGCACGAGCCTGCGTCACATCGCCGTCCGTGTCCACGATCACCACCGCCCCCATCTCCTTGAGCCTCGCCAGCAGCGGCCGGTAATACGGCGTCAGGAACTCGTCACAGATGCGGCGTGAGATCATCGGCCCGTGGTTGTAGGACATGTCCTCGGCGATCGTGCAGAACGTGGGAGCGCACGCCTCGTCGATCTGGTCGAGCAGCCGCAGGTTGAACTCCAGCAGATCCTGGTTGATCCGGTGGAGCAGCTCCGGCTGGTCATAGAAAGCCAGCATGAGCCTCTCGAAGCCCATCAGCGTGCGCGGAAACCAGAAGAACCCTTCGAGCGTGGTCCAGACGACCGCATCGCCTTCGGCCTGCCTGGCCGACCACGGGCGCATCGACTCGATTGATGCCGAGTGGTCCGGAAACAGCCGCGGACAGTATGCGCAGGTAGTCGTCCATGTTCGAGACGATTCCCTCGACATGATGCTGCACCGCCTCGATCGTGCTCTCCGTCGTGCTGAACCAGAACTGCTTGTAAGGGTCGAGACCGAAGTACTCGCCGATTTCGAACACGTCGTTGAGTTCGCGCGGCAGCCCCTCCTCGTGCCACCGCCGGATCGTCAGGTCCCACCACATGGCCCACTCCCAACGCGGCAGCCGGTCGACAGGCTGGAAGCCCATCGCCGCCCTGAAACGCTCGACATGATTCATCGCAGTTTCTTCGACGTCGCCAGCGCGATCGAACGAATCTCCGGCTTCGATTTGTCCACCGCACAGTAGAAGTGATACACCACGCCCTCGTGTTTCAGCAGCCACGGCTTGTGCGCATACTGCGCGTCCCACGGCTCGGACGGCTCGATCAGATGGGGCCCTTCCCACTTCGTCCAATTGACCAGGTCGCGCGAGGCGGCAAACGTGTCGAACGCTCCCGGCTTCCAGAATGCGCCGAAGTAGAACATCACCCACAGTCCGTTCATGCGGACAATCTGCGGATCCCCCGAGATGACACCCCGCTCCGGCGTCGCGCGGGGATTGGCCAGACACATGCGACGAGCCATGCCGCTTCCACACGCGCATGTCTTTTGAGGTCGCGATGAAGATCCGTTCGTCGTCCTTGTCCGAGTGCGCGTTGTAGAACATCACGAAAGGCGCGCCCAGCGTTCTTCCTTCGTCGCGGAAGACGTAGCTCTTGAACAGCCTGCTCCGCTCCGTCGGCCTGGCATCCGGATCATTTGGAGCCAACACCGAATGACCGAGCCTTTGCCAGGCTGCTCCGGCCGGGTCCTTGCTCGTCGCCATGCTGATCGAGATGGGCGGTGGTTCGTAGCCTGGATTCGGTCCACCCAAATACGACATCCAGTACATGCCGTCGTGCGTCCCGATGCTGTTGCTGCCGCCCCACTTGGTGTCGAACAGCGCCATGCCGCCTGCGGCCTGATGGCTATCCCACGCTCCCGCCGCTCCGCGCGGCAGCACGGTTCCCAGCGGTCGCCAGTCGAGCAGATTCTCGCTCTCCGCCAGTTGAGTCGAGTACCCCTTCGGGTTGTCTTCGAACTGAACGTAGACCATGTACCATTTGCCCTTGAACCGGAAGACGGAAGGGCAGTCGACCATCTTGCCCGGCGGCGCCGGGATCACCACTCCGTACTTGTACGGCGTTTTCACCTCGTCGTAGATCGCCTTCATCTCAGGCCCGGAAACAGCCGGTTGGGCCCTGCCGGCTTCAGACGCCATCACGGCGGCGATCAGACAAGAGCCCTGTCATCCATGCTCGATTCATCTCCGCACAGCTTATCGAATCAAACAGGCCAACCTCGCCCCGCGCGGCTGGCATACCCTTTGAAGATGCTGCGAGCGGTTGTTCTTGCCCTCATGTTGGTCGTCCTGCCCTCGACGGCAGCCCAAAATCCTCCCATCGTCGCCCGGTCTTCCGACGGCCGCACCGCCGAGGGCCGCTCCGACGGCCTCTTCCTCAAGCGCGGCACCGGACCCTGGACCCGCCTCTTCCCCAAGGACGGCAACAGAAGCTGGGCTCCCGACGACATCCGCGGCGTCGCTTTCGATACCCGCGGCCGGCTCTGGTTCGCCAGCCCGCAAGGCGCGGGCGTTCTCGACGGCGAAAAATGGACCCTCTACACCGGCGCCGACGGCCTTCCCTACGACGACTTCACCACCCTCGCCGCGGGCGAAAACGGCGTCGTCTGGTTCGGCACCAAAATCGGCGCCATCCGCTTCGACGGCAAACGCTGGGAGTATCGCCAGGGCCCGCGCTGGCTGCCCAACGACGAGGTGCGCTCCATCGAGGTCAGTCCCAACGGCGACGCGAGGATCACCACGGCGGCCGGCGTCGCTGAAATCAAGCGCCCCACCGCCTCCCTCGCCGAAAAAGCCCGCATCTTCGAAGCCGAAATCGACAAGCGCCACCGCCGCACGCCCTATGAGTACGTCCACCCGGTCGTCCTCAAACGCCCCGGCGACCTCTCCGAGTGGACCCAAACCGATAGCGACAACGACGGCCTCTGGACCTCCATGTACGGCGCCGGCGAGTGCTTCGCCTTTGCCGCCACCGGCAGCGACGAGGCCCGCCGGCGCGCCGACCAAGGCCTTCGAGGCCCTGCGATTCCTCCGCACCGTCACGCAGGGCGGCTCCCACCCTGCACCGCGCGGCTTCGTCGCCCGCGCCATCCTGCCCACCAGCGGACCCGACCCCAACATCCACGACTCCCCCGAGCGCGACCGCAAACGCCAGCAACAGGACCGCCGCTGGAAGGTCATCACGCCGCGCTGGCCCAAGAGCGCCGACGGCAAATGGTACTGGAAGACCGACACCAGCTCCGACGAACTCGACGGCCACTACTTCTTCTACGGCCTCTACTACGACCTCGTCGCCAAGACTGAAGAAGAGAAGCAGCGCGTCCGCGAGCACGTCGCCGAAATCACTGACCACCTTCTCGCCCACAACTTCACCCTTATCGATCACGACGGCAAGCCGACCCGCTGGTCCGTCTTCAACCCCGAGGAACTCAACCACAACCGCGACTGGTGGCAGGAGCGCGGCATGAACTCGCTCAGCATCCTGGCTTACCTGAAAGTCGCCGCCCACGTCACCGGCGACTCGAAGTACGAAGCCGCCGCCCGCCGCCTTATCGATACCCACGGCTACGGCATGAACACCCTGATCGTCAAGTCGCACCTCGGCCCCGGCGCCGGCAATCAGAGCGACGACGAGATGATCTTCATGAACTACTACAACCTCCTCAAGTACGAGAAGGACCCCGACCTCCGCCAGAAGTACCTCATGGGCTTCCACAACCACTTCCAGAACGAGCAGCCCGAGATGAATCCCGTCTTCAACTTCCTCTACGCCGCCGTCGCCCGCGACGCCAAAGTTCACCGACGCCTACGGCACGGTTGACCTCAGTCCGCAGGGCGATTGGCTCGAAGACGCCGTCGAGACCCTCCAGCGGCTGCCGCTCGACCGCGTCGACTGGCCGCTCAAGAACAGTCACCGCAAGGACATCCTGCCGTTGCCGCCCAACACCCGCGAAGGCGACTCACGCGGCGCCGGCTATCGCGTCAACGGCAAGGTCCTGCCCATCGACGAGCGCTATGTCGGCCACTGGAACCACGACCCCTGGCGCCTCGATTCCAACGGCTCCGGCCGCTCCCTCGGCGACGGCGCCGTCTTCCTGCTGCCCTACTACATGGGCCTCCATTACGGCTTCATCAAGCAGTAGCGTCGTTTCTTCGCCCCCATTTTTCAACAACCAAACCACCCCCTGCGACGTCTGTCATAGCAGAGGAAGCGGTTTTGCGGCCGCTGCTATACTAGTGTCCGGGGGGCGGTTCAACCGTATGACCAAAAGTTTCAAGTATGCCGTCGTGACCGTGTCGACCGTTCTGGTCGCCCTTCTTCTCGTCGGCGCCGTTCTCGGCCAGTCCACCGCCCAAACCGGCGCGGACCCTTACCGCCACCTCAACGTCTTCACTGAAGTCTTCGCCAAGATCAAAGCCGACTACGTCGAAGAACCCGACATGAAGAATGTCACCCTCGGCGCCATCAACGGCCTGCTGGTCAGCGTCGACCCCTTCTCCAGCTACCTCAACGCCGACCAGTACAAGCAGTATCAGAAGACCCTCGCCAACCCCAAGGCCGGCGTCGGCCTCCTGCTCAGCCGCAAGTACGGCTACGAAATCGGCATCGTCGACGCCATCCCCGGCTCCCCTGCCGACAAAGCCGGGCTCTCCACCGGCGACATCATTGAAGCCATCAATGGTATTTCCACGCGCGACATGCCTCTGGCCTACGCCGACGTGCTCCTCCACGGCGAACCCGGCTCCTCCGTGGAACTCACCATCCTCCGCCTCCGCAAGCCTGAGCCCACCAAAGTGAATCTGCTCCGCGCCGCCGTCACCGTCCCCGGCGTCGAGTCGAAGATGCTCGGACAAGGAAACCGGCTACGTCTCGATCAACGATCTGTCGACCGGCAAGGCCGAAGGCGTCAGCAAGGCTATCGTGAGCCTCGAAAAACAGGGTGCGAAGAAACTGGTCCTCGACCTCCGCCACTCCGCCGTCAGCGATCCCGACGAGGGCGTCGCCCTGGCCAACATCTTCATCGAGAAGGGCTCCCTCGGCTCGCTCTCCGGCCAGAAATACGCCCGCAAGGTCTTTGAGGCCGACGCCGCCAAGACCGGCTGGAAAGGTCCGCTCGTCGTTCTCACCAATCGCGGAACTTCCGGCGCCGCTGAAGTCGCCGCAGCCGCAATCCTCGACAACAAGCGCGCCTCCATCGTTGGCGAACGCACCTATGGCAACGCCGCCCTGCGCAAGCCCATCCTCACCGATGATGGCGGCGCGGTCCTGATCGCTGTCGCCAAGTATTATGGCCCGTCCGGCAAGGCGATCCAGGATATCAGCGTGACCCCCAGCGTCGCCGTGGTTGACACTGACGTCCCCGAAGTCGCCGACGAGGAGCCGGCCGTCGCGCCCCAGCAGCCGAAGGCAGAGCCCAAACCCGCCACAAAGGGCGAAGATGTCATCTTGAAAAAGGGGATCGAGATTCTCCAATCCGGCCAGGTCGCCGCGAAAATTCAACCCGCTGCTAACCCGGCCAACCCCGGCGAAGGAGTGGGCCCACTAGGGGTCCCCCGCCGGCAGTAGCACTCCAAATGTCTGGTGTTTGAAATATGCCTCTGTACGAGTACAAGTGTGATCGCTGCAATGCAGTCTTCGAGGTGATTCAGAAGTTCTCCGACGAACCTGTCACCGTCCACGCCACCTGCGGCGGCGCCGTCGAGCGCCTCATCTCCGCACCCTCCTTCAACTTCAAGGGTTCCGGATGGTACGTCAACGATTACGGCGGCAAAGGCAAATCCAGCGACCCTTCTTCCAAGTCGAACGGCGACACGGCCTCCAAGTCCGACTCCAAATCCGAGTCAAAGTCCGATTCCAAGTCAGAGACAAAATCGGAGTCCAAGAGCGAATCCAAGCCAGCCGACTCCAAACCCGCTCCCGCCAAATAGTCACATCAAACTGCTCAGCCCGGCGCACTTGAGATAAGCTCATACACCGGGCCTGATGAAACTCCTCGACCGTCTCCACGCTTGGAAGCGCCGCTATGGCGCCGATCCCGCTCCTCTTGAGCGTCTCCTCCGGTCACTCTCCCGGACCCGCATCACCAGCGTTGATTCTCTAATCCAACTTCACGAAACCCTCCTCTTCCTCCGCGCCTACCCTCCATCCCTTGAGGTCGTCCGCCTCACAGGCGAACTCCTCTCCTCATTCGCCTCCCGCCTCGCTGATCTCAAAGGCGATCTCTCCGCGCTCGAAACCCCCGAAGTCTCCGGCATCGCCGGCACGTCTTTCTCCGCGGTTTTCACTGATGACACCGCCCGTTCCCTCGCCTCTCGCCACGGCAGCGTTATCGACATCGACTGGGAGTGGTGCGAAGACCTCGATCGCATAGGCCCTGTTCTCGCTGCCATCGAGCCGATGGCTCGTGAGGAGTGGCCCGTCGAGGCCCACGTCCCTATGCGGCAGTATGTCGAGTCTCTCAAGGACCCTGACCAGACCTCCCTGCAGTGGTTCCTCAAGCGCCTCGATTCCCTTCCCCTGACCGGCCGCCAGCGCTCCGATCTGTACGGCACGATGCACCTCCTGCTCGCCTGGCGCCTCGGCGACTCCCCCGCCGCGCGGACTCACACCCGTCTTCCGGTCCGCGAACCGTTCCTCCACAGTGAGCCCCTGATCCCCCGGCGCGCCGTCTCCATCGAAGCGGAGATGGCATCGTCTCCACTCCCGCTCAGGCGCCTTTCTGTCCGCGAGGCACGCGCCGTTGTCGACCTCATGGTGGACACGTCCGCCGTCCGCTATCGCGAACTATACGGTTTCAGCCACCCTGACCTCAAACACGTCTACAGGGCTGACGCCGGGCGCGGCGTCGAGATCTACTTCTTCGGTGTCCCGCCCGAGTGGCGACTCCCCCTCCGCGCCTACCACGCCGGCATGTTCTTCAAAAACGGCGTCCCGGTCGGTTACCTCGAAGTCCTTTCTTTCTTTGAACGTGCCGAAGTCGGCTTCAACCTCTACTACACCTTCCGCGAGGGCGAAACCGCCTGGCTCTATGCACGGCTTCTCCACCTCTGCCGGCAGTTGCTCGGCGTCACCCGTTTCTCACTCGACCCCTACCAGATCGGCCACGAGAACGAGGAGGCCATCACCTCCGGAGCCTTCTGGTTCTACCGCAAACTCGGTTTCCGCTCCATCGATCCCTCTCTTGCGCGTCTCACCGAATCGGAGGAGCGCCGCCTCTCTGAAAACCCCGGGCACCGGACTCCCCCGGGCTCACTCCGCAAGCTCGCCTCCCGCCCAATGATCTACGAGCCGCCCGGCGCCCCCCAAGGTGAATGGGATTCTTTCCACATCCGCAATCTCGCCCTTGCCCGCTGGCCTGCCTCCACGAAAAAGGCGTTCGCCGAACTCCGCCCTGCCAAGTACGGCCCCGGCGAGGCCCGCTACCTGCGCCTCATGCAGGGCGACCCGCCCCTCCGCGCCGCCCTCCTGCGGCTTGGCTCGGCAATCAACAGCCGTCCCGGTTAACTCTGTCCACTGACGGTATATCATCACCGTGGAGGACGTATGCGCCAGTTGCCGGTGAGTCTTGGTTTGTGCGTGCTTGCTGCCATGTGCGCCGCAGCGGCCGATGCAATCGCCGACAAGCCCCTGTACCGGGACCCCAAAGCGCCAGTCGAGCGGCGTATCGATGACCTGTTGCGCCGCATGACCCTCGAAGAGAAGGTCGGGCAACTGAACATGCCCTGCGTCTACGAAAGGGCCCTCGGCGCCGATGTCGCGGCCAAGACGGAAGGTGTGAAGAAGTTCGCCGCAGGCACGCTGACCAGAGAGATCGGCCCGGGCGGCGGGTTTTTCACCCTGGCGAACGAAATCCTCCACGAAGGCAGCCGCCAGCAGGCGGCGTTCTTCAACGAACTGCAGAAACTTGCAATCGAGCGGACCCGCCTCGGCATTCCCCTGCTTCAGACCGAGGAAGGTACGCACGGCGTCATGTGCTCGGGCAAGACGATCTATCCGGAGGGGCCCGGCCTTGGAAGCACCTGGAACCTGGACCTGCTGCGGCGAGTCTACGCCAGCGCCGCGCGCGAGGCCCGCGCGGTGGGCATCCACCAGTTGTTCACGCTCGTCATCGAGCCCAATCGCGACCCCAGGCTGGGGCGTAATCAGGAGGGTTTCAGCGAGGACCCCTACCTGTGTTCACGCATCGCCGGAACCATCGTCCGGGCCATGCAGGGCGACGATGTCTCAGGACCGGAATCCGTCGTCGCGGGGCTGTGCCACTACCCGGGCCAGAGCCAGCCCGTGAGCGGCATGGAGCGAGGCGCCATGGAGATCTCCGAGCGCATGCTGCGAGAGGTTTTCCTGCCGCCGTGGGTCGCCGGGATCAGGCAGGCACGGGCTCGGGCGGTCATGGCCACCTATCCGGCCATCGACGGCGTGCCGGCGCATGCCTCCGCTTATCTCCTCACGAAAATCCTCCGCGAGGAATTGAATTTCGACGGACTGGTGCTCGGAGAGGGGGGTGGCGTCTCAACCCTCGTGTACGAGGGCCTCGCGAAGGACCAGAAGGAAGCTGGGCAGCTCGCGCTTCGCGCCGGGCTCGACGTCGGCATCTCCCACGAGCCAGGGTTCATGGCAGCGCTGATCGAGAGTGCAAAGGAGGGCCGCCCAGTAATGGCCGACATCGACCGCGCGGTGCGGCGCGTGCTCCGGCAGAAATTCCTGCTCGGTCTCTTCGAACAGCCCTACGTGGATGTTGAGCGCGCGGCCGGAATCGGCCACGCGGAGGAACATCAGGCGCTCGCCCTTCAAGCCGCTCGCGAAAGCATTGTCCTGCTGAAGAACGATGGAGTATTGCCCCTCAGTAAGAATTTGCGCTCCATCGCCGTCATCGGCCCGAACGCGGATGACGGCGAAAACCAGTTGGGCGACTACCTGCCGAAGACCGTTCTGCAGGAGATCAGCACTGTGCTCAAGGGCGTCAAAGGAAAAGTTTCGCCGGCCACGAGAGTCATCTTCGCCCGCGGAGCCGGCGTGCTCGGTTCAGACAAAAGCGGATTCGCCGAAGCGCAGCAGGCTGCCAAAGGCGCCGATGCCGCCGTCGTTGTCGTCGGGGAAAACGGCTGGCGTACGGCCGCAAGCAAACGTGATGCCACCAATGGCGAAGGCTACGATGTCGCCAGCCTCGACCTGACGGGAGTGCAGGAGGATCTGGTCAGGGCGGTGTATGAAACCGGTACGCCCACCGTGGTGGTCCTGATCAACGGACGCCCGTTATCGACGCGGTGGATCGCCGAGACCGCGCCGGCGCTCGTCGAGGCCTGGCTGCCCGGCGAACGTGGGGGTGAGGCTGTCGCCGACGTCCTGTTCGGCGACTACAATCCGAGCGGCAGGCTCCCTGTCACTGTGCCGCGCCATGCCGGCCAGCTTCCCGCCTACTACAACTACAAGCCAAGCAAGGAATACTGGATCCGCAAGGGCTGGGGCAAGCGCTATGTCGACATGCCGGCATCGCCTCTCTTCGCCTTTGGCCACGGTCTCAGCTACACGGCATTCGATTACTCGAACCTCAGCATCAGCCCGAAGCTTGCTGCGCCGGACGGCCAGGTGCGTGTGTCCGCCAATATTCGGAACACCGGCGCGCGCGAGGGCGCCGAAGTCGTTCAGCTCTACCTCCGGGATGTTCTGGCCACCGTTAGCCGGCCCGTGATGGAGTTGCGCGGTTTCGAGAAGATCTCATTGAAGCCAGGAGAGACCAAAACCGTCGCCTTCACCTTGACGCGCGATGACCTGACCATGCTTGATCAGGGCCTGAATCCGGTGGTCGAGCCCGGCACGTTCAGAGTGATGCTGGGGCATTCGTCGGCGGACATTCGCCTGACCGGTGAGTTCGAGGTCCGTTAGCTGGCGCGCCGGGGCCTACCCGCCCCGCACCACCTCGCCCTTCCTATACGCCAGATTCCCCATGTGTGCCGCCTGCGCCGACGCAACTGCGTTCCTCACGTTTGCGTTCGGCGTCTTCCGGCTCCTCACGCAATCCAGGAAGTTCCGCACATGGTCCAGCGTCCCGTCTCCCGTCGCCCGCGCCGACACCACAGGCTCCGGATAGTTCGTCTTCTCCGCGGCCATCACCCCCTCCGGATACAGCGCGAACCCATCCCTCGTGATTTTCAGCATCCCGTCGGTCCCGCGGAACACCAGCGTCCCGCCCTCCAGATGCCCCATCAGCATCCCGTGGTACGACGCGTTGTAGCTCGGATACTGCCACGCCGCGATGATCGTGTCCGGACAATCCCACTCGGTGTGATAGCGCTTGGAGCCCACCGCCGTCGCCGCCTGCGGCTTGTCCTCCCGCATGTACCAGTGGATGACGTCGCCCCAATGCGAGTGCAGATCCGTCAGCGCGCCGCCGCCGAAATCCCAATACCAGCGCCATTGCAGGAAATGCCGCTGCTCGAACGGCTGCTCCTTCGCATTCCCCAGAAATCGCTTCCAGTCGAGCTTGGCCGTGTCCACCGGGCTCATCTTGCCGAAGTTCCGGATGTAGTCCTGATACCAGTGCGACTCGACCAGCACCACCTTCCCCAGCTTCCCGCCCTGCACCAGTTCCCGCCCTTGTTGGAAGATGTCCCAGCTCCGCTGCTGATACCCCACCTGCAACACCCGCCCCGACTCTTCCACTGCCTTGATCAGTGCCGGGCCCTCGTCCATCTTGTGGCTCACCGGCTTCTCGACGTACACGTCCTTCCCCGCCCTGACGGCGTCGATCGACATCGGCACATGCCAGTGATCCGGTGAGCCGATGACAACGGCATCGACGTCCTTCCTCTCCAGCACTTCCCTGTACTCGAGATACTCCTTCGACTGCGGCGCCAGCTTCTCCCGTGCCTCCGCCCGCCGCGGCTCGTACGCATCGCACACGGCCACGATCTCGCAGCCGCCGATCTTGTTCGCCAGGCTCAGCAGGTAGCGGCACCGCCCGCCCGTTCCGAGCCCTGCCAGCCGAATCCTGTCGTTGGCTCCCAGTACCCGCGCCTGCGACGCCGCGCTGAGCACCACGCTCGACTTCAGGAACTCACGCCTCGTTTCTGCCATCGTTGTACGCCTCCATCACGGTTGTTCTCCACAATGTTATATCCGCCGGCCTGCCGGGTTTGGTGCAGAATAAGGAACAGCGGTCTCCCGCATGAAACCAGCAGCACGAGTGACCGATCTTGTCATCCATCCACTGCCACCCGTGCTCACTCCGGGGCCGGGCAGCATGAATGTGTTGATCGGCATGTTGCCCGCCTGGCGCGGCGTCCCCATGGCCGCGGCGGCGGCGATGCAAGCCGCCAGGATGGTCTCCGATACCGTCATCAAAGCGGCCGAGGCGTCGACTGTCGCGGCTATAGGCACGCCTGGACTCCCGGCGGCGAAGCTGGCTGAACAGGCGACAAAAGCGGCCTGTGGGGCGGCCTTGGGCGCGGCCATGACCGCATGGCCGGCGGCATGGCCGATATCCACTTGTGCACGACCCCGCTGCCGCTTCCTCCCCATGGCCCCGGATTCGTCATCGACGGCAGCCAGACCGTCCTGGTCAACAACATGCCTGCCTGCCGGATGGGAGATACCATCCTCGAGGCGCTCGGCCCGCCCAACAAGATCGCCATGGGCTGCTTCACAGTGCTGATCGGCGGCAGCAGCCTGAGCGGCTCAGCCGGCTTGGGGGCTGTGGCAGGTGCCGTGGCGGAGCAGCAGGAGCAGCAGGAGCAGCAGCGGCGGCGGCAGCAGCCGCACTCGGTGCAGCGGCCACCGCGGCATCCCAGGCCGCCAACATCGCCGGAATGCCCGTCGTGGTCCTGCCTGACGGTGATGTCCAGGTAGGCAAGTCCATGACCATCACCGGCGACATGGAATTCAAAATGAAGACCCTGCTCTCGCTCGGTCAAATTGCCTCCACGCCCACCGGCGCGCAGCTCCTCCAGGCAGTTGGCAACGGCCCCAGGAAGGTGAAAATCGAAAAGACCAACGACGGCAACGCCTGCGGCGGCTACACCAACCCTGCCGGGAGATTCCAGAACGCCGACGGGACGCCGGGCTCGGGCACCGATGCCACGGTCAGCTACAACCCCGACCGCAGGAAGATCGGCGACGAACCATGGGAAACGCGCCCGCCCGCGATCGGCCTCGCCCATGAGCTCGTCCACGCCGAGCAGGCCGGCAAGGGCATGATGAAGCCTGGAGCCGATAACAACGACAGCAAGCCCGACCCCACCGATCCGGCGGCGATGCAACAGACCAGCAAAAGGGAATTGGAGGCAGCCGGCATCCCTCCTTACGACAAATACCCGTACAACGAAAACAAGATCCGTAAAGCCTGGCCGCCGCCGCAGCCTGAGCGAAAGTGGTACTAATGGCAAGCAATGCTGAACAGCGGAATTCTGGCCATGGCCGTGCTCTTGTTGCCCGCCGCCAGTTGCGCCGATTCAGAAAGGAAACCCGCTGAAATGGCCACCGCACCCACGCCTCTCACCAGCCAGGCGCAGAATTGCGAAATGCGCGTGGCCGTGCAGCCCGGGCCTGCTGCTTTGCTCGTCTTCTACGAGTTCCACAATCGCTCAGGGAAGACGGCATTCCTGTTCAACCTCCTCCATCGGAGCGGTCCATCCGGCGGGCCCGAAGCCGATGTCAACCTCGTCTATGCGCAGCAATCGGGCGACTCCGTCGTGCTCAGCAAGAAGATCTTTCCAGTTCCTTCCAATGTGGATGTCGAAAGGCCGGACGTACCCTATGTCTCGCGCGTCGAGCCGGGCCAGGTCTTCCGCGAGAAGTTCAGCGTCCCGTTGCCCCTCAAGCTCTGGACGCCCTACCCGGGACCAACTGCCCCGGCGCTACCCCAAGCTTCGGTGTCGTTCGAACTCGGCTTCTTCCTCGCGCCCGATCCCTCTGTCGCGAAGCAGTCCGGTGGGCATCTCGTCGTCTACCCGTTCCCCGCCGAAAAGCAGGTGGTCCTCCGCTCCGGGCCACTCGGTCGCTTCCCCCTGAGCGCGGACAGGAATTAGTTACTCAAGGTCTGCGGCGCAGCGGAAACCAATCGTCCCACAGCGGTCCAGCCCCGGCCACATCAGCAGAAACTTCGCTCCGAAATCGGCCGGGCGAGGCCCGCCATCCATGTACCATGCCGAACCCTTCGCCTCAAACCACGAGCCGCCCCGTATGATCGCGAACCTTGTCCGGCCATCGCTCCGCTCACTTTCCGTCCATTCCCATGTGTTCCCGCACATGTCGTACACGCCGAATGGTGAGCGTCCGTTCGGAAACGCCCGGACCGGCGTAGTCCCCCCGGTCTGCCCGGCATTGCAGCAATCCGGTCTCATCTCGTTGCCCCACGGCCAGAGTCTTCCGTCCGGCCCTTGCGCCGCGAACTGCCACTCTTCCTCGGTTGGCAGGCGCTTGCCGGCCCACACCGCATACGCGCGCGCATCATCAAGATCCACCCAGACGACCGGATGCTCTTCCCTCCCCGCCGCCGGCGCGCCGTTCCTCCAGTGCCGCAGGAAATTCTCCTTATGCCTGGGACGATACCCCGAACGTCGCAAAAACTCCGCGTACAGGGCGTTGGTCACCGGTGTCAGGTCAATGGCGTATGGCCGCAGCACCACATCCCGCTCGAAAGCGTGCGGCTTGTGCAGCGCAGGCGTGCCTCCGCCGGCCAAATGCGGATGCGTCGATTCGTAGTACCCTGCCTCCCTCATGCGGAACTGCGTTCTCATCCTGTGCGAACCGCCGTCGATCCTCACCATGCCATCCGGCACCCGCGATAGCCGCCGTGTCGAACCCGAGACCCGCAGTTGCGTTTTCTTCTCCGGAAACGCGGAGTCCACACTCGCACCGGCATCGCCTCTCGCCTGAGCCGCCAGAAATTGCTTGAATCCCGCGCCCAGTCTCTGCGGCCGCCCCGCCAGAAATGCCCCAATACCTCGCGGCCTCAGCCTTCCGGCCAGCATCGCCCGGCCATCCCGCACCGCGACTCTCATCTCAACCCCGCCGATGAGGTCGAAGTAGGCGTCACCCTCCATGTGAGCCACGCTGAGAGTCTCGCCTGTCCATTCCCTGTCAGCCCGGTTCACCAGCGTCCACAAACGCACTCCATCGCCTTCCCACAAACTCGCGAAAACGTCCCGGCCCACGCAGCCTTCCACCAGCGGCGTCCATCGCCTCCCCGCTGAACAATCGCACGTACCTGCGCTGCACCGGCAGCATCGACCTGAGCACTGACTTGTCCCGGGCATTCCATCCAACCCATGTCCCGAAGACGTTTTCCCACACCATCATTCCCGTGCCATTCATCCAGGCGGTATGCAACTCCGCCGTGTGGTCCCGGTCGAAGCGCTGAATCTGATGCTGCATGTGCCGCCGCTCGAACCACTTGTTGCGCAGCACCCCCGGCGCGTGGCTGTCCTTGAACCACTGCGCCCACGACATGTGATGGTCGTGCACGTTCGCCAGCGGCAGGGAAATCTCGCTCTCCAGCACCACTCCCTTCCGGGCCCCATCCAGCTTCGACCGAAACTCCCTTGCGCCCCGGTTCATCGTGTCCAGGAAAATCCCATCGCCGTCGATCGCCCTCACCGTCTCCACCAGCGCGTCAATGTCCGGCAGCGGCTCTCTCCGCGTTCCGGTGTCCCAAGGGTTGTAGTCGATGAACACCCGCACCCTTCGCCTGTGGCACTCGTCCGCAATCCCGCGCAGTCCGGCCAGCCCGCCCGGCATGTCCCGGTAGAAATCGAATTGATTGCGATCGTCCAGCCCGATGCGCGGGTAGGCATGCCACAGCACGAGCGAATCGAACCCGCCGAACTCGCTCACCCCCCCGTCCAGGAACTCCGCCAGCCTGTACCGGCCGCGCCCATTGTCGTAGAACGTCTCGTCGCACAGCATCAGGAAGCAGCAGGCAAACGACGACGGCGCCCACGCAAAATCCGCGCGGCGGTAGAGTTCGTCGCTATAGCTGGCGAGTGCCCGGCTCTGCTCGCGCCACTCATCCAGAGATCGTCTCCAACCCGCCCATTGCGCAGGATCGCCAGGCGCCTGGATGATATTAGGCCTGTCAAGGATCGCTTGCGTCGACAGCAAAAACCCCCGGCGGCTCACTCCTCTTTGCACACAATGAGTTTACGTCGTTGCTCTCCCCAAAGACCCGATTCCGGTCAACAATGAAACTCTGGAGATTCTCATGACCAGAAGATCGCTGCTCCTCACCGCCACATCCCTGCCCGCGCTCGCCGACCCGGCCAAGCCCTCCCTCGACGCGTTCTCCTGGATCGCCGGCCGCTGGCAGGGCCAGCTTGCCTGGGGCATGATCGAGGAGATCTGGTCGCCCGCTTCCAACGGCGTCATGATGGGCATGTTCCGCATGGAGAGTAAAGGCAAGGCCAGTCTCTACGAATTCATGACTCTGGAGCAGACCCCTGCCGGCGTCTCCCTCAAGATCCGCCACTTCAATGGCGCCTTCACGGCCCGCGAGGAGAAGGACAAGCCGGTTGACTTCGCACTCACCGGCATCGCAGGCCCCGAATCCACCTTCTTCGTCGACGAAGGCTCCGCCAAGGTCACCCTGGTCTACCGCAAGCTCGGCGCAGACTCCATGGAAGTCGACTTCAACAAAGTCCCAACCGAAGGCAAGCCCCAGTCTCTGAAATTCCCCTACCGCCGCGCCTAAAGAAGGGACAGTCACTCCTTACTCCCAGGACTACTCCCGGGACTACATAGCCGTCCTGGAACGAAAGCCTGACGTCGACATCAAGATTTGTCTTGCATCCGAACATCAGCGGTGTACATTTGTCTCCATCAGGGGCTTAGACCAATCTGAACTCGGACAGTTCGCCCGCTACCGGAGGATTCCAGGGATGAGTATTCGTCTCGCAGCGGCTTTGCTTGTTCTGCTCTGCCCGTTTGCTGTCACTCAGGCAACAACCATAACATTCACTGCCAGCGATCTCCCGGATTCCACTCCGGGGGAAGACTTGTGGCGATACGATTACACGGTCACCGGCCGCAGCTTTCTCCAGTCGGAGTTCTTCGACATCTACTTCGAGCCGAACCTCTACGGCACGTTGACCGCCGGACCAGCGCCAGACCCCGGCTGGGACGTACTCATCCTCCAGCAACCAGACCCCGCCAACCTTCCTCCCTTCGACCGTGGAATCTTCGACGCCTTTGCGCTCACCGACAATCCGCCTCTTCTCGACGCATTCTCGGTCAGCTTCGTTTTTCTAGGCGCTGGATCTCCCGGGCCTCAGTTGTTCGAGATCTTCGATGCCGACTCAGAACTGGTGGAGAGCGGAATCACAAGCGTGCCGGGTGAAGAAGTGATTCCTGAGCCATCGACAGCCGCGCTGTTGTTGATTGGGTTGGCTACCTGTGCGATCCACACTTACCGCCGGACTTCGATCCGGCGCTGAGTTCGGCTGCAACTTTCCCTGTGGGCCAAGCGTGAAAGCGCCTGTGAAGGACTGTGAACATGCATGTCGTACGTCAAAAGATCACCGCGCTTATCGGCGCGACCGCTGCATTCGTCTTTGCTTCCGGTGCGGCATCGGCCAACCCCGTCGTTGCGAACATCCAATTGGTGACTGAGCGTCGCATCGATCGCTACGTGATCGAAGCCACCTATCGCGTCGACGCGAAGAGTACCGGTGGCGCGTTCACGGCGGTCTCGGCAGCCGTCACGAGCACCAACGCCGCAACCACGATCATCGACGGAGCGCTCACGTTCCCCGATCTGGCGAGCGGCGGCACCGTGACCAGCATTGATACCTTCACGATCAGGCACGACCTGCACACGCCCTTTCAAAACTCCTTCCTCAGCTTCCAATTCAGCGCCACGCCGGTGACCACAAACAGCCCGCCCACCGCCAACGCAGGTCCCGACCAGACTGTCGCAGTGAGCGCCACCGCCCACTTGAACGGCTCGGGATCCAGCGACCCCGATGGCAATCCGCTCACGTTCCTCTGGACCCTCGTCAGCGCTCCCACGGGAAGCACCGCCGTATTGATGAGCCCGACCGCAGTGAACCCCACTCTCGTCATTGACAGGCCGGCAACTACACGATCAGCCTTGTAGTCAACGACGGAACCCTCAACAGCGCGCCGGACTCAGTAACTATCTCGACGTCGAACTCGGCTCCCATCGCCAATGCCGGCCCAAACCAGACAAAGACCACCGGCAGCCTCGTCACTCTGGACGGTTCGCTGTCCTCGGACGCTGATGGCAACCCGCTCACCTTTTCGTGGACGATTCTCTCAGCGCCGGCGGGCAGTACCGCCGCCTTGTCAAATCCCGCGGCAGTGAAGCCCACCTTCACGCTCGACAAGTTCGGAACCTACTTAGTCCGGCTCATTGTCAATGATGGCTTCGTCAACAGCGCGCCAGACACGGTGACCATCGACACCAGCAATTCGGCGCCCATCGCCAACGCAGGCCCCGATCAGACGGCACTGGTCGGCGCCACGGTTCAACTCAATGGGTCGGGATCGACCGACGTCGACGGCCAGGCGCTGACCTTCGCCTGGTCGATCCAGAGCGCTCCGGCCGGCAGCACTTCGACCATTTCGAATCCGGCAGCGGTTGCGCCCACCATCAACCTCACTCGCCCCGGCTCCTATGTCATTCAGCTCATCGTGAACGACGGCTTCGTCAATTCGGCCGCGGACACGATGACAATCACGACGCTCAATAGCCCGCCAGTCGCCAATGCCGGTCCGGACCAGACTGTCGCCGTAGGCAACACGGTGACCCTCAACGGCTCGGCCTCCTCGGACGTCGACGGCAATCCGCTCACGTACGCCTGGTCCCTCACAACCAAGCCGGCCGGCAGCAACGCGGCGCTTTCCAATCCCAGCGCTGTCATGCCCACTTTCGTTGCGGATCTGTCCGGCCAATACATCGCGCAGTTGATCGTCAACGACGGAACAGTCAACTCGGCCGCCGACACTGTTGTGATCAACACCGGCAATTCGCCGCCCGTCGCCAACGCCGGCCCGGACCAGACGGTTGCTTTCAGTAGTCTGGTAACCCTCAACGGCTCCGGTTCGACGGACGTGGACGGCAATCCCCTCACGTTCGCAGTGGTCCTTCACCAGTCGCCCGCCCGGCAGCACTGCGGTGCTATCGAGTCCGACAGCCGTCATGCCTACCTTCACTGCCGACGCCCTCGGCGATTTCGTCGTCCAGTTGATCGTCAACGATGGCACGGTGAACTCACTCGCGGACACAGTGAAGATCACGACCGCCAACACCGCGCCGACGGCCAACGCCGGTCCCGATCAAACTGTTTCGGTCGGCTCGCTTGTCTCATTGACCGGCCTCGCCTCGTCGGATCCCGAAGGCTCCGCGCTCACCTATTTCTGGTCACTGACGACGCGCCCCGCCGGCAGCACCGCCGTGCTCTCCAGCCCCACGTCCGCCACGCCCACCTTCACCGCCGACCGCCCCGGGACCTACGTCGCCCAGCTCGTCGTCAACGATGGTTCTCTCAACTCGCCGCCCGACACGGTCACCATCTCCACCGTCAATGTGCCCCCGGTGGCCAACGCCGGTCCGGATCAGGTTGTGCCCGTCGGCTCCTTGGTGGTGCTCAACGGCGGCGGATCCTCCGACGCCGACGGCCAACCCCTCACCTACGCGTGGTCGTTCACATCCAAGCCAACCGGCAGCACGGCCACTCTCTCCAACGCGACCACCGTTTCGCCCACATTCATTGCCGATCTGCCTGGCCTCTATGTGGCGCAGCTCATCGTCAACGATTCCATAGTCCCCAGCGCCCCCGATACCGTCACCATCACCACTCAAAATCGGGCGCCCGTCGCCAATGCAGGGCCTGACGCCACGGTGGAGGTGAACAAGGCCATCCAACTGGACGGCACCGGCTCCTCCGATCCCGACGGCAATCCGCTCACCTACGCCTGGTCAATCACATCCGCACCCACCGGTTCCACGGCGGCGCTTACCAACGCGACCAGCGCAAAACCGTCTCTGACTCCGGACCTCGAAGGCGATTACACCATTCGCCTGATCGTCAACGACGGAACCCTCAGCAGCCCTCCCGATACGGTGACCATCACTGCCACTATCGGGGGCGGAGGAGGCACCCTCATCAACGGCGCAGTTCACACTGGCACAATCGATCTTCCTGCTGAAGTCGATACCTGGACCTTCACCGCAACCGCCGGAGACCGTATCGGCGTTCACATCGGCGAAATCACCGACAACAACGACTTCCGGCCTTGGATCCGCCTGCGGGCACCCGGTGCCAGCGTCGACCTTGCGAACACGTCCGGTACGGGCGCAGCGGCGATCGACGCCATACTCGCGCCTGTCACCGGCACCTATACCGTCCTGGTCGCCAGTTTCGACAGCGGCTTCGATGGGACCGGCACCTACCGGCTCTCGATGACCCATACTCCAGGTCCCATCACTGTCTCCTCCGGCGATCAAGGCGGCCCCCTCACTAACGGCGCATCTCACACCGGCGAAATCCTGAAGGGCGATCTCGACGTCTGGACCTTCACCGCCCAGGCAGGCGAGCGCATCGCCGTGAACATCGGCCAAATCACCGACAACGACGACTTCCGACCCTGGATTCGCCTCTGGGCGCCCAACGGAGCCGTACTCGGTTCCACTTCGGGCACCGACGCTGCGGTGATCGGACGCCATCGCAGCGCCGGTCAGCGGCACATATCTGGTCCTGGTCGCCAGCTTCGACAGCGGCTTTGACGGAAGCGGCACCTATCGCCTCACTATGACCAAGACCCCAGGCCCCATCACCGTGTCTGCCGGCGATCAGGGCGGTCCTCTCACCAACGGCGCGATCCACACCGGCGAGATCGTCAAGGGCGACCTCGACGTCTGGACCTTCACCGCTGTCGCCGGCGAACGCATCGGAGTTCACATCGGCGAGATCACCGACACCGCCGACTTCCGCCCCTGGATCCGGCTGTGGGCCCCCAATGGCGTTGTACTCGCCTCCACCTCCGGCACTGACGCTGCGGTCATCGACGGCATCGCCGCCCCCGTCAACGGCACGTATCTCGTCCTGGTCGGCAGCTTTGACTCCGGCTTTGACGGAACCGGCACCTACCGCCTCACCCTGGGAAAGACTCCAGTACCCAATCACGGTCTCTCCCGGCGATGACGGCGGCCCGCTCACCAACGGCGCGATCCACACTGGCGAGATTCTCAAAGGCGATCTCGACGTGTGGACATTCAATGCCAATATCGGCGACCGCATCGGAATTCACATCGGCCAAATCACCGATAACGACGACTTCCGTCCCTGGATTCGGCTCTGGGCTCCCAACGGCGCCATACTCGGCTCAACCTCCGGCACTGATGCAGCGGTGTTGGATGGGATTGCAGCGCCTGTCGCAGGTACCTACCTCGTTCTGGTCGGCAGTTTCGATAGCGGCTTCGACGGCACTGGCACCTATCGCCTCACCATGACCAAGACCCCGGGTCCCATCACGGTATCTCCCGGCGATCAGGGCGGCCCTCTCACTAACGGCGTGTTGCACACTGGCGAGATTCTCAAAGGCGACCTCGACGTCTGGACCTTCACCGCCACCGCTGGCGACCGCATCGGCATAAACATAGGCCAGGTCACGGACAACGACGACTTCCGTCCCTGGATTCGTCTCTGGGCGCCCAACGGCACCATACTCGGCTCAACCTCCGGCACTGATGCAGCGGTGTTGGACGGGATTGCAGCGCCTGTCGCAGGTACCTACCTCGTTCTGGTCGGCAGCTTCGATAGCGGCTTCGACGGAAGCGGCACCTATCGCCTCACCATGACCAAGACCCCGGGTCCCATCACGGTATCGCCCGGCGATCAGGGCGGCCCTCTCACTAACGGCGTGTTGCACACTGGCGAGATTCTCAAAGGCGACCTCGACGTCTGGACCTTCACCGCCAACGCGGCGACCGCATCGGCATAAACATAGGCGAGGTCACCGACAACGACGACTTCCGCCCCTGGATCCGCCTCTGGGCTCCCAATGGCACCGTACTCGCCTCGCAATCCGGCATCGACGCTGCGGTCATCGACGGCATCGCAGCGCCCGTCAACGGCACCTACCTCGTCCTGGTCGGCAGCTTCGATAGCGGCTTCGACGGAAGCGGCACCTATCGCCTCACTCTGGGTAAAACTCCGGGACCTTTCTCCGTCTCCCCCGGCGATCAGGGTGGCGCGCTCACCAGTGGTGCCGCTCAAGCCGGCGCAATCGTCAAGGGTGACCTTGACGTTTGGACTATCAATGCGGTCGCCGGTCAAAAAATCACCGTGGCGATCAGCGAAACCCTCGATAACGACGACTTCAGGCCGTGGATTCGCCTTTGGGCTCCCAATGGGACCGTTCTCGCCTCCACTTCGGGTGTGTCCAGCGCCGCGACGGCCGCAATCACCGTGCCAGTCACGGGCACCTACACTATCCTGGTCAGCAGCTTCGATAGTGGCTTTGACGGAACCGGCAACTACTCCCTCACCGCCACAATTACCCCGTAGGTGCACAATCGAAGAATGGCCCCGAGCAACAGGCGCTACTTCTTCCTCCGTTCGGCCGGCGTGCTGGCGCTGCACCGAATTGCCCCGGCCGCTTCTGACATTGTCCGTCTCGGGGTGATCGGCGTCGGCGGGCGCGGCACGGCCCTCACGCGTGAAGTGGCCAAGGTGCCCAACGCCAAAGTCACCCACGTCTGCGACGTCGATCAGGCGCGCCTCGAGCGAGCCCAGGCCACGGCCGAAAAGGCGGGCTTCGGCAAAGTCCGCGGCAGTTCCGATCTGCGCCGTGTCCTCGAAGACAAGGAAGTGGACGCGGTGATCATCGCCACCCCCGACCACTGGCATGCCCCCGCCGCCATCCTGGCCTGCGCCGCCGGCAAGGATGTCTACGTCGAGAAGCCCATCTCCCACAACCTGCGCGAAGGCCGTCTGCTGGTCGAAGCAGCCCGCAAGCACAACCGCGTCGTTCAAGCCGGTATGCAATCCCGCAGCCGCCCCAGCACGATCAAGGCGATCGAAGTCGCCCATTCCGGCAAACTGGGCAACCGCCTGATGGCCAAGGCGTGGAACACGCAGTTGCGCGACGACATCGGCAAGCGGGCGGACTCCCCCCTTCCCCCCGGCATCGACTACGACACCTGGATAGGCCCCGCCGAAATGGTCCCGTTTAACGAGAACCGCTTCCACTACAAGTGGCACTGGAACTGGAGTTTCGGCACGGGCGACCTCGGCAATGACGGCGCTCACCAGATCGACATTGCCCGCTGGGCCCTCGGCGCCGACCTCCCCATCCGCGCCAGCGGCTCCGCAGCCAAATACTACTTCCAGGACGACCAGCAAACGCCCGACACCATGAATCTGAGCTTCGACTATAGCGGCCGGGGCCTCGTCTGGGAGATGCGCATCTGGCACAAGTACGGTCTCGAAGGGATCGACAATGGCGTGGCGGTCTACGGCACCGAAGGCTTCCTCCACATCGGCCGCTGGGGCGGCAAATGGGGTTACCGCCTCTTCGACGCCGCCGGCAAGTTGGCGGAGGAGTACCAGGACGCCGAGCCGGACTTCCACATGCGCAACTTCATCGACTGCGTGATCTCGCGCAAGCGCCCCAATTGCGACATCGAAATCGGCCACATCTCTTGCGCGCACTGCCACCTGGGCAACATCGTCTCCCGCACCGGCCGCAACATCGCCTTTAATCCGGCCAACGAGAGCATCCCCGGCGACCCCGAGGCCAACGGCCTGCTCCGCCGCAAGTATCGCGAACACTGGGCCACCCCGAAGAACTAGGGGACAGTCACCCCTTACTCCTGGGACTATTCCCCGTCTTGGACGGCAGATGCCTATCCCCTACGGCAGCTTCTCAGCCAGGTAAATGTCCGCGTCGTCAAACTCGATCAGCGATAGCAGTATCTCTTTGCCGTCCGGCGATACATCCATTCCCCAACCAGGGACCTTCTCCAATGGAAACAAAAGCCTGGTGTGCTCGTCACTCATTCTCCGTGCATAGGCGCCCAATTGAGGTTCCGGTGCAACAAAGTAGATCCAATCACCACGGACTACGAAGAGATCCCTGCGAGAGACTTTCTCGATGACCCTGGTTTCGTTCCCCCCGCTTCGCGCATTTCTGAATACGCCCTCGCTCGCCTGCCTTCGGCTGTAATACAGCCACGCGCCGTCCGAGGATTCCTTGACATACGCTGCTCTGATAGCCCCGACCACTTCCCGGTTTCCTGTTACCAGGGACCACCGCTCCAGCAACGGCTTTTCGCCCTCGCCGGCAGCGATGTAAATCGAGTGACCGTCCCTCGCTACCCCCACTACATTCGTGCTCGAAGGTGCGGAAAATACCCGCTGCAGTGCCCCGCCACTGCCCGGCGTCATCTGGTGCAATTCCGGACCGCTCCCCGGAATCCTCACAAACACCGAGAGCAGGTTGCCCGGCGACCACAGCACCCTGGCCTTCTCACCACGGGCGAAATCGCTCACCCGCCGAGGACTGCCGTCCATCCAGCGAGCCTACCCACGCCTGCAGCGAACCTGAGCGTTCCGAAAGAAACGCAATCTGACGCCCATCCGGCGAGTAGCTGGGCTCTTCATCCAGCGCAGTCGAGGAGGATACTCTCTCGGGCGCACGTCCATTTGCCCCCAGGTCGTCCGGGACTGCGAATCGCCACAGGTCGCTATCCTCCTTGTCGGCAACCACCGCCAATCGGCCCGTCTTGACCGACAGCGCCGCCTGCTGCACGTTATCGCCGAACTCGTCCAACCGCGTTGCGTTCCCTTTGAGGTCGGTTTTCCACAGGCTCCGTTTGGTCAGCGTCCCAGCTACAAACACCAGACCGCTTGCTTCCCCCCTCCATCCCGGGCGGAGCACACGCCGGTCAAGCGACGTGATCCTCCTCGCCTCACTTTCCGGTGTCCCGTCCGCCTTGATCGTCAATAGAAACAGGTCGCCGCACTCGGCCGTCCGGTAGCGGGCAAACACGAGCTTTCCTCCATCTGGAGAGACCGCAACGTCTACATCCCGATACGAGCCCGGCGGTGGACTTGGATAGGCCAGCACCGCGCCCGACCGCAGGTCGAGCCTCTTGACAACGCACGCCCCATCGTTGCGATCGCATTCGGTGAAGAAAATCGTCTCGCCGCCGCTTCCGAAGCTGATGCTCTGAATCCGCCCTCGGTAAACGCTGCGTGCGCCGCCCCCCTCCGCCGGTTGCACCATGATCTGCCCCGGCTCCGGCGGTTTCTCCCGCACAAACGCCACCAGTCTCGAATCTGTCGGAGACGGTAGACTTCGAGTCATCGCCGTCACCGAAACTGAATCGGACGGGCGGGGTCCCACCTTCATCCACGAAATAGATGGCCTTCCTGACAGACTGACTGGGCCCGTGTGTGAAGTAGATTCGCTTACCATCCGGCGAGAACAGCGGGATCGTATTCCACTCCCTTAGTGCTGGTCAGCCGTGTCAGTCGCACGCCCTTCCGTTGGACTCCGCTGAACCAGACAGCCCATGCAAACATGGCAACTACCGCACACCCCAATGCCGCCCATCCCAGGCCCCGCCGCACCCTCACGCCACGTCCCAAGTGCCCTCAAAATCCCTTCGACAAACGCCCGCGCCGTCGCCGGCCTTTTCTCCGGCTCTGTCGCCAGCCCCGCCGCGATCGCACGCCTGAACTCCGCCGCTCACCCCCGGCAGCAACTCCTCCGCCACCCGCGCCAACGCAAAGATGTCCGACCCTTCCGTCGCTTGACCCGCAATCTGTTCGGGCGCCCAATATGTTGGCGTCCCGGCCGCCTGTCTCGTCTCGCCTTTACGCTTGATCTGCGCAAGCCCGAAGTCGACAACAGATACCCGAACCTCTCGCCCCGTCCGCTTCTCCACTACGATGTTCTCCGGCTTGAGATCCAGATGCAGCACGCCCGCCTCATGCGAGGCCTGCAGGATTTCGCCCACCTGCCGCAGCAACTGTCGCCGCAGTGTCCCTGTGACACTGGGCCTTCTCGCAGGACCTCCCGCAGCGTCCGCCCGCGCCAGTACTGCATTACCACATAGGGATGGATCGACCGCCAGACTCCCTCATCGATCAGCCCCGACACGCCCGCGTGCCTCACTCGTGCCAGTGCCTCGATCTCACGCCACACCGCCTCCCGCTGGCTTTGGAACTCTTCCAGGCCCCCATGGATCAGCTTGACGGCGACCTGGTTGCCGCCCAGTCGCTGGTCGCTTGCCAGATACACATGCGACCCCGACCCCTCACCGATTAGTTCCTCAATTTCATAGCGGTCACCGATGATCTCACCGATCTTCGGCAACTCTGTCGGCAGTGTCCCTCCTCCTCTAAGGATCTCCGCCAGCGCCCCATCCTCCAGCAGATCCAAACCACTCTCCCTCGCCGCCAGCAACCGCAGGACTTCAGCCTTGATCTCTGCCGATGACGTGGAGTCAGCCTCCACAAACCGCACCCTCTCTTCCTCGGGTTGCGCTAGCGACTCCACAAATAGCGACTTCAGGCGGTTCGGTTGTCTTGGATGCAATTCAACTTACTCCATCCGCTATCGATTGGAACACCTTCGCTCGCCGGCAAAACGGACCATTTCTCGACGCAGTACGAAGTCCTCCTGTATCATCAGAATTTAGGACCTTCTTAATCGTAATCGAATGACCTCGGCTTCCTGTGCGGAGACTGTTCTCGAAGATCCCCGCGCCGCCCTCGCGGCGCTCTATCCGGAACTCCGCCGAATCGCTCAAAAGCTGCTTTCGCGGGAGCGCAGCCACCATACTCTTCAGGCCACTGCGCTCGCCAATGAGGCAGTCGCCCGGCTTCTCAGGAATGAAGCTGCGGGAATCGACGTCCGCACCCTCGTCTCTTTCGGGATCCGCCAAATGCAGACAATCCTTATCGACTCAGGCCGCCGTCGCCAGACCCGCCTGCGCCATGCACCAACCCCATCGGAATACTCACCGCGGCCTAACCGGCTCCCCGAACTGATCCACTTTCAGAGTTGCCTCGGAAGACTCGGCGAAATCGATCCGCGCGCCCGTCAGATTGTCGAACTCCGCTTCTTCGCCGGCCTCACAATACACGAAACCGCCGACTTCCTCCACGTCTCCACCCGTGTCGTGAAGGAAGACTGGGAATTCGCCCGCTGCTGGCTCGCCGCCAATTGGGCCGGCCGCCCGCTCGCTTAACTCGGGCGTCAGATGGCCAGTGGCATCGCCGCGGCCACCCGGATCACTTTCGGCGGGCAAATGCCCACGCAGGCGCCGCAGCCGTTGCACTTCTCGCTCAGCACACTGACCGACGCCAGGTAGGTCTTGCGATCGAAGACATCCACGATGGCGGCCCGCGGGCAGCGCGCAATGCAGATGCCGCATTCCTTTTCGATCGTCAGATAGCAGTTCGGCAGGTCGATCGAGGCGATGCCGATGATGTGCCGGTTCTTCTCTCTGATCGTCAGTGAACGGATCACGCCGGTTGGGCAGACCTGCCCGCACAGGTTGCAGTCCTGACGGCAATAGTCCGGCCCGCTAAACCGCAATCGGGGCACGAGGAAGCCGGTCACACCTGTCTGCTCTACAGCCGGCTGGATGATCTTCGTGGGGCACACGCGAGTACAGCTTCCACAGCGGATGCAGCCGCCCTCGAAGGCCGCCTCGTCCACCGCGCCGGGAGGGCGAAGTTCCCGCGGCTTGGACGCCCAGAGCCGCGCGGTGACAACGCAAGTTAGCATTCCAGCGCCACCGGTCAAGAGCGCGCGGCGGGGATAAGGCCGCGGGAGCGGCCGAATCTGCACCAGACCGCGGTCGAGTCTTCTTGAACCGGTGCGCCAGCAGAGCCAGCAGGTCCTGGGTTCCACCCAGCGGGCAGAGGCGAGAGCACCATTTACCTGGGAACAGAAAGCTGATCAGCATCATCAGCGGAAGGCCCAAGGCCGAAACGGCCGGCACGCCCGGCTCGGCGATTCGCGCGACATTGAAGAATCCGGCAAACAGGGCCAACGGATCCATCCACAGAAACAGCGGATAGCCCGCGATCGCCCCGGCCAGCGTCGCCACTGCAAAAAGCCGGGCCGGCGGCCACGAGGTTTTGCGCCCGGCGGATTTGCTCAGCGCCACGCGCCGGTTGCCGCGCAGTCTGCCGCAGGATTCCGAGATCAGCCCCACCGGGCAGAGATGGCGGCACCAGAACCTGCGACGGACCAGCACAGCGAGGATCATGGGAACCGCCAGCAGCGAAGCCGCGCCAAGTGAGCGCACTGCGACCGGCGAGCAGATGGCGAGAAAAGGACTCATCGCCTGCGCAGCCAGGCGCCACACTGCGGGCCAGAAACACAGCACCAGCGCCAGCAATACACCGGTAGCCAGTCGGGTGCGAGTGGGCGTCAACACTCCTTGTCCTTACCCGAAATACACGCCCTGCTTCTTGAGCAGAGCCTGCAATTGGACGACATCGACGTCGCGCGGCCGGCACTTGTTGCGCACCGCCAGCGCCGCCGCCGCTCCGGCCGCCTGCCCGGATACCAGGCAAGGCCCAATGAGCCGCATGTAGTTCATCATGAGATTGTCGGCCGCGATGCAGCGGCCGGCCGCCAGCAGACCGTCCACTTTGGCCGGCACCAGGGCGCCGTACGGGATCTCGCAGGCGCGCTCGCCCAGAAAGTCCCCGCCGCCCCCTACGCCCACCACGTCCTTGTAACGCTTGCTCTGCATAGCATCCTGATAGGTAGGCTCCACCATGCCCTTCAGCGTGCGCGACGCTCGGATTCCCAACTGCGATGCCGTGTCCAGCAGGAAGACCTGCTCGTGCCCGGGCCTCTGCTGCAGGGCGATCACCTTCTCCCAGACTGCGCGCCGCCCGTCGAGTTCGGTCTGTGTGAGGGTCTTGACGTCGAGGCAATCGCCCTGCGGGCCTTGCATGTTGACCCACAGGACGCTCGGAATCGGCGTGTCACTCCCCAGTTTGGGAGTCTTGGCTCCCGCCGCCGCCTTGGAGACATCCACGCGGTCTATGTTTCCCAGGCGGTGCACGAGGCCGATGCGGTGGATGTGGCGCACGTGCTCCGCTCCCGCGGCGGCGTAGACGTCGCCGTCTCCAGTGGCATCCACAACCACGCGCGAAGTGATCGCATAACTGCTGCTCTTGCTCTCGAATACGACGCCCTTGATCGAATTGCCCTGCATGATGGCGTTGGCAGCCCAACTGTGGAGCAGGATTTCGACGCCGGCCTCGCGCAGCATCTCGGCCATGACGTACTTGGTGGCTTCCGGATCGCTGGTCGGGTTGCGCTTTCCCGGGGCCTGATTGATGATGCCGCCCTTGATCTTCAGCAGGCGCTGCAGCAGTTCGTCGCCGATCCCGCTCACGCACCGGGTCAGGCCCGACTGCGTCTTGACGTGTGTGGCAAGCACAATCAGCACCAGACCCGCCGTCCAGAGCCCGCCGAAACAACCGTAGCGCTCCACCAGCGTCACCTTTTGACCCGCACGGGCCGCGGCCAACGCCGCAATCACACCGGCGCAACCGCCGCCCACCACCAGCACGCCGGTGTCGCCGAGCACTCCGATCTCGTGCCTCGGCTGAACGACCTTGCCGTTTTCGATGATCGCGGGTCCCTTGCGGTACACATTGGGCGCAACGATGACCCTGCTGCCCTCATGAATCCCCTGCCCCCACAGGCTCACGGCGCTTTGAGCCGCTGCGCCGCCCAATGTGAGTCCACGAAAAAAGTCACGACGGTTGACGAAGTTCATGCCTGCCTCTAAAACAAGAATAAAGAGTCTAATAGATGTTTATCAGAAACTGCTCCGGCCGGCCCGTTCTCCGCTTCCCTTCAACCGCCCGGCCGTCATATAGTCAATGGAATCGACTGGGGGGCATCACATGGAGCGTCGAACATTCTTGAGTGCACCGGCACTAGGCGGTGCCGCACCGGGCCAGGCTGCGAAGAAGCAGACCGCCGAAGGAGAAAAGTTGCTGAAGCAGGCCGGAATCACGCCCACTCTCTACTCGAACTCGCGTTCAGGCTGGAGTCCGTTCACCACGCCCGACTACTACGGTTACGCCGACGACCTCGTGATCGAGCGGCCACAGCCCGGCAAGCCGCACAAGGGCAAGGTGCTCGCGGCGGTGCAGGCGCATTCGGACGACATTCCGCTCTATGCCGGGGGGCTGGTGGCTAAGCTGGTCGACGAGGGCTACACCGCTTATCTGATTCGCATCTCGAACGACGAGGCCGCGGGCGCCACGCTCGGTCGCGGTGTTGTGCAGAACGAGATCGATAACCACGAGGTGGCGAAAGCCCTAGGCTGCAGCAAGGCCTTCTCGTTCTACTACCGCAATCACAGGATGGACGACTGCGCCGAGATCGAGATCCGCCAGCGCTTGATCTTCCTCTTTCGCGTTCTGCAGGTGAACACCATCATCACGATGGACCCCTACAACCACTACGACGAAAACCCCGATCACCTCGTTGCGGGCCGCGTGGTCGAGGCGGCCTGTTGGCTGTCGGGCGCGGCCAAGGACTACCCCGAGCACTATCGCGCCGGCCTGAAGCCGGCCCGAATCCGTGAAAAGTATTATCACGCCCGCTCGCCGAACGGTCACAACGTCGTAAATCGCATCGTGGACATCACTCCCTACATCGACCAGAAAGTGCGCGGGAATGTCGCGAACAAGGGCAAAGGTCCTGCCGGCGTCGAGGGCTCCAGATTGCGCGCGCAGCTCGCAAAGAAGGAGCTGAAACTGCCGCTGCTCGGCGATGACGACGAGACGGCAAACCACCAATACGTGAAGCATTTCCTGATGGAGGACTGGAAACGGCTTGGCGTCCGGTTCGGATTGGGTTACGCGGAAGCTTTCCGTTACATCGGCCCTGATCCGCGTCACCAGGATGAAATCAATCAGTACGTGCAGCAGCACGCGGTGAAACGGTAAGGGAGCAAGCGATGGCGCGTTCAGACGTCAAGGAAGTCATCGTTGAGCGGGATCAGACGGGCCAGCCTCATCGGGGCAAAGTGTTTGCCGCCGTCCATGCCCATCTGGACGACGTGCCCTACTTCGCGGGAGGATTGTGCGCCAAGCTGATCGCCGAAGGCTACACGGGATATCTCATCCGCACCACCAACGACGAGAAGTGTGGCGGGCACACCACGGCGGAGAACATTCTGAGCAACGAGACCGAACATGGCAAAGTCTCGGCTGCGCTGGGCTTCAAGGACTTCTTCGAGCTCTACTATCAAAACCACGAGATGAACAACATCTCGTCGCAGGACTTGCGGGGGAGGCTGATCTTCCTGTTCCGGTTTCTGAAGGTGGATACGCTCGTGACTTTCAATCCGTGGGGACACGGTGAGGAGAATCCGGATCACTGGGTCACCGGCCGCGCTGCTGAGGAGGCCGCCTGGATGGCCGGGATGGCAAACGACTTCGAAGAGCACGTGGAGGCAGGCGTTCATCCGCATCCGGTGCGGGAGCGCTACTATTTCCACGCGCGGCCCGGACAGACGTTCAATCGAGTGGTGGATATCAGTGCGCACATCGAGCGGAAGATCGACGGAATCGTGGAATGCCGCTCGCAGGGAGGAGGCAATCTCGGATCGCAGCTCCGCGCGCGGCTGGCCAGCGAGGGGAGGCGTTTGGAGTTGCTCGGCAACGACGACCGTACGGCGGATCGGGAGTACGTGAGGCAGTTTCTGTTGGATGATGAGCGGGACTACGGCCGCCCGCTCGGCCTCGCCTTCGCGGAGCGTTTCTACTACATCGATCAACGGCGTCCCGAGACGACGAAGGTGGAAGAGTATGTCGAAAAACACGCAAAGCGCCTCTAGGTGGAGCCGGCGCCAATTCCTCGCCGCGGCAGGCGTCAGCGGGTTAGCTTCACCCTGGGCTGCCGCCGCCGCTGAAGCCGGTCCGTTGAAGATCACGCAGATCGACGCGGTGACCTTCCGCAAGGACATTCGCGTCGGCGGCGGTCCCGGCGGAGCCGAAGACGCCGAGTGGTGCTGGGTGCGGCTGCACACGGACCGCGGGCTCATCGGCACCGGCGAGACCTATCCGTTTCACCAGGGCGAGATCGGCGCGCTCAAGGACTATTCGCGGCAGCTCCTCGGCCGCGATGCCCGCGACATCGACGGCATCTGGCGCGGTTTCTATCATGCCATGGCGATGCGAAACGCCGGCGGCGCCGACATGCGCATCCTCAGCGCCATCAACATGGCGCAGCTCGACATGCTCGGTCAGGCCTCCGGATTGCCGCTTTACCGGCTGCTCGGCGGCAAGACGCGCAATCGCGTCCGCGTCTACAACACCACCACGGACTACTGGGCCATCAACGAAATGAAGATGGGCCCGGACACGGCGAAGATCGTTGATTTCCTGCTGGAGCGCGGCATCACCGCCATGAAGATCTACCCCTTCAGCGCGCCGGACAACTATCTCTCCAACCCCGCGCTCGAGCGCGGCCTGGGCTGGATTCGCGAAATCCGCGACCGCGTCGCCAACCGCATGGATATCTGCGTGGACTGCTGGGGCCGGTTCGATCTGCCGAGCGCGCTCCGCATCGCCAAGGCGCTTGAACCCTACAACATCATGTATCTCGAGGACGCGATGCTGATGAACAACGCCCGCGCCTACGCCCGGCTGGCCCGCGAGACAAGCGTCCCCATCTGCATGAGCGAGACGCTGGCGACGCGGTACGAGTATCGCGAGTTTCTTGAGCTCGAAGCCTGCGATGTCGTGATGTACGACGTCACCTGGTGCGGCGGCGTCGGCGAAGCCAAGCGCATCTCCGACATGGCCGACACCTATTTCATTCCCACGTCACCGCATACCTGTGGCGGGCCGCTCCTTTATATGTGTTCTGCACATCTCTGCACGGCACTCTCGAACTTCCTGATCATGGAGAGCAACTACTGGAAGTACAGCCACCAGTTTCCGCGCTACGTAAAGAACGTTCCCGTGCCCAAGGATGGGCACGTTGTCCCGCCGGAAGCGCCCGGCATCGGCGCTGAAATCACGCCGGAGCTGTTCACCAACGGTGATGCGATCGTCGAGACGGTGGCCAAGGGGTAGCCAATGAACTCACGCCGCCAGTTCTTTTCGATGTTGGGCCCCTGGGCGGTGACGGCACTGCAAGCCGCTGGCCCGGTGAAGATCACGAAGATCGAGTTCATTCGGTTCCGGACCGACCTGAGGATCAAGGATGTGCGTCCCAACTGGTTTTGGGTGCGGCTGCATACCGATACCGGAGTCACGGGGATCGGGGAGTCGTATCCAGGCACTGAGGCGCACCTCGGCGCGCTGAAGGAACTCGCTCCCTATTTGTTGGGCAAGGACCCGACTCGTATCGAGCGCCTGTGGCAGGACCTCTTCTATCGCATCTCCTATCAGCCTTGGGGAGGCGCTGAGTTCCGGGTGCTGACGGCGATCAACATCGCACAGTGGGACATCCTCGGCAAAGTGGCGGGGTTGCCCGTCTACAAACTGCTGGGCGGAAAAGCGCAGGAAAAGCTGATGGTCTACAACACCATGAACGGTTGGACCATCAAGGGCATGCGCGAGCATGACCACCCGGAGAAGATCGTCGAGTTCCTTCTCAAACGCGGAATCAAGGCGATCAAGCTCTATCCCTACGACCGCGGTCCGGTCAATGCGCTGGCCAGGCACGGAGGGACGTTCATCTCGCAGTCTGAGCTGAAGCAGTCACTCGAGCCCATCCAACGGATCCGGAAAGCGGTGGGCGACGAGATGGAGATCGCGCTCGACCTCAGCAGCCGGTGGAATCTGCCCTGCTCGATGCAGATCGCCAAATCGCTTGAGCCCTACGGGATTCTGTATCTGGAAGACCCCATGCTGCCCGATAACCTCGAGGCCTATGCCTCGCTGGCGCGCGAAACTTCGGTCCCTGTCTGCATCAGCGAACGCCTCGCCACCCGCTTCCGTTTCCGCGAGATGTTCGAGGCCCGGGCCGTGGATGTCGTGATGTATGACGTGACCTGGTGCGGCGGCATCACAGAAGCCAAGAAGATCTCCGACATGGCGGACACATACAAGCTGCCGACCTCGCCCCACACGGGCGGCGGACCGCTGCTGTGGTTCTCCTCGATCCACACCGCGACGGCGCTCACCAACTTCTACATCATGGAGAGCGTCTATCACCTCTACAACGATCTGTTTCCGCATTTCATCGAAAACGTCCCGCAACCTGTGGACGGCTTCGTGACAGCGCCGGAAGGCCCTGGCTTGGGTGTTGTGCTGCGCAAAGCGGCGTTCGAGAACGGCGACGCCGTTGCGGAAGTCGTGGCGGAAGCCTAAGACAGAAGCGACTAAATCGTCAATCGGATATTCCAGTCTCATATACTGGTCTCGAGGGAATTATGAAGAAGGGCGTGCACCCGCACGACGAGACCATTGGCGATGTGAGCGGCCTCAATCGCCGGAGTCTTCTGGGCCGCTCAGCAATCCTGGGCGGCGGGAGCCTGGTCAGCCTGAGACAGTCCTCCGCGCAGAGTCCAGCGCCCGCCAAGCCGCGCCTCACCGAAAAGGAGGTCCTGGAGAGAGCCCGCGAGCGCCTCCACCCTACCTGCCAGGTTTGCCCGGTGTGCGATGGCGTTGCCTGCTCCGGAGATTCCGGCGGAATTGCCGGCGCCGGATCGGGCATGTCCTTCCAGAACAACTTCACCGCTCTGCAACGCGTCCGGCTCGTGATGCGAACCCTGCACGGCGTGACGAAAGCCGATCCTTCCACCACGATCTTCGGTCACCGGATCTCTTTCCCCGCCGTGGCCGCTCCCATGGGTCCGGCCGGTACCAAATTCGGCAAAGGCATGCCGGTGGCGGAGTGGTTCGAAGCCCTGATCAATGGATGCAACACCGCGGGCACTTTGGGCTCAATGGGCGACGACCCGCGATACCCCGCCGAAGACGTCAAAGGCCGGCTGGAGCTTCTCAAACGCCTGGGCGGAAAAGCCCTGTACAACAGCAAGCCGGCGCCCAACCCGATCATTCTCAAGTGGCTCCCCTTGATCGAGGATTCCGGGACCGCGTTTCTTTCAATCGACGTGGATTCGGGACCCAAGACCGTTTCGGAGCTGCGTGAGTTGGTCAAGGCGTTCAAGGTGCCCATCGTCGTCAAGGGAGTGATGACGCTGGACGACGCCTTGAAATGCGTGGACGCGGGTGTTGCGGGCATCGCCGTATCGAATCACGGCGGGCGCCGTCTGGACCACACGCCGGGTACCGCGGAGGTGCTTCCGGCCATCGCAGCGCGGCTGAAAGGCAAGATCCCGATCCTCACCGACGGCTGCGTCTCGTCCGGCTACGACGTCCTCAAGTACCTGGGGCTCGGCGCGGACTTGGTCATGGTCGGGCGGCACATCCTCCGCGCCGCGTACGGCGGCGGACCCGAGGGCGTGGCGCTCTTCATGAACCGCATGCGAGGCGAGTTCGAGCGTGCCATGGTCTTGACTGGCGTTCCCTCAGTCTCCAAAATCGACAACAGCATCATCTCCTGAGAAAAACATGAAACAGCTTGCCAACTTGCTCTTCCTCCCCGTCGTCCTGCTCGGCCTCGCGCCCGCTCCCGCCCGCGCACAGGACCGCCCCAACACGCTCACTTCTGCCGAAGCCTCAGCCGGCTGGCGGCTCCTGTTCGACGGCACGACGCTCAAAGGCTGGGAGCCCCATCAAGCCTCGGCGAAGGATCCGGCGGCAACGTGGGGCGTCGCCGATGGCGCCATCTTCTGCGCAGCCGACCGCCGTGGCTGGCTTGCCACTACGGACACCTTCACCGACTTCAATTTGAAAGTCGAGTTTCGCGCCGGGGCGAAGATCAACAGTGGTGTCTTCCTTCGCTCGAAGATAGAGGGCGACGCTCCTGCCGAGACCGGCTATGAACTGCAGATCTGGGATTTCCGTCCAACCTTCAAGACCGGCGCTCTGGTGAATTCGCTCGAGGCCTCGCCGGCCACAATCCTTGCGGACCAATGGAACAGCCTCGACATCACGGCGGACGGAGACCACTTCGTCGTCGTCTTCAACGGTCAGAAGGTCCTGGACGGCCGCGATTCCAAGCACTCCTCCGGCGTCGTCGGCCTCCAGTACAACACCGGCACCGGCAAGATCGAGTTCCGCAACATCAAGATCCGTCCGATCAAGCACTGAACGCCGTCCGCTTGTTCCGTGCGGCGGCCATAACGGTCAACCAGCGCATGATCGGCATGCGCTGGTCGACAGTACCGAACCAGCCAGGCGACTATCCGATCCGCCTCGAAGCCGCCTGCAGGGCAGTGGCGGCCGGGAGCTTTGCATCGGTTGTTTTGTGCCAGCGTTCCTCGAGCAGCTCTCTCGCCGCCGTTTCCAGGAATTCCGGCGCGGCCCATTCCTTCACGTTGAAGTCGTTCTTGATGTAGCCGTGGCTCAGCATGAAGTTCTTCCCGATCTCAACCGAGGCAAGGTTCTGAGGCGACAGGTTGGGCACAAGGTCGATTTCCTTGATGCCTCTGTATGTATCCTCAACGTCCAGGTAGAACGTCTGCTTGTCGAGAATCGCCGCCGCAGCGTGCTTGTGTTCGTTGCCCCAGCGCCCCACCTTGATCATGCCCTTCATGAACGTGACAACGAGTTCGGGGTGCTTCTCGGCCATCACGTCCGTGCATGTGATCGCGGCGGGGATGTTGGCCACCTGGAGAGTCCAGTCCGGATACCGGGAAAGGTCCTCGATCGCCTTGAACTTGCCCGTCGCCTCCTGCAGATGCTGGAAGGGTTTGCTTTGGGTATAGATGGCATCGACGACGCCCTTTTCCAGCGCTGTCTCCAACGGTCGGAATGCCAGGTCGTGCTTGTGGTCGCGCTTGAGCCACAACTCGGACGGGTTCTCCATGGGCGGGCCCATCATCTTGGGATCGTCATACCAATCGTCCGGATAGGGGAACTCGACGACCTCCACGTCGGCGCGGGTCATGCCGTTCACACGGAGCATCAGCTCGATGCCCTGCTCCTCCTGAATGCGCCACCAGTCGTTCTTGATGGTGTTCAGGCTCTTGGAGAGGCCGATCTTTTTGCCCTTCAGCTCAGCCATCCGGTAGATGTCGTCCTTGGCGCGCACCATCATGCAGCCGCCTTCTTGCGGTGCGTGCGTCACGCCCAGCAGCCTGGTCCGGCGGATATCGGCATGCACGTGGACGGGAGGAAACAGGCCACCAAATCGGATCAGATTGTCGAGGTTATGGATGTAGTGCGGGTACCAGTCGTTCTCCGGGGTTGAGCGGAGATAGGCGTACTTCACGCCAATCTTCTTGTATTCCTCTTTGGTCCAGCCGAGTTCCTGGTCCACGTTGCTGGCGGAAACGAGGGGACAATTGGTGTAGTACACCTCTTTCCAGTTCAGCTTCACCGTGCTCAGTTTCTTCTTTTCTGTAGCCATCGTCAGTTCCTTTCTCTAGAGACTTCCTGCGAAAGCAGGTTGTCGGTCTCCGTGCTTTCAGTTGATGTTGATTTCATTCTCGTCCCGATGCTTCACTGCCTGCGGCGCCCCGTTTGCGATCCTTAAGAAAGCAAGTGAGGACGGAGATCGGACCGCGGAAGAGCATATAGGGCAATACGGCAGACACTGTGGCCACTAACAACGCCTCGCCGATGTAAAACATCTTCAGGACGAGGACCTGGTAGACGGTGTCGAGCACCATGGCAACGATGAGGATCCTGCCGATGTCCTTCAGCGCGGATCGAAGCAGCGGTCCGCGCTCCCCTGGTTTCGCAAGCAGCGCCCGGACAAAGCCCGTTTTGCCCTCCCGCGCGTCTCTCAGGCCAGCCCGGATCGCGAGGATGGTGACCACCGTCGGCATCATAAAGAACCGAAAGTGCAACAGTCCGCTCGATCTCCCGAGCAGGTGTTCCCATCTGAGCTGCAGCATTTCCATTAGGTCGGGCATGGCTTTGTTTTGGAGGGACAACATCGTTCGTGATAGGGTGCCGCCCGATATGCTCCGCAGTTAAGACTGCGAAAGCCGACCGGCTACCTGTACAGCGCCAGTGCTTCCAAAGCGCGCCGCGACAGATCGCCACCGCCGGCACATAGCCTGGCGGCGATCTCGTCCTGAATGCGAACGGTGATGTCCATACCGTCATTCTCCCCCCTGTGCACCGGCCAGGACAATGTCACTCAGGTGATTGTTGAAGAAATCCGGCTGCGGATGGGAGCAGTTTGGAACTGGACGAAGACGGGGTGTTCGTGGCATTCTGCCCCTCTCAGGGCGCGACCCGAGCCGAAGCCACCCAGAACGTTCGAGAGGCGATTGAAGGCTATCTCGACAGTCTCAGGAAGCACGGCGATCGAATATCTCCGCATTCTCGAAGAGTTGGTCGAGGTCTCCGGCGGATGAAGATGCCGGGCGTATCCGGCGGATCGAGCTGGATCGAACCCTAGCCGAACCGCAGCCGGACTACTGCCGCGTTCTCAGCCGCCAGCCCACTCCCGCCGCCAATACCGCCAGGAGGAACCCGGCCAATGTATCCACCGCGTAGTGGTACCTCCCGTATACCGTCGCCACCGCGATGAGCACCGCCAGCACCAGCATGATCCGCCCAGGCCATGGCCGCTCGGGCAGCAACAGCATCACCGCAAACGCCGACCCAAACGCCGCCGCCGCGTGGCCGCTCGGGAACACGCTCGTGTGGATCCCGTAATTGCCCACAATCGACAGGTTCAGCCGTCTCAGCAAACTCATCATCGGGAGGTCGTCATTCGGAAAAACAGCCCTCGGCGGGTCGCTCGGCACGAACGGGTACATCGCGTACGCCCCCAGTGTCGCCAGCAGCACGATCACCCACGCCACGTCCATCCGCTCCCGCCTCCGCTCCAGCCAGAACACCGCCACCATGTAAGCCGGCATTCCGTAGACCAGCAGGTATGCCAGCTCCAACAGATTTGGACCAAACGAACCCATTCCCTCGATCGCCGCCCGCAAGCCCCACGCATCCAGCAACTTGCGATCCCAGACAACCATCGCTTCCTCGAACGCCCGGCCCTCGTGCGGCGTCGCCATCCAGCCCACGCTCCGGTAGGCCAGCAGCATCAGCGGGTAGGGCAGCCAGTCCCGGGCCCGCTCCCATCGCCGCCATGCGAAATAACCAAACAAAGCCATCACAACGAAAAAACAAAGCCAATACCGCAATCCCCCGCCCACCACCCCGGCACCAAAAAACCACGCGAGCATGATCCACTCGCTCTTCCTCAACTCTTTCAACAACCGCATGCGACAGCGCTCCAATACAATGACTTCATGGCTTCTTCGAGGCGACACTTTCTGAAAGCGGCCAGCGCCGCCGGCGCGGCGCTGCCAGCCCTGGCCCAGACAACGCCCAAATCCCCCAACGACAAAATCCAGTTTGCCACTATCGGCATCGGCGGCATGGGCACCGGCGACACCATGGCCGCCATCCTGGCTCCCACCGGTACCAAACTCGTCGCCGTCGCCGACGTCTATCAAGGCCGCCTCGACCACGCCCGCGAACGCTGGGGCAAGGACATCGCCATCACCCGCGACTACCGCGAGATCCTCCAGCCGCAAGGACATCGACGCCGTCATCGTCTCCACCCCCGACCACTGGCACGCCGCGATCGCCGTCCACGCCATGGAGGCCGGCAAGGACGTCTACGTTCAGAAGCCCATGGTCCAGAAATGGGAGGACGGCCTCAAGATCGTTGCCGCCGCCAAAAAAACCGGCCGCATCCTCCAGGTCGGCACCCAGCGCGTCTCCAACGTCGAGTACAAGAAGGCCCAGGACCTCTTCAAATCCGGCGCCATCGGCAAGCTCAACATGATCGAAGCCTGGTGGGATCGCAACTCCGCCATGGGCGCCTGGCAGTACTCCATCCCCACCGACGCCTCCCCCGAAACCATCGATTGGGACCGCTTCCTCGGCTCGGCTCCCAAGCGCCCCTTCGAACCCATCCGCCTCTTCCGCTGGCGCAACTACTCCGACTACGGCACCGGCGTCGCCGGCGACCTCTTCGTCCACCTCTTCTCCGGCATGCACTTCGTCACCGGCGCCATCGGACCCACCCGCGTCTTCGCCTCCGGCGGACTCCGCTTCTGGAAAGACGGCCGCGACGTCCCCGACATCCTCCTCGGCCTCTACGACTACCCCGAAACCGCCGCCCACCCCGCCTTCAACCTCGCCCTCCGCGTCAACTTCGTCAATGGCGCCGGCGAAACTTCCGGCTTCCGCTTCACCGGCAGCGAAGGCGTCATGACCATCGGCAACGGCGTCACCCTCACTCGCACGCCGCTCGAAGCCGAGCCCGGCATGACGCTCGGCAGCTTCGACTCCGCTACCCAGAAACTCATCGCCGCCGAGTATCGCAAGAAGTACCCGCTCGAGAAAACCACTTGGGACGCCGTCAAACCTTCTGGCGATGAGCGCTGGAACGCCCCGCGCGGCTATTCCGACCAGAACGACCACCACGCCAACTTCTTCGAAGCCGTCCGCGCCCGCAGGCCCGTTGTCGAAGACGCTGTCTTCGGACTCCGCGCCGCCGGCCCCGCCCTGCTCTCCAACCTCTCTCACGCCCAGGGCAAGATCATCCAATGGGATCCGAACACGATGCAGGTGAAGGGGTAACCATCATGCAAGCCAACAGCAAAATCCGTATCGCCCTCATCGGTGCCGGCGGCAGGGCCAGGGCGACGTCCGCGACGCCCTCAAGAACCCCGGTGTCGAAGTCGCCGCCGCAGCCGACATCTACGACGGTCGCCTCACCCGCGTCCGCGAACTCTGGGGCGACGGGATCTTCACCACACGCGACTACCGCGAGGTCCTCCAGCGCAAGGACGTCGACGCCGTCATCATCGGCACTCCCGACCACTGGCATGCCCAGATCTCCATCGACGCCATGAACGCCGGCAAGGATGTCTACTGCGAGAAGCCCATGGTCCAGAAGATCGAAGACGGGCTCAAAGTCATCGAGGCACAAAAGAGAACCGGCCGTATCTTCCAGGTCGGATCGCAGTACGCCTCCGCGCAGTCCTTCATGAAGATCCGCCAGCTCCTCGAACAGGGCGCCATCGGCGAACTCAATACCGTCGAAGCCTGGCTCGACCGCAACACCGCCATCGGCGCCTGGCAGTATTCCATTCCGCCCGACGCCTCGCCTCAGAACATCGATTGGGATACGCTTCCTCGGCAAGGCCCCGAAACGTCCCTTCGAACCCATCCGCCTCTTCCGCTGGCGCAACTATCAGGACTATGGCACCGCCGTCGCCGGCGACCTCTTCGTCCACCTCTTCACCGGTCTCCACACCGCCACACGCTCGATCGGGCCGCGCCGCATCTACTCCACCGGCGGGCTCCGCTACTGGGTCGACGGCCGCGACGTGCCCGACTCCCAGCTCGGCATCATCGAATACCCCAAATCCGATACCCACCCCGAATTCACGTTCACGCTCCGCGTGAACTTCAAGAGCTCGAAGCCGCAGGAGGACTTCGGCTTCCGCTTCACCGGTTCTGAAGGCACCATCACCACCGACGTGCGCACCGTCACCATCGAGCGCCAGCCTCGCGAAAAGGAGCCCGGCTTCGACGTCAGCACTTTCACCCAAGCCGAGCAGGAGCGCTACCTCCGCGAGTACCGCAGGAAGTACCCCTCCGCCAAACCAACTGCCGAAACTCTTGTTTCAAACAAAGTCGAGAAGTTTGTTTTTACCGCCGACGCCCACCAGGACCACATGGACAACTTCATCGAGGCCCTCCGGACCCGCAAGCCCCACTTCGAAGACTCCACCTTTGGCCTCCGCGCCGCCGGCCCCGCCCTGCTCGCCAACACCAGCCTCTTCGAAAGCCGCATCTGCCTCTGGGATCCCATCGCCCTGAAGGCGTCATGATCGCACTGGCCTTCCTAATGCCTCTTTCCTTCGGCGTGAAGGGCGGCGCTTTGCTGTCGGACACCACCACCGCCAACACCCAAGCGGAGTACCGCTGGTACACCCTCGGCCCCTCCGTCGAGTTCCGCCTGCCTCGTAACTTCGCCGTCGAGTTCAATCCCGCTCTACAAGCGCACCGGTTCACTCCGACAGCTCCACGGACATCCTTGGCAGCTCCTCCTCGATCCGTGTCCGTTACAACACCTGGGAGTTTCCCGTCCTGGCCAAGTACTACCGTGGGCCCTTCTTCGCCTCAGGCGGCTACACAGGCCGCCGGGTCTCAGTCGCCGACGCCATCGCCACTCGGCTACGATCGAGCATCGACGGCACGGTCACCAGCGTCTTCGACGGTGCCCTCACCTACACCCCCTACCGGACCGACCACGGCTTCGCCGCTGGAGGCGGCGCCCGCTTTCCCATCTTCGGCCGTCTCAAACTCAGCGCCGAGTACCGCTACTCCCGCTGGCTCTCCGTCGACCAGCTCGAGTACAAAGGCAACGTCTCCGGCCCCAACAAGAACCAGCACGAAATCCTCATCGGCCTGATCTTCTGAACCCAAATGAGATGAGATTCATCATCTGTCTGTTCATCCTGAGCTTGGCGCTGGCCGCCCAACGCCAATTCTCATTCGGCGTCAAGAGCGGCGTCCTGCTCACTGACACCACCACCGGCTACTCCCGCAGCGAGGACCGCTGGTACACCATCGGGCCCTCCGTCGAGTTCCGTCTGCCCCGCAACTTCGCCGTCGAGTTCAATCCCCTCTACAAGCGCACCGGCTACACGACCACCGACACTGACCTCTTCGGCAGCTTCTACCTCAGCCGTGTCCGCGCCAACACCTGGGAGTTCCCGCTCCTCGGCAAGTACTGCCACGGCCCCTTCTTTGTCTCCGGCGGTTACACTGCCCGCCGGTCTGCGCCCAGTGCGGATGTCTACCAGGTGCTTCGTGACCCGTCCGGCCAAATCGGCCGTGTGATCAATGACGAAGTTCGACCTCGACATCGAATCTGATCACGGCTTCGCCGCCGGCGGCGGCGCCCGCCTACCGCTCTTCGGCCCGCTCAAGCTGACCGCCGAGTACCGCTACTCCCGCTGGGTCACCGCCGAACTCTCCATGCCCCGCCGCGGTGGCTCATACGGTCCCAACAAGAATCAGCACGAGATCCTGATCGGCTTCGTCTTCTGAACCGTCACTACCAGACCAGGTCCCTGAACCCCCGCACCACGTGAAACGTAATCAGGTTCCCGTCGTGCGCACTGCGCGCCTTCTCATTGCCCGACCGCGACAGCACCAGCAGGTCGTCTCCGTCGATCACCATCGACGCGTAGTGCCGCGACTGCCTCGGCGTCGCTCCCTCAGCCACCATCCCGGCCCACTGCCAATCCACCAGGTTCTTCGAAAACCACAGCCCCAAACGATGCCGCTCATTGTTCGGCAGGTTGTAGCGCTCCTCCGGCAATCGGTCCGGCCGCGTCATCGAGTCCTCGCAAACCGAGCCCAGCAGCCAGTAGCGGCGCGTCCCGGCATCCCAGAGCGTGTGGAACTTCATCTGCCCCGCCGGGCACGGCACATACAGCATCGGCTCGCCCGAAGGCGCTTTCTCGAGCCCAACGGTGATCGACCTGCCGTCCTCGCTCCGAACGGCCTTGGCCAGACAAGCCAGCCCGCTCGTGCCGGTATGCGAGCGGCCCATCAGGTGCAGTGTACGGCCGCTGGAATCAAACCAGACATCGTTCGGGTCCATCACCTGCAGCGTGTTGAACTCGAGCCAGCCTGCCGGAGCGTTGCCCCGCACGTCCTTCTTCCCTGGCGTCTGCGGCCCCGGTTTGAAGAACGGTACACCAACCTGCCTCGCCTTCTCGACGTCTCGAAACACAAGCTCGTTCGAGAACACCCACGATTCCCGCCGCGTCAGATCCGCACCCTCCTTCGCCGACAACACCACCGGCGCCAGCACTGAAACGCTCCAATCCTTGAACGAAGGATCGGTCACCTTCTCCATCACGAAGCTCACTGAGCCGCCGGAGCGCCAGACATTGCAGGGCGCCGCGTGCCAGAAGTCGCCCTTGGTCAAAGTCACCGGCTCTGACCACTTGATGCCTCCGTCGTCGGACCGCAGCACAATCAAGTCATCGGAGTGGCCCAGGATGTAGACTGACTTGCCGCAGCGGAACGGCCTGGCATGTCTCGCCGGAAATCGCCCCCGTTCGGTCCATGACCGGCCTCGATCGTCGCTCGTGAACACCCGCCCAAGCCAGTTGTCGCGGTTGGCCGGTATTCCGCCTTTCATCTCCAACTTCTTGCCATCCACCACAAGGCCGAGATCCATTGTTGCGATCAGCCGGCCGTTGCCCAGCGTCTCGATTCCAGGGCTGTAGGCCACTCGCGTCGCCGGATCGTCGGACGAGAAGACTGCGACAAAGTCCTGCGCCAGTTGCCGGGGACGCGCCTGCAACACGCCCATCGAGCCGATGAATCCGCGCCGTGAGAGAACCATACGCCGCGAAGTTTACCTTAGTTGAGGGCGCCGTGGTTGCCTGCGGTGCGGTAGAGGATGTCGATGGTGGACTTCAATCCGCGCCTCGACAGGAAGGTGTCCCGGAAGGTATCCAGTTCCTCGCTTGACGTGCCGCCGAAATGCAGTGCGTGGAGCGCGGTCAGGTAGTCACACCAACCCTGCGGCGCCTTGAGTTTCGGGTAGTAGAGCAGCCGAAGCAAGTATCCGTCAAACAGCAGGCAGAACTCGCGCTCCAGCAGTGTGACGGCCTCCATGTAGAACGGCGCGACGTTGCGCAGGAATGCGACGCCCTGCAGCAGCGAATACTCGAGCAGCGCGTGCGCCGCCACCCGCTCGTAAAACAGCGGGCGTCCCATCCGCAGCACAGTCGCCGTAATCTCCAACGGCTCCAGGTCGTGGTCGAACGGCAGGAAGTACCAGCGTGTCAGCCGCGACCGCAACAGGCGCTCCAGATGGCCTGTTTGATGCACGGGCCACCGATCCGGCGCCGGCGGCAGCAGGTAGGCCAGGGCGTAGTGCGCCATCCAATCGGAGCTGTCGTAGCAAAGGCCGAATTCGTGCAATTGCAGCCCGAGAGCAAGTCCCTTGAGTTTGGCGACTTCCAACGCCAGGAATCGCTCGTCCTGTAGCTTGCGGAAGTCTGGAAACATGTCTGCGTGCGCCTTGGAATAGAACCAGTTCAAGGATCGGTCTTCGCCTTCGGCGCGCCGCAAATGCCAAACCTGCCGCGAACGCCCCTCTATACCGCGCAACAGATGATCCAGCGTGTTGCCCAACTGCCCCAGCGTGCTCCGGTCTGCCGAGCGCGCGTATCGCTGCCCCTTGGCCTTATTGAAGCCGTGCGTGAAAAACGACGTGCGCGCATCGACACGTGCTGCCTTGGCCAATCGCTTCAACTCGGCGATGATCCAGTCGTTTTCGGCCAACATTCCCGGTAATTCAGCAAAACTCTGGTTCTCGGCCGGCGTGGGTGTCGACAGGTGCGTGCAGATCTCGTTGTATTGGCGAGCGAGTCTCCACCGCGCTCCGCCTTGTTGGCGGCGCAACTCTCGCGCGGCGTCCGCTACAAGCGCGCCGAACTCCGCCAGCATGTCCGACATCGCGTCTGGCGACGGCTCGTCGACAAGCACCTGCGACGCCAGCCGCAGCGCAACCCCACGCTGCGCAAGGTTGAGCGAGAAACACTCCGTCACCAGATCGCAGATTGCCTGCGAGGTCTCGAGCAGGCCCGCGTCAAAGATCTCCGGAAGATCCTCTTCCTCCAGATGGAGCTGAGCGGCAAACTCGTTCAGTTGGTCGCGAAGACGCAGGAGTTCGGTGTCATTCACGGTCGTTCGATATCCAGCACCTCGTTCATGGCACCTTGGCGGTACCCATCGAGGTCGAGGGAAGCGTACTTGAATCCGGCCCTCTTCACTGCATCGGAGAGCGCCGCAAACGTCTCGAGCGACAGCACGCGGGCCATTTCCTCGCGAGCGAGTTCGATGCGGGCCGTCTCCTCCTGATAGCGAACGCGGAACTGCCGGAAGCCCAGTTCCTTCACGAATTCTTCAGCCAGTTCCACCCGGCGGATGCGCTCGGCAGTGACGCGCGTGCCGTACGGAATACGGGAACTGAGGCAGGCGGCCGCCGGGCGGTCCCATGTCGGCAGGCCGGCCAGCCGGGACAACTCCCGAATCTCGGCCTTGCACAGCCCGGCCTCAACCAGCGGCGCCTTCACCTGGTGTATCTTCGCCGCGCCTTGACCTGGCCGGTAGTCGCCGAGGTCGTCGCTATTGACCCCATAGACAATCACGTGCTCCGGATACGCCTCGGCCAGCTCTTCCATTCGCGTGAAGAGCTCGTCTTTGCAGTGAAAGCAGCGGTCAGGGTTATTGGCGGCGTAGGCTTCGCTTTCGAACTCGCGCGTCGGGATCATCTCGTGGCGGAAGCCGAATTGGATGGCGAAATCAACCGCATCTCGCTTGTGCGACTCGGGAATGGAAGGCGAATCGGCGGTCACGGCGATGGCATCGGCGCCCAGGGCTTGCGCCGCTGCCCAGGCCAGGTAGGCCGAGTCCGTCCCGCCTGAATAGGCCACCAGTACGCGGCGCAGGCCGCGCAGGATCTCCATGAGCCGATCCTGCTTGAGGCGGAGCAGCCCCTCGTCGAGCGGCGCAGTACTGCCCAGCGTCACCAATCCTGACATACCTGGATTATACGGGATTGCCGGAATCCTTCTCAGCCCCGGAGATCATCTCGACGTCGCGGGGCGGCTTGAAGACACTCGACAAGGCGATCGAGACGCCCAGGCAGAAGAGGATGATGACGAACCACCAGCCCGGCGGCAGGTGGTACTTGAAAACCGGCACCACGATGGTCATCTTGATGCCGATCAGCACCAGTACGACAGCGACGCCGTACTGCAACAGATGGAAGGCCCTGGCCATGTGGGAAAGGACAAAGAACAGCGACCGCAGGCCGAGGATGGCCAGAACGTTGGAGCTGAAAATCAGGAACGGGTCGGTGGTGATGCCGAAAGCGGCTGGAACGGAGTCGACCGCAAACACCAGGTCGCTGATCTCAATGGCCAGCAGGGCCAGAAAGGCGCGTGTTGCCCAGCGCTTGCCGTCGTGAACGACGAAGAAGTGGTCGCCTTCCGCCGCCGGGTCGAAGCGAATCCAGCTCTGCATCTTCACCATCCAGCCAGGCGGGCCCTCCTCGTCGTCGGCTTCCTTCATGAACATCATCTTCAGTCCGGAGACCAGAATGATGGCGCCGAAGACGATAAGGGCGGCCTGAAATCGCACCAGCCAGGCGCCCAGGGCGATGAAGATTGCCCGGAAAAAGACCGCCCCGCAGATGCCCAAAAACAGGATCCGCGAGTGGTACTTCGGCCCGATCCGGAAAAACTGGAAGACGAGCAGGAAAGCGAAGACATTGTCGATCGACAGCGACCACTCGAGCAAATAGCAGGAGAAGAACTCCAGCACTGCCCTGCGGACGCCGCCGTCCGGCACGTCGCCGCGCGCGGAGAGATAGAAACTCATGACCGCGCCGAAGATCACCGCCAAGGCGACCCACAGCGCGGTCCAAATGGCGCTGTCCCTGAGTGTCCGCTCCTTCGCCGACTTGTGGAACATGCCCAGGTCCACCAGGACAAGGGCGATCACGACGGCCGACAGGCCGGCGTAGATGTGCCAATACTGAGCGATAGGAAAGAGTCCGGAACTCATTAATAAGGTAGCTACTTCGAGTCTGGCATAGCGGCCTGTGGCACCGCCACCGAAGTCCGGGGCGCCCGCTTGGCGTTGCGATCGTTCCACATCACCAGCAGACGCGCTGGCGACGAAGATTGAAGAGTACGTGCCGACGATAATGCCCACAAACAAGGCGAAGGCGATGCCGTTGAGCACCTCACCGCCGAGGAAGTAGAGGGCGAGACAAGCCAGCAGCGTTGGGCCGGCCGTCAGGATAGTCCGGCTCAGCGTCTGGTTGATGGACAGGTTGACGAGGTCGAGGAACGACCTGCCCCTTGGTGCCCGCCTGCATGTTCTCCCTCACACGGTCGAAGACGACGATCTTGTCGTTCATCGAGTACCCGATGAGTGTCAGCAGGGCAGCCACGATGTTCAGGTTGATCTCCCTGCCCGTCAGCGAGAACAGGCCCAGCGTGATGATGACGTCGTGGGCAGTGGCGATCACGGCGGCGACGCCGGAAATGAGGCGGAAGCGGAAAGCGATATAGACGAGCATTCCGCCCAGCGCAAACAGCGTGGCCATCAACGCCTGCTTGCGCAGTTGTGCGCCGGCGCGAGGGCCGACCAGCGATGCGGACCGCAGGTTGAACGTGCCCACGCCGCACTCACGCTTGATGGCGTCCAGCGTCTTGGCGTCCACGCCTTCCACCTTCGACAGTTCGTCGAGCTTGCCGATCAGGCCGCCTTTTTCCTGGTCGCGATAGTTCAGAATCCGCGTCGACAGCGCCGACAACTGCTCATCGTTCAAACCAAACAGCGCTCCGCGGAGCCGGCTCTCCACGGCAGATCGATTCGCGTTGTTGAGATCAAGCTTGCCGCCAAGGTTGGCATACTTCTCGCGCAGAGTGTTTTCAACGTCGAGCCTGGACTGCTCCAGACTGGACTCCTCGGCCAGCCCTGTGCCGATGATCACTTCGCCGCTGCCCGGCGCTTCAAGAACGTTTACCTCTCCCTTCAGCTTCGCCGAAAGGGCTTTGCGCAGATCATCAATCGGCGGCTTGGGATCGAACTTGACGTAAATCAGCGTGCCGCCGCGGAAGTCGAGCCCATACTCGGGTCCGCCCTTCATCACCAGGCTGCCAATGCTGATGACAATGGCCAGCACGGAGAGTCCGAGCGTGAGATTGCGCCTGGACAGAAAGTCGATGTTTGCCTGCTTGAACAGTTCCGTCCCGAGGCTGAGCCGCGCCATCTTCGGCTTGCGCCAGAGCTGCACGTCGAAGATGGCCCGCGATACGAAGACGGCCGTGAACAGGTTCGCGACCAGTCCGATGACCAGCGTGACGGCGAAGCCGCGAACGGGGCCGGTGCCGAACATGAAGAGAAAGGCGCTGGCGACAACTGTGGTGACGTGCGTATCGATGATGGTCACCAATGCGCGGTCGAACCCCGCCGACACTGCCGCCCCGACGGCCTTGCCTGCCCTCAGTTCCTCCTTGATGCGCTCGAAGATGAGCACGTTGGAGTCGACAGCCATGCCGATCGAGAGAACCAGTCCGGCAATGCCAGGCAGTGTCCACGTCGCGTCCAGATAACTGAGCGCCGCGACTGTCATGATCGTGTTCAACAGCAGAGCCAGGACTGCGTTGAGTCCGGCGCCGCGGTAGTACAGCACCATCGAAGCGATCACCAGAGCCAGGCCAACCAAGCCGGCGGTGAGGCCCTGCCGGATCGAATCGGCGCCCAAGGATGGTCCAACCGTCCGCTCTTCAATGACTTTGACGCTGGCCGGCAGCGACCCTGCCCGCAGGTTGAGCGCCAGGTCGGAAGCTTCCTGCTGGCTCGCCGCGCCCGTAATCTGCCCCTGGTCGGCAATTTTGCCTTCGATGGTGGGCGCGCTCAACACCACGCCATCCAATACGATGGCGAGGCGCTTGCCTATGTTGGCCGAGGTGAATCGCTCAAACCTCGGAGCAGCCTCCTGCGAGAGGACGAAGCCGGTTTCCCATCTGCCCATACCCTCACTCTGATGGGGGCGTGCGTCGCGCAGGTCTCTCCCCGTCACGATCGCAGAGCGTCCGAGCAGCCACCACGACTCGCCATCCCCGCCGCCGGCGCGCGCGGATCCGCGCACCATTTTCGAATCCAGCGGCAGCACTCCGCCGACGCTGGCCAGGATAGCCTCGCGTGTTGGAAATGGGCCCTCGCGCACTTCGCAGAGTTCGAGCATGGCCGCAGTCTGCAGAATGCTCTTTACCCGTGCCGGGTCGTCGATGCCCGGCAGTTGAACCAGAATCTCGGCCTCTCCCTCACTGCCGCCGCGCTGCTGCACTCCGGCCTCGGCGACGCCGAGTCCGTTGATCTTCTTCTCTATGGTGGCGATGCTCTGCGCCAGCACGTCCTGGCGGAGGGCGATTGCGGCCTCCTTGCGGATTGTGAGCCGGTAGTTATTAGGCTCTGTTTCAGCAAGCACCCATCTCTGGCTCAATGCGTCGTTGACAGTACGGCGGAAGTCGCTCGACTTGGCTGCCGGGACGCCGCGCACGTTGACCTGAATAGACTCCGCAGTTTCGATGGAAGAGGGGTCGTTGCGATCCATCGATGCATACTCGATCGCGACGCCCGCCAGCAGTTCCTTCATCCGATCCATTGCGCCATCGGCCTCTGCCTTGAACGCGTCCTGAATCTGAATCTGCAGCACGATGTGGCTGCCGCCCTTGAGGTCGAGCCCCAGGCGGATGTTGCGCTGCCAGTTGGCAACAAGTTCATCCTTCGACTTGGGGAGTTGAATCACCCCGAATACGCAGCCCAGAACGATGGCTGCGATGACAATCCATTTCCAACGTAGACTTCTTGGCATTTCCTTTTACTCCTTGCTCCTTCAATAAGACTGTTTAGACAAATCGGTTCTGATGCGAGCCCGTTCCTGGTCCAGTTGATCTGGCGTTGCGCCGAGCTCGCGGAGAATACTGTTGGTGATTGCCAGGGCCACTTCCCCTTCACCGGAGAACACCTCGTCGGCTCCCGCCCTGCGAAGCGCTTCCGCCTGGCTCAGGTAGTCGACGCGCGAAACGATGTGGATCTTTGGGTTCGCCTGCCGCGCGATGCGAATCGCTTCAAGAGCGCCGGCCGAACCCGAGGTGCTCACGATCAAGCTGGCGGCAGTCTTGATCCCGGCCTGTTCGAGCACTTCTCCCTGATTTGCGTCCCCGTGCACGGCGCGAAGACCGGCCGCGCGCAGCCGCATGTGAGTGTCGATATTCATCTCGATGACCACGGGCTCGATTCCGCGTTCGTCCAGCAGACGAGTGACAGCCCGGCCTATGGGCCCATGGCCTACGACGATAGCCCGGTGGGCATGTCCCTCAACAATTTGCTCAATGAGTTCCGGCCGCTGTCGGTTGTTCAGCAGGTTCCACAAATTCGGCCGCCGCTTGATCCAGGACTCCATCCTGTCCACCAACGGATACAGAATCGGATTCAATGCGATTGAGACCATCGCCACGGCGACCAGCGCGTTCATGGCCTCCTCCGGAATCACCTTCAGCTCACGCCCCAAAGCTCCAAGCAGGAACGAGAATTCGCCCACTTGGGCCAGGGCGGTGGCGACACCGAACCCGATTCGCGAGCCGTGCCCGAGCAGCACGACGATGACAAACGCAGCCAGCGGCTTGCCGATCATGACAATGGCCAGCGTGACCAGAATGAGCAGCGGCGCTTCCACCAGTTGCCGCGGGTCAAAGAGCATCCCAACGGAGAGGAAGAACATGACGGCGAACGCATCGCGGAGCGGCAGCGCATCTGCACCCGCGCGTGCGCTGAATTCCGATTGCCCCACCACCATGCCCGCAAGGAATGCGCCCAAGGCCATCGAAACACCGAAGAACTCCGCTGATCCCACGGCAATCCCCAGCGCGATCGCCAGCACACTGAGCGTGAACAACTCCCTTGATTGAGTCTCCGCGATCTTCTGCAGGAACCAGGGTATGGCGCGTACACCCGCTAACAGCGTGAAAGCGACAAACGCAGCCACCTTCAGCGTCGCGATCCCGAACGCCGACGTTGCACTGCCGGCCGTGCCCTGCGAGAAAACGACAGGCAGCAGCACGAGCACGAATACCGTGAAGATGTCTTCAACCACCAGCCAGCCAATCGCAATCCTTCCCGTTGGACTCTGCAACTCGCCGTTGTCGGCGAGCACGCGAGTCAGCACCACCGTGCTGGCCACCGAAAGCGCCAGGCCGAACACGATGCCTGCCTGCCAGTCCCACCCCCAGGCATGCGCTGCGACCGCGCCCAGCAAAGTCGCAATCGCGCTTTGGCACACCGCCCCCGCCACCGCCACTTTTCGCACCGCAATCAGGTCTTTGAGATGAAAGTGGAGTCCGACCCCGAACATCAGCAGGATGACGCCGACTTCCGCCAGTTGGTCGGCCAGCCCCTTGTCTGCGACAAAGCCCGGCGTATGGGGTCCAACCAGGATTCCGGCAAGCAGGTATCCGACGATCGGAGAGAGCCCGACCCGATGAGACAGGTAGCCAAGCGCCAGCGCTCCAATGAGCCCTGCCGCCAAGGTCAGGATCAAGTCGATGTTGTGCAATGAGTCTTCCTCCCGTGTTCTTCACCGGGAACGTGCAGCATGATTCCTGGCGGATGATCCGCTGCAACTACTACTGGACTGGGGGGTAGGGGATGCTAGAGAAGGAACGAGGCGGGAGGCGCTCTGCCAAAACGCACCCGGAGCAGTGCGGATTGTGGCTGGCGGGGTTGATCGGCGTCGCGGAAACTCTCACAGCAGACCAGGTTTTGTCCCGCAATGAGAGAAACGGGAAGCAGCGGTGCGCCCAGCCCCGTGCGCGTCTTAGCGCTTTCCAGCCCGATATCGTGGCGTTCAGTGATCTGCGCCGAGGCCGGTTTCACCGGCACCGCAAAGCCGCCGCAAGTCTCTGAATCCCCGTCCTGACGGAAGAGATCGCCTGCGCTTTGGCTCAGGCTGGCGTGCGCCGTGAACAGGCACAGCAACAGGCTGACCTTCGGAAACCATTGGTGGCGGGCGTCCATCATCTCTCATTTCGACGATAGCACAGAGGGTTTGCTAGCCTCATAGAACTGCTTTCAAGTTCAGAGTCCGGAGGTGCATGGGGATGCCAAAAACTCAAACTGCTGCGCGGCGTTGCAGCTCTCTTTCAGGAAAACGCGGTTGCGGCGAAACCGACACGCCGAAGGTTTCTCAGGTCGGCGGCGGCACTGGCCGCACTACCTGCCGCCGCAAAAAACCCGCCGCGAATAGCGGTCGTAGGCGGCGGACTCGCCGGCCTCACCTCCGCCTATCGACTAAAGCAGGCCGGCTTGAACGCGACTGTATACGAGGCAAGCGACCGGGCCGGAGGGCGCTGCTGGACGTTGCGCGGTCACTTCAATGAAGGACAATTCGTCGAGCGCGGCGGCGAGCTGATCGATCAGGGCCATACCGCAATCCGTCACCTCGCGCAGGAACTGAGGTTGCCTCTCGACAATCTGCTCGCCGCCGAGGTGAACGGCTCTGAGCCGCTCTACTACTTCCAGGGCAAGCCCTATGCAATCGATGCCGCACGCAAGGACATCAAGCAGATCTGGAAGAAGCTGCATCGCGATCTCTCTGAGGCTTCCTACCCGACCACCTACTATGAGTCCACGCAACGCGGCAGGGAACTCGACTTGATGAGCATCCGCGACTGGATTCTGGAATCGGTGCCGGGTGGATACAGCGCGCCTCTGGCTCAGTTGCTCGACGTGGCCTACAACATCGAGTACGGCGCCGAAACCGAACAGCAAAGTGCACTCAACCTGATCTATCTCCTCGGCTACCGCGGGCAGGGACAGATCCGGCTTTTCGGCCCATCGAACGAGAAGTATCGTGTGCCGGGCGGAAATGACCGGATCGTCACGGCGCTGGCGGCGCAACTCCAGGGTCAAGTCCAGTACGGAAGGCGGCTCGCCTCCATCAACCGGAATCTGGATGGAACCTACGCGCTCGGTTTCAATCAGGGACCTGTCGTCGTGGCGGATCGAGTAGTTCTGGCATTGCCGTTCTCCATTCTGCGCTCAAGCGTCAATTTCGCCAATGCCGGTTTCTCGCCGCGCAAGCAGCAAGCCATCGCGGAACTTGGAATGGGTCAGAATGCGAAGCAGCATTTGCAGTTCACTTCGCGGCGTTGGAACAAGCTCGGCGGCAACGGCGACTCCTACGCCGACACCGGTTACCAGATCACCTGGGAAGTGACCCGCGGTCAGAGCGGAACGGGGGGCATACTGGTCAATTACACCGGCGGAAACCGGGCAGTCGCCGCACCCGGGTTCACGCCGCAACAGGTGCTCGCGCAAATCGAGCCCGTCATGCCGGGCTTGAGTGCGGCCTACAATGGCAAGAATCAATTGGAGCACTGGCCCTCGAATCCACTCACGCTGGGCTCGTACTCTTTCTGGAAGCCGGGTCAATATCAGGCCTTCGCCGGTGTCGAAGGCGAGCCCGAAGGCGGCGTCCACTTCTGCGGCGAGCACACGTCACAGGATTTTCAAGGCTATCTGAATGGGGCCGTGGATTCCGGGGAGCGCGTCGCAGGGGAGATTCTGGGCTGACAGATCGGGGAAACCCCTGATTGAACGGTACAGGTCCTCGCCCCATAATCGAGCTGAGGACGTATGCAGCAACTGCTGCTGGTGCTGGCGGCATTCGCCGCCATCGCCTGGCACTTCCTGTTTGGCGCGGGATCGTGCGGGAGAACCCCTTACGGCACGGCGGAGACGTTCGCGCGCACGGTGGCTTCGGCGCCAGAAGACTGTGCGGCGCGCATGGACTCCACCTTCGCCGAGGCGCGCAGCGGACGTAACCTCTGCGGGACACCCATGGCCGAAGCCTTCCGGCGCGCGCACAAGACCTACATGATCGAAAAGACCGACACCGCGGCAACGGCGGTCTGCTTCTACGGCTCTACTTGAGGACGCCAGAAAACGCAGTGCGGGTCACTGCGCATCGAACTCGCCGCTGTCGACGGGCGCTGGACCGTCAGATCCTACGCAGACGAATCGCAGTGATGCGTCGTGCCCGCACTGAATTCCCGTTGGCGGATTACTGGCCGCCCGAAGGACCCGCGGCTCGCCTGAGGCATCGAGCCGACGACAGCGACAACTTCGTACAGCCGCGTTGCCACCGGCTTGCGCAGCAGGTTGATCGCGTCCCTTTCCCTGATGTACGTGGTGTAGCTCTTGCCAGGCAGGGCTTTGTTGAACCATTCTTCAGTCATTCGGCCGGGTCCACCCATCGCGGCGTCTGCGTCTTTCAGGATGATGGAGATGCTCTGGGCGAATCCCGCCTCTTCGATCGACACCATGGCCGGCCTGTGCACTGAATATCCCAGAATGCGGCCTTCTTTCACCCGCGCCGCGCTCAATGGGATCGCATACTCCTCCATAAACCGATTCACCTCCGGCAGATGCTGCCAGTCCACCTGATAGCGCATGAGCCTCATGTAATTGCCCGGTTGAGCCGCGCCCATGCGGGTGGTAGCGTTCAGCCATTCCGACCTGACGAGCTTGGAGACGGCATTCGACGAATCCAGAAACTTCTGCCAGCTCTCGAACCCAGCCTTCTTCGCGCGAGCCTCCTGCACAGCCGCCGGGATCGGCGCCACCGATGGCCGTTTGGCCGCGAAACTGACAATGACGTAATCGAAATCAGCATTCGAAGCGTACGGCTGAGTCAGGCGCATGGCAACTGCGCCGTTGGTGGTGCCCTCGTCGACCATGGCTTGCGCCAGCTTCTTCCAGGTTGTCTCAATGAACTTGCGGTGGTCGGCGGCCTTGCCCGGCTCCGACTTTCTGTACATCACAGTCGTCCATTGCGCCTGATTCTGCGCCAGAATCGCTGGCGCCGCGAACGCGGCGACCAAGCCAATCACCACGGCCCTGCGGCCGGAAACGGACAAAGATCTATTCTGCATACGGTTACTCCTCTGACTTTCATCGCCATGCCGGCAATCCCAGTTGCCTCGAGCGGGGCTAGAGAAGATTACACTGATCTAGTCCCATTCCAGACTGTTATGTGCGTTACTGGCCGAAGGATAGCCTCTTTGGGCAGTTTGTATGCCGTCGGAACTATACGTACTGATTCCTTCCGGAGGCTGTCTGTTATAGACTCGTGGCCGCAATATGACTACCCGCCGCGTGTTTGCCTCATCCCTCCTGGCCGCCTCCACCCTGCCCGCCTCGCCTTCGGACCCTTTCCCTCTGCGTCGCGGAACCAACATCTCCCACTGGCTATCGCAGAGCCGGACCCGCGGCCCGTCCCGTCGCGAATACTTCCAGCGCAAGGATGCCGCCTGGCTGGCCTCGCTCGGGCTCGACCACCTGCGCCTTCCTGTCGACGAAGAACAACTCTTCGACGAGGCGGGCAAGCCGGAAGCCGAAGCCTTCGAATTGCTCAACAAGGCCCTCGACTGGTGCGACGAGTTCAGCCTGCGCGCCGTCGTCGATCTGCACATTCTCCGCTCCCACCACTTCAACGAAAAGGTGAAGCCGCTGTGGACGGAAGCCGCGGCGCAGGAGCGCTTCTACGAATGCTGGCGGCTGATCTCGAAGCAAATCGGCACCCGCTCGCCCTTAAAGGTCGCCTACGAACTCATGAACGAGCCGGTGGCCGACGACCCCGAGCTTTGGAACAAGCTGGTGGACAAGTGCTCGAAGACGATCCGCGCGCTCGAACCGGAACGCCGGCTGGTCATCGGCTCTAACATGTGGCAGTCCTACGACACCATGGACGTGCTGCGCGTGCCCGCCGATGACCCTTGCGTGATCCTCAGCTTCCACTACTACCACCCGATGGTGCTGACACACTATCTGGCCGGCTGGACCAAGGTCGGCGAATACAAGGGACCAGTGAACTACCCCGGACGGCTGGTTCCCGAGGCGGATCTCACCGCCGCCCCGGCCGACCTCAAGCGAGCCATGTCGCCGGAACGGATCGTCTTCGACCGCTCGACCATTGCAGCCATGGTCGCCAAGCCCGTCGCCCGCGCCAAACAGCTCAACCTGCCGCTCTACTGCGGCGAATGGGGCGCAATCGACAAAGCGCCGATGGAGTTGCGCGTCCGCTGGTACGAAGACATGCGCGCAGTCCTCGAGGCCAACAACATCGGCTGGGCAACCTGGGACTTCAAAGGCGGCTTCGGTCTCATGAAGGGCGGCGTGCCGGTCACGCCCGTGATCCGCGCCCTGGGGCTGAGAGCCTGACGGCCGTTGTAACGAGAACGTAACAAAGCCGCTATACTGGCCCCAACGGGGACCGACGGTCGCAGGTAGGGAGTGTCAGGCCATGAAACTACTCGTTTCTTTCCTTTTCGTTGGTGCTGGAATCCTTTTAGCTCAGAATGCCGTAGTCAGCGGACGCGTCAGCGACGCATCGCAGGCAGTAGTGCCCGGCGCGACGGTAGAGATCATCAACACCGGCACCGCAATTGCCAATCGCACTACTACTAACGGCGAGGGATACTACACTTTTCCGCCACTAACGCCCGGCAGCTACACGCTCACGTTCACGGCGCCCGGCTTCAAGGTGGCACGAGTCGAGTCGATCGTCCTCGAAGTCGGCCAGCAGCGCGTCATCCCGGTCACCTTGCAGCCCGGCGAAATCAAGGAATCAATCACTGTGAGCGAGCAAGCGCCCTTGCTCGAGGTGAGCCGGGCGGACCGGGGCACGGTCGTCGAGAACCAGTTCGTGAAGTCGATTCCGCTGAACACCCGCAATCCCCTGTTCCTGCTGACGCTGACCCCCGGCGTCACCACGGGCCGGCTGGCCGGCGACAACACCGCCAGCCAGTCGACCACTAACAACTTCCGCGTCAACGGCGGCCGCGGCGGTACCAGCGAGATCCTCATCGATGGCGCGGCAAACACTGGCACCTACAACAATCAGGTGTCGGCTATCCCGCAGGTGGACTCAGTGCAGGAGTTCAAGGTCAACACCAGCCCCTATGCACCGGAATTCGGCAGGACCGGCGGCGGTCTGATCAGTTTCGTGATCAAGTCGGGCACCAATAACCTGCACGGCACGGCCCACGAGTTCCTGCGCAACGCCGAACTCGACTCCAACGGCTTCAACGCCAATCGCGCCGGGCAGCCGAGGAAAAGCTTCAAGCGCAATCAATTCGGCGGGACGGTTGGCGGCCCGGTCTGGTTGCCGAAACTCTACGATGGCCGCAATCGCACCTTCTTCTTCTTCGCCTACGAGGGTCTGCGCGAACGCAGTCTCAACGCTTACACCGGCACGGTTCCCACTGATGCCGAACGGCGCGGCGACTTCTCGCGTTCGCTCGAAGCCAATGGCAACATGATCCGGATCTTCGATCCGCGCACCACCCGGCTCGACCCTGACCGCCCCGCCGGCACGACCCGCTACATCCGGGACCTGTTCCCCGGCAATGCCCTGCCCGCCAACCTGCTCGGCACCTACGGCAAAAACATAGTCACCTACTATCCCCTCCCCAACCAGGCAGGCCAGGGCCTGAGCAATACAAACAACTACTTCATCTCAGCCGCCAATCAGCTCGACAGCGACCGCTATGACATGCGCTTCGACCATCAGCTCAGCCAGAAGCACGCGGTCTTCTTCCGCTGGAACTGGTTCCGTAACATCAATGCGCAGCCGCTCGTGTACGGGAATTTCGCCTCTCCTGTTGAGACGCCCAACCGCATTCCGGGTATCAATTGGATCGGCAGCCACACCTGGTCCATCGGCCCGGCGACAATCTTCCAGCATCACTTCTCGATGGCGCAGAGCGAAACCAATCGCACACCCCTTTCGATCGGCTTCGACCAGACCAGCCTGGGCCTCCCGGCAAGCGCAGTGGACGGGCAGCGCGTGGAGTACTTCCCCACCACGACAATCTCTCGCCTCACGCAGGTGGGCGTAACAGGAACCGGCTATAACGCCGTGCGCTCGCGGACCTGGCAGTACAACGCCAACATGACTTTCCTGCGCGCCAAGCACACGATCAAGGCGGGATTCGACTTCCGCCTTTTCCCGGTCATCATCGATCAAAGCTCTCCGCTGAGCGTCACCGCATCGGGCACGTTTCACCGGAGGGCCGAACCCGCAGGCCGCCGCCGCAGGCACGGGACACGGTCTTGCCGATCTGTTCCTGAACGCCGCTTCGGCCGTCAGCTACACCGTAAGGCCCCTCGAAGAGCATCGCCATCCCTACTACGCCTTCTACGTCCAGGATGAATGGAAGCTTGCCTCACGGCTGACCGCGACGTTCGGCCTGCGCTACAACCTCGAGTTGCCGCGCACGGAGAAGAACGACCAGTACGTCTTCCTCGATCTCGATTCCTCTTCGCCCCTCAACGGCAAGGTGCCCGGCTACACGGACCTGCGCGGCGGCGTCGGATTCGTCACCGGCCGCACACAACTCAGCGATACCAACAATTGGGAGCCGCGTCTCGGCCTCGCCTGGCAAATGAATGACAAGACAGTCGTGCGCGCCGGCGCGGGTTTCTTCCATCACCCGCTCGTGCCGAATACTGACAACGCGCAGGGATTCAGCCGCGTAACCAGCGCGGTGACTTCCCAGCCCGACGGCGTCACTCCCACCTACGCGCTGGCCAATCCTTTTCCGCAGGGCATCCAGCAGCCGCTCGGCAGCGCGGACGGGTTGCTCACCAACCTCGGACTCGGAGTCAGCGGGCCCATCCGGCAGCAGCGCCTGCCCTACCAATCTCAGTGGTCATTGGACGTGCAGCGCCAGTTGCCCTGGAACATGGTTGTCGACATCGGCTATGCCGGCACATCAGCGGTCGCCCTGCCCAGCGGAGTGCAGTACAACCAGATTCCGGACTCGGCGCTGTCTCTCGGAACGGCTCTCGTCCAGACGGTCCCCAACCCGTTCTACGGTGTCATCACCGACCCGTCCTCGACTCTCAGCCGCACGACCGTGCAGCGCGGCCAACTGCTGCGTCCTTACCCGCAGTTCACCGGCATGTCGGGCCTGCAAGCTCCGACCGGCCACTCCAGCTATCACGCGCTGCAACTGCGCGTCGAGCGCCGCTATGCAAGCGGGCTGGCCGTACTGTTCGCCTACACGAAATCGAAAATGATGGACAACACAGGTGACTTCGGCAGCTTCCTCGGGCTGACCGGCTACACCAACAACAACTGCTTCTCCTGCGACCGGTCGCTCAGCTACCAGCACATCCCCGACATCGCACGCCTCAGCGTCCGCTATGACCTGCCCTTCGGCCTCGGCCGCAAGTACATGAATACCGGATGGGCCGCGAAGATCATCGGCGGTTGGGCCGTAGCCAGCTTCATCACCTGGGACAACGGCTTGCCCATCAGCGTCACCGGCCCGAACGACTCCAATTCGTTCGGCGGAGGCCAGCGGCCGGACGCCACCGGCGAAAAAGCCTCCATCGATTCGCAGACGTTCGTCGATGGAGCGATGTATTTCAATCCGGCCGCCTTCCGGCGCGCCCCGCAGTTCACATTCGGCACTGCATCACGAACCGTCCCCGATGTTCGCAATCCTGGCACCTGGGGTTGGGACGCCCTCATCGAGAAGCGATTCGCAATTACCGAGCGTGTCGGCCTCGACTTCCGGACCGAGCTTTTCAATGCTCCCAATTCGGTCATCTTCGCTGGGCCCCAAACACTGGTCACTTCAGCCGACTTCGGCCGCATCCGGCTGAGCCAAGTCAACCTGCCGCGCCAGATCCAGTTCGGCCTGCGACTGAGCTTCTGATTTAGGGGATCTTCGTCGTCTGATGCGCGGCCAGCTTCCAGGCCCCGCCCTGCTTCACCCAGAAGTGAATGATCATCAGGTGATCGTTGAAGGGCCCGGAGTCGTTCTTGCCCGTCATGCGCGCGAATGAGTGCACAACCGCCGCATCGCCATACACTTTCGTAATTGTCTTCTCGAACTGAATGTCGTCGTACCGCTGCTTGCCGCCTTTCAGCCGGTCCAGGTACATCTGGCGAGTCTCTACGTTGCCGGTGGAGTGCGCATAGATCAGGTCCGCGGTGTAGATCTTCTCCAGCCCCGCGATGTCGCGCGCCAAAACCGCCTTGGCCCAGCCTTGCTCGGCCTGAATGACAGCGGCGTCTTCCGCGGCTGCAACACAAGCGGCGCCCAGCAGGCAAACCAGTCCAATCGCTTTAGTGATCATCGTCCCTGCACTATATCGCTCCGCCGCCCTTGCTACAATCGCCTCGGCGTATGCACGAGAACCCTGTCCGCGTCTTCGTCACCGGCGGCACGTTCGACAAGGAGTACAACGAGCTCAACGGCTCGCTCTATTTCCAGGACACACACCTGCCCGAAATGCTCCGCCTGGGACGCTGCCACGTCCCGGTCGAGATCCGTACGCTCATGATGGTCGACAGCCTCGAGATGACCGACGACGACCGCCGCCTGATCGCCCAACACTGCGCCGCGCGCCCCGGAGGACCGAATCGTCGTCACCCACGGCACCGACACGATGGTCGAAACCGCCGCCGTCCTGGCCCGCGATGTGCGCGGCCAAGACCATCGTCCTCACCGGCGCCATGGTCCCTTACAAATTCGGCAGCTCCGACGGACTCTTCAACCTCGGCAGCGCCTTCGCCTTCGTCCAGACCTTGCCCCCCGGCGTCTACATCGCCATGAACGGCCGCTGCTTCCCCTGGGATAACGTGCGCAAGAATCGCGACAAGGGCGTCTTCGAGCCGCTCACCTCGTGAAGCGCACCATCCCCGCGGGCCGGCCCCAACTGTCCTCAAAGACAAACTCATTGAGCTTCTTCCGCTGCCTGGGCCCAGTCTCCCGCGCGCGCAGTTGTCCGGGCACATCGTCGGAATCGTCCGCGTAGCCGATGGCCAATCCCGTCCAGGGCTCGAACCCCTCCGGAATGGCATAGGTCTCCCTTGCCTTATCGGGCAGGATACCGGCCATCTGGTGGACGAACAGACCTCGCGAAGTCGCCTCAAACGTCAGGCTGGCCGATGCCAGGCCCAGATCGTGAAACGCGACTCGATTATCGTTCCCGTTCCGTGCGAATTTCGTGCTCACAACGCCAAGCATCAACACCGGCGCCCTGCGTGCCCACTCCTGGTTTGTCTCCACGAGGCATCCGAGCAGCCGTTCGAACTCATCCGGCGATTCCCTGGTCGCCATGATGTACCTCCATGGCTGTTCATTGAAGGAGGAAGCCGCCCAGCGGGCAGCCTCAAACAGCGACAGCAAGTCCTCGCGCGAAACGGGCTTGTCGGAGAACACGTATGGGCTCCAACGCTTCGCGATCGATTCGTGAATCGGGTGATCGGTCTCTGCGGTCTTGTTGGGAAGTGTCATTGGTATTGCCCTGCTCCTCGAACAGATGATCGAAACCGGACTTTGGAATCGGATCTTTCTACGCCTTCCCCTCCACGTGCGTCTAAGTCATCCTGGATCCATGCGCATTCTCATCCTCCTCGCTGCCTGCGCCCTCGCTGCCGCCGCCCAGGACCACCCAACCCTCGAATTCAAAACCTCCGCCGGCCCCCTCAAACTCACCGCCATCCGGCACGCCAGCTTTATGCTGCAAGCCGGAGGCCAGGTCGTACACGTCGACCCCTGGAGCCAGGGCAACTTCGACGGACTCCCTCAAGCCGATCTCCTGCTGATCACCGACACCCACGGCGATCACCTCGACGCCAAGGCTATCGCCCGCGTCCGCAAGGCAACCACCATCGTCATCGCCTCGCCCGCCGCGGCTTCGCAAGTTGAGGGCGCCAAGCCCATCAAGAATGGCGAAACCACGCAATCCGGCCCCTGGAAGATCGAAGCCCTCCCCATGTACAACGAGAAACGCGGCCCCGAAGCGGGCAAGGTCTTCCACGAGAAAGGCCGCGGCAACGGCTACCTCGTCACTTACGCCGGCTTCCGCTTCTACATCTCCGGCGACACCGAAGGCATCCCCGAAATGCGCGCACTCAAGAACATCGATGCCGCTCTCATCTGCATGAACCTGCCTTACACCATGCCCCCGGACGAGGCCGCCGAAGCCGTCCGCGCCTTCAAACCGAAAGTCGCCATCCCCTACCACTACCGCGGCGCCGACCTCTCCGTTTTCGAAAAGGCCCTCGCCGGCAGTGGTGTCGAAGTCAAGCTGCTCGACTGGTACAAGTAGTCTGTGCAGCGTCACGTCGCAGTTACCGCGCCCCGGCTTTTTCCAGCAAGGCGGCAATCTCGCGAAACCCGCGTTTCCGCGCGTGAGCCAGCGGCGTTACTCCTTCCCTGTCGGCGAGGTTCACATCGGCTCCGTGCCGGATCAGCAAGTCGACAATGCGCTGATGCCGCGCGCCGCCTTCTGAAAGCACAATCGCCTCAAGCAATCCCGTCCAACCCAGGTTGTTCACGTGGTTCACGTTGATATCGGTGTGCTTCAGCAGAAACTCAACCGTCTCCACATGACCTCGCTCGCAGGCCGGGATCAAGGCCACGCCCCCGTAGCGGTTCGTGATCCTCGTGTTCGCGCCCGCCTTCCAGGCCAGCTTGAGAATCTCCAGATACCCCGCTGCGCCGGCGTAGAGAAATGCGCTGTCCTTCCTCGAGTCTTGCTTGTTCACATCCGCGCCGGCCTCGATCAACAACCGCGCCGCTTCAACTTGATTCTTCTGCGTGGCGGCCAGCAGCGCCGTGCGTCCTGTGGAATCCATTTCATCGACCTTCGCGCCCGCCTTGAGCAGCGCCTTGACCCGCGGCACATCCCCACTCTCGGCGGCTCGAACGAGATCGGGGTCGGCAGCCAATAAAGCCAAGGCTGACAGCTCAATCAGAATCACCCGATGAACCCCAGACGGTGCGGACGCCCCAGCCTCCACCGCACTCTGTCCAGTTCCTGCAGCGGCCTCAGAAACAGCGGTTCCTCCAACGGCCACAATTGCGCGGGCGCAGCCGTTGAACCGCTCGCCAGCAACACGCAATTCACCGCGCGCCGCGCCGCCTCGTTAGCCGCTTCCATGCATGCGATATCGGTGTACGTCCGCACGTAGTCCGACGCCACAAAGAAATTCTCCAGCCCGACATCGGCCTCCGGCCTATGCCTGAGCGACCCCGCCGTATTGATCAGCAGCGGCTCCAGGTTTGTCGCCGAACTGGGGTTCGGGAATTCGATCGAGGGGTCGAGAAACCACGCCACCAGGTTCTCGTCCCTGATCGGTGTAGCCCCGTTGTCGTTCAGGTGCTGCTTCAACTGAGTCCACACTTCTTCCTTGATCTCCTCCGCGCTGCACTCGCGCGCCTTTTTGCCAAAAACGACGCCGGGCGCCTCCCACTCGGAAATGTCCACCGACAGGATGCCGCGCACCCTCCCATCCCCGTACTGCCCCAAATCGACGCGAGTCCAGAACTGCTTCTGCGAGATCGATGTCAGCGCCCACGGCGAATCCAGATAGATCGCGTGCCCGTGCGCCAGCGGTTCGTCCTTGGACAAGTAAAACTGGATGCCGTTCATCCAGCGCGTTTGCAGCTTGTCCAGGTTCGCCAAGGGCGGCGCGGCCCGCTTCAATTGCTCGGTCATTAGCGACGCCATCACTTCCACCGGCAGCGCCGCAATGTAGAAATCGGCCGTCACCTCAACCGGGCCCTGCCGGGGTCTGAGCCGTCGCTCCGGTAACCCGCTCCCCGTCCGTGTAAATAGCGGTCACTTTCGCTCCACGGTGAAACTCCACCCCGAGCTTCTCCAAATGCGCGCGTCCACGGGTCGATCCAGACATCGTTTGTCGGTCCAGCCAGCAGCCGGTCGAACACCTTGTCCGGCGAAATCAGCCCGAGCAGCAACTGCAATTGCGTGCTGCCAACAGTCCTTGTACTGCTCTCTTCGGCCCGCATCGCCACCAGCGACCGTGTCAGCCCCTGGCCCAGGTACGCCTGATACCTCGTCGACATCCGCGATGCCTCGATGAAATCCCACCACGGAATGTCCTCGTATTCAGCCAGCCGCCGCTCCTGGCAACTCGTCGCGAACACCAGAATCCGCCTGACGAAGAACTTCATCTCCTCCAGCGGAACGCCCAGCGGCGTGAATAGCTCCAGCAGGAATATCCGCAGATCCTCCAGCGACGTCGGGCTGCGCGCCAGCCATGTGAGTTCGGTCTGCCCGGCCCGCGCCAGCAGAATTCGCGTCGCGACACTCAGGTTCTCGAATGTGTTTCCGCGCTCCCCGTACGGCGTGCGCCGCATCGAGTCGGTGATGTGCCGGTAGAAGCCGGGAAAGAACCGGAAGCCGTGCTCTCCAGGCAAATCCCTCCGATTGTCTGTACCCGTGCCCGGCACCGGAATGCTGCGGGCTTTGCCCCCGAGTATCTCCTTGCGCTCGTACACGCGCACATTGAAGCCGCGTTCGCCCAGTTCATGCGCGGCGCTGAATCCAGCCACGCCGCCGCCCAGTATCGCCACAGATTGCCCCATGGGCGGTATTGTACGCCCGCCCGCACAGCGCCAACATATACTGAAGTCGCATGACCCGCCATCTTTTCCTCGTTCTCGCCTGCCTTGGTGTCCCGGCCGGCCTCGCCCATGCGGCGGAGCCCTCCATCGTCTCCATCGTCAAAACATCGCAAGGCGGCTTTCAACTCCAGCGCAACGGCAAGCCCTACTTCATCAACGGCGGCGGTCGACGCAGCCTCGAGACTCTGGTCGCCGCAGGTGGCAATTCCATCCGCGGATATGGCTCCATCGAGGGCTTGGACACTCTCGACAAGGTCGGGATCAGCGTCATGTACGGCCTGCCCGTCGGCAAGCCTCGACAGGGCTTCGACTACACCGACAAGGCCCGCATCGCCAAACAACAAGCCGCTGCTCTCGACATCGTCACGAAGCTCAAGGCTCATCCCGCGATCCTCATGTGGGCTCTCGGAAACGAGTCCGAACTCGCCGCCGAAGAGAAGGACCGCCTCCTGCTCTGGAGCGCGATGGAAGACCTCGCCAAAGCCATCAAACAGGTTGATCCCAACCACCCCGTCATCACCGTGCTCGCCGGCAGCAGCCGTCTGGCCGAAGTGAAGCAGCACGTCCCTAGCCTCGATGCCATTGGCCTCAACGCCTACGGCTCGATGCTGAAGTTGCCCGAGGCGGTCGCCGCCGCCAAGTGGGACAAAGCATACATAGTCACCGAATTCGGACCGCGCGGCCACTGGGAAGTCGCCAAGACCCCCTGGGGCCTGCCCATCGAAGACTCCAGCACCGAGAAGGCCGACTTCTACCTCAAGGCCTATCAGCACGCGATTCAGAACCGGCCGCAATGCCTCGGCTCATACGTCTTTCTCTGGGGCAACAAACAGGAAAAAACGCACACGTGGTACGGCATGTTTCTCCCCGACGGCAGCCCCACCGGCGCCATCGACTCGATGACCTTTGCCTGGACCGGCAAATGGCCGGCCAACCGGGCCCCGCGAACCGGGCCCGGCAAATTCACAATCGTTGCCGAGTCCGGCGCAACGGATCAGGAGAACATCTTCCGCCCCGGAGCAAAGCTGCGCTGCACCGTGAATGCCTCCGACCCCGATGGCGATCGCCTGACCATCAAATGGGACGTTCGCCTCGACGTCTCAGACAATCCCAATCGCGGCGGCGACCGCGAGCCCGACTCCGCCCCCATCGAAGGCGCAGTCCTCTCCTCAACCGGCAGCGAAGCCCTCATCCAGGTGCCAGCCACGCCGGGCAACTACCGCATCTTTGTCTACGCGCACGACCCCGGCGGCAAGGCAGCTACGGCCAACGTGGCCATCGTCGCCAAGCCGGCTTCGGGCAGCTAATCCGTCTCGCCTACTCGCGCCTCAGCGTCGACGCCGGATCCAGTTGAGCCGCGCGCCACGCCGGACCTGCCGCTCCGGCCAATGCCACCGCCAGCAGGAACGCCGCCACCGCCGCGTACGTCATCCCGTCCCGAGTACTCGTCTCAAATACCAGCGGCTGCATGAGGCTCGCTGAAATCGCCGCCAGAGCGGCGCCTCCAGCGACGCCCGCAATCGCATGAATCAGCGTCCGCCCCATCAACTGCCGCAGCACGTCCCGCGTCCGCGCCCCGACAGCGATCCTCAATGCGATCTCCTGCCGCCGTCCCGCCGCCGAGTAGGCGACCACTCCGTAGATTCCGATTGCCGAGAGCGCCAGCGCCAGTGATGCAAACACCGTCAACAGTGACAGAATGAACCGCTCCCGCGCCGTCGCGTTCTTAGTTGCTTCTACCAGCGTCTCCATCTCGAAGGGCGCCACATTCGAGTCGGCCGCAAACACGGCTTGCCGCAGCCCGCCGAACAGCGCCGCCGGGTCGCCCTGCGAGCGCACAATCACCGTCAGGTCCGGAAACGGCACTTGCCTCAGTGGAAAATACATCGCCGGCGACGGCGGCGTACCCGGTCCCGCATATCTCATATCGCCGATAATCCCGACCACTTCCCGCGGAATCCCGAACACATTGATCCGCCGTCCCAGCGGATCCTCCCCCGGAAAATGCTCCCTCACGAAAGCCTCGTTCACCACCGCCACCATCGAGTGCCGCTCATCGTCCGATGCCTCAAAGAATCGGCCACGCCGCAAACTCGCCCCCGTCGCCTTCAGATAGTCAGGATCCGCGGTCCGCAACTGGGCCTCTTTCTGCTCCCCTTCGGGCGGCACCGGCCGGCCAACCACTGTCACGCGCGTCGTCCAACTCTCCTGCGCCGGGCCGGCCATCGCCACCGAAACCGCCGCAACCCCGGACACCCTCGACACTGAGTCCTTCAGCCGGTCGCAGAACGCCATCGCCGCAGGCCACTCTCTGAACGGGAACTTCGGCCACGGATATCGCGACTCAGGAAGCTTCACACGGAAAGTCAATGCCGATTCCGGCTCGTAGCCCGCGGGTATCTGCCGCAGCTTCCAAAAACTGCGAATCAGCAGCCCGGAAAAAATCACCAGCACGGCGGCCATCCCGATTTGCGCCACGATCAAGCCGTGCCGCAGCCGCAGCGTCGATCGCGACGCCGTGTTCCGCCCCGACCCCTGCAATCCGTCAGAGGCGGGCGAATCGGACGCGCGCAGTGCCGGCGCCAGCCCGAAGAGCAGCCACGCGCCCAACGCGATTCCCAGCGTGGCAGCCAGCGCCGCGCCGTCGATGCTCGTTCTTCCAATCAACGCGATATCCGGCGGCGCCAGCGCCAACAATCCCTTTACGCCCCACCATGCCACCATGATTCCCAGTGTTCCGCCCGCCAGCGCCAGCAGCAGGGACTCGGTCAGCAACTGCCGCACCAGCCTCGCGCGCGCCGCACCCAAGCTCACCCGGATCGCCATTTCCCTGCCCCGCGCCGACGCCCGCGCCAGCAGCAGGTTCGCAATGTTCACGCACGCGATCAGCAGCAGCACCACCACCGCCAGCGACAGCGCCTTCAACGCCGGCCTCATGCTCCCGGCCAGTTCCTCGTGCAGCGGTATCACCGTCGCGCCCCGCCCCAGGTTGTCGTCCGGATACTCCTTTTCCAATCGCGTCATGATCCCCGACACTCGCGCCTGCGCCTGCTCGACCGATGCGCCCTTCCGCAATCGCCCCAGCACGCGCGTCGAATGTTGTCCTCTATGCTGCGTCGCTGTCACCCGCTCCAGCGAACTCCAAAGCTCCGCCCCTCTTGGCGCCAGAGCACTCGCCTTTGCGGGCATCACTCCCAACACCGTTCCGTGGAACCCGTCCAGCGAGATCACCTTCCCCAGCACGCCTGGCGAGCCCTCGAATTTTCGCTGCCACAACCCATGGCTCAGCACCACGCCATCCTCCCCACGCCCGAAGAATCGTCCGATCTCCGGGTTGAGGCCTAATACGTCAAAGTAGTTCGCAGTCACCCTCGCCGCGGGCAGCCGCTCCGGCTCGCCCTGCCCGGTCAACGTCACATCCATCCGCTGCGATGCCGCCAGATGCTCGAACTCAGCCGCACCTTCCCTCATGTCCAGATAGTCCGGGAAAGAGGCGTTTTCCCGTGACGTTCCCCTGAGCCGGTCGTTCTCGACGACCAACACCACCTGCTCCGGATCTCGCAGCGGCAACGGCTCCAGCAAGACCGCGCGCAGCACGCTGAACACTGCGGTATTCGCCCCGATGCCCAATGCCAGCGTCGCCAGCGCAACAGCCGTAAAGCCCGGCTGCGAACCGAATGTCCGCGCCGCAAACCGCAAATCCTGCCACACGCCCTCTACCCTCGCTGCCCCGTTCTCCTCGCGGCATCGCTCCGCCACCGAGGCCACTCCCCCCAATCTCTGCTCCGCCGCTCGACGCGCCTCTTCCGGCTTCATCCCCTTCGCTTCATATTCCTCGGCCAGCATCTCGACGTGATTCCGCAGCTCAGTCGAGAGCCCCTCTTCCTGCCGTCTCCGCCCGAACAAAGCCCTTCGCCAGCCCATTTCAAGCCTCCCTGCCGATCACTCGCTCAATCCCCAACGAAATCCGCCGCCAATTCTCGAGTTCCCTCTCCAGTTGCCGCTTGCCGCTGCGCGTCAGGTGGTAGTACTTCACCTTCCGGTTGTTCTCCGATACCCCCCACTCCGCCGAAATCTGCCCCTGCTCTTCGAGCCGGTAAAGCGCCGGATACAACGAGCCGTGCTCGACTCTCAACAGATCCTCTGAAATCTGCTCAATCCGCTTTGCTATCGCAAACCCGTGCATCGGCTCCAACGCCAGCGTCCTCAGGATCAGCATGTCCAGCGTCCCCTGCAGCAGCTCTTGTTTCTTCTCAAGCATCTTGTCTAGACACTCTAGACCTGTTCATCTAGACTGTCAAGACAAGAGGGCTTTCTTCGATGTAACAAAACCTGCTACAAATAAGGCTAATTGGGGCTTTCATCCACTCGACCCGTCGTCGCCATGACAGCGATCCTCCTCGCTGCGCCGGCTGTTGCCCAGGAGTTCGACTACCCGCGCGCCCAGGCCCTCCTCAGAAAGCACTGCGTCGCTTGCCACGCTGCCAAAGCCCCTGCCGCCGGACTCAACCTTGCCGCTTTCGCCGCCAAGCCCGCGTTCGATCCTTCGCGCACATGGCAGCGCATCCATTCCCGCGTCAGCGAAAACACGATGCCGCCCCCCGGCGCACTTCCCATCCCTGACAACGACCGCGCCGCCTTCTCTGCCTGGATCAACTCCTCACTAAAAACCGCGGCCTGCGCCGACGGCATCTCCCCCTCGCCCACCCTCACCCGCCGTCTCAATCGCAACGAATACACCGCCACCGTTCGCGACCTGCTCAATATCCACATCAACGCCGGCCACGACCTGCCCGCGGACGGCGCAGGCGGAGAAGGCTTCGACAACGCCGCCGAAACTCTCTTCCTCTCGCCCCTCCACGCCGAGAAATATCTCGAAGCCGCCCGTCGCGCGCTCGACTATGCCGCGCACGACCCCCGCTCCCGCAAGGCCTTCCTCATCGCAACCCCCAACAGCACCACCACCGCCGAACAGGCCGCCCGCACCGTGCTCGCCGCCTTTCTCCCCCGCGCCTTCCGCCGCCCCGCTCGCCCCGGCGAACTCGAGACCTTTCTCGCTCTCTTCCAGCGTTCCTACTCACGCTCGGCCAACTACGAGGAAGCCCTCCTGTTCACCCTGCGCGGCGTCCTCATCTCACCTCACTTCCTCTTCCGGCTCGAACCGGAACCCTACGCTCTCGCCTCGCGGCTTTCCTACTTCCTCTGGGGCACCATGCCTGACGCTGCTCTCACTGCGCTTGCCGGGGAGAACAAGCTCAGCGACCCGGCAGTTCTCCGCGAACAGGCCGCCCGCCTGCTGAAAGACCCCAAGTCCCTCGAGTTCAGCGAACGCTTCGTCGAGCAGTGGCTCGGCACTCGCGAACTCGGCCGCGACATCAAGCCCGACGCCAAGCTTTTCCCCGAATACGCCGACGCCGAACTCTCCTCCGCCATCCGCTATGAGCCCATCCTGCTCTTCCAGGAAGTCTTCTCGCAAAACCTCCCGCTCTCGACCCTGCTCGACGCCCGCTTCACCATCCTCACCAACAAACTCCAGCGCCATTACTCGCTCGGCATCACCGGTCTCTCCCAACAGCCCAAGCGCGTCGACCTGCCCCAGGGCAGCCCCCGCGGCGGCCTGCTCACCATGGCCGCGACCCTCGCCGTCTCCTCTCTGCCCCACCGCACCAGTCCCGTCCTGCGCGGCAAATGGGTACTCGACTCCATCCTCGGCACTCCCCCGCCGCCGCCGCCCCCCAACATCCCCGAGCTCAAGGACGACCTGCCTGGCGCTCCACCAACAACCGTGCGCGAACGCCTGAGCCGGCACCGCGCCGACCCTGTCTGCGCCGCGTGCCACGACAGAATCGACCCCATCGGGTTCGGCCTCGAAAGCTACGACGTCCTCGGCCGCTGGCGCGCAAACGACAACGGCAAACCCATCGACACGCGCGGCACTCTCCCCGACGGCACCTCGTTCAACGGGACCTCCGAACTCAAGCAGATCCTGCTCGCCCGCAACGATCTCTTCCTTCGCAGCCTCACCACACGACTCCTCGGCTATGCCCTCGCCCGCTCACTCACCGTCGAAGACTCTTGCGCCGTGGACGAAATTGTGGACAAACTGAAGAACAACGGAGCGGGCGCTCACCAACTGGTCTTCGAAATCGTCAACAGCGTCCCGTTCCGTGCTGCAGCGAAGCCGACGACGAAGCCATGAGACGCCGACTCCTCTTACTCGACGCACTCTTCTCCGCGGAACCGGCGCAGCCCTCTCCCTCCCCTGGCTTGAAGCCATGGCCGCGCCCCGCAAGCCGCAGCCCACTATCCGCATGGCCGCTCTCTACATGCCCAATGGCGTCCATCCCGACCTCTGGACCCCCGCAGCCACCGGCCGCGACTTCACCCTCTCCCCGACCCTGCAGCCCCTCACAGACCTCCGCTCAGAACTCCTCGTCCTCACCAACCTCTGGAACCGCGGCAGCGTCGGCGGCGACGGCCATTACGTCAAGATCTCCGGCTTCCTCACCTCCACCACCGTCACCAAAACCCTCGGCGTCGACGTGAGCTGCAACGGCGTCTCGGTCGACCAGCTAGCCGCCCGCCACTCCGCGCCCACACACCCCGTTCCCATCTCTTGAACTCGGCGTCGCCCCCGTCACCACCGGAGTCGACCGCAACGTCGGCTACACCCGCGTCTACGGATCTCACATCGCCTGGGCCGGACCCACCCAACCCCTGGCCAAGGAAATCAACCCTCGCGGCGCGTTCGAACGCCTCCTCCGCGCCACCCGCCCTCAATCCGCCTCCGCCACCGACGACAAGCTTCTCCTTGACCGCGTTCTCGAAGACGCCCGCCGCCTGCGCACCGAACTCGGCGCGGCCGATCAGCAGCGCATCGACGAGTACCTCTCCGTGGTCCGCTCCCTCGAAGACCGCATTCAGCGCACTCAACGCCCCGGCCGCGCAAACTGGAAGCCCCGCGTCCCCATCGACCCCGCCATCGAGCCGCCTGCCGAGCCCCGCAACTACGCCGAACACGTCCGCCTGATGATGGACATCATCGCGCTTGCCTTCCAATCGGACTCCACCCGCGTCGCCACCTTCATGTTCAACAACGAGGTGAGCAACCAGAATTTCTCTTTCCTCGACGGCGTCAAGGACGGCCACCACTCTCTCTCCCACCACGAGAAGAACGCCGAGAAGCTCCGCCAGTATCAGATCATCAACCGCTGGCACGTCGAGCAGTACGCCTACCTCCTCCGCCGCCTCCGCTACATGCGCGAAGGCGAGTCCAACGTTCTCGATCAATCGATGATTCTGTTCGGCTCCGGCATCCGCGACGGCGACCGCCACGACCCGCACAATCTGCCCCTCCTGCTCGCCGGCCGCGCCGGCGGCCGTCTCGATACTGGCCAACACCTCTCCTACTCGCCCGACACCCCGCTCGCCAACCTCTATGTGAAAATGCTCGACGCGTTCGGGGCACCCGTAGAGCGCTTCGCCGACTCCACCGCCCCGCTCCCTGGCATCTAGCACCGGCGGTTTCGCGCTATGCTAGTACAACTTTTCTGATGTTGAATCGCCAACTGGGACCCTACGAGATCATTGAGAAACTTGGTGAAGGTGGCATGGGCGCTGTCTACAAGGCACGTGACACGCGCCTCAACCGCTTCGTCGCCGTCAAGGTTTTGCCCCCCGACAAGCTGACGAACGAGGACCGCCGCCGCCGCTTCCTGCAGGAAGCGCAATCGGCCTCGGCGCTCAACCACCCCAACATCGTCGTCATCCACGACATCGCCGAGTTCGACGGGCAGGACGCCATCGTGATGGAATACCTGGCCGGCAAAACCCTCGACCGCGTGATCGGACCACGCGGCTTGCCGCTGGCCGAGGCACTGCGACACGCCATCGACATCGCATCCGGCCTCGAAGCCGCCCATGCGGCGGGCATCGTGCATCGCGATCTCAAGCCATCCAATGTCATCGTGAACGAAAATGGGCGCGCCAAGCTCCTCGACTTCGGACTCGCCAAACTCGCCGGGCCCGCCGAAGCCGGAGAGAATGACGCAACTCGCACAGTTGCGAACCAGACAGAGCAAGGGACCATTCTGGGCACCGCCAGCTACATGTCGCCCGAACAGGCCGAAGGCAAGAAGCTCGACGCGCGCAGCGACCTGTTCAGCTTCGGAACAGTGCTCTACGAAATGGTCATGGGGCGCAAGGCCTTTCAGGGCGACACCACCATCTCGACCATCACGGCTATCCTGCGCGACGAGCCCAAGCCGATCAGCGCCGAGTTGCCCGGCGTGCCACGCGAACTCGAGAGGATCATCCAACGCTGCTTGCGCAAAGACCCTGCACGGCGCTTCCAGACCGCGGCCGACCTGCGCATCGCGCTTGAGGAACTGAAAGAAGAGAGCGACAGCGGCTCGCTGGCCTCGTCGGTCGCCGTGCCGGTCGTTCCGCCTCCAACTCGCTCCCTGCGCTGGCTATGGCCAGCGGTAGGCGTGTTGGCCATCGCCGCGGCGGGCGGCATTTGGTGGACATTGAGGCCAAAGTCTCAGGACGCACCCATGGTGGTCCGCCCGCTGACCAACCTGCCAGGCAGTGAATCCAATCCTGCCTTCTCGCCAGACGGCAACATGGTGGCCTTCAGTTGGAACGGGCCGAAGCTGGACAACTACGACATCTATGTGCGGTTGATCGACTCGGGCGAACCGCTGCGGTTGACGACCTCGCCGGCTGGTGACAACAGACCGCTTTGGTCGCCCGACGGCCGCCGGATTGCATTCACTCGTGGAGAAGAACAGGGGCAGGGGTACGTATTTACGGTCTACGAGGTTCCCGCTTTGGGCGGCTCTGAGCGGCGGATCGCAGAAGGCTCTCTCCAGGATTGGTCGGACGACGGCCGCTGGATGCTGGTTGCGAAGGGTCCGCAGGGGTCGCGTAAGCTGGAACTGGTTTCGCCCGTGGACTCGAGCGTGCGCCAGATCGCCGCTCCTTTCAGTTCATTCTTCGGAGCCCGGTTCGCGCCCGGCGGAGAGGTGATATACGCCGTAGTGCCAACCGGCGAGGTGGTGACCGGTGGGTTCTCCGCTTCCAAGCTCATGCGAATGCGCCTGCCGTCAGAGTCGTGGGAGGACATCAAACTGCCAGGTTTGGCTTCCGTGGGAGCGCCCAGTCTTTGCGGGAGGTCTGATTCTCACTGGGCAGGCTAGCGCGGCCGACCCCGTGCGGTTCTATCGGGCGCCGATGGAGGGCGGACAACCGCAAGTGCTTCCCTTCTCCGCCGGCTTTGGGGTGGCTCTCTCCCGCAAGGGCGATCTGCTCGCCTACAGCGCGCAGAATACCAAGACAAGCATCTACCGCAGCCCGGCGCGGCCTTCACAGGATCGGCCGTTCATGGCGGAGCGCTGGATCACAAGTCCGCAAGGATATGACAACAGCCCGGCATTTTCGCCGGACGGCCGCCGGATGGCTGTCAGCTCCACCCGCGACAACGGCTCGCAGATCTGGGTGTCGAACCCGGATGGAAGTGGAGCGACAGCGCTGACTCGTCTCCGGTCGGGCGTCACCGTGGGTTCGCCGCAGTGGTCGCCCGACGGGCAGTGGATCGCCTTCGATGCGCGCGTGGACAACAATCCCGACGTCTGGGTGGTGGCGGCGTCCGGCGGCGAACCGCGCCGGCTCACCACTGAGTCTTCCGAGGACATCGTGCCTTGTTGGGGTCCCGGCGGTACGGATCTTTACTTCACTTCGAATCGCAGCGGCGACCAGCAATTGTGGCGCATGGCGGCCGCGGGCGGCCCGGCGCAACAAGTCACTCGCGACGGCGGGTTCTTCTGCCGCGTGTCGCCGGACGGCAAGGATCTCTTCTACCTGCGCAGCCGCCGCGACGGCGGATTGAGGCGAATTGCTGTAGCGGGCGGACGCGAAGAGGAACTGCTGCCACAGATCAAGAGCCGCAATTGGGTCGTCCTGCGGGATGGTATCTACGCGATCGACATCGGAGTCGCAGGCAGCAACGCACCATCCCGGCAGGGCGAGGGACTTTTCTATCGCTTCGCAACGCGGAAACTTGAGAAACTCGGATTTATTACGCCTCACATCATGAACAACAACGGAATGTGCCTTTCGCCGGACGGGCAGTGGGCGTATTACGCATTGGTCGAGTCGCTCGGCTCGGACCTGATGGTCGTCGAAAACTTCCGCTGAAATCTCCAACTCAGATATCATTCATGCTGTAAGGAGACCACCGTGTCCGGTTCTGTCTTCAACCGCCGTCACTTTTTCTACGGCTCGCTCCTCGCCGGCGCCATCCCCACCGGCGGCTTCGGCACCGTCGCCTCCCTCAAGGCCATGGGCTACAAATCGCCCAACGAGAAGCTGAACCTCGCCGCCATCGGCGCGGGCGGCCAGCCCGGAGCCGACCTTCGCCAAGCCCAGGCCGGCGTCGAAAACGTCGTCGCCCTCGCCGACGTCGATTGGGCTCGCGGCAAGGAAGGCTTCGACCGCTTCCCCAAGGCGGCGAAGTACAAAGATTTCCGCGAGATGCTCGACAAGTCCGGCAAGGACATCGATGCCGTCGTCATCGGCACGCCCGACCACATGCACACCTACTGCGCCCTCGCCTGCATGCAGGTCGGCAAGCACGTCTACGTCGAAAAGCCGCTGACCCGCATCGCCTGGGAATGCCGCATGATGGCCGCCGCCGCCGAACGTTACAAGGTCGCCACCCAGATGGGCAACCAGGGCTATTCGCACGACGCCACCCGCGTCGCCTGCGAGATCGTCTGGTCGGGCGAAATCGGCGACGTCAAGGAAGTCCACGCCTGGACCGGCCGCACAAGCTGGCCGCAGGGCATGAAGACCAGTTCCCGCCCCGACTCCCGTCCCCGAAACGCTCGACTGGGACCTCTGGCTCGGCACCGCCGCCGCCCGCCCCTTCACCGCCGGCGACGACGCCTACAGATCATTCGTCACGTGATCGCAACACCCGCAACGGCCGCCGCTCCGGCTCCGGCGAAGCCGCCTTCGGCTTCTACCTGCCCTTCAATTGGCGCGGCTTCTACGATTTCGGCACCAGCCTCATTGGCGATTGGGGCGTTCACATTCTCGGCCCCGCCAATTGGGCACTCCAGCTCAGCCCGGCCTCACTGCTCAGCGTCGAGTGCATCAGGAAGACTGACGCTGCCGCCCTTCACCTTCCCCGACGAACTCGTCCTCAAGTACGAATTCGCAGCCCGGCCCGGCATGCCGCCGGTCACCGTCTACTGGTATCACCAAGGCGGACCCGACCCCTACACGCCCCCCGGCATGACCGCCGCCGAAGCACGCAAGATCCCGGACCAAGGCCCGCAAGTCGGCCCTGTCGCTCCTCCGCGTCCCGGCGGCCAGCCGCCTCGCCCGGCGCCTCCGCAACAGGAAGCCCGCAGCGGCTACAACAACATCATGGTCGGCTCCAAAGGCTACCTCGGCACTTCAGGCCGCGGCGAAGGCGTCGGCTTGCTCCCCGGTTCCCGTTGGGCCGAATACAAGTTGCCGCCACCGTATCTCACCCGATCCCCCGGCGCCAGCACCGGCAGCAATCACGCCGCCCATGCCCGCGATTGGGTCCGCGCCTGCAAAGGCGGTGCCCCGGCCTGCTCCAACTTCTCCATCGCCGCTCCCTACACCGAGTGGCTCGTCCTCGGAGCCGCCGCCGTGCACCACGAAGGCAAACTTCTCTGGAACTGCGCCAAGGGCGAGTTCACCAACAATAAAGAAGCGAATAAATGGGTAAAGCCCGCTTACCGCAAAGGATGGGAGATAAAACTATGATGACCCGCCGAGACCTCGCCAGGACCGCGCTCGCAGCTCTACCCGCATCGTCCCTCTACGCCAAGCCGAATTCGAAATTCGGCGGCGTCCAGATCGGCGCGATCACCTACTGCTTTCGCACCATGCCCAGCTCCGCGCAGGACATCCTCAAGTATTGCGTCGAACTTGGGCTCAGCTCTGTCGAGCTGATGTCAGATGCTGCGGAGACATTCGCCGGCGCCCCTCAGATCACACGCCCCGCGCGCGGACAGATGACTCCCGAACAGAAGGCCGCCATGGCGCAGGCCGCCGAAGAGCGCAGGAAATGGCGTCTCTCGGTCTCGATGGACAAGTACAGGGAAATGCGCAAGCTCTACAACGACGCCGGCGTCAAAATCGACACTTTCAAGCTCGGCTTGACTGAAGCGATGTCCGACGACGAGTACGACTACGTCTTCAACGTCACCAAAGCTCTCGGCGCAGGCAGCACCACGTTGGAGTTGCCCAAGCAGGAATCTCTCACCAAGCGCATTGCCCAATTCGCCGAAAAGCACAAGATCTTCGTCGGCTACCACAACCACATGCAGGTGAACGAACACAGTTGGGACGCCGCGCTCGCTCAGTCGAAGTACAACACGCTCAACCTCGACATTGGCCACTTCTCTGAAGCCGTCAACGCCCCGCCCATCGACTTCATGAAGCAGCATGCCTCGCGCATCTCGAGCATCCACCTCAAGGACAAGAAGTTCGCCAAGAACGGCGGCGGCAACGTCCCCTGGGGCCAGGGCGAAACCCAGCTCAAGGAACTCCTCCAGGTCATCAAGAAAGAGAAGTACAAGTTCCAGGCCAACATCGAGCTGGAGTACAACGATCCCGGAAGGCTCAACTGTCATGGCCGAGATGGCCAAATGTCTCGCATTCTGCAAGGACGCCCTTTCGTAGGACCGTCAGATCCGCGCCTTGACGCCTCCACCGGGTCTTGCGATCCTACCGGAATGGGAAAACTTAGCCTGCTCGCGATCGCGTTTTCCGTCTGTGTTTTTTCGCAAACCGCTGACAACCCGTTGAGCGGCTCCACCAAGGGGCTCTACACGATGGCCAAAACGAACGTCATTAGGGCCGCCGAGAAGATGCCCGAAGCCGACTATGCCTTCAAGCCGAGCCCGGACGTCCGCAGTTTCGGCCAGCTTGTGGGTCATGTCGCGGACGCATCCTATCTGTTCTGTTCCGCGGTCCTGGGAGAACAGCCGCCCGTGCGCGGCATCGAAAAGAGCAAGTCAGCCAAGGCCGACCTCGTTCAGGCGCTGAAAGACGGGTTCGCCTACTGCGACAAGGCCTACGACGCCATGACCGACGCCAAGGCGACAGATAAGGTGAAGTTCTTCGGCTCAGAGCGCCCGGCCATCGGCGTCCTCGATTTCAACGTCGTGCACGACTATGAGCACTACGGGAACATGGCCACCTATCTCCGCATGAAAGGCCACGTGCCACCCTCCAGCGAGCCGCGCAAGTAGGCGAATGGTGCAGCCCGGCACTTGAATCCGGCGTCTGCCCCGGCCGCCAGGAGATCTCCAGGCCCGGGGCGGACGCCAAACCGCGGCTGACGCGTATTCGCGTCGCGCCGCGGCGAACCTTCATTCAGGAATCCCACCGCCTCCGTTGTTGATATTGACGAACCGGATAATGGGCTCAATTTTTCCTGCAGTCCAAACGAAATAATAACCAGGTTCGCCATACTCGACGGGAGAATTGTTCACGAAAAGTGCATCAAACATCGCGCCGGGGACAAACGAAGTGTCTTCCGCCACGAGGTAAGCGCCCGCGGTAAGCCCGCAAACCTTCACCTGCCAGGGACCGTCGCGGGGGCTGTCGGCGGGGCGGTCGACGTGATACGTGTTCGTGATCCCCAGGGGGTCGGTCACGTACATGGGCCAGCCGGCGGCGGGAATCACAGTCTTATCCGGGGCCAGGTATTGCTTCTCGATGGTCAGGCAGAATGTCGCTGAGCCTGTCTTGGCTTTGAAATTGTCGGACTTTGATTTCGAGGGCTGGAAGCCATGGAAACAGCCGTTCCCACATTCGTTGTCGACCTTGGCTGGATCCCCGACGAAATCCCCAACAGGAGTCGCCCACACCTTGTATGTTCCGCCGTTATTGGGGGAATCAAGAAAATCTGCTTCACATGTCGAATTCGCCAGTCGAACCGTGATCGCGCCGAGTTCCGGATGGTCGCTGTCGACTCCAATTGGGTGAACCGGTCCGCCCAAACCCGTATAGGCGACGATCACTCCCTTGTCCACCTTGAACCGCCGGTTCGACACCGGATCAGTGCTCAGCAGCGTCTTGCCGCTCGGATCAGTTACCTGGAAGTAGTATTCGCCGTTCGGCAGTCCCGCCGCCTTGGCCGGCGCATTCGGGCCCGGCCCTCCATCCAAGTAGACCTCGCATTTCGAGTTAAAGTGATTTGCATTCACCGCACTTCCATCACCAAGCGTCGTGAAAATCGCTCCGGTGACGGGCTCCGCGTCGAGCGGAACCGCGATGCCACAGCACAGCACGGCTGCCAAAACGGTAGTAAGACAGATAAATTGCTTCATGGTTGTCCTCACAATCCGCACTAAGCGTAGCATCCGGTGCTTCGACAATCCCTCCGCAACTTCACCTATTGAGGAGTCGAAATTGGCTCTGCCCTACCGCGTTGCGCACCGTAGGTCTCTGAGCCGATTTTCGCTAAAATACTTTCAGACCATGAACTTCTGTTTTGAAGCCGATCCCGCCGGCCGCCTGCTCTGCCGCCTTGAGGACGCCGATGGCCCCCATCTCATCTCCTCCGCGGACGCCGCCCCCGCCCAAGCAGAGCTCATCGCCGCCCTTGAGGATCTCGAATCCTCAGCTTCCGCTGAGTGCTACTGGCAGGACGACGCTTGTGACTACCGTTGGGTCTTCAAGCGCGAAGGCGAGCACCTGAAGCTGGCCATCCTCCGCCTCACGGGCGTCTGCCCCGGCTACCAACATGTCGCCTGGACAGAAGAACCCGCCTCCGCGCTGCTCTCCACCCTCCGGAACGCCCTGTCCAACGTGAACTGACTAGCTTTCCCTCAGCTCCAGCTCAACCACCGAGACCGAACCGGCTGGGAAGCTCCACTTCGGCGCGGGTCCCGCCGCCAGTGCCGTCTCCTGCGGCTTAAAGATGTCTGGCTGGTCCAACCCGACATACTGGCGCAGATCCGCCGGCGCTATCGCGACCACCCGCCCGCCCGCGATCGCCTTGCCGCTCACCGCGAACGTTGCTTCCACAGTCTTCTTGTATTCCAGGTTCGCCACGTGCAGGTAGATTCTGTTCCCCGATCGGCTCGCCGCGATGTCGAGTCCCGCCGGACTCTTCGTCACTCCAACCCCTTGCTTCCCGTTGTGCCGCTTGAAGAGCCGTGCGATGGACCCCACCGGCATCGGATAAGTAACCCCGCGCGGCGTCTGCAGCATCACCGCGTTCACCGTCCAGCGATTGCCCTGGAAATCGGCGGCAGTCGCGATCTTCACACTCGCCCCGTGCCGCTGATAGATGTTCATCGAGCGCGCGTGGTAGGCCGCTGAAAGCCATTCGGACAGAATCGGGTTCGCATTGTGCGGCACCATGCTGAGATGGCCCTCCGTCACGGCGATCCCTTTCTTTGTGCCCGAGGCGGCGATCACATCCTCGAGTTCCTTCACCCGCGTCTCCACGTTGTTCGAAAGCTCCAGCAGCTCCTGCCAGGCCCTCTCCGGCTCTCGCTGATAGCGCATCCCCTTCAGCACCGTATCCGGGCGCCTCGGGCTCTGGCCCATCAGGTGAATCGCGACCATATCGATATGCTCGCCCGCCCGCTTCAGAAGTTCGCCCGCCCAAAGCTCCGTGTTGCCCCTGCCCCGGTCGCCCCACCCGATGAGCTGAATGGACGGGTCGCGCCGGCGCATCTCGCGCGCAAATTCGATCGTGTGCTCGATCGACTGATCGCGAGTGAAAGTCCTGTCGCCGTAAGAGGTCTCGTTGCCGATCTGCCACAGCCGTATGTTGAACGGGCTCGCCGCGCCATTGGCCTTCCGCTCCTTGTTGTCAGGGTCGTTTGCATAGGAGACCCAATCGGCCGCCTCTTTCGCATCACCCGTGCGATCGCCTTCGGTCGTGGTTCGAAACCGCTGTTCTCCGTCGGCCAGGAAATTCACGCAGTAGAGCGGCTCCGCTCCCACGCGCCGGCAGAAATCCACGAACTCGTGCGTGCCGACGCGGTTGGTCTCCTTGCCGCCCCAGAAGTAGTTGCGCGTCGACGGCCGCTTCGCCACGGCGCCCACGCCTTCGCGCCATTTGTAATGCCGCGAATACAGACCGCCGTAACGCATGACGTCCGGCGCCAGGTCGCGCACCGTGTCGACAAAGTCCTTCCGCCAGTCGTCCTTGTCGTAGTCCCAGGCCGCTTCTACCGTGCTGTCGGTGGCGCCCAGCGGTTCCATGAACTGCATGTAGAGCCACGGCGAAATGTCGAACAGCGGCGCGGGATCCACCACCAGCGCATCAGCCCCATCAGCCGCGGAGGCGCGGAATTCGACCGCGGCCATCGCCGCCAGCGCCGGTGAAACCCGGACGAAATCCCTTCGAGCAAATCGCGAATCGGACATGCGGAGGCTCCTTCAATCAAATACTGCAACAAATCTCACCTCATATCTTCAGGAAGATCTTCCGCTGGTACAGCCAGTAGCACAGCTACCACAGCCCCGCCAGCACCAGTAGATGTTGCGGAATCGTCGCCCAGGTCCCCCATAAAACTGAAGTTCCCGGTGAAGCTCGCCAGCCCCCGATTCAGCCAGCCTTTGATCCCGATCTGCCCCAGCGAGTAGACGAAGATCGAGTTCATCCCCAGCACCAGAAACGGGAATGCCCACCTCTTGATCCCTTCATCTCGATCACCCAATAGAAGACCGCCAGCATCAGAATCACCCATCCCGCGCTGTAGAACGTGAACGACGCCGTCCACAGGCGCTTGATCATCGGGTTGAGCGGCAAAAGCGCCAATCCCGCCGCCAGGCAGCCCGCCCCGCACAACAGCAGCGTCTTCAGCTTCTCTCCGTGCGATTTCCCGCCCATCAGCAGCATGCCAGCCCAGCAGCCGAACAGAATCGTGACGGCGTTTCCGATGAAGTTGATCGTCGTGTAGTAGCCGGAGTAGTTGTACCCGAGCACCTTCAGATCGATCACCGCGCCGATATTGCCCATCTTCGACCACGGCCCTTCCGGTCCCGGAAACGCCGCGAACAGTGCCCAATATCCCGCCAGCATCGCCGCCGCCACCCCTACCTGTGTCCAGAACCGCAGTTGCATGATCCCGAAGCACAGCACATACCCAAACGCGATCTGGCTCAGCACGTTGATCAGTTGAAGCTGCAGCGGCTCTTTGCCCGCGTACCAATTGGAGTAGATGTTGCTCAGCACGATCAGCACGAACGCACGCCACAGCACATGCCGGAACACCTGCCCCACCGTGTCCCCCTCAGCCCTCCGTCGCGCCAGCGCCAACGGCATGGCCAGCCCCACCATGAACGTAAACGCCGGCTGGATCAGGTCCCAGAACGTGCACCCTTCCCACGCCGCATGATCGAATTGCGCCGCCAGCCACGCCCAGTCCGGACGGCTCTTCAGGACCCCCAGTCCGAACCCTTCGGACACCAGCATCAGCATGATGAAGCCGCGGTACGCGTCAAGACTCACCAATCTTCGGCTGGGCTCCATCGTCTCGCCTCCAGCATCTGAGCCTATCAGATGGCCCCCGTTCCTATTTCTACAATTGATACTCTCGATTGCAGATGAATAACGACATCACCATCCGAATTGACCATCCCTCTGGCGAGCCTGGCCCCATCGAAGGATTTAGGTTCTTCTGGGCATATTATGTGAACGGGTTCGACCAGACTCTTCATTGCCAGGCCTGCTTCAAGGGATCGCCCAGCCAGCAGATCAACACCGTCACCGCAAGGACCGGTCAGCTGTACATCATGAACGAGAGGAAAGCGTTTAAGTACCTCTACATCTGCGGCGTCGGGGCGGGCCGAAGAATCTCCTGGGCGAGCAGAATTTTCACCTTCCACTGCGGCTTGAATGGGAAGCACCTTCGAGCAGCAGACATATAACGGCTACACAATCACCGTGACAAATGCTGTTGAACTCCCGATTCCAGAGTTGGCAGCCGGGTTTAAGGGAATAGCGGACAAAGAACACACCGGCTGCAAGAACTTCCAGTTCGGCGTCGAGTACTTCGGCTGGAAGGACAATCCCGAGGCCTGATCAATTCCTGATGAGGAGAAATACGCCTTGACCGAGAAACCGAAGATGTCTTCCGGCCAGCACGGACAAGTGTCGCGACGGGCAATGCTCGCCGCGCCGGTGGCCTTGTGGCAGCAAAACGGCCCGTTGGAAATCGGCAGCACGATCCCGGCCGGCAACATCATCGTGGAGAACATTGGTGCGGAGGAGGTCCGCATCCGGCAGGATCTGCGCGACACCGAAGGCGACTGGTTCTGGTGGTGTTTCGAGGTACGCGGAGCGGGAGCGAAAACCGTGCGCTTCCGCTTCACCGGCAGCGACGTGATCGGGACGCGAGGGCCCGCCATCAGCACTGACGCCGGATTGAACTGGCGATGGCTCGGCCGGGGCGCCGTGGACGGCAAATCGTTTGTCCATCGCTTCGACCCGCAAGTTCCGGCGACCCGCTTTGCCTTCGCAATACCGTACACCGAACGCGACCTGCAACGGTTCCTCAATGGGCGGAAGGGCGTTCGCGTGGAGTCGTTGTGCCAGACGAAAAAAGGCAGAACCGCGGAGCGCCTGCGTTTCGGTTCGGCTTCCCCAAGCGCAATCAAGGTGTTGCTCACCGCCCGCCACCATTGCTGCGAGTGCATCGCAAGTTACGCGATGGAAGGACTGCTGGAGGCGGCGCTGGAAGACCGTTGGCTCAACACCAACGTGGCTTTTGCCGCGATTCCCTTCGTCGACAAGGATGGAGTCGAGGATGGCGATCAAGGCAAGAACCGGCGTCCCCGCGACCACAACCGCGACTACGATGGCGAGAGCGTTCACCCGACAGTGAGGGCGATCCGCTCCTGGGTTCCTGAGTGGGGTGCGGGCAGCCTCAAATTCGCACTCGACATGCACTGCCCGTGGATCCGCGGCGAGCACAACGAGGACATCTACTTCCCGGGCGGAGAAGAGCCTCGCAACTGGAATGAAATCCTGAAATTCGCGGGACTTCTGCAAAAGCTGAACCGCGGTCCGCTCCCCTATTCAACGGCGAACAATGTGCCTTTCGGAACGGCCTGGAATACCTCAGCGAACTACGCGCAGGGGATGTCGTTTGCTCGCTGGGCAACAGGGCAGAAAGGTATCCGTGCAGCAGGCACCATCGAGATCCCCTATGCCAACTGCGGCACGACGGATGTGACTGCCCAGTCGGCGCGCTCCCTCGGCCACAGCCTGGCGGCGGCCCTGCGCGAGTACCTTCGCAGCTCAGCTTAACGTCAAACTGAAATGACCTGAACCCGCAGTGGACCAGGAAAGGGGCGTAACGATGACATCCACCTCCCTAGCAATTCGTCGTCTGGCTACAACGCTGGTATTGCTGTCCCCGGCGTGGGCCCAGCCTCCATCCGCCGCGTCGCAGGAACTCACGGAACTCAAGGCGGCCATGCAGGCCCAGCAGGCTCAGATCAACGAACTGCGATCCATGGTAGTTGAGCAGCAGCGCGTCATCCAGCGGCTTGTCGGAGCGCCGGCTACTACCGCCGCTGCAACTCCGGCAGTCGCCTCCGCCCCGGCAGAAACACTGAAACCGCCCGAGGCGGCCCCGGCGTCAGCCCCCCTCTCCGTCCGTCTCGGCGACGCCTGGTTCACTCCTATCGGATTCATGGATTTCGCCGCGGTCTTCCGGGGCAAGAACGTGGGCAGCGGCCTGGGCACCAATTTCGCCGCCATCCCTCTGGCCGGCTCCGTCAATGCGAACCTCCGCGACTACCGCTTGAGCGCGCAGAATTCCCGCATCGGCCTGCGCGTGGATACCGCCTTCCGCGGCTGGAAAATCCTGGGCCTCATGGAGTCCGATTTCCTCGGTTACGTGCCCGGCAACGCGGCCGTTTCGTCCAACAGTGCTTCGATGCGCCTGCGGCTCTACTGGGCCGATTTGCGCCGTGACAAGCTCGAGATCCTGGCCGGCCAGTCCTGGAGCTTGCTGACGCCCAATCGCCGGGGCGTCTCTCCGCTCCAATCAGATCTTTTTCTCACGCAGGACGTGGATCCGAACTACCAGGTGGGCCTCACCTGGAGTCGGGATCCGCAGGTCCGCCTCACCTGGCACTTCTCGAAACAACTGCAGGCAGCGGTCTCCTGGGAAGCGAGCGAGCAGTATGGCGGCGGTTCGGCTGGGTCGGGCGCCATCACCTTGCCCTCGGCGCTCGAGTCTTCCTACAGCTCCCAGCTCAATACCGGCAGCGGCGCATACAGCGTCACCAATCCGAACCAGGACTGGGTCGCCAAACTCGCCTGGGATCCCACCGTGGCGGGAAGGTCCCTCCACTTGGAGACCGCCGGCATCCTGCGCCGCTTCGCGTTCTACAATCCGCTGACCGGACAATCCTTTAAGGCGACGGGCGGCGGAGGCTCCCTCAACGCCGGCTTCGACATCGTCAAGGGACTGCGTGTTTTTGCCAATCAGTACATCAGCTCCGGAGGGGGCCGCTACGTCTTCGGCCAGGGGCCCGACCTCATCATCCAGGGTGACGGCAGCCCGTCCTTGGTCCACGCCTACTCCACCGTGGACGGGCTGGAGTATCAGGTTTCGCCCAAGACTTTGCTGTTCACCTACTACGGCGGGGTGTACTTCGGACGCAACGTCGCCATCGACCCCACCAACAGCAAACCCGTCGGCTACGGGTATCAAGGCTCGCCTTCCGGCCACAATCGCTCCATCCAGGAAATCTCCAGCGGCGTCAGCCACGTCTTCTGGCGCAACCCCAACTATGGCGCCCTGCAACTGAATCTGCAGTATTCCTGGCTCACCCGTCACCTCTGGTACGCCGCGCCCGCGCAGCCTGCGAGCGCCTCTTTGAACATGTTCTACCTGAACTTTCGCTATACGCTGCCCGGCGCTCCTCCAGCGCCGGCAACCAGGTGAGGAGATAAACCACCATCCGGAACTGGCCATCCACACTTGCTGCGTGATCAGCCCTGGATCACCTTGCTGCGGATGGCAAACTGCACCAGATCGGAATTGGATTTCAGGTTCAGACGATCCATGAGCCGGTATTTGTGGAAGGCAACGGTGCGGGGCGTAATCTCGAGTATGCCGGCGATCTCCACCATCGAGCGGCCTTCCGCCAGTAGCTGCAGCACCTCCCGCTCGCGCGGGGTAAGCGCATCCACATTCGGCAGGTCGCCGGCCTCCAGCAGCAAATCCTCGATCTTGCCGCCGGCGATGAGCGGCGTCAGATACCGGCGGCCTGAGCTAACCGCATCCAGGCAACGTGGTAGTTCGTCGAGGTCGGAGTTCTTCAGAAGGTAGCCGCGGACTCCCATCCGGAACGCCGCCGCCGCAAGATCCGGGTCCTGATCCATGGTGACGAAAACAAATATAAGGCCCGGTAGCTGCGCCTTGACGAGCCTGGCCGCCTCCATTCCGTTCATCACCGGCATCGAGACATCGCACACAACCAGGGAGGGCTTGAGTTCCAATGCGGCGGAGACGAGAGCGCGGCCGTCCCCCACGATTCCGACCACCTCATAGGCGGGTTCCAGGGCTTTACGAAACGCCTGCGCCACGAGGAGGTGGTCGTCGGCAATGAGTACGCGGGGACGGTTCATGGCTGCGCAACCTCCACGGGAACCGTTGCCTTTACTTCGGTCCCGGCGTCAGGCAGCCGTCTGATCGATACCGACCCGTTGACCAGGCGCAATCGTTCGCGCATGCTGACAAGCCCCAGACCGCGACTCACGTTCTGGGAGCCGGGATCGAAGCCGACGCCATTGTCAGCGATGGTCACCACGACAGTCCCATCCAGCGTTCGCAGATCCACGGAGGCACGTTCCGACCCACTGTGACGCACCACATTTGCGAGGGACTCCTGGACGACGCGGTACAAGCACAGGGAGGTATCGCGCGGGAGGTCGCCGGGCAAGCTCCCGGCGGTCAGATCCACTGCAATCCCACTCAGCCGTTCCACATCCTTGCAGTGCCTCTTCACGGCTGGCAGCAGGCCAAGCAGGTCCAGCTTGGCGGGGTGCAGCCCGTATGCCAGGCTGTGTACGTCGGTTGAGAGACTGGCCACAGCCACCGCGAGTTCGTCCAGTTGCGGCGCGATCTCAGCGGCACTGGCCTGCTGGCGGAGCTGACGGGTCTCGATAGCCAGCAAGGCAAGCCGCTGGTTGATGTCGTCATGGAGTTCGCGCGCGATTCGGCTTCGTTCCTCCTCCTGAGCCACAATCAACGCCGCGCTCAGTCGCCTCAGCTCCTCCGCCTGACCTTTGAGCTTCACCTGCGCCGCGGCAAGGCGGCGACGCTCCATCGAAAGGAAAACGACCAACACAGTCAGCATCAGCAACGCGACAATGGTGAAGATCGCCAGCTCGCGGTGTGTCTCCAGCAGCGTAGGTTCGCGGAACAGGAACTGGCTGCCGTACGGCAGGCGGTCCTCCGGGATGCCCCACTTCCGTAAGTGCCGCCAATCGAACGTTGGGGGGCCCACGCCTCCCTTCGTCAACGGGAGCGTCGAGGACGGCGGAAGCCCAATGACCGAGCGGGCCGCTTCGGCGATCTCACGCCCGGACGCAGCGGCATCCATAGTGACGCCGCCAACAATTCCTGCACCGATATAGGGAGAGTAAACGCCGAACACCGGAGCCGCCGAAGAGGGGGCCAGCGCTGCTACGGCTTCAAATGCCGGAACAAAGGATCTTCCAGCATTGTCCGCGGACACAGTTGACCAGAGAACAATCGTTTGATCCGGAAGCCCCGCCAGTTTGCTCTTGAATTCATCCGCGGACAGCCCCGAGAGATAGGACCATTCCAGGCGGTCCCGCGTTTTCGCCTCCAGCCCCTTCAGTTGCGGCAGATCGTCTCTGTCGCGCGACGCGCTGCCATACACGGCAACGACACGCCGCGTCCGGGGGAAGAGTGTCAGCGCCAGCTCGAGAGTCCGCTCGTAAGCGAGATGGAGGATAACCGGCGTCACATCCCCGGGCAATTGAAGCCCACCAATTCGATGGGACGTAACCGCGCCTGCCACGATCGGAATGCCGGGCCAGAGATTCCCGCGCTGATCGAGCATGAATGTCAGCGCAGCCGGAGCGACGGTGACCACCACGTCAGGGCGGATAGAGCGGTACTTCTGCTTGTACCACTGGGCCACTTGGGGCGGATAGTCCGCGGCCCCGAACCTCGACACGTCGAGCGACTCCGTGTAAACGTTCACGGCCGACGGGTCGGGCGCTTTCAGGCTGGCCTGTAGCGCGCTGTAAAGCTGTGCAACCACTGGCAGGCTCAGATCGTCGCCCAGAAGAACAAGTACGTTCTTCACCTCCCGCTTGGGGACCTCGGCGCCTGCAAGCCCCACCAACAGCGCAGCGGCAAGCATGGCCCTTCGTTGCATTCAGCATCAAGTCTACCGAATGGCAGGACTGTCACTTCTAACAGTAGTTTCCCGGCCGGACAACGCGCACACTGACAACTGTCTAGGTGACATTCTGCCGGCTTCAATGCAGCGCACTCGCGTCCTCCTGGTCGACGACCACCCCGCCGCCTTGCGCAGTTTCGTGCGCATGCTGGAGGAGGAATTTGAGGTTGTGGGTACCGCTCCCGGTGGGCTGGAAGGCGTGCGGACCGCCGCCGATCTCAAGCCGGACGTTGTGATGCTGGATATGACCATGCCGGATATTGATGGCCTGGAAGTAGCCCGCAGAATCCGCAAGTCTGGTTCCACTGCCCGAATCCTCTTCCTGACGATTCATGCCGACTCCGACTATGTGGAAGCTGCGCTCGAAGCCGGCGCCGTGGGCTATGTATTGAAGTCGCGAGCGGCACAGGATCTCGTTGCGGCCATCCGGTCGGCACTCATTGGGAAGGTTTTCATCTCCCCCGGTGCGGAATTGGACACAAAGTGACCGCCCTCTGTCAGTTCTGACAGTTGTTTGCCAGGGGAGGGTCGCCTTAGTATAGCTTTGACCCACGCTCACCCGGCGCCGCCGATCAACGATGTCCGGACAGGAGCAACTGAAATTGATGAACCTCGTGAAGGAGAAGTCAAGAATGAGTAGATACCCCGGCGGTGCGCGATACGCCCTCGTCATAGCAACGCTCATGGCGCTTTCGAGCGTCGCGCAGGCACAGACAAAGAAACCCAACATCGTCATCATCTGGGGCGATGACATCGGCCAGTCCAACATCAGCGCCTACTCGCACGGCGTGATGGGCTACAAGACGCCCAACATCGACCGGGTCGCCAGGGAAGGCATGATGTTCACCGACTACTACGCCGAGCAGAGCTGCACCGCCGGCCGGGCGTCGTTCATCACCGGCCAGTCCGGCCTGCGCACCGGCCTGACCAAGGTCGGCCTGCCGGGCGCGACGGTAGGGCTGCAAAAGGAAGACCCGACGATCGCCGAATTGTTGAAGGCGCAAGGCTATGCCACCGGCCAGTTCGGCAAGAACCACCTGGGCGACCGCAACGAATTCCTGCCCACCGTGCACGGCTTCGACGAGTTCTACGGCAACCTCTACCACCTGAACGCCGAGGAAGAGCCGGAGCTGCCGGACTATCCGAAGGATCCGGCGTTCCTCGCCAAGTTCGGCCCGCGCGGCGTGCTGGACTGCAAGGCCTCGGCCACGGACGACCCGACGGTGGACCCGCGCTTCGGCAAGGTCGGCAAGCAGGTGTGCAAGGACACCGGCCCGCTGACCAAGAAGCGGATGGAGACGATCGACGACGACGTCGCCAACCGGGCCGTGGACTTCATCCAGCGGCAGAACAAGGCCGGCAAGCCGGCCTTTGTCTGGGTGAACTTCACCCACATGCACTTCCGCACCCACACCAAGCCGGAGAGCATCGGCCAGTCCGGGCGCTGGCAGAGCCCGTACCACGACACCATGATCGACCACGACAAGAACGTCGGGCAGGTCCTCAAGGCGCTGGACGACCTGGGCATCGCGGACAACACCTTCGTCATGTACTCGCACCGACAACGGCCCGCACATGAACAGCTGGCCGGACGCGGGCGATGACGCCGTTCCGCAGCGAGAAGAACTCGAACTGGGAAGGCGCCTACCGCGTGCCCGCCATGGTCCGCTGGCCGGGCAAGATCAAGCCGGGCAGGTGTCCAACGAGATGGTCGCCCACCACGACTGGCTGCCGACGCTTGCTGGCCATCGCCGGCGACACGCAGGTGAAAGAGAAGCTGCTCAAGGGCTACAAGGTCGGCGACATGACCTACAAGGTCCATCTCGACGGCGACAACCTCGTCCCCTACCTGACCGGGCAAGCCGCGAAGAGCCCGCGGGAGTCGTTCCTCTACATCAACGACGACCAGCAACTGACCGGCGCTGCGCTACGACAACTGGAAGTTCGTCTTCATGGAGCAGCAGGCCCCGGGAACGCTGCGCATCTGGGCGAACCCGTTCACCACCTTGCGGGTGCCGAAGATCTTCAATCTCCGGACGGACCCGTACGAGCGGGCGGACATCACGTCGAACACCTACTACGACTGGCTGATCGATCACGTCTTCCTGCTGGTCCCCGCGCAGGCCTACGTGGGCCAGTTCCTGATGACCTTCAAGGACTACCCGCAGCGGCAGAAGGCGGACAGCTTCAACCTGGATGAAGTTCTTCGAGAAGATGCAGGAAGGCAGCGGGTCGAAGTAGACGCGCAGACGCGGCGGCGGCGCTGTCCGAGAAGCGCCCGCGCTATCGATGCGCAATCGCTAGAGGAGCAACTGATGAAAAGCTCACTGACCAGGCTCTCTGCCGTCGCTCTGCTGCTGCTCACGAACGCGGCCGTTCGCGCCGCCGACCCGCTTGCCCTCGTGGAACGACGGCACGGCCAAGCAGTCCATCATCGCCTTCGTCGACGAAGGTCACGAAGCCCGGCTCGCCGGATTTCGTGCCGGTGCCGGAACGCATCGCCACGTTCGACAACGACGGCACGCTCTGGTGCGAGCAGCCGGTGCCCGTTCAATTGTACTTCGCGCTCGACCGCGTGAAGGCGCTCGCGCCGCAGCATCCCGAGTGGAAGACCAAGGAACCGTTCGCCTCGCTGCTCAAGGGCGATGTGAAAACCGCGCTCGCCGGCGGCGACCACGCGCTCCTCGAACTCATCATGGCCACGCACACGGGCATGACCACGGAGGAGTTCGAGCAGATCGTCAAGGACTGGATCGCCACCGCGAAACATCCGAAGACCGGCAAGCTCTTCACCGAAATGGTCTATCAGCCGATGCTCGAACTGCTCGCCTACCTGCGCGCGAACGGCTTCAAGAACTTCATCGTCTCCGGCGGCGGCATCGAGTTCATGCGCCCGTGGACGGAGCAGGTTTACGGCATCCCGCCGGAACAGGTCGTCGGCAGCAGCATCAAGACGAAGTTTGAAATGCGCGACGGCAAGCCGGTGCTCGTGCGTCTGCCGGAGCTGAACTTCAATGACGACAAAGCCGACAAGCCCGTCGGCATCAACCAGCACATCGGCCGCCGGCCCATCGCCGCGTTCGGCAATTCCGCGGGCGACCAGGAGATGTTGGAATACACGCAGGGCGGCAGCGGCGCGCGGTTCGAGCTGCTGGTGCTGCACGACGATGCGGCGCGCGAATACGCCTACGGTCCGGCGCAGCGGATTGCCGGACGTCAAACTCGGTGCCTTCACGCCGGCGCTTTACGACCAAGCGAAGAAGGACGGCTGGACCGTCGTCAGCATGAAGGACGACTGGAAACACGTCTTCCCGGCCGCGCAGTCCCCGGTCACGGCCATCGACATCCTGCTGGAGCCGGACGCCACGATGCTCCAGCATTCCGCCGCCAACAACGCCCGCCTGCTCAAGGTCTTCCCGAAAGGCTTCGCCCTGGATGCGACGCACCGTCCGCACATCACGATGATCCAGCGTTTCGTCCGCACGGCGGACCTCGACAAGGTCTATGCCGCCGCCGGCAAGGTTCTCGCCGCGCGCCAACGTGACCGCCATGAAGCTGGAAGCCTTCAAATACTACTACATCCCGAGCGGCGCCATTGGCCTCGCGGGCATCTGTCGCGAAGCCGACGCCGGAATTGCTCAAGCTGCAAGCGGACCTGATTGCCGCCGTGGCCCCGTTCACGGTGGAAACCGGACCCATCGGCCGCGTTCACCACCACGCACGATGATCCCGCCATCGACCCGGCCTTGATCGAATACGTTTCGACGTTCGTGCCGAAGGATGTCCGGCGAGAATTTCAATCCGCACGTCACCACCGGCGTCGCCCCCCGGGAATACCTCGACAAAATGCTGGCCGAACCGTTTGAGCCGTTCACCTTCTCGCCCGCGGGCGCGGCCGTTTACCAGCTCGGCCCGTTCGGCACGGCGGCGAAGAAACTCAAAGAATGGGATTTGAAGCCTTGAGGTAAGGGACACGAAACACGCGGGAAAGAACCCTGGGCGGACACGTGACCTGCAGCTCCGATTGCGTCTTCGAGCAAGCTGTTGTCCGAACACTGGATAACGGACAGCGCACAAGTGGCGTCTGAGTCGAACCGCAACACTCATTTCCGCTACTGCGCTAATGTTCATGCCCGCCACGGCGCAGAACGTCGACAGCGGCTGAGCGCCAGTGTCCGGGACCTGTGGGAAACTGGTGCCGTGATGAAGACCGAAGGCCGGTCGTTGATCATTTCGTTGGCATATCTGTTCTGACAGGCGTGAGGCGAAACAACAGAGTCGAAACCGGCACAGCCGGTTCTCAAGAAAAGGAGTACACAATGGCAAAAGCAGTCAAAGTCGCGACCGCAATCGGCCGCAAGATCATCTCCGGCGACCTGGACCTCCGCGAGGAAGGCGCCACACGGGAACAACTGCTCGAAGCCGGCAAGCGGCTGAGAACAGATGTCCCGCACGAAAGCCACGCGGAGCTGCAACCTGCCCAAGAACCGCCCCAGTCCAGTGGACATCGTCCTTGCGTCAAACAAGGGCCGGGTGCAGGAGCTGATTCCTCTCCGGATGGGCCGCATGGCCGCCTCGCCCTTCACCTTTTTGCGCGGGGCGGCGGCGGTCATGGCGTGGGACCTCTCAAAAACCCCCACCATCGGCCACAACGTGGGGATGGACGGCGACGCCCATCTGAATAACTTCGGCTTTTACGGCACGCCGCAGCGGGATCTCATCTTCGATCTCAACGATTTCGACGAAGCCACTTTTGGCCCGTGGGAGTGGGACCTGAAGCGGCTGGTGGCCAGTGTCAACGTGGCTGCCCGGAACAACGGGATGAACCGCAAGGAGCGCCGCGCGTCGGTGATTCGGTGCGTCGAAGGATACTGCCAGAACATGGCCCGTCTGTCGGCGATGGGTTCGCTCGACATCTGGTATCTGCACGCCTTCGTCGACAAGAGCAACCCGCTCGTCAAAATCGATCCGAAATCGCAGGCGATTCTAGCCAAGGCGACCGCGAAAGCCCGCCAGCAAACCAACGCCACGCTGCTCCAGAAGATCGCCCAACGCCGGGCGAGCGGCGCCTGGCAGTTCAAGCCGGAGCCCGGGATCCTGACCCTCATCGGCGAGGGCGTAAAGAAGAAGGTGATCGAAGGTCTCAATGCCTATACCTCCACTCTGCACCGCGAACGCAAGACCCTGTTGCGCAAGTACCACGTGGTGGACGTGGCGCACCGCGTGGTGGGGGTGGGCAGTGTCGGATTGCGGGCTTTTCTGGTTCTACTGATGGGGCGCGGTGACAATGATCCGCTTTTCCTGCAGGTGAAGGAAGCAGCCCCTCCGGCGCATGCGCCCTATCTGCCGAAGTTGCCGGACGAACTCGCGCACGAAGGCAGGCGTGTCGTCACCCTGCAAAGGGCCCTGCAGACATCCTCGGATCTGCTGCTGGGCTGGACCACGATCGATGGCCGGCCTTACTACGTTCGCCAGATGAAGAACATGAAGGGCGGCATGCCCGTCGACTTCCTCGTTGGCGAACAACTCAGCTTCTACGCCTTCGTCTGCGGCGCCTTGTTGGCAAAGGTCCATGCCAGAACCAGCGAAGCGGCTCTGATCTCCGGTTACTGCGGCAATTCCACCCAATTCGATAAGGCATTGGCCGATTGGGCGGAGGCCTATGGCGACCAGAACGATCTCGATCAGGCTGCCCTGGTGGAAGCTATCAAGAGTGGCCGCGTCAAGGCAGTCACAGGCGAAGAGAAATGAACCCAAAATCCACTCCTCCTCAGGCTCCAGACGAGTTCTACTTCTCGCTCGTCCAGGGGGGGCCATTCCGCAGACTTCGCAAAGCGATCGGACTCGTTCCGGAAAAAGGTCTCTGGCTGGGGCTGCGCGCCCTTGTACTGGTCGGTGTCGCCTGGCTGCCGGTTGTCATTGGCGCTCTCGTAGCGGGTCAGGCGCTCAACGGACAGGGCTACTGACCCCTTGTTGCAGGCACTTCGGGATCCATTCTCGTCTGCTGATTGCAATTCCACTGCTGATCTTCGCCGAGGCCTTGATGGAGAAGCTCATCCCTCCGGTCATCCGCCATTTCGTGACCTCGGGACTTGTGGAAGGCGCCACCATTCCGCGCTTTAAGGAGGCTCTGGAAGCTGCCAGGCGTCTGCGGGATTCCGTCTGGGGTCCCGTCTTTGTGCTGGCCGCCATCGGCTCGATGATTCTCGCCGCCACAACCAACAAGGACCACATTGATGAAATGGCCTGGGCCGTGACGCACGCCGATGGCGTTACTTCGATCGGTTTCGCCGGCTGGTGGTTCATCTTCGTTTCGCGCCCGATCTTCGGTGGGTTGCTGATGATCTGGGCATGGAGGATTCTCGTCATGTGGACTCTGGTCTGGAAGATTTCCAAACTGGAGTTGCGCCTCGTGGCCAGTCATCCTGACGGCGTGGGCGGGCTGGCCTTCATCGAAGGCACAGTCATGGCCATGACTCCCATCGTCCTGGCGAGTTCCGTGGTGCTTGCCGGCCGGTGGGGACACGAGGTTCTCTATCACGGGGTCCACGTGGACTCGCTCAAACCACTCGTCGCGGTTTTCGCCGTAATGGCGGTGCTGTTCTTCAACGGCCCGCTCCTCCTGCTTGGCCGCAATCTGCGAGCCTTCAAGCGCAAGAGCTTGCTGGAGTACAGCGCACTTGTGGGAAACCACGGCCACCTGGTCTATCAGCGCTGGATCCGTAAGCAGGACATCGGTGCGCCGGACATTCTGAACGCTCCGGAACTCGGCCCCACTGTCGACATTTCGTCCATCTACGAATCGGTTGCGAAGCTGCGCTTCGCGCCCATCGGCAAGCGGTCCCTCCTGCCTGTCGCTATCGCCGCTCTCTTGCCCATGCTGCCCGTGTTCGCCATCGAAGTTCCAATCAAACAAATGCTCGGCGCGCTGGCTGGCGCCCTACTGTAGAACCCCCGCGGCGTCGCGCGTCCTCAGCGTCAGCTGCTCGGCGGCCAGCCGGCGCTTTGTCGAGCCGGATCGCTTTGTACCCGCCCCGGCCCTGTAGTAGAGGAACAGTCCGCCGAAAACGAGAGTCAGGATAACCGGCAGGACCGCCACATATCGGAACGCCGCGGCCGGGCCCTCGTTGTCGTACCAACGGCCCATGAACGGCAGGATGAACGCGATCGAAAGATTTCCCGCTCCGCCGATGATCGCCAGCAGGAGTGCGCCGCCCTTCGGGAAGCGCTCGGCCGTTACGCCGAGCATCACGGGCCAGAAGAACGTCTTTCCCACACCGAACACCGTTGCAGCCGCGAAGGCCTGGGCCGGCGTGCTGACATTGCTGAGCGCCCACAGACCGGCGGCCGACAGCATGGCCGACAGCGTCAGAATGCCGGGCGGCGACAACTTGCGAGGAAGCGACCCGCCGAAGAACCGCAGCAGAAACATGATTCCCGCGGTGTAAACCAGAATCAGGATCCCGTGCATTCCGGCCATGTTCGTGATCAGGGAACCCACCCACTGGTCCGGGCCGATTTCGGTCGCCGCTGTCATCCACATGCACACGAACAACAGCAGGAACATCGGCCGCAGCGCCTGTCGAAACATCTGGCCAGTCGGCACGCCCGCGGCGACACGTTCTGTTTCGGGGAATTGCTGGCCACGGATCAGCAAGGCAAACCCAATGGCCGGAACCAACACCACCGCCAGCTTGACCTGCCAGCCGGTGGTCGCCAGCCTGGCCGTGACGTCCGTCCCGTCGAGGCCCATCGCCCGGGTGATGCCGTACGCGATCAGCCCGCCGACGATCATCCCGCCCGGCCACCAGGAATGCAGGATGTTCATCCGTTGCGTCTTCTGGTCGGGATAAATGGCCGTGCAGAGTGGATTGATGACGCCTTCTACCAGCCCCTGGCACACGCCGAGCGCGAGCATCCCGCTGTAGACGAACATGAACCCGGGATCCGTATAGAAGACCGGGGCAGCCCCTGCGGGGAGCGGCGCGAACACGATCGCCGTGACGGCGTAGACATAGCCCAGAAAGGCGGCGTAAAGTAGCCTGCGCATCCCGATGAAGTCGACGATCGATCCGCCGATGATCACGGCGAGGGTGTTTCCCCAGAATGCGGGACCAAGCAGGATGCCGGCCTGCTCCCGGTTCAAATGCAGGTCTGCGGTGAGCGCATCCAGAATATCGCCGCGAATGGAGAATGCCATTGCCGTGGTGATCAGCGCCAGACAGGACGCGATGAACAGCCGTCTTGGGTGGATGGGCTTCATGATTTGACGTGCTCACGACTCTTTGCGTGGAGTAGTTATCGCTCTGGAGAGCGCGTACGATTCTAGTCGTGGTGACGTAAGGCTGTCAACAGAAAGTGCATGTGGAGGACGTCAAGAGCCGGCGTCCCATTTCCGGACATGTTGGTCCGAAAACGACAATTGGTTGGCCTCCTCGCTGAATAGAATCAGACATTTACAGTCGGAAGCGAAATTGCATCCAACAGCCATATATGCGAGGCGTCCTTGAAGACCTCCGGTACGCGGCGGGTGTGCTCCGCCGGACTCCGGCATTGACAGCGGTCGCTGTGCTTACTTTGGCGCTCGGCATTTCCGCCACGACGACCGTCTTTGGCTGGATCGACGGGATGGTCCTGCGCCCGTTCCGCGGCGCAACGGACGACCAGCAACTCGCCGTCCTCGAAGCCGTCCGTGCCAGCGGCATCCAGGCTCCTAACCTTTCCTATCTCGACTGCCGGGACTTCCAGGACAGCCTCAGGAGCATTTCCGGATTGGCGCTGAACCAACAGGCCCCCGTCTCAGTCGGCGACGGAGAGAACGCCTATTCCGCGTGGTTCGAACTCGTCTCCGGAAACTACTTTGACGTCCTGGGCGTAAAGCCGGTGGTGGGCCGCACGTTCGCTCGCGAGGAATACGGCGACAAGGCCAAAACGTTCACGGCAGTCATCAGCCACCGGCTGTGGCGTAACTACTTCCAGGGCGACCCGTCCATGCTCGGCCGCACCGTGCGCATGAACCGGCAGCAGGTCACCATCGTCGGCGTGGCGCCTCCGGAATTCCGCGGCGACCTTCCCGGGATCGCGTTTGACGGCTGGGTTTCAGTGCCCTTGACTGGCGAACGCGAGCGCAATGCGCGGCACTTCAGGGCCCTCGTCAGGCTCAAACCCGGTGTCAGCGTCTCCGAGGCAAATGCCGAAGTGGCGACGGTTGCCGCACGCCTTGCCCGCGCTTTTCCGAAGACCAACGAGGGGATCGGCGCCCGGATCGTCCCGATCTGGAAGGCGCAGTCGGGGGTGTCCGGCATTTTGGCATCGCCGCTGGCCATCCTCGGTGCGGCCTGCGGACTCGTGCTGTTGATTGCCTGCGCCAATGTCGCCAATCTGCTCCTGGCTCGTTCCGCGGCCCGGCAGGACGGAGTTCGGCATCCGCGCCGCCCTGGGCGCGGGTCCGGGCCGGTTGAGCCGCCAGTTGGTTGCCGAAAGTCTGCTGCTGGCGGCTCTGGCGACGCTTGCAGGGTTTCCTCTCGCGCTGTGGCTTCAGGACATCCTCATCTATCTCGCGCCGCCTACCGGATTGCCGTTGTACTTCAACGTCCACCCGAGCGCCCGGGTGTTCATTTTTGCAGCCCTGGTCTGCCTGGCAGCCGCCCTGATTTCCGGTCTTCCGCCCGCGTTTCAGTCGGTGCGGCGCAGCCTGGTGGATGCACTGAAGCAAGGAGGAAGAGGCGATATACAGGGCGGGTACTCACGACGCATCTCCGGACTCCTGGTGGTAACCCAGGTGGGGCTGGCGCTCGCCGCTCTGGTAACACTCGGGCTGTTTCTCCGGAGTCTCTACGGATTGCAGAACACTCCGGCTGGTTTCGATCACCGCAACGTGACCGTTTGCCGCCTCTTTCTGTCGACGAACAACTACACTCCCAACGAGGAGCAGCAGTTCTCGCAGCGACTCCGCGAGCGCCTGCTCGCCGCGCCAGGGGTGACAGGCGCCGCTTATTCCGACTCGATCCCACTCGGCTTCGGGCTCGGGAAATGGACCAGGGTTATCGTCGAAGGGTATGCGTCGAGGCCCGGCGAGAACCTGGACGTGCATCACGCCACGGTGTCGCCCGGCTACTTCGACCTGCTGAGGGTGCCGCTTCTCAACGGACGGGATTTCAGGCATGAGGACAACCAGAATGCACCCCGCGTCATGATCGTCAACGAATCCTTCGCCCGGCGCTTTTTCGAAGGACGCATCCCCATTGGGCGCCGGGTCCAGATTCATGACAGGCCGTTTACGATCGTGGGAATGGTGAAGGACAGCAAGTACATCAGCCTGTCTGAGGCGCCGCAACCATACTTCTATATGTCCTTCGACCAGGTACACGGCGGCAGTGGCGAAGGCGGCGTGTCCCTCTATGCCCGGACCGGGGGCGACACGCGCAGTTTCGTCCCCGTGCTCCGCCGCGAGATGTCGGCCATCGATCCGAACTCGGCCGGTCTGACAGCGATGCCCCTGTCGGATTACATCTCGGCTGCATGGTTCGGGCCGCGCATGGCCTCGTTGTTCCTCGGAGTGCTCGCGGCCATTGCCATGCTGCTCGCCGGTGTAGGTCTGTACGGAGTTATGGCTTACTCGGTGAGCCAGCGCACGCGTGAAGTCGGTATCCGCATGGCGCTGGGGGCCAACCGTGAAGGCGTGCTCCGGATGGTCATGAGACGAGGTTTGTTGTTGGCCCTGTCGGGGATCGCCGCCGGGCTCGCCATCACCCTGGCAGCTAGCCCGCGGATTGCGCCTCTGCTGTACCGTGTCAGTCCGGCGGACCCTCTGAGCATCGCGGGAGCAGCGCTGTTCCTGATTGTTGTTGCCGTGCTCGCAAGCCTGATCCCAGCGCTGCGAGCCACCAGGGTCGACCCGATGGTCGCGCTCCGCCAGGAGTGACTGGCCGCGCGATTGCGATACGTCAGGTTCGCGGCCCGCGAAGCATGAAGATCACTCCTACCATCGCCGCGCCGAAGCACGCCCCGGAGCCGAGGAGCTGAACGATGTCCACAGTGCGATACATCTCGAAGCTCGGGCTTTGCGTCACCCGTTGAAATCCGACGAAACCAACCATCAGTGGGATAATCCAGACCACAATCGGCGGCCGTTTGCGATGAACCATTCTGCCTCCTTCAGGGCAATCGGACCGAAGCTCTGCGGGCTTGCACTGGCAACCCTCAGGCCCCCCGCCCCTTGGCTCGAGTAACCGGTCGTTTCGCGGCCGTCTTTGCGATCGCGTTTTGCCAGGCAAGCGTCATGGCTCCCCCGACCATGTCGAGATCCGCCTCCTTAAGCCGCACCACGGTGCTGCCTGCGCGACCCCACGCCCCTGCCGCTGGCCGGAATACCTCAGGGGCCGATTCGATTAAAGGCCTCTGCTGCTCAGGCGTCAGCATCAGGGCGCCATGATTCTTATCGGGATACCCGAGTGTCGCGAAGATCTTTCCGCGCGCCCTGAAGTCTGGATGTCCCATATGCGCGCGCTCCTCGACATCTGAAAACGCCAGTGCCGTTTCTCGGAACTGGTTGACGGTCATACGCGCGCCGAGCCAATTCCGATCTTGGGTTGTTCCATAGTTCGCATTTTCACCGAACCGTAGCAGAATGGAAAGCGCAATTCGAGGGCTCCCGGGCCACCGATCTGGCTGGGAGCCAATAGCCATGTCCAGGGTGCTTGCTAGTGTTGCGCCGGCGCAGGTGCTGCCGCCGTGAATACTGGTGGTCGGGTGAGCCAGTCGATCTTCGAGAGGTCGGCGGTCTCTCTGCCGCTGTCGAGTCGGTGGTCGAGGAGTTTCGCGTGGTCGAGTTCGGTATGTCGGTCGACGAATCCGGAGGAGAGGCCAGCCCCGCGAGACTGCCCATCGGGGGCGAACGCATGCACGACAACAGACGGGTGATCGCCCTCCTCCCGAACTCCAACGTTCAGGCCCTCGGGTGTTGCGAGCAACGACAAGACGCCATTGGAGGACTCCCTCGCCCGGTTGATGCAACTCCTCGGGAAGAGCACGCGCGCCAACTCCCGTGCTCCGCTCCCAGGGAGTTGGTACTCGGGGTTCTCTTCACGCGACACGCCGCCAAACGCCTCAGGATCCAACAACACCAACGTCGCGCGCCGGTACCCATTCGCCATACCACCAGCACACAACCACGGCCGGTCGGGACCGCCGATCACCGCCAGTCGCTGGATGTGCCCGGAGTGCCAGTACTCCCGCAATAGGCGCCCGCCGCCCGACAACAAAGCGACCTGCGAGGGGTACCACGTATGATGCACACTCGCCACAGCGAGACGGATCATCCCATGGGATCGGAACACGATCACGCTCTCAGGATGGTACGGCGGCCGGAACTCTGGAGCGAACTCAGCGGCTCTCTGTCCCGGGACAAATCGCCAGCGCTCCTCGCCGCGCCGGGAATAACAGTACACCATCGGCGTCCTCGGATCCTTGGAATGGACCAGGAATACGACTTCCGGCTCGCCATCCTCGTCGAGATCGCCAACCCACCCCATGTTCCGACCCGCGGCGGCAAACTGCCGGTAGTCCGTCAAAGACGAACCGAACGTCTTCCGCCACAGCTCCCGGCCACCCGCATCGACCACGACGAGAGCGTCTCCCACTACACGCCACGCCACCGGCGGACCAGGCCACGACAGGAACGACCACATCCCAACCACAACCATGACAACGAACACGAGAACCCAAGGCCAACGCTTAGCCCGCTTCGGCTCGTCGGCCACCGGGGACACAGCGGCGGCACTGGGGGCTTGCAGCCAACCCGCCAGTTCCTCAACAGACGCCAGGACGCGACCACGGCCACCCGGGATACGCCTTACTGGAAGCCCCCGCTCCGCTTCCCAATTCTGCGCGGTGCGAACATTCACGCCCAGATACGCAGCAATCTCCTTCCACGAACTCAACAAAGCACCTGAAGGGTTAGCGGTCTGCTTATCCATTACTAAATAATTTCGATTCAAACACTATCACACGACCAGCTTGGTCCCCTGTAACAACCCTTGCGGCGAGGAGAACCTCCTGCCCAGCATCAAAAGCTCTTACTGAACCAGGCCCGCTCCGTCCGCTCTTGGTTTGCGGAGTTGGCCGTTGAGGATGACGGCAGCGATGCGGCGGGTGTTGGCGATGTTGGCAAGAGGATCGGCTTCGAGCAGGACGAGGTCGGCGAGTTTGCCGGGGGCGATGGAGCCGAGTCGGTCTTCCAGGCCGAGGTATTCGGCGGGGCCGAGGGTGCCGCCTGGAGTGCTTCGAGAGGAGTGAGGCCGGCCTTGACGAGGAGTTCGAGTTCGTCGTGGAGGCTTGAGCCGGGGAAGACGTAGGGGTTGGGTGTATCGGTGCCGGCCAGGATGCGGACGCCGGCGCGGTGCATGGCGCCGGTGAGTTGGAGTTGGGCTTCGAACTTACGCCGGCGGTCCCCGGGGTCCTCGGTGGGGTTAATGGCGGCGGGGCCGGATTTCCAGTACTGGAGGATCAGCGGGGGCAACGAGTCGAGACGGGGATCTCGCATGAGTTCGGGGTCGCCGAACCAGGCGACAGCGCGGTGAACTGCCAGCGTCGGGACGACCCAGGTTCCGTTCTTCACGAGCTTGGCGAAGAGGGCTGGGAGGCGCTGCGGGTCAAGGGCGTCCAGGCGCATGAGGTGCTCGATGCTCTTCTGGCCGGCGTCGGAGGCCTCCTCAAAGGTGACGCTGTTGGGAACGTGGCCGGCGACGGGAAGGCCGGTCTTGCGGGCTTGTTCGACGATGCCGAAGTAGGCTTCGCGCGGGAGCAGCGAGTAGACCTTGACAAAATCGGAGCCTTCGCCTTTGAGACGGTCGACGGCCTCGCGTCCCTGTTGAGCATTGGCACAAGCGATGGAGCCGGGCACGTAGGGTTGGGGGCCGTCGACGATAGGACCGCAAGCGACGATGCGGGGCGATGCAGGGTCGGCACGGAGTTTGCGGATGGCGGCGGGGTGGTCCCACATGCTGCGCACGCCGGTAATGCCACTGGCGACGAGGCGCGGGACGAAGTAATCGCGCGGGGCGGGATCGTCGGGGTCGACTGGCATGGTCGCGAAGAGGTGGGCGTGCATGTCCCAAAGGCCGGGGATGAGAAACTTGCCGCGGCCATCGAGGACTTGAGCTCCAGGGGGAAGTTTGTGACGCTTTGAATCTGTAACGGCGGAGATGCGATCTCCGGTGATGACGACGGTGACATCCGGGCGTGCCTGACCCGTCCGGGTGTCAATCAGTGTGACGTGAGTGATGGCCAGGCCAAGAAAGGCAAGCAGGATCGGCATTCTCTCTACGGCTCTCGTTTGAGGTGGAGCTTCCAACTAACTCCGGCGGCGGACTTCATGTTGACCGTGCCTTCAAATTCTCCGTTGGCGAGCTCCAGGGCGTAAACGAGAGCCAGCTTGGAAGGCGCGGGAGCCGCGGTTTCGAAAACGAGCTTGGCGCCGTCGAGCTTCGCCGATACGATTTCCCACTGGACATCGCGCTTCGGGCCGGCAGTGCCGGAGACAGTGTTGCCGGATTGCTTGAGGACAACGAAGTGGTCGTCGGTCCGAACTCCGCCGGGCGGGCCGCCGACGCGTTCCATGGTGCCGGTCCATTTGCCTGTGAGGTCGGCAGCGGGAAGGGCGAGCGCAAACAGGATTCCAGCACATAAGAGCTGTTTCACTGAAATACACCTCCAATCGGTGGAGACGCCCGCGTGCGGGCAATTGTTCCCGCCGGGCTTCGCACCGGCGTGAATGCTCGATCATCCTCGCCCCGGATACTCGGTCGTATCCTATGCCAGGATCTTCAGCGCTCGAGGGAAGTAACCCATGCCTGCTCTGCAAAACTGACCCGGATCGCAACCCGCAGAGCCGCGTCGATCCGGGGTCAGAGCGACTGCTTGAGCTTCTTACGATAGTCAGCGAAAGCCGCACGACCGTTTTCGGTGAGACGCAACAGGGTGCGCGGAATTTTGCCGCGAAACGTCTTCACGATTTGGATGTAACCGGTCTCTTCCAGTCGGGCCAAGTGGCCCGACAGCGTGCCCTTGTTCATCTCAGTCTCGTGGACTAGATACCGATAATCGCATTCCTTCAGGCCTGAGAGGAGGGCGACGATGATTAGCCTACCCGGTTCGTGGATCACCCGGTCGAGCTCGGATAGCGTGCGAATCTGCTTATTCATTCGTCACCGACAGCGGGCGCGTGAGTATTCCGGATATAGACTCCCAGAGTCGCTGCGCCTGACACGATCCACGCTGACGCGCTGAACACCATTACGGGGCGAGATAACCGTTCGGTATCCCCAGGGACCAGGAAAGCAATTGTGATTAGGCCGATTGCCATCACGAAAATAATGTACCGTTTCCAAGGGTGTTCTTTGCTGGTATTTAAAGCGAAAAATGCGTATGGCCCCAAGAAGCCAAAAATCATCAGGGCGCGGACCATACTTGATTCGTGGTTTCGTTGAATGGATAGCACCAGAGCGGCCAGGATTGCAGCTGCAACTGAAAGAGCGACGGCGAAGACAACTGTTCTCCAGCGGTTCTTTTCCGTAATTCGCCGATAGGCCACGTACCCGGTCCGGGGGTATGTAATATGCCTTTTGATCGTTCGTGTAAGAAGGGTTCCGAAAAGGATGAACGGCAGCAAGGTGCCGACGAAAACAAGCAGGTAGCCGGCGACACCGCGGGGTAGAATCGCGTTCTTCTCAGCGATCGGCGTCAGATAGCCCATTAACGTCATGGCGAATATCATCAGGCCAAAGGACATTTCGGTCGTACCGTCCACGTTCTCGTAGCGCTGGGGTCGTGCCTCAATGTCGCGCAACCGGTCCGTCATGTCGTCACCTCACGGATACTAGTTTGTATCACCAACTAGCTGGTGTCAAGCACCAGCTTTTGTGGCGCTGAACAGCAACCGCTATTCGGTCCCGGTGGAGTGGATCGGCCGGCGCGTGGAGGTGCGCGAGACCAGGGACAAGATCGAGATTCAACTCGATGCCCGCCGCCTGGTGACGCACCGGCGGATCGCCGAAGCCGAGCACCAGCGCGTCATGCTGGCGGAGCACCGGCCGCCGCGCGGTCAGAGGGACGCGCGTCCCGATCCGCATCCCGAAGAGAAGGCCATCGTCACGGCCGCGCCCGAACTGGCCGACTATGTGGCGGGGTTGAAGCAACGGAGCCGCAAGGTGGTCACGCTTGCCCTGCGGCAACTGCTGCGCTTGGTGCGCGAGTATCCGCGCGAACCGCTGCTGGGCGCGGTGCGAGAGGCCGCCCGTTATGGGCTTTACGATCTGGACCGGCTGGAACGGATGATCCTGCGCCGCGTGACGCGCGAATACTTTCTGCTCGATGGGGGCTCAGACGATGACTGAAGAACTGGAACAACTGCTGAAGAATCTCAAGCTGCGGCGCATCCTGGAGATCTATGACGAACGTGCGGCTTGATGTTGAGAGCCCCTGGAGTACGGTTACCGCTGCCAGTTCTTTCGGGCGAGTACGCCCGCAAAGCGGGCACCGAGAGGCTCGCACCTCACGATCTCAGGAGGACATGTGCTCGGCTGTGCCGCGCTGCGGGCGGCGAATTGGAGTAGATCCAGTTCCTGCTCTGACACGTTTCAATCCAGACGACGGAGCGATAACTCGTCTGCAAGCAGCGCATTCGGTCCGCAGTGAATGATCGGATCGGCATCGAAGCAGAGGCCTGACGGCGCCCGACGCCGCGTCCGAGTGGCCGACCGTAGCAAACCCTTCACGCCCGGCGCGCTTCGCGGCGAAGCCCTTCATGCACCAGCATCTTGAGGAGGGTCTGGTATCCGATGCCCTTTCGCGTTGCGAGTTCTCGGGCCTTGGCTACATCGGGTTCGGGCAATCGCAACGCAATTTGGACGCTGGCGACCTTGTTCAATTGACCGACTAGGCCCGAGCCCCTCGGCGCGCCTCCTTTCTTCCCGGTTCCGGCCGCCTTCTGCTTTACGAACTCGCGGCCTTCGCGGCTAGCCCACCAGTCCGCCTCCTGTGCTTCGTTGACGAACTTGGGCATGACGATCGGTTTCTTTTTCATCATCTTCACTCCCCTCGCAAGCGCCGGGCGAGGTAATCCTTCTTCTGCCCGGCATCCAGGTCGTACGCGGTAACGACTCGGATCATTTCGCCGCGCTCAACCAGTACAACGGCCAGCAGCCGCCCAGAGTCTGTCTCGCCGTAATAGACGTAGCGTACCTCGCCCTCCACGTCTTGCTCGTAGATCGGAATCGGGTCGTTCGACAGCGCTTTCTCGACTTCTTCAGCCTTGATCCGGTGCGCCCGAATCTTGCGCAGATTGTTTGTGTCCCAGTCGAACACCGCACCTCCATTGTATATGCATTGCATGACTGCTGGACGATAGGGAGCCCAAAACGACCAATCGGATCCGGATCACGCGCCAATCGGAAGTTGAGCGGGTCACGGCGGCCAGTCGGTGACAGCGGACTCGAGACCCTGTTCCGATTTCACAACTTTATTTTCTCCCTGCTTTCAAGTATTTCCAGGCCGCTTCCCGAAAATGCAAGGTCGCGTGTGCAGAACTGACAATCGGGCAGGGATTGCCGTGACTATGATCAAAACCGGCTCGGACGTTCAGTACACCGCCAGTGACGCCACAGGACCCATACTTGCGTCCTCCATCGTCGGGAGTCCGGTCTCGCGCCCCCACAACGCGCGAACCCAAATGTCCAGTCCTGTCAACGGATTGGATCCCACGGACGAACCTCGGCCGAACCCTGTCGGGTTACGAGCGAACCCAGTTTTGGGTTCGCTCGAACCCAAGGATCCCGCTGCCGCCTTCAATCAGCCGTGCGGGAATACCTCAACGAGGAAGCTCCATCACCTGCCCCGAGCCGACTTTCGCTGCCCGTTCTCATACCGCCATTGCGGCGACCGCGACCACTCCACCCGCGCGCCGTCCTTCAACTCAACCGCCGCTTCCACGCCTCCCGCCCGCAGATAGAAACCATACTGCGGCAGCGTGTGTCCCGGCCACCGTCCACGCCTCGGCCCCTCGATTCACCCACACTTCCCCGCCCTTCTCCCACTTCACGTGCTGCCGGTGAATGTTGTCTCCCGCAAATTCCACCGCGTCGATCCGGTCCATCGCCAGCGCCTTCATCGCCTCGTTCAACAGCCAGTGCACCCGCACCACGTCGCGATTGAACGGCGCCGGCACCATCGCCGGACGCCCCGACAGCACCTGCGGTGCTCAGGTAGTCGTCGCTGTACGCACCGTGCGCCTTCGTATCCAGACCGCCCTGATATCGGCCCTCATAACCCGCGCCGTGCAGGATGAATTTGTCGTGCCAGGCCACGTCGATCCACGGAATCCGCTCCGAATCCGTGCACTCAATGCGCCACGTGAACCCTTTGCCCGCGGCGTCCACACGCAGTTGCTGCGCGTCCGCCCCGTCCAGCCAGCCGATCAGCTTATCGTGCCCCGCCTCGGAAAGCTGCGGCGCGCCGCCAAGCTCCCCGCGAATCCACGCAAATACTTCGCCCCACACACGCTGCGTCGTCTTGCGCTCCTCGAACTTCCCTTCCCTCGTCCAGTAGTCGTACGGCGAGGCCGAACTCCACACGTCGATGAAATACGAAGTCGGCGCCGCCCCCTCTTTCAGCAGTCGCACGTTCCGCTGCACATACGGCATCAGCTTGTCCGGCCGCGCCCTGTAGGATTGCGCCTCTTTCCCGTAGTTGAACCAGGCACGATAAGGCGTCCCATTCTGCCGGAATACGATGCTGTCATACGTGAATCCCTCGAAATCCGGGTAGAAATCGATGTAATTGTCGTGCGGCGCAAACAGCGTTCCGTTCTTTCGGCACGCCTCCGTCAGCGCCTTGAACTCCTCCATCGACCCCCACTGCGGATCCGGCGGGTAAATGTCAGGCAGCCGGTAGTCATAGCCCCACCGCTGCCATCTGTGCCACACCACCAGCGCGTCCTTCAGCCCATACTCGGCCGCCCGCTCCAGCGCCTTGGCGCTCTCCCCATACCGGCCCGACCACAAATCGAATGTGAATCGCCCGGCCAGTTGCGCCACGCCAGGCGACACCTGCCGCTTGTCCTCCGCCCGAATCCGCTTCACCGCTGCGAACACGTTCTCCGCCGGGAACAGCTCCAGCGTCTGCGCATGAGGCGTCACCAGGCTGTATATCCCCGCCTCCGGATCCACCTCCAGCCGGTCCGGTATCGCGTCGTTGTGCACAACCAGCGACTGCCCGTTCGCAAAGTCGAAACCAACGAACGAAGTCGCCAGGTTATGTCCGTCGAAGCCGAGCCTGAACGCCTTCGGATTCTCGATTACGTTGCCCGGCCCCGCGTACACCCGCTTCGCCTTCTCGCTCCACGCGCCGAAGCTCACCGCTTCCAGCGTCACCTGGAACCAAGGCTTCGCCGCCGGCGCGTTCTCGAGCCAGAACCGCGCCCTCAGCGCCTCGCCCGCCACCCGCACCTCTCCGACGACATCGAACGTTCCCGCCCAATTGCGGAACCTGTGCCGCACGCGATAGCCCTCTCCCCCAGCCTCTTGCTTCGCCTCCAGCAACTGCGTCGACGAACTCCACTGCTCCAGGTCGTCGCCCGTCGCCCGCACGCGGAATCCGCGGAAGAACAGCTTGCGGCTTCCGCATTCCAGTCCCACCGGCGCGTCGAGAATTCCCCGCGACCCCGGCCACATTCGCACGTCGCATCCGCCAGCCTTGCCCAGCAGTTTCGGGCTCCCTCCCACCGGCGGAAACGCCGGCGGCTTCCCGGCGGCCCCCGCTACCACTGTCGGCTCCGCCCACTGCGCTTCTCCCTCTGCACCCCGCGCGGCAAGCCGAAGCCGGATCGTGCTTCCGGCGAACCGGTCCAGATCCACGCTCACCGGCTCCCATCCTGCCCCCGCCGGCCTGCGCTGGAACACGGCCGCAATGTCGGCGCCTACCACCGGCCCAGCCTCGACGGCAAACGCTGCGCTCCCTCGTATGCTCGTCTCCAGCCTGACCGGCTTTGACCGCCGGCAGCTCCAGCAGATACTCCACCGACGCCGCTTCCACCATCTCCCGCTTCGCCGGTGGCCGCGCCCCCAGCGTCATTCCGATCCCTTCCTTCCCTCCGCCGCCGCCCAGTGCACCGTAGGTCACCACCGACCCTGCGTCGAATACTTCCCTGCCCGTCCGGCCTGCCTCCGCCCCCAGGTTCGCGATCTCCGCGCGCTCTTTCCGTACCGGCATCCGCCACAGCCCCAGCGTTCCGCCCGCGGGCACCGGCACCGGCTTCCACTCTGCCGGCAGCATCGGCCTCGGCAGATCGGGAATCCTCGTCTCGACAATCAGCACCGGATGCGCCGTCAGCTTCACCCCTTGATCCTCGAACTCGGCGTAGACGTGAACCGGATAGTGCGCGCTGTGCGTGCCCACGCCGAACTTCAGCGTGAACTCGTGCCGCCCCCTGCCCCGCGGACCCAAACGGAACGGGATCGCCGCCGCCGGTTCTACCGTCCATTGGTCCACCACCACGACGCGCAGCGTCCCCTTCAACTCCCTGTCGCTGCTGTTCTGCAGGCTCACCGGCAGCATCATCGGCACTCCCGGCCGGGACAGCTCCACAAAGCCCCCCGCCCCATAGCTGCCCGATGCCGGCGCCTGCATCCTGACCGTCAGCGGACCCGCCGTCGCGCTCGGCGGATCGTAACCCCATGCCGAAACCGCCAGCAATCCCACAACAGCCAGGTACCGCATCGTCAATCCTCCATTCCGGTGTTTCGCCCCGATAATACCCCTTCCAATCGGCGCGCCGCCGCAGTACCTTATTCCCGGGATCGTTCCCACGGAGGTTCGCTCCAATGTCCGCTCCCGAATTCGTCTATCCCGACAGCTTCACTCCTGAGGAGCGCGAGCTCCTCGGTGAACTTCTCGAAGCCGAGCGGCATCGCCTGCTGCTCGAAATCCGCCACACCGACCACCGCCAGTTCCGCGAACAGCTCGGCCGCCGCTACGACATGGTCGAGCAGCTCACTACCAAAACGCGGCGCCCGGCCCACTTATGAACGGAGGATCGAATGGACAAGCCCAAACAGCCCCACGTGGTCCGCACTTGGACCGTCGAACGCATCCGCTCAAAGGTCCCCTCTGCTCCTGTTAAGCAGCCGAAACGCTTCCAGCCGCCCCGTAAGAAACGGCCGTGATCACGGACCTTATCCAAATCGCAGCACTCTCACGCGAGAAGGAAGCCGAGAATCTCGCCTTCCGTCGCTACCTGCACGACCACCATCGCCCCGAACACGAGTTCGGCGAGATCGCCGCCCATGTCGAATCGCAGATCGATTGCACGCGTTGCGCCAACTGTTGTCGCGAGACCGATGTCGAGGTCTCCACCGCCGAGGTCGCCGCCATCGCCGCCCACCTCGCCATGCCTCTCGACGACGCGCTCAGGCTCTACACCAGCTTCGATCCGCACTCGGGCGTTCGCACCCTCTCCAAGCGCGATGGCGCCTGCGTCTTCCTCGACCAGAATCTCTGCATGGTCTACGATGCGCGCCCGCGCCCCTGCCGGGACTTCCCCCACACACATCCCCACGGCGTCTCCCTCGGCTCCCGCATGTCCTCCATCTGCCTCCACTCCAGCATCTGCCCCATCCTCTTCAACGCCCTGGAGGACTACAAGCACCGCACAGGCTTTCACCGTCGCTAATCCACGGCGGTTATCCTGAGTATTCACCCATGGGCACAATCCTTGAGTCTCTCCCCGCCGGCGAGCAGGTCGGCATCGCGTTCTCCGGCGGCCTCGACACCTCCGCCGCCATCTACTGGATGCGCGAAAAGGGCGCCATCCCCTTCTGCTACACAGCCAACCTCGGCCAGCCCGATGAGCCCGACTATGACGCCATCCCGCGCCGCGCCCTCGAGTGCGGCGCCGAAAAGGCCCGCCTCATCGATTGCCGCCGCCAGTTGGTCGCCGAGGGTATCGCCGTCCTCCAGTGCGGAGCCTTCCACATCACCACCGCCGGCGTCGCCTACTTCAACACCACCCCCATCGGGCGCGCCGTCACCGGCACCCTCCTGGTGCGCGCCATGAAAGAGGACGGCGTGAACATCTGGGGCGACGGCTCCACCTACAAAGGCAATGACATCGAGCGCTTCTATCGCTACGGGCTGATGGTCAACCCCAGCCTGCGGATCTACAAGCCCTGGCTCGACCAACTCTTCATTGACGAACTCGGCGGCCGCAAGGAGATGTCCGAACTCCTCGACCGCGCCGGTCTCTCCTACAAGATGCCCAAGGAGAAGGCCTACTCCACCGACTCCAACATCTGGGGCGCCACCCACGAAGCCAAGGATCTCGAGTTCCTCGACAAGGGCATCAAAATCGTCGAACCCATCATGGGCGTCCCCTTCTGGCGGCCGATTGCCAGGTCCAGCCCGAAGAGGTCACCGTCGCCTTCGAGGCCGGCACCCCCGTCGCCTTGAACGGCAAGACCTTCGACAATCCCGTCGACCTCGTCCTCGAAGCCAACGTCATCGGCGGCCGGCACGGCCTCGGCATGTCCGACCAGATCGAGAACCGCATCATCGAGGCCAAGAGCCGCGGCGTCTATGAAGCTCCCGGCATGGCTCTGCTCTTCATCGCCTACGAGCGACTCATCACCGGCATCCACAATGAAGGCACCATCGAGCAGTATCGCGACATGGGCCGCCGTCTCGGCCGTCTGCTCTACGAAGGCCGCTGGTTCGATCCGCAATCGATGATGCTGCGCGAGACCCTGCAGCGCTGGGTCGCCAAGGCCATCACCGGCGAAGTGGTGCTCGAACTGCGCCGCGGCAACGACTACTCGATCCTCGATACCCGCAGCCCGAACCTCACCTACCACCCCGAGCGCCTGACCATGGAAAAGGGCGAAGGCGCCTTCACTCCGCAGGACCGCATCGGCCAGCTCACCATGCGCAACCTTGACATCACCGACTCGCGCGATAAGCTGATTGTCTACTCCAAGGCCGGCCTGCTCGGTCCCCAAAGCGGCGCCGCCCCGTTACTCGAAGACTGAAGCCATGAAACGACGCACCTTCTTTTCCACCGGCTTGGCGGCTGGCGCCGCCAGCGCCCAGACGCCCGACCTCGGCAAGAGCAAAATGAAGATCGCCTCCGTGAGGCTGGTCAATACCCGGCCCAAGCGGCCAGTTCCCGCGTTCAAGCCGGCTGCGAACTCCTGGAGCACGCAGAACGTCGAAGTCGCCAACCCGATGTCGATCTACCCGAAGTACAAGGCGACCCGGTCACTCTTCTTCCCGGACCCGGGCAAGGTCCCTGGCTTCACGGTCGAGATCGCGACCGACAAGGGCGTGAAGGGCTACGGCAGCGGCGGCGCGGCCGGCGGCGTCGTCGTCGAAGGCCACCTCACCAAGCTCCTCGATGGGCGAGGATCCGTTCGACATCGAACGGCTCTGGGACATCATGTGGCGTTCCACCATGCACTACGGCCGCATGGGCGTGACCATGAACGCCATCAGCGGCGTCGACCTGGCGCTCTGGGACCTGATCGGCAACGCCCTCGGCATGCCCGTCTACAAACTGCTCGGCGGACGAGACGAAAGAGCGCATCCCCGCGTACTGCACCGGCAACGACATCGAGCAGCACGTCGAGTTCGGCTACAAGCGGCTCAAGCTGGCCATGCCGCACGGCCCCGCCGACGGTCGCGAGGGATGCGGAAGAACGCCGAACTGGTCAAGCGGGCGCGCACCGCGCTCGGAGCCCGACGGCGAGATCATGCTCGATTGCTGGATGGCCTGGACCGAGCGCTACACCATCGAGATGGCCGAGATGCTGGAGCCCTACCGCGTGTACTGGATGGAAGAGGTGCCTCCAGCCGCACGACTACGCCGGCTTCGGCCGGCTGAACGCAAGGCGATCAAGTCCACGCGCATCGTCACCGGCGAGCACGAGTACGACCGCTACGGCTTCCGCTACTTGCTCGAGCATCAGGCGCCGAGATCTGGCAGCCCGACATCCACTGGTGCGGCGGCCTGACCGAGCTGCGCAAGATCGCGTCACTGGCCGCCGCCTACGACATCCCGGTCATTCCCCACGGCGGCGGGACGTCGCAGGACGGCCTGCACTTCATCATGGCGACGACCAACAGCCCCTGGGCCGAGATGTTCATGCCCGCTCCCGGCGGGCCGCCTGAAGTCTACAAGCGGTTCGAAGAGGACTACCGCATCACTCGCGGCCCCGAGGGCATCTACACCGCACCCGCTGACCGTCCGGGATTTGGATGGGAGTTCGAAGCCACTTAATCACTCCGGCTCGACGATCCGGTGATACTGGTTGATCGCGAGACCAGAGAGTTTCTGAACTGTGCCTGAGGGCCAGCGGATCTCAACTTCTCGAATGGTCTCCTCCGCGGCAAGGCCGAAGTGGACCCGCCGATCGCTCGAGGACATAAAGCCGACGCTCGCGGTCACGTGGTTGTAGAGAGAGCGTCCGCCTTCGGTGGTCACGCGAACTTCGGCGCCGATCGCGTCCCGGTTCGACTTCCGGCCAACGAGCGAGAGGCCTATCCAGTTGCGCCCCGCCGTTGGGGAGTTGAGCAGAATTCGCGGCTTCTCGTTCAGCCCGGTCACCACGATGTCGATCCAGCCGTCGTTGTTGAGGTCGCCGAACGCCGAGCCGCGATGATAGCCGAGAGCGAGAAAGTCCCTGCCAAGGCCGGCAGAGACGTCGGCGAAACGCTTGCCGTCCAGGTTGCGCAGCAGTGTGTCGTGTTGGCGGGTGTTCTCGCCTATGTCGTCGACGTGGCCATTGGCGGAGTAAATGTCTTTCCAGCCATCGTTGTCGTAGTCGATGAAGCCGCAGCTCCATCCGGAGTAGCCGCGGCTGCCGGCTTCGATGCCAACCTGGGGCGAGATGTAGCTGAAGCCCTTTCCCTCCCCGTTGCGGAACAGCCCGTGGATCTGGTTCATCAGGTTGTTGTAGAAGACGTCCGGCCAGCCGTCGTTGTCGTAGTCTTTGACGTCGCTGCCCATGGCCGAAACTGTCGCGCCGCTGTCGTTGTAGGCGACGCCGAGCAGTATGCCCGATTCCTTGAATGTGCCGTCCTTCTGGTTCAGGTAGAGGAAGTTCCGCTCGGTGTCGTTGGCGACGAAGATATCCGTCCACCCGTCGCGATTGAAGTCGGCCAGACCAATGCCCATCCCTTTGCCGAGCGCCTTGGAAAATCCCGCCGCTTCCGTGCGGTCCTCGAACTTGCCGCCGCCCAGGTTGCGGTAGAGGCGGTGCGGTACGGCGGGGTAGACCTTCGGATTGCAGTAGATCTCGACGCCAAGCGACTTGCAGACCTTGTCCATCGCAGGCGTCCAGAAAGTGTAGTTCGACAGGATGAGGTCGAGTTTGCCGTCCTTGTCGTAATCGACCCAGGCGCCTTGGACGCTGAGGGTTTCGGCCGGCTTCACGTCCAGGCCGGAGCCGCGAGTCACATCGCTGAACGTTCCGTCGCCGTTGTTGTGATAGAGGGTGTTCATGCCGGCGTTGGCGATGAAGAGGTCGGTGAACCCGTCGTTGTCGTAGTCCCCGGCGGCGACGCCGAAACTGAAGTCCATTTGCGCGCCAGTGAGGCCGGCGCGGGCGGTGACATCCTCGAATTTGCCGGCGCCCCGGTTGCGCAGCAGCAGGTGGTGGAAGGCAGGGCTGGATTTCTTCAAATCGGGGAGCCGCGCGCCGTTGGTGAAGTAGATGTCCAGGAGCCCGTCGTTGTCATAGTCGAGCAGTGCGACGCCGCCGCACATCGGCTGGGGGAAGAACTTACGGCCCGTGTAGCTGTTGTTGCTCTTGTACTCGATCTTGAGCAGGCGGGCAGCATCGTGAAAGACCGCTACCTGCTGCGCCATCAATAGAAGAGCCAACAGGGTCTTCATGGGTTCTGCTCCACCCACTCCTGGTGGCGCTGGGCCTCCTTCTCGTTGCCGAGTTGGAAATAGGTGCGGGCCAGCAGGACATGAGCAGCGCGCTGCTTCTCCTTGTCCATCCAGCGGAGCTTGAGGCTGTACTCGGCCAGCTCAGCGGCCTTTTCTTTCTGGCCTTGGCGGGCGAGGTACTTGGCGTGTTCAAGGAACGCGGGGCCAAAGGCTGGCGACTTGTCCATGAGCAGCTGAACAAGCGGCTGGGCATCGTCGTCGCGAGCACGCTTGAGGAGAAAGTCGATGAACTGGAAGGCTGACAAAGGGTCTTTGAGCCCGAGCCTCTTGTTGGCCTCCAGCGCGGCGACAAAGGCCTTCTCCGCTGTTTCCGGCTGACCAAGTTTCTCCGCTGCGATGCCCATGAGCGTGTTGAGCTGCAGCGAAGCGTCGTCATTGCCGGGGGCGAAACGGAGCGTGGTCCCGGCCTCAGCCAGGCAGAGGCGGTCAGCATTGTGCAGACAGGCCCAGCGGGCCAGGTAGTAGTGCGCCTCAGGGTCATTGGGCGTGAGCTTGACGGCTTTCTCCAGCGGCGCGCGAGCCTGCGCGCTTCGTGTACGGTCCTCCAACAGCGCGCGGCCTTGCGCCTTGAGGCGCGCGGCCTCCTCACGCGCGGCCGGAGTCTGCGCCATCAGCAGTGCCAGCAGCAGAGGCGTCACGGCTCCCGCACCTTGAGCACACGATCAGCGGCGACGTTTTCGAGAACCTGCTTCTTTCCACCCGGCCAGCGTATTTCGATGCGGTCCGCTTTCAGGGCGGCGCCAAGACCAAAGTGAACTCGCCGGTCGCTCGATGAGTTGTAGCCGACACTGGTTGTGGCGTGGTTGTAGATGGTGCGGCCGGCGGCGGTGACTGCAACCACTGCTCCGATTCCATCGCGGTTCGACTTCGATCCCTGCAGATCGAGGAGGAGCCAGTGACCCTGGTTTGGAGTTGTGTTGATGAGAAGTTTGGCCGGCTGGTTGAGGGCGTTGACCACGATGTCGATACGGCCGTCGTTATTGAAATCGCCGAAGGCGGCACCGCGATGGACGCGGGGGACGAGGAACCCCGCGCCGGCAGAGGCGGAGACATCGACGAACTTGCCGCCCACATTGCGGAACACGCTCGGCGACAGGGCGTCCGGAAGGTTCTCCACCTGGCGGGCGTTGTCGAGGATGGATGCGTTAGCGGTGAAGAGATCCTTGTTGCCGTCGTTGTCGAAGTCGAAGGCGCCGACGCCCCAGGCAGTGAGGCGCGAAGTAAGAGCACCGAGGCCGCTCCTGGCGGTCATGTCGGCGAACTCGCGGCCGGCGTTGCGGAAGAACGGGAACGTGTCGCCGATCATGCCGGTCTGGACAATGTCGGGCCTGCCGTCGTTGTCGATATCCCGGAAGTCGACGCCCATGCCGGCGATGGTCTTGCCGTGTTCGTTGAAGGCGACACCGGCGAGGATGCCTGACTCGACAAATGTGCCGTCGCCATTGTTGCGAAACAGGAAGTTCCTCATGCTGTCGTTGGAGACAAAGATGTCGGTGAAGCCGTCGAGGTCATAGTCGGCGAAAGCGACTCCCATGCCTTTGCCCGTTGCCTTGCCGATGCCTGAAGCATCGCTGACGTCGGTGAACGAGCCGTCGCCGTTGTTGCGGTAGAGCAGATTGGCCAGCGGCGCGTAGTTGTCGGGATGGCAGTAGGCGCGGAGCTGGTAGGAGTAGCACGGTTTCTCCTTGGCGGGGCTCCAGTCGAGGTAGTGGAGCACGAAAAGGTCGAGGTCGCCGTCGTTGTCGTAGTCGAGCCAGCCGGCGCCGATGGCGAAACGCTTGCCGAGCGACGGGTGGACACCGGTGGCGCCGCTTTCGCGGGTCACGTCGGCGAATACGCCTCGGCCATCGTTGCGGAAGAGATGATTGCGGTTGACGCCTGCGACGTAGAGGTCGGTATCGCCGTCGTTGTCGTAGTCGCCGGCGGCGGCGCCCATCCCATAGCCGGAACCCTGGAGGCGGGCCGTCCCGGTAGCATCGACGAACGAGCCGTCGCCCTTGTTGCGAAAGAGACGATTGGAGAAGGCAGGCTCGGTCTTGTCGAGTGAGGGTATGGCCGCGCCGTTGACGAAGTAGATGTCGAGCAGGCCGTCATTGTCGAAGTCGAGCACGGCGAGTCCGCCGAGCATGGTCTCGATTTGATGGCGTTCGCCGGCGGCGGCATTGCGCAGTTGAAAGACAACGCCGGCAGGCCGGGCGCGATCTTCAAAGCGGATGGGCCCGGACGACTGGCCTGACAAAAGCAGGACCACGCAGAGGATGAGGAGGAATCGACTCAACTCACGGTTGAGTATATCGGATGGCTTCCAGCTTCGACGCGTCGACGATGCGATGAGCGACAATTTGGGTCGAGATCGAGGACACATCAACGGCGACGAGTTTCACGATCACCTCGAAGTAGGGCAGCGGCTTGCCTGGATGGGCGCCGAGCGTGCGGGTGAGGAGTTCGAGTTTGTCGGCGCGGGTGAGCAAGTCGCCGGCGGCCTCAGAGCCCTGCATGCTGGTTCCGGCGAAGATCACGACTTGCCCGGAGCGGTCCAGGTTCGGGAGGAATGCAACTGCGCCGTAGGCTTCGGTCGCCGCCGGACCCAGTGGTCCTCCAAGAAATGCCTGCGGCTCGCCGGGACGAGGCGACTTGTTCAGGATCCTGGCGCGGTTGGTCGCCGGGTCATATTCGAACTGAAAATTGCGCCAGGCGTTAAACAGGCCCGACCAGGGGTTGGACCGTTCGCTGCCAATGAAGACGACGTTGTTTGCCTTAAGTTCCTGCGCACGGACTTCGCGGGCAAAGCGCAGGTTCACCGCGGCCCCGTAAGGGGCGATGTGCGTGATACGAGCAAATAGGGCCGCGTCCGCGAGGCTGGTGTGGGAGCGCGCTGCGATGCTGGAGAGGAATCGGTCCATTTCGGTCGACTGCCTCGAGCGCAGAGACGAGAAGAAACTACCGCTGACGTAGTCCTCGAAGGAAACTGTCTCACGACGGAGGTCCTGCAGCAAGGCGAAACTGGAATCGGCGACGGCCACCACAGTGGGGCGCTCGGGGGTCAGTATGCGGTCCCAAAACTGCCGCACGATCTCAGGCGGCCGGTTGCGGAGGTCGGCCTTGCGTGCCTGGAGCCAGAACCAGACGCAGAGGCAGGCAAGGATGGTAGACGAGGCAGCCAAGATCCAAAGGAGGCGCCGGGATTGGTGGGGCTGAAGGAGAGGGGTCTGAGGGAGGGCGAGGACGGTTGGAGCCGGCTCAGCGGGCCTGAGCAGGAAGACAGGCACATAGGATCCTCGAGGAATCTCGATGATGACCGGTTCTTCGAGGCCTTCCTGAGCAAAGTACGCTTCGAGCCTCTTCCTCAATTCACGGGCCTCGACCCGGACGATGTTGTCGTCTGCCGGGTTGTAGTCCTTATGGCGCCCTAAGACGAGGTGGCCGATCTGCTGCTCGGAAATCTCCTGGTATCGCTGAGCATGCGATCGCTCACACACATATCTCAGGAAGCTCTGCAGACGCCTGGTGCGTTGGAAGTGCGGACTGGCAGCAATCCTATCAATGAGTTCAGCCATTTGACCCTGGCTGATCCCACACCGGTTTGTTGCGGCCGCTGGCGCTGAAGACACGGGAGTTCACAGTTAACTTACTGTAAATTCCCCTACTCCACAAGACCCATACGTTGAAGAATAGGATTGGTTAGTCTGATTCCACTAGGCGGAGTCCGTTTGGAAGCGAAATCCGCAGTGGAAAGGAGCCTGTTTTCAATGCCAACACTTCGTCGCTCACTCTACCGGCTATTGCCAGTGGTAGCACTCGTCTCGCTCTCCGCGCTCCCGGCCTTCGGGCAAGGCGGCCTCGGGGCAATGCGTGGAACCATCACGGACAAGACCGGCGCCAGTGTCCCGGGCGCCAAGGTGACCTCCGTCCACGTGGAGACCAACACCAAGACAGAGGTGGTCTCCGACACGACGGGCGCTTACACAGTGCTGCAGCTCCGCCCCGGAACCTATGAAGTACAGGTTGAAGCTGCCGGATTCAAGAAGATGAGCCGGCAGGGGATCCTGATTCAGGTAGGAGATAGTCTGGTCGTCGATATCTCGCTGGAAGTGGGCGGACTGACGGAATCAGTGACGGTGACTGGCGAGGCACCCCTGATCCGCACGACAGACGCCCAGACGGGCGAAGTCATTAACAACACAGTGATATCGAATATCCCGCAGCTTCAGCGGGATCCCCTACGGCTGCTGGTGCTGTCCGGCAACGTGCAAGGCGGAGGCACGCGCGCCGAGCCCGGCAGCGACACCCGGATTAACGGCGGCCGAACAGTCGGCGTGGAGTACAAGGTGGACGGCGTGACAGCCGGCACCGGACTAGGCCACAAAGTGGTGGACACGACACCCAGCATGGAGACAGTGGCCGAGTTCAAGGTCATCACCAACGGTATCTCGGCCGAGTACGGGCGGTTGTCGGGCGGAGCGGTCGAAGTCATCACCAAGAGCGGCACGAACGCGTTCCACGGCCAGTTGTTCGAGTATTTCCAGAACGACCATCTGAACGCCAACTCGTGGTCTCAGAACGCGCTTGGGGGAGCGAAGCCGAAGTTCAGCCAGAACATCTACGGAGGAACAATTGGCGGACCGGTTCGGATCCCAAAGGTGTACAACGGCGCCAACCGGACGTTCTTCTTCTTCAACTACGAAGGAATGAAGCGGCGCCAGGCGGGGAGCCTCCAGGTTGCCTCGGTGCCGACGGAGAAAGAGCGGCAGGGGGATTTCTCCGCGACCGTCTATAACGGGATCACTCCGCTGCTCTATGACCAGTGGGGACCAGTGACCTTTGACGCGCCGTCGAATCAGTATCTCCGGCAGAATCTACTGGGAGACGGACGGCGAATCCCGCAGAGCCTATTGTCACCAGTGAGCCTCGAGCTGTTGAAATTCGTGCCGCTGCCGAACCGCGAACCGGTCTCCGGTTCGAGCGCGCAGGGCAATTACATGGCGCCACAAAGCAACACGGCCGACCGCGACACGTATGGAACGCGGCTGGACCACAGTTTCACGGATCAGAACCGATTCTTCGGCCGTTTCACCGTCCGCAACACCGAGAGCGGCGCCACACGATGGCGGGGACCCGCGTCGAGGGCGACGCAGAACCGATCGAAGGAATCGCTCACCGTTACCCTCAACGACAGTTGGATGATCAACCCGACCCTGATTCTCGATGTTCGAGGCGGCTTGACCCATTGGCCCAACTCCGCAGGCGGTCTCCTGCCGGCGGACTTCTCGAGCGCCAGTGTTCCGTTCGACCCGATCACGAGGAGCCTGATGGGGACCGATAACGTACCTCTGACTCGCATCGCGGGCAATCCCACGACGACGATCGCCGAAAACGCGACCGCCAGCGTCTCGAACTACACGACGTACGACTCAAGCGCAACGATCACGAAGATTCTGGGCAAGCACACGATCAAGACCGGCTTCCAGATGTACAAGTTTTACGACAACTACTCGGCGGCCGGAAGCGGCACGTACAGCTTCCACGCGGGACCGGTTCACCAGATCGCGGGCGTCGACTTCGGCTTCGGATCCGATATCTCCATCGCCTACGGCACGGCCGCCTACATGATCGGCACCAACAACCAGGCGGAGTTGTCCGGCGGCACCACTCGCGCCAACAACTTCAACTACTATGCCGGTTTCGTTCAGGACGACTTCAAGCTGACACCACGGCTGACTTTGAACCTGGGCCTGCGCTGGGATATGGAATCCCCGATCACGGAAAGGCACGACAAGCTCTATTTCTGGGATCCTGATGCACCGCCACCGTTCAAGATGACCCCCGGATACAACTGGGAATCGGAAGTGCGCGCCGCGGGCCTGGACCCGGCAACAATCATGAAGCCGGCATGGGCGAGCAGCGGCTTCGCCAACGGAGCGCTTCGCATAGCGAATACGCCCGAGTTTCCGTCGCGGACCGGGACCAGCTACATCAAGAACCAGTTCGCGCCGCGAATCGGCGCGGCCTACCAGCTCAATGCGAAGACGGTGATTCGCGGGTCCTACGCGATGATGTACATGCCGACGACGGGCGCTGAGGTGGCCTACTCGGGGAGCGGCCTGCCACTTGCCGACACTGCGAGCGCCGGCTGGCACGCCAGCACGGACAATATGGTTCATCTCTATTCGAATTGGAAATCGCCGTTCCTGGAAGGGCAGTTTGTGCAGTACCAGCGAACCAACGCGGGGGCCAACTACGGGGCCACGGGCCCGACGAGCCCGGCGGGCTTCAGCCGGACGGTGCGGATGCCCGAGGAGCACACGTTCAGTTTCGGCATCCAGCGCGAGCTGAAAGGCAACACGGTGGTCGAGGCAACCTACAACGCCAACCTTGGACGAGGCCTGATGGGGCCGGACATGGTGGGACGATTCCCGCGCGAGCTCTTCGTCGGCGGACCGCAGGGTGATAATGTCCGCAACTACACGAAGCAACTGAACTCGCCGACGGCGGGGCAGACGCAGAACAACAGCGTCGTCGGACCGAAGCAGAACCTCGCCATTCTCGAGATGGCCTACCCTTACTTCGGCTCGATTGCGGTGCAAGGGGTCAACCTCGGCCGGTCGAACTTCAACGGTCTCAATCTGCGCGTGGAAAAGCGCATGTCGCAAGGGCTGTACCTGCTAGGCAACTACACGTTCAGCAAACTGCTGGACGATGTGGGCGGACCTAACGTCGCCCTGGGGGCCAACAATACAGTGCTGGGAGGCAAGCGTCAGCAGAATACTGACGCAGTGACGGACATTTACGGTATCAGCCCGCTGGACGAGACGCACGTTTTCCGTTTCGCCGCCGGCTACCAATTGCCCGTGGGCCGCGGCAAGAAGTGGCTCGGCAGCCCACAGAGCATGGGCGCAAAAATCGCTGATGGCATTGTTGGCGGCTGGGAATTGGCCGGCATGGGAACGTACCGCTCCGGACGCCCCATCGTGCTGGTTGCCACGACCCCCAACATCAACAACAACGTACGTGTGGAGTGGACCTACGGAAACTTCCTGGACCCGTCGAAACCTACGGTCGACAATCCGCAGTTTTCGGGTAATAGCGACGTGTTCTACTCGACCCGCGACGCGCTGCCTACGGATCCCACGCGGCGCTTCACGAACGCCGTGGACGCCAAGCAGTTTACATACGGCACACTGCCGCCAATCTTCTCGAACCTGCGGCAGCCCTCGAACTACAACTACGACGTCTCGATGATGAAGTCGTTCTATCTCACGCCGGAGCGGGGCACGTACCTGCAACTCCGCCTGGAGAGCAGCAACTTCTTCAACATCCGAGGCTTTGGCAACTACAACACGACGATCGGCACGCGGTACTTCGGCATGATCACCGACGCGGGCAACTCGCCGCGCAACATCCAGATGTCGATGCGACTGGTCTTCTGATCGTTGGCATCGGCAAGCAACCGGAAGGGCGCCAGACTGAACTGCCTGGCGCCCTTCTGCTATGCTGACTGTCCAGCATGGCTATTCGCAAACGTACCCTTATCTGGGCTCTCGCCTTGGCCACGCCGATCGCCGCTGTTTGTATGTGGTTTTTCTCGCTCAAACCCTCGAACGACCGCAATTGGCAACCGGATGTGGCCCAAACCGCCTGGGCCACGCAGGAGGGCGACAAGCTCACCATCCACAACCTCCGGAACTCCGTCTATCGCACCGAAACCGATTACGACGCGCGCTGGGAGACCCGCACGCTGGACCTTTCGAGGATCAGCGGAATCGACATCTTCATTACCTACTGGGGCTCCCCCTATATCGCACACCCCATCATGAGCTTCGTCTTCGACGACGGTAATCATGTCGCGTTCTCGATCGAGACGCGGAAGGAGGTCGGCGAGGAGTATTCGTCTGTAAAGGGTTTCTTTCGAGCCTACGAACTCATCTATATTGCTGCTGACGAGCGCGACGTGATCCGATTGAGGACAAACTACAGAAAGGGCGAGGAGGTCTATCTTTTCCGTACGAATGCAACGCCGGAACATGCCCGAGCCCTGCTTCTCGAGTACGTGGCACAGATTAACGCCTTGCACAACAAGCCCGAGTGGTACAACGCGCTGACGCGGAACTGCACAACGACCATTCGCGTGAATGAGGTGCATGCATCGGGGAAGAAGAGCGCCCCTTGGGACTGGCGGATCCTCACTCCTGGTCTGGTAGACCAGATGCTATATGAGCGTGGAAACCTCAAGGGCGGTCTGCCCTTCGATCAACTGAAAAAGCAGGCACACATCAATGACGCGGCGCGTGCCGCGGACAGTTCACCAGACTTCTCCCGCCTCATCAGAGAGGGACGTGCCGGCTTTTAGAGATTTCCGGGAACATCTCTCATAACACTTTCGTATAAACGAACACTGAGAGGTGTGCCCAAATGGCCCTTGTGTCCCAGACCGCTTCTTCGGGCGGCTCCGGCAGCCGCGCGATGGTTCAGGCGCTTTTCGTATCTACTGTCCTGCTCTCGATCGTCTCCTGGTACACCACCTGGCAGGGAATGGCGTTGTACCTCAACGGGTGGTTCGCATTCCTGGCTTCGCTGGGGATTCAATCCGCGCTTGTGCTGGTGGCCTGGCTGATTGGTTTCACGACATCGAGGCGGGTATTGCTGACTACTGTTTACGCGATCACGGGAGTGGTCTCGGTCGCCTTTTCCTACGTGAGCCTGTACACCTGGTTTTCAGCCAGAGAGCGGCCGGCGTTGGTGCAGCGCGGCTTGTACGACAGCATCAGCGCGTCGGCCGGGCAGTCGGAGCAGCAGCTCGCCGCGGCCATCGCCGAGGGAAAGAAACATGTGGTTGCGCTCGACGAGATGACCGTAGCCGAGAAGACGCACGGCCACATTTCGAGCGCACAGGATTCAGACCCTTACCTGGCCCGAATCCGGGAGGCTGTCGCTCGTGAAGGCCAGACTTATACGACCGGATACAAGGAGGGCTCTGGCGAGGGAGTGCGCTACACGGCCTTCGACCGTTACTCGAAGTTAGCGAGGCAATCTCTTGAACAATTAACGACTTCGCATCAATCCCTGTCGGCTTTCCGGGCGCAGTTGAAGCCGAACGACGCCTCGGAGGTGCAGATCAGGAGGTATCGCGAAGTGTACGACTCGATCCCCTGGACCGAGGTCGATCAGCAGGCACACGCGGGCAAGGTCGAACGGCCTCCGGTGCCCTCGCTCTCGGACCACCTCGACAAGACGGCATCGGGGCAGGAGGAACTGCTGCTGGGATTCACCGAGCTTGTGACCGCGCCGACAGGCCGGCATATCTTTGCGTTCCTGCTGGCCGCTTTCATCGACGTGATCGTCTTCCTGCTGGCCTTCGCTTCAGGTCCGTATTTCCATGGCGATCCGGAGCAGCGTTGGCCTGCGGCCGCGGCATCCCTCGATGGCGCCGACCCGCAAGTTTTCACCCGCGACTTCCTGCGGAAGTTTGAGCCGGGTGCAGGGGGGCTGGCCAGCGTCGATGTTCAGAACCTGACGCCGGGCGAGCGCCAACTGTGCATTCTGCTCGCCGGGAAACAACTGGCGACACTGGCGGAGGAAGACGGCCGGCAGCGGTATCTGCTGGACGACCGGATTCACGTGCAATTGGTGGAGTCCCTGGATGCGCGATCCGCAACGTTGCGGGCTTCGCGCGTCGCAGGCGCTACTGCTTCTTGACCATCCGATAGCTGACAAAGGCGAAGCGCTTCGAATCGGGCGACCAGGAGGGGACATTCATGGTCCCCTGTCCGCCAAACAGCGTCACCAGCGTCTTGGCAGGGCCGCCGGCCGCGGGCGCGACTCGCAGCGTGACGTCCTTGTTGGCCGGATGACCTTCGACCGAGGCGTCGTAGGAGATGTAGACCAGCCACTGCCCGTCCGGCGAGGGATGCGCGAACCAGTCGGCTGACGGTGGCCCTTGCGAGACCATCTCCTGGTCGCTGCCGTCGGGCTTCATGCGCCAGATACGCATCACTCCGGAGCGGACGCTGTTGAAGTAGATGAAGCGGCCATCGGGAGAATACTCAGGACCATCGTCGAGTCCCTTGACGGTGGTGAGCCGGGTCTCCTCGCCGCCTTCAACCGGAATCGTGTAGATGTCATACTCGCCGTCGCGGCTGGCGCAATAGGCCAGCGTCTTGCCGTCGGGCGACCAGCCGTGCCAGTAAGAGGGCGTCTTGGACGTCACGAGCCTCATCTCGCCTCCCGTTGCCGGCATGACGTAGATCTGTGACTGCCCGCGAGCGATATTGCCGCTGATGGCCAGCCAGCGGTTGTCAGGCGACAGGCCGTGATCGTTGTTCACTCGGATGTCGCCGGTAGAAACGTGAACCGGCGTGCCGCCTGAAACCGGGATGCGCCAGATCTTGCCGCCGCCGTTGTAGACGAGAGTCTGGCTGTCGTTGGTCCAGTTGGGAGCTTCGAAGTGCTCTATCGCGCGGCGCACAATACGGCGGCGGCCGGTGGCGAGTTCGACGGTTTCCAAGAGTGCTCTCCACGACGCGCTCCTTGATGGTGGCTGTGCCATGCTCCTTCAGTTCGACGCCGGTGAGGATGGCCGTCTGCAGGTCTTTGTCGTCATGAGAGGAGACTGCCAGCCCGGCCTGCACGGTCTCGGGCAGGACGACTGTGAGCGCGCCGGAGGGTTCGAAGTCGCCGCCAGCCGGGGCGACCTCCATGGAGATCACGTCACCATCGCGCCGCAACCGGATGCGGGCGGGCGCCTTGACGGGCGAGCGCACCTCTGCGGTGGGTCCGCCCTTTTCACGCCTGTATTGCAGTGAGATCAAGCCGTCGGCATGAACCATGGCGCTGGCATGAGGCGCGTCGGCGTCGAACCCGGCGCGCAACATGATGCCGGCCTTCTTGTGGGCGTTGCCACCGGCGGCGGCCCAGGCCGCCAGGACGGTGAGCTCGAGGTCGCCTGTGATCGGTTTCGAGAGGAAGTGGAAACTGTCGCGCGCACCCCAGATGTTCTCTCCCGAAGCCGAGATGCGGTATTCGCCCGAAGCGTCGCTGTAGGACGCGGAGCCCGGCTTGGCGGGCCCACCGACATCCATGGCCGAAGTGAACACACCGGTTTGCGCTCGAAGCGCGCCCGTGAACGCCAGAAGGAGAATAATGGTTGGCATGATCCTTGGGGCATCGTACCATCCGGCCACCGCTCTCATGCTCACACTGGCCTTGGCGCAGAACACTCCGCCGCCTCCGTTGTTGGACGCAGTATCGAATGGCGACCTTACCAAGACTGAGGAACTTCTCTCCAAGGGCGCGGATGCCAACATGCGGGATCAGACCTATCCCGCCCTGGTCATCGCAATCTGGGCGGCCAAGCCTGCGACGCCGGCCATCCTGGCGGCATTGCTGAAGGCAGGAGCGGATCCGGCGGCAACGGGCAGCGACACCAAATCGGCCGCACAACTGGCGGCCGAGAACCAGAAACCGGATTACCTGCGTGTCTTTCTCGACAACCGCCTGAGCCCCGACTGGCGCAATGCCAACAAGGAAACCCTGCTGGGCATCGCAGCTTCGTTGGGGAACACGGAAACGGTCCGGTTGCTGCTCGAGCGGAAAGCAAATGTCGATGCGCAGGACGACGAGGGGTTCACGCCGCTGATGAATGCCTGCCAGAACCGGCACATCGAGGTAGTGAGACTGCTGCTTGAAAAGGGCGCGGACAAGACGCTGAAGAGCAAGTATGGAGATACGGCTCAGTCGATTGTGAGCGGCAAATATGACGACACGCAGGCCGGGAGAACTCGCAAGGAGATCGCGGAACTGCTCGGCGCGCGTTAGCGGCCTATGGCGAACAGATGGCGCTCGCCGCGAACGAACATCGCGCCGCGGGAGATCGCTGGCGTGGCCATCAACGGCTCGCCCATGGCGAACCGGCCCAACATTTTGAACTCCTTGCCCGCCTGCACAACGAAGATGTCACCATCTTCGCCCGACAGGTAGATTCTGCCGTCGGACAACACAGGAGAAGCGCTGAAACCGGAACCGGCATGGGGAATCCGTTCGCGATAGATCTCTTCACCGGTCGCGGCATCGTAGCAGTCAAAGATGCCCGAGTTGCCGATGACGTAGAACAACCCGTCGTGGACGAGCGGAGTCGGCATATAGGAGCCGCGCTGCTGCTTGCGCCAGGCGACGCTGTCGCTGCCGCCCTGCCTGCGGCCCATGGTGATGTCGCCCGACGCGCCGGGGCGGATGGCGAAGATGGGCGCCTCCGGCCTGCGGCCACTGGCGACGTAGATGAGGTCCTTGGTGAAGATCGGCGTTGGGGCAGTGATCTTTGAACTGCCTCCCAGTCGCCACAGTTCTTTGCCTGTCTTCGGGTCGTAGCCGCGAATCAGATTGGGCGCGTTGGTGACGAGTTCCTGCCGGCCACCGAGAGTATAGACGTTGGGAGTGGCCCAGGAGGAGATCTCGTCCCGCTCGGTCTTCCAGCGCGTCTCGCCGGACTTGGCGTCGACGGCGAGCAGGAAGGAGTTCTTCTGCTGGTCGCACTGCACGAAGACAGTATTCTCGTGAATGATTGGAGAGCTGGCCGTGCCCCATTCATAGTCCGGCGCATCGTAGGCGCCGGCGTCGATGCGGCCGAGGTCCTTCTTCCAGAGCGGCTTGCCGTCGAGGTCATAGGCGTACAATCCGTTGGAGCCGAACAGCGCCACCACGATGCGGCCATCCGTTGCGGGCGTGGAACTGGCGTAGGTCGACTTGATGTGGCGCTTCTCCATCGGCACACCCTCATAGGCAGTGCGCACCCACAGGGTCTTGCCAGTCTGGCGATCCAAACAGATCACCTGGAACTTGTGAAGGGATTTGTCTTCTGAGGCAGTGCCCTCGCCATACAGGCCTGGCTTGAAGGTGGCGTCTTTGAGACTGCTGACGGCGGTGGCGAGAAAGATCTTGTCGCCCCAGACGATCGGGCTGGCGTGGGCCAAGCCAGGAACGGTCACCTTCCAGAGGATGTTCGCGCCCCGCTCGACATCCCAGGAGTCGGGCAGCTTCTGGCCGTCGGCGACTCCGGAGGCTGCCGGCCCGCGGAATGATGGCCACTCCTGGCGAATTTCGCGCAGCGACTGCGGCGCGGCTGCGAAGGCGGCAATGATGAATGCGAACAGTGGACGAAGAGTCATTTGCCTCTCTCCACTGAAGAATACGACGCCTCCTCCTCGTTTCGCTTGATGCCGCGTGCTCAGCGGGCGGCGAAGGTGTCACACGCCGAAAGCTGCCCGGTCTCCATGCCGCGCTTGAACCATTCCACGCGCTGCGCGGAACTGCCGTGGGTGAACTTTTCCGGGACCACGCGGCCGGAGGACATCTTCTGAATCCGGTCATCGCCGATGGACGCAGCGGCATTCATGGCCTCTTCCACATCGCCGCCTTCGAGGAGATTGCGGCTATTGGTCGCGTGGCCCCATATGCCGGCAAAGCAATCAGCCTGCAGTTCCATTCTTACCGAAAGCTGATTGGCGGCGGCGGGATTTCGCTGCTGCGCGGCGCGCATCTTGGACTCGATTCCCAGGATTTTCTGCACATGGTGGCCGATTTCGTGGGCCAGGACGTAGGCCTGCGCGAAGTCCCCGGGAGCGCCGAACTGGCGCTTCAACTCCTCGTAGAAGCCGAGATCGATATAGACCTTTTCGTCGCCGGGGCAATAGAACGGACCGGAAGCGGCCTGTCCCATTCCGCAGGCTGATTGGACTCCATCACGGAAGAGGACCAGTGTGGCACGTCGATATTCCGATCCCTGCCTGGCGAGAATATCGGGCCAGGTCTTGAGTTGCATATCGTCGAGCACGAAACTGACGAAATCGACCATTGGCTTTTCGGCTAGGTCACGTTCGGGATCGGGCCTTGAAACTGCGCCCGATCCGCCGCCTCCCGTTCCGAGGAAAGGACTGATGAGGTCCGTTTTGAACACGAAACTCAAGATGCCCAGAACAATGAGCCCGCCCAGGCCCATTTTCATTCCACCGCCGCCGCCAAAACCGCCTGAACTTCTGCGGTCTTCGATATCCCCGCTTGTTCCACCAGGTGTCCAGCGCATTGCTGCATTGTAAACCCGGCGGAGCGGGCCGCGAAAGACGACGATGGTCCAAAGCGAGAACTCACAAAGATCGCGACGGAGATCCCGGATGCGGCCCAAGGAGCCCGAGTGATCGAGAGATAGTGAAGCGTCGTTAATTTTTGCCTTGCATTGATCTTGACTTAGTGGTATGAGCTACCAGGAGGTGCAAGATGTTCATTCTGTTAGCTCTGCTTCAGATGGCGGCAGCACCAACAACGATGGTCGAACCCACGGCTGGGACCTGGAAGACGTGGGCCATAACATCCGGGAAAGATTACCGCGTGGCAGCCCCACCGAACGCCGCCGCGACAGCGGAAGAGATCGCATGGCTGAAAACCTTCACAGCAACCAATAATCAGCAGGTTGCGGACCAGATTCAGTACTGGGATGCCGGCGCGCCGAGCTACCGGTGGATCGAGTTGATCTCGAACCGTTATTTGAACGGCCAACCGGTGACGCCGTTCGTGCACCGTGTTTACACCTACACAGCCATGGCCATGCACGACGCGACAGTCGCCACTTGGGACTCGAAGTACTTCTACAATCGCCCGCGACCGAGCGTGGTGGACACAACGCTGAAGACCGCGCTGCCCGTTCCTAATAGCCCGTCGTACCCCTCCGAGCACGCTTCGACGGCAGCGGCCGCAGCGACGGTTCTCGGGTACTTCTTCCCCACGGAGGCCTCGTACTTTTGGGCGCTGGCCGAAGAGGCCGCCCGCACGCGGCTGCATGCCGGCCTGCAGTTCCAGAGCGACTACTTCGCCGGCCTTGATCTGGGGCGCCGCGTGGGGGAGAAGGTGATCGAGATGGCAAAGGCGGACGGGTCGGACGCAGTCTGGACGGGCACCGTCCCGACGGGCGCGTGCATGTGGACAGGGACGAATCCGGGCAACGTGACGATGCCGGGCTGGAAGCCAATTCTGCTGTCGTCGCCGAGCGAGTTCCGGCCTCCCCCGCCGCCGGGCTGTCAAACCGCGGAAGCGAGGGCCGACGCGGACGCGGTGCTGCAGTACTCGCGCACCTTTGTGAGCAACTACAAGGCCTTTTTCTGGCAGAGCCCTCAGGGGCTGGCTACCAGTTGGTTTGACTATGCAAGCAAATGGATGTTCGAGGATAAGACGGACCAGAACCCGCCGCGCGCCGCGCGTGCTTATTCCATGCTCGCCGCCGTTCACTTCGACGCATTCCTCGCCAGCAATGACGGCAAGTTCACTTACTGGTATCTCCGGCCGCACCAACTGGACTCGCGAATCGTCCCGCTGTTTCCAGTCCCCAACTTCCCCAGCTACCCGTCCAACCACTCGACGCTGTCGGCAGCGCGAGCGGAAGTACTCGCTTACCTGTTTCCGAGGTATGCGACGTTCGCCCGCGAATATGGCAAGGAGGCCGGAGATTCGCGCATCTGGGCGGGCATCCACTACGAGTTCGACAACCAGGCCGGGGTGACGCTGGGCAAAGCCGTGGCGAAGAAGTTCATCGACTGGGCCGAGAGTCAGGTGCCGAAGTAAGCTGAAGCAGTGGATGGAAGCAACGTCAGACAGGTGATCCCATTCCTGAGCGTGCAGGACATGGAGCGCTCGCTGCGGTATTACCTCGACGGCCTGGGGTTCACAATGACCCACAAGTGGGTGGTCGAGGGGAGAATTCGTTGGTGCTGCCTCGCACTCGGCGGAGCGTCGGTAATGCTCCAGGAATTTGCGCAGCCGCTGGGGAAGGCCGGTGGGGACGGGGTAACGCTGATGTTCATTTGCCAGGATGCCGTGAGACTCTGGCGGGAATTCCGGTCGCAAGGAATCGAGGCGTCAGAGCCGCAAGTGGGCAACGCGATGTGGGTGACGTCGCTGACCGATCCGGACGGCTACCGGATCGACTTCGAGAGCGACACGGAAGCGCCGGAGGAGATGACGTTATCGGAGTTTCAGGCCTCACGGCAGGCGGGCCAGTGAGATTGCGCCGTTGTTCTCCCAAGCGGCGAGCGCACTGCCGCCAGGAAGCGCAATGACAGAGGCGAACGCCCCCACCTCGGCAAGAGTTCCAGCGCGCCCGCTGGCCCAGTAGCGGATGCCTTCGCCTTGGCTCCAGACAGCGTAGACCTGATCGCCCGAAGCGGCGAGTGCAATGTCCTTGCCTTCGCCGACCCGCTGTTCGGCCTCGCCGGGGAGGACGACGAACAACTCCTGCTCGCGGCGCCACGCTGTGGCTAGGCCGCTCTTTGTGAGCGCGAGGCCACCGCCGTCCATCGGGCAGGCATTGATGGGCCAGGTTCCCTGCCCCGCCTTGGCAAGCCTTGTCGATCACCTTGCCGGCGCTCATGCGGAGGACGTACATGTCGCGGCACCCAGCCAGAGCGTTACGGAACATGACAGCGAACTCGCCTGAGCCGGTCGCGGCGAGCGACGGGTGACAGCATTGGCAAATGGTGCCGTCAGGCGATTCGTAGACGAGGAAGTTGGGCGACCACGAGGCGCCGGAGTCGTTGGAGAAGGAACCGTAGAGGCGCGTGCCCTTGCCGCGGAGGTCGAGCCAGACGAGGGCGGCATGGCCCTGGTCGTCGGCGGCCATGGCATGGAGACCCTCGCGGGCCGAGTCGAGTACGTCGTTAACGACTTTGGATTGGGACCAGGTTCGTCCGTTGTCGGTTGAGCGCCACAGCAGAAGGTCGCCCTTTCCGATCGCGCTGACGAGGAGTGCCTTGCCGGAGTAGGCGACCCGCGGACCGCGGTGGCGTCCCAGGGCGAGCATCGGATTGGAGGCGATTTCCAATGGCTTGGAGAAGGTGAGTCCTCGATCGGAGGATGAGGCGAAGTAAACGGACTTGCCGCTGCCGAAGACCATGGCGATCGAGGCCCCGGAGGCGGCGAGTTGTGGCTGGCGGTTGGGCGTTCCAGGCTCGACCGGCGGCAGCCCGTTGAGCATGATTCCTGCAGCGAGGAGGGAAGTGGTGAGTAGCATCAGAATGTAAAGCGGAGCGCCAGTTGAAAGCTCCGTGGGTCGGCGACCGAGGTGGTCTGCATGTAGGCGGGCAGCGGGTTCGCCGGGTAGGCGCCCGTGCCAAAGGTTCCGTTGAGAGTCACGCCGTTGGCGCGGTTAGTGGAGTTGAACGACTCGCCGATGAATTCCATGCGGAGTCTCTCGGTGAGTGAGAAGGCGCGGCTGAGGCGGAGGTTGATACTGAAGCGGTCAAGGCCCTCGCCGGCATTTCGCTGGATGAACGCGCCGTTGATTGTGGGACGTGCGGCGGTGCCTTGAATCGTGGTGGCGCCGGTGGTGATGTTGAAGGGCAGTGCGGAGTAGTACTGCAGCGTGCCCGAGAGTTGGAAGCCGTACGCTTGCGCGGTGCCATTGATGACAAGGCGGTGGCGCTGGTCGTCGTCGGAGCGTCCCCAGTCCTCCCAGACGTTGAAGTGGTTGATGGGGCCGCTGAAGAAGAACTCGCCAACGTTGTTGTAGGCCTTGGCATAGGTGTAGGAGACGCGGTAACTGCCCCAGCGCAAGGGACGTTGGAGGAAGGAGACGGAGAGGCCGTCGTACTTGGAGTCGGCGCCGGGCGTGTATTGGCTGTTGTTGGCGTAGGCAGAATTGGGGCGGCAGCCGTTGTTGGCGCCGGCGGCGACACAGGTGGGTACGTTCTGATTGATGGAGTTGATGAGGTGGAGCCCGCGAAGGCGCTGGTAGCCGACGTTCACGGCTGAGGAGGCGCTGAGTTGGTGTTCGACTTCGACGCTGCCCTGGAGAGAGTAGGCGTTCCGCATGTCGCGGTTCATGGTGGTGAAAGCAGGGAGCACTCCGGCGGGCGCCGCGGTGATGATGTCGGGAAAGCGGGGCGCGCCGGCTTGGGCGGGGCTCAGGCTGACGTTGATCTGGCTGGCGGGGGTAAGTGTCGGTGGTGTTGCCGCTGGAGAGCAGTGCGTTGGCAAGGGCCCGCAGCGGGACGCGGTCATAGAAGATGCCGTAGCTGCCGCGGATAACGGTGCGGCGTGACTCGAACGGCGTCCAGGCGAAGCCAAGGCGGGGAGAGATGTTGTTGGCGTCGGTGTTGATGGTTTCGAGGAACTGAAAGTCGTAGCGAACACCGGCGTTGAGAGTAAAGCGCGGGTGGAGTTTCCACTCGTCCTGCGCGTAGAAGCCAATGTTGGGGTTGGATTGAGGAACGGCAGTATTGCCAAAGGTCTGCGTGAAGCCGGAGTTGTTGTAGACGCCGGTGAGGAAGTTGGTGAGGGAGGAGAAAGCGTAGCTGCCACGGGCGGCGCGAGGAAAAGTGATGTCGGTGCCGTTGTAGAGGAAGTCGAAGCCGAGTCGAATGGCGTGGGCGCCTGTCTGGATAGCGAGGTTGTCGACGATTTCGTAAAGGTGATTGAAGCGGCCGGTGGGAGAGCTCGAGAGGCGGCCGAAGGTGGCGACGCCGGAAATGCTGACGGCAGGACCGAAGGGGTCGTTGGGTTCAGCGGCGAGGCTGGATCGGGTGAACTGCCCGCGGGTCTCGTTGACGACGCGCGGGGACAGCGTGTAGACGTTGCTCACGGCGACGTTGTGGTCGGTGTTCTCCAGGCCGGCGGCGGCAGTGGTGGCGTTGAGCGCGCCGACACCGCGAGAGTTGTCGCTCGAGACGTCGTAGAGGCTGTAGCGGACGGAGAGAATGTCGTTGGAGGTCAACAGGTGATCGACTTTGGCGAGCAGATGAGTGCTGTCGACGGGGTTGGAGTAGAGCCCCGTGGTGATGTGTGGCCCGCTGTAGCCGGTATCGGAGAGGCGGGCGTTGATGGCGTCGACGTTGGGCTGCGAGATGGTGACGAGGCCGGATTGATTGAGGCGGCGCTGCTCGAAGTTCGCGAAGTAGAAGGTGCGGTCGTTGACGATCGGGCCGCCGAGGCTGGCGCCGTACTGCGCCTGGGTGAGCGGGAGCGTGGTGTGGGAGAGGGGGTTGGCGGCATTGAGACTGTTGTGGCGGAAGTAGTTGTAGAGGTTGCCGTGGAGCGAGTTTGAACCACTGCGGGTGACGAGATTGACATAGCCGCCAAGCGCGCGGCCAAACTCCGCCTGTCCGCCGGAGGTGACGACCTGGAACTCGTTGACGGCGTCGACGCCATAGGGAATGCCGCTCAGGCCTGCGGCGTCGTCGTTGGCGGGCAGTCCGTCGACGATGAAGCTGTTGGAGAAGTTGCGCTGGCTGTTGATGGAAATGCCCTGGCCCGGGACGGCGGAGGTTTCGGGGAAGAGCTGTGTGCTGGCCGTGTTGGTGGGGGAGACGCCGGGGACAAGCAGAGCAATGTCGAGGAAGTTGCGTCCGTTGAGCGGGAGGGCGGCAATCTCGGCACGGACGACTGTGCCGGCGATCTGGCTGCGGGCGGACTCCACCATGGCGGCTTCGCCTGTGACGGTGACCTTCTCGGCGGAGGTGCCGACGGCGAGGCCGATGGGGAGTTCGTAGGCGGCGCCGACAGTGAGCGTCATCAGATGCGTGGAAACGGCAAACCCCGGCTTCTGAACCTCCACTTCATAGCGGCCAATGGGGAGGTAGGGGAATCGAAAGCGGCCATCGCGTCCGGATTCGACGGTGTTGGTGAGCTTGGTGTCGAGTTGACGAGCGACGATAATTGCACCCTCCACAACGGCTTCAGACGGATCAGTGACGCGCCCGCTGATGCTGGCGTAGTGGATGCTTTGCTGCGCAGACACGACTCCGCCGGCGAGAGCGAGTGCTGCCGTGAGGACGTAGATCGTTTGCATGGAAGTCCTCCGTTGACTGTTTTCCGGTGATGCGGGAGTCAAGAGAGGAATGGGGGAGGGCGCTGGTGGAGCGAGTTTCCGATTGGAGACAGGTGATGGAAATGCGGAAGCCCCACGGGCAGTTTTGCGGAAGCGATCGGCAGGAGGAGTGTCTGGCCTTCAGAGGTGGTGGAGTAGTACGCCGGCGCAACGGTGCGGCCGGGTAGGCGCCCGCAACCGCTCGGGCACCGGGAGGTGCGAAACGCGCGTTCGTCTGAGGATGAAGTGAGTTGCGGAGCAGCGGCTTTCTTCTTGCAGCAGCAATCCTTGACGCGCGAGCACGCCATCTTGCAGGAGGCGGGTCCGGCGGGCAAGGCGAGGAGCGGAGCGAGGGGGCCAAGGAGAAAACAGGCGAGCAGGAGGCACGCTGTCGTCCAGCGACAGCAGTCCCGACACAAATTGGCCTTCCCAGAAGCCATCTCTCTGACCTGGATTCTATGGTACCTGAGATTCTGGCGACCTAAGTTTTGGGCGGACCCACGAGGGCGCTGAGAAGACCGGAAAACGCCTTGACCAGCCGTTGGCCAGGGCCTGAAGGGTGACGTTCTGCCAGACTGGCTGCATAGGTGTTTATCCACCTGTGTGTTTATGTCAAGCCAAATGCAAGAGCAAGCCGTCCGCTGGAACATCAAGGTCTCCAAGGAAACCGATCTCTCACTGCGCACCTACCTGGGTGCTCAGGGGATGAAGAAGGGTGACCTGTCCAAGTTCATAGAGGACGCGGTCCGCTGGCGAGTGTTTCACCGCACTGTTCAGGACATCAAGGCTCGCAATGCCGACATCGGCCCGGACGCGGTGCAGCGCATCGTTGACGACGCTGTTCGCGAAGTCCGCGCCGAACGTCGCACCAAAGGAAGGGCTAGCAGATCCTGATGCGTGTGGTGCTAGACACCAACGTCCTGGTCTCCGCCTTGATCTCCCCGGCGGGTGACCCCGCCGTCATCTACAGCGCCTGGGAAGACGGTAAATTTACTCTCCTGTTCTGCGCGGAACAACTCGACGAGTTGCGCGCCACGCTACAGAAGCCGAGAGTCGCCGATCTCATCAAGCCGTACAAGGCGGGACGTTTGGTGAATCAAATCAAAAGACTTGCTGAGGACATCGGACCGCTGCCGCGCGTGAAACGCTCTCCCGATCCCAACGACGATTTTCTGCTGGCCCTATCCGAGGCAGGCCAGGCCGATTACCTCGTGACGGGCGACAAGGGCGGGTTGCTTTCCCTCCATCGCCACAAAACCACTCGGATCGTTGCCGCCAGCACCTTCGTCGCGTTTTTCGCATGAATTGAGGGGATTCCGGTTCGGTGCCGTCAAGGCGGCCGCCATCCGAGAGCACATCTCAGCGCGGGGCGCCGACCCAGTCGGGTTTGAACTGGGCGTGGCGAATGGTCTTGCGAGGCTCGCCTTCCTTGAGGTGGTTCAGGAAGACGCTGTAACTGGCATGGACGGTGCCGTCTGAGCCTTGGATGATCGAGGGGTAGTGGAAGCTGGAGCGCTGGCCTTCCGTGCGCTCGTCGAGTTCCAAGGCGCGGGACCACTTCCACGTGCGGCCTTCGTCGTCGCTGAGCGAGAGGGTGAGCCGCCATCGGCCCGACTCGGTGTCGTTGTTGATCATCAACCATCGTCCATCCTTGAGGACCTGGACTTCGAGGCCGGTGCCGGAGTTCGCCATCTCGCCGTCGCGCGTGAAGGACCAGGTCTCGCCGTTGTCCTTGGATTCGGCGACGTGAACACGCTTCGGCGGCGGGCCGTTGTCGCGCATGTAGGCGAGCAGCGTGCCATCTTTGCGAAGCGCGAAGCTGGGCTGTATGTTGCCGCCGCCGATGATGGGTTCAGAAGCGCGCCACGTCATTCCACCGTCGTCGGAGATGCCGACAAGAGAGAAGCTGTAGCCGTCGGAGTAGAGCGGAACGAGGATTCGGCCCGAGGGCAGTTGAAGAGGATGCGCGCGCGTCATCCAGCCCATGCGCGAAAAGTACTTGTCCTTGGCGCGGGTGACGACGCGCTCGTAGCGGGCTTTCCACTCGGCAGGAATTGTACTGGCGAACTCCTCCGTCTTCTCGGCGATGCGGACGGGCTTGATCAGCATAATGTCGGAGCGCTCCCACGTCGGCGCACCGTCGCCCTGCCACTTGCTCGTGACACGGTAGTTGTTGATGGCCGTCTCCCACTGGTTGGCAACAATCGTCTGCCAGAAGAGCCAGAGACGCTTCTGTTGGTCAACCCAGAGAACAGGGTTGGTATCGGGAAAGCCCGGCTGGTCGGCGAGGACAAATGGGGCAGACCAGGACTTGGCGCCCTTCTTCTTCCGCGCGCCCATGATCTGCACATCGTCGGCCGTGCGCTCGCCCGAGCCGCGATACCAGCAGACCATCAGGTCGCCATTCGGCAACTCGACGATCGCTGAGGCGTGGTTGTGTTTGGCGTCGAGCGGAAAGATGTCTTCCTTCTGGACGTCGCCGGGAGCAGCGGCAAGCAACAGGGCAAACAGTAGTGGCGTCATCACGTGCCTTCATTATGGCGCGGGATGCGCTCAGCGTTCCGAACCCGGAGATCGACGCTGCGGGAGGCTGGATCGGCCAGCCCGTGAGTTACTTCAGAGGCACTGGCTTGCCGCCGGATTCCTTGCTGCGCTGGGCGGCGTCCATGAACGCGAACATCTCCAGCGTCTCCTTTTCATCCACAGGCGAGGGGCCGCCCTGGAAGAACTTGATGATCGCGACGATGAGGTCCTGGTAGCCGGTGTAGAAGTCGGCTGAGGAGACCAGGGACTTTGCGCTTGGCGAAGGTGGTCGCGCCGAAGCTGGCGTAATCGTTGTCGAGGACGACAGTGCCGAGGCGGCCGTCGCTCCAGCGACCGGTGACGGAGTCGCCGTTGGCGCCCGGCGACGCGGGTGACCTCGACGCAGCCTCGGCCGAGGAAGGCGTAGAGGATCTCGACGGAGTGAATGCCGTACCAGGAGAGGTCGAGCTGATGGGTCTTTTCGGTCGGACCGGGTCCCCAGACAACGGCGCCGCGGAGTGCCGGGCTGCTTGAGGGCGGGGATGCCGCCGCTGAAGCGGAGCGAGGAGGCCGAGAACCAGCGGACGTTGTTCTCGCGGCCCAGGCGGGCGATTTCGAGTGCGTCGGCGTAGGTGGAGGCAAGCGGCTTGTCGATGAAGATGGGCTTGCCGGCCTTCATGATTTCGCGGAACTGCGGCAGGTGCTTGCGGCCGTCGACTGATTCGAGAAGGATGGCGTCGACCTTGGGCAGGAGCGCGGCGATGCTCGGGACGATTTCGACGCCGAACTTGGCAGCGATTTCCTCGGCGTACTTGTCGACTCGCGAGGAGGAGGATTCCAGGTCCGCGCTGCCGCCCTTGAAGGCGGCGACAATGCGAGCGCCAGGAATGTGGTTCTTATTGGCCGGGTCGTTAAGGATGGCGGTGAAGGCGCCAACGTGGGAAGTATCAGTGCCGATGATGCCGATTCTGAGGTCGGCGGCGGGCACGAGAGCGCCAGCGGCGAATGCCAGCAGGAGGAGCTTCATGGGCGCATTGTACACTAGGGCTTTCCAGTGGACCTTTCGACACCCGTCACTTATGTGAAGGGCGTAGGCCCGCAGCGCGCGGAACAGCTGGAGGCCAAAGGTCTGGCCACGGCAGGCGACCTGCTCTTCTACCCCCCCTTCCGCTACGAAGATCGTTCGAACGTGAAGCCCTTCTCCGAGCTCGCCCCGGGCGAGATGGCCACCGTGATCGCGACCGTGCGGACGCTGCACAAGCGCCGGTTTCGCAATCGGGACCTGGGGCTGGTGGAGGTGATCTTCGAGGACTCGACAGGGCGGAGCATGACGGCCAAGTGGTTTCATGCTCACTACCTGGATCGCGTTTTCGCGCCCGGAGTGCGCGTCTCGCTGTTCGGAAAAGTTGAGTTCGACACCTACCTTCGGGAGATGTCGATGATGCATCCCGAGTTCGAGGTGCTGCGGGAGGACGACGAGGACGGCGACGCGAGCCTGCACACGGGCCGCATCGTGCCGGTCTACGAGGCAGCGGGCAAGGTAACCACCCGCGTCATCCGAAGTGTCATCAAAGGTCTGCTGGACAAGGAGCCCAAGCTCGAGGATGCTCTGCCAGCAGTGGTCACGGAGAAGCTCAAGCTGCCTGCGCTGGCTGTGGCTCTCAGGGAGACTCACTTCCCTTCCCCGGAGACGGATGCGCGAGTGCTGAACGCCTTCCGCAGTCCGGCGCAGTTGCGGCTGATCTTCGAGGAGTTTTTCTGGCTCGAAGCCGGGATGAGCTTCAAGCGGAACCAGGCGCGGCTGGAAAAGGGGATCGCGTTCAAACTGGAGCCGGCGCGAGAACCGATGCTGCGGATGCTGCCGTTCAAGCCGACGGGCGCGCAGAAGAAAGTGGTGCGGGAGATCGCGCTGGATATGGCCGCGCCGCAGCCGATGTCGAGGCTGCGTGCAAGGCGACGTCGGCAGCGGCAAGACGATCGTGGCGGCGCAGGCGGCAGTGATCGCGGTCGAGAACGGCTATCAGGTGGCGGTGCTTGCTCCGACCGAGATCCTGGCCACGCAGCACTATCTCTATCTGAGCAAGGTGTTCGCGCCGCTCAATTACCGGGTTGTCCAGCTGGCGGGCTCGATGACCAAGAAGGAGAAGGAGAGCGTCAAGCGGGCGATCGCCACAGGCTATGCACAAGTGGCCGTGGGCACGCACGCGCTGCTGGAGGAGGACGTCGAGTTCTCCCGGCTGGGTCTCTGTATTATCGACGAGCAGCACCGGTTCGGCGTGCTGCAGCGGCAGAAGCTGCAGAAAAAGGGCGTGACGCCGGACGTGCTGGTGATGACCGCGACTCCGATTCCGCGAACGCTGGCGCTCACGATTTACGGCGATCTCGATGTCAGCGTGATCGACGAACTGCCGCCGGGCCGCAAACCGATCAAGACGATTCACAGGACGCACCTCGAGGTCGAGCAGGTTTGGAGTTTCGTCAAACGCGAGGTGGAGGCGGGCCGGCAGGCGTACGTCGTCTATCCGGCGATCGAGGAGACAGAGGACAAGGCGATGAAGGCCGCGGAGAAGGCGTACGCGGACCTGTCCAAGATCGTGCTTCCCGACGCTCAAGGTGGGGCTGCTGCACGGCAAGCTCCCGCAGGAAGAGAAGGAAGCGGTGATGGAGGGCTTCAAGAAGGGCGAAGTGCAGGTATTGGTTTCGACGACGGTGATCGAGGTGGGCGTGGACGTGCCGAACGCGTCGGTGATGGTGATCGAGAATGCCGAGCGGTTCGGGCTGGCGCAGATTCATCAGTTGCGGGGGCGAGTGGGGCGGGGCTCCGCGCAGAGCTACTGTGTGCTGGTGACGGACAAGTTGAGCGACGCGGGCAAGGAACGCATCCGGACGCTGGTGGAATCCAGCGATGGCTTCTACATCGCCGAAATGGATTTGAGGCTGCGCGGACCGGGCGAGTTCCTCGGGCACTCGGCAAAGCGGTCTGCCTGCATTCCGGATTGGCAATCTGCTGCGGGATCGCGAGATCCTGGAGCTTGCGCGCCAGGAAGCGCAGAGCTTCGTGGAGCGGCCGCCTTCAACGGAGGCGCTGCTGTCGCGCGCTCGAATACGTTCGAGAGCATTGGCAGCGCCGGTATGGCCTCGCGCTGGTTGGATGAATTTGCCGGAGAAGTTTCAATGAGAGTCATTGGTGGTGAGTATCGAAGCCGCAGGCTGAAGACGCCTCCCGGGGACAGCGTGCGGCCGACGCCGGACCGTTTGCGCGAGGCGCTGTTCAATATACTGACTCCCCGCATCGAGGGCGCGGTCTTTTTGGATGCTTACGCAGGCTGCGGGAGTGTAGGCATTGAGGCGATCAGCCGGGGAGCCGGCAGGGCCATCTTCCTTGAGAAGAGCCGGCCGGCACTGCGGTGCCTGGAGCAGAATCTTCAGAGTCTGGAAATCACCTCACGGTGTGAAGTGCATCCCGGCAACGCAGCGGCGGTGATCACCAAGTTCGAGGCCGGAATCGTCTTCCTCGATCCGCCATATCCGCGGGAGGTGGAGTATGGAATCTGCCTGGAAGCACTTGGGGCGCAGCCGCGTCCGCTCATCATCGTGCAGCACGCGTCCAAGTTCACCTCGCATTTGAAGGATGCGTATGGCAGCATCAGACGGGTGCGAATACTGAGCCAGGGTGATAACTCGCTCAGCTTCTACGAGCCGGGGTAGGCGGGTCGGTGCGATGCTGCCGCGAGCGCGCGGGCCGCATCGGCGGCAAAGTAGGTGATGATCATGTCCGCACCCGCGCGTTTGATGCAGGTGAGCATTTCGAGCATCAGGAGCCTGCGCAACGATTCGTCGTCACCGGCTGCGGAGAGAATCATGTTGTACTCGCCGGAGACGTTATAGGCGGCGATTGGAACTTCGAACCGCTGGCGCGCCCTGGCGACGATGTCCAGATACGCAAGAGCCGGCTTGACGATGATGATGTCGGCGCCCTCTTCCAGATCGAGACGAATCTCCTCGATCGCCTGGCGAGCATTGGACACGTCGATCTGATGTGTGGCGTGCATGCTTTCCGAAGGAACGGAGCGGGTCGCAGATTTGAAGGGCCCATACAGTCCCGAAGCGAACTTGGCGGAATAGGGCATCGTCAACACTTGAGGGAATCCCGCGGCGTCAAGCGCTGAGCGCAGCGCCTGCACGACGCCATCCATCATTCCCGAGGGGGCAATGACATCAGCGCCCGAAGCAGCCAGAGAGAGCGCGGCCTCCTGGAGACGGCCGAGAGTCAGATCGTTGTCAATGACGCCGTTGCGCAGAACTCCGCAATGGCCGTCGGCGGAGTATTCGCAAAGGCACAGGTCCGCGATCACCACGATTTCCGGAACGGCGTCCTTGATCTGCCGGATCGCCCGCTGGATGGGTCCAGCTTCGGAGCAGGCCAAGGAAGCTGTCTGGTCCTTCTCGTGATCTTCCAGCACGCAGAACAGGAGGATCGCTGGAATGCCGAGGCCGTGCAGCATGCGGACTTCCTTCACCAGAGGAGCGCCGGAGAGCAGATGGACGCCCGGCAAGGCGCCAAGCGGCTGCCGCACTTCAGGCCGTCCTGTCACAAATAGGGGGCAGATGAAATCCCCGGCCGAAAGGGCCGACTCTCTCACCAGGCGCCGGATTGACTCCGTTTGTCGCAGTCTGCGGGGACGGTGCAAAGGGAAACTCATCTTGGTGACCACTCCATGGTCGTCTTGCCTGTCAGATCGGTCGGGATCGACTCGACGAAATGTATGACGCGGGGAATCTTATATTCGGCCAGGCGCTTCCGGCAATGCTCGACTATGTCCCGCCGCGAGCAGGCGAGGCCGGAGTTCAGCGCGATCGTCAGCGTCAGCGCCTCCAACCCGCGGGCGTCGCGTCCTGCATGAACCCTGCACTGCCGGACAGAAGGCAATTCAAGCAACACCCCTTCCACCTCCACGGGATCCACCTTGATGCCGCCTGAGTTGATCCACCTTTTGGACCTGCCCTCGATGACAAGAAGCCCGCCAGTTGTCAGAGAACCTAGGTCGCCCATGCGGAAGAAGCCTCCGTCATAGGCCTGCCGATTCAGCTCAGGTTCGTCAACATAGCCTGCCATCATCGCAGGACTCCGGACCAGAATCTCTCCACTGCGGCCGGACGGCAGAGTGGCGCCGTCATGACTGAGGATGCGCAGCGCAACGGTCGGGAGAGGCCTTCCAACGCTGCCTGGAACCGCGGGGGCATCCGCCTCTTCAATGCAGATGGTCCCAGTCTCCGATGAGCCATATAGCTGCCGGATCGCCTTTCCGTAATGCTCGCGCCACAACGCCGCAACGCCATCGGGAAGCGGGGCGCCGCTGGAAATGTACATCTCGACGCTCGACAGATCCTCCGGCCGCGCGAGCTGGTCTGCCAATAGGCTGTAGAGAAAGGGCGATCCGATCACTATTTGGATTCGTTCGCGTTTCACGCGGGCGGCAAGTGCTGAGGGCAGGGCGTTTCGGGATACAACAACCGTCCCGCCGCTGGCCAATGGCAGAAACATGCAGTTGGCGAAGCCGTTGGCGTGGTGAAACGGGATCACACCGAGGAAACGGTGGCCCGGACGGATGCCCAGAACACCGGCCACGGCACTCCTGCCGGCAAGAAGATTCAAATGGGATCGGGGAACCACCTTGGGGCGTCCGGTCGTGCCTGAGGTGGCAAGATAGAGCACTGGCTGTACGTCAAACGCTCTCCCGGAGCGGGAGCCGAAGCCGTCAGAAGGCTGATCCCACAGACGCTGCATTTCAACCCCATCGACGATCAGAATCCGATCGTCCGGAAGACTGCCAGCGACCTCGCTCCAACCTGAGCGTAATTCCCCGTTGGTGATCACGGTGCCGATCCCGAACCGCTGGAGGAACCAGGAAATCTCGGCAGCGCGCCACTGTGGATTGAAAGGCATGAGCACTGCCCCGAGTCGGGCCACGGCAAGAAATGCCACCGGGTACTGCCAGGAGTTGGGCAGAGAAATGGCGACTATGGAGCCTTCACCGACCCGCAAGCGTTCTTTCAGGTGATTTGACAGGACAAGGCTGCGCCTGACGAGTTCGCGGTAGGTCAGCGACACGTCGCCGTCGATGATCGCCAACTGCTCCGGGCGGGCGGACGCCACTTGGTCGAGCAGGTCACAGATCATCTCCTCGCTGAACCTCCAAATCGCCTTCCCCGGAGCGGCTGCCACCCCGATCCCTTGTCTTATGTAGCGGGCGAGCGCGGGTAGGTCAGTCAGGCGATCGATCGTGAGCCAGTCTTCTTCCAGCGAGATCCCGTACTTGACTTCTAACGCCACTACGAATTGAAGTAGTGCGACTGAATCCATGGCAACGACGTCCTGGATCCTCTCAGCCTCGGCCAAATGTTCGTCACGAGAGTCAAGCTCCAGGGATTCCAGTAGCACCTTCCGGAGATCCTCAACAGTCACCTCCACCTCGGGCTGTCGTCCATTCATAAGCGAACCCACAACTCCCACTGGTCCGGATGCTTCAACACCTGTTCTTCCAGCATACGAACCAGTACTGGCAGGTTGACTTGGACGAACTCCTCGCGGACCCGCGCCGGCTCCATGACAAAAGGCTCCCCAAAGCTGATGCTCGAGGACATCTGATTTCCGAGGCACAGCATCGGAACGACCGCACAACCAGACAGCCGTACGATTTCCAGCAGACCGGTTGCAAACCATTTCGGCCGGCCGAGAAACGGGATCTGGAGACGTTGCCGGGAGAAGTTCGCGTCGAGGTGGACGTTCACTATCCCGCCCGCACGCAGGCGCCGGAAGATCTTCAATGAGCATTCCGGGTCCTGAATGAACACTTCATCCCCGATCACGCGATGCAGAAACTCCACGTAACGGTGTTGCAGCAAACGGGCCCCGAATCTGCCCATCCACAAGTCGCGCGGTCGGCCGTTGCGGACAGACAGGATCGGATACCCCAGCTTGCCCAGGCGGTGTTTGGCCAGCCGGTTCGCGTAGAAATGCCCGCTCGTGAGGATCGCGCCCCTCCCATTTGCCAGTGCATTCTTCAGATGATCGAAGCCGTGGACATCCGGAGGCTTGAGGTGCAGGCTCGCGCGAGGGTTTGCGATTGTCAGATCGTCCATCACCCGCCAGATCGCGTTCGAGACGAATCGGCTTGTTATGGCCGAGATGGATTCGCCTGAAAGCCGGGAACCATAGGCGAGGGCTATCCGCTGGGACGCCCTGTGTCTCCGGCCAACGGTGACAGCCTGGACGAGGGGCTCGAGAACGCGGCCAATCCGGTAGAGGTTCAGTGGAGGAAAGCGAAGCCGCCAACGCCCGAAGCGGGTAGAGGTAGAGGAACCAGAGGACGTCTTTGATGCTGAGAAGGGGCCGAACTTGGTTCACTCGACGAATACCGAATCCCAGTCTAGCCTTTCCATCCACAGCCAGCAGACCCTCGCTCACCTCGCTGCATGCCGGCGCCCCCGACACTACTGGACGGGCGCTGGATCCTTGGCGCAGCGGAATCCGATATCGGGGGCGCTGAATCGCGCGGGCAATGAGATGAACTCCCAGAGAACGGCATCGGCGAGCGGCCGCAAGTGGCTCCCGCCTTTAGCCTGATACCGGGGCTCTGTCGCAGATGGGCTCGGCGCTGTCGGCTGATCAACCCACTCCCGGGCGTTGCCAGCCATCCCCATGGCTCCGAACGGGCTCGTCGATGCAGCCAATGAAGCGGCCGGAGCGAGCGGCTTTCCTCCCACCACCGCCCGATCCTCTTCCTCAGTGTCGCCCCATGGAAACTTGAATCCCGCCGGGCCGCGTCCGGCCTTCTCCCATTCAAGGGCGGTTGGCAGCCGTTTCCTTGCAGCGGAGCAAAAGTCCTTCGCTTCCAGAAAGGTCACACCTGTTACCGGGAGATCGGGCAAAGCCTGGTCCAGTCCCGCTGGCTTTGAACGTCCCGACCTCTCACAGTAGTTGCGATACGCGGCCACGGTGACTTCGGTCTTGTCGATGTAGAAGGCAGGAAGGGACTGCTGCTTTTTGTCGGCGCCGGCGAGAAACGGCCCTTCCTGCACAAGCACCATCGCGCCGGCGGGATGCTCCAGCACGGGAGGATTCGTCCTCATCTGTTTCACTGCCTGCTGGATCTTGTTCTTGTTCGAGAGAGTCAAGTAGATAAAGGTGCCGACGACTGCCAGCGCGATGAATGCGAATCCTGCGACCACATATCGGCCGTTGATGCCTTGGGGACGGCCGGTGAGAAACTCCATCACGATGAACGGGCGGCCTTGCTCTTCTCCATAGTCGAGAACGCGGATCACTTTGTCGTGAACCGGTCCTGCCGGCATCTTGGCCTCGGCCAGAAAACGCGCGCGCGTCTCGCCGTCGGCGGCGCCTTCCTCTGTCAGGATCTTCACGCAGACCGTGCGGTTCAGCACTGTGTCGGTAGCGCGGTAGACGTGCGCCATCCCGCCACCGAGAAACTGCTCGAGCTGATACTTGCCAAACGGGGCGGGCAGGTCTTGGTTCACGGCTTCAAATGGTACAGCAGAATGCCATAGCCGACTCCGGCTTCGTCGGCGCTTTTCGCCGCCTGAAAGGCAATGGTGCGCCCGTCGGAGGCGACAACGGGATTGGACGCTTTCCACCCTTCGCAATCGTTGAAGCGCGTGACGCGAGTGAAGTCTTTTCCCGTGCCGTCCATGCGCAGCTTCCAGATATCGACATTGCGGAAGAGACCCGGCCAATTGTTGAGAACAGCCTGCCGGTCGCTCTCGACAAGTGTGAACCTGCCATCGGGAAAGATGCCCTCGACCTCGTTGTAGGCGCCAATTGACGCTGACTCGTTCACGGCCTGCTTGGAAGCAAGGTCAAGCGTCCACACTGATGACTTCCCCTGCTGCTCGTAGCAGCTGTAGGTGAGCTTGCTGTCGTTGGAGAAGAAGTCCTGCGCTTCAAGCGTGCAGGCCGGTCCTGCGCTGGTTTGAACAGTGCGCAGGTTCTTCAACGCCGGCGCAGCGCCAGAAAGATCGACGTCAGCCACCACGATTCGCGACGAACCTTTGGCCAACTCGGAATTCTGCGCTGATGTCTGCGAGACGGCCAGGGTCATCGACTTTTTCGAGAGCGCCGCGCCCTCGCTCATCTTGAGCCCGAGTTTCACCGGCTTTGATCCGGGCTTTCGCGACAGGTGCCAGAGTTCGTTGTCCGCGTTCCGCGACGTTCTGATATCGGCAAAACGCTCAGGGCCGATCAGCAGATAGTCGCCGTTTGCCAGGTGCATGACCCTCAGGAATGCGGCCCCTGGAACATTGCAGGTCAGGCAGCGGATAGCGCGCGTCTTCAGGTCGATGACGAAAGCATCGCCAAAGCTCTTGGCCATGAAGGCGACTTCCCTGCTGTCGGGCGAGAAGTCCGCTCGTTCGCCGAAGTGAGTCAGCAGTTCGATTTGAGAGGGAAGGCTTTCGAGAGGGTTGCAGGCCTTTCTTGCCTGCGCGGCGGCGGCCATCGAAAGCAGAATGAAAATGAAAACGGATCTCATGGCTTCACAGTGTATTGCGATTGGAACGGCCCAAGGGAAGGAAAGTACTTTACCGCCCGAGCCAGTTCGGCGATTTGGCGGACATGGCCCAGATCATGGAAGGCCCACTCGTTCAGCATATCGGCCAGGGTGAAGCTGCCTAACGTGGGGTGGCGCGCGGTTCGATCGACGGCAGCCAGGGGCACGTTGTGGAGGTATTCGAGCGACGCATGCCGGGCGGAGAGAAAGTCCTCCAAGGCAGCAAGCGCGAACCGCGTCTGGTAGGTGCCCTGCCGCTCGAGGGCATAGGGGTCGTACGCTTCGACATCCGGATCGTCCTGCTCAACGATCGCGTGCAGCCGCGGCGAGAAACAGATTCGCTCACAATGAGCCAGGTGCGTCAGCACTTCGGAGATCGACCAGCGATCAGGGGCTGGTTTCCAGCGGAGATCCTCGGGGCTCAGTCCTGCCAGTAGACCTTGCACGATGTGCGGCATGGTCGACAGGTGGTCAATGCCAGGCAGGCGTTCTTTGAATCCCACGTACTGCACCTCTTCTTCCAACTCAACGCCAATGCCGTCGCGGACCCGATCCTTCAGTTCCGCGATCAGTTCAACTGCCTGCGACGCGGATCCTCCGCCGTCGTGATAGATCAGGTTCGCATGATAATCGGCGACGTGAAGTCCGCCAACCGACAAACCTTTCGCACCCACTCTGTCAAGGAACCAAGCAGAGGGCACTTTGCCCCCTTTGACGATTGTGCCAGGAACTTCAGCCTTTGCAACAGCCGGGAGATCGTCGTAGATCAGGTTCTTAAAGATACTACCAGCACACATCATCTCCGGGGGGTACTTTGCATTTCGCAAAGAGAGGATTTCGTCGGCGCGCGCCTTCAACGCAACCGCATCGCCGGATTGAAGTTCGAATTCGGCAGAGAGCAATATCCAGGGCCTGCCCTCGTGCCTGTTGCGCTTGAACACGCTGTCCCTGTAGCGGAAGCCGCAACCTTCCCTGTCCGTCTCGCGCACCCGCTCGCCGTCGAAGTATCGAGCCGAGACGATTCTGTCGGAGACTGATGTGCCGTAAGCCCCGGCGTTGCCGTAGATGGCGGCGCCGACGTTGCCTGGAATTCCGGTCATGGACTCGAATCCCTGAAGTCCTTCCCGGGTCGTGAAGTCGACCAGATCCTGCAGCACCGCCCCGGCCTCGACAAAGACGCGGTTCCCTTCCCGCCGCATGGCCGCGCCGCGATAGCGCAGGACGATGCCCGGGTAGCCCTGGTCGGAGACGATCAGGTTGGTGCCGCAGCCCACAACGATCCACGGCAGCGGGCACTCCCGCAGCACATTCAAGGCGGCGACAAAGGACTCTTCGGCGGTGGTATCGGCAAAGACGAGCGCCGGCCCGCCCAATCGGAATCGCGTGTGGCGCGAGAGGGGTTCGTTGCGAGTAACCTGAAGAAACGGAATGCGCTCGAGCGCCTGCCGCGCTTCATCGAGCGTGCGCATGGCTATTCAAAATTCTACGAGGGCGAGGTCATGAAAGCCAAGTTCGACGGTTTCAGCAAAGAGGCGCTTAAGTTCTTCGCGGGCCTGGAAAAGAACAATGACAAGGATTGGTTCGAGGCGCGCAAGGACGTTTACCTCGAGCAAATCAAGGCGCCCATGGAGGACTTCGTCGCCGCCGTCAGCGCCCGCATGGCGCGATTCGCGCCAGACTATGTCACCGAGCCCAAACGGGCCATCTACCGCATCTATCGCGATACGCGGTTCAGCGCGAACAAGACCCCCTATAAGACTAATTGCGGGGCGCTGTTCTTCCGCGGCGAGCTCGGCAAGAACGAAGCGGGCGCATTCTACGCCGAGATTTCGCACAAGCACGTCGGAGTGGCCGGAGGTTTGTACATGCTCGAACCCGATACGCTGCGCGCCGTCCGCGGACATCTTCTGGAGAACTGGGAGGAATTGGAGCCTCTCCTCAAGAACCGCGCACTGAAGACCGCCGCCGGCGAGTTGCAGGGCGAGCGGCTCAGCCGCCCGCCGAAGGGCTACCCGGCCGATCATCCGGCCATCGAGCTGATCAAGGCGAAGCAGTGGTATTTCTGGCGGGAATTGCCGGCCGAGCTGGCGTTGTCGGCCAAGCTGGTGGACGAGGTAGCAGGACGGTTCGAGAAGATGGCGCCGGTGGTCGAATTCCTGAATAGGCCGCTTGGTGGCACTCAAGAAGAAACAAAAACCGATGACGAGCGGCTGGTTCTAAGGCAGATTCGACTCAAGTTTGGGCCGAGCCGACCGAAGAGCGCCTTGTAGGAGGCTCGATGCCCGTCACCCTCGCTCAACCACAGGCGCCCTGGGCGCTTCGCCTGATTCCTCCGCTGCCAACCATCGCTCAACGAGTTCTGGCCCTGCTCAGCCGGGAAGACGTCAGCTCCCGGCAGGTGAGTGAACTGACCCGGATGGATCCGTCTTTCTCCGCGGAGCTGCTGCGCTTTGCGAATTCGGCTCTGTTCTGCGCGCGCCGCGAGGTGACCAGCCTGTCTCAGGCGATCATCCTGATGGGAATGGAGCGCGTCAAGACGATCGCCATGATGCTGTCGGTGAACAAGATGATCCGGTCGTCGCTCAAAGTCCCGGCATTGCGCAAGGTGTGGACGCATAGCGTGGTCAGCGGCATCCTGGCTGAGGAAGCGGCTCGCATGACGGGACTACCGCAGGATGAGGCCTATACGGCCGGGTTGCTGCACAATCTGGGATCGCTGGGGCTCATGTCGGCCTATCCCGACGAGTACAATCGGATGCTCGCCGTCTCAGACGAGTACGGCTTTGACCTGCTCAAGACCGAATGGGACCTGTTCGACATTGACCACTGCGCAGCCGGCGCCTACCTGGCCCAGGATTGGGACTTCCCCGATGAGCTGGCCGCCACCATGGCCACCCACCACAACGATCCGACTGCCGGGGAGTACTCTGTCGACAACATCGTCAGGGTCGCGTGGCGTTTGGCCGACGCCTTCGGCTATGCGGCATTCTCGCCGGCCAGGAACTGGAAGGTGGAGGAGCTCATCGAGTTCCTGCCCCAGTTGAGGTCCTCCTGGGTTGCCGGTCCGCTGGAAGAGGTCAAGTCTCGCCTGGATGGAAGACTGGCGGAGGCGACCGGCTAACTCAAGGGTGGGAGAACTCGCGGGCTTTGGGGATGAGTTCGCGGTACATCGAATCGGGGATCGGCGTGTCCCAGTGGCCGGTGAGTTGCGCCGCGGCGGTGATCCCGAAGAAGAGAACGGCCAGGCCGACGGCGACCATCCAGGCCTGAACGGGGCGTTTTGCCGGCACCAGGGTGAGGGCGAGGGTGTTCTCGACCGGACAGACCGCTACGCACTCCATGCAGCCCAGGCACTCGGCCGAGCGGATCTGGACTAGCTGATCCACGGGCAGGCGCGACGGGCACGCTTTGGCGCACTTGGCGCAGTCGATGCAGGTCTCCTTGTTGCGGCGGATGCGCAAGGGGGAGAGCAGCGAGGCCAGGCCCATGAGTGCGCCGTAAGGGCAGAGGTAGCGGCACCAGAAGTTCTGGACGAAGACAGAGGCGATGACCAGGAAGCCGATCACCACCGCCGCGGTCACGCCCATGAGGCGGAAGAAGTCGAGCATCTTCACGTCGGCAACCAGGCCATAGGGGGAGCCGAGGAACTGCCCGATGGCCGTCGCGCTCATCGAACCGACGGCGTAGAGGAAGAGGCCGAGCAGGACGTACTTGAGGCTGCGCAGGCCGATGTCGAGCCACTTGGGGAGGAGGAAGTTGCGCTTGAAGGTGTCGCGGCCGAGCTTCCAGAGCCACTCGGAGAGGGTTCCGACCGGGCAGAGCCAACTGCAGAAGGCCTTGCGGAGCAGGAAGGAGGCGGCGAGGAAGGTCAGCAGCAGGAACATCGCCGCCGGGTGGACTTGGGGGACCTCTCCGGTCAGGAGGAAGTACTTGGTGTTCATCAGGCCGGCGATGGGCAGCCAACCCTCTACGCCCGGCGGGCGGGAGACCGGGCCGGCGCCCGAGCCCTCGTAAAAGCGAACAAACCAATAGAACTGGAAGCCGACCCAGAGGTTCAGGGCGAAGAACGCGACTTGGACAGACTGCCGGAGCCGCTGGCTGCGGTCGGCTGCATAGTCCCGTCGAATGAAGGACTTAGGGGGGGGCTTCAGCGAGCGCTGCCTTCATGATTCTATTGTGAGGCAGGTGGGAGGGATCGCGCTGTGACTGGAGTCACCTCGCGGTCCAGCGCGGCGAGGGACAGGCGGCGATTCAGCCTGGTGAACAGGGTCCGGGCCTCGGCGGCGCACTTGCGGCCGAGTTCGACCTCGCCCATCCGCGAATAGGCGCCGGCGGCGGCGGCGAGGGCGCGGGCCAATTCGAATTCGTCTTCGGGGCTGTCGGGGGTCGCCTTGACGAAGCCGCGGCGTGCCTCGATCGCCTGTTCGAGGTACTCCATGGCAACAAGCTTCTGCCCCCGGCGGCTCAGAATCGATCCGAGCACCTCGCGGATGTCGGCCAGGCCAAGACGGGGGCGCTGATCGTTGGGGTCATCGGACGCCAGGCGGAGCCTGATCTTCTCGGTGATTCGAGCCTGCTCCACGGCCTCGTCGAGCCGGCCCAACGCCTCGAATGCACGGGCCAGCCCCTCGTTGTCATAGCTGGCATCCATTTCGGCGCGAGGCGACTTCTGTTTCAGCAGTCTCTCGGTATCGACTTCGAGCGCGCGCCGGTAGTGGAAGAGGCTCTTTTCCGGCTGGCCCAAGAAGGAGCCAGTTGTTGCCGAGGTAGCGATCGCAAACGCTCCAGTGATTCCGTGTCCGGCGGATCTCGACGTAGATCTTGCGGGCCCGCTCAAAGACCTCGTTGGCGCGGGCGGCTTCCTCGCGCTGGGTGAGGATATAGCCCAGTCCGAAGAGAGTGTTCGGCAGGACCCAGGCATCATGTTTGCCGGGGGCGGTGCGGGCCAACTCCTCGCCGATGACGACAGCGGACTCGGCCAACTTCAGCGCCTCGTCCGAGGTCGGATAGACCCTGGCGGCTTCGGCGCTCATCAGGGCGATCCACTGCCGGTTGCGAGGGGACGGGGCGATCGTCTCGATCCGCTTGCGCAGCTCGATCGACTTCCGATAGGAGACCATCGCACCGGTGTAGTCGCCGAGGTTGGCTCTGTTGCGGTTGCCCTGAATGGCGGCGATGGTGGCGTATCCCGAAGCGACTTCGGTGAGCAGGGCCGCATCACGGCTGGAGCTGCCGGCGAGACGGTCGAGGTATTCGAGGCTGCGCTTGACGATGAGGAGGCGCGCCTTGGTGCTGCCGGGGAGGTCCTCCATGGCCGGGTGAATCTCGTTGATCAGGGCTCCGGCCAAGCCGCGAACGGATTGGAAGTACTGATTGGCGATGCGAGCCTGCCAGAGCGCGGCGGCCAGGCCACCGCCCAGAGACAGGAACACGAGCACGCCGGAGGCAACGGCCAGTTTGTTGCGCCGGACAAAGCGGTCGGCCCGATAGAAGAAGCTGTCGGCGCGGGCTTTGACAGGACGCCCGTCGAGAAACCTCTGCAGGTCCTCGGCAAGCTGCTGGACCGTCTGATATCGGCGGACAGGATCCTTCTGGAGTGCCTTGAGGACGATGTTCTCGAGGTCGCCGCGCAGTCCGGACGGCGGCGGTTCTGTCAGGCAGACGGCACGTTCCCACTCCAGCGGAGTATTCGAGCCGACGTCCTGGGCGCGGCGGCCGGTCAGGAGTTCGTACAGGATCAGGCCGAGAGCATAGACATCGGTGGCCGTCGTGACCGGCAATCCGGTGATCTGCTCAGGCGCGGCGTAGGCGGGGGTGAGCATCAACCCCTGGGCTGCCTGGGTTTCCGCCGGGCCGGGAAGGTCGGCGAGGAAGAACTTGGCGATGCCGAAGTCGAGCAGCTTCACGACGCCGTCGCGGGTGATGTGGATGTTGGCCGGTTTCAGATCGCGGTGGATGATGAGATTCGAGTGGGCGTGCGCGACGGCGGCGCAGACGTCCAGGAACAGCCGGAGGCGCTGGCGGAGCGGCAGGCTGCGGCCGAAGCACCACTCGGTGATGGGCTGGCCCTCGACCAGTTCCATGACAAAGAAGGGGCGGCCATCGGCGGTGGAGCCTCCGTCCAGAAGGCGGGCGATGTTGGGGTGATTGAGCAGGGCGAGGAACTGCCGCTCGCGGCGGAAGCGCTCGACAATTTCAGCCGAGTCGAGACCGCGCTGGACGACCTTGAGGGCGGCTTCGTGAGCGTACGCGCCGTCATCGCGAACGGCGCGCCAGACGGTGCCCATGCCGCCGCGTCCGATCAAGTCCTCGATGAGCCACGCACCGGCGCGCTGGCCTTTGAGGTCGTCCGCGGCTGCCTGGGCGACCGGAGAATGCTCAAGAAAGCGATCGGCCTTTTCGTGCCCGGCGAGCAGGGCGCGAACCTCCGTCAGCATCGTCTTGTCGCCGGAGCAGGCCTCGACCAGATAGGCGTCTCTTTCGACTTGGGGACGTTCCAGCGCGGCGTCGAAGATCTCCTCCAGACGTTTCCATCGATCCGGGTTCATGCCTCCTCCGGAGCGGGGGCGCCGCTGATGTGGGTGTAGAGCCAGGCGCGGGCCATCCGCCAATGCCGGTTGACCGTGGCGGTGCTGGAGTTCAAAACCGCGGCGACCTCTTCCACCGACAGGCCGCCGAAGAAGCGGAGTTCCACGATCTTGCTCTTCATGGGGTCGAATGCTGCCAGAGCCTTCAGCGCCTCGTCGATGGCGATGAGTTCGGCGTGGCGTTCGCTGGAGATTTCGAGTGAGTTGTCCAACGAGACGTGGGCGACGCCTCCGCCGCGTTTGCCCGCGACATGAGCGCGGGCGTGGTCTACCAGGATCCGGCGCATCATCTGGGCGGCGACGCCGAAGAAGTGGGCGCGGTTCTGCCATTCGACGCGGCTCTGGTCGACGAGGCGAAGCCAGGCTTCGTGGACCAGGGCGGTGGCCTGCAGGGTGTGGCCGGCGCGCTCCCGCTGCAGGTAGGAGGCTGCGAGCCGGCGCAATTCGTTGTAGACGAGGGGCAGAAGCCGGTTGACCGCGGCATCGTCGCCATCGGTGACCTGGAGGAGCAGTTGGGTGACGTCGGCCTCAGACGGCTGATTCGGAAGGTCCTGCATAGCTTGCCCCGATTTGTCCCAGGATACCCCGCACGACAGGCTCAAACAAATTTTGAGGAACGTGATTGATTCCTCCCGCGGCTTGCGCGTATCCGGCCGAAGGGGTTGAAAACGATGATCGACATGAGGCACTTGAGACAGGGCGAATGCGTTCCGGCGCACGTGAATGACGAAGCCGATGAGGTGTTCGTCGTGCTGGAAGGGGAGGTTGCCTTCCAATGCGGGGACAAGAGCGTGGTGGCGGGGACGGGATCGATGATCTTTGCGCCAAAGGGTGTGCAGCGCAGTTGGAAGACGGTGGGGAGCGGCGATGCGCGGACGATGGGGTGCGCGTACGGATGGCAGTTTGATTTGCCGCGGTTTGATTTGTCGCTCGGGGCGGCGTAGCAGTCGATTGACGCGGCTGTTTACGTGGCTGTTTACGTGGCTGTTTACCCGACTGGCCCCGTTCTTCATGAGAGCCTCCGGAGGGCGCGCGTGGCGCGGAGGGCGGAGTCGACGGCGAGCGCAACGGCGACGGCGAGGTCGTCGTGTTCGCCGCCGTTGCGGCCGTAGGCGGTGAGTTCGGCGCAGAGGTTTGCGGCGAAGGGGAGTTGGGGGGAGACGATGAGATCCCTGTTTTCGAGGGCGAGGCGGAGCTGCGCGAAGAGGGTGTCGCGGGGGACGAGATGGGTGGAGTCGGATGCGGTGGAGGAGCGGTGGCCGGAGGTGATGATGACGGGCTGGAGAAGGGCGGGCGGCCGGTTGGTGCGGAAGATTTCGCAGAGGGGGGCTCCGGGTCCGGAGGCGTCGAGCGGCGAAGGTGACGGGGGCCCGGGCGGAGAGTTCGCGGACGGTGTCGAGGGACCAGCGGGCGATGTCGAGATAGGGGACGCCGAGGGGCCAGCGGCGGAGGAGGCGGAGGGAGAGGGTGAGCCGGGAGAAGGGGCGCCAGTGGGCGTGGTCGAATTCGCCGGTGGGGAGCTGGGCGCGTTCGAGGACGGCGAGGGCGGAGTGATCGGCGCGCTGGCCGAGGTCGAGGCCGAGGAAGAAGCGGGTCATTTGTTGCGCAGCTCGGTTCATTTGTTGCGCAGCTCCAAGGGGAGGACGGAGCTGTCGAGGCAGTTGTCGAACATCTCGCGGGTGAAGAACTGGCCGCGGCCGGGGGTGAATTCGCAGTGGTACTCGGCGAGGAAGACCTGCTCGCCGAGGAGGAGGCGCTGGTTGTCGAGGAATTCGCGGGAGATGCGGGGGCACTCGGCGGCGGTGACTTTGAAGCGGGTCCAGGCCTGGTGGTTGGCGGTGTTGTGCCAGACCTCGTAGAAGAAGCCGGACTGTCCGTTGGGGGTGGAGAGGAGCCAGAGGGCTCCGCCGGTGGCGGCGAGGGAAGGCAGGAGAGCGTGGATGAGCGAGTCCGGCACGAAGGCGGCTTCGTCGATGAGGAGGAGGCTGGGGGAGAAGCCGCGAATGGTTTCGGCGTTGGCGGGGAGGGCGACGAGTCGGGAGCCGTTGGGGAGGAGGAGAGAGCGGGGATTGACCTTGTCGGAGCGGCGGGGAATGCGGAGTTTGGCGAGAAATCGGGCGGCTTTGGCGAGGAATTCGGAGGATTGGCGGAGGCCGGGGGCGGCAATGAGGGTGGTGGTTTGAGGATGGTGGAGGGCGAAGTGGAGGGCTTTGATGGCGCAGATGGTGGACTTGCCCCACTGGCGGGTGCAGCAGAGGATGAGGTCGCGCGCGGAGGAATCGAGGATGGAGGCCTGGACGGGGTCGATGGGGAAGTCGATCGAAGCGGCGAAGAGGGAGGGTTGATGGGAGGCGGCTTCGGCGGTCGAGGCTGCTGGCGAGAAGTCCGGCAGGGGCTGTCTGGGCGCCAGAGGCTCGGGGGAAGCGAGAAAGGGAGGCATGGGGTCAGAGCTTGCCCGGCTGGGTGATGGGGGCTTCGGTTGAAGGTTCGGCTGCCAGTTCGGCTCGGTACTTCGGTCAGTACTTCGGTAGGGGGTTCGGTGCTGCTTTCGGTCAGGGTTCGGTCCGAGTTCGGTCCAAATGCCGAGTTAATAGATTCAACGGTTTGCCGGATTTGTGCCTCGTTTTTCGGAGAAGTTGCCAGTTGATTGTCGGGCTGGGCAGCCGGCCGGCGGAGCAATTTGAGGGAATTGCGGAGAGTGCGAAAGGTGATTTCGCGGCCGCGGATGAGGGCGGTTTCGCGCTGGCTGGCGAAGGTGAGGGCACGGTGGGCGAGGGCGGAGTCGATGGCGGCGGTGGTGGCTTGGAGGTGGGCGTCGGGGAGGGGAGCGAAGGGGGTGGCGGGGACGGAGTCGAGTTGGGAGTCGATGGCGTTGGATTCGACGCCGCCGAAGCGGGCGATGCGCCAATCGAGGGAGGCGAGTTGGAGGACGAGTCGGCGCTGGAACTCGGTTTCGGGGTTGAAATCGGCGAGGTAGCTGTTGGCGAGGAGGTGGTATTCGACTTCGCTTTCGGTGCGGAGGACGGGGTACTTGGCGTACCTGCCGTGTTTGTAGCCGTTCATGCGGGAGACGGTCTTGCCGCGCTCGGTGCGGGGGCCGGTGGCGCGCGATTTGGGGGGAGGGGCCTGGGTTGGTGGTTGCGCGGCCTGGGCGGGGTCGTGGCTGGTGTGTTTCTGTTCGTTGTCGTCAATCGGGGACATAGGCCCTCCTCACCCGCAAACTCTGGGGAGGGTGAAAAAGGGTTTGGGGGGCGGATCTCCGCAAACGAATGTGGGAGTAGGAAAAATAAGTCGGGGGCCGCGGTCACCGGGTGGCGGGCTACGCCGCAGGGCGGCGACGGTAGCGTGTGACCTTGATCTCCGATTCGTGCTTGAGCGCCTGGGCGAGATCGAAGGCAGCCTGCATGCGCACCCAGGTTTCGGGCGTACTGCCGAAGGCCTTGGAGAGCCGGATGGCCATTTCGGGGGAGATGGCGGCGTTGGGGACTCCAAGCGCGTTTCTCGTTCCTAATCATCACGGATCAACTGTCGCCTACGTAAAGTCAGCGACTTGCGCGTTTTCCGTCCGAGTGGTTGCTGAGCCATTCTCCGGAAACGGGAATCTCCGGACGAGTTATCCAGAGTTGGGTCAAGTGGCTCAACATGCGAATGGAACGCTTTCTCTGGAGCCCAATCGGCGCGTGTCAAGGACTTTGAGACACCCGGCATGGGGTTTACTGACTTTTGTCCTCTGAGTCCGGCGGCTTGTTGATCCAGACCTCCTGGGGAAGTGGGCGGCTGGGGCGGTCTGCGGACGAAGCGGTCCGGGTGCGCCTGATAGGCGGCATCGAGGACCACTTGGCGCTGGCGCCGGATCAGCGGGGCCTGGCCGAAGTGAACCATGGCCGGCGTCAGCAGGCCGATCCCGGAATGGCGATGCTCTTGGTTGTACCAGTGGAAGAAGTGCTGGCAGAAGGCGCGGCGTCCTGGATGCAGCCGAAGCGATCCGGGAACTCCGGGCGGTACTTCATGGTGCGGAACTGGCTTTCCGAATACGGGTTGTCGTCGGAGACGTAAGGCCGGCTGTGCGTCTTGGTGACGCCCAGATCGGCCATCAGAAAGGCGACCGGCTTGGAGGTCATGACCGAGCCGCGGTCGGCATGGATGGTGAGCTGGCCGGCGGGGATGTGCTGCTTGGCGCAAGTGTCCTCGATGAACTGCTTGGCCAGTTCGGCGCTCTCGCGGGGCGCCACCATCCAGCCGGCGACGTAGCGGCTGAAGACGTCGAGGATGACGTAGAGGTAGAAGTAGGTCCACTTGGCCGGACCCAGCAGCTTGGTGATGTCCCAACTCCACAGTTGGTTGGGCGCGGTGGCCAGCAGCTCGGGCTTCTGGTAGGCCGGATGAACGAGTTGATCGCGCCGCTCGCGCGACTCTCCCCCCTGCTCCAGGATGCGGTACATGGTGCGGATCGAGCAGAGGTACTGGCCTTCGTCCAGCAAGGTGGCCTAGACGGCGGCAGGGGAGCGGTCCTGGAATCGCTCTTCGTGTAGGACGGCCAGCACGCCGGCCCGCTCCGCCTCGCTGAGGGCCCGAGCCGGACGCGGGCGCGGCGCAGCTTCAACCGGCGGAGGCCCGCTGCTGGCCAGCGATAGAAGGAAGCCGCGGGCCACCCAAGGACATCGCAGGCGGCACGGACGCCGACCGTGGGGGCCAGCTGGGTGACGGCATCCATCAGGGGTTCTCCTCCGGGTCCGCCTTCGGCAGCGGCCACCCCAACAGAGCGCCCACTTTTTTTTGAACATCGATGACGATCTCGGCCTTGCGCAGTTCCTCGGTCAGGCGCTGGTTCTCCCGGCGCAGTTTCTGCTTCTCCTCCTCCAGCGGATTGCGCTTGGACTTGGGACCGCGCTTCTGCGGGGTCAGAGCCTCGAGGATGCCGGCCTGCCGCTCGCGCCGCCAGGTGACCAGGTGGGAGGAGTAGAGGCCTTCGCGGCGCAGCAAGGCACCGATGCCGCCGGGGGAGCGGGCGGCATCGGCCTCGGCCAGGATGCGCCGTTTGTACTCGGCGGTGAAGGTTCGACGGCTGGGCATGGCGACGACCTCGGGATCGGGTCGGGGCACGGCCACCGGGCCGCGACGGTTTTGCCCGCCGCTCCACTGCGGTCGGCCTCGCTGCGCTCGGCCTCCCTCCGTTCCGCGGCAGGCAAAACCGTGGGGGAAGCGAAGATGTTCGTTGTTCTTCAAGTTGAGTTCGATTCTCGCCCTGCTCAGTAATTACTGGGAAGAACTGTCTCATCAATGTTGGCACGGAGGGATTGTGGCGTCGCCAGAACTCAGTTTTCGATAGCCCTGCTCACTTTGACTTCTTTCCCGGCATCAACACGGGGCGATGGGAACGTACGACCGGGGGCCACACGACAATGCTTACAACGCCAAAGGTTGTTATTTCAGCCTGACATCCCGAAGCAGTCCGAATGAGCGGACTCTGAGGAGTGTCCACGTGTGAAGTCCCGATACTCGCGGGCCGGCTTGTAGGTCGACTCAAGGCGACTATGACGGTTGGCACGAGGGTCGATCTGCTTGGCTACAATCACGACGGAGGAGCCGTGGAGATTCCTGAATCGATTGTGTCAGAGGCAAGGACGCTGGATAGGGACACGTTCTTGGAGACGCGCGACAAGTGGATTCGTCCGTCATTCGACCTGACCTGTCTCAAGTACCTACGTGAAAAGGCTGGACGAGAGCGTGACACTCGAGAGCTGTATCGCGGTCGTGCACCGTACGAGCTCCTGCAGAACGCGGACGATGTCAAGGCAACGCAGGCGATCTTCGTTCCACCGACGATGGTGTGTGCTTCTTGCATGACGGAGTATGGTTCAGCGTCGCAAACTTCCGAAGCTTGGCTGACGGATGGAGCGATAAGGATCCCAATCAATGCATTGGTCACAAGGGGCTTGGTTTTCGATCTGTTCTCGACCTAACTCCATCGCCCGCAGTCATCAAAATCGACAAGAACTGGTTCGCATTCAGGTTTGGATGGGCACTGAACCAGGGGCACATCAACGAGACGATCAGGCGGAACCCGGAATTGGCGGCCGAAGTTCGGAGCTGGTCGAAGAACGGTCAGTCCACGTGCCCGATAATGGCGATCCCCGGTGAGATCAAGAAGCCTGCGCTCGGCGCCGCCTTCCCGATCTTTGAACGCGCGATTCGCGGGAACATTGGCCCTGCTCTGACAACGATGTTCTGGCTACCTGCCGTCGATCCGGACGCGGATAAGCGCGTAGTTGATTCGCTCGGCGTAAAGCCGCTGCGTTCAGATCGAGCAGCGGTGGAGACGCTGACCAAGTTCGTTCAGGGCGAGGTTTCAACTCTCCTGCCGTTTCTAAAGTCCCTGAAGACCGTTAGCCTGTTCAACGGCACAACACTGGTCGTGCGTACCAGCTTGGCTGGAGATCGCACCGCTTCAAAGGGAGATCAGATCTCCGTAGACGTTCTGGCGGGGTCGCGTGAACCACGAGCGTCGTACTTCCAACTCTCCCACCTGGAAATGATTCCGCCGCAAGTGAAGAACGATCCAGAGACACCACGTGCTGTACGGCAAATGACACACGCCGGTGTTCGTCTTTCTGTCCGCGTTCGCGATGCCTTCCCAGTATTCGACCCGGACGCGCGTTTTCACGTCTATTTCCCCACAGACGAACCCACTGGGTTCGGCGTCACGGTTCATGGCGATTTTTACGTGAAGCCGGACAGAACCCGCCTCATGCCTGGCCGGTACAACGAATGGCTAATGGAGGTGGCTGGCCGGCTGTTCGCAAGAGAATTCCTGACGCAGTTGCTCGCGCGCTATCGCCCGAGGGAAGTGTTCGAGTCCTTGCGACCATTGCAGAGCAGTCACGATTGGGCCAATAAGTTTCAAACAACGGTTCAGGGATTCATTCGGAGGCGTCCCGATGCGTTTGTCCCGACAAAGGCCGGCCTCCGCCTGCCTCGCGATGTTGGACTCCCGGCGTGCCCAGATGTAGAGGGCTTCTGGAACGCTCATTTTGCTGGCGTTCTGAAGCGAGTCACAAAGAAAGAAGCATTCTTCGAACCTTCGGCGGACAGCGCGGACTGTCGGTCCTTTCTGCATTTGATAGGAGTGGATCCCTTGCCATTGACAATGGCCCTCGATCTCATCGAGGGATCATCGCAGGGCCAATCCACGACATGGTGGGCTGAGGTGTATCGCTACCTGGCGACACACGATGAATTCTTACGCTGGAGTAATCAGACTCTCGTGGGTAGGCGCATGCTGCTCACGGCAGACGATGCGGTCATCCAAGTGCCTCCAGAAGGGGGGACGGTCGTCTGTTTTGCGCCCACCGGCGAAGCATCGAAGGTTGAAGTCCCAAGTCGATTCCGCTCGGTGTTTGAGCTTCTGAACAGCAACGTTGTCAGCGAAGATGATTGTCACGGTGATGCGGTTCGAGGTTGGCTCATGCGGGCCTGTCGCGTCGCTCGATTCGACGCCTCAGATATCGTTCCGAGGGCGATTCGAGGCGCAGCTCAGTCGTTGTATTCCGACGCTCTGCCGTACGACGAATTGCTGGGAGTGTGGCGATTCGTTCAACGTATTCTCACTCTCAGCCGCGGCTTTGGGTCCCAGGAGTTCTGGACCGAGGTCCGGCGCCTACCGGTCCCTGTTTCGGGGACTGGATTCGCAATTGCGCCTGCGTTCCTGACCTATTGGCCCGACAGCCACGCCAGAGCTGGAAGGGCACTAGAGGGGGTCCAAGGTCTGCGCCGCCTGTCTGAATCGTTCTTATCCGACTTGATGAATGGCCAGGAGATTGCTGCTTCTACTTCGGGAGGACCTCCTGGAAAACGCGGGCTCAGCGGAACGCCGAAAGTCTTGACCTTTGTACGTCTGGTGGGAGTTAGCCGCGAGACGGCATTTTCAGCTCCATTGATCGTTCGGCGTGGGACGCGATTCACTCGCGAGCGCTGCAACATGATCAAAACGTCGCGGTGCTCGAAGAACTCGCAAGCTCGACTGTGTGGGACCAATTTGTCGGATTCTCCTCGCTTCACTCTGCGGAGACGCGGTCGCTGCAGCAGATAGCCGATAGTTGAAGCGTTTGAACGATGCTGCTCCCTGGCCGAGCAAGAGAGCGAGGTTGATGGTGAGGGGCCATGGCCAACGCGCCTTTGGAGCCTTGTCCGCAGTCTTCCCAACCAGACTGACGTGCCGGACGACCTCGTGTTTGCACGCCTATCGTCGGGTGGCGGATTGAATGAATCGTGTGGGTCGTTCTTTCGACGACAGCTGGAAGTGGTGCGCTGGCTTCCGTCAACGCTTGGTCCCGCCACGTCACACGAGTGCTTTCTACGGCTTCGTGAACGACGCCTGATTTCGCGAGGAGCCAGCAGTGAGGAGATTGGCGATCTGCTGATCCCGTATGTAGTCGCCGACAACCTGAACGACTACGTCTTGCTCAAAAGCTACGGACTCGAACCACTTGAGGAGACTGCGGAACCGAGTGCGCTGATTCGATTTCTCGCGCTTCTCGGCCGTCAATTCCAAAACGACGAGGTTCGCTCTTCTGGCTCCACTCTCGCAGTCGATGGCGGTTATTGCGCGGCGCGATCCAGGAGTCTTACAGGACTTTGAATCAAGTTGGCACGGACCTTTCGATCCCAAAGGATCTTCGTTTAGCAACTCACTTGGACGGGGAGTTGGGGGTTCGCACCAGCCCTTGGTTCTACGCTGAACCTGGTTCACCTGCCGAGAGAGCCTTCCGCAACTCCCTAGTGTTTGTGGATGCAGATAGGCCCTATCCACGCTTATTCGACCAACTTGGTATCGTACGACTCACAATTGGGAAGTCTCTTGACGAGAGGCTCAGTGGTGTCGCTGACGCCACCAAGGCTCCGTTCCTCAGAGCAGCTCTTGTGAAGGACCTGGGCCCGTACCTGCTTGCAATCGTCATCGCAAAGGCCGAGGAGCATGGCCACGCTGATCTAGTCCG
>CAVQOO010000003.1:0-206450 GCA_963714395.1 Bryobacteraceae bacterium
CCGCCTGATCGGGAATGCTGATAAACCCTCGAGCAATACGTAATGTGCGTGCTAGCTAGACAGACTACGTATTGCTGGATCGCAACTCTCAAGGATTCGTGTGACGCCCAAATCGAACTCGAAGCATACGCTCGGCAATTCCCCGGCCGTCGCGGCTGAATCAGCCACGCAATACCGGCTCGACAACATCAACTGGGTGACCACAACGGCGCTCATCGTCTTCCACGTGGGTGCTCTGGCATCCCTGTTCGTGTTCGATTGGAAGTCGGTGGTGGTGGCCGCGGCGCTTGTACTGGCTCTGCATCGGTTGCGGCATCGGCATGGGCTACCACCGCCTGCTCACCCACCGCGGCTACAAGGTTCCGAAGTGGTTTGAGTATTTCCTGGCGGTTTGCGGCACCATGACCCTGGAAGGCGGACCCATCTTCTGGGTCGCCACCCATCGAGTCCACCACCAGCGGTCCGATCAGGACGGGCGACCCGCACAGCCCCGAACGACGGCCCTTGGTGGTCGCACGTCGGCTGGATCATGTTTGGCGAGGCCAAGCACAATGCCACTGCCGCTGCTGGCCAAGTACGCTCCCGATCTGGGCAAGGATCCGTTCTACCGCTGGCTGAACACCTACCACTACGTGCCGCTGATCGTCTTCCTTGGCCTGATTCTGCTCGGCTTTGGCGGCCTGTCCATGCTTCTCTGGGGCATCTGCACGCGAGTCGTGCTCGGCCTCCACTCCACCTGGTTCGTGAACTCCGCCACCCACATCTGGGGCGGTCGGCGCTTCAAGACGCGCGACGATTCCCGCAACAACTGGTGGGTCGCCCTGCTGACCTTCGGCGAGGGCTGGCACAACAACCACCACGCCTTCCCTCCAGCTCCGCGCGTCACGGACTTGCCTGGTTCGAATTGGACATGACCTGGCTCCAGATCTGGTTCCTCTCCAAGATCGGCTTTGCCAAGAGCCTGCAAGTGGCTCGAGTCAGCGCCAAGGAAACGGAAGAAGACCAGGTAGCGGCCTAGGAACTCGTTCAGACAGCGGCAAGCCGGACAATATCGTCGTAGTGATGGATGTGGCGGCCCGGCGCCGCCGCGCTCTCCCGCTGCCGCCATGGCTGCTGCCAGCACCGGCGCCGGCATCGGGCGATACTTCCTGAGCGGGCCCAGCATGAGCCATTCCAATCCGAGGCTCATGGCCGACGCAAAGCGCTCCCCCGGACGTTCATCCCTTCTATGTCCCAGCAGCAGGCTGGGCCGGAAGATGTGCAGTTCGTCGAATCCCAAACCACTCAGGGCTTCCTCGGTTTCTCCCTTCACCCGCAGATAGAAGTTCCCCGACCTCGGGTCGGCCCCGACGCTTGAAATCAATGAGATATGACGCGCTCCGGCGCGCCGTGCGACCTTGGCCAAGGCGACGGCGTAATCGTGGTCGACCTTGCGGAATGCCGCTTGCGACCCCGCCTTTTTGATCGTTGTGCCCAGGCAGCTAAAGACGTGGGTCACCCCCGGGAGTTCGAGCGAATCCAACTGGTCGAAATCGAGATAGACATTCTCGACTTTGCCGATTGCCTCGGGCGGCTCCACGGGACGCCGCGTGAGCAACAGAAGCCGGTCGTAGTAGGCGTCCTCCGCAAGCACGTTAGTCAAGTAGTTGCCCACCAGGCCGGTCGCCCCTACCAGAACTGCTGTATTGCGCGTCATCTTCTTGCTAGGATAGCGACTAAGAGACATCTGGGAGGCGGCATGCATAACATCAGTCGACGAAGCCTGCTGAGCGCTTTTGTGGCGGCAGACTGGCCCCAATTTCGAGGACCTGACCGAGATGGAGTCTCCACCGAAACCGGCCTTTTGAAGCGCTGGAGCGACGGGCAGCCGAAACTGGAATGGAAAACCGAGGGGCTCGGCGAGGGCTATGGCTCTCTGGCTATCGCTGGCGGGAAGATCTACCTGCAAGGCGCCAAGGACGGCAGGAGCGGTGTCCACTGCCTGGACGCCGCCGGGAAACCGCTTTGGTTTGTGCCGTTGGGCGCCAAATTGGACAACGACCGCGGCAACGGCCCCAGAGCCACGCCGACCGTGGAGGGCAACCGGCTGTGGGTACTCAACGAATCGGGCGACCTGGCCTCGCTGGATGCCGGCACAGGCAAGATCCTGTGGTCCAAGAACGTTATCGGCAAGGACTTTCAAGGCAAACAGCCTCACTGGCTGATGAGTGAATCGCCCTTGATCGATGGCGACAAGCTGATCGTGACTCCGGGCGCGCCCGGCGCCACCATCATTGCGCTGGACAAGAACTCCGGCCGTTGGATCTGGTCTTCCACCGAATTGAGCGATGAGCCCGGCTACTCCTCGGTCATCGCTTTCAATGTCGGTGGCGTAAGGTGCCTGGCCACGTTGACGGCAAAGGCGGGCGTGGGAGTCCGCGCCTCGGACGGCAAGCTGATGTGGCGCTGGGAAAAGCCTGCCAACCGTGTGGCCAACTGCGCAACTCCTGTTTTCGCCGACAACAAGATCTTCTACACGTCGGCCTATGGCACCGGCGGCGGGGCGATGCAACTGACTGCAAAGGATGGTGTCGTCGAAGCCACTGAGCTGTACTTCTCGCGTGAGATGGCGAACCACCATGGCGGAGTTGTCCACCACGACGGATACCTGTACGGTTTCTCGAACGCGATCCTCACCTGCATGAAACTCAGCGACGGCCTGGTGAAGTGGCGCGACCGCTCGGTCGGAAAAGGGTCGGTCACTCTTGCCGACGGTATGCTCTTCTTACTGGGTGAAGGCAATGTCGCTGGGTTGGCCGAGGCCTCGCCTGAAGCCTACAAAGAACTGGGTCGATTCACCATTCCCGACCAGGGAAGGCCGAGTTGGGCCTATCCCGTTGTTTCCGGCGGGAAGCTCTACATCCGGCACCAGGGATTGCTGCTTTGCCACAACGTCAAGGCTTGAACTGGGAGTAAAGCCAGCTAGTGCCCCTGTCGATAGCTGAGGGATGCGGCCCAATGCCCTCTTGCTGCTATGCCTGGTGTGGGCGTCTGGCCTCCTCCACGCGCAGCCAGACGTCGGTGAACTCGTCGAGCAGTTGGAAAACAGGTCTTGCGCCTACTCCGTGCAAGCGTACGAAGTGTGCAAACTGCGTCCTTTGAGCGACGCGGCTGAGCGATTCGCTGTTCGGCTGGCTGCTTGGAGCGCATCAGCAGTACGAATGTCCCCTGGGCGCCGCAAGGTGCCTGCAAAAACTCGGGCCGAAGGCCGCTGAAGCTGTTCCGGCTCTGCTGAAGGCGCTCCGCGACGGCCCGGACGACTTCGATACCGGGGATGGCGTGATTGGCGTGCGTTCGGGAATTGCCGCCGCCCTCGCCGCGACGCGCGATCCGCGCGCCATTGCCGCTCTCGGCGGCTGCGCTCGAGGCAAGTCCCACCCATGCTGAGGGCGCGATAGTGGAGGCGCTCGGATCGTTTGGTCCATCGGCAGGCGAGTACTGGCAACCGGTCGCGGAGCGCCTGAAGGCACGCAACCGTGATCGCGATTTCCGGTCGAGGCAACGAGAGCAGTTCGAAAGGTCGCTGGCCGTCGAACTGGCTACCCAGGAAATCCGCCGGCGCGAACCGGGCAAGACTTCGTTTTCCATCCCGCAGGAGGAAATTGAATCCGCTGGCGGGCTGATCGATCGCACGTCGGCCAAGTATACTCGCGACTTCGAGTTCCGCTCCATCGACCATCTGGCGTCAGCGGAGGCAAAGGCGCTTGGGAACATGCGGCGCCGCGAGGCGTCCGATGCCCTGCTGGAGACCTTGTCGAATCCTCACGCTGCCGGGGAGGCTGCGCGGGCGCTTGGCAATCTGGGCAATTCGTCGCCACAAATCCTGGCCGGTCTCGAGAGCGCCTTGGTTTCCTCCGAACTTGGCCCGCGCGCCAAATCAGAGTGCGCGCGGACACTGGGCCGGCTCGGGTCCACCCGCAGTCTGCCGGCGCTGCGGGAGGCGTTGAAGCACGAAGAACTCGCCAAGGCTGCCGCTGAGGCGCTCGGCTCGTTGGGCGGCGCTTCGCGGCCAGCCCTGCCTGACCTGTTGCGCCTGGCTCAGTTGCCCACGCTGGTCGTGAAGAAAGACAACACGCTGCATTGGTCCGTCGAAGCCTCCGACCGTGCCGATGTCAAGCGTGCGGCGGTGAGGGCGATCATCGCGATCGACCCCGCGGGTGCTCCGGCCGCACTTGCGCCGCTACGCGGCGAACCCGATACGGGCCATATCATCCGGGCCTTCCTTCGACGAGCGGAATGACCTCTGCTACCCTAACATGGTGGCCCGGGTTCGGCGCCGTGTTCGGCGACGCGGGAACGAGATCATAGTTCACAGCTTGGAGAAAGGTCAGAGATTATGAAGAAGCTCGTTATTACGCTAGGGCTCGCCTGCCTGGCGGTCCCCACCGCTTGGGCGCAGGCCCCTGCTCAGTCCGACGAAGCGCAGGTCAAGGCCTATGTCGACATGATGCGGAAGGACATCCGCAAGGATGCGCAGGCAATCGTCGATGCCGCCATGGACCTCGAGGCAGGCGACAAGGCCAAGTTCTGGGGTGTGTATAAGAATTACCAGGATGAAATGAAGGCCGTCTGGGATTCCCGCCTGGCCAACATCAAGAAGTATCGCGCAGAACTTCGACAAGATGAGCGACCCCGTGGCCGATGAACTGGCCAACGCTTCACTCGGAATCGAATCGCAAACCACCACTATCCGCAAGAAGTATTACGGACTGATGAAGACCGCGCTTGGCCCCAAGGTCGCGGCGCGTTTCCTGCAGGTTGAAGGTGCGCTCGGCCATGTCATGCTGCTGCAGTTGGCCAGCCAGCTTCCCTTGATCGAATAGCTCTACCTTGGCCGGATCCTCGGCCATTCGATTTCAACGCCCTGCGAGTTCAGGCTGCGCTGGAAGTCCTCGAGAAGTTTGGACTCCTCTCGCACCTGCCGCGGGGCGTGTTTTCTTGTGTGGCAGTGCGCCGCCAGCATGCCGGCGCTCTCGCCGATGTTCCACTCCACCGGGTGCAGGCGGTAGCATCCGTTGGTGATGTGCGTCACTCCGAGGTTCTTGGAGGCCGGAAGCAGGTTCTCCACGCGCTTGGGCATCAGCGCACCCAGCGGAATCTGGAAGGGCAGGGAACAGACGTCGATGTAGTTGTCGCCGCCCGACGACGGGTGCAGGTCGATGCGGTAGCTGCCGACTCCGACCGAATCGGCGAAGTGCTGCGGCCGTCACTTCCTCGCGAGTCTTGCCGGTGGCCTTCATCCGCGCGTCCGTGCCGACGTGTTCCTCCACTACGGTGAACTCGGCCTGTATGCGCCGCGATTCGCGGATGTAGGGGTACTTGGCCAGCCCGTCCTCGGTGCCGGTGATGTCGGGGCGCAGGTGCAGCCCCTTCCACCCCTGCCCGCCGTCCGGGCGAGGCGCTTCCGTCTGCATCCAATACACGAGCGACAGGCTCAGTTGTTTGCCGCGCTCCAGGTGCCCGGCTGCTTCCTTCGGCGAATTGCCGTAGAGATTGCCGAGCCAGTAGTCGTTCTGCGGCCAGTTGACCAGCGTGACGTCGCCTGCGACCGCGCCCGGTTCGTGGTTGCCGGCCCGCACGATGCGGCGGTAGATCCAGAGGTTCAATGCTCCGGGCGGGCTCGTGTCGGAGGTGGGGTCGAACATGACCTTGCGCTCCTTGAGCGTGATCGGGTCGCTCATCGCCCAGGCCAGCAGCTTGCCCGGCCAGGGCGGGCGTCATCTTCGGGATGTAGTCGCGCCAGAAAGCGTACTCCGCCGGCTTGTCGATGGTGTGATCCTCGCCCGCGGCGTGGCCGAGCGCGAAGCAGACCGTAAAGGCCTGGTGATTGTCGGGTTGGGCCGTCTCCGGAGCGTGCAGTTCGCCCGTCTGCTTCTTCGACTCGAATCCAGTGACGAACTCGATTTTGGCCAGCGGCAGCAGCTCGCCGGTTTCAGTCGCGTCAATGAACCACGGGGAGTTGATTGTCCGGCGTGCGCTTGTCCGAGCACTCTCGACGGTGACCGACCGGACCCGGTCGCCCTGCACGTCTGCCGCAATCGGCTTGTGGTGATGCAGCACGATCAGCTTGCCGGCGCTCACGTACCGCGCCAGCATCGCTTCGAGCACCGCCAGCGACACCTTGGGCTCGTGTGTGAGCGCGCTGACGCTGCCGCCGCCGGGGTTGAATCTGGTCTGCCCGCGCGCCTCGGCGGTCAGCGGGTAGTTGTCGCGATAGTACTGGCGGACAGCCGCGCGATAGGCCCGATAGGCGGCCGTCCCTCCGAAACTCTCGATCCAGGGATGCTCGTCCGGGGGCACCGCCTGCGAGGTCAGCTGTCCGCCGATCCAACTCGTTTCTTCCGTCATCACCACGCGCAGGCCGTTGCGGCAGGCTGCCAGCGCGGCCGCGCAGCCGCCCGTCCCTCCGCCGATGATGGCCAGATCGCAGGAGAATTCGCGCGCCGCGGCCAGCGTCTTCTGGCTGACTGTCCACAACGGCGCAGCCTCAAGTAAAGATCGACGCGTTAGCTTCATCGTTTTGACGCTATCATGAGCGCAGAGAATGGCGGTCGTAACAGTCTCCGGGGAGCCTGGGTGCAGGACGCGCGAAGTGGCCCAACTGGCCGCGCAGCGCCTCGGCTTCACGCATCTCAGCGCCGAGCGCGTCGAAGCCATGCTTGAAGAGGAGTTCGGCGCGGAGAGCGTCCTCAACTCCAAGAGCTGGGCCGACATGGCCGCTTCACTGCTGCTGCGCGCGGCAACCGAGTCGCACTTGGTCATCGGTGTCGACGGCGCTGAACGCATCTTCCGCGACTTTCCTGCGCTGTTGCGCGTGCGCGTCGTGGCCCCCCTGCAGCGCAGATTCGGCAATCTCATGCTCGACGACGGTCTCGACCGCGCAGCCGCCCGCGTTGCCCTGCGCGACCGCGAAACGCCAACTCAAAATCGCGCGCAAGGCCCGCTTCGGCCTCGCCACTGCGCCGCCGCAGAGCCTGGACATGGTGCTCAACGCCGAGTCGCTCGACGGCGCGCAGATGGCCGCCCTGATCGCCGCCGGCGTCGAGGCCCGCTGCCTCACCGCGCACGGCTTCCTCAGCCCCGCGGCAGAAGCGCAACTCCAGTTTCACATTCGCCTCAGGCTGGCCAAACACGGCATCGAGCCGCGCGGCGTGGCGAAATTCAAACAGGTATCCTTCGGCCATCCGAGCGAAAAGAGCTTCGCCAATCTGCTCGACTTTTACCGCATCCCCTGGGAATACGAGCCCCGCAGCTTCCCCATCGCCTGGGACGATCAGGGACGTGTGCTGGAGAGCTTCACCCCGGACTTCTACCTGCCGGAGTCGAACCTGTATGTCGAACTGACCACGATGAAGCAGTCGTTGGTCACCAGGAAGAATCGCAAGATCCGGCTCCTGCGCCAGATCTATCCGCAGATCCGGATTCAGGTTTTCTATCAGAAGGATCTCGAGGACATGGTGCTCAAGTACAGTCTGGCCGAGGAGAAGGTTCAACAGTGAAAACCCCGGCCCTGCCGATGATCGAGCGTGTCCTGTTCAGCGAGGAACAGGTGAAGGCGCGCATCCGCGAGGTCGCCGCCGAGATCAGCGAACACTACACGCACGGGCCGCTCAAGCTGATCGGCGTGCTGAAGGGGTCGGTCTTCTTTCTCACGGCGCTCGCGCGGGAAATGACGATCCCGGTCACGGTCGACTTCCTGGCTATCTCCAGTTTCTCCAATCACTCGGACTCCTCAGGCGTCGTGCGCATTGCCAAGGATCTGGACGAATCGATTGAGGGCGAGGATGTGCTGCTGGTGGAGGACATCGTCGACACCGGCTTCACGGCGCGCTACCTGATGCAGAACCTCGCCGGGCGCGGCCCCAACTCGATGGCGCTTTGCACCATGCTCGACCGCACGAGCCGCCGCATCGTGCCGCTGCGGGTGGACTTCCGCTGCTTCGAAATCCCCGACCGGTTCGTCATCGGCTGCGGACTCGACTACATGCAGCTTTATCGCAACCTGAACTTCCTCGCAGTGCTCAAGCCCGACCGGCAGGGCTAAGTCGCCTTCTGAGCAAGGCCGGAAGTCAAATCCGCATCAGTTTGTTCAGCTCCGGCGTTGTCACGCACCGGTCGAGAAAGCCGAACTGGCCTGTGTCTTTCACCTCGCGTGCAGCGTCGAGCAAGCCGGTCATTGCCGCACGGTAGAGTGAGGTTGCCAGGCTGATGCGCTTGACTCCGGCTGCGGCGAGCTCCACCGACGGAGAATGATTTTCCTTTGATTCCCACCATGAAATTGACCGGCTTCGAGACGGCCGCACAGACTGCCCGCACCGCGGCAAGGTCAGGCAGTCCGGGGGCGAAAAGGACGTCGGCTCCCGCTTTTTCAAAGGCCTGAAGCCGCCTGATGGTCTCCTCCAGACTCGGGGCGGCGTAGAGAAGGTTGTGTGCTCGCGCAGTCAGGATAAAGGGAAATGGGAGCGCGCGTGCCGCTTCTGCGGCCGCGGCAATTCGTTCGACGGCCAACCCGGTCTCGTAAAGGGGACTGTCGGGGTTTCCAGTAGCATCCTCGATCGTGCATCCGACGAGTCCAACCTCGGCTGCAAGCCGGATGGTTTCCGCCACGACCTCAGGCCTGTCGCCAAACCCCTTTTCCAGATCCGCGGAGACGGGCAAATCCGTCGCCTCGACAATCAGGCGCGAGTGCGCCAGCGCCTCATCGCGCGTGAGCCCGCCATCTCTCCGGCCAAGAGCAGAGGCGGAGGCAGCACTCGATGTCGCCAACGCCTGAAAGCCAAGGCCGGCGAGAATGCGAGCGGAGCCGATATCCCATGGATTCGGAATCACGAAGGGGCCTGGGCCGTCGTGAAGTGCCCGGAAGCGAGCTGCCTTTTCGTTCTGGGTGACGCTCATTGGAGTTGCCTCCCGATCGAACCTCTATCATGTTAGTCCCGCGCCCAACCTCGCTGTGCTACTTGGGCTCACGTACCTGAATGATGACCTGAGCAGTGCGTGACTTGCCGCCCGCATCGACAGCACGTGCCTCCAGTGTCCTTTGCCCGGCGGCCAGCCCTCCGAAGAAGTATTCGTAAGGCTTCTCACGGTCGACCCCAACCTGCTTGCCGTCCACGGAGAACTCCACCCGGTCAATGGTTCCCTCCGGATCCACTGCCGATACAGTCGCACCCACAGCCGTATGATACGGATCGGGCGACGGCACAGGCCGGATAAAGCGGACGTTGGGCGGAGTGTTCCCATCGTTCACCTGTGCATAGAACCAGTCGAGAAACCCGGGCATCTGCTGCGTGCGGGTTTGAGCGCCGCCGTGATTGGTGGCAGGGAAGACGGTAAAGCGGGGGTTGACACCTGTTACCCACGTCGCCGCCCCTCGCGGATCCCCGTTGGCTGCTCGAATTCGCGCGACGTTGGCCGTGAGTTGCTCAATGCGGTTGGCATCGTCGTCGACACCGATCGTCGCCCAGATCGGGATGTGCTTGACCTTTTCCGCGTCAACCGTGCCGCCGCCTATCGCCTGCGGATTCGCGGCAGCGAAGAAGCCGGGCCGCTCCTGGATGTAGTTCCAGGTCCCTTGAGCGCCCATGGAAAAGCCCAGGATGTAAATCCGGCGGCGGTCGATCGGGAACTCCTCCAGCAACCCGTCGATGATCTCGAAGATCTTACTGCGACGCGGATCCCGCGTCCAGCCGCCGGTCCCGCCCGCGGGGGCGAACAGGAAAGTGGGCTCCCGTTGCACGTTGCGCTCGTAATCATGCCAAATCTGCAGCCCGCTCTCGCGCATGATTCGCTCGTGAGTGACGCACTCCCCACAACTCCCGTGCAGGTAGATGACCAGCGGATACCGGCCGTCCGCTTTGAGATCACGAGGCTGATACACCAGGTACCGGAGCGTCTCGCCGCCTCCGATCGCGGCTTCGCGCTGCTGAAACTCAGGCGGCTGCTGTGCCGGTGCGAGGGACGCAACCAGAACAACTGTAAGAAGCCGGATGGTCATGAATAGACTCCTTCTGCGGACTTCAGAGCCCCGATCGGCTCTATTCTTCGAACTATCGCCAGCAGCAGCAGGAACGAGAGAGGATGCAGCAAACCGGCAATCACAAATACCGGTGAGTAACTTCCGTACTCAGTCAGCATCCATCCTACGAGAAGGTTGAACAGCATCGCCCCGAATGAGCCCACCGCGCCCATCAGTCCAGCCACCGAACCGACAACGCGCGACGGGAAGATGTCGGCGGCCAGCGTTTGCATGATGGTTGACCAGAACTGGTGCCCGAGCATCGCCACACTGAAGAATACGATGGCCATGCTCAACGGCGAAGCGGTGATCAACAGCGACGCGGGCATCAACGCGGCGCTTACGGCAAGTGCGAGCTTTCTTGAATGGTCGATGCTCCAATCTCGCCGAACCAGCGCGGAGCTGAGCCATCCTCCGAATAAACTGCCCACGCCTGCGAACGCATACGGAATCCAGGCGTAGTAGCCGATCTGCTTGATGTCGAGACCACGAGCGTCGCTGAGATACTTCGGAAGCCAGAAAATGAAGAAGTACCACGCGGAATCGGAGAGCAACTTCGCGATCATCAGCCCCCAGACCTGGCGGTAACGAAACAGATGGACCCATCGGAGTGCTCCGCCGGCCGGGACGGCCCCGGGCAGTTCCGATTCAGATAGGACCTCTCACCCTCCGTGATCAGCTTGTGACGCCCGGGAACCTCGTAGATTCTCCACCAGATCACCGCCCACACAAATCCGGCGACGCCGGTCACCAGGAATACCGCCCGCCAGTCCAGCCACAGAACGATTGCGGCGATGAGAGGTGGGGCAATGACGGCCCCGACGCTCGATCCCGTGTTGAAGATGCCAAATGCAAACGACCTCTCCTTGGGCGGAAACCACTCAGACACGGCCTTGGCCGACCCGGGAAATGCGCCTCCCTCGCCCAGCCCGAGCAGAAACCGCGCCATTCCCAGCCCGGCAACACTGCTCACCAATCCATGCAGCAGACACGCGGCTGACCACCAGACGATCATCACCGCATACCCCGCCCGTGTTCCCAGTCTGTCCATCAGCCTGCCCCCTACGGCGTACATCAGGCCGTAGGCGAGCAGAAACATGAACTGCAGGCGCGAGTACGCCGCATCGCTGACCGGGATCGTCTTCTGAACTTCGCTGATCACCACCGGCAGGCTTTGCCGGTCGAGGTAGTTCAGCGCGGTCGCCGCCGCCAGCAGGGCGGCAATCCACCATCGCAGGGACTTTATCTGCACGGCTGTGAAGCTGTCACTTTCGATCCAGCCGGAAATCCGGCATCACATAGCTGTATGCCGTGTACTTCATTTCGCTCCACGCCAACTCCGGAACCGGGTGGCCGGGAAACAGAGGCCGTTCCACGGGAGTGAACTTCACTCGCACTCGAATCGCCGATTTCCCTTTCGTGAGGTTCAGCGGAATGAGAAACTCGTCGTCCCGAAATCGTCGATTGGAAGTCTCCACAATATGTTTTGTGGCCCCGAGTTCATCCCCCTTGTCCTGGTTTGAGAACACGCACGTGTTCGAGCCGGCCAGATACCAGACCCCCGCTGGACCGCCACGCCGGCGCAGTCTGATTCGCATCGGCGATGAACACCTCGGCGCGCTGGTTCGGATACTGATAGTCCAACTTGCGGCGCAGCATCACGCCGAGGTTCTTCGGATCGATCTTCAGCGTGAACTCGGAACTCGTCTTCGTGGTGCGGCCGCGATCGGTCTCAGCCGGGTAGACTTCCTTGCCGGCCAGCGTATCGACGCCCAATTCATAGCGCGACGTGACCTCGTACGGTGCCGACGCGCCTGGTGACGAATAGCCGTGCGCCTTCTCGCTGCCCTCGTCGCCAATCTTCAACTCGTCCGTCTTCACCAGCGATGCGGCCGGCAGCCCGTACCAGAACGTGACGGTCTCGTAGTGCTGCGTCGATTCGTTCGTGCCCCCGTGTTCCAGTTGAATTCGCGCATTCCTGCCGAACGGCATCAGGTCCGCAAGCAGAAACCGGTACGCCGAATGAATCTTGTCCTCCGGCCCCTTCGCTTCCTCTGCCTTTCGGGCGCCCACCGGATGTCCCGCGAAAGGAAGCGTCATGTTGAGGCCTCCCCAGTAGTCGCCGCCGCCGCCCCATTCCTCCGTTCCCGTGCCCTGGGCTTGCGGTGTCTGGCTATCGTCAAAAAAGAAGCGCGGGTCGCCTTCGAGCGTCGTCAGCACGGCTTCTTTCGAAAAGATGAACGAGGTCCCGACAAAGCTGCCTGACCAGTCGCCGCCGCCTTCAACCTTCGTGGTGTCGAGCAGAACAAGGTCCTTGCCCCGCTCGGGCGACGGATGGTCGCCATAGGTGGCGTGAAGATATCCAACGTGGTTGGGCTCCCCCTTGAACGGCGCATGTCGCACCTTCCAGCTCACCCGGCTGAAATCGGTGCCTCCTCCGCTCAACTCCACCTTGGCCGACCGGAAAAACGGCATCGGGAAGTAACACTGCAAATAGACTTTGGTTGAATCGTAACGGATCACATTGGGGAAGCTCTTCACCAGGTACTCGCGGCCGTCGCGATTGTAGAGCGTCCCGGCGCCGAAAAACAGCGCGACCGGAGCGTCGATCGAAGGCGCCGCACGATCGTCCCAGGTCACCCGCAAACGCGCGCGCGAAAACGCCACGGCCTCCTCGGCAGGCACCGAGAACTCAAGCACCCGAATTGTCTTCGCCCCGCTCGAATTCCATACCTGCGGTCCACGCGCCGCCTTTCAATCCGACTACGCCCGAATCCTCCTTCACCCCATCCCGCCCCGCCGGCGGCGCTATATCCGTTCCCGACCGGTTCACCAGTGCCAGCACGCTCTCGGCCGGCGGCGTCGATGCATCCCAACTGCGAATCGGTCTCGATAATTTGGTGCCAGGCACAAAGCGGTGAAAGATGTAGTAGCCCGTTCCGTAGAACGTCCGCGTGTAGGCCATGCGGAAGGACTTCTCGAACATCAGCGGAACCCACATCAGGTCCGCGCCCTTCGTCGTTGACCATGTCCACGCCAGCGGCTTGGGGAAAAGCCGCTCCGGCAAAAACACCGAATCCGCCTTGGGGTGGAGCGGATCCGCGGTGCTGCTTTCCTGCACGATGTGATCCTTGCCATCCACCTCGTAATGCCACGGACTGCCGTGCCAGTGATTGTAGCGGGCAAAGTACAGCACCCCGGAGCCCTCCACATCGAGGGTCACGTTGAAGTCGTCGCTGGTCTGGTAGAGGAAATGCGACGCGTCGGCGGTGTGATTGCCGCCCATTCGGTCATACGTGCTGCGCATATACGCACGGGCGCCGATACGCTGGTACGCCCAGCGGTCCCATTGTGTATAAGCGTCCGGGCCAATCGGAATCTCCGGCGGCGACGCGGCCCAGGCGGTGGTAGCGCACACCACCACACACACGACAAATGCCGGCAATCGCATAACGCCCCCTGAGCTAGAGAATTCTCATGTGGAAGCCGCCGTCGACGTTCAGCACCGTGCCTGTGGAGTAGTCCAGCAGTCCGTCGGCGATGGCGCGCACGGTCTTGGCGATGTCGACAGCCTCGCCCATGCGCGGCTGCGGCAGCAGTCCGGCCTTGATCTTTTCCTCGTAAACCTGCTCGACCTTGGAGATCATATCGGTCCGGATAATGCCGGGCCGGATTTCGAAGACCTGAATGTTGTGCTGCGCCAACCGCGCCGCCCACAATTGCACCGCCATGCTGAGCCCTGCCTTGGAGATGCAATACTCGCCGCGCATGGTCGATGCCGTGTACGCCGATATCGACGTGACAAAGGCGATGCGCCCTGAACCCTGCTTCACCATCTCCCGTGCGGCGAGCTGCGTCAGGAAATAGGGCCCCTTGAGATTCGTGTCCAGAACCTCGTCGAAGATATCCTCGGTGGCTTCGAGGATGTCCTTCCGTTCGCGAGGCGCGATTCCTGCGTTGTTGACCAGCAGGTCGATCCGCCCGTGCTTCTCCATCGTGTGGGCAATCAGCGCCGCGCGGGCGTCCGCGCTGCCAATATCGCTCTGCACGATGTCGGCCCCGCACGCAGCGGCCAGGCTCTCTGCGGCGTCGCGCCTTCCGCGATAGGTGGCGACCACGGTGTGCGAGTGCGCCAGTTCCAGCGCTACGCCACGGCCAATGCCTCTGCTCGCTCCCGTGACGATCGCGACCGGCTTGCTGCTCATTGAATTCCGTTCTCCTTGAGGGCGCGTTCGATGCCCTGTGAAATCTCTTCCGCTGTGAATGTCTCGATAAACGGCTCGCCATTGACGAGCGCGGTGGGGGTCCGCGCGATGCCGCGCGCCACTCCCTCCTGAAAGTCGGCTTCCACAATCGCCGCAAGGCCCGCATCGCCGAGGGCGGCGATCGCTTTCTCCGCATCCTGTTTGTGCACGGTCGAGAACTCGCGCACCCAGGCCTCAAACGTCTCGGCCTTGATCGACTTCAGCCGCCCCATCGTCTCGCGCCGCCAGGCGAACGAAAGCTCTGGCATGACTGTCTGGAAATGCCGGCCGATGATGGCCGCCTTCCGCGCCCATTTATGCTTGGCCAGCGGGAAGTCGCGATGTTCGAACGCAACCTTGCCGCCGTATTTCGGGAGCAGCTTCTCGTCCAGCATCTTGCGGAAGTCAGCGCAGTCGGGACACTGCAGGTCTTCGTAAATCACCACGCGCACTGCGCTCGATGCGTTGCCCTCGATGAGCTTTGCCGCCTCCGGCGCGGCCAGCCCGGCCCCAATCAACAACAAGAGACTTGTCAAGCTTCCTCCCTCAGGCTTCCGAGCCGCCCCGCAGGCGCTTCAACAGTCCCGATGCGACGGACTTGCCTCGTCCCAGCGCCTCCTCGTAGGCTTCTGCCCGCTCGGCCGAGGTCATGCCGTAGCCGATCCTGTAAACGCGTTCCAGAGTCAGTCCGGCAACATAGGTGCCGGCAAACGCGATGGCCGCCTTCGGGATCAGTCCGCCCCCGAACGGGACCTTGCCCACCAGTTCCCGCGCCACTGTACGCCAGCCCCATGCGCCGGCGAGAATCGAGCCGATCTCGTTGCGCTGTTCCTTGAATCCCACCGTCCGGCCGCTGGCCGCAGCCAGCGCAAACGCCATGTGAATCTGGTTCGCTGTCAACACCGCGGTATCGGAGGCGAATTCGCCTACCGCCCAGGGCAACTCCGCCAGGCTCGGCAAAATGTTCGGCAGGGCCGTCACCAGGCTGAACAGCGCATTCTCCTTTGAGGTCTTGCTGATCAGATTCTCCACCACCGCCGCGCGAAACGGCGGAAACAGACGCGCCAGCGCCAGCGCGTCATCCTCGTGCGTCTCCAGCACCGCCGCGACCAACCTCTCCGGATGGACCGGATCAAAGGCAAATGCATCTTGCCCTGCCACCCAGCTTTCCGGCGGCAGCGCGCCTCTTTCATGGAAGACCAGATGGAATCGTCCGCCCGCTCCCTGGTCGCACTCGCGCACCAGGACCTTGCTGACCTGCATCCGCCGCTCGGTGGAAACCGACGCGGGCAGCAGCCAATCCTCCATCGCTGCGTAGCTCGACGGATGATCGGCCACAAGCAGGATCCGCAGCGGCTTTTGGGCCCGGGCGCGGATGTCTTCTGGGTTCAGCCGGCTCAAAGCCTGGCGAACTTGGCTGAGCATGGGTATCGGCATGGCATCTCAGAATCGATCAGAATCGATCAGAATCGACGGTCTGGCCGCTCCGCCCCGTGGGCGCGCATCGCCACCCGCAATCCACACTGCCATTCTACGGCAAGCCCTACCCGGGTCACCTCCACCTCCGGCGGAAAGAAGCGCAGCACGGCTTCAGTGCTCGGATGGAAGCTGAGCGAAGGCGCCACCAGCAGCAGTCTGGGAGCCTCCTGCCGCACTGTCAAACCGGGAAAGTAGCCGGCGCGTGTGAACTCGCCGGACAAGGCATGATGCCGCGACTGAATCCAATAGTCGAGCGCCTGCACGGGCAGGTGCGGGTCCTCGCTGGCCTTCAACTCGAGCACCGCCAGCCGCCCCCGCGTGTCAATCCCAACCAGATCCATCACTCCGCGATCGCACGCGGTCCACTCCATCAATTGGCTGTAAATGGGCATCGGGCGCAGACGCGCGTCAATCGCGGCGGGGTCGCGCCGGACCATCTGTTCCAGCCAGGCCTCTGGCCGCTTGCGAAACCAGGGATGATTGCGATCGGCCGCTTTCGCTCCGCGCGCCGCTGCCAACTCTTCTGCCGCGTTCATCAGCTCGCTCTCCGACCGGACGCGCCGCGGCGTATCCACTCCTGCCCACCACACTCCGTCGACTAGCCGCGCGAACTCGAGCCCCAGCAGTTGCAGACTGAGCCCGTCCTGCCGCCGCTGGGCTGAAACATCGCCTCTCAGCAGCGCGCGCCGCGCCCAATCGTCCAGCACCGGCACAAGCGCCTGGTGACCCGCCGCTGGCAGCGCCTGGATGAGATTGCCTGAGTCGCTCGGGTCCACTGCTGCTTCATGCCCGTCTTCGTCGTAGCCGAACAGCTCGATGCGAGCCGCGAGATGCGCGGCCCGCAACCGCGTCGCCGCGATTCCGCCCAACGGCAGGAAGAGCACCAGACCCTCAACTGCCGCCTTTTCCCGCCTCTGAAGATAGTCCAGCCATATCAAGCCGAACGTCACCGCTCGGTCCGCGTGCTCGTGTTCCTCCGGCGAGGCGAGTACGGCAAATCGGCTCGCGCCCCTGCGGATCAAAGCGCGGCTGAAGACCGGCGAGAGCGTGTTCTCCAGATCCGCCCCATCTGTAAGCTCCTCAATTTGCCAAAGCGGAAACTGCCTCGCCAGCCATCTCCGCAGTCGCTCTCTAAGAATGTGCCGTCGCGCGCTGCGCAAGGCCGGAGCAGCCCGCGGCGCGGCCAGATCCACCACCTCCAGCAATCCCGTCCCCCCGCCGAACTTCTCGAACCGCAGCACCAGCCTGCCGCGCGATTCCGCCTCCACCGCCACCACGCGCCTCGACAGATTCCTATGTTCGTCCCAGGCCTCAATCAGCAAGCCCTGCGCCTGCGCTCGCGCGGCGTAGCACCCCTCGCGCAGCAGCATCGGTTCGTCGCCCGGATGCAGAATCGCGGCTTGCGTTGCGGCGCGGAGGAAGGCTTCCCACCGTGCGGCCACCGCCTCCACCGGCGGGGCCGTCGCCGTTTTTCTGGAACCCACTTTCGCCCCCATTATAGAATTAAGTTCAAGTGGCTCAACCAGCAACAGGGGACAATCTACGGCAACGCATCGAATCAGTGGAAGCTCGCGTCGCCAACGCCTGCCTGCGCGCAGGCCGTACTCGCGACTCCGTGCTGCTGCTTGCCGTGACTAAAGGTGTTCCCTGCCTCCGCCATCCTCGAGGCCCATTCTCTCGGAATGCGCGATTTCGGGGAAAACTATGTTCAGGAGTTTGAAACCAAGGCGCCTCTGGTACGCGCGCTCGACGGCGCCCGCTTTCATCTCATCGGCCATCTGCAGTCCAACAAGAGCCGGAAAGCGGCCGAACTGTTTGACGCCGTTCAAACAATTGACGGCGAGAAGCTCGCCCGCCGGCTCAACGAATGCGGACGCCCCCTCAATGTGATGATCGAGGTGAAGCTCTCCGAAGAAGGCTCCAAACACGGCTGCGAGCCCTCCGATGTCCCCGCGCTCGTCCGTTCCCTCGCCCAGTTCGAGTTCCTTCGCCTCCAAGGCTTCATGACCATGCCTCCCTGGTCAGATGACCCCGAGGTTGCCCGGCCCTACTTCCGCCGCCTGCGGGAGATTGCCGAACCGCACGGTCTCCCTGAACTCTCCATGGGCATGTCGGGCGACCTTGAAGTCGCCATCGAAGAGGGCGCCACCGTAGTGCGCGTCGGAACAGCCCTGTTCGGCTCCCGCCGCCCAGCCTGAATTCGCGATGCACACCTTTATCCGCCTCGCCCTGCTGCTCTCGGCCGCATCCCTCTGCTGGGGTCAGATGGTGACCCATTGGCATGCCCGCATTCCCATGCGCGACGGCGTCGAACTCTGCGCCAACATCTTTCTGCCCTCCGGTACCGGCGCCTTCAACACGCTCCTGCAGAGGACGCCCTACAGGAAGACCGAAAGGATCACGGCAGGCATCAATGCTTTTGTTCACTCCGGCTACGCGGTCGTCGTCCAGGATGTCCGCGGCCGCAATCACTCAGCCGGTCAATTCCACCAGTACGACCAGGAGGAAGCCGATGGCGCGGACACCATCGCCTGGATCGCGAAACAATCCTGGTCGAACGGCCGTGTCGGCCTCTTCGGTGGCAGCTACTCGGGTATCTCCGCCTGGCGCGCCTCCCTCGCCCGGCCTCCAGCGTTGAAAGCCATCGCCGTCGCCGTTTCCGGCGGCGACGAGTATCTTGACCGCTTCTATTCGCCCGGCGGAGCGCTGCGGCTGGCTCATCGCACGCGCTGGATCGCCGAAAACTACACGGCCCCTGACCAACTCGTTCCCGATTTCCTCAAGACCAATCTCTGGCTTCCGCTTCGGACTGCCGACATCGCCGCAGCCGGACGCCGTCTGGATTTCTGGCGAGCCGCGCTCGATCATCCCGCCTACGACAACTATTGGGCCTCGCGCAGCACCAGGGCGCGCATCGAATCCGCGGCACTGCCCGCTCACATCACCAGCGGCTGGTACGACCCGTTCCTGGACAGCGACATAGACATGTACCTCCGCGTCCGCCGTGCCGGCAAGCCGGCGCGCATGTTGATCGGCCCGTGGGGACACAACCAGGCCCAGCCGATGTCGAACGTCTTCCCGGGCGTTCACCCCTCGCCCTTCCCGCGCGTCACAGTGATCGATTGGTTCGACGCGTTTCTCAAGGAGACTGTAGCGGCCCCTCCCTCTCTCATCCGCTACTTCCTGATGGGCGCAAACGAGTGGCGCGAGTCGCCTGCATGGCCTCCCTCGGACAGTGAAATCACCTCCGTCTATCTCTCCTCCAGGAAGGGCGCCAATTCTCTCAAAGGTGACGGAAGTCTGGACGAACGGCCTCCCACTGAGCCGCGCATCGAGAAATACACTTATCAACCGCGCAACGCCGCGCCCACGGTCGGCGGCGCCCTCTGCTGCAATTTCAAATTGCATCCGTGGGGACCCCTCGATCAGCGTCCCGTCGAGTCGCGGCCTGACGTCCTCGTCTTCACCTCAACACCGCGCAGACAGCCTCTCGACGTCGCGGGCCCCGTCCGCGCTGTTCTATTCGTGGCCTCCGACGCTCCCGACACGGACTTCACAGCCAAGCTCGTGGACGTCGCCCTCGATGGCAATGCCCGAATCCTCTGTGACGGACTGCTGCGCCTGCGCTACCGCCAAGGCGTCCAGCGCGAGATTGCTTACACGCCGGGGTCGATCGAGCGCATCGAAATCCCGCTCGGCTCCATCGCCCACAGGTTCCTCCCCGGCCACGCCTTGCGCCTCGATATCTCCTCCAGCAACTTCCCGCGCTTCGACCGCAACTTCAACACGGGCCGCCCCCAGGCAAATGAGCGCGAACTCCGCCCGGCCCGCCAATCCCTGCACCTATCCCGCGAGCGCCCCTCCGCCCTCCTCCTGCCCATCCTCCCCTGAAGTCCGATTGGGGCTGCCGCCCAGCGCCCGCGCCCTGCCCGGTGGGGACAACCGATGATTGGTCGCGCCCGGTGGCCCGGTCGGGACAGCGCGCGCCCTGCCCGGTGGGGACACCGCGCCTGGTGGGGACACCGCGCCCGGTGGGGACAGCCGATGATCCGACCGCGCAGCGGCCGGATCGAGCTTGTCCCCTCCGGGCCAGCGTTAAACAGGCCTCCACCGAGGCCTGCGACCGCCTAGGCCACTACGCCGATTATCGTGACGGTTCCCGACTTCAACCCCGGCGATGTAGCAGTCACACTAATCTGGCCCGGATACCCCCGTCGATTGCACGATCGCCAGGCACATCCCGTGGAAGCACTTCCTCTGCTTACCCCGATACTCCTCCGTGCTGGACGGGTCGCCGTTATCGGTGCCGATCAGCTTGCCCGGCCCCTGAACCTCGAACGTGACCTGATTGTCCGCGTCGGGATGCATGCGGCCCTGCGCGTCCAGCGCCTTGACCGTAACATGCGCCACGTCGCGGCGATCAGCGCGGATCGTCGCACGATCGACGGAAAGCCCGATCGCAGCCGGCTCCCCGGTAGTCGTGATTTCCACCGTGACCGCCGGCTGCCCGTTCTTGGTTCCCACCGCCCGCAGCGTGCCCGGCTCGTAGGGCACGTCCCAGGCCAGGTGCAGGTCCGAGGTCGTCCGTATTCCACCCATAGCCCCCGGAGCGTACTGGCCATACCGCCCCTGCATCCCATACCGCGGAAATGTGAAGCCCTTGGCCCCGATCGACTTCCCGTTCAGGAACAGCTCCACGCTGTCGCAGTTGGTAAAGCAGGCGACGGTGAGGAACTGCCCCTCGCGCCCCTTCCAGTTCCAGTGCGGGAACAGATGCAGCATGGGCTTGGCGGTCCACTGGCTCTGGTAGAAGTAGAAGCCGTCCTTGGGGAAGCCGCACATATCGATGCAGCCGGCGGATGCGCCGTGATTGGGCCAGAACGACTCGCCAAGGTAGTCGATTCCGGTCCACATGAAGTCGCCTGCCACGTAGTCGTGGGTGCTGACAAACTTCCACAACTGTTCGGTGTCGAGTCCTCGGAAGCCGCGTCCGAATCTGCGCCCACCGCCCATGCCGCCACCGGCTACGGGAGTCGGCGCGACCGCGACCGCCTGCCCCGGCGCAGGCGGTTCCAAGCCGCGATAGTCGCCGCGCAACCCGCCCATCCCGGAGCTTTCTGTCCCGATCATGCGCCAGTTGGGATGCGCCGCTTTGTCGAGGCTGTAGTAGAGTTCGCGGCGCTCGCGCCAGCGGTCGGCATAGTTGTAGCCCACCACATCCAGCAGGCTGAGGAACTCCGCCGATACCGCCTTGGGCTCGGCTGCGATCTGGTCGCAGCCCGCCGTCACCATGCGGCTCGGGTCTTCGCGGTGGAAGATGTTGAGCAGGTCGCGCAGGAGTTCCAAGCCTCGCGGCGTCAACTGGTCGCTGATTTCGTTGCCGCAGCTCCACAGCACGACCGAGGGATGATTGCGGTCCCGGCGCACGAAATCGACGACGTCGCGCTCGTGCCATTCGTCGTAGTTCAGCGAGTACCCGTACCGAATCTGGCCCTTGCCGGCTTTCCACTCGTCGAACGCCTCGTTCATGACGCAGAAGCCCATGCGGTCGCAGAGGTCGAGGAACTCGGGCGCAGGCGGGTTGTGGCTGGTCCGGATGGCATTGCACCCCATCTCACGCAGCACTTCGAAGCGGCGTTCCCAGACGCGCTCCGGTACCGCGGCCCCGACGCACCCGCCGTCGTGGTGAAGGCAGACACCGTTCAGCTTGACCCGCTCGCCGTTGAGCAGGAAGCCCCGATCGGCGTCGAATACAGCCTCGCGGATGCCGAACGGCGTTTCGTATTCATCCACCACCTGCTGCCCCACGCGCACCGTGCTGCGCAGCTTGTACATGGACGGGCTGCGTGACACTCCAGAGGTTGGGCTTCGTCCACCGCGATCTGCTGCGCGAACTCGTATTCGCCATTGGCGCCGATCTCCTGCAAGGCCTCCGCCGTCTGAACCGCCTTGCCTTCGCGATCGACTACGGCGGTCGAGAGTGTGCATGCGGCGAGCGAGTTCTGCTGGTTGCGAACGCGCGTTTTGACGTGGACGGATGCCGCCTCCTTGCTCGCCCGCGGCGTAGTCACGAATGTCCCCCACTGCGCCACGTGCACCGGATGGACTGCCACCAGCCACGTGTGCCGGTAGATTCCCGAACCCGAATACCAGCGCGATCCGGGCTGGAGCGCGTTATCCACCTTCACCGCAATCACGTTTTCACCAGCGGCATTGAGGTGCGGTGTGAGGTCATAAGCAAAGCTGCTGTAGCCGAACGGCCGCTTGCCGAGATACTGGCCGTTGATCCAGACTTCGCTGTTCTGGTAGACGCCGTCGAACTCGATACTCACTTTGCGATTGGCGTACGCGGCGGGAACCCGGAAGCGCTTCCGGTACCAACCGATGCCAGTGGGCGCATATCCTCCTGCCCCCGATGAGAGTTCGTTCTGTGCGAACGGGCCCTCGACGCTCCAATCGTGCGGCAGGTCGAGCGAGCGCCACGCAGTGTCGGAGAAAGCCGGCTGCTGCGCGCCGGCCGCGTCGCCTTTGAAGAACTTCCAGGAGAAGTCGAAGGCGTCGCGAATGCGCGCCGGGGAGCCGGACGATTGGGCTTCAACCGCGGAATGAGCCGCCGCAGCGAGCCCGACGGTCCCGGCGGTTTGCCTCAGCAGGTTGCGTCGGGAGATGACATCTTCCATGGATTCTCACTTACCTCTTGATTCTGTCGAACAGCGTTGTCAGGCCCTCACACGGAGGCGATCAGTTCGATGCCTTCCTTGAGGCCCAGATTCCGCGAGTACTTCCGGTCTCTCGCGTTGTTCCAGTGCTCGTGCACGCCCAGGCTGGCCAGCGTGCCGCGGCCATCCGGGGCATACACCGTTTCCGACGGCGGCTTGGCGGCCTGTGCCGCCTCGTGCAGGTAGTTGTCGACGTTGCCTCGCACCTGCGTGGCGCGAGGTTCGCTCGCCAGGATATCCAGCCCTACTGAATCAAGCGCCACCGGGTCTTGCGACATGAGCATGCTGGAGCCCCAATGATCGTTGAAGGAAGCCCAACGGAAGACGTTGCCCTCGTTGTGCTCGGCGGAATACAGGCCGTCCAGAATGTAGAGCATGGTCTTGCCGCCCAGATGCGGATGCCCCATCAGATCGACCAGGGCGTTGTAGGAGCCCATCGCCGATGTCCGCAGCACGTGGTTGTGCAGCACCCTTGGCAGCCACCCGCCGTCGTTGGGGAACTGCAGGGAGCCGAAATGGTTCTTGCCCGTGAGCGTCACGCCGGCCATTCCGTGCGGCCGCAGCAGCGCCATGTTGATCATGTACCGCGCCTCGGTCACCTGCTTGGGCAGAAAGCCCGTAGGGACGTCACCCTTGGAGAACCGGACAGGATTGGTCGTGTCCGGTTCGGCTGCAAGCCTGCCTCCGAGGCTGTAGTCGGCCCCGGCGAGAAACTGCACGCGCTGGAATTGAGCGCTGCTGCTCGCCCGGGTGCGCGTGTAGATGGGTTGGCCCACATTGCGACTGGCCGTGGCGTCATAGACAAGGATGTCCTCGCCGCGCACGCCTGCCACTTCGATCAACTGAGTGACCAGCGCGACTATGGCGTGCGGGCTCGGCAGCCCGTTGAGCGGAGCGCGAGGCCCGGCGCCGCGCACGCCCCATTCAGCGCTGCGATCCTGGTTGCAGTTGACCTTGATGGCGATCTTCTCGCCGGGCTTGTAGCCGGATCGCCCCTGCTTGTGCGTCTCGTTGAAGCTGCGGAACAGCGCGTCCCACGCCTGCTTGCCGTTCTTCCTGCCCGTCAGGTCGGTGAGCAGCCGCGACGTCATGCTGTGGACCACTCGTTCGTCAGTGTGAGCGTCGTCCCACCAGTGCCCGGTGGAACCGTCCCAACTCGTGGCTGCCGCATCGCGGACCCAGACGACTCTGCCTGGGTGGATGCCCTGCCCGTTGCCCAGAGGCCGATTGACGCCTTCACTCGGTTTGAAGGGCTCCGCCGATGGCGCTCCGGGCCGCTGCTGCGCAATGGCCGCAGGCACTGTGCCCAACGATTGCAGAAAACAGCGTCTCAACATGGCTGAACTCCTTATGCACTCGCCAGCAGCTTCTTGGTGTACCGCACGCAGACCTCAAGATCGTCCAGTTGCTGCTGGCTCCGGCTCTTGCCTGGCGTTGCGGGCTGCGCGAGAACCGGCTTGCCCCGCTCGGCCAGCGCCAGAAAGCGAGCCAGCTCCGCTGCAGGCATCTTGGGAAAGTCCTTGTACGTTTGGGTCTCGAAAACCCGGATGACGCGCGGCTGCCCCGAAACGATGTTCTCGAAAATCACCGGTGCGCCCGGATGCATCGTCAGGTACTTCCTGATCCAGCCGTCGATGTCGACGTTGCCTTCGCCCATGTTCACCCACCGTACGGCCACGCCCTCCGGAACCCGCCAGACTGCGGTGTCGCGAACATGGCTGTTGACTGCATAGGGGCCGAGCAACTCCAGCGTCAGGTGCGGATCCTCAAGCATCCAGAGCGGGTTGCCCGAGTCCAGGCAGATGCCCAGAATGTCGCTGCCAACGTCTTCGACCAGGGCCTTGAGTTCACGCGCCTGGAAGTCGCCGCCATGGTTCTCCAGGGCGATCTTGACTCCCGATTCACGGATTTGGGAGCGCATCCCCTTCAGGACCCGGCTCAGATTCTGCATGTGCAATTCGATCTGAGGCCGTTCCTTGGCGCCGCCCACGACGGCGCGCATCGCGGTCGCGTCCATCATTCGCGCCAGCTTCAGCCCTTGAGCGATCTGCTCCTCGGCCGTGCCCAGCTTGCTGTTAAACCCACTGGAACTGGGGCAGATGCAGCCGGACGAAAACGCCGGCGTGCTGATGCCCAGCTTCGTGGCGTAGTCGCGGACTTTCCTGATGACGTCTTCATCCGGGCTCGCCAGGTTGACGCCCAGAGTGGAAGCGGAAAACTGCGCCACCTCTGCACCTATCCCGGCCAGGTAGTCGAGGTACTGATAAGGCGTGAACTTGGCGGAGCTGATGCAGCCCATTTCGACGCCAATCTTCACCGCGGCGCCCGGCGCGGCGCCCAGCGTGGCCGCGGCTCCCGCCCCGGCGAGAAAGCTCCTTCTGCTCAGGCTCATCACAAGCTCCTTTTCTATCCGCTGATCCGACACCTTGATATCACAAGCGGAACCGCGCCATTGCGGTAAAGCAGACCCTATATTCCTTGTGCAGCCGCGCCCTTCCGGCTTCAGACTGGAGTTGTTACCCTGTTTGGGATGCGCCCTCAGCCCCTCATCGCCGTAGCCGATGTGGAAGCAAGTAGCCGGTGGTATCAGCGTCTGCTGGGCTGCCGCAGCGATCATGGTGGCTCCGCCTATGAGCGGTTGGTCTCCAATGGCCAACTCGTCCTCCAGTTGCACAGCTTCGAAGTGGAGCACGATCATGGCCCGATCGGCGATCGTGATGACAAGCCCTACGGCAACGGCGTTTTGCTTTGGTTCGAAGTGGACGACTTTGACGCGGTCATGCGGCGCTGCTGCTGAAATGGCAGTGGAAATCGTCCTGCCCCGGCGTCGAAACCCCCCTGATGGTGAGGGCGGTCCGAATCACTGGGAGTGCTGGATTCGGGACCCTGACGGCTATGTCCTGGTAGTTGCCAGCCCGGATGGTTCTGCCGGGGGGACATGGCGTCCCGGCTCTTGAGCAGCGCTGAAAGGATTGTCCAAATGAACAGGCTCCTGTTCCTCGTTGCAAGCGCGGCCTTGATCCCCTCCGCTGCGCTTGCCCAGCCAGCGCCCCGCGTCCAACGCGACATCGCCTATGCCGAGCCTAAAAACGAGCGCCAACTGCTCGACGTCTACGCCCCGCCAACCGGATCGAACCTGCCCGTGATCGTGTGGGTCCATGGCGGCGGCTGGATGCGGCAGGCAGCAAGAACGAGATGAATCACAAGCCGGCGGCGTTCGTCGAAAAGGGCTTCGTCTTCGTGCCCGTGAACTACCGCTTTGTCCCCGTCGTGACCATGGACACGATCGTGCGCGATGTGGCGAAGGCGGTCGGTTGGGTCCATGCCAACATCGCCCGGCACGGCGGCGACCCCAACCGGATCTTCCTCATGGGACATTCGGCCGGCGCGCAACTTGCCGCGCTGCTTGCCACCGACAGCCGCTACATCGAAGCGGAGGGCGTGCCGCGGACAAGCATCAAAGGATGCGTGCCCGTCGACGGCGACACTTATGACGTGCCGCTGCAGGTCGCCACGGCGACCGCCCGCCGCAAGAGCCTCAACCAACCCCCGCCAAAGATGGGCCACCCGGAGAAGTTCGGCAACCTCGAACGGCAGCGCGAGTTGTCCGCAGTGAATCATGTCGCTCCCAATCGAGGCATTCCGCCGTTCCTGCTCCTCCATGTGGCCGATCACACCGACACCACCGCACAAGCCTACCGGCTGTGGGCGGCGCTCGACCAGGCGGGCGTTCCCGCCACGCTATTCGGAGCCGACGGAACCGATCACGTGAAACTCGACCGTGACCTCGGCCTCGCCGGAGATCCTGCGACCAAGGCGCTCTTCGACTTCACCGCGGGAATCCTGCGCCAGCCGCGGCCCTAGCGGAGCGCCTAGGATTGAGGGGTTTGGGGCTTGGCGACCAGCACCGAGCAAGGAGCTTTCGCCACCACACTCTGGGAAACGCTTCCGACGAAAAAAGACTCCAGGCGGGATTTGTCGCACGAGCCCACCACGATCAGGTCGGCACGCCACTCTTTGGCGTAGTCGGCGATCAGGTTCTTGGGATCGCCTTCAGGGCTGATACCATCGGCCTCGAAACCCTTGTTCTGGAGTTTGGCGACGGCGTTGGCCACGGTAAGCGCGGCAATGTTCTCCTCTGTGCGCTGCAAATCTGGGACGTCGCGAGCACCTTCGAGCAGTTGGAGCACCGGCGGGTGAACGCTCTCGGCGATCGTAATAACGCGGAACACGGTCCCAGCCGGCCATGGAATTGAGGTCGCTGCCTCTACAGGATCAGAGGCCCCATCGTTACTGCCACTAACGGCGATCAGAATTCTCATATATACGTTGGAGTGTACCAGCCGAACAAATTTCAATTTACTAGGGATCCGCGCTGAATCACCCACCTGCCGCAGGTAACGGCACAAGCCATCGCGGTACGATAACGGCTCATGCGCACTCGTTTCCCCGACTGGCAGCCCGACCACCTCCCGGAGCCCCCACGGCTCGACCGGCGCCGCTGGACCGCTCTCATCGGGCCCGGCCTCCTCATGGTTGGAGCCAACATCGGCGGTGGCGAATGGCTCTTCGGACCCCTCGTCACTGCTCGCTATGGCGGGCAGGTGCTGTGGCTCGCCACCATCGCAATTCTCGTGCAGGTGGCCTACAACCTCTCGGTCATGCGCTATGCCCTCTACACCGGGGAGTCGATCTTCGTTGGGTTCTTTCGCGTCTGGCCAGGTCCGGCCTTCTGGACCTGCGTCTATTTGATGCTTCGAATTCGGAGCAATCTGGCCTTATCTCTCGTCAAACGCCGCGGTGCCGCTCGCCGCGGTGATCCTCGGACGCTTGCCGGCTCAGGCGGACGCCGGCTTCGTGCGCACCCTCGGCTACATCGTTTTTCTCAGTGCCTTCGTGCCCTTGATCTTCGGTGGCAAGATCTACACCGCCCTCGAACGGGTGATGGTGACCAAGCTGGTCTTGATCCTCGCCTATCTCGGCTTCGTGGCTCTCTTCTTCACTCATGCCTCGACATGGTGGGAGATTGGCACCGGCTTCTATCGATTCGGCTCGCTCCCCTCGGGGGAGATCAACTGGGCGACGCTCGCGGCGTTTTCGGCCGTGGCCGGGGCCGGCGGCCTCACCAATGCCGCGTTCTCCAACTACGCTCGCGACAAGGGTTGGGGCATGGGCTCCCGGGTTGGAGCCATCCCCAGCGCGATCGGGGGGAGGACAATCAAGCTGTCGCATACCGGCAAAGTCTTCGACCTCACCCAAGAGACTCTCCCTCGCTGGCGCCGCTGGTTGCGCGTCATCCGTCGCGATCAGTTCTTGCTGTGGGCGCCGGGCTGTATCCTCGGCATGGCGCTTCCCTCGGTCTATCTCACTCGAGTTCATTCGTGGAGTCAACAATATCGAAGGCAACGCAGGCCGCCGCACTGACAGCGCAGGCCATCGCCGCTCGCCACGGCGTCTTCTTCTGGTACGCCACTCTCCTGTGCGGTTTCGTGATCATGGCGCCGACCCAGGTGAGCCAGATCGACACCATCGCCCGGCGTTGGACTGACATTCTCTGGGTGGGCTGGGGCCGTCTCAAGAACGTGGACGAGCACAAAGTGAAATACGTCTACTACGCCATCCTCGCCGTCTACTGCGTCTGGGGACTGGTTGTATTGCGGCTCACCCCCAATCCCCTGGTGCTCGCCATCGCCAGCGGCGTGATGTGGAATTTCGCCCTCGGCTTCACGGCCATTCACACACTCGATTGTGGTCCGCTCGCTTCTTCCTGCACAGCTGAGGCCGGGTTTGCTCGAGTGCCTGGGCCTGCTGGCCTGCGCCATTTTCTATCTGGGCATCTCCGGCTTCGCACTGAGCCAGCAGTGGCCGGCGGTCCAGGCTTGGCTTGGCTGGTGAATCACCCAAGCGAAGTGAACCCCGGACATAGATCGCAGGCCTCAGAATGACCGGCCGAGGCGGAAGAGGACCTTCATGTCCCCCTGGTCGCCGATGGATCCTCCAAGGAAGACCACGCCGAGCTGCGTCTGCGCCGACGAGGCCCACTAGACCGTCCTGACGCGGCCTGTTCGACATCCCGGGGAACCATGCACGTCCGGCTTCGTAACCGATCAAGCCGTAAAACTTGCCGAAGAGTGAAACCGACTCGCTGCCCAATGCGCGCAAGATGTAGGCGCTGCCAAAGTACATGTTGTTCCCCAGCATCTGCTGCCTCGACAGTGCGCTCACATTGAAGAGACCGCCCATCTTGAACACGTTATACAGGCTGACCTCATTCACCGTACTGGCGCCGACTACGCGCGCGAATAGGGTGTACTTCGGTTTCAGAGCCCGCGAATGCGAGAATATTCCCTCGTATAGGGGGAACTGCCGGTACACCTGCGGATACTTGTCGTACCATGCTCCCCGGGCCACAAAGTGGGTGCCGGAGGTCGGCACCAGTGGATTGTCCCGAGTGTCGCGCCGGAACAGAACGTTGGATGCACGGAATTGCCCGGAGAGATCGGCCGGCCCGGTCGTTCCGGTCTCCAGAGTCGTGCTCAGACGCCCCATTTGATAACCCATGCGCAATTCCCGTGCCCGGCCGAACGCGTAGCCGAGGTCGACACCGCCTCCATACTGCTTTTCGTCAAAATTCGCGATGCGATCCCCGCTGGAGTTGTAGAGCGGGAACTCGTCCTGCGTGTAGCCCAGGCGCGGCGCGACAAACCACTTTCCGCCCTTGAGCCGGTAATAGTATTCCGTGGACAACCGGTTGTAAGTGCCGATGCTGAAATCGCTTCGCCATTCCGATGCCGGACCGCCAAAATCCAGGAACGTGAGGCGCGCGCCGATGCCGAACCGCAAGCCTTCTCCGTTAGCGCCGTCAATGAAAATGGTGGGCTTGAGGAATGGCGGGCCGTAAGTCTTTTCGTGGACCTCGACTTTGAGCACTTCCTTGCCGCCGACCTCAGCGAACTGGTAGCTGGCTGTATCGAATCGTCCGGTGCCTGTCAGCTTGAGCATTTGGTCTTCAAGCACCTTGCGGTCCAGTGTCGTGCCGGGAGCCGTCGTGAGTGCCGCGACCACCGATTCTTTCAGTCTTGGAGCGATATCTCCCTCAACGATGATCTCGGCAGGCTGAATGGTGTTCTTCCGGCGCTTCGACGCACGGTCCTTTAAGTAGACGTCCCACTCCGCGTCGCTTACCTGAAAGCGCATCAACATCCCGGCTTTTTGCTCTGCTGCCGCGTACCCGATTTTCCGGAATTCTTCCCACCTCGTATAATCGCTGGCGGCCATCCCCTTCAACATCGGCATCAGGACCAGGTCCGCTGCGGCCATGCTGGGACGTTCGTTCGCCGAGATCATGTAGGAAATAGAGCGCCCCGCTACTCCAAGCAGGGACTGGTAGTCCTTAGGATCGATGGGGACGTCCAGCGCCACGGCGATCACGAAGTCCGCGCCCATTGCTCGCACTACATCCACCGGCAGGTTGTTAGTCAGTGCGCCGTCCACCAGCGTCAGTCCATCCTTGCTGACAGGAGCGAATAGCGCGGGTAGTGACATAGTGGCGCGCAACGCGTCGAACATCGATCCCTTTTCGAACACCACGCCCTTGCCGGTGGCCAGGTTCGAGGCGACGCATCGGAATGGTGTGGGGAGATCGTTGAAACTCGCCATGTTGCTGTAAGGGGCTGCGAACTGATCGATGATCAATGCCACTCCCTGGCCCGGTGACAAGCCAGAAGGCAGGGCCATCTTCCCATTCTTGAGGCCGATTTCGATGGCCATCGGATAGTGGGAAATGTCTTCTTTCCGGCGAAATGACATGTCCTTGTAGGGTGCCGAGGAGGAGAGAGCCGCCTGCCAATCGATTTGCTTTACAAAATCCAGCATCTCCGCCCCTGTGAACCCGGAGGCATGCATGCCGCCGACCAGTCCTCCCATGCTGGTGCCGGCGATGTAATCGATGGGGATCTTGTGCTCCTCCAGCCATTGCAGCGTTCCAACGTGCGCAAGACCGAGAGCCGCGCCGCCCGCGAGAGCCACTCCGACCTTCGGTCGCTTCCCCTGGGATTGGGTGGAGGGATCTGCCCCGGCCAGCAGCGTCGCCGTGAGGATTATCGCGAGAAAGAACTTCATAGTAAGCGCAGCACTCCTGATCGTTCAGCATGCCTCGGTACAGCCGGCATTCTTATGTTGGAAAGCCCCGACTCCCAGCAGAAGTATATCAACTCCCGAGATTCAGACCTTGTGCTTCACCATTGGCCTGGCTAGGGATTACGCAACCATTCAGGCATTTCCCGTCACCGCCCAGCGAGCACATTTCGTACCTTCAGCGCCAACGCCTCCGGGCTGAAGGGCTTTTGGATGTAACCCGCCCCAGCATTCAGCAGGTCCTGTCGTGCCAGGACCTCATCCGTGTAACCCGACATGAAAAGCACTCGGATATCTGGGCGTAACGCAGTCACTCGCCCGGCCAGCTCCTTGCCCGTCATGCGCGGCATGACCACGTCGGTCAGCAGGAGGTGGATCGTCCCTGTATGGCGCTCTGCGATCGCCAACGCTTCGTCGCCCACGCTTGCGTGCAATACCTTGAAACCGTAGCCTTCCAGCACTGATACGACCAGTCTGAGGACATCCTGCTGATCCTCTACAACGAGTACAGTTTCGTTGCCCCAAAGGTTGAGCGAAGGCGCTGCAAGCGAGCCTTCCGCGACTGGTGCCGCCAGGATCGGAAGCCCAATCCTGAATGTCGCTCCTTTCCCAGGCTCGCTCTCAACTTCAATCCACCCTCCCGCTTGCCGCACGATCCCGTAAACGGTGGACAGGCCGAGTCCAGTACCCTTCCCAACGCTCTTGGTAGTGAAGAACGGCTCAAAGACCTGTAGCCGTGTTGCCCCATTCATGCCGGTTCCCGTATCAGAGACCGTAAGCAACGCAAACGACCCCGGCGAAACTTCCCTGTACGCCGCGGCGCCCGGATCGATCTCAATTGTCGAAGTGGCGATCTTGAGACGCCCGCCGGTGGGCATTGCATCCCGGGCGTTCACAGCCAAATTCAAGAGAATTTGGAGGAATTGCCCGGGATCGGCCATGACTCGGATGGGTTTGGGGTCCAGTTCAGTTACGATCTCGACATCCTCCCCGACCAATCGCCGGAGCATGTTCACGCACTCAACAATCATCTCGTTGGGACTCACAGGCTTCGGCGCGATGACTTGCTTGCGGCTGAACGCCAGAAGCTGCTTGGTCAGCTCTGCTGCCCGCTCCCCGGATTTGCAGATCTCCTGAATGCTGGACCTGATCGGGCTCGACGGATCCAGCCTGCCCAGGATCATCTGACTGTACCCGTTGATCACTGTCAATAGATTGTTGAAGTCGTGCGCAAGGCCCCCGGCAAGCCGGCCGATAGACTCCAACCGCTGTGCCTGTCCGAGTTGCTCTTCCAGCCTCGCCCGTTCTTCTTCCGCCCGCCTGCGCTCGGAAATGTCACGGTCAACTCCGCGGAACCCCTGGAATGCACCGTCCGGACCGAGAATCGGCACAGCGTTGCGCTCCAGGTGCCGGAACTGCCCGTCCTTGCATCGCCAGCGCACCAGCACGCTCGTGCCTCCTCCACGGGAGCCCTTCCTTTCAGCCCAGAACGCTTCCAGCCGCGGACGGTCGTCCTCGTGCACCAGTTCAAGACCTCTGCCGACCACCTCCTCTGGGCGATACCCGAGAATCCTCTCCACCGCCGGGTTTGAATACGTATACACTCCGCGAGAATCCGTCGCCCATATCCAGTCCTGGGAGGATTCAACAATCGCGCTGATCGCGTCCTGGTGCTCGCGCAAGGCTTGCTCAGCCTTCTTGCGTGCGGTGATGTCGCGGTCGATGCCCCGGTAACCAAGGAACTTGCCTAGCGAGTCCACTCTTGGCACTCCGCTCGTCTCGAGCGCAACTAAGGAGCCGTCCTTATGGAGATTCACGTTCTCCAGGTTGAAGAACGGTTTGCGCTCACGGCTGACGTCGGCAAACTCGGTCAGTAAACGCGCCGCTTCCTCCGGAGGCATGAAATCGAAGGGCGACCTTCCGATGATCTCCGCCGGTTCGTAACCGATCAAATCACGAACCCGTGGGCTCGTGTACGAATACCTGCCTTCTGCGTCTGTCTCCCAGATCCAGTCTGAAGTTGTTTCGACAAGGTTCCGGTACTGATCTTCGCTGACTTGAAGGGCAGCCTGGAAATGTTCACGCTCGGCGATCTCCCGTTCCAACTTGTGGAGGGCGATCGCCATGTCCGCTCGAGTCGCCTCATCGGAAGCCAGCAGGCCGTCAAGTTCGGTCTCGATCTGCTTCGATGACGGCCTCACCACAAACTCGTCGTACTCGGCTCCGTTGGCGCTGAATGCTGTCTGGTCGGCCCAGCAGTTGGTTCCGAAAAGCCTTGAGCAATAGCCGGCCAGCTTCCCGGCCAAGAAACCGCTCCCCCATGAGACCCCAATGGACCTCTGGATAACGGCCCTCCCAGCCGTTCCTGACGCGAAACCGGCATTCAAGGTTAACCGGATCGTAAAGTATCAATTCCCAACGGCCCCACCCGGCCACCGCCGCGATGTTTGCTATTGCTGCGAACCCATCGCGGAACTCCGGAAACCGGGAGATGACCTGCCAGTCGGCTTCAACACTCTCACGGCCTTCACTCTGCAACGCCAGAAGGAAGCGTGGCGTGCCCACCATCGCCTGGACGCCCTCCATCATCCCGCGCAGCGTAGTATCGATCCACATCATGGCGACCGGCAGACCCTGGAAGGTGCAGATCCCTCCCTCGGGATCCCACTCGAGATCAATCCCTGAAACACGGATCCGATCCGGCTTGTGTCCCGCGTCCTGAGTGTTCATACAACATCCATGAGGAAAATGTAAGATACGCCCAAGTCACGGAGGAATCAATGGGGTTCTTGCGGGAATGTCGATGGCATCCTCACTTGCCTTCTCGAAGGCAGTACACCTGGGAGTCGGTGCGATAGTACAGATCCTTGCCGGAAACTGCGGGCGAGGCAGTGATTCGCTCACCAAGGTCGTTGGTGCTCAGCAGTTCGAATTCTCGCCCGGCCCGGATCACAAATGTGACGCCGTCGTTGTTGCTCAGATACACCCGCCCACCGGCGGCCACCGGCGACGAGTTGCACGCGCCGCCTAGTCGCTTGCGGTAGATCTCCTCCCCCGTCCGGCCATCCAGGCACGTGAGAATGCCGTTATCCATCCAGACATAGAGCAGTCCGCCGTAGTAGAGAAGCGAAGGCTCTTGCGGTCCCGGCTTCTGGCTCACCCAAACGGGCTCAGGCGGCTTCCCTCCGCCGGCAAGCCGGACGGCGTGAATCGGCGTCTGCCTCCACAACTGGAAGAACACGAGTCCATCCCCGTAGATCGGGACTCGCCACAATCTCTCCGTTGAACGGCCCTTCGCCGTCGCCGTACTGCCACAACTCCGCATGGCTCCTCGCGTCGAAGGCGGTGAGCCGGTGCTTCGCGGACACAAGAATATCGGTTTGCCCGTGATGCTTCACAACCAGCGGCGTCGCGTGGGAAGTGCCGATCGGCCGTTCCTTTTTCCACAGAATCCGGCCAGTCTTCTTATCCAGGCCGATGAGAAAGCACGGTCCCTTGTGGTGGTCCCATGGCAGCAGCACGGAATCTTCCAAAACGATCGGGCTCGTTCCGTATCCCCACGCCATCTTGGGGTCGCCGAAGATCTCCATGTAGCGCGTGACCCAGACGAGTTTGCCGTCATGCGAGTAGCGCGCGATGTCGGAGTTGCCGAATGCGGCATACACGGCGTCCTCCGTGACAACCGGCGTGTTCACCGCCAGGTTCGACTTCTCGTGCGTGCGCTGTTCGACGCCCAATCCGAAATCATGCCTCCACAACTCCTTGCCTGTGTGCCGGTCCAGGCAGATCGTAAGCAGTGATCGCTTGCCGTTCTCAACCGAATCAGAAGTGACAAAAAGCTTGTCCCCGAAAACCACTGGCGAACTGGTTCCCCAGCCCGGCAGTTTCACTGACCAGCGGACATTCTCCGTTCGGCTCCAGGACACGGGAGGTGCGGCGTCAGCCGCGACGCCGTCGCCATGAGCGCCGCGCCACTGCGGCCAGTCGCCGCCGTGAGGAGACGAATGCGGCCAAAGCGAAGAAAGTCGTAAGTTTGCGCACGGTGTCTGGGATGCTCCGCGATTTCGGCCAGTATACCGGAGTTGTTACGCTAAACGTCTTGATGAGCCGCATCGACCTCTGTTCCGGTTCAGCTGGAAATGGAGAAGGCGATCTCTCAAGTGCGGTGCATGCCTCCGCACTTGCCCGGGCGGCCTGATTACCAAGGGGGACTACCCCGTTCCCATCGAAGGCGGATGGGATCTCTGCATTGACTGCGGTCACTGCGTCGCCGTTTGTCCCACGGAGCGATGCACCAGCGCGCGATGGGGCCTGAAGATTGCGAAGAGATCGATATTCATCTGGTCCCCAAATGGGACCGCGTCAGACAGTATCTGACCTCGCGGCGCTCAGTGCGCGTGTACATCAACCGTGCCATCGAGAAGGAGAAGATCCTCCAACTGCTGGACGTGTCCCGCTTTGCCCCCAATGGAGCTAATCGCCAGGTAATCCGATGGATCGTGGTCAACGACCCCGTGAAGGTGCGCCGCATTTCCGGAATGACCATAGAGTGGATGAAAGTCGTCAAAGAGAAGGCCCCCGCGCTCTACGAGGAAGCCAAGCTGGAAGTATTCGTCGAATCATGGGAGTCGGGCCAGGATCGCATCGCCCGCGGAGCGCCTTGCATCATCATGGCCTGTGCCCCGAAAGATGAACGGACGGCCCCTCCAGCGGCCATGATCGCCATCCACCAGATTCAACTGGCTGCGCCCGGACTCGGTCTGGGTACCACCTTCACTGGCACGATCAACACTGCCAGCCAGGGCTACCCGCCCTTGACAGGGATCCTCGGCATAGCCGAAGGCTACATCCCGCATGCGACGTGCGTCATCGGATATCCGGCTGAGAAGTTCCACCGGATCCCTGCACGCAAACCGATGGACGTGACGTGGAGTTGAGAACCTCACATACCATGAAGACAGTGTCAAAGAGGAGTATCAATTGACCGACAACCATCAAACACGCATGCAGCGGATCGGCTACCGCACTCCGGATGACGTCGCGGAGCCCGATCAACTCGTGCTCGTTGACTATGTCTCCGAAGGGCGTGTGGCCGTCATCACCCTCAACCGGCCCCATGCCGACAATGCGATCACGACGGAACTGGCGGCGCAACTGATCGAGATCCTCGAAACGATTGCGGCCCGTTCCTCCGTTCGCGTCGCCGTCATCACCGGAGCCGGTGACAGAGCCTTCTCCATCGGCGGCGACCTGCGGCAGCGCAAAGCCATGACGAAGGAACAATGGCTGCGCCAGCGCCAAGTATTTGATCGCGTGCTCTACACCCTGCGCCAGTTGAGCCGGCCGATCATTGCTGCCATCCACGGGATGGCCTACGGCGGTGGCTGCGAGATCGCCATCAGCACCGACTTCATCATTGCCTCCGACGATGCCGTCTTCGGCCAGCCGGAAGCGATGGTTGGCCTGAGTGCCGGTGGCGGCGGGCCGGTCTTCCTTCCGCGTGTGCTCCCGCCCGGAAAGGCCTTGCAAATGCTCATGACAGGTGAGCCGATCACCGCACAAGAGGCTCACCGGCTTGGTATGGTCAACGAACTCCACCCCAAGGCCGAATTGATGGACGCCGTGCTGCGCATCGCCGAGTCCATCGCGAGTAACTCGCCCACGGCGGTGCAGTCCGTCAAGCGGGCCGTCCTCATGGGAATCGGCGAACCGACTGAGCAGGCCGTTGCGATCATGATGGAGGCGCACTGGCGCTCCGTCGTCCATCCCGACCGCGTCGAGGGAATACGAGCCTTCAACGAGGGCCGCGAGCCCGAGTACCCGGATCCTGACCGGTAGGACTCAGCCCGCAACCAAGCTGATGTACATGAAGGTCCATCCGGGCGTAGCGGCGGGGAGCGCCCTCTCTCCATTTCACGCTGAACCAGCACACCTCCACGAACTACGTGGATTGTGTGGACTACGAGGACTACCACTGAGGTGAGTATGAAGATGCATAATCCGCCGCATCCGGGTGAGGTGCTGAAGAAGCTGTGCATGGAACCGTTGAACTTGACCGTTACAGAGGCTGCCCGATCGCTGGATGTGAGCCGCAAAACCCTGTCAAGCATTCTGAACGGGCGTGCCGGCATCAGCCCGGAGATGGCGATTCGTCTCTCTATCGCATTTGACACCAGCGCAGAGAGTTGGCTCAACCAGCAGCTTCAGTATGATCTCTGGCACGCCGAACGGCACAGGAAGCAGCTCCATGTCAGAAGACTGACCGCTGCCTGACCCCGGAGGCATAGCGTCGCGGGCACCCGCTCGGAAACCGCGGCATTCAACAACCGCACAACTTGGCTCCATGCGACTGGATCAAATCCAGCTTCCAATCTGGGATAGACTCTAGGTTATCAAGGAAGCCCAGAGTGCTCTTGGAAGTCGCAAACTGCTTGGGAAAGCGGGAAGCGGGTATTCAGGCTCCGCCATTGCGCGCTACGGTATCGCTGTAGTCGCGGTGTTGATCGCCGTGGCCGTCCGCGCGGCACTGGCGCCTGTACTCGGCCCAAATGCGCCATATCTGCCTTTTGCGCTCGCCGTCATGGTCTCTGCGCGATTCGGGGGCCGCGGACCCGGTCTTATTGCGACCGGCCTCAGCACCCTGATCGTTCCTTGGCTCTTCATTCCGTCACTTCGTGCATTTGACGTATGGTCCTCTCACGCCTTGGCGGGGCTTGCGCTGTTCGTCGTCGTCGGCTGTCTGATCAGTTTGATGATCGGCGAGTTACGGGAAGCGCACCTTTCAATCGCCCGGGCAGAGGTCGGACTCCGGCGTCAGGCGCACCTGATCGAACTTTCCCATGACGCCATCATCACATCGGATGCCGGCAGGCGCATCAGCGCCTGGAACGCCGGCGCCGAGGAGATGTACGGCTGGACGAGAGCGGAAGTGTCGGGCAGTCGGATCGATGAATTACTGCAGACCAGCAGTAGCCTTTCGACCGCCGGGATTGATGAAATCCTTCTCCGCGAGGGCCGATGGGAAGGGGAACTGAACCACGTTGCGCGCGACGGGCGGCACCTCCGGGTCGAGAGCCGGCAGATCCAGGTTCGTGGGGAGGAGGACCAGTCTGCGGGGTTCCTGGAAATCAATCGCGACATCACGCGGCGCATGCAGAGCGAAGAGGCTCTCCGCGAAAGTGAAGGCAGGTATTCGGCATTATTTGGGAACACGATCAACGCCATCGCGCACTGTAGGGTCGTAACCGATGCCGATGTGAATCCGATCGACTATGAAATCGTCGAAGTCAATCGTGCCCATGAGGTGGTGACCGGCTTAAGGAAAGAGGACATCGAAGGGAAACGCGCCCGCCAGGTGTTCCCGGGTATCGAGAGCTTATCCTTTGACTACATCGGCAAGTGCGGCAGGATTGCACTGAGTGGCGGCGAACTGGCTTTTGAGCTCTACTTCGAGCCTCTGCACCAATGGCTGTCTATGTACGTGTACAGCCCGAAGCGCGGGGAGTTCGTCGCGATCTTTACCAATATTACCGGGCGTAAGCAGGCTGAGGATAGGCTGCGGGAGAGTGAGTCCTTTTACCGCCAGACACTGGAGTCGATCCCGGGCATGGTGTTCACAACTCGTCCCGACGGCTACTGCGACTATCAAAGCCAACAGTGGGTTGACTACACCGGCGTGCCTGTGAACGAGCAGCTCGGCGAGGGCTGGAACCAACTGCTTCATCCGGACGATCGAAGAAGGGCGCTTCTTGCCTGGCAGGCTGCCGTGGAGGGCCGCGCGCCTTATAACCTCGAATACCGTGTCCGCCGGCATGACGGCGCCTACGAATGGTTTAAAGTGATTGGCCAGCCAATCAGGGATGCCGGCGGCAGAATCGTGCGCTGGTTCGGCGTTGCCTTGAATATTGAAGAACTCAAGCGAGCCGACCAGGCGATGCGGGACGCGCTCGAACTTCGCAGGCTGTCCTTTGGAGCGGCGAAACTTGGAGCTTGGGAATATGGCCTCGAGAGCGGTGACCTCCTTTGCGACGAACAATGCCGGGAACTGTTGGGCGTGACGATCGATGGCCCAATCGGCTTCGGCGATTTCCTGGCCCGCATTCACGCCGATGACCGGGCAAGCACCGATGAAGCCTTCAAGCAGGCTATCAGCGGAGCGAATGGCGGCGCGTGCATTCGCGAATTTCGCGTCGTCTCGGCGGACGGTTCCCTGCGTTGGCTGGCTACCCATGGGCGAGCATTCTTTCAGGACGACGGCGCTCAACGGCGGGCTCTCCGCTTCGTTGGAGTATTTATGGAGGTCACTGAGCGTAAACTCGCTGAGCAACGGCTGCGGGAAACGCAAAAACTGGAGAGCATTCGAGTCCTGGCTGGTGGCGTCGCGCATGACTTCAATAACCTGATCACCGTCATCATGGGGAGGGCCAGCCTGGCACTGCAGCAGCGCCCCACGTGCGAGCACTCTCCCGCTATCCTCTCCGCCTCCGAGCGTGCCGCGCATCTCACGAGGCAGTTGCTGGCCTATGCGGGCAAGGGGAACACTGCGATTGAGGTCGTCGAGATGTCAGCTCTTGTCGAGCGGTCGAAACAGCTTCTTTCCGTTTCTGTCCCCAAGAGGGTCAACCTGAGTTACACCCTTTCGGAAAACCTGCCTTGCCTGGAAGCGGATCCGAGCCAGATCGAACAGATCCTGATGAACCTGGTAATCAACGCCGGTGAGGCGATACCCCTCAAGACCGACGGCCGCATAGACATCGCCACCAGCAGTTGCACAGTCACTCCGGAAATGGCACTTCTCCATTCGCGAACTCATGAAGTCAAGCCCGGAGCCTACGTGTGCCTCGAGGTCCGCGACAACGGGACAGGCATGGATGAATCCACAATCTCGCGCATCTTCGAACCATTTTTCTCGACGAAGTTCACCGGCCGCGGACTCGGCCTGGCTGCCGTTCATGGCATCGTACGCTCCTCCGATGGATTCATTGACGTCCGCAGTTTCCCTGATGCGGGGACATCCTTCAGGGTTTACCTGCCTGCGTGTGAAAGACATCCCTCCAAGCAACCCACAGTCAGTGCTGCCCGCCCTCGGGTCGTTGGATCGTCGAGCATTCTCGTGGTCGATGACGAGGAGATGGTCCGGTCGCTGGCGTGCACGATTCTGGAGAGTCATGGATATGAGGTGATGGAAGCCATAAGCGGCAAGGATGCGCTTCGGGTTCTTGGCGATGCTCCCTCGCTGCCCTCGATTGTGCTCCTCGATCTCGCCATGCCGGTCATGGGTGGCGATGAGTTGGTGCCTGTTTTGGCCAGCCAATACCCGGGTCTGAAGATAATTGTGTGCAGCGGTTTTCCCGAGGAGCAGGCGCGACAAGGCTTTGCATCCGAGTCCGTTGCCGGATTCCTGCAGAAACCTTACACGGTGACTGCACTAACTGAAAAGATTCGCGAAGTCCTTGACAGTGCTTCGGCCCCAGGCAACCGCGTCGCCGGGTTTCCCAAGACAAGCTAGGGCCCGGTCCCCCTTGAGCCATATATATATCCTGTGAACATGCACGATGAGGTTGATGGCTGGCGCCAGCGAATGCGCCAGGATTGGGACGTACGCGCCGTCGAGGACGCCGAGCACTTCATATACACGCGGACCTCGAGCGATGCCCTGGACTTCTCAACGTCGGGAAAGGCGAACTACGACCAACTGGTCCGGCCGTACCTGCCTATTCTTTTGAACGGGCGCCCCGCTCGGGACTGCAGCGTCCTTGAGATCGGATGCGGCATCGGTCGCATCACAGAATGGTTCGCGCGTGAGTTTCGGCAGGTGGATGCGATTGACGTATCACCGGTAATGATCGCCAAAGCCCAGGAGCGGCTCGCCACATACTCGAACATCACATTTCACGCGACAAGCGGGAGCGATCTCGCGCCGATTCCATCCGGCTGCATCGACCTCGTATTCAGCTACATCGTGTTCCAGCACATACCCTCCCGCGAGATCATCGACAATCTCTTCCGCGAGTCCGCGCGAGTGCTGAAAACCGGCGGCGCCCTGAAAATTCAACTGAACGGAGACCAATCGTCCGAGTACGCCGGCCACCAGCGCGACACATGGTTAGGAGAGACATACTCTGTCGCCGAGGTCAACGCGCTGCTCGAGCATTCGGGCTTAACGGCAATAGCCATGGAGGGCGCGGGGACGCAGTACTTCACTGTGACGGCCTGTAAGGGGCCGTCGCCGGAGATCAGGTCATGGGTGCTGCCGGGAGAACCGTGGAGCTCCGAGTTGCTGCTCGAGGGATTCGGTCCAGCCGTCGATAACAGTTGGTGCCCGATGAGCGCGCATGCACGTGTGCGAGTCCCCGGTCGAGGCACAACCTTGTACGTTGGGCTCTACTTCTGGCCGGGAGGAGAGGAGTCGTGCCCCCTCAAGGTCACCATCGCAGGCAGGCCGTTCGTTGTGAACACTCCTGGCGACCATTACTTTGAATGTGAAGCAGCCCCGGGAGACATCGAACTGCACATCGACCCGCCGCCCAAGACCCCGCCCGCGTTCAGAATTATCGGACTCTACTAGGTCGGTGTGTGTTGGCTCAGCCTGAAATGCGGACCTCCTGAACGTTCTGCCTCCGCTGGCGCCCCGCGCAAAGAATAGGACCGGCCCCAACCTCGAAAGTGCCGCCAACGCCTTCGCAGCTTTCGCCCCCCCTGCTCGCCTTCTTGCAGGGAGTCTCCGAATCATCTCACGCAGATCGAATTCGCCTTTGCTGACGCGAGCAATTCGGGCGAAAATGAAAGCGAGGAACAAAGCCCCATGCCGGCCAGACAAACCCCAGCTCCCAAAGAGGCCGACGCTGCCGATAAGGATAAGGTGAAGCAGATCGGCCGTTACATCGTCGCGGATCCAAGAATCTGCCACGGTCAGATGACCTTTCGCGGAACGCGCATCCTTGTCTCCGTCGTTCTGGAACAGGTCGCCTCGGGGATGAACTGGAATCACATTCTGGATGAATGGCGCGGCAGCATCCCGATGGAAGCCATTACTGAGGCCGTCCAACTCGCCAACGCAACCTTCCTTGAACACGCGTCCGAGTTCACTCCACCTCCGCACCGCCAAAGGAAAGCCAGTTGATCCTCGTCGACGAAAACCTGGCCAACGAGCAACGCCTGTTCCTCGGTGGCTACGGCTTCCATGTGCGGCAGGTTGGATACGAATGGGGTCAAAAAGGATTTTCCGATGAGCAAATCCTCGCTGTGCTCCGCACTCTCCGCCGCGTCACATTCCTGACTCTTGACCTCGACTTCTACAAACGCGAGAACTGTCATCCCGCCTACTCCATCGCTCTTGCTGCCGTTCCTCGCGATTACTTCCACATCTTCGCAAAACGCTTCCTGCGGCACCCCCTTTTCAGCACATACGCCCGCCGCCAAGGCAAGGTCTTCCGCATTCAGGACACTGGCATCGTCTACTGGGATCGCAACGCCTCCCGCGAAACCCGCCTCGACTGGGGCTAAAGGCTCATGCCGCTTTTTCAGCGAGATCAAGAGGAAGTTTGCTCCTTCCACGAAGAAGCCGACCTCATCAAACCGGTCTTTCCAGATCCGAAGAGATGCGGGGTGATCGACCTCCGGGTATGGCACATCGCCTGGCCAGTCCGCCACCCCCGGGGACAGGCGCCCTTCGGGGCATTGAGCCCCTCAGGACGCCGAAGGGGCAGCAATCCCGGCGGCGTTCCCCAAAATTCTTCTCCCATTTTTGGTTTCTTTTCAAGATCTTCCGCCCCGCTTCCCTCGAAATGCTTGTTCCCGTGGTGTAGCTATGATCGGGAGGCTACGCGTGCCTGGAGAAAACAACGTCATTTCGAATCCGACCTCACCCCGCATTCGCACTCAGTCCGCCCCCTGCCCCCTCGGCTCACCCCCGGCCTACGAGCGAACCCAAATCTCCAACACCGGCAATCACTTGGATCCCGAGCACGAACCGCCTACAAACCCCGCTGGGTTACGACCGAACCCAAGATCTCGGGTTCCACGAACCCAACGCACTCCACCTCCGCGGACGCCACCCCATGACCGCCGCCCCAACTGTCCTACCCTATGAACAGTCCCATGCAACGCGTCTGCTTCCTCCTCAAAGTCCGCCCCGAGCGCCTCGACGAATACAAACTGCGGCACGAATCGGTATGGCCCGAGATGCTCGACGCACTCCGCCAGACCGGCTGGCACAATTACTCGCTCTTCCTCCGGCCCGACGGCCTCCTGGTCGGCTACCTCGAAACTCCCGACTTCGAAAAGGCCCGCGCCGGCATGGCCGCCCTCGAAGTCAATGCGCGCTGGCAGGCCGAAATGGCCCCCTTCTTCGAGGCCCTCGACCACGGCACAGCCGACGCCTCCATGCTGGCCCTCCAAGAGGTCTTTCACCTCGATTAGTCCGCAAGAACACCACACCCCTCCGCGAGGCATATACTGGTGGCCAAGGGAGGGGCTTGTTCGCTATGTCAGCCAGCCCATTGGCGCTCGCTGGGGACGCGTCGGCGCCCGTCGACCGCGTTGTCAACGATTTCAGCATCCAGGTTGCCACTGCCAACGGCAGCGGCAGCCAGACCGCCAACGCCGTGTTGATGCGGTCCATCTTCCAGATGGGTGTGCCCGTCTCGGGCAAAAACCTGTTTCCTTCCAACATCGCGGGGTTGCCCACGTGGTTTACCATTCGCGCCAACCATAAGGGGTACATCGGCCGGAAGAAGGAGTACGACTTCCTCGTCGCCATGAACGCGGAAACAGCGCGCGAGGACGTCGAGAAGCTCCAGCCCGGCGGCGCCGTGGTCTACGACGAACCGCTCGGCCTCGACAAGGTCCGCTCCGACGTGCACTTCTATCCCGTGCCGTTCGACAAGCTCGTCGGACCCGTCTGCCCCGAAGCCAAGCTGCGCAAACTGGTGCGCAACATGATCTACGACGGCGTCGTCGCCCACCTGCTCGGCATCGACTTCGACGAGATGCGCAAGGCGCTCGTCAAGCAGTTCGGGCCGAAGAAAGCAGAAGGCCGCCGACCTCAATTGGGGCGCCGTCCTCGCCGGCCGCGATTACGCCGAAAAGAACCTGACCAAGACGGATCGCTTCGCCATCGAGCCGATGAACCTCACCGCCGGCAAGATCATCATCGACGGCAACACCGCCTCCGCGCTCGGCTGCGTCTTCGCCGGCGTCACGGTCCTCACCTGGTACCCCATCACGCCGTCCTCTTCGCTCGTCGAGCCGCTCATCGCCTACCTCGAACGGCTCCGCGTCAATAAGGAATCCGGCAAGGCGACATTCGCCGTTGTCCAGGCCGAAGACGAACTCGCCGCTGTCGGCATGGCCATCGGCGCCGGCTGGGCCGGTGCACGCGCCATGACCTGCACCTCGGGCCCCGGCATCTCGCTGATGTCCGAATTCATCGGCCTGGCCTACTACGCCGAGATCCCTGTCGTCATCATCGACGTGCAGCGCGTCGGGCCTTCCACCGGCCTGCCCACGCGCACCATGCAGGGCGACACGCTCAAGAACGCCGTCGTCTCCCACGGCGACACGCGGCACCCGGTGCTCTTCCCCTCTTCGCCGGAAGAGTGCTTCTCCATGTCGCATGAGGCCTTCGACCTCGCCGAGCTCTTTCAGACTCCAGTCTTCGTCATCACCGACCTCGACCTCGGCATGAACAACTGGATGGCCGATCCGTTCACCTATCCCGAGAAGCCGATCGATCGCGGCAAGGTGCTCAACGCCGAAGACCTCAATCGTCTCGGCGGCTTCGCCCGCTACCGCGACGTCGATGGCGACGGCGTCCCCTACCGCACGCTGCCCGGCACCAACCATCCCGCCGCCGGCTACTTCACGCGCGGCACCGGCCACAACGAAACCGCCGCCTACAGCGAGCGCGAAGACGACTTCATCCACAACATGGATCGCCTCACGCGCAAGTTCGAGAACATGCCCAGGCACCTGCCGCCGGACGAGGTCCGCGTCAAGCCGGGCGCTCGCGCCGGGCTGCTCGGCTGCGGCACTTCGCGCTACGCGATGACCGAAAGCCAGGATCAGCTCGCCGCCGAGTACAATCTGGAGACCAGTTCGCTCCGCGTTCTCGCCTATCCCTTCAGTCCTGCGGTCGAGGACTTCATCGACGGCCATGACCGCGTCTACGTCATCGACCAGAATCGCGACGCCCAACTGCTCAGCCTTCTCAAGCTGCATCTCAGCCCCGAGCGCCAGGCCAAGCTCCGCACCGTCCGCTACTACGGCGGACTGCCGCTCGATGCACGCACCGTCACCGACTCCATCGTCAGCCAGGAGTTTCCAAACTTCACCGCGTCGGCCCCAACAACCGCTGCACCCACCGTATCCAAATCCACAATCCGGGAGGCCGAATGAGCACCACTGCCGCACCCCCACCCAAGAAGACCAATCGCCTGGGCTTCGAAATAATCCAATACCGCGGCGGCAAGACGACGCTCTGCGCCGGCTGCGGCCACAACGCCATCACCGAGCGCATCATCGAAGCCTTCTACGAGATGGACGTGCAGCCCTGGCAGGTCGCCAAGATCAGCGGCATCGGCTGCTCGTCGAAGACGCCCGCCTACTTCCTCAACCAGTCGCACGGCTTCAACGGCGTCCACGGCCGCGCCCCGGCCACCGCCACCGGCGCGCTGCTGGCCAACAAGAACCTGCGCTGCATCGTCGTCAGCGGCGACGGCGACACCGCCTCCATCGGCCTCGGCCAGTTCATGCACATGCTGCGCCGCAATCCGCCGCTCATCTACATCATCGAGAACAACGGCGTGTATGGACTCACCAAGGGCCAGTTCTCGGCCACCGCCGACGTCGGCTCGCGCCTCAAGACCGGCACCCAGAACGAGCAGCCGCCGATCGACTGCTGCCTGATGGCCATCGAAATGGGCGCCACTCTTGTCGCCCGCTCGTTCTCCGGCGACAAGAAGCAGCTCTCGGTCATCCTCAAGGCCTGCCTCGCGCACAACGGCCTCTCGGTGATCGACGTCATCAGCCCTGCATCACCTTCAACGACCACGACGGCTCCACCAAGAGCTACGCCTACATGAAGGACCACGAAGAGCCGATCCACGAACTCGACTTCGTCCCCTCCTACGAGGACATCGAGGTCGATATCGCGGAAGGCGCCGCCCAGGAAGTTGAGCTGCACGACGGTTCGCGCCTGCTCATCCGCAAGCTCGAACACGACTACGACCCGACCAACAAGCTCCGGGCCATCCAGTACCTCCACGCTGCCGCCGAGCAGAAGGAAGTGCTCACCGGCATCCTCTACGTGGACAACAACCGGCAGACTCTCACCGAGCAGCTTCGGCTGGTCGACCAGTCGCTCGCCACGCTCCCCGAGAACCTGACGCGCCCGCCGCGTGAGGCCCTGACCCAAGTTATGGAAGAGTACCGCTGAGACGCAGCACCCAGGCGGGCTGCTGCAGCAACTCCTCAGGAAGATCGGGTAACTCGATTGATACGCCACCCTTCACCGCCCTGAACTTCAGCGGCGCGCTGGAGCCCAATAGACTGACCGATTTCACTGCCGCGACATCCTTCACCAGGAATTGATGCCCCGGCCAGCGCGGCAGGATCGCATACACGTCCTTGCCCTTGGAGGTGAAGAACGCCTCGATGCCGGCCTTGCCGGCTGCGGGCTTCGCGGCCAGTTTGGTCACGTCGTAGGCCGTTTCGTATTCCTTGTTGTACTCGATTTTGGGCACTTCGCCGGCGCTCCACTGCCGCGTTGTCTTCCACGGCTTCGTGCCGTAGATGGCGTCGCCGTTCACCTTGAGCCAGTTGCCGATCTCAATCAGGCGCTCTTCCATGATCACGGGAATGGTGCCGTCGGCATCGGGGCCGATGTCGAGCAGCAGGTTGCCGCCGCGGCTCACCAGGTCCACCAGCATGATCACCAGCTGCCGTCCCGTGTGATAGTGCTCCAGCCGCTCGGCCCGGTTGTAGCCGTAGGAGAAGCCCATGCCGCGGCTCTCTTCCCAGGGGTGATCCATGCCGCTCATGCCGGGCGTGTATTCGGTGGTCCAATAGCCGCCGTGCTTGTGACGCGAATCCTTGCCCCAGCGGTCGTTGATCACTACTTCGTTCTTCACCGGCGATTCGTTGAACAGCCAGGCCAGCAGTTCCGGACTGCTTCCACTCGGCCGAAGGAAGATCCCACTCGCCGTCGCTGAAGATGATGGACGGCTTGTAGCGCGTCACCAGGTCCTTGAACTGCGGGAACATGTGGTCATGGATGTAGCGCGGCTTGTCGCTCAGCCAGAGCGGGTTGTACCACTCGTAGAGCGAATAGTAGAAGCCCATCTTGAGCCCTTTGCGGCGGACGGCGTCGGTCAGGTCGCCCAGAACATCGCGCTTCGGGCCGATTTCGACCGCGTTCCACGGCCGGCCCCAGGTGGCGGAGGCTTCCTTGCTCGGCCAGAGCGCGAAGCCCTCGTGGTGCTTCGAGGTCAGCGCGACATACTTCGCCCCGGAGCGGGCAAAGACGTCGGCCCAGTGGTCCGGGTCGAAAAGTTCGGCCCGGAAGAACGGCGCGAAGTTGTCATAGGAAAAGTCCGCGCCGAACTGCTTCTGATGGTAGGCCCAAGTGCCCGTCTGGATCGGGTTGGCCTTAGGATCTTTCTGACCGTTCGTCATGGCGTTCCAGTACCACTCCGCATAGGCCAGTTTGCCCGGGATGACCGGCGCATAGGCGGGCACGGAGTAGACGCCCCAGTGGATGAAGATGCCGAACTTGGCGTCTGTGAACCATGCCGGAGTCGGACGCTTGTCGATCGATTCCCAAGTTGGTTGGTAGGTCTGTGCGGCTGCGAACGATGACGCAGTGAGAGCCAACAAGAGCAGGTGTTTCATAGGGCTAGTCCAACAGTACGCCAGTGTTCAAACGGCGTTCCGGATCGAGTTGAGTTTTCACTTGAAGAAATGGTTTCAAGTCACTGTATTGAAGCGGCAGCATCCACTTCTTGCGGCGGCCGAGACCGTGCTCGGCGGAGAGGGTGCCCCCATGCGCCAGAATGCGGGCGGCTTCGTCGCGAAGCCACTGATAGCCGCGTTCATCATCATCGGGAGTCTCGGGCAGGATATTGACGTGGACGTGGGCGTCGCCGATGTGGCCGTAGGCGGTGTACTTACCGCGGAAATTCTCTTCCAGGATTCTCACCGACTCCGGCCAAAACCTCGGAAATGTCTCCACCGGCACCGCGAAGTCGGTCCCCAGTTTCTTGAAGCCGTTGAGCCGGACACGCTCGTTGACCAGTTCAGGCAGCGTGTGGCGGAGTTTGCGGAACTTCTCGCGGTCCGCGGCAGATGCGGCGAACCAGCTCTCGTCCATAAAGTCCGCGTCGAGGAAGGCATCAACGTCCGAGCCGTCGCGCTCGACCAGCAGCGCCGCCTGGGCCGCCGAGGGAATCTCCGCATAGCGTTGGCGCAGTATCGTCAAGGAGTTAGCGTCGATATATTCAAGCATGTTGAGACCTGATATCGGCCTCCACTGCTCGACGGCCAGGAGCGCTTCGGTCGCTGAACGGAAGAAGACAACTCCGGAGATCACCTCGTCGGGGAGGGGAATCAGTTTGAGCTTGGCCTCCAGGACGATGGCCAGCGTGCCCTCGGAGCCTGCAATGAGATCAACCCAGGAGACACCACCGGGCGGAAGGTGGTATCCGGCCGTATTCTTGGTGGTTCGGGGCGGAGCGACGGGAGTATAGGGGTTGGGGTAGGGCTCGCCCTGTTGAAACGTTTCCACACGGCCGTCGACGAAGGCCACGGTTAGCGCTTCAAGCCAGCGGCGGGTGGACCCATAGCGGAAGGACCTGGAACCAGAAGCGTTTGTTGCGATGGTCCCGCCGAGGGAGGCAGTCCATTCGGTCGGGTCGGGCGGGTAAAGCAGACCGGCTGCCCGCGTTTTGGCATGGACATCGGTGAGCGGGACGCCTGCCCCCACCATGCCGTCCAGCTCGAAGCGCATGAGCTTTGAAGTCGACAGAAGGAGTCCGCCCTCGGCGCAGCGGCCGCCGGTAACGCCTGTACCACCGCCAGAAACGGTTATTTGTGTTCCACTTGCGGCAGCATCCTTGAGGACCAGCGCGAAGTCCGCTACCGTCGCCGGCGTGACGATTTCGTCGACCCACCCTTTGAGTCCGGAAGCGTCGTCAACCTCGACCATCACACTTCGAGAATAACCGGCACGATCAGCGGCCGGCGGGATGTTTCCTTGTTCAGGAAGCGCTTCAAATCCTGGCGAATCTTCTCCTGGATCACGCCGACATCGGTGCGTTCTTCGGCAGACGAAGTTTCCAGAGTGCGAGCCACCACTTTACGGGCGGCAGCCAGTAGGTCGCTGCCTTCATCGAGGGCGACAAAGCCACGGGAGACGATCTCCGGCAGACCCTCCGCCAGGCCGAGGTTCTTGTTGATGGCGATGATGGGGATGACGAATCCATCCTCGGACAAGTGCCTGCGGTCCCGGATGACGATGTCCTCCACGACCTCGTCGATTGTGCCCGAATCGATGCAAACTCGCCCGACGGGGACCTTGGCACCGAAGCGCGCCCCATGGTGATCGAACTCCAGCGTCTGGCCGCTCTCGAGGATGAACGTCTCTTCCAGGCCGAGTCCGCGCAGGTGCGATGCCAGTTTGGCGTGCTTCGAGAGTTGCGAGTACTCGCCGTGAATCGGAACGAAGTAGCGCGGCCGGACGAGGTTCAGGATCAACTTGAGCTCTTCCTGGCAACCGTGTCCTGAGACATGCATTGGCGGATTGGTGGAGCCTGCCACCACCTCAGCCCCGCGGCGGGCGATGTGGTTGAACATGCGTCCGATGGGCTTCTCGTTGCCGGGAATGATGCGGGCTGAGTGGACCACCAGGTCGCCGCGTTCCAGGCGCAGCGATTTGTGATTGTCGACAGCTACGCGGCTCATGGCCGACATCGGCTCACCCTGGGTGCCGGAAACGACGCATACCACCTTGTGAGGGGGCACGGACATGATGTCCTGGGGCCGCAGAAGAAGGTTATCAGGAATCCGAAGCAGGCCCAGGGAGTGGGCGATTTCGGTCGCCGACAGCATTGATGCGGCCCAGAAAGGCCACTTTGCGACCCATTTCGCCGGCCATGTCGAGAATCTGCTGGAGGCGGTGGATTGAGGAGGAGAAGCAGGCGATGACGATACGGCGCTCGGCCCGGTTGAAAATCTCTTCAAACTTCGGCCAGACGGCTCGTTCGCTGGCGGTGTATCCGGGCCGGTCGACGTTGGTGGAGTCCGACAAAAGAAGGAGGACGCCGCGTTTGCCGTACTCGGCGAAGGTGTGCAGGTCGAAGAGGAGATTGTCGGTTGGGGTGGGGTCGACCTTGAAATCACCCGTGTGGATGATGACACCTAACGGAGTTGTGATCGCCAGGGCGACGCAGGAGACGATGGAGTGGGTAACGTGGATGAACTCGATCGAGAATGGGCCAATGACGACTTTGTCGCCAGGCTTGACCCGGTTCAGTTCCGCGTCTTCCAGAAGGTCGTGCTCTTCCAGGCGCCTCTCGACCAGGGCGAGCGTGAAGGGGGTGCCGTAGACGGGGATGTTCAGGTCTGCCAAGAGGAAGGGAATGGCGCCGATGTGGTCTTCGTGGCCATGCGTAAGGACGAGGGCTCGGACGTGGGCCCGATTCTCCAACAACCATGTAAAGTCTGGGGTTACGATGTCTACCCCGAGCAGTTCGGCGTCTGGGAACATCATGCCGGCGTCGATGACGAGGATGTCGTCACCGATATCGCAGGGCCATGCAGTTCATGCCGAACTCGCCGAGGCCGCCGAGGGGGATTACTTGGAGTTTATGATCGGGCATTGGGGCCGTCTTCGAGTGTCTGAAAGGATCAGAATATCACCCGGAGGGAGGGGAGGGAGGGAAAAAGTGGGAGGCCAGAGACGCCAAGAGCCCTGTGGAAACAGGGCCCTTGCGTTGATGTTCAATGGGAGAATCAGATTCAACGGTACGCGACCGTAAAACCTGTATGTGATTTGAGCGTAGAACCGGAAGGAAAGTAAGTCAAGAGAAAAACGGGGCGACGCAAAAGTGGTCGTAAGCTGTTGTAGCAGATAGGCTTATTGGTCTTGACAGGTGAGTGAAAAAATGGTTGCGGACAGTTCCGACAGAACCTTATTGAATGCCTGTTTTGGCTCTAAGTTCGGGTAAGGAAAGCCCTTGTTGGAGCGTGGGAATCACACATCGATGTGGAGGAGATTGCTTTCTTCGTCGCTCTTTCGCCGGCGCCAGATGACGAAAAAAGCTACAGCAATTCCACCGCCAGCACAAACCAGCAGGAGGAGGCCGGCGAGTTGGAAGATGGCTATCATCATCTTGCCGACGTCCTGAGCGGTGACTTCGATCTTGAAAGCCTCGTTCCAGATGAAGTCAGCTTTCCACTCCAATCCGCCCACAATCGCCTCAGCGGTCTTTGAGTCGACGGGAGCGGGAATGACAGCGACAAGCGGTCCGGAGCGCTTTACAGTCCAGCCAGGCTGCTGCTCGAAGTCCTTGGCGCGAACGCGTGCCAGTTGAGGGGTGTGGAAGTAGAAAATGGCCACAGGGACTTCGCCGCCCGGCGGTCTGGAAGCGCCCGACCTGGGCTTCGGCGGCGTCCTCGAAGCCGGCGAGAGCGGCGGGGACTTCAGGGAGGAACTTCTGCAATGAAGTGACGCCCAGCAGGTAGCGTTCGGAGTTGCGCACACGGTTCTTTTCGGGCAAGTAACCGGGCCAAGGGGGCACTCCTCCGCCGGAGCGGATGAGCGGCAGGGCCTTGTAGAGCACCGCCATCTCGGCGTCGAGCGGCCGCCAGCCCTCAAACATCAGCACATAGTTGTCGTGGGCGAGGATCTGCCCGGATGGGAGCAGGGAGACCGCCATGGCCCCATTCACAGGAACAGCCTTGGCGGGGCGGTTGGCCTGGTAGAACGCGAGCGCGGCGGTGGCGTCATTGAGTCGCCAGGCGGTGGCGACGAACTTCCCCATGTGGCCGGAATATGTGGCGCGCTCGGCGGCTTCGCCCTGGTATTCAGCCCAGAGGCCGGTGTCCTCGACATTGATGGGCGCAGCGTCCAGCCGTTTAGAGGCCCCCCAGGATTCGGGCCAGATCTGTGCCGCGGCGCTGGCGGCGAGTGCGAAAAGGAGAATCAGGCTCCGTGGCATTTCTTGTATTTCTTGCCGCTGCCGCAGGGGCAGGGATCGTTTCGGCCGACTTTGTCGCCCTTAACCACCGTGGACTGGCTGGAGGGTCCGGTTTCCGATCCGGCGAACTGGAGCATTTCCATTTCGCGTTCCTTCTTACGATGGATATTGCGCGTGAGGTCGATGAAGGAGTCCTGTGCTGCCTTGCTTTGAGGCTCGTCGGGAACGGCCACGGGCTGATTCGCGAATCGTCGTCGGACCAACCGCCCTCGGGGATGGGAACATGGGGGCGCTCGCCGAGCACCGGTTGGAGGAAGAAGAGGAAGCGAGTGCGTTTCGTCCTCGATGCGGTCCATCATGTCCTGGAAGAGGACTGAAGGATTCCTTCTTGTACTCGACCAGCGGGTCCTTCTGGCCGTAGCCGCGCAGCCCGATGCCCTCCTTGAGGTGGTCCATCGACAGCAGGTGGTCTTTCCACTGGTCGTCGATGACGTGGAGCATGATCATGCGCTCGGTCTCGCGCATGACGTCGGCGCCGACCGACCTCTTCCTTCTCCTCGTAGCGCTTGCTGGAGCTGCTCGATGATGAGCGCTTCGATCTCGACTTGCGGGAGCCCGGCCAGCTGCTTGGGGTTGATGCGAAGGCCGAACTGGGAATTGACGTCGGTCTGCAGCGCCGGTCAGGTCCCACTTGTCGGGGTGGTCGTTTTCCGGGCAGCGCATGTCGACGAAGGAGCCGACGATGCCGTCGACGATCTCGAAGATGCGCTCCTTCTGTTCGACGCCTTCCAGCAACTGGCGGCGCATGCCGTAGACGGCCTGGCGCTGCTTGTTCATGACGTCGTCGTATTCGAGGAGGTGTTTGCGGGCTGCGAAGTTCTGCGCTTCGACGGCCTTCTGCGCGGCTTCGATGCGCTTGGTGATCAGCCTGGACTCGATGGGCACGTCCTCTTCCATGCCGAGGCGCAGCATGAGGCTCTGGATGCGATCGCCGCCGAAGATGCGCAGCAGGTCGTCCTGCAGGGAGAGGAAGAAGCGCGAGATGCCGGGGTCGCCCTGGCGGCCGGCGCGGCCGCGAAGCTGGTTGTCGATGCGGCGCGATTCGTGGCGCTCGGTGCCGACGATGTGCAGGCCGCCGGCGGCGACCACCTCGTCGTGCTCTTCGGTCGCATTGCGCCTTGTAGTGCTCGAGATGGCTCGTTCCAGATATCGATGGGCACGCGGTAGTGGCTCTCGCCGCGCTGGAAGTAGTAGAACTGCGCGTCGGCGATGGTGGGCGCCTGCTCAGCGGGGATCGACTCCACGAGTCTTCCGCTTGAGGCACTTCTCCTGCGCGAGAACTTCCGGGTTGCCGCCGAGCAGAATGTCGGTACCGCGGCCGGCCATGTTGGTGGAGACGGTGACGGCGCTCCTTGCGGCCGGCCTGCGCGACGATGAAGGCCTCGCGCTCGTGGTTCTTGGCGTTCAGCACCTCGTGCCGGACGCCCATGCTCTTCAGGATGCCGCGAGAGCTTCTCGGATCTTCTCCACCGAGATGGTGCCCACCAGCACGGGCTGGCCCTTCTCGTGGCGCTCCGCGATCTCCTTGGCCGCGTTGCGGAACTTCTCTTCCTCGGTGCGGTAGACGATGTCGTTGAGTGTCCTTGCGGATCATCGGCGGTTGGTGGGGATGACGACGACGTCGAGGTTGTAGATCTTGTCGAACTCCGCCGCTTCGGTTTCGGCCGTACCGGTCATGCCGGCCAGCTTCTTGTACATGCGGAAGTAGTTCTGGAAGGTGATGGTGGCGAGCGTCTGGTTCTCGCGCTCGATCTTGACGCCTTCCTTGGCTTCGACGGCCTGGTGCAGACCGTCGGACCAGCGGCGGCCCGGCATCAGGCGGCCGGTGAACTCGTCGACGATGATGACCTCGCCGTCCTTGACGACGTAATCGCGGTCGCGCTGGAAGAGCACGTGCGCGCGGAGCGCCTGCTGGACGTGGTGGTTGAGTTCGATGTTCTCGGGGTCGTAGAGGTTGGCGAACGTTGAGCAGCCGTTCGACCTTGCCGACGCCTTCTTCGGTGAGGGCGACGGTGCGGTGGCTTTCGTCGACGGTGTAGTCGCCGGTGATGTACTTCTCGCCGGGCTCCTTGCCTTCGATCACCTCGCCGCGAACCAGCTTGGGGATGATGCCGTTGACTCTTGTAGTACTTGTCGGTGGATTCCTCGCTCGGGCCGGAGATGATGAGCGGGGTGCGGGCTTCGTCGATCAGGATGGAGTCCACTTCGTCGACGATGGCGAAGTGGTGGCCGCGCTGGACGCAATCCTCGAGGCGGAACTTCATGTTGTCGCGCAGGTAGTCGAAGCCGAACTCGTTGTTGGTGCCGTAGGTGATGTCGGCGTCGTAGGCGGCGTGGCGCTCGTCGTCGTCGAGTCCGTGGACGATGACGCCGACGGAGAGGCCGAGGAACTTGTAGATCCGGCCCATCCACTCGGAGTCGCGCCTGGCCAGGTAGTCGTTGACGGTGACGACGTGAACGCCTTTGCCGGCCAGCGCGTTGAGGTAGACGGGCAGGGTGGCGACCAGCGTTTTTCCTTCGCCGGTCTTCATTTCGGCGATCTTGCCCTCGGTGCAGGACGATGCCGCCGATCAACTGGACGTCGAAGTGGCGCATGTTCAGGACGCGGCGGCCGGCTTCGCGGACGACGGCGAAGGCTTCGATCAGGATGTCGTCGAGGGTGGCGCCCTGGGCGAGTTTCTGCTTGAATTCAACGGTCTTCGCGGCCAGTTCGGCGTCGGAGAGCTGTTGGACGGCGGATTCGCGCTCGTTGATGGCGGCGACGAGCGGCCGAATCCTCTTGATCTCGCGCTCGTGCTTGGTGCCGAAGATTTTGGCCAGAAGGGTATCAATCATGCTGCCTCAGGGGGATACACCCTGATTTTACCGTACTTGGGTAGACGGCCTTGAGCGAGGGGAAGTTCCCGGGATCGCGGGTGCGGGGTAGAATACGGAGTGATGAGCCTGGACGATTACAAGGTTGTGCTTTATCGCAACCAACCTGACGGTTGGGTGGCGGAAGTCCCCTCCATTCCCGGATGTCATGTGCTCATGCCAACTCGGGAGGAAGCCCTTGTTGAGCTCGCCGCAGTATTTCGGTTGATCTCGGAAGAATATAAGGAACGGAACCAGCCCCTGCCCGCCGATACCACAGAGATCGTGCATGCCTAGCGCTCGAGCTGAAGAGTTCCGTCGTGTCGCCAGCAAATTGGGATTCAGACAAGCGCGTCACACAGGCAGCCACGAACGTTGGCGACATCCGGACGGGCGTGCCACAACAATCCCTACTCACGGTGGGCGTGAGATTGGACCTCCTCTCTTTCATCGAATTCTGAGCCAACTTGGCATTGACGAGAAGGCATTCGATCGGCTTCGCTAGACTCCCGCGACGGGACGAGAATCCTGCCCCATCCGGAACTTCTGGTTTTGGTCCGAACGGCGTTGTGGGAAGCCTCCTCGACACTCCCTTAACTTGACGGCAATAGCGGGCGAGGGCGCCCGGGCCACTCGACCTGCAACTGAGCAAGACCCGCAGAGTCACGATATCGTTGGTCCAGAAAGTAGAATGGCCTGTGGTCAAGACGAGAAGAGAGTTCATTCAGGCGGCCGGTCTTGCCGCTGCCGTACCGGTCTCGGGGTTGAGTTCGATTGCGGCGGATCAGCCAGGGCTGGCGAGCGAGTTCAGCAAACCTCCCGATCAGGCGAGGCCGTGGGTTTACTGGTTCTGGAAGAACGGCAATATCCGCAGGGACGGCATTACCGCTGACCTGGAAGCGATGGCGCGGGTGGGAATCGGCGGGTTCATTCTGATGGAGGTGTCGCTGACCACGCCGAGAGGGCCGGTCGCGTTCTTCAGTCCGGCGTGGCGCGAGTTGTTTCGTCATGCGCTGACTGAGGCGGAGCGGCTGGGTCTGCAAGTGAGCGTCAGCAGCGCTCCGGGATGGACGGGCAGCGGCGGTCCATGGGTGAAACCCGAGCGCTCGATGCAGAAGGTGACATCGAGCGAAGTTCAGGTGACAGGGCCGCGCCGGTTCGATGAAGTGCTGCCGATTCCGGAGACGGTTCGGGGTTTCTACGCAGACATTGCGGTGCTCGCATTTCCGACGCCGGCCCGGCCGGCGAAGATCGCCGACATTCAGGAGAAGGCGCTGTATCACCGCGGGGCATACTCGTCTGAAGTGAAGATCCGGGCGGCGTTCGATGCGACTGCAGATTATCCGCCGCTGTCCGGCGAGCAGGTGATTTCGAAGACGCGGATTGTGGAGATCTCTGCAGGCATGGACGCATCAGGACGTCTGCAGTGGGATGTGCCAGCGGGGGATTGGACGATTGCGAGGTATGGGCGAACGAGTACGGGCCAGACCAACAGGCCGTCGCCACTGGAAGGACTCGAGTGCGACAAGCTCGACAAGGGCGCGCTGGACGAACACTTCAGGGAGTTCACGGAGAAGCTGGTTGCCGACGCCGGTCCGAGGGCAGGGAAGACGCTGGTAGCGACGCACCTGGACAGTTGGGAAGTCGGCGCCCAGAACTGGTCCGCCGATTTCCGCAGCGAGTTCCTGAAACGGCGCGGGTACGACCCCCTGCACTGGCTGCCAGCGATGAAGGGCTGGGTGATCGAGAGCAATGAGCTGACGGAGCGGTTTCTCTGGGACCTGCGGCAGACGGTCTCTGAAACGATCACTGAAAACCACGGCGTGCATATGCGCAGCCTCGCAAAGGCCGCAGGGCTGTGGTTGTCAATCGAACCGTACGACATGAATCCGTGCGACGACATGACACTGGGCGCCGCGGCCGATGTTCCGATGTGCGAATTCTGGTGCGGGCTGTTCGACGGGCGTTACAGCGTGAAGGAGGCGACGTCTGTCGCTCACGTCTACGGAAGGCAACTGGTGGGTGCTGAGGCATTCACCTCTGGTGCTCAAGACGGCTGGAAACTGCATCCGGCGACGATCAAGCGATACGGGGATTGGGCTTTCTGCGAGGGCGTGAACCGGTTTGTCATTCATCGCTACATTCATCAGCCGTTCCCGCAGATTCGTCCGGGCTTGACGCTGTCGTCGCACGGGCTGCATTGCGACCGGACTCAGACGTGGTGGGAACTTTCGAAGCCCTGGCACACCTACCTGGCCCGGTGCCAACACGTTCTGCAGCAGGGACGGTTTGTTTCCGATGTGCTTTATCTCAGTCCCGAAGGCGCTCCGAACGTTTTTCAGCCACCACGGCCTGCACCGGCGGGCTACAAGCACGACGCGTGCACCCCGGAGGCGCTGCTGAAACTGGCGAGCGTGAAGAGTGGCAGGATCGTGTTTCAGTCAGGGAGCGAGTACCGGCTTTTGGTTTTACCGAAATCGGCAACGATGACGCCAGAACTGCTGGACAAGGTGAGGCAGCTTGTCGATGGGGGCGCCACGGTGATCGGTCAGCCTCCGTCCAAGGCGCCGGGTCTGAGCGGATATCCGGGATGCGACGGAGAAGTCAGGCGGCTGGCGGAGGGGCTCAACTCAAAACTGCTGCCAGTGCCGGAGTCCACTCTCGTTGTGCAGGAGGGCGCGGATGGCCTGGCGATTCTGAAGGCGAAGCGGATCGGACGTGAGAAGCGTTTCGTCCGGAAGTTCACGATAGACGCCATGCCCGTAGCGGCGGAGCTGAGATTGAGCGCCGATCGATCGTTTGACGTTCGAGTGAATGCGGCGCCGCTCAAGCCGAACCGGATCGAGATGATGCTGGACAGGACGGGCGCCGAAGGCTATCGGCAGGTGCTCGTCTTCGATGTTCAGCGAGTCCTCAAGACTGGGGGGAACGAAGTCGAGGTATTGGCGGAGGAGCCGGCGGAGCTGGCCGGAGTTCTACAACTCAAGGGCAGCAGCGGGCAGGAGACGGCGATCCACACCGATCGGGAATGGTCTGCCGCGGAGATCGGGCCGCTGGGGATTCCGCCATTCCTGTCGCCGCAGCAGAAGGACCTTTACGCACCGTCCAGCTATGTCGAGTCGCTGCTGAAGAAGGCGGGATTGCCGCCAGATTTCGAGTCCGACAGGCCTTTGCGATATGCGCACCGGCAGTTGGCCGATGGCGACTATTACTTTGTCAGCAACGGCGAGCGGCGGACCTTGAATTCCTCCTGCACGTTTCGCGTTGCGGGGAAGGCGCCCGAGTTGTGGCATCCGGAAACGGGAGTCATTCGCAGCTTGCCGGAGTACAGTCCCGCCGGAGGACGGACGACGGTGCCGCTTCGCTTCGAGGCGGAGGAGAGCTACTTCGTCGTATTTCGGAAGCCCGCCGCCGGCCGGGTCTCGGGCAGAAATTTCCCGACATTGAAGACCGTGGCGGATATCGGCGTGGCGTGGGAAGTTGAGTTTGATCCAAAGTGGGGTGGTCCCGCAGCGCCGGCTCGATTCGAACAGTTGGAGGATTGGACGGCAAGGGCTGAAGACGGCATCAAGCACTACAGCGGGACGGCCACATACCGGACCACGTTTGACAATCCGGCGGCTGGGCGCGGCCGCGTGATGCTCGAACTCGGGGTGGTTCGCGAGTTTGCTGAAGTGCGGGTCAACGGGCAGGATTGCGGGACTCAATGGAAGCGGCCGTTCCGGTTCGATGTGTCGAATGCGCTGAGATCGGGCCAGAACAAGCTGGAGGTGCGGGTGACGAACCTTTGGCCCAACCGCATGATCGGCGACGCGCGTCTTCCAGAAGACGCTGAGTGGGTGAAGAACCGGCTCGCGCGATGGCCGGACTGGGTGCTGAACGGGAAGCCAAGCCCCACTGGCAGGTTTACCTTCACGCACATCAGGCCGTATACGAAGGATTCTCCGCTGCAATCGTCCGGGCTGCTTGGGCCAGTGAGGCTGCGTGTGGAGCGCTGAAGCCTTAGAATGTTGGGACATGGGCGAAACGCGTACTGATTATTCAATCGACTATCTGGAGATCCCAGTCTCGGACCTGGGCAGGGCCAAAGCTTTTTATGGCGAGGCTTTTGGATGGACTTTCAAGGACTATGGTCCGGACTACGCGACATTCTTCGACGGGAAGATGTACGGCGGATTTACGACAGAACAACCCGCGCCGTCGCGAGGGCTGCTGTTGGTTCTGTATGCGAAGGACCTGGCGGCCGCCATGGTGCAGATCGAGGATGCGGGCGGCAAGGTGGTCCGCGAGACTTTTGATTTCCCGGGCGGGCAGCGGTTCCACTTTGCCGATCCCGATGGCAATGAATTGGCCGTATGGTCTGAGTTGAAGGCCGCTTAGGGAGGCGTCCCGTGGTTCCTCCGCTGAAGGACGTGAAAGAGACCGCGCTCTATGTGGACGACCTGGAGCGCGCGAAGGCGTTTTATTGCGGCGTGTTGGGGCTCGACGCGATGATTGCCGATCAGCGGTTCTGCGCTTTGAATGTGAACGGACGGCATGTCCTGCTGCTTTTCACGCGCGGCGCGTCGCTGGATGACACGCACTTGCCTGGTGGCGTTATTCCGCCGCACGACGGATCAGGGCCTCTGCACGCCGGTTTTTCAGTGGACGCCGGGGATTTGCCGGTGTGGGAATCGCACCTGCGGGCCAACGGCGTGGAGATTCTCAGCGAAGTGTCTTGGCCGCGAGGGGGCCGGAGCATCTACTTTCGCGATCCAGACGGGCATCTGCTGGAGCTGCTGACGCCTGGGGTGTGGGCGATCTACTGAGGGACGATGGTTCTGAAGACCTATCTCAATCTGATGGCATTGGAGGACCTGCCCGAGTGGTCGGCGGGTCCGAAGACGCGAGAGCCGGAAGGAGTGATGGGGGCGATCAGGGAGGCGGGGTACGAGGGCGTGCAGTTCATCGCGCCGCTGGAGCCGAGGGAGTGGGCGGCCTGCGAATTTCTTGGCTTGGGACGGTGTGGACTAGGGCGCGTGAACACACCGGAGGATGTCGAGCCGCTGGCTGAACGTCTGGCCGGCGAGGGAATGGAGTGCGGCACGCTGCACGTTGGCTGGGGGATCGAGAGCGACGCGGAAGCGGGGCGGCTGATCGAGGCGGTGCTGGAGGGGGCAGCGCGGTATCGGATTCCGTTGTACGTCGAGACGCACCGGGCGACGCTGTTCCAGGACATGTGGCGGTCGGTGGAGCTGGTGAAGCGATTTCCTGAGCTGCGGTTCAACGGCGACTTTTCGCACTGGTACACGGGCAACGAGATGGTCTACGGCGATTTCGAGGAGAAGCTGCGATTCATCGCGCCGGTGGTGGAGAGGGTACGGTTCATTCACGGCCGGATCGGGAATCCGGGTTCGATTCAGGTGGACGTCGGGGAAGGCGACGAGCCGGCACATCCGTATGTGGGCCACTTCAAGACGCTGTGGAGGGGTGCGATGCGGGCGTGCCGGACGGCTGGGGAAGGCGAGGTGATGCTGTTCGTGCCGGAACTGCTGAGCCCGCGGATCTACTATGGGCGGAAACTACGGATCGAGGGTGGGGAGCCGCGCGAGGAGTGCGACCGCTGGGAGCAGGGGCTGGTGCTGAAGCGGATCGCGGAGGAGTGTTGGCGGGAGAGCGCCGGCGTGGACTGAGCGGACGACTGCGTGCTTAGGTCGCCAGGAGGAGGAGTTACCCGGCCGATGTTTGAATTTCGTCACAATCACTCTGGACGAACATCAAGCGTCGTCACGAGTGCTTGGCAAGGACTCCTTGATTTCCCGATGGCGAGGAACGGGTTGCGACACCCCGCGTCTTGGGATTCCGATACCAGATCATGCTTTGCTCCGTGCCGAATCATCAAGCAAGCGGCTTCTTCGGTCTGCGGATCAGATCGGTCCGGCTTCATCCGACGGATAGCTCGGCGACTCTGCGAACGCCCGGAATGCTCACCACTGGTAAGGTCCCGATCGAGGTCAGCGAAGGCCTTTTCCTCAAGCGTCGGCCAAGGATTCGCCGCCTTGCGTAGAAGTCCGGGAACTCTGTCGAAGTGAGCCGAGCCACATCTCACCGTCCTGCCAATGCACGTATCGAGCAGTGGTCATAGGCTCATTCTACTGCCGGTCGGGTCATGGTGGAGGTGGGATTGGGAAGGGGGCACATACTGAGGATACATGTCCGCTTGTTGGCGTTTCTTCCCGCTGGCTGCGGCGGAGGGATTTTCTGCGTTCACTGGGCAGAGGATGGCGGTAGCGCTGCGACGCTCAAAGCTTTCGGCGGCTCTTACGAGAGAGGGGAGCGCAACTCACAATCATCAGGCAGGATCAAGCCCGGCAGAATCCCGCTCGTTCGGCCACCTACCCGGCTGCGTACCATGAAAACCGTCTTGCTCGCAAACGAATGCGAGCATCAGAAGAGACGCTAGACGAGGAACGCCGTAGCCGGAACCCAAAGCAGACGCAAGGTCCAGCGACTGCTGGCGCCCGGCATCAGTTGAGGGCTAGGCTGCGACATAATCGACCCATGCGCGGGGTCGCCATGGCAATTCTTGGCCTGCTTTCATCTCACGAACTATGGGCGGAAACGGCTGTCATTGACGGCCTGGGACGGATGGTGGCGATGCTCTATCAGGGGCAGGACGCAGCCATCCGGACGGACATCGTGCTGCCGTCGCCGCAGTGGCGCAACGTCTATTCCCTGTCGTCGGCCGAGAACGTGACTGTGTCACGGGGTGAACTCTCGACCTGGCGAGGGACGATTCCCATGGATTCGGCTCACCGGCTTGAGTTCTCGCAGAGTGTCCATGAATCGGCGGGCAAGATCGTGCTTGGCGTGGAGTACAAGGCGCTCGCGGACCTGACCGCGGAGGGACTGTTCTTCAGAGTGAATATCCCGTGGATCGACTTCAAGGGCGGCACGGTGAACAACGGGGCACGGTCGATCATCCTGCCTTTCGACGGGTCACACAACGCGAATCTGCTGTACGGCGACACGGACAGGTTGGAGGCGGCGGGGGCGTCGGGCGCGCTGACGTGGCAGGCGCAGTTCAGCAGGAAGTTCGGCATCAACCTGCAGGACAAGACAGGGGAGAGCCCGAAGAGTTTCACATTCTGGGTGTATGTGCATCGCGGCAATCTGCCTGCGGGAACGGCCGGATCATTTGAGCTGGAGTTGTCGATCGACGGCATTGCCGACACGACATCGGCCGCACTGACGGTGGAGCCGGAAACGGTCCGCTATCGGTTCGACGGTTTTGGAGGGAACTACTGCTTCCAGATAGAGTCGCCGGTGACCGCGTACACGCTTGAACATCTCGACTCGCGTTGGGCGCGGACAGAGATCAGCATGGTCGAGTGGGCGCCGGAGAATGATCGGCCGGGCTCGCGACTGCGATTCGAATTCGAGCTCATGCAGCGTCTGCAGCAGAAGGGGATTCCCTACATGGCCTCGATCTGGCGGCTGCCTGAGCGGCTGCTGGCCGACCGGGGTGTGAAGGGCCCTGACGATCAGCGCCGTGTGATCGATCCGCAATTGTGGGACGAATTACTGGAAGCGCTTGGCTCCTACATGCTCTATGCGCGCGACAAGTACGGCGCTGAGCCGGATCTGTTTTCATTCAACGAGCCGGAAATCGGCATCCGAATTCTGTTCAACGACGTGGAACATCGCGATGCGATTCGCCGGATTGGGGAGCACTTCGAGAAGCTGGGCTTGAAAACGAAGATGGTACTGGGCGACGTCAGCAATCCGCGCGGTACGCTCGCCTACACTCGCAGCACCACGGACGACGCGGAGGCGATGCGGTACGTGGGAGCGATTTCGTTCCATTCATGGGGCGGGGCTTCGAGGCAGCAATACGAGGAGTGGGCCGAGCTGGCCGAGAGGCTGCAGTTGCCGTTGCTGGTGGCCGAGTTGGGGACCGATGCTGCCGGTTGGCGGGGGCGCAGTTACGACTCCTACTGGTACGGGATGGAGGAGCTGCGGCTGTACCAGGAACTGCTGCTTTATGCGAGACCGCGGGGCATGATGTATTGGGAGTTCACGTCGGACTATTCGCTGGTTCAGGTGGGCGGGGGCGAGATCGTGCCGACCGGCCGGTTCTGGTGGACGAAGCAGTTGACGAACCTGACGCCGCCGGCTTCCGACGCGCTCGCCGCGACTTCCAGCCATGAAAAAGTCCTGGCGACGGCGTTCCGGAAGGGCGGAGCGTACACGATTCATGTCGCCAACGTGGCGGCGGCACGGAGCGCGACGTTGACGGGCCTGCCAACGGATGTGGCTGAATGGCGCGCTGTCCTGACGACCGAAAGCGAAGGCTACAAGGAGTTGCCTTCGGTGGTTGCGGACGGCGGCGCAGTGCCGCTGGAGCTTCCGGCACGAAGCCTGCTCACGCTCTATTTCCGTCCTTGACGGCGGGGAGGAGCCCGGCTGCGGTATCCTCGAATCCATCTGGGATCTGGAGGTACACACCCATGAGCGACACAACCCTGGCTGGAGCTGCGTTCAAGAGCGAGCTTCGCGCCGGCAAACCGAAGATGGGGCTCTTTCTGAATGCGCACAGCCCCACCCTCGCCGAACAGCTTGCGCACAGCGGCTACGACTGGCTGCTGGTGGACACGCAGCACGGCCCGATGAGCTACGAGCATTTGTCGGCGATGCTGGCGGCGATCGCCAGCGGCGGCGCGAAGTCGATGGTGCGCGTGGCCGGCTACCACGACCGGGCGGGCATCCAGCAGGCGCTGGACCTGGGCGCCGACGGCGTGCTGGTGCCCTACATCAACACGGCCGAAGAGGCGCGGCAGGCGGTGAGCTGTGCCCGTTACCCGACCGCAGGTACGCGCTCGGTCTACTTTCCGCAGCGCAGCACGAACAAGGCGGGGTTGCTGGGATACGTCGGCAACGCGAACGCGAACATCATCATCGCGCTGCAGGTGGAGACCGCCTCCTGCATCGAGAACATGGCCGAGATCGCCGCGGTGCCGGGCGTCGACATCCTGTTCCTGGGCCAGAACGACCTGTGCATGTCGATGGGCCTGTACGAGAAGTACGAGTTCCCGCACATGTACACGTCGCCTGAGCTGGGAGCGGCCACGGACAAGCTGGTGAGCGAGGCGCGCAAGAACAACGTCATCCTCGGGCTGTTCCTGTTCGGCACGTCGCGCGTGGGCGAGTTCCTGGAGAAGGGATTCACGTTCATCAGCATCGGCAACGACCTGCATCACGTGCTGACGCAGAGCGGCGCCTACGTCAAGGATATGGAAGCCATCGCCAGCGAAAAGGGCAAGAGCTGGACGAGGCGCCCGACGGCGCTGCTGTAGCCGCGGTCACTTGCGGCCTCGTATCTTCCAAAACTGCCGGATGGCGCGCTGCATGATTCGAGCCTGCCGTTTAGATTCCTGCTCGGTGGTTTCGCGAGAGAGCCTGGTGAAATGCTCGAGGCGTTCGGTGTCGAGTTCTCCGGAGGCTTCCGCCTCGCGGACGGCGCAGCCGGGCTCGGTCTGATGGCGGCAATCGCTGAAGCGGCATTGCGATGCCAGTGAGGAGATGTCGCTGAAGACGTCGTCGAGGGCGCCGTCGGCGGCCCAGGCGCCCACTTCGCGCAGGCCGGGCGTGTCGATCAACAGCCAGCCTGAGGGCAGGAGGAACAGTTCGCGCGCGGTGGTGGTGTGCCGGCCACGGCTGTCGCCGGCGCGCACCTCGTTCGTGGGTTGCAGGTTCCGGCCGAGCAGGGCGTTGGTCAGGGTCGACTTGCCTGCGCCGGAGCTGCCGAGCAGGACTGCTGTTTCGCAGGGCTTGACGAGTTCATGAAGCTGGCTGAGCCCAGTGCCGGAAGTCGCCGAGATCAGGGCCACGGAGGCGCTGGTGCGCGCACTGATCTGCCGAGCGAGAAGCTCGGCTTCGGCCGTTGGGAGCAGGTCGGCCTTGTTCAGGACGATGGCGGCTCGAACGCTGCAGGCGGCTGCGAGCAGCAGATAGCGTTCCAGGCGGCGAGGGTTGTAGTCGCCATCGAGCCCTTGCACGATGAGTGCAACGTCGACGTTTGCGGCGATAGGCTGTTCGATCGTCGCGCGGCCAGGACGCTTGCGGGATAACAAGCCGGAACGCGGAAGGCGTTCGACGACGACATGGGCGGTTGGGTCGAAGGTGACCCAATCGCCGGGCAGCAGAGGCGTGAGAGAGACCGTTTCGAACGTGCCGGTCTCTGATATCAGTGAGACGGAATGACCCGCGGCACGGAGCACGCGGGCGGGTTCGAGAGGCGCGGGCAAGGGCCCACGGGCAGACGTCCAGCCATAGTCGGCAATCGACATGGGGTTAATTTCTCCTGTTGGATTGGTGCGTTGGAGGGAAAAGACACACCAGCAGCGGGCGCCTGGAGGCGCGCCGGATTTCGAACAGGATCAGGCAATGACCGTCAAAGGCAAACTCCAGTATAGACCGAAGAAGACGGGAACAATTTGCGGACAATGGCGTCTTAAAAAGCGGGAGGGAACTATGACCTGGCCCGACCTCCAGCCGCACAAGTGGCCTCGCCCGGGATCCAAGAGGGCCTGGACTGTCCCGATAGTTTTGTGGGCGATGGTCGGCGCGATGCTGGCTTTCTCCCCTTGGCGTGCCGCGGTGTGGTCGGAGGTGCTGAATCGCCTGCCCGGCGGTATGAGTGAAGACCATGTCATTGTCTCGCGGGCATTGCGGCACAGCATCCTGACGGGTATCGGGCCGAGCGCCCTGGAGATCGCGCGGAGCAAGTCGACAAAACTTCACGACTTCAAAGTGTTCGAAGGTGCGCACCTGATGGCGCGTCTGAAGCCGGGTGTCAGTATGTGGGATGCGCAGAAAGAGATGCGTTCGGCGTTTGGGGATATCAACGTGCGCGTGTTCCCCGTACGCCGGATCGTCATGGGCGACACGCATATGCTGGTCACGATCTGGCTGATCGGGTGGGTGGTGGTTCTGGTGCGTGCGGTTGCAGACCTTAGCCGGAAGCCCAAACAGTGGCGTTTTCGCGCTTACCAGGTCCTCACGCTGGCTGGTTTGGGTTCGCTGCTGATTCTCCTGTTTGCCAACGTCAGCGAGGCGTTGGACTCATCTCGTCATGTGCTGAGCGCCGTTTGGTTCTTCTGGTTCTGGACGCTCTTTTACGTCATGATGAGCGGCGTCCTGTTGTGGCTATGGCGCTACGACACGAGGACGCGGTGCAGGGTGTGCGCCCAAGTGCTGCGGCTCCCGATGGAACTTGGCGAAGCATCTTCGATGGTGCTCGATGCGCCGCGGCTGGAACTGGTCTGCTTTGAAGGTCACGGCGCGCTGACGATGGACCGCTGGCACGACGATTGGCGCGGGTATCGCGACATGTGGGAAGCGTTTTCGAAACCGTGCATGTGAATCAGCGGCTTTCGCTGGGGGTCGAGTCCCATTCGAGCAGGCGGCGTTCGCCTTGGAGAGCACGGATTTCCGTCACGTCCTGGGTGACTTCGAGCGTGCCGAGATAGCGTTTCTCCTCGTCACGGACCGCGAAGTAGCGGATATGGGCGAAGCGGCCATGGAAGTTGATCCAGAACTCGGCGACGTCCTTGGAGCCGTCGCGGAGACTGCGCACGATCTGGTCGACGACGTCGACGCTCTTGGGCGGGTGACAGTGCTGTACTTTACGTCCGAGGATGGCGCGGCTGCGCGCGAAGACTCGCGAGGGTCCTTCGGAGAAGAACCGCACGCGGTCTTCGGCGTCGACGAAAGTGATGTCGACGGGCAGTGCGGAGAACAGCGCGGTTAACTGCTGCACCGTCAGATTGCCGGTAGGCAGTTGAACGCCTTGCGTGGCTGGTAGAACGACGCCTTCCGGGAGCACGGGCTCGGCGGGTTTGTAGCCCGTGCGAGGCTCGACCAGGCACCATCCGTAGCGCGGGGAGGCGTGCCAGATCTCGGCCCATTCATCTTCGGTGAGGGCACCGAGGGCCATCGGCAGAAGGATGTTTTCCTCCTTGTAGATCATCTCGGAGATAGCGTCGGCTGCCGATTCGGCAGCGGCTTGTAGCGGTTTCCGGCCTGGTTTCGGCGCCCGTGCTGAGCGTGCGGGCAAGGTCCTTGAGCTTCCCGCGGACTTCGTCGTCCTTGGCCCACATGACCTTGGACGGACCCGTGATGCCGTGGCGCTCAAGGCAGGAGAACAGGGCATTCTCCTTGCGCTGGTAGTGCTTTTCGATGTCCATCAACTCGTTGAGGGCCTGGCGGCAGGCGAGCAGATTACTCTCGCCCGGCTCGTTATGGAAGGCGGCTGCTGCTGCCCGCAGTTTCACAATGGAGTCGCGGAGGGCAGCGTTTTCACGCCTGAAGGTGTCGACGGGGTGGCCGGGGGGCAGAGGCGGCGGGGCCAATTGGACCAGGACATCGCGGGTGACCTGCGAGTGCAGGTCGCACATCGACTTGATCTCCTCGACGGGCATTCCTTCGGCGATGAGTTGCTGCTCCATCTCGACGATTTCGCCGTAGTCGGTTTCGCGGACCATTTGCTTCAGTTCCGCACGAACGCTGTCGGGTGCTTCGCCCTGATGCAGCTTGGCGATGATTGTCTTGAGGGTGGCGATTCGACGGGCTCGGTTGTCGATCAGTTCACTCATGGCGATTCCACCGTAAACCGGCGCGGGGAGGGGAATCGATGACTTTAGTCACAATTGCGGCAGGGGCGACTGAGGGGGGATCCGCCACGGCGCGAGCGCCTTGTGATACTTCTAGAATTGCTATGCTGAACCCCCAAAGCCTGACGCGCCGGTCACTCCTGGCGCTCGCCGCTTCAGCGCCGATCGTCTCGGCGATGAAATTCAAGAAGATTCCCGTCGGCCTGGAACTTTACTCCTGCCGCGGATTGATTAGCAAGGATGATGTCGCCGTTGTGCGTGCCGTAGGCAAGATGGGATACGACGGCGTCGAGTTCTACGGTCCGTATTACGACTGGAAGCTCGAGAAGGCCCAAGAGATGCGCAAGCTGCTCGACGAAGTCGGGCTCAAGTGCTTTTCGACCCACAATGGCCTCAAGTCATTCTCTCCGGAAGGGAATCGACCACGCCATTGAACTGAACACCGCGCTCGGCTCGAAGTTCGTCGTGATGGCCAGCGCCGGCAAGGTTAGCGGATCTGGATGGCTGGAAGGGCGTCGCCGAGACGCTGAACAAGGCCGCCGAAAAGATGAAGAAGGCCAAGCTCCAACCCGGCTTCCACAACCATCAGACGGAGTTCATGCCGATTGACGGCACCAAGCCGCTGGAACTGCTGGCGAAGAACACGCACAAGGACGTTGTTCTTCAACTCGACGTCGGCACAGCGGTCGAGACCAAGAACGATCCGGTGGCCTGGATCAACAGCCACCCCGGCCGCATCAAGTCGGTTCACTGCAAGGACTTCTCGGCTGACCCGGCCAAGAAGTATCGAGTGCTGTTCGGCGAAGGCGACGCGCCGTGGAAAGACATCTTCGCCGCGGCTGAATCCAAAGGCGGCGTACAGCACTACCTGATTGAGCAGGAAGGCTATTCCACGCCCGAGTTGGAGACGGTCGAAAAGTGCCTGGAGCTGTTTAAGAAAATGCGCGCCTAGGAGCGGAATTTTCTCAATTTCCGCCGCAACGATTCCAGCATTGTTGGCATATCATTGGCAGTACGCAATCCATGCGAAACGGTCATCGCAGGGGCTTAAGGGATAGCTGTGCGCAATGGGACTGCCGACCTGGTATCAGTTTGTTCCGCGTTTGCCTGAGGGGACGTCGCATCGCGTCCTTGAGCAACTCAGGACGCTCGGTGTGAACCCGAGCGAGGAACCCGCGCCAATCGGGCTGGTGTTTTTCAGGCAGGACGGGCCAGCCCTGCTGAGCGCCGTGGAAGAGTCTGCGCGCAAGACCGCACGGCTGCTTGTCGTAGCAATCGGCGAGGCGCCGCCCGGCGCGGCGGCGGTGTGGCGATTGATGCAAGCGGGGGCGGCCGACGTCTGTTGGTGGAACAACTCCAAGAACTCGGGCGAGAATGTCCGCGCCCGCATCCTGCGGTGGCAGGCGATTGAATCCACTCTTCAGTCGCCTCTCATTCGCAATCACCTTGCCGGCTCAAGCCCACGCTGGGCCTCCACGCTGCGGCGCCTGGTGGAAATCGCGCAGTTTTCCGCCGCCCCGTGCCTGATCCAGGGTGAAAGCGGAACCGGGAAGGAAGTGGCAGCCCGGCTCATTCATACGCTTGATTCGCGGGAGAACAAGAAAGAGCTGGTGGTGGTGGATTGCTCCACCATTGTCCCCGAGCTCTCCGGCAGCGAGTTTTTCGGCCACGAGCGCGGCGCCTACACTGGCGCGTTTCAAAAGCGGGACGGCGCGTTCGCTCTTGCCGACGGAGGCACGCTGTTTCTGGATGAAGCAGGCGAACTGCCGCCCTCCATGCAATCGCAGCTCTTGCGAGTGATCCAGGAAGGCACATACAAACCGGTGGGCGGCAACGAATGGCGGCGGACTTCGTTCCGGCTCGTGAGCGCGACCAACCGGGATCTGAGCCGTGACGTCAATGTTGGCCGATTCCGGGGTGATTTGTATTACAGAATGGCAGGGTCTTCGATCACACTGCCAGCGCTGAGGGAACGAAAGGCGGATGTGCTTCCGCTGGCGGCACACTTCGCGCGGGATTTTCACTCCACCGGTTCCGCGGTGGAGTTCGACGATGCGGTGAAGGCCTACCTACTCGCACGGGACTACGCGGGCAATGTCCGCGAGCTGCGCCAGATTGTGACTCGGATGTGCGAGCGCCACTGCGGCGGGGGCACGATCACTCTGGGGGATGTGGCGGACGAAGATCGGGCGGTTGTAGAGCACGCACCGGTTTGGCATGACGGCCCGTTTGAACAGTGCATCCGGCGAGCCGTGCTTGAAGGCGTGCCGCTCAAGGAGATCGGCCGCCGGGCAACCGACTGCGCGATGCAGGTTGCCATGGACGATTCCGGGGGAAATCTGCCGCGTGCGGCGCGGAGGCTGGGTGTCACAGATCGGGCGCTTCAAATCCGGCGTGCCGCGCAGCGTGAAAACGGGGGGCAGGCGCGCAAGTCGAAGTCCGCCGGCGCGTGATCAGCCGCAGGAGATTGCCCCGCAGGATCGCGTCCCGGTCCGCGGGAGACAAGCCGAGCGCGAGGACCTTTGCCAACTCCAGGCCGGGATGCAGCCACGGGCCGTCCGAGCCGAACAGGATCTTGCGCGCTCCGGCCGTGCGGACCGCACGCTCGAGCAGATCGAATCGACGGACACCGGAAGTGTCGGTGTAGATGTTCGGGTATCTGGCGAGGGAGTCGATGAAGGCGATTTGGGCGCTCCAGTCGTCTCCGAAACTGCCCAGGTGCGGAATGATGAAATTCACGTCGGGGTACTCGGCCGCGAGCAGGTGCGCGGCTTCCACTTCGCCGAAAACGTCGTAAAGGACGGGCAGGCCGAACGCGCGCGCGGCTTCGCAGATCTCCCGCGAGATCCTGGCGTCCCGGCGGTGCACTTTGATCCCTCGAAAGCCATGGCGCCGGACGAAGTAGGAGACCATCTTCATGGCCCTGTGGCGGTCGCGGTCGCCATGCATGAAGATAAAGCCCGCGAAGCGGCGAGGCTGCCGGGAGACGATTCGGGCCACCTCCAGGTTTGCCTTGAAGTAGTCGGAATGGAACGCCGCGAAGAGCACAGTCTTCCCGATGCCCGCCTGGCTAGCGCGGCGCAGATAGGCGTCGAGCGGAGCATTGGTATCCCACGGACCGGTGAGCCCGTCGCCATGCCCCGCATGACAGTGACAGTCGATGGCGCGGTTAGCCACTCCATCCCCACTTGACGAGGTCGGCTCGCACGGCGGCAGTGAATGGGACGCCGAAGTTGTCGCCGGGCGTTTCGATCGAATGCACCGCCACGAGGTTCAGGCGTCCCGCCTCCTCGACCCAGATTGGTCCGCCGCTCTGTCCGATAGTGGTGTCCGCTCGATGGGCGATCATCTTTAGCCCAGTGGAATTCGTTTTCACACCGATCACCTGGCCGGCAGATTGGAACTGTGTCCCTTGCCGTTTGTACTCCAGGCAGTTCGGGTTAGCCGCCAGCGAGTCGGCCCCGCACTTATCCCTTGGATATCCGCAGACTCTTATGGTCTTGCCGACGAGGCTATCCGCTGTCACAGACGCGATCCTGGTCGGCCCTCCGTTGCTGGCGCTGCCCCAGTAGCCGAATGGCTGATTGCCAAGCGACTTGAAGGTTTTCTTTCCGGCAGCCTCCCTGAGCAGGATGAGGCCATAGTCCAGGTAGGCGGTGGCGGCGGTTCCGTCGAAGCCGTTCGGGGTGAAGAACGATTTCGCTTTGGATGCGCCGAAAGGACTCCACTTCAGGGAACTGCTGGCGGTTGTAATCCGGCCGGGCGATACAGTCACATCTCTCGCCGTATACAGCACCCCGCCTTCGACGATCTTCAAATTGTGGGCCGACGTCAGCACGTACTTGTCTCCGATGAGGATTCCGGTGCCGATGTTGTTCTTGACCAGGCTCCCGGTGGCCATCAGCGTGATTCGCAGGTGACAGACGAATCGATAGGGGATTGGCGAAGTGTCCAGCACCGGAGTCCGGTCGTCGTTCGGATCGAAGAAGATCTCGCCATCCTCTCCGTCGAACTCCGTTTCCGGACTCTGGAAGCCGGACCTGTCGCCGATGTACAGCGGCGAAATCACGTAGTTTCGGGCGTTCGCGTAGGACATGGCCTGCTCACTCGGGTGGCTATCCGGGCCAGCCCCAGGTCTTCAACTGCTTCAGGACTTCGGCAGTGATGCGCGGGCCGGAGTTTCTGATCGGAGTTCCGGTACTGCTCACTTCCTCGAAGGATTGAATCGAGACGAGGCAGCGCCGCTTCTTATCTTTCTCGAACCACCAGACCGGGCTTCCGCTCTGTCCGATTTTCATATCGGCGCGGTGATCCAGGAGTCTTGGCTGTGCGGGAGGCGATGCGTTCAGCACCTTATCAAAGGCAATGAATTGTGTTCCCTGACGCTTCTTCGGCAGGCACGAAGGCTTGTCGGGGTCTTTGCCGCATTTGTCAAAAGGATAACCGCCGACATTGACGATCTTGTCCTTCAGCAGCGAGGGACCAACCGGAATGATCACCGTTCCGCCGCCGTAGGTCGGGCTGCCCCAGTATCCCAGCGGCTTGTTCCCCAGCGACTTGAACTGCTTCTTGCCCGCCTCTTTCTTGAGGGCGATCAAGGCGTAATCGAATTCCACGGTATCGGTCTTGCCGTTGAAGCTGGTGTGAACGTTCCACGACTTGCCTTCCCAATCGTTGAAGGGAGACCACTTGGTGATCAGGCTGCCGGAGGTGTTTCTCCCCGGGCAGACCGTGACCTTGGCGGCTTTGAACATCGTGCCGTCCATCACGCGCTTCAGGTTGTGGCCCACCGTCAGGACGTGGCTGTTTCCAATGAGGGTTCCGGTCCCGATCCCTGTGGCGAGCCTGCCGTCGTCACCCTTCATCCCGACGCGGATATGGCAGATAAACCGGAATGGAACGGGGGTTGTATCGAGGATGGGCTTGCGATCGTCGGGGAGAAAGACCTCCTCCTGAGTCTCGTATTGTTCCGAAATTTCTTCGAATCCCGAGCGGTCGCCGATTCTCAGGTTGGGGATCAGGATCTTGTTCCCGGTTCCCGTTTCGAACTCCATGTCCGTCTCGAACTCCGTATTCCGTTTCGAATTCGTCGAATCCGGTTTCGAATTCACCCGAATCGAGTTCAAACTCATCGCCGATGCCGCTTTCCATGTCAGATTCGAATTCCAGATCGTAGGCCATCTCGCTCACCTCTCTTTCGTATATTTGTTTGGTGTTCAGGCAGTCCCTCCAGCAATCCAAGGAGGGCTTCCGCCAAACGGTCAATGTCGCGGTTTCCGTGTAATGCGGTAATCAGGACGCCCAGCCGGGGTTCACCCGATACGCGCTGCCGCTGAAGAACGGTTTGGATCTCCATCCTTTGCAGGCAGAGATGAAGGTCTTCGGCCGTCAGGCCTTGCGTGCCGGCGATCGACAGGGAGGGGAAGAGCCCGCCGGCCGGCTCGAGGGGCGTTGTTTGGAGTTTCCTGCGAAGCCGTGAAACCAACTGCGACAGGCTCGCTCGCGCGCGGTCTCCCGCATGGTGATTGAAAGCGATCGCGTTCTCCGCCGCATGCAACGCCGGCGCCGCTACCGGGCTGCAATGGGTTCTCGTCTCTGAGCTGCGCTCGAATCGCTCGATCAGCCTGCGGGCTCCGGCGACAACAGCCAGGGGCACGCCAAAGCCCTTCGCCAACGAAGCCGCGATCACAAGCCGCGGGTGCCTGAAGTCGAGCCAGGGCGCCGTGCCTCCGCCTCCCGTGCCGAAGGGAGAGCGGGCGGACGGAGCACGTCCAAGCACTCCGAAGGCCTGCGTGTCGTCGACGACGAGCCAACCGCCGAAAGTCTCCGTGCTCCCGGCGTAGGCTGCCAGCGGTGCCGCCGCACCGCAACCCGGGCAATACCCGTCGGTCACGACGAGGGGAACCCGGCCGCATGCCCGGTCCTTCTGCAGCGCGCGGCAGAGGGAGGCCGGATCGTGGTGCCGGAACTGCCTGACCCTCATCCCCCGGCTGGCGGCCATGGCCGCACCCCACTTGGCGATCTCGTAAGCGCCGCTGTCCAGATAGAGTGCATGAGTCCGGGCAGGCCAGAGAAGGGACAGGTCGTGGAAGGCGTGCAGTGTTGAAGGGGTCAGCACTGCCGCTTCCGACTGTGACAGGCGGGCCAAGTCCGCTGCTACGGCACCCGAGCCGGGAAGTGTCCGTAGTGCGGCCGGGGTTCCGGTTGTCATCCGGGACCAGGGGCGCAGGCCGGCGTGTTCGTGCGCCAGTCCGAGATAAAGCGACGAAGTGAAGTCGAGCACGGCGCATGATTCAGGCTCTTCTTGCCATCGCGGCGTAGCGGTCGCGAAGGTGAACGTTCGGGCTGGTTGTGTCCACAGGCTCCACCGTCAGGTCCGCACCCGTCGCCGCCCTGTAGGCGTGGAGGTAGGCCTGAATCTCGGGCCGCCAGTATCTGGCCCAATTGATTGCCTGCGCCGGTTCGTTCTCCAGAATCCAGGTCTGGTAGCGCACCGAAAGCAGAATCTGTTCGCCGTAGACTGCCAGGTCGCGGAAGTGAGTGACACCCACGTCAGTCCAACCCTGCAGCCGTTTCATTGCGTCCACCTGTCCCATCCACTTCTCGGTGTAGGGAACCATGATGCGCCCGGGGAGGAACTCGCGAATTTCAGGACGTGCGATCAGCCATTGCTGAATGAGCATCTCGACGCGCGCGGTCCAGGGCAGGTCGCCGAACTGATTGTGGGCGCCCTCGGCCAGCAGCAGGTGCACTTCCTTCAGCGACTGCAGCAAGGCGAATCCGTCGGCCAGCACCGTGGTGTCATCGTCTTCCTTGAAGAAGATCGAGCAGCGGTACAGCAGGTTGTGGAACGCCTCAATGAACTTCGACCGGTTGTCGGCGGGCCGCATGGGTGGGACAGCCTTGCCGTACAAGCTCAGTCCATAGTGGTGGCTGTACTCATACGCACGGCGAGGGACTGTAAGGCGGTTGAATTCATCCTGAATGTAGCCCCACAAAAGGTTGCTCATGGGACGCAGCGGATCCAGGGCGAGTGACGACAGGGGATCAGACGACGAGGAGGCTCGTTTGTTCTGGAATCGCAGCGCGATGGCGCTGATTGTCTGCACCAGCATTCCTTCCTCGTGCCAGTAGGACCAGATCAATTCCATCAGCGGCGGCGCCGAGCAGGCGATGACTCGGCCTGCGAGTATTCCCTCGCAGAACGGGCTGGAGATACGAGCTGAATCGCTCAACGCAGTGTTCGCGATGTGCCGCAGGTACGGCAGCCGCTGCTCTCCATTGCCGAGGAACTCTGCCAGCTTGTCCACCAGCTCCGCGGCCGTGAGCGGCACGCCGGTGCGCCGGGTCTCTTCGTCCTCGTCGATCTCACCCTCCTTCAGGAACACACCGGTCTGCAGGAGGAGGAAAACCTCGGTGGCGATCTTCAGCAATTGATACGCACCTACGCCCGTGAGCTGATCCCGCAAACGGTCCTGCGCCGCTCGCAACGCCTGCTCACGCCTGTTCGGTTCCTTCCTGCAGGGATCTTCACGGTCGACTTCGGTGGGCGGAGCGTCCTGCCGCGGGCACTGGAAGACGCGTTCGATGAACTCGCGAAAGCTCTCGAATCCGATCTCCGTGGTACGCTGCCGGATTGTCGGCCACAAGGGATTGACATCCCCAGGGCGTTGCCTTTGCGGGCGCTCGAGCGAGACGAGCAAGGGGGGCCGGAGATCGTTCACAATCTGATCCATTCGCCTCGGCTCTGCCAGCGAATCCGGCTTGACGTTCTTTTGGGCTTCGCGTCCGGGTTTAACAGCCATACGGTTCTCCTTTTCTCGACATCAGACCTACGGCCGGGCATGCCGGCACGAACAACTTGGCTCAGCCGGGCGGTCGGCGCCGAGCGAACGGCGCAACGCCCAACCTCGCAATAACGACAGGACCCGGCTCGACTCCCCTTCGGGACTCAACTGCCCGGTTGCCCTGGCGTGTCCAAGCACCGCCAAAGCCAATGAGGGCGGAACTCTGTGCATTGCGCCGGGATTCAAGTTCCAGCGCTGGAATAAGCCGGACAGGATCGCAGGGCTTCTCTCTTCGGCCTTCAATGCTTCCGGAATCGTTTTGCCCTGCAACTTCGGCGGCCGGTGATTCACAAGAATGCTCACGAACTCCGGCATGGTCTCCAGCAACAGATCGAGCAGAGCCTTCGACTTCGCATCCACGCCTTCCACGGGATAGAAGCCCCGCCACGTTGCATCGATCCGATCCCAAAACGGCTGCGGGAACAATGCGCGGCCCATGGCGAAACTCAGAATGGCGCGCATCCATGGAAACGGGTGCGGGTCGTCGATTGTGGTCCGGAATACGAACACTCTGGGGAGGCTGAGAACGCCGAACAGGCCCATCGTGGCGCCTGCGCCGAGTCTCACCATCGCCCAGAAATCGGCGCAGATCTCGGAGATCCAACGCTCCCAGATGGTCCAGGCGAGCCTGTCATGGACGGACTGAAGCCGCCTGGCCTGAAGAACCTTTCTGAATGACGGGAGAAGGTCAATCAACGCCGCAGCCTGATGACCCACCTCGTGAAACAACGATGCGGCGATGCCACTGCCCACCATGCGCTCGCGAGGGACGCGAATGATGGCGACTGGATTCTCACCTCCTGTCGGAAGCCTTGTTCTGGCACGGCGGATAGCCGCGCCATGTCCCCGATCGAGGTAACAGACGACCGGAGGGGTTTCAATGCCGATGCCGGGTATGCTTAGCGCATCGGCGGCCGCCACGTCCAGGCCAGCCAGCCATACGCCGTAGGGATTCTCGCTTCGCTGAGTCATGACGTCCGAGAATGTGTCGAAGTCGGCCAGCAGTGAGTTGAACCTCAGGCGCAGGAAGGCAAATCTCCGCTGCATCTCCTGTGGATCCCAGGTTGATCCAGGCCGGAGCAGGTCGCTGCCGTAGTCGGAAACCAAGCGCTGCATCCGATGCCGGCCGCGGTGCAGAAACCACTCCATGCCTATCCGAGCGTCCCTGGACGGAGCGGCGGCAGCCACCATGGGCTCGATCACCGCGAAGTAGTCCAGGCGTGCCAGCCGGGTCAACATCGCGCGCGACTCCTGCTCCAGCATCCAGCGGGCGTAGGCCGTGCGGGTCATGTCTCAGACCCCGAAGAGAATGATTCGATTTCCGCGCCGTATCCACTTGCCGGTTCGTCTACCGTGACCCGCGTAAGGCGTCGGGCCTTTGCCGCGAATCAGGCCGGGCGCATGCCGCCTTGCGGCCGAAGCCACTGCGGAACGTGCCGCAACCGCCGGTGGCTGCGAGGGGGGCGCCGCTGCGGCGTTCTTGACAGTCGCGCTGGCGAAGCGGACGAACTGCCGGGCAACTTCGAACTCCCGGTCCTCGGGACTGAGTCCTTCCAGTTCGAGCCCAAGCAGATCGCCGGCGCCCGATGCCAGCTTTCCGCCAATGGCCGCCCCGACGGGCCCACCGAACGCCCCGCCGATCGCCTTGCCCGCCAGCGGCAGCACCTTCTTCGCGGCTCCCTTGAGAAATCCGCCGATATGCTTGCCCAAAGGCGAGCGGATGACTTTCTTCGCTGCCGCTCCGATTTTCTTGAAGAGCTTGCCAATGAACTGGTCCAACTCTTCTTCCGATTCGATCTCCAGCATGTCGCCGGCGAGTTCCATCTCATCCAACTCGGAGAGAACGTCCTCGCCTTCCAGTCCCGCCGACTCGAATTCGTTGTCGGATTCGTAGCTGTATTCGAACTCGTCGCCCATTGATTCAAACTCACTACCGTCTGCTTCCAGTTGGGTGCGATCCAGGTCGTGCATGGCATCTCCTTCGATGAACCGTCGTAGTTCCTGTTAAGGAACAGCGACTCTCTATGCAATGAGCGTGCCAAGCGCTTTATAAGGGGTTAGGAGCTGGATTGGCGAAACGTTTTTCGCGTGGGACGGATTAGCGGCCTGCAGGGCGAACTTCGGCTTCGGTTGAGCGTCAGGGCGCCGCGCAGGCGAGTTCCCGGACCTTCGGTCCGCGGAACCATACTTCTTCGCCGTGATGCTGCAAGCCAATCAGCGATGGGCGTTGCCAGCCTAGCCTGCGCCATTCGTCCGAGCTGAAAACCCCGTAGAGGCCGTGCGTATAGAAGGAGTCGCGGGCTGCGGCGTGGGAGGGTGAAGCCATGTCGACATCCACCACCAACGTGCCGTTGAGCCAGTGTTGTATCTGTCTGCCGCAAACCACAATGCGCGCCTCGTTCCATTCGCCGGCCGGGCGGGAAGAGTTCTGGACCGCAGGGCTGAGACCGTAAAGGGCGCCGGCGCGATACAGCGGACCTCGTTTGCCATCGCGGTGACGCTCGTTGTCGAGAACCTGGAATTCCAGGGCGAGCGGATGATTGGCCAGATAAGAGCGAATCAGAGGAATTGGCGCAAGCAGCGTAATTGCCGCGATCAAGGCGAGCCATTTCCGGCGCCACAGGAGAATGCCTGACAGAACCGCAGCCAGAGCGAAGACGAGGGTAGGCAGATTGGCGCCGGCAATGCGGCCCGGCAGAGGCAGATAGCGGATTCCCGAATTGCCGCCAGGCGAGACGCGGTATTCGACTACGAATTCGAAGTTTGAATAACGATTCGCCGAGTAGAGGTCTCTCGTGCGGAATGGAGTGGACGGAAGGGCATGCAGTTCGCCGTTTTCGAACGACCAGCCCGCGGCGTCTTCCGGCAGCCTCTCGAATAACGGCTGCCACTCTCCGGCCGTCGCAGACAGCAACAGGAGCAGAGTCGCAATCATGAGAATTCGAGGGGCGCTGTCCGCAGGCCCTTGAGATCGGGCATGAGACAAGCCATGTGCATCCGGCCTCGGTACTCGAACAGCTCAGGCGCGGCGACAGGCATTCGATCCACCAGCATCCGGTCATGGTCAAGGCCGAAGTCGAACGGATCCCGGCTGCGATAGACGCGCGTCATGGGCGTGTTTTTGTAAAGCTGAGTGCGGAAGAGAAAGTACCAGGGGGTTCCCGGCAGGCGGTACACCCAGGGACACTCCGCGGAGTAGAAGTTCGTGCCCGCTTCGCCGCCCCAGGCGACGATACGGGCCGCATCCCAATTCTTCAAGTCGGGTGAAGTGCGGGCATACACACGGCCTATGTCGTCCGGATTGGCGGTGTAATAGGCGATCCAGCGGTTGTTGTCGCGCAGCAGCATGATGTCACGGCCGCCGCCGCCGATCACCTTTTCCTCGCCCGTGGTGAAGCGATCGAACACGCCGAACCTGCCGGGTTCGGTTTGATGGCGTGAGAAGGTTTTGCCATCCTCACTCCAGGCGACGAAGGCGCGGCCGCCGCTGGTATAGAACATCTGGTAACGGCCGTCGAGCCTGATCACGAACGGTGCCTGGAGGGAACCGAGACGTTCGCCGAACGACGGGTCGGCCCGCATGGCCACGCCCATCGCTTCCCAGCCGGGTTCGACGGGGCTCTTGCCCTGCCAGCGGTGGAAGAGCCTCGTCGCGCCGGCTTCGGCCGTATTGCGGATGCAGGACCAAGCCTGCCAAGAATTGTCGAGCGCCTCCCAAATGGCGAAATCGACTGCCTCCTGTTTTGGTGAGGCGAGACGGCCGAGATCGGGTTCGCCGGCGATCTGCACCCAGTCGCCCGCGATGCGGGGCTGCGGTTCGTTGGCGGCCTTGTGCAAACAGGGGTGCGGAGAGGACGGCTCTGCGCGTGATCATAGGCTGAAGCTTATCCGATTAAAGAGCCCGGAGCCGCATGTTGCGGAACCAGACTTCGGAGTTGTGGTGCTGCAGGGCGACCGCGGACTTGCGGCTAGTGAGTTCTGCGTACGCAGGCATCTTGCGTTCGCGGCAGCGCTGCTGGATCCCGGGACTGTCTATGATTGCGGCGAGCACGAGCGCGCCGTCAATGTGGTGCTCGATGCGCACGCCTTGCCTGCGAACAGTCCCCGTGTGGAAGTTACCGTCGGCGGCATGAGGAGTGCGGCGGGATGGTGCGAGGATGCCGTAAAGCGCTCCGGTCACGTGAGTGGGATCTTTGCGGGCGTCCTCGGCTTCATCGTCGATGAGTTGGAACTCGAAGCCGCGCGCGCGGGCCTGTTTCTCAGCGGCACCGCCTTTGGACCAGACATCGTACTTGTGAACCAGGTACTTCACGCCGGAATTCGCCCCCGGTGCGAGGCGGAACTCGAAGCTGAACTCGAAGTCTGCAAACTCCGCGGCGCTGCGGAGATCGTGGAACGCCTGCGCGTGGCGCGAGCGCATGGAGCGCCGTGTCTTCACGCCGCCAGCAGAACTCCGGGAGTGGGCCGCCGGCGACATCCACCCACTCGTCCTCGACCGGGACGAGGAACGAGGCCAGCAGATCTCTTCGGCGAAGGCTCATGCGGGCTTGAACTCCACCTTCTTTCCGGCGACGGAGAGGTTCTCGCGAACATGCGTGGTGTCCCAGAGGTTAGAAATCACGGCGGTGAGGCCCGGGTGCTGCAGCGCCCAGAGATAGGCCTTCACCGGAGGCTTCATGTCGCCGGGGATAAGGCGATTGATCTTGTCGATGCGCCACTGCGGCACCGGCTGCAGCACTTTGTACTGCGTGGCGACACTCATCGCCACTTTCATCGCCACGACGCCGACGCCCTTGGCCGCGGCGGCGGAGATGGCTTCGTCCAGGTGGCCCCCGTTGATGACGTTGAAGGCGCACATCACCATGTCCTGACGGCCGAGGGCGGTCGCCTTTCTGAGTACGCCAGCCGGATCATTGTGCGAAGACAGGCCCAGGAAGCGGACCTTGCCAGCCTTCTTCAGCGTCTCGAAGACCTGCGCTATTTCGGGAATATCGACCTCTTCCGGACAGCAGGCGCCGTGAGGGCAGTGCAGAATGTCGAAGTAGTCGGTGCCGACGCGTTTCAGGCTGCCCTCGACGGAGGTCTGGACATGGTCGCGAAAACGCGCCGAGCCGTCGACCTTGTGGGCATAGTCCTGCATCATGGCGTTGCTCAGGTAGGACGGCGCGAACTGATTCTTCATGCCGGGGTAGTATTCAAACCAGTAGCCCGGGCGGTCGACGCGCCGCTCGGCGATCATGAGCGCGGCGCGCTCGACGAGCGCTTTCTGTTTGTCGCCAGGCAAGCCGTCGTAGATCTCTTTGTAGAGGCGATTGCGCAATTCGGTGAAACCGCTGACTTTGGTTGAAAGGAAGACCTTTTCGCGTTTCGCCGAGCCGCCGAGGAACTTGCCGTAGGCCTGCTCGCATTCTCCGCGGCCGTAAGCGGGGGCCATGTCGAGATAGTTCAGGCCCATCTCGAGGGCCAGGTTCAGATGCTCGTGGTTGTCGAGCCTGATGGGGTCGCCCCCGCAGACCACCTCACTCACCATCATGCCGGTGCGGCCGAGCATACGGTAGGCCATTCCTGCTTGCCGGTTGCGCCATTCGGGGCCGGCGCCCTGAGCGAACAGCGACACTGACGGCACTGCGGCGGCGAGCCCGCCGACGAGCGAGCGCCGGGTTATGCTTGTCGGTTTCAAATGATTTTCTGCACCTCTGATTCCGCCATGGTAGCAGGCGCGGGACGCCAGAACCGCTCGATCTCCTCGAGGGTTTTGCCCCGCGTTTCAGGCACCACGGCGCGGACAAATAGCGCCGTGGCTACGCAGATCGACGAGTACAGCCAGAAGGCTCCGGTGGGGGTCAGCCAACGAGTCAAGGTCAGGAAAGTCATCGTGAGCAGCACGCAGGCTACCCACAAGGCGACGGTGGCGAGGCTCATCGCCCGGCCGCGGATGCGTGTCGGGAAGATCTCTGACATGACCACCCATACGCCCGGGCCGAGTCCGATGGCGAAAGACGCTACGCAGAGCAGCATGGCGATCAGCACCGCGATCGCATTCGGTTTGTCAGACAAGAAGACAAAGCCCATCGCCGCATGTCCTACCGCCATGATGGCCGAGGAGAAGATCAGCAGAGGCACGCGGCCAAGCTTGTCGATGAGGCCCAGGGCGAACCACGTGACGACAAAATTGACCAATCCGACGATGACGTTCGCGCCAATTGCTGCCGACTCGCTTTGCCCGGCCACCTGCTCGCGGAAAATGATCGAGCCATAGAAGAGCACGGTGTTGATGCCGGTGATCTGCTGAAGAACCGCTAGAGTCAGGGCGATGATGGTTGCCTTTCTAAGCCCGGGCGCGACAAGTTCGCTGAGCTTGCCGCTCTCTTGCGCGATGGTCTCCCGAATCGCGGCCAGTTCGCCCGACGCGGTTTTTCCATCGACGCGGGTCAGCACGTCCCAATGCCTCATCGTCCCTGCCCATCTCGACGAGCCAGCGCGGACTCTCCGGCACGTAGAACAGGCCCCAAAGGAAACCCAGCGACGGCACAGCCGCGGTCAGAAACATCCAGCGCCAGCTTTCCGCACCAAGGAAGGATAGGAGCCAATTGCTGAGGTAGGCCAGCAGAATGCCAGAGACAATCGCCATTTGGTTCAAGGCAACCAGGCGGCCGCGGATTGCCGCGGGCGAGATTTCCGCGATGTAGAGCGGTGCCAACAGCGAGGCAATTCCTATGGCGAGGCCACCGACGAAGCGTGCGGCCATGAACTCATTGAGTGTGCGAGGCAGCGCCGCACCGGCCGCTGAGATGGCAAACAGCAGTGCGGAGACCAGAAGGATCTTCTTGCGGCCCCAACGGTCGCTGAGGACACCGCCGATCGCCGCACCGAAGACGCAACCGATCAGCAGGCTTGATGCCGCCACCTCGGTCTGCATCTCGCTCAGCCCGAACTGTTGGCGGAGAAGCAGAAGAGCTCCGTTGATGACGGCGATGTCGAAGCCGAAGAGAAGACCGGAAGTGGCGGCGACCAGAGATATGCGCGTGGCGAAGGCGTGGCCGGATGGATTCATGCTGCGGGTATGCTATCACCCTCGGCCCACGCCTCGGCCGGTGGCTGGCGGTCCCAGAATCAGCCACCGGCGAAGTGGAGGCGACACGAGTTCCTCCTCCTCATGACGCCTTGGGGATAGGGTTAGTTCGATCGATGTCGGCTCAGCAGGCTGGCGCAGGTGAAAAGCAGCGCTGTGGCGAGCACATCCCAAGTGGCCGATGCGCCCTTGATGCCCAGTCCCGACAGTCCGAGCAAATCTCCGGCTGAAGTGATCAGGTTTGTAAGGTGAGTCATTAACCTCGAGTCCCAGTTGATACATGATGGATGAAGAAACTTTGAACTGAAAGTAATTTTCCATTCGCGTGAGCGAGTAACAACAGGTTAGTTACCTGGTGCGTCCTGTGTTGTCAATGGTTTGGGCTGGGGAGCGTGCTATTCTCGACCTAGGTAGTGCCGGTGAATCACGTGGAGCATAACCCTGAAATCGTTCGGGCCTGCCTCCAACGTCTGCTCGCAAGTCCAGTTTTCATCAAGGCACACAGGCAGAGTGCGTTTATCGAGCATGTCGTTGAGAACGCCCTGGAAGGCAACCAGGATGCCTTCAAGGAATACCAAATCGGGTTGACCGTGTATGAAAGGGGTAAGTCATACGACACCAGGACCGACCCCATCGTTCGAGTGGAAGCAGCCCGGCTCAGGGCAAAGCTGAGGGAGTATTACGAATCGCACGGCTCGGGCGAGCCGGTTCGAATCGAGTTGCCCAAGGGCTCGTATGCCCCGGTTTTCCAATGGCTTGATGTCTCTGGCCCCGAGGCGATTCCCGGGTCATGGCTGCCGTGACCGCTCTCGGCTCTGGCGCCGCGGAGAGTCCTGCTGGAAAACCCGAGTGGCTGAGAGGCCGGCGTTGGCCTGTCCTTTTGCTGGCAGCCGGCCTACTGGCTGTTGTCGCCGCTGGGCTCTGGTTGGTCAAGGAACGGCAGAGAGAGCTGGACGCGGGCATGCCTCGCTCGATCGCGGTCCTGCCATTCCGCGACTTGTCCGGAGGCAGCGCTCAACACCCAGCTATGCGATGCACTGGCTGAATCGCTGACGGAAGAGCTCTCCAGGGTAGAAGGCCTGCGGGTCGCCGGGCGAATGTCGACGATGCGCGTGAGCGACCGAAACCGCGATCTGGTTGCGCTTGGACGGGAGCTGAACGTGGGCTCAGTGTTAGAGGGAAGCGTCCAACTGGCGGGGCCGCAGGTTCGTGTGCGGGTCCGGCTGTTTGATGTTTCCAGCGGTTTTCAACTCTGGTCAGGGACGTTTGACCGGTCGAGTGCGGAGGCTTTCGCCGTTCAGGACGAGATTGCGCGCTCGATAGCCACGGCGCTTCGGCTGCAACTGGGGCGTAGGATGGAGGATCCAGCGGCATCGAAAACACCGGCCCGCCGTCAGGCCCACGAATTATTCATCAAGGGGCGGCAACTGCACCTGCGAGGCGACCCGGCCCTTCTCACGCAAGCGCGCGAGTTTCATCTGCGCTCCGTTCAGGCCGACCCGGCCTACCCCTTGGCACACTCCGGCCTGGCTCACATCGACATCACTGTCATGTCAGAGGGGCTCCGCCCAGCGAGCGAGTTGCGTTTGGAAACAGTCCAGTCGATCGACCGCGCATTGGCGCTTGATCCTGGCCTCAGCGACGCCTACTCCGCGCGCATCCGGCTGGCGCGAGATATCGATTCAGACTGGCGAACCGTCGAAAGCACCTGCGGCGACGTGACGCGGCTCTTCCCCAATGCGGCCTCCATTCGAGGCAACTGCGGCTCGGCGTATGCGATCCTGGGGCGATTCCAACAGGCTGAAGAGGAGCTGCGGGCGTCGGTACGTCTCGATCCACTGTGGTTCGGCGGTTTGGACGGGCTTGCCTGGATGCTCTACCTGGCAGGTAGGCCTGATGAGGCGCTGCGACAAGCCGAAGAAGTCACCCGCGTCATACCCGAATATCGCGGAGTCAGGCGCAGCTATGGGCGGTTTCTCGCAGGAAGCGGCAGGTTGGCCCAGGCGAAAGCGTACCTTGAGAAAGAGCTCGCCGCAGCGCCTGGTTCACCGGACCTTTGGGCTTTGTTGGGGTACGTCCGCGGGCGGCTCAATGATAATCAGGGCGCCAGGGCGTGCCTGTCGCGCCTGGGAGACCGGCCGCTGGAGGTGGACCAGGCTATCATCTGGCTCGGCTTGGGCGATCTTGGCCAGGCAGTAGCTCACCTCGAACGCTCCCTGGAAAGGCACGAGACTGCCGGGATTGAGGTTCTCGTTGATCCGGGTTTTCAGCTCGGCCCCCATCGACGCCGACTTCGTGCCAAAGTCGGATTATAGGCTCATGCGATCCGCCGCAACGCTCCTGGCCGCACTGCTAGTTGTTCCCGCCTATTCGCAGGTCTTGCGAATCGTCAACCCGGAAGGTGGAATTCACGTCACGGTCGCAGCGGTGAAGTCTCCGCAGGCCAAGGGCGTGAAACCGGAACACCTGGAGGTGAAGCGCTCCAGCAAGGCGGTGGAGGCGACCTACCGGCCGGCAGAGGGGATGGACCGCGAACTGCATTTGACGGTGCCCTATGACACTCCGCTGATCCTGGAGACGAAGGCTGGGGACATCGAATTCGACGGCGTCGCCCCGTCGGTGCGGATTGCCACGGCTTCGGGCAACGTCAAGATCCGTTCGTCGTGGCGGGCCATGCGGATGCGTGCGTTGAACGACGTGGAGCCGAAACTCATCGCGCCGAAGGGTTTCAAACTGGACAAGGGCTGGACCATTCAGGAGCCGAAACGCTGGATGCTTTCCGACAAGAAGAGTCAGCTCGACGTTGCCTACGGGACTTTTTTCGTGGAGATGGGCGCGAAAAAGACTCTCGAGCTGGTGGACGGTCCTTTTCCTGACGCATCGCCGGTGAAACCGCCGTGGGTTGCGGTTGAGCAGGTGGAAGCCCTGCTGCGAGCGTCCAAGAGCAAGCGACCGGCGGCTGTGGCGAAACCTGCGGTCCCGGCTGCCGATGCTCCTTCCAGTTCCGACGTGCTATTTCGCAGTGATGTTCGCCTGGTGAACCTCTCGGCCACTATCAAGGGGCCGGATGGCAGGCCGGTTCCGGGATTGCGGGCGGAGGACTTTGAAGTGCTTGAGGACGGGGTTCCTCAGAAGGTTGATTTCGCAGGTGCGGAGCAGGTGAATGCAAATGTAGCCTTCCTCATCGACCTGAGCGGGAGCACTCTGCCGGAACGGGGAATCCTGAAAAACGCGGTAACCCGCTTTCTGGGTATCCTGCGCCCTAAAGACAAAGCATCGCTCTACGCCATTGCGAACGACCTGTTCTATGTGCTGGCGCGCCTGAGCACAGACAGGGAGGCTGTCACGAAGGTGCTTGGCCGGTTGGGGCGCGTCAGCGGCTCCTCGCCAGTATATGACTGTGTCTGGCTCTCATTTGCGGAAGAACTGGCAAAACTGCCTGGAGAGCGGAATGCCCTGATCGTGATCTCCGACGGATTGGACAGCCAGATGGATTCAAGCGGCATGGGTTCTGAGACCAGTTTCAAAAAGCTGCGCGACGCATTGGCTCAATCTGAAGTGCTGGTGTATCCAGTCATCCTCGACCCGTTCGCGCTGGCGCCCTCGCCCAGCCGCACCAAGACGGCCCGCGAGCGGATGGGAGAGGTCGCTGAGGTCACGGGGGGAAGGCTCTTCCCGGCCCGCAGCCTGGCTGAGATGACTCCGGTCATCGATCAAGTCGGCGAGGAGTTGCGAAGTCTGTACAGTGTGGCCTACCGCCCTTCCAATCAGGAGTTCAATGGGGAGTGGCGCAAGGTCGAAGTCCGGCTCAAGCAGCCCGGACTCAGACTGCGCGCCCGCTCCGGCTATTTTGCCCGATAGTCGCGCCGGGCAAAGCGTGACAATGGTAGACGATGCGCAAGACCTGGAAGCTGACCGTCGAGTACGACGGCACACGATATAGCGGTTGGCAGGAACAGATCAACGCCCGCACTGTGCTCGGCGACATACGGAAGGCCGCGGACGAGTTTCTGCGCTGTCCGCTGGAATTGCAGGGCGCAGGGCGAACTGATGCAGGCGTTCACGCTCTCGGCCAGGTGGCCCACCTCAAGGCTGCACCACGTTCGGCGCCGCACGCCGGGCGGCTGCTGAGGGAACTCAATGACCGCCTTCCGGCTGACATCGCCATTTTGGAGTGCATCGAGGCTCCGGCTTCATTTCACGCCCGGCATGACGCGGTCTCGCGCGCTTATGTTTACCGCATCGCGCGCCGCAAAACCGCGTTCGCCAAGAAATTCGTCTGGTGGGTCAAGCAGCCTCTCGATGTCGCGCTGATGAAAGAGGCGGCATTGCTCATCGCGGGCCGCCATGACTTCAACTGCTTTCGCGCGCCCGACCCCAGCAAGCCGGGCGAATCCCCGGTCGTCGTCGTCGGGGCGGCGAGCCTGGAAGAGGACGAAGGCGACTTACTGCTGTTTCGGCTCGAAGCGTCGCATTTTCTTTGGCGGATGGTCAGGCGGTTGACCGGGACGCTCGTCAAACTCGGGCTGGGCGAGATCACCCTGGCTCAGTGGCGGGGCTTGCTGGATGGCCAATCGCAGGGCCTCGATATCGCCGCATGGACCGCGCCGGCGTCCGGCCTATTCTTTGAATCAGTCACATATCGCGGGGCATCAACGATGAGAAACGCCAAATCGGCGTCGCGAAAGAGGATCAGTCCATGAACGACCTGCTCCAATCCATTCTCGGTTCACAGGGCAACCTGGACGACCTGGCCAAACGGTTCAACTTGAGCCCGGAACAGGCCTCAGGCGCCCTGTCTGCGATTTCACAGCAACTGCAGGGTTCCGCGGGACAGGGCGGCATCGCGAGCGTCGTGCAAGGCCTGCTTGGCAGCGGCGGAATTCATGGTCTGGCCAATCAGGCCTCCGCGCGGAGCGGCGTGGATGCCGGAGTGATCGTTCAGATCGTGCAAGGCCTCCTGCAGAATCAACAGGGCGCAGGCCTCGCGGCGTCTGTAGTCAACATCCTCGACCGGGACAAGGACGGCAGCGTGATGGACGATGTCCTGGATATCGGCCGGAAGCTGCTTTAGTCCAGGTAGCGGCTTCGCATCGCGAGGAACTCCATCACTGTCCGGTGATACGGGCTGAACTCCGGATCGGGAACTCCGTGGCTGGGAACAGAGGCCGTTCCCGGGGTCTGGAACATGTCGTGGTGGTAGGTCACATACGCCCCCGTCCTGCGGACCGCCGCCATGTGCAGAATGTGGTCCATGGGCCATGTGCGGTCCTTGGGGCCGCCGAAGTTGGGCGTTCCGTTCCGCGCAGGTTCGTCGTCGACGACCGGCTTGTTGAATCGTGCAAGCAGATAGCGCAGTTCCCGGGGCGCAACCAGCCATGTCTTGCCATCGCTCTGGCCTTGTCGTGATGTGTGTGGCGACAGGTAATCCAACAATGCCTCCTGGTTGTTCTGGCCGGTCAGGACTCCAGCAAAACCGGGGGAGTTGCTCACCAACCGTTGCGGGTCCTCGGCCTTGATGATCTTCACCAACTCCACGGTCCGGTAATCGAACTCGTTCCAAATCTGCAGTGTCAGATTCCGCCACGGTTTCAGTTCACGAGTGAGCGATCGGACGCCCGTCTCCATGGCCGCGTCTGGAATGCGAACGCCGTCACGCCAGCTCTCCTGGGCGAAGAGCGCGAGTTCAATGACGATGCCGTTCTTGCGGGCGTCATCCAGAATCGCTTTGAAAGTGGCAGACGTGGGAGGCACGCAAACTGCCGTCCGGTGCGAACATATTGCACTCGGCGCAGACGTCGGCAAACCCCCGGCGGTTGTCCCACTGATTCCAGACACGGAGCACGTTCACGCCGTAGGACTTGAACTTGGTCAGCCATGACTGCCTGGCTTCAACCGAAGAGTTGAAGTCCTTGTTATAAATAGCGTTGAAGAAGCTGTAGCCTGTGTAGGGGAACGGCTTGCCATCCAGCAGGAACCGCGTGCCATGGGTGCTGAGGACTCCTTGAGCAGTACTGTGCGAGGAGGCAGCCAACGACATGATTAAGATCAGGAGTGCAGGTCGCATGTCTTTACTTGCTATCGTATGACTCATCGAGCCTCGATGCTGCCGACACCACAGACTCCGCACCGTGCCCCCGGAACGCTAGGCCAGTTTCGCGTCTTTGGCGTGCCCGTGAGGTTCCACTTCACGTTTTGGGTGGGACTGGTCTGGCTGATATTTATCGGGGTGGGCGGGCAGCAGTCAGTGATAGGGAACGCCATTTACGTGGTGGCTCTTTTCACTTCGGTCCTGCTGCATGAAGCGGGACACGCGGTGGTCGCCAACCGGTATGGAATCGGCACAGTGGAAATCGTCATGCTCCCGCTGGGAGGATTAGCGCGCCTGGAACGGCAACCCAAGCCGGCAGAGGAATTCTGGGTGGCGCTGGCCGGCCCGCTTGTGAATTGCGTGATCGGCGTCGCGCTGCTGGCTGTCGCTTTCGCGCAGGGCCATGCAATCCAACTGAGCGACTGGACGAAAGCCACCGACGCCAACCTGATCTCGCGGCTTGCGGTCGCCAACCTGATCCTGTCACTGTTCAACCTTCTGCCCGCATTCCCCATGGATGGAGGGCGAGTGGTGCGTAGCCTTCTCGCCGCCAAACGGCCGGTGGACGAGGCGACGCGCATGACTGCGCGAATCGGCACGGGGATCGCAGCGGCGGTGGCGCTCTACGGCGTGCTGAGCGCGAACTTCCTGCTGGTCTTTCTGGCCTTCTTTATGTACGTGGGGGCGGCGCAGGAGGCGACTGCCGCTCAGGCGCAAGTTCTGCTCACTGGAGCGAAAGTGGAGGAGGCGATGGTCACCGATTTCCGCTCCCTGCCGCACAGCGCGACCATCCGCGAAGCGGCGGACCTTCTGCTGGCGACGACGCAGCAGGATTTTCCTGTTCTTGCCGGCGAGCAGGTGGTCGGCCTGCTCAGCAGGAAGGACCTTGTTCGCGCCATGGCCGCTGATGGTCCCGAATCATACGTTGCGGGCGCGATGAATCGTGATTTCGCCCGCCTCTCCCCGACAGCTGAGCTTGAAAGCGCGGTTCCGTCGCTCGAGCCCTCCGGAGGGTGCGCGCTCGTCTTCGACGAGTCGGAGGCGCTCAGAGGAATGCTGACGACCGAAAACCTGTCCGAATTCCTCGTTTTGCGGGAGATCCGGCGCGCCCGCGCTCTCTCAGAAAGTTCGAAATCGCCCTAAGAAAATGGCACAACCTGACGTTCTGATCATTGGCGCCGGCCTGGCAGGCATTAATTGCGCAAGAAAGCTACACAAGGCTGGCGTAAGTTTCCAGATGGTTGAAGCTTCCGATGCTGTCGGCGGGCGCATGCGTACTGACAGGGTGGATGGCTTCATTCTTGATCGCGGATTCCATGTCCTGCTGACGAGTTTTCCAGAAGCGCTTGAGAATCTCGACTATGAGCGACTGGGGCTGGCAAGCTTCGATACCGGCGCTCTCGTCCGGTATCACGGAGACTTCCACCGCGTAGTGGACCCTTGGCGTGTTCGGGGCCATTTGATCTCGAACCTGCTGAACCCTATCGGATCGTTCCCTGACAAATTGCGAGTGGGAAAGCTGCGGTCGCATGTGTTGCGCACACCCCTCGAGAAGATTCTCCTGGCGCATGAGACCACCACGATGCAGGCGCTCGCCCGGCGGCGATTTTCACGCCGCATCACGGAGAGATTCTTCCGGCCTTTCCTGGGCGGAGTCTTTCTGGACAACAAAATGAGCGTGAGCAGCAGGTGGTTTGAGTATGTGTTCCGGATGTTCGCCGAGGGAGAAGCCGCCCTGCCCAGGAACGGCATCCAATCGATTCCGGAGCAACTCGCCGAAGTGCTTCCGCCGGACTCCATCGCTTTCAACCGCCGGGTGGCGAGTCTGGATGGAAACAACGTTGTATTCAGCGATGGCGAGCGGATGAAGCCGGAGGCCATCGTGGTGTCCGTCGAAGGGCCAGAGGCCGCGCGGTTGTTGCACTACGAGAAGCCTGTGCTGTCCAGGAATTGCATCTGCTATTACTTTCTGGCAAAGGAGCCGCCAGTCACCGAGCCGATGCTGGTGTTAAGCGGATCCACGCGCGGGCCCGTCAACAATCTTGCTTCCATGGAAGTTGTTCAGCCAAGCTATGCGCCCAAAGGGGAGAGCCTGATCTCGGTGACCGTTGTCGGCAATCCGAGCCGTGATGAAGACACGTTGCGGAAGATGGTCCGCGGACAGCTCAAGCGATGGTTCGGCCTGGTTGTGCAGGAGTGGAAACTGCTCCGGCTGTACCGCATTGAGCATGCGCTGCCAGTCATCTATCCCATGGAAACCAACCAATCGGCTCGCATTCGGCCGGGTGTCTATACGGCGGGAGACCATCGTTCAACCCCTTCATTCCAGGGTGCGATGGAGTCGGGCCGCCGGGCCGCGGAGAGCTTGCTGGCGGACATGAAGGCGCCGCGCTGATCGAACTCAAGGTTCCTGACAGACTGTCTCTACCCGGAAGGCTCGTTTTCTGCCGTTGGTGCCCATCGAGCCCTTGAACTTGAGCCGCCCATTCAGCACCAGATTCATGGCACGGTTCACGGGATAGTCGAACTCCAGGACGTCATCTGGTTGAAGTGCAAGCATTTGTTCGACGGCCAGGTTTGGTCCTGTCAACCTCGCATCAAAATTGATATGACTCTCCTCGATCAGACTATAGAGCCGTGCCCGATCCTCTTCGGTTGACTCGGAACGGCGGATCGACCACTGCTGGTCAAAGCGCTGACGCAGCATCTTGATAAGAATTGAAGGGATGCCGACATTCATCATCCCGGTGACGTCGCCGATGCGAATTTCCATGGCGATGGCCACGACTGCCTCGTTGGGAGCGAGGATCTGAAGCAGTTGAGGCTCGGTTTCGTGTGTTTCCACCGCGAACCTGATGCTGGTGATGGGAGCCCAGGCTTCCTGAAGGTCATGCAGGACGATTCTGAGAACACCTTCCAGGATGCTCTGCTCGATTTCGGTGACTTCCCGATTGACCTTGAAGGAGCTTTTCCCGCTGCCGCCCAACAGCATTTCGAGGATCGGGAAGACGAGCGTCGGGTTCATCTCCAGTATCGCGCTGCCGTCGTATGGCTTCAGGCTCAGGCTCACGATGGAGGATGGGGCCGGCAAGCACTGGCTGAACTCGAGGAACGAGAGCTGCTCGACACTGACGAGGTTCACCATCACGTAGGCCCGCAGGTAGGCCGACAGGCTCGAAGCCAGGCTTCGCGCAAAATTCTCGTGCAGCAGGTGGATGCTGCGCAACTGGTCTTTTGCGATCCGGTCCGGCCGCCGGAAATCGTAAGGCTGTGCACGCCGCGAAGGATCGTCCTGTTTCGAGGCGCCATGAGCGTTTCGAAATACTGAGTCGATCTCGTCCTGGCTGAGTACGCGGTCACTCATCTCTATTCCTTATCGGATATCTACGCCATTTCTTCACACAAGAAAATGCCGTACTCCTTCGGCGGGAGGGGGTAGACGCGAGCGGTTGATACGATGGATGGTGTGAAGACCTTCTTCATTCAGAACTTTGGCTGCCGCGCCACGCAGGCTGACGGGGCTGCTCTGAAGGGTCTTATCGGCAATTCGGGACTGGAATCGGTGTTGGATCACCACAATGCCGACCTGGTCATCCTCAACACCTGCTCGGTCACCGCGTCGGCCGACGAAGATGTCCGCAGGTCGATCCATCGAATCCACAGGGAGAACCCCGGGGCGGAGATCCTCGTCACCGGCTGCTATGCCCAACGCGCCCCCGATGAGATCGGGCGCATCCCGGGAGTCACCTGGATTGTCGGCAACTCGCACAAAACAGAGATCCCCTCGTTGATTGCCTCCTCGGCGGGCCCGGCTCCCTATCATGGCTCAGTGCTGGTGGGTGACATCGCTGAAACTACCGGCTTCCTGTCGGCGCCGGTCGAGGACGCCTCCGGCGACCGGACGCGGCCCAATCTGAAGATCCAGGAGGGGTGCAATAACCGGTGCACTTTCTGTATCATTCCGTCCCTGCGAGGGCGGAGCCGCAGTATGGCGGCGGACGAGGCCGTGGGACAGGTGCGGCGCCTGGCTGAGCACTACAAGGAGATCGTTCTGACTGGGATTAACCTCGGCAGGTGGGGCAGGGAGCGGGGCTTCCCTGGCGGCGATGTCACGCGCTTGTCCGGCCTGCTGCGTCGCATGTTGTGCGAAACCCGGGTCGAGAGGCTCCGGATCAGCTCCGTTGAGCCGATGGACTTCAGCGACGACCTGCTGGAGTTGATGGCGGGCGAGCCCAGAATCGCGCGCCATGTCCATGCGCCACTGCAATCGGGCTCCGACGCGGTTCTGCGGAGAATGAAGCGGCGCTATCGGGCCCGGCACTACGAAGACCGGCTGCTGAAAGCCCATGCGCTGCTGCCCGACGCCGCTTTCGGCGCCGATGTCATGACAGGATTTCCCGGCGAGACCGAGCCGGAGTTCCGGGAGACGTACGACTTCATCGAACGCCTGCCGTTTACTTACCTGCATGTGTTTACCTATTCCGAACGTCCTGGCACGGCAGCCGCCGCGGTTCCGGACCCGGTGCCGCATCGAGTCCGTCACGAGCGCACCAGGCTTCTTCGTGACCTCGCTGCCCTGAAGAACCTGCAGTTCCGGCAGCGAATGGCGGGACAAGACGCTCAGCGCGGTTACGTTGAAAAACGGCACTGCGATCACGACCAACTACCTGAAGGTGGACCTGGCGATTCCGCGCCCGGCCAACCGGCTGGTTGATCTCGCCATCGGCCGGATTACGGCCGACGGCCTGGCGGAGGCGTCGCTGATGCCGGTTCTCGCATCCTGAACAGCGCTCCCATCACTTCGATCCCATCCCAGAGGTTTTGCAGGCGCAGATTCTCGTTTGGCGCGTGCTGGCTATTGTCGTGGTTGACGATGGGGACGCTGACTGTCGGCGCGCCGGTGGCGTCTTCGATGATGGCCAAGGGGACGCTGCCGCCGGAAGTGGGAACCCGGATGACCGGTGAGCCGGTGGCGGCCTCAACTGCTTCCACCACCATCTTTGCCGCCTTTGTGTCCATCGCGGTCCGCACACCACGGTAGCCGAAATCGGCGCCCCAGAGCCGAACGATTCTTGGATACCGCATCCGTTCATCCGGGGTTGGCGGCTGCTCGACAACGTGGTAGCCCTGCCTGACCAGGTGGGCGCGCACAAGCTGCATCATGCGCTCGGGGCTATCGCCCCTCACCATGCGGATGTCGAACGACGCGGTGGCCTCGGCGGGGACGACGTTCCTCGATTCATTGCCCACCGCGGCCGATTGCAGCCCGCGTACGTTCAGTACGGGCTCGTTGACGAGTTCAGCGAGTTTGCGTCCGCCACCGTAAGGACGAGCCAAACCCAACTCCTGCTGCAACTCAGCCTCGACAGCGGGTACTGCCGCCGCGGCGCGCTGGTCATCGGCACTGAGCGGCTCGGCGGAATCGTAGAAGCCTTCGATGGTCACGCGGCCCGAGTCGTCACGCATCGAAGAGACCAGATGCGCCAGCATCAGGGCCGGATTGGGGGCCCAGTTGCCGTAATGGCCGCTGTGCAGTTCGCGCTTCGGCCCGTACACTGTCAAGTTGAAGCCGGCGGCGCCACGGGCGCCGAATACGACCTGCATCCTGCGGCTCTGGTGGACAGGTCCGTCGCAAATGACCCAGAAGTCCGCCTTCATCCTGTCCTTATTTGCTTCCAGGATCCGGCCGAGATTGCGGGAGCCGGCTTCCTCTTCCCCTTCAAACACGAACTTGATATTGATTGCTGGGGCGAGACCACGGGCCTTCATTCCATCCAGCGCCGCGAGCATGGCCTGAATCGGCGCTTTGTCGTCCGAGGCCGAGCGGGCGTAGATGCGCCACTCGGGGTCATACTTGCCGTTCGAGGAAGGGAAGTCGATCTTCCGTGCGTCTTTCTCGAGCGCGCCGTCGCGCAGAACCGGCTCCCAGGGCGCATGGCCCGTCCACTGTTTCGCCTCGGCCGGTTGCCCGTCGTAGTGCGCGTAGAAGACTACGGTTGTCTTTGCGCCCCGCGCCGGCAGCTCCCCAAAGACTACCGGAGAAGCTCCCTCAGCCTCCAGCAGTTTCATTTCGACGCCGCGCCGCGCGAATTGAGACATCAGGTAGGCGGCGTTGCTTGCGATGCCCGTTTTGTCTGCGGCGACATTAGGCAGCCGCAGCATCTCGAAGAACGAGGTGAGAATCCGGCCCTCATTGGCCTCGCGCCATGCGCGGGCGGCTTCCGCGCCATCCTTCTGCGCCTGAACAAACAGTCCGGCCAGCAGCGCCATTGTGAGCAGACGGATGATGTTCACATCTCCCGGCGGTTCTCAGCGATTTCGACATGGTGACTTCGTCGGCGAACTCGAGGTCGCTGCCCACCGGAATGCCCATCGCGATGCGGGTCACCCGGACGCCCAGCGGCTTCAGCAGGCGCGCCAGGTAGACCGCGGTCGCCTCGCCTTCCACGGTCGGATTGGTGGCCAGGATGATCTCCTCCACCTCGCCCGCCGCCGACCCGCTCCACCAGGTTCTTGATGCTGCAACTGCTCCGGACCGATGCCGCGCAGCGGGGAGATCGCGCCGTGCAGCACGTGGTAGAGCCCGTCGAACTGCGCGTGGTCTCGATCGGCCACGATGTTGTGCGGCTCCTCGACCACGCAGATCACGCTGCGGTCGCGGTTCGGATCGCGGCAGATAGGGGCACAGCTCGCTGTCGCTGATGTTGTTGCAGACTGCGGCACAGGCCGAGCTTGTCCTTGACGTCGAGCATGGCCTGCGCCAGCCGCTCGGCGTCCTCGCGCTGCGCGCGCAGGACGTGGAACGCGATCCGCTGCGCGGATCTTCTGGCCGATGCCCGGGCAGGCGCTTGAATTCCTGGATCAGCCGCGCGAGCGGTTCGGCGAAATCGGGCATGGCGGTTACGCGCTAGAACAGGCCCGGAGGCAGTCCCAGCCGCCCAGCATGCCGCTCATCTTCTGCCTGGATTCGTCGTCCACCTTCTTGGCGGCTTCGTTGCAGGCGGCCACGACCATGTCCTGCAGCATCTCGACGTCGCCCGCCACTTCGGGATCGATCTTGACGCCGGAGCAGTTCTTCTGGCCGTCCATCTTCACGGTGACCATGCCGCCGCCGGCGGTCGCCTCCACGCGGATCGGCGCGATCTCTTCCTGCAGGCGCTCCTGCATCTGCTGCGCCTGCTTCATCATGTTCTGCATGTTGCCCGGGGAGTTTCATGGCGTCTACTCCTTCAGGTCTCGAACGTCTCGCACCTCGCTGCCCGGAAACAGTTCCTGAAACTTCTGCACTTCGGGATTGGCGAGGGCGCGCTGCGCGTGGTCGTCTTCGCCGCCCTGGACTGCTGCGGCGATCGCGGCTGCCGCCGCCGGGGCCGCGGTGGCTTCGCCGACGGTGATCTTCGATTGCGCATGGCGCGGCCCGCGAGCCTGCGCAAGCGCCTTGTCGATATCGGTCGGACGCGCAGACCCATGCTGCGGAGTCGCGGCGCGATGAAACTCCACTTCGCTCCCGGCTTCCACGAACTCGCGAATGCTCGACGGCGTCGGCAGGCTGAACGCCAGACCGCTCGAGTCTGTTCGAGCGACCGCCATCAGACGCTCCTTGAGGCTGCCCTCGGGAATGGCGGGCGGCGCGGCGGCCTGGGGCCGCGGGCGGGACTGCGGGCGGTCGAAGCCGGTGCGGGACGAGGGCTTGACGGCCGGAAGCGCGGCGCGGCGCTTGCTCGATGGCGGCGGAGCCTGTGGAGTGCGGCGTGCGCAGCGGTGGCGGCGCTTTGGCCGCGCGGTGGCGCGACCGGGCCTCCGAGGTCCCTCAGCGCTTCTTCGATCGGCTGGAGCCGCCCGGCCTGCACCAGCCGCACAAGCCCGATTTCCAGGTGAAGCCGCGGCTGCAGGCGAGAACTGCAGGTCGCGGAAGAGGTCCAGCGTCAGCTGCAGGTAGCGCGTCAGATCTTCTTCGCGAAACGACGCGGCGATCTCCGCAGGTCTGTCCTGCTCTGCGGGCGAGGCGGCGATCAGCCGCGTGTTCTGGCCGGCGATCCTGCGCCACCAGCAGGTTGCGGAAGTAGCGCGCCAGCTCGCGGCAGAAGTGCTGCAGGTTGCTGGCCGTTGCGCTCCAGTTCGTCCACCATCTCGAGCATCGCCGCCGGGAGTCGCTCTCCGCCAGCGCTTCGGTGACCTTGCTCGAGCGACGTCGAGCGAGAACGCGCCCGAGCAGCGCGCGCACCTCCGGCGCCTTCGAGCTTCGTCGCCGCAGCAGGCGATCGCCTGGTCGAGCGCCGAGAGCGAATCGCGCACGCTGCCTTCGCCCGCCTGCGCCAGCACGGCCAGCGCTTCGGCGTCGGCCTCGATGCCTTCCTGGCCGCAGATCCACTGCCATGCGCGCGACCAGGTCCTCGAAATCGACCGAGCGGAAGCTGAAGTGCTGGCAGCGCGAGGCGATGGTGGCCGGGATCTTGTGCGCCTCGGTGGTGCAGAGCACGAAGACCACCCACTCGCGGCGGCTCCTCGAGCGTCTTCAGCAGCGCGTTGAAGGCTTCGTTGGTGATCTGGTGCGCTTCGTCGACGATGAAGACCTTGTAGCGGTCGCGCGCGGGCCGGTAGCGGACGTTTTCGCGCAGCTCGCGCATCTCGTTGATGCCGCGATTGGAGGCGGCGTCGATTTCGATGACGTCCACGCGCGCCGCCGGCGGCGATCTCCAGGCAGCTCGCGCACTCGCCGCACGGCGTCGGCGGTGGGCCCTTCGACGCAGTTCAGGCAGCGCGCCAGGATGCGCGCCACGGTGGTCTTGCCGGTGCCGCGCTGGCCGGAGAAGATGTAGCCGTGGGCGATGCGGTTCTGCGCGATGGCGTTCTCCAGGGTGGTCTTGACGTGCTCCTGGCTCGACCAGTTCGGAGAACGTCTGCGGCCGGTATTTTCGGGCGATGACCTGGTACATGGAGTGGGCCGGTGCGTCGACGAATTGCCAGGCCCCGGGTGATCCGCGGCACACGAGCTGAACCGCTACCGTTGCTTCCTTCCGGACCTGGCGGGGTTTGCGGCCGCCCATTGCACGGAGCCCGGAGCCTGACAAGCATCCATCGTAGCATGGGGGCCAGGGTTGCTATTCACTCGCTCCGCCCTGTTGCTCCGGATCTCCGAAATCAAACCGATAGATGTCGTCCAGCCTCGTGCCGGGCTTCATGCAGGCGATCTCCTTCAAGTAGCCGGTGCGAAGGTCGTAGACCCATCCATGGATTGTCGGGCCGCTTCTCGCGCTTCCACGACTTCTGAATGATGGAAGTCTGCGCCAGGTTCTGCACCTGCTCCGACACATTGATTTCGACCAGCCTGTCGAAGCGCTGCTGCTGGTTGTCGATTGTTTCCAATTCCCGATGGTGCAGCCGGTAGACGTCCTTGATGTGCCGGAGCCACTTGTTGATCAGGCCGAGATCTTTCTGCGACATCGCGTTTTTGACGCCGCCGCAGTTGTAGTGTCCGCAAACGATCACGTGGCCCACTTTCAAGACCTCGACCGCGTACTGCAGCACACTCAGCATGTTGAAATCGGTGTGAACCACCAGATTGGCGATATTGCGATGAACGAACAGCTCACCGGGCTCGGTGCCGGTGACATCTTCCGCGGGGACGCGCGAATCCGAGCAGCCGATCCACATGAACTCCGGTTGCTGACTCTCCATGTGCGCCGTGAAGTAGTCGGGGTGCACATCCAGCTTGTCCTTCACCCAGGCTTTGTTGGCCAGCAGCAGTTTCTTGTACGAATCCATGTTGAGTATCACTCCCCGGAGACGGCGATCAGAAGTTCTTGAACTCGAGCGTAATGTTCTTGTAGGGCGCGAGTTTCTTGAAAGTCTTCGACGACTTCGATCGATGTCGTGGTCGATGTATCAGGGCCTTCCTGCCGTCGATGATCAGGTGAGAGCCCTCGGGAATCTTGCGCAGTCTCGTGCGAGTTCGTTCTTGTTGACGAACGAGGCGTCCTTGTTGAATCTCATCAGGTAGTAGTTGTCCTGGTTGACCACCGTGATGGCGTCGTGATGATTGGTGCGGATGACGAAGAAGATGCCGCAAGCCAAACCCGACCAGTACGCCCTTGAGAAGGTCGGTGAAGACGATCGCCAGTCACGGTCACGATGAACGGGATGAACTGGCTCCAGCCCAGCTTGTACATCTCCTGGTAGACTTTCGGCTTGGTCAGCTTGTAGCCGATGACGATGAGAATCGCGGCCAGACAGGAGAGCGGCGTGAGGTTGAGAACTGACGGGATAAGCATGGTCGAAGCGAAAAGCAGCAAGCCGTGGATGAACGACGACACCCAGGTCATCGCTCCCGCGTAGACGTTGGCCGAGGTCCGGACGACCACGCTGGTAACGGGGAGGCCGCCCAGCATCCCGCTGACCAGGTTGCCGATGCCCTGCGCTCGCAATTCGCGTTGGGTGGCGAGATGCGCTTGAACGGATCCAGCCGGTCGGCAGCTTCGAGCGAAAGCAGCGACTCGAGGCTGGCTACGATGGCGATGGTGCCTGCGCACATCCACACCGTTCTGGTTGGTACAGCGCTTTGAAGTCCGGCAGCATGAACTGGCCGAAGAAATCCCGTACACTGCCTGCGACCGGCAGAGCCACCATGTGCTCCGCCTCGACGAGCTTCCAGCCTGGCAGGAGTGCGCCGAAGGCCTGATTCAGGCCGATGCCAATCAGGACGACGAGCAGGGGCGCCGGAACCAGCTTCAAGAATCCGCCTGCCTTCGCCGCCACGTCATCCCAGAAGATCAGGATCATCAGGCTTGCGCCGGCGATGAGCATCGCTCCCGGGCTGGCCGAAACAACACTCTGCGCTATGTCGGTGAGCGTGTTCGATTCGCCTCCATCCAGAAAGCTAAGATCGCCCTCGTAGTCCTTGTCGCGACCGAGGGCGTGCGGAATCTGTTTCAGAATGATCACCAGGCCGATGGCGGCCAGCATGCCCTTAATGACCGAATTCGGAACGTAGTCGGCGATTACACCGAGCCGCACCACGCCAAGCATGAACTGAAGCACTCCGGCAGCCACGACCGCGGCGAGGAAAGCGGGATAGGAGCCGAGATCCTGTATTGCTGTCGCGACGATCACGGTGAGGCCGGCTGCAGGTCCGCTCACGCTGAGCTGCGAGCCCGAGAGCACGGACACGACAATGCCTCCGACGGCGCCGGCGATGATCCCTGCGAAGAGAGGAGCCCCCGATGCCAGGGCGACGCCGAGGCAAAGCGGGAGGGCTACAAGAAAGACGACTGTGCCCGCTGGCCCGTCGCGCTTGAGAAGGTTAACTGATGTTGGTTCTAAAGTAATCGGACCGCTAGTTGTTGCCGCCAATTTCACTCCGTAGTTATACCAGGGGACGCCAACCGCGCGAACGCACGGCGACAAGACGTTTGTTGCTTGAGATGATTCTAGCGGATTCCATGCCAGGGCGGGAAGCCAGAGCCAGTTAGCTGCCTGTCAATCCTCGCAGCACTCCGAGTATCTGAAATCCGAATTGATAGACCGTCCGCAGCGAGCAGATCGCCAGTGGCGCCCAGCGGACAATCTGCCAATGGCGAGGCGTGTCCGCCCAATGCAATAGGAGCAGGGGTGAAGCATAGTTCAGCCACATGAAGGGTTCCGCCAGGTGATGTGTGGGGTCTATCAGGACGCTGGGGATAACCAGCAGGAACGCGGTCCAGCGCTCCCACCGGCCGGTGCGCGCCTTGAACCGCCAAACGGTCCAGACCGCGACTGCAGTCAAGGTGAGCAGGGTCGCCTTGTCAAGCAAATGCATGATCACCAGCAGGGGGGCTTCCTCGTGGAAGTCCCACACGCTCGAGAACACTCGCCATAACTTCTCGATCGAATCCATCAGGAACCATGGTGAGAACCAGTCCGCGATGGCGTCAATCAACAATCGGTGAGGTCCGGCCGCGCGCTGCGCGGCGATCAGCACGATCAATCCCGGCAGCGCACAGGCCGCGGCCAGGGCCATGTTTCCCCAACGTTTCCACCGCAGCGAAACGAGGAACGCCGCAACCGGGAAGACCCATCCCTGCGGATGCGCCACCGGCGCCAGCGCCACGGCTGGCCAGAACCAGCGCCAGGCCTGTCTGCGCCTTGCCGCAACGGCGACGGACGCCAGGGCGGCCAAGGAGATATTGACCGTCATGCGGTCCATCGCAATCATGGTTGACGGCAGAATCGCGAACACGAGGCCTGCCCAGCCAAACTCCAACATCAGAGAAAAAACGCCCACGCCTGCGAACAGGAGGAAGGCCGTGTAGTATCCCCGGTCGATCCACTGCCGTTTGCCAAGCCCCATCCCGTGCGCCACGGCGGGCATCAACCAGCGTGTGTAGCGGACCTCGGGAATATCCAGGAACTCGGCCCAGCCTCGCGCGTTCAAGGGGTCATGGGCGACAACACGCGATTCCTCGCCCTCATACCCCGCGTGGCTCTTCCATAAATAGGCGCCTTGCTTCAATTCGTCCGGCAGGGGAGTCAAGTCTCCCATTTGATATAGCGCCGTCCAATTGCCGCCGTAGTTGAAATGAACGGTCAACATCTGCCAGCAAAACAGTGCGGCAACAACGGCCAATGAGGCCGCCAGCGCGCGGAGTGCGCCTACTGAGGATCGATTGTCTCGGGGACTGCCGGTTGATAACTCTCCAACTTCCGCCACAATGCTGCTACCTCATCGTCGGATTCTTCCAGGTACTGGTCGTCGTGCGCGAGCGACCACAAATCGTATCCGGCGCCTGCGACGTTGCGGGCGGCAAGGATTCCACTCATCATCGCAAGGTCCTGATTATTGTATTTGTGCATTCCGTTGCGTCCGGCCGCATGCATCCCGGGCATTTGCTTCAGCCAGGCTTGAATTGTGTTCAAGGCCTGCCTGTAGTTTCCGTCGTAGACCGGGTAGGCCTTGGGGATCCGGATGACCGCTGAGTCCACGATCGACGGAGATTTCACCAGTCCCAGCCGCGTGAGTTCCTCCGCGGCCATTTGCTCGAGCGCCTTGTCATCGGTGGTCCACAATCCGTCGCCCTCGAAACAGAAATATTCCATTCCGAGGCAGCTCACTTCGGGATCCGGGGACATCTCCGGGCTCCAGTTGGTGTAATTCTGAATCCTGCCGACCTTGACATCAGGGTCGTGCACATAGATCCAATTGTCCGGGAACAGATCACGCCCGCGCACCATCAAGGCGACTGTCAGGAAATCCCGGTACTTCAGTTCGGCGGCGGCGCGGGTGGTCTCCTCTGGGGGAGAAGGGGATAACATCCCGATCCAGTCCTTCAGGGGCAGGGTGTTGATGACGTGCTCGGCCTCAAACCATTGACCGCCGGCAAACACTCTGATGGAAGCCCGGTCCGGCCGCCACTCGATTTTCTCCACCCCATGGCCGGTGAGCACTTCGTGGCCCCGCGCCACCAGCCGGTCTCGCATCTTCTCCCACATCATCCCGGGACCGCGGCGCGGATACTCAAACGACTTGATCAGAGAGCGCGCCCCCGTGGGCTTCCACATGGCATTCTTGAGCACCGACAGAAACGAGAGCCCGCGGATGCGCTGCGCCGCCCATTCGGCCCTGATCTCCTTGCAGCTGATGCCCCACACCTTCTCCGTGTAGGTCTTGAAGAACAACTCGTACAGACGCCGTCCGAACCGGTTGCAGACCCAGCTCTCGAAGTCCTCTTCCTTCTCCGACGGGTGCAGATGGGCCGCGAGGTAGCTCATTGTCGACCGAACCAGCTCAGTCGGTCCGAGGTTCCGGATTACGTCCCATGGCTCGAGCGGATAGTGGAAGAACCGGCCCCGATAAAAGATGCGCGACAGCCGCGGCCGCGTGAGGAAGTCCTCGCCCAGTGTTTCGCGCCAAATGCGGTCAATCATGGGGACAGCCGTGTAGAACCGATGGCCGCCGATATCGAAGAGGTAGCCTTTGTGATCTACCGTTCGTGCCAGGCCGCCGACGACAGCATCCCGCTCGAGCACCGTTGCCCGCAACCCCAGGCGATCCAGTTCCCAGGCGGCGGTCAGGCCGGCAGGGCCCGCTCCCAAGACGAGGTTCAAGTTCGTGCAGCTCCTCGCTCAGCCGCTGTGCCGGCCTCCACGGGCCGGCTCGTCAGGTTCCCGATAAGAAACCCCAGGCCGGCAACCCAGTGAAACAGCAACTGGAGGGGGATTGCAGCCGCGGCGGCGCGCACTCCGGCGCATCGGAGGACCCAGGTGAAGAAGCCGGCATTCAACGCCATGTGGAGGACGAGCAGGCAAAGTAGAATCCCCATCCACCTCAGGTCGATCGCGATCAAAGCGATTGCCGGCGGAACAAGCCAAGCCGCAGCCACGCTCACTCTCTGGCCCCAACGCAGATTCAGGTCATTGGGCATTCTGCCGGAATGGCGCAACAGCCGGGTCCACGGTACCGCCCTGCACCACAGGTCAGTGCGCACCATCGACGAGAGCGTCCATTGCTTGCAGTGCGTGCCGAGCACTTCCCGATCGAGCTTGATCCGCCGCCCGGCAGCTTTCAATCTCATGCCGAATTCAATATCCTCGATCGAAGCCGTTTCGAACTTGTGCGAATCGAATCCGCCAACATCCTCAAAGAGCCGCCTGCGGACCGCCCCCAATCCCGCCCAGAAAGTAGTCGCCTCTGATGCCCCTCGCTGATGCGTATAGGCGTGCAGCAGGTTGCGGTAGGTTGCGATTGCTCCGTGCACGTGAGGTGTCGAATCATAGCTGCCGAATACAGCCGCCAACTCAGGATCCGATTCGAGCGCATCCACCATCCGATCGATGGCCCCGGGGCGAACCACGACATCGGAATCGACGAAGACCAGAACGTCGGCATTCGAGAGCCGCGCGCCGGCGTTTCTGGCCGCCGCGGGTCCCTGGCGATGCTGCCTGACCAGCAGCGCCCCGGCTGCCACCGCGATTTCGGCCGTGCCATCGCTCGATCCGTCGTCAACGACAATGGTCTGCTGTGATTGGCCGGTTGGGGACAGAACCGCGGCCAGACACTCCGGGAGGGTGCCTGCGGCGTTGTATGCCGGAACGATCACGGTTCGCTGAAGCTTCACGAGCCTCCCATTGGCCCAATTGTCAGAATAACACCCTACAAATCGACACCTTTTTGTTTTGACCCCACAGCAGCCTCGTACATCATGCCTGCCGCTACAGCCGCCTGGCTCGCAGCCAGCCGCGCGCGTCCGCCTACGCCCGGCATTGAAGTCAGAATTCGCCGGTAGAGATCCCGTTTCTGCAGTTCACCCCTGTGAGCCAACCATGCGCCACGGCCGTATCGGAACTGCTGGCCGAGGAACCGCATCGCCGTCAGGTCGTGAAAGTGACGGACTATCGCTGCCGGGTCGATGACAACCCGCCCACCCTGTCCGGCCCAGCGCAGCACAAACTCCCTCTCCTCGCCGCCGCAGATCTTCCAATCGGCTCGCATCCCGCCCAGCGTCCGCCAATCCGCGCGGCGCAGCGAGAAGTTGTTCCCCGTGAAAAACCCTGGCCCCGATCCGGGCTGGTTGAACCACTCCACGACCACGTCGTGAAGAGCCTGGTGTGTTCCGGACCAGGGGTTTTGGGGAAGCCCGTTCAGGACGCGCCCCATCACCAGGGCGCGCGGCTCGCGCTCCAGACGCCGCACATGGCTGACAATCCACTGGTTGTCCACCTGGCAATCGTCGTCGGTGAAGAGAATGAGCTCTCCCGAAGCCTCATCGACTCCTCGATTTCGAGCCGCCGCCACTCCGAGGCTCGGCTGCACCACGATTCGCACCGCGAATTCTGACGGCCAGGTCATCGACTGCCACTCCGCCGTCATTGACCAGAATCACCTCCTGGCCATCGGGAGACTGCTCGGCCTGAGCCAGAGATTGCAGCAGCCGGGCCAGCGGTTCTCTCCGGTTCCTGGTCGGGACCACGATGCTGGTTTTCATACAGCAGCAATTATCTGGGTGTAATCAGGCCGCCGAGTTTGTCGGCTTCACCGCCGGCGTGGCGGGGATAGAGCGTGCTGTAGGCTTCCAGGTACTTCAGCCCCGAGCCTGTGTTCCAGATCAGGACGCGGTCTTTTGTCGAAAGGAAGCCGTTATCGACCAACTTCTCCCAGGCGGCAAAACAGGCCGCGCCCTCTGGGGCGGGAAACATCCCATCCAGCCGGGCCAGCTTTGTGCCGGCCTCCAAAGACTCCCTGTCGCCCACCGCGATGCAGGTTCCGCCGCTTGCCCGGACTGCCTTCAGCACGAGAAAATCTCCCAGCGGCTTTGGAACCCGCAGCCCGCTGGAGACGGTCATTGCGTTCTCCCAGAACTCACTTCTCTCCTGGCCTTTCTCGAAGGCCCGCACCACCGGCGCGCAGCCTTCGGCCTGCACCGCGATCATCTTCGGACGCTTGCCTTCAATCCAGCCGAGAGCCTCGAGTTCCTCAAACGCCTTCCACATTCCGATCAGCCCGACTCCACCCCCGGTGGGATAAAGAACAGCGTCCGGCAGCGACCAGCGGAACTGCTCGGCGAGTTCGTAGCCCATCGTTTTCTTGCCTTCGACGCGATAGGGCTCCTTGAGCGTATTGATTTCGAACCAGCCCTCGGCGTCCTTGCGCTCGACGACGATGCGGCCGCAGTCGCTGATCAATCCGTCCACCAGAGTGACTCGCGCCCCGTAGCTCATGCACTCGATGTAGTTTGCCTGCGGAACGTCCTTTGGGCATGAAGATGTGCGCTTCTATGCCGGCGGCGGCGGCGTAAGCCGCGGTGGCGCTGGCTGCATTGCCGGCGCTGCCCAGGGCGACCTTGGCGATCCCGAGTTCATGACACATCGAGATGCAGCAGGACAGTCCGCGGGCCTTGAAGGAGGCGGTCGGGTTGACTCCCTCGTCCTTGACCCACAATTCGCCGGCGCCCTTGGTGGCGCCGTAGCCCCTCGCCCGCACCAGCGGAGTCCAGCCCTCGCCCAGGGTCGTCATCGACTGCGGTTTGGAAACAGGCAGCACGGGCGCGTATCGCCACATTGAAGCGGGCGCCGATTGAAGCCAATCGCGGCTCCAGCTTTGCCGCAGGGCGGCCAGGTCATAGCGGGCCAGCAGCGGCGCGCCGGTCTCGCTGAGGTTGGCCGCCTGTCCGGCCGGGTAGGTTTTCCCTGTAACGCTGCATTCCAGATGCGTGAGTGTCGTCATTCCTGTTCTCTACTCCAGTATCCTGCCAGTTCGCCAACTCCCCATGATGTGATGGCAACCAAGAACAATGGAAGGCACAAAGTGAACTCACGTGAGCCATCGAGGGGCGAGCCCTCGACGGACCCGGAGCGAGGCTGCGTCATGAAAGAACTCGTGACCGGCAAGCATGTTCCAGCCTCCTGCGGTGATATGGGAAACCTTCATTGCGGGCACGAAGCGCGTTTCGCGCCCCATTGCGCGCAGGAGCGCCAACGGAACTCGGAGTCCGAGCAATAGACCACGCGCCCTGCGAGGAGGAAGGCGGCGCGGCGGGCCGAAGCGTCCATCAGTCATCGAAGGGAGCGGCGCTGTTTCGGGCCAGACAAGGCGCGCAGTGTTGCGATGGAAGTCGGATGGTCACTCTCGCGAAACCTCCGGAACGGCCGATGGTGGTCCGCGCGTTCCGGCAGGCGATGATGACAGAAACTTGCGGGCATTCAGGCAAGCGCGGCCACTCCTGCCACTCGCCAGATCTCCGGAGTCGTCTTCACATCCACCAGGTAATAGCTTCCCTCATCGTCGAGGATCGCGTCCATTGATCCGAAACGGATTCCGAACGCCTCGGCGGGGCGGTGCCCGAAGATCCCAATTCAGTTCTCTGAGGATTGTGCGGTTGCCCGAGCCCGGGACTGACGGCAGAACTGCACAGGCCTGCATCATACTGATGACATGGTCCGGTTCCTTCTCGCTTTCACGCTCGCGTTCTCTCTCCACGCCCAGATCGACGAAGCCTACACCGCAAAGATCAAAGAATTCACGACGGATCCGCAGTTCCTGCCGGACCTCGTGGCCAAACTTCCGGTCTCCTCGACAGTGCCTACGACGCTGAAGACGCTCGGCTACGTTGCCGGCGCGCCCAACGTCCTCACCTACGCCAAGGACGTCCACCGCTACATCCGCGAAGTCGCAGCCAAGAGCAACCGCATCCGCGTCCTCACCCTGGGCCAGACCGAGGAGGGCAGGGAAATGATCCTCGTCCTGGCTTCCGATGCCTCAAACCTCGCACGCCTCGACCGTCTCAAGGAAATCAACGCCCGACTGGCCGACCCCCGTAAGACCACGGAAGCCGAAGCCGCCAAGATGATTGCCGAAGGGGTTCCCTTCTACTGGCTCACCGGCGCTATTCATTCCACTGAAACCGGCAGTCCCGAGATGCTGATGGAACTGGTCTACCGGCTCGCAGTCGAGGAGACGCCCATTTTCCAAAACATCCGCAAGAACACCGTCGTCATGATCACGCCGGTCATCGAAGTCGACGGGCGGGAGAAGCAAGTGGATCTCTACCGCTGGCGGAAGGCCAATCCGGGCAAACCGGCGCCCTCGCTGCTTTACTGGGGCAAGTACGTTGCCCACGACAACAACCGCGACGGCATGGCGCTTTCTCTGGCTCTTTCCCGCCATGTGACCAGCGGCTTTCTCCAGTACCATCCACAAGTTGCGCATGATCTGCACGAGTCGGTACCGTTTCTTTACACCTCAACCGGCATGGGACCATACAACGCTTGGCTCGATCCCATCGTCATTAATGAGTGGCAGAAGCTTGCATGGCACGAGGTCGAAGAACTGACCAAGCGGGGTGTGCCTGGGGTGTGGACGCACGGTTTTTACGATGGATGGGGCGCTAACTACATGATGACAGTAGCCCAAGGCCACAATTCCATCGGTCGATTTTACGAGACTTTCGGCAACGGCGGCGCCGACACGCGCGAGCGAACCATCCCGGCTGCATCCAGTACCCGCACTTGGTACCGCCCCAACCCACCCCTGGCCAAAGTGCAGTGGTCCCATCGAAATAACGTCAATCTGCAGCAGTCGGGGGTGATCGTCGCCCTGAATTACACGGCCAACAACCGGCAGACCTTTCTGGAGAATTTCTGGCTGAAGAGCCGGCGAGCCGTCGCCAAGCCGCAGAACGAGGGTCCCTCGGCCTACGTGATTGACACGTCCGAACGGCCTGTCGAAGCCGGGCGTCTGGTCCAATTACTTGGACTCCACGGCATCGAGGTTCATCGCCTGACCGACGAAGCCACAATCGCGAACGTGAAGCACACCAAGGGTTCCTTCGTTGTTCGAATGGATCAGCCTTACTCGCGGCTGGCCGATATGTTTCTCGACAAGCAGTTCTACAACGCCAACGACACGCCTCCCTACGACGACACCGGCTGGACGATGACCGCGCTGCGGAATCTGAAGTCGACCCGTGTCGTGGACAACGGCATCTTGAAGGCCCCAATGGGTCCGGCCGGGGACAACCCTTACCCCGAGGGCCGGGTCGAAGGCTCGGGCGACAACTTCTTCATCCCCCACAGTGCCGACCGGGTCATGGCGACGGTCCGCTTCCGTCTGAAGGACATTCCCATGAAGGCCGCCCTTGCGGCGTTTGAAGTCAATGGGCGGAAGTTCCCGGCCGGGACCTACATCGTCGAAGGCGCCCGGCACCGGCGCGCGCTCGAGGCCGCAGCCGCCGATTTCGGAGTCACGGTCTACGCCATGCCCGCCTCGACCACGGCGGCCACCATTCCCGTTGCGGCTCCGCGCATTGCGCTGGTCCACACCTGGACTAACACGCAGAATGAAGGCTGGTTCAGGCTGGCCTTTGAATCGACCAAAGTCCCCTACACCTACATCTCCGACCATGCCCTGCGGACAACGGCAAATCTGCGCGAGAAGTTCGACGTGATCGTCATGGGTCCCGTGGGCGGATCCTCGCAGAGAATCGTTAACGGCATGCCGATGCGCGGTGAATCGATTCCCTGGAAGGCCTCTGGCCTTACGCCGAACTTCGGGTCCTCTCCTGATCAGTCCGACGACATCCGCGGCGGCATGGGCCTGGAGGGTCTGCTCAACGTGAAGAACTTCGTCGAGAACGGCGGCCTGTTCGTGACTATTGGAGCAAACGCGTCGATCCCGGTCGACTTCGGCTTGGTTGACGGAGTCAGCATCACGCCAGCCCGCGACCTGCGCGTTCGAGGCAGCATCCTCGCAGCCGACGTTGCGGACATGGGCAGTCCGGTTATGTTCGGCTACTCCGGCACGGTTCCGGTCTACTTCAATTCAGCGCCGATCCTCGAGGTCTCGCCCACAGGCATGTCGGGCATGGGTGGCGGAGGTGGGGCCGGAGCCGGCGCTCCTTCCGGGGCGGCGCCTTCGCGTCCTTCCGGCCGTGGTGGAGCGACTGACCCCGACATTCCACAAGGCCGGCCATACGTGGCGCCGCAGCCCGCCGCGCGTTCGGGAGAGCCATCGGCCGAAGTGCTGGAGCAGATGCGTCCCTTCATGCCTCCGCCGGAAATGCGGCCCCGAGTCCTGCTGCGATTCGCTCCGGAACCAAGCCTGCTGATGTCTGGCATGCTCGCCGGAGGGCGCGAACTCGGCGGCAAACCCGCGATCGTCGACCTGCCCTCAGGCAAGGGCCACTATCTTTTGTTCGCCATCAACCCCATGTGGCGCGAGCAGACCCAGGGCAGCTTCATGTTCCTGCTCAACGCCGCCATGCATTTCGAAAACCTGAACACCCCGCGCACGGGCGTCGGGCCCATGAGCATCTCCGAAATCAGATGATCCTCTCGCTCGCCTTCCTGCTGTTTGCTGACGTCGCTGTGCTGACTACGGGCGCGCGCCTGCCCGCCGATCGTGTCGAGCGGGATGGAGAGAAGGTCGTGCTGCACCACAACGGCGGCCGCATCGAGATTGATGCTGCGCTGCTGGCCGAAGTCGAGCACACGCCCGACCCGGAGCCTACACCCGCGCCTGTCGAGCCGGCCGCTCCATTACAGCCGAAAAGCAAGACCACAAAGGAGCTGATCACCGAGGCCGCGCAGCGTCACGGCCTGCCGCCGGAGATCGTTCATGCGTTGGTGATGACTGAATCGGCTTACAACGAGAGGGCGGTTTCGCCGAAGGGCGCTATCGGCCTGATGCAGCTCATGCCCGGCACTGCGCGCGCGCTGGAAGCCGATCCCAACGACGTCAGGCAGAATATCGACGCCGGCACGCGCCTGCTTCGCGATCTGCTGATCAAATATCAGAACGACGAGCGGCAGGTCTCGAAGGCCTTGGCGGCGTACAATGCCGGCGCGGGCGCCGTGGCCCGCTACAATGGCGTTCCGCCTTATCGCGAAACCGTCAACTACATCGACAAGGTCCTCGCCCGCTACTGGACTCTGACCAGGAAAAAGGGGACAGACACTCCTTAGTCCTTTTTTAGGCGGGGATAGACGCCGTCTTGCTTTGGACTCTCCCCAACCGGCGGCCCAGACGAGTGTGTCGACGGATCAACTCCTCGCTCACAGCGTCATCCCCTGCTGCGAAGATTGCCCAGTCCGGCCAGTCCCACCAAGACGTCCATTCCATGCTGAGCAAGCCGAACTCGTCCTGCGCCTTCAAGCAGTGCGCCGCCGCGCTGGACCACCGCCACTGCCAGGGAAGATCCACGAGCTGCGCCTGGACCGGGTTTCTGTCGACATAACGCAAGGCGTTCAGCCCGTGCTTGCCTTCCATCGCGCACGAGTAGTAGCGACTCTGCCAAAGGTGTCCGCAGCGACCCCACTGCCGGTTGAATAAGGCCGCGTACTCGGACTGGGCATTCCTCATGAATACCGCCAGGCTGTCCTGACTTTGCGGACGCAGAACCAGGTGAACATGATTCGACATCAAGCAAAAGCCAAAGATCTCTACTCCCGTAGGCTCACTGAGAAGCCGCAGGAGGCTCAAGTAGTCGAGCCGATCCTGATCGGTATGGAAGACCGGTTCCCGGTTGTTTCCCCGTTGCGTGACGTGATGTAGCAGGCCAGGTTCGATCAAGCGTGCGCTTCGAGCCATCAACCTAGCAGTGTCCCCGACCACCTATTCCTCTCAACCAAAGGACTAGAGAGGGCAGCCCTTAGTCCAAGGACTAGAGAGGGACAGTCACCCCTTAGTCCTATCTTTTGGTGGGAGTAGTTGGTTCTGGGGCTTATTGACGTCCGGGCAGCTTCAGCTCGATGCTCTGCTTGCTGCCGCCGTCGACCTTTACCCGCTTAGCCCGCGAGAGGTGCGGCTTCAGATACTCTTCGTCCTCGGTGGAATTCGGTTCGAGATCCTCGAATCCAATCAGACTATAGTCACCGGGTGGCAACGCTTCCAAGCGGTAGATGCCCGTCTGGTCGGCCCTCGCGTATCGCGTCCTATAGGCGCGGCGCGGCTCCGGCACCAATAGTGCCCAACCGCCCGGCGCGGCCTTGCCAGCGCTATCCAGCACAGGCCCGGAGATCGAAGCCTCCGACGCACCCAGCTTGATCTCCAGCGGGGCCGCGCCCGTGACGATCTCAACCATTCCGTCGGTGAACTCCTTGTCGCCTACCTTGACACTGGCGAGGTACAACTGCCACGGCAGCGGCGCGACAAATAGACGGTACTTGCCAGAGAGCATCGAATCGAGCTTGAAAGTGCCGTCGGCGCCAGGCTGCGCATTGGGCACCGCTGCCATGATCTCGTCCTCACTGGTCAGAATGACGCGAGTATTCTCAAGTTTCGCAGGAGGGTTCTCGGGCAGCGAAACCGTGCCCTTCACCTCAAACGGGCTGACAGCGTTCACCTCGATGTTCTCCATCGGCTGATCGCCCACCTCAATCGGCGATTTCACCAGGAACGCGGCCGCCCCCAAGCCCGTCGGCAGCGAGTGCAGGATGTACTGCCCAGGCAGGACACCCTTGATTTCGAATTTTCCCGACCCGGCGTCCACAACCGTCTTCCGGGCATAGGACATCCCGGCGTTGCCGAGGCCCTTCTGTGTCAAGGCCAGAACCGAGACGCCAGATCCACCGGCCGGCAACCCGTTCACCTTGCCGCGAATCGCGACGCTCTTCACGTGCGGCAGCCGCAGGTCGATCCCCGGCAGCTCCGTGCCGTCCTGAATCTCCACCTCCGTCCCCTGGTCGAGCGATCCTGCGTTCGGGTAGCAGACGGTGGCGTCAATCTCCTCAACCTTCATCGGACCCGAACCCGGCGCTGCCTGCGATGGCTGAATCAGCGCCAGCGGCGTGGCGCACACCCGGTACTTGTTCGGCGGCAGTTGGCTGACCCGAAATTCGCCGAGGTCGTTCGACATCGCCGGCACCGACCCCAGGGGCACCTTCACCACGCGCGTACCCTGCCGCATTGTGGTCCATGCCAGTACGAGAGCGTTGCCCACCGGCTCGTTGTCGCTGTTGAGCACTTTGCCCGCAATGACGCCGTGCTTTGGCAGCAGCACGTCGATGCCGGTCATCTCCTGCCCGGCGGCCAGGGCCATCGGCCGGCCCACCCCGTAGTTCGGTTTGGTCGCTCCCCATGCGGCTGCCTCGTAGCCTGTCTTTTCAGCCCGGACACGATACCGCCCCGGCTTCTGCGTCTCGAGCTTGTACCGGCCCTCGTCGTCGGTTTCGGCGGTGGCAACCGCCGGCTCGCCGGTGACAGCCTGCAGAGTCACCTTCGCTTTCTTCAACACCGTTCCCGAACCGGCATGCATGACCTTGCCGGAAACCACGATAGGCTTTGCCTCCGGTTGCTGCGCCCAGGCGCACGATACCATCAGCAAAAGACAAAGATGCGGTTTCATTTGAGACCAGAGTATCCTCTCTGAAGGATGTACGCAGAAGGGTGGAAAGTGTTCCATCAGGACCGGGAGGAAAGCGATGAACCTGCTCTTGAATTCTCTCGACGAGGCCTTCGACCACAAGTCCTGGCACGGCACCAATCTGCGAGGTTCGCTGCGGCGGGTGACTGCTGAAGAGGCGGTCCGCCGCCCCGCGCCCGGACGCCACAACATCTGGGAGATCGCCTTGCATTGCGCCTATTGGAAGTACGTAATTTGGAGGCAGATCACCGGCGCGCCTCGCGCTTCCTTTCCGCTGAAAGGGTCGAACTTCTGGCCGCGCGATGTTGCCGATCAGAAGCTCTGGGTCCTGGAACTCGAACTACTCGAAACCATCCACGGGCAACTGCGCTCCGCGGCCGCCACATTGAAGCCCTCAGACCTGCAGCGCAAGCCTGCTAAGAGCAAGTACACTTTCGAGTTCCTGGTGCGCGGCGCCGCAGCCCACGATCTGTACCACGCAGGCCAGATCCAGCTACTTAAGCGTCTGATCTAAGCCAGGATCTTCTTGGCGACTTGGCCGTGCACATCGGTGAGCCGGAAATCGCGGCCCATGTGCCGGTAGGTCAGCCGTGTGTGATCGAACCCCAACAAGTGCATGATCGTTGCCTGCAGATCGTAGACATCGATCCGATCCTCGACGATTGAAAGTCCCAGTTCATCGGTCTGCCCGATGGTCTGGCCGGCCTTGATACCCGCTCCCGCCATCCAGATCGAGTAGCCGTCGGGATGATGATCCCGCCCGGCGTTATCAGCCTCCTCCGGGCGGCGGATCTCGCTCATCGGCGTGCGGCCGAACTCGCCGCCCCAGACGACCAGCGTGTCGTCCAGCAGCCCGCGCTGCTTCAAATCGGCCAGCAACCCGGCGGTCGGTTTGTCAGTTTGTTGGCACAGGCTCGGCAGGCCCTTGTTGATCGCCGAATGGTGATCCCAGCCTGAGTGCATTACCAGCACGAACCGCACACCGCGCTCCACCAACCGCCGCGCCAGCAGAAGGTTGGTCCCGTAAGGTTTCGATGCCTTCTCGTTGATGCCGTAGCTGTCAATGGTCGCGGCGGACTCCTTGGAGAGATCGGCCAACTCCGGGCCGGCGGTCTGCATTCGATACGCCAACTCGTAGGAATGCACTCTCGATGCGATTTCGACGTCGCCTGTTTCCGCCAGATGCTGCTCGTTGAGATCCTTGAGCGCGTCCAGCCGCGCCCGCTGCGATTGCGGCGTAATCCCGCCGGGGTTGGACAGGTACAGAATCGGGTCGCCGCTCGATCGCAGAACTGTTCCCTGATAGAGGGACGGCAGAAACCCGTTCGACCACAAGTCCGCCCCTGCGCTCGTTCCAGGGCCGGACTGCAACGCCACGAAAGCCGGCAGGTCCTTCGATTCGCTGCCCAGCCCGTAGGTCACCCACGACCCCATCGACGGCCGCCCGCCGATCATGTGTCCTGAGAACAGCAGCAATTGCCCCGGATGGTGATTGAACGCCTCCGAGTGCATCGAACGAATCATGCAGAGCGAATCGGCCTGTTGCGCGGTGTGCGGCAGCAGGTCTGAGAATTCCATCCCGCACTGGCCGTACTTCTGGAACTTGCGCGGACTCGCCAATACACTTGCAGTCGGCTTGATGAAGGCCAGCTTCAAGTCCTTGGTCATCGACGGCGGCAGTGGCTTGCCGTGCCACTTCTCGAGCGCCGGTTTCGGATCGAACAGGTCCATCTGCGACGGCGCGCCTTCCTGGAAGAGGAAGATGACGTTCTTGGCCTTTGGCGCGAAGTGCGGCGGGCGCGGGGCGAGCGGGTCGCGCCCTTCAGCGCGCAGCAGATCCGCCAGTGCCAGCGACCCGATCCCGGTCAGTGTCCGGCGCAGGAAGTCGCGCCGGAGATGTGTCGACAAAAACTCTCGTTCGTTCATTGGCTATTCCCGTGTGATGAACTCATCCAGGTTGAGCAGGACAGAGGCCAGGCCGGTCCAGGTGGCCGTCTCCAGCCGCGTGGAGCCGGGCGCCGCCACAGGCGCAAGCTGCAAGATCGCCTTCTCGTCGTCGGCAAGCAGCCGTTGCTGCTGCTCATGGTAGGACTTGAAGCGTGCGATCTCCGTCTGTGCCGGCGAGCGGCCCAGCGCAGTGAGGTACGCCCACCGAAGCCGCGCTTCGAAGTCCGGTCCGGCGCCGGTGAGGATGTTGAAGGCGAACGCCTGCGCGGCCTCCACAAAGACTGGATCGTTGAGCAGGTTCAACGCCTGCAGCGGAGTATTCGATCTGTCCCGCTTGCAGTTGGAAAGGACCGACTTCGGTGCATCGAAGTTCACCAACTGCGGGTAAGGCGTCGTCCTCAGAAATTGAACGTACAACCCGCGCCGGTAGCGGTCCGCGCCGGTCGCTTCCTCCCAGCCATAGCCCGAATACCTTGAAGCGTAGGAGAGTTCCATCACGCCGTTCGGAATCGGTGGACGGACGGAAGGCCCACCCACTTGCTTCGTCAGCAGTCCGCTTGCGGCCAGCGATGAGTCGCGGATCAACTCAGCCGGAAGACGCAGCCGGGTCTGCCTGGCCAAGAGGGTATTTAATGGGTCGATGTCCTTCAACTCCGGCCGGGCCTTGGACGACTGCCGGTAAGTTGCCGAGGTCACGATCAGCCTGATGATCTGTTTCCGGCTCCAGCCATCGTCGCGGAACGTCGCCGCAAGCCAGTCGAGCAGTTCAGGGTGCGACGGCGGTTCGCTGCGCGTTCCAAAATCGTCCGACGTCTTCACGAGGCCCGCGCCGAAGATCTCCTGCCAGATCCGGTTGACGGCTACCCTTGGGGTCAGCGGATTATCCGCAGACGTCAGCCATCGCGCCAGGTCCAGTCTCGTCCCGCCGGTGGGGCGGGGAAGTGCCGCGAGGGTCGACGGGCGCACTTCGATGCCCGGCGATTTGTAATCGCCCCGGATTCGAAGGTAAGACTGCTTCGGCTTTGGATTCTGAACAATCACATCCGCCTGCGTTAGTTGCGGGTACTCCTTCTTCAGGGCTGTCAGCTTCTTGTCCAACTCGTCGAGCTTCATCTCCTTCCAGCGCTTGCTGCCGTAGGCGAAATGCGCGTTCCGAACGAAATGGTCGGTAAGGATGTCGCGCTCCCGTCGAAGTTCTCTCCGCAGCCGGAATCTGAACGATCTTGCCGCCATCGCCGGCTTCAGTGAGCTTCAGCACGCAATCCCAGGCCAGATCCCAGTCGGTGCGCTCGCCCGGGTGGGCGATGGTGTAGAGAATGTCCTTCTCCCAGGCAGCCTGCAAGTCCGCCACTTTGTAGTCGGCAAGCATCTGCGCCCGCTTCTTCTGGTAGTCGCCGTTGGTTCGCAGCCACGGCCCGATCTCCCCCGGCAGCGGCGCGTCGATCTCCACTTCCTCGACCGAATCGAAGTAGGCGAACAGCGAGTAGAAGTCCTTCTGCGAGATGGGGTCGAACTTGTGGTCATGGCACTGCGCGCAGCCAACGGATAGACCCAGCCAGACAGTGCCTAGCGTGCTCGCGCGGTCTACGGCATTTTCGAACTCGAATTGGACGCTGTCGACGCCGCCTTCACGATTGGTGAGCGTGTTGCGATGGAAGCCGGTCGCGACTCGCTGCTCGACGGTGGCGGCAGGCATCAAATCACCGGCGATCTGCTCTGCCGTGAAGCGGTCGAACGCCATGTCGCGATTGATGGCGTCAATCACCCAGTTTCTCCAGCGCCACGCCCACGGCCGGAACCAGTCCTTTTCGTAGCCATCGGAATCGGCATAGCGGGCCTGATCGAGCCAACTGCGCGCCCATTTCTCGCCGAAGTGCGGCGAGGCGAGGAGCCTGTCCACCTGTTTCTCGTAGGCGTCGGGCGAGCGGTCGGCCAGGAACTGAGCCATCTCTTCGGCGCTTGGAGGCAGGCCGGTAAGATCGAGGGAAAGCCGCCGCAGAAGCATCTGCCGCGGCGCTTCCGGGGACGGCGCGATGCGCTCCTTCTCGAGTCTGGCCAGAACAAAGGCGTCAATCGGATTACGCACCCAACCGGCTAGACCCACCGCGGGCGGCGTCGGGCATCGCACCGGTTTGAATGCCCAGTGTTCGGTCCTGGCGCCGGGTGGGAGGACCGCGGGGGTGGTTCCCGCGGCGATCCCCGTAGCGTACTTGGCGCCCTGATCGATCCAGGTCCGGAGGATTGCGATCTCTTCAGCCGTCAAACGCTTTCCGGCTGGAGGCATGGGCGGCACGCCCTTGGCGCCTGAAACCCGTTGAACCAGCTTGCTTTCACCGCTTTGCCCAGGCACGATCGACGCGCCGCCGTAGCCGCCCTTGAGCGCTGCTGCGGGGTCGTCCAGTCTCAATCCGCTAGATTGCAGAGCCGGTCCGTGGCAGCCGTAGCAGTTTTTCTGGAAGATCGGCTTCACTTGCCGATCGAAGTCCACAGAGCCGCCCGCCCCGGGTGAAACCCCTTGGGCCCCGGCCGCCATCGAAAGGACGAAGCCAATTCCCAGTGCTGCCCTCATGGCCTTAAGCGTAACCGATTGGGAACACGTGTCGAGGCCGGGACGTGTCGTGGTCGGCGGAGAAATTGTGGGCATCGGGGTCACTATGCATCTTGGGTCGATATTGAGGGAGAATCGAATACGAATGTTTGTTGCCGCCCACAAGCGGGGGATCGGTGTGACGTCGCTGCTCTGTGGAGTTCTCCTCTGCTTGATCTTCATTCCCTTGACCGTGCGATCCGGTGAGGGTGCTCGTCCTCAGAACCCGGGGCACAAGAATGTTCTGATTCTCAACTCCTACCACGCTGGCTATCCCTGGACTGATGACCTGGTCAGCGCCATCTCGACTGGTCTTGGCCGCGATTTCAAGGATCTCGATGTCATGGTCGAGTTCATGGACGCCAAGCGCTTCGAGGAACACGGCCAGTCTGTGTTGTTCCGGGAAATGCTGCCGAGGAAGTATGCCAATCACGCCCTCGACCTGATCATCGCCACCGACGACATCGCCTTGAGATTCCTTATACGACCGTTCGGAGTTGTTTCCCGGAACACCGGTTGTCTTCTGCGGAGTTAGCGACGAAATCCTGATGAAGCGGCTCGACAGAGCCCGCTTTACTGGAGTCCACGAGCTGTTCGGCACAGAAAAGCTGATGCAAATGGTCCGCAGGATTCGACCAGCCGTGCGCCGCGTCTATGTCGTCGTCGACGCATCGGACGCAAATCAGGCTGTTCGTCGATATCTTCCGCCGGGAGCTTGGCCCCGGGAGCGGTTTTCAGCCTGAATTCCTGCTCGCGGCCGAACTCGGGTTGGATGGCATATCTACGACAAGCTGCGCGCAGCCACTCCGGATTCGATCGTGATCGCGCTTTCCTTCACCCAGGACCGGGGCGGAGCGGTTGTTCGCATGGATGAGGCGATGGCATCCATCGCGGCGGCCGCACCGGTTCCCGTGATCAGTCCCAACATCAGTTCTCTCGGCCAGGGGATACTCGCCGGCAACATCAATGGCGGATCGACGCATGGGGAGTTCACCGCGAGAGTCGCCACGAGAGTTCTCCATGGCGAGCCGCCGGCGAACATCCGCATCGAGCCTGAAGGCGGCTTCGGACCGGTTTTCGATTACCGCCAGATGGAGCGTTGGGACATCCGCGAGGATCAGTTGCCTCGGGAGGCAGTAGTTCTGAATCGGCCAACCGGCATTTGGGCTACCTACCGGAAGTGGGTCCTGCTCGCCGGAGGATTGATTGGTCTGCAAATGGCAATTATCGGCCTGCTCGCCTGGAGCATTGCTGCACGGCGGACTGCGGAGCGCGCCCTCCGCCAGAGCGAACTTCGCCACAGAGAAATGGTCGAGAAGGCGATCGACGGCATCTACAGCCACGACCTTGACGGCCGGATGACTGAGATCAATCAGACGCTGGTCGACATACTTGGATACGAACGGCATGAGCTTCTCGCCATGTCCAGCGTGACCCTGGTCGCGCCAGAACATCGCGCGAAGGTTCTGGAATCCACCGCGAAAAAGGCAGCGGGAATTCAATCTCCTCCTTACGAAATTGTCGTCATCACCAAGGATGGGCGGCGGCTTTGGGTGGAGGTGAGTTCCCGCTTGCTGCTGAACAACGGGCACCCCTCCGGCGTCGAAGGAGTCATCCGCGACATCAGCCAGCGCAAGAACCTCGAAAGCCAGCTTCAGCAGGCGCAGAAGATGGAAGCCATTGGCCGGCTCGCCGGGGGAGTCGCCCACGATTTCAACAATCTTCTGACCGTCATCTGCGGATACGCCAACCTGCTGATCGGCGAAGCGTCCAACCCAAAACAACGCGATCGGCTTGATCAGATTCGACGCGCCGGCGATCAGGCGACCCAACTGACCCGGCATCTGCTTTCGTTCAGCCGCAGTCAGGCGATGGAGCCGGCTTTGGTCGATCTCAACCATGTGGTGAGCGACATGGTGAAAATGCTTCGCAGGTTTATCGGCGAAGACGTGACGATCGTGACGCGGCTCGAACCTGAGATTGGAACTGTGTTGGCCGACCCGACTCAATTGGGACAGGTGGTGATGAATCTCGCCCTCAACGCCCGCGACGCAATGCCCGGTGGGGGTACGCTCACCATCGAAACTTCCAATAATCGGAGTTCCTCGTGGCCCAGTTCCCCACGTCGTTCTGAAGGTCAGCGATACCGGGGTTGGAATGGACGAGGAAGTCCTGCGCCGGGTTTTCGATCCGTTCTTCACCACCAAGGAGCCTGGGCGCGGGACCGGACTAGGACTGTCCGTTGCCTACGGAATCGTGCGCCACTATGAGGGGGAAATCGCGGTTGAAAGCGAACCAGGCAAGGGTACTTCGTTCCGTGTCTCCTTTCCCAGCCAACCAGGAACGCGGGCTGATGGCGCCGAGCAAGGTGACACGCGGAGACTCTGGCGGCAGTGAAACAGTTCTCGTTGTTGAAGATCGCGCCGAGGTTCGCGAGTTTGCGGAGAATGTGCTGGCGGGAGCCGGCTACAGGGTGCTGACCGCCGCTCATGGACCGGAGGCACTCGACATCGCGCGCGAGGCTGGCCACCATGTCGACCTGCTGCTCACTGATGTGATCATGCCGGGCATGACAGGTTCCGAACTGGCGGCGGCGCTTGTCGCCGAGTTGCCCTCTTTGAGGGTCATCCTCATGTCGGGATACACTGCGGGGACTCAACTGGATGGCAAGCACGGCTCACCTCTCACCAAGCCGTTCACACCCGGCGACCTTCTTCGGCGCGTTCGCGGCGAACTTGATGCTGCCACGTCCCAATAACCCCTGACCTCCCCATGCGACAATAGCCGTCCATGAGGATCTTCCAGGTCTTAGTCCTCTTTGCTTCGCTGCTCTGCCCGGCCCATGCGCAGCGGCGCCTCGTCCTGATCGATCAGGACGGCTCCGGACCAGGCGGATCGAACCAGATGTCGATGATGGTCTTCCTGCAGTCGTCCCAGGTCGAGGTGCTCGGCATCACCATGGTCACAGGCAACGCCTGGCGGGATGACGAGGTCCAGCATACGCTGCGCATGCTCGAACTGATTGGCCGGCCGGATGTCCCGGTCGTGCCCGGCGCGGTATTTCCGCTTGTGCGGACGCAGCAGGAAACGCGCCTGGCCTTCCCCCTGCATGGCACGCCCGTTTGGCTTGGGGCATGGGGTAGGCGAGCGGTCGATGTCGCTCTGCCGCCAGGAAGCTCACTGCCTTCGCAATCTCACTTCCGGCAAGGCGCACGGTCCTTACGAGGTCCCACCATTGGCCGAGGGTTCGCCCAGGATCAAACCTCTCAACGAGGACGCTGCCCATTTCCTCATCCGCCATGTCCGCGCTCATCCACGTGAAGTCACCATCTACGCGGGCGGGCCGCTCACCAATATCGCGCTGGCTCTCTCCATCGATCCTCAATTTGCTGAGCTCACCAAGGGCATCGTCATCATGGGCGGCAGCCTGAACCCGCAGACCGAGGACCCCGAGTTCGCTACCAGCCCGCGCCACGAGTTCAACTTCTGGTTCGATCCGGAAGCCGCCCGCATCGTTCTCCGGGCGCCTTGGCCCCGTGTCGACCTCACTACCGTGGACATTTCCATCAAGGCCATGTTCAGCGAACAGATGCTTGCTGCCATCTCGAAGTCCACCCACCCCGCGGCCCGCTACATCGCCAAGTACTCCGACGAGCGCTATTACCTGTGGGACGAACTCGCTGCCTGTGCCTGGCTTGATCCCAGCATCATCACCAGGACGCGGTTGACTCTACATGGACGTCGACCTGAGCCACGGCCCCAGCTACGGGCACACGCTGAGCTGGTCCGAGAAACTTCAGCCGGCAACCGGGGTCCGGCTTGTGCATGCCCAAGTCGACCTCGACCTGCCCAAGTTTACCCGGATGTTCGTCGATCTGATGTCCGCGCCTACTCCGGTCGCAGCAAGACCTTGAGCGCTCCGCGCTGCGCGGCCCGATCAAAGGCCTCCGGCGCGCGCGCAAGCGCAAACTCCGCGGTCACCATCGCATCCAGGTTGAGCGCCTTCCTCGCGGATCAGCTCCAACGCGGGGGCGAATTGGCCGCATCGCGATCCCACCAGCGTGATCTCGTCGACGATCAACGGCGCCATGTCCACGTGAACCCGCTCATGCACGGTCGACTTCATCACGAGCACGCCCCGCGGACAAACCATCGAGGCGGCCTCGGCGAACCCTGCCGGCGAGCCGGTCGCGTCCACGACATACTGATACTTTCTTGCCGTGCGCCTGCCGGGTGTCCTGACCCCCGCCCTCCTGGCCACTTTCATTTTCTCCGGATGCCGCCCGAATAGATCCACCTTCGACCCGTGCACAGCCAGCACCTGCGCGATCAGCAGGCCCAATTTGCCGTCGCCAAGCACCGCCGCTTCTGCATGAACGATCGACGGAATCTGCTCCACGATCTCGCAGGCAGCCGCCACGGGCTCCGCGAACACCGCGTGCTCGTCCGCAACAGCGCCGGGTACGGGAAGCAGGTTCACTTCTGGCAGGGTAAAGTAGTCCGCAAAGGCGCCCGGATGCTTGACGATGCCGAGCACAGTCCGCTTTGGGCAATGGCGCCGCAGCCCTTTTGCGCACCATGCGCACTTGCCGCATGCCAGGTTGATCTCGCCCACCACTCTCTCGCCCGTGTCCACCCGCTCGGCCACGAACTCGTGCCCGGGCCGCCCGCGAAAGCCGTAGTAGCCCCGCATCAGCTCCAGATCCGTGTTGCAGATTCCGCCCAGCCTCAGCTTCAGTAGAACTCCGCCTCGCGGCCTGGGCCGCTTGCGGACTGTGACGCTCCCGTCTTCAATCCAGACTTCCGTCACCGCGCGTCGGTTCCTCCTTCCTGGAATAATAGGAGATTCGTGCCATCCCTGCTGTCCTGCATCAACCCATCCTGCGCCGCGTCCTACGAGATCGACGCTGTCCTCTACACGTGCCCCAAGTGTGGAGCGCTTCTCGAGGCCGCGAATCCGGGGCTACATCTCGACCCAGCCCCCACAAAGCGTCTCTGGCGCGAGCGGCGCATGTCGAACGCGCCGCTGGATCAATCCGGCGTCTGGCGCTATCGTGAATTGCTAAGCTTCTTCGACGAGTCCCGTCAGCGAACCGCGACGCTCAGGGAAGGGAACACGCCTCTGCTCGATGCCCCCAAGGCGGCCGCGTATGCCGGGCTCCGCTCGATTACCTTCAAGCATCAGGGCTTCAACCCCACCGGCTCCTTCAAGGACAACGGAATGACCTGCGGAGCCACACAGGGCCTCAAGCTCGGCATGAAGAAGGTCGCCTGCGTCTCCACCGGGAACACTTCCGCCTCCATGGCCGCCTACGCCTCCATGGCGGGGATGACGCCCATCATCTTCCTGCCGCACGGCAACATCAGCTACGGCAAACTCGCCCAGGCGCTTGAATACGGCGCGCTCACCCTTCAGGTGGAGGCCAACTTCGATCAAATCCTCGCCCTCGTCCGCGCGCTGGCCGATGAAACCGGCATCTATTTGCTGAACTCGATCAATCCCTTTCGAATCGAAGGACAGAAGACCATCATGGTCGAGATGCTCGACCAGCGCGACTGGAAGGTTCCCGACTGGGTCGTCGTCCCCGGCGGCAATCTCGGCAACATCTCCGCGTTCGGCAAAGCCTTCCGGGAGCTTCGCTCCATGGGCTTCATCGATCGCACACCGCGCTTCGCCGTCATCCAGGCCGCAGGCTCGGCTCCGTTCTGCGATTACTTCCACGCCCGGCCGCGCCCTGCAGTCTTTCCCACGGTCACTGAGCCGGAGACACTGGCCACAGCGATCCGCATCGGCGACCCTGTCTCCTGGCCAAAGGCCCTGCAGGTTGTTGAGGATTCCGGCGGCACCGTCGAGAAGGTCACTGAACAGGAAATCGCCGACGCCAAGGCGATCGTCGGCCAATGCGGCATCGGCTGTGAACCCGCCTCGGCAGCCACGCTCGCCGGTGCCAAAAAGCTCATTGCACAGGGAGTCCTTGACCCCGGCGCAAGAGTTGTCGCGGTCCTCACAGGCAATGTCCTCAAGGACCCGGACTACATTTTCAAGTACCACACGGGCCAGTTGAAGACTCCCTCCGGCTCGCCCATCGTCCCCCACCACGGCAACAAGCCCATCGTCGTCCCCAACGACCCCGAAAGAATCATACCCCTGCTCTCTCAGGCCTGATCTGAACTTCCGAGCGCCGCAACAAAAACAAAGCGGCGGTCCAGCATGACGCCGGACCGCCGCAATTGTTTCAGTTTAGCTTTTCAGCCGGATTTATCCAGGGCCCGGCCTGGGGCCGGGGCCAGGACCAGGAAGCTTCGGCAGCTTCGGATTGATGATCTTCGGATTGATGATCTTCGGATTTACAATCTTCGGAAGCACGATCTTCGGCAGTACAATCTTAGGCCAAACGATCTTGGGCGGCACGAACTTCGGGACGTTGACCTTCGGGATGACGATCTTTGGTCCCACGATCTTGGGCACCACCACCTTCGGTAGCACCACCTTCGGTGGCACCAGCTTGGGTACCGTCACCTTCGGGATAACAATCTTCGGCGGCAGCTTCGGCCAGGTCACCTTGGGCCAGAACTTCGGCGGCGGGAACCACTTTGGCGGGATCTTGGCCGGTGGCAGCTTAGGCCACTTCGGCGGGAACTTCGGCCACTTCGGCGGCAGTTTAGGCCACTTGGGGGGAAGCTTCGGCGGCAACTTCGGTGGCAGCTTCGGAAGCTTCGGGGGCAGTTTCGGAATCGTCATGCGATCCTCCCATTGAATGAGAACACCCTCCTCTGAGGGTCACCTGTCAGTTTGGGAACACCAAATGGAACCCGTTTGCATCAATCCCAGTGAGTGTCCCATTGTCACAGCTCTAGGTCTCTTATAAACTGATGAGACGCCACAGTCAAAGCGTTTTTTGCTTTGGATCAATTCTTCCTCGATTTGTTTGAACCATGAATGACGCTCTCAATGCCGCCCGGCTGCGCGCTGTTCACAGGGGAATGGGCTTCCTGGAGCGAGTTGCAGCGTCGCCGCGAAACCTCAATCGCTTTGGCAGCGGACTGCTGTACTGCTGTAGCTTCATGGCCGCGACCGCGGCCGACCGGAGTCTTCGCGCCCGAGCACGCCGTCTCGCTTTGCTCGGCTTCCGGCATTGGCACGACCACAACCCACTTCCCGAAGATGGCATCGACTCGTCGAGTCTTATTTCTTTCATCCAGGCTTACGACGCCGCTTCCCGCCTCGGCCTCCGCTTTCCTCGCGCCACTGCCATCCTGCGCAAAGCGGCGCGCGGGCATAGCGCGGAGGATCTGCTCTGGTTCGACCCGCGGGTGGAAGCGCCTCCGCGCGACGTCCCCGACGCCTGCTCCTGCGGCGCCTTGAATCCCCGCCGGATCCGCAAGTGCGGGGCCTGCGGCGAACGGCTTTCACGCATGTCCGCCATGCGTGCCTGGTTCCTGTGCTTCACCTCGGCCTACTGCGCCGCCAGACTCGGCGTCCCCCTCGGCCCCCACTACACCGATGCCATTGCCTGGCTCCCCGTGATGCGCCGCTATCGATCGCCGCGCCATGGGACCGCGGCTTTCTACGATTCCGTCTACGGAATCACCCACATTGTCTATACGCTCAATGATTACGGCCGCTTCCTGCTCTCGCCTCGCTGGCTTCCGGTTGAGTACAACTTTCTCGCCGAGCACATCAATGACGCCGTTTCGCTCGGCGACCCAGACATGGTTGGGGAATTCCTCGATACTCTGCGCGCTTTCGGACTGCCGGCTTCCGAGCCCGGTCTGCGCTATGCCACCGATTTTCTTCTCGATTCCCAGAACCCCGATGGCAGCTGGGGCGCACGCGAAGGCAACATCGACTACCGGCGCTTTCACGCCACCTGGGCCGCCATCGACGGGCTTCGCGACTTTCGATGGAAGCGCGAGGGCCTGGCTTTCCCCCAACTCCAAAAGAAGCTGCTATCCTGGGCCGCCAACGAATCATGATTGCTGAAGAAAGCCCCTTCCGGATCTTTCCCACCAGGCCGTCCGAACAGCGCTTCGCCTCCGATCACGCTGTCTGCGGCGAGTGTCTCGCAGGTTCCTGCTGCTCCAGCGAGGACCCCATCTACATCACAGCTTTCGATATCCTCCGCCTCTCCGCCTTTTTCGACCTCAGTCCCGCCGACTTCATGCTGCGATTCACCCAGGACCGGTTCGAAGGTGAGGACAGCGAGTTGAAGCGCCGCGCCTGGATCGACGATAGCTCCACCAGCGTTGTCACCTACCTGAGGCGTCGGGCCAATTACCCCACCAGCCCTTGTATCTTCCTCAAGTACATTCGAAGCGAGGATGGCGTGCCTCGCCGAGTCTGCAGCATTCACCCCGCCCGGCCGCTCTCCTGCCGCGAGTACTACTTCGATACCTGCAAGACACGCTGGACCGGTGAGCTTGCCGCCATACACTCGCGCGCGCTGTTGCTTGCCGCCAGCGGCCGTGTGTCCATCGCCGAGGCAGATCAGGCGTTAGCCCAATTCGGCGGGCTCGACCCTGCAACCGCTCCCATCGGGAATCAGCTTGAATTCGCCTTTTGGACCGAGGTCCGCCGAGCGCTCGACATAGAATCAGCAAACACCGAGTCCGCCAACACATTCGACATCTCGGCCTACCAGGATCCCATCGATGCCAAGCTCAACCGCCTGCTCTCTACTGCCAATCTTCGGCTTGAAGAAAAGTACGGCCCCGTGCCGCACGGTGAGCAACTGCATGCTTACGAAGCCGGCCGTTCTTTTCCCGCCAGTGATGATTACCGGCGGCTGATGCGCATCACCGGGTCGCGTGGTAAGGCGCGCCTGTTCGCGAAGGGGGATTATCCGCACTACGTCGCCAACCGTTTCCTCGTCCCGGGAGCCGCCGCTCCCACCCGCTTCCCCACGATGTCGCCGCGTCGCCTGGAGCGGATTCTGAAGAGGTATCACGATCCCCGGCAGCGCATCGTCCTGCTCGCCGCATTCCGCGCCTCCGACGCCCTGGTCCGTTTCATCGCCTTCTCCATTGGCATCGGCAAGCTGCTGGAGTTCGCCCCGCCCGGCACGATCGAGCGCGACATCCTCTTTGTGTTATCGCGGATCGAGTCTTCAAAGCACCCTTGCTGGTCATTGCATCCGGGGCTCGCCCGCGCAAAAGCCTGGGCAGCTTCCCGGGCAGCCATCCCCGCGTCCTGGGAAAAGCGCCTGCGCCCCCCCAAACCCGCATCCCGCTCCCGCATCGACCGATGGCTCGCCACTCAACTCCCGGACGGGAGCTGGCTCTCAGATACCATACTCTCGCCAGATACTACGCAAGCCGACTATTGGCGCACCATTCTCCACACCACAGCCGCCGCTCTGCTTGACTTGCGGCCTACGGACAAGACGCCCTAAACCGCTTCCTGCAAGGGCTCAGACGCCTGGCTGTAGCTCTTCAGCTTCCGGTTGATGGTTCTGATTGAGATCCCCAGCAACGCCGCTGCCTTCGTCTGGTTGCCCCCTGTCGCCTCCAGCGCACGGATGATTGCCCCTCGCTCGATCTCCTCCAAACTCGACCCGCTCCCGCCGCCGCCTCCGGTCTCACCCCTGCTCCCAAAGGTCAGCGACTGGACCGTAGGACCCTCCGCCTCGATTGCCAACTGCGTCATCAGATTCTTCAACTCGCGTATGTTACCCGGCCAGGCATACCTGCGGAGTTGTTCTACCGCATGAGCGCTCAGCTTTAACTCGGGCCGCTCTTTATTCAGAAAATGACGCGCAAGAGCCTCAACGTCGTCCGGCCGGCTCCGCAATGGCGGAACTTCCAGGACGGCTTGGCACAACCGGTAATACAGATCCTTGCGAAACCGGCCTTCCTTCATCAGCTCCTGCAGGTTCTGGTTCGTCGCAGCAACAATCCTTACGTCGACGGATACTTTCCGTGTCCCCCCAACCCGAAAGTAAGGTGTTCCATCGAGGATTCTTAGGAGTTTTACCTGAACTCTGGCGTCCAATTCGCCGATTTCATCCAAAAATAGCGTGCCGTTGTGGGCCATTTCGAATAGGCCCACTTTGGTTCCATTAGCCCCGCTGAAGGCTCCTTTTTCATAGCCGAACAGTTCGCTCTCTACCAGCGATTCCGGCAGCGCGGCGCAGTTCAGGTCCACCCATGGCCTTGTCGCAACGCCTGGAAAAGTGGTGGATGGCTCTGGCGATCAGTTCCTTCCCGCTGCCGCTTTCTCCCGTAATCAGTACACTTGCCTCAGAACCGGCAACTCGCGCGGCCTTGTGCAATGCGTCGCGCAGCCCCTCGCTGGCGACCACAGCCTTCATTCCAAGGAACTCAAATGTGTCGACGCGAGGTTCCATTGTGACTGCTGTACTACTTGACTGGTACTCAGTGTACGGCGTCTCCCCATAGCCTGAAATAGGGTTACCACCTTACGCCTACCTTCAAAATACTTGCGCTTATTTGCGGGTAAATACAGAGGTGATTTGCCGTGTCCGGTCAAATTGACCGGACAGGACGGTCAAACTGCCGACTCGTCGCCTCACCGGCCGAATTGAAGTCTCCGATTTTTCAGCAAGATGAAGGAATCTTCGGGATGGCATTAGAGTTGCCTTTGAGATGGCAAATGAGACTTCAGTCATGAGGCTTCCAGCACCGAATCGAATGTTCATCTCGGCAGTGAGCGCCTTGGGCCTCGTCGCTGCCGCGACGGGGTTTGCGTCTTTCACACCGAAAGACCTGATCGGGTTTTGCATTTACCTGTGTTTGGCCGCGCTCTCGGCCGGAGTACAGTCGTTCCTGCCCCATGCAGCCCGGGCAGTTCCGGTCAGCGCCGTTTTCGCCTTCGTCGGAATCCTGGAGTTCGGTCTCGCGGAGACGCTGCTGCTGGCTATTGCGGGGACTTGGGTCCATACCGTCCGGCTGCGGGGGTCCTCGCCCTTCCATGCCCACCGCATCTTTCATCTCGCTGTCGTCGCCTTGTCTACTACCGCGGCTTACGGAGTCTATCGCTTCCCACATGGCGGCATTCTGGCCGAGATGCCGGGCATCCGCCTGGCGGCCGCCGCCACCGCGTACTTTTTTCTGCAGACATGGGCCTCCGCGGTTCTCATTTCGTTCTATGACAAGCGGCGCATCCGCAGAACTTGGAAAGAAGCGTACTTCTGGGCGTTCCCCCATTACCTGATTGTCTCCACTGCCGCCAACCTTCTGCATAGCGGTGAGGGCAGGATCGGATGGGATTCAGCCATCGCGCTGTTGCCACCGCTTGTGCTCATCTACCGCTCCCACCAACTGAGCATGACCAAGATGGCCACTGACCGGCGATACATCGAGGACATGGCATCACTCCACGTGCGCACGATCGAAGCGCTCGCTCTCGCCATCGAGGCTAAGGACGAGTGCACTCATGATCACCTTCGCCGCGTGCAGGTGTACGCAATGGAGATCGGCAAGGACCTGGGGCTCACCGACAAGGAACTGCAGGCCCTTCGCGCCGCCTCAATCCTGCACGACATCGGCAAACTCGCTGTCCCCGATTACATCCTCACCAAGCCCGGGCGCCTGACTCCTGAAGAGTTCGAGAAGATGAAGATCCATCCGGTTGTCGGAGCAGAAATCGTCGAGCGGGTCGGGTTCGATTGCCCCGTCGCGCCGATTGTTCGCTACCACCACGAGCGCTGGGACGGGCAGGGCTACCCGTTCGGCCTGCGCTGGGGATGAGATTCCGATCGGCGCCAGGATTCTGTCTGCCGTCGACTGCCTGGACGCCCTGGCGACGGACCGGCAGTACCGCCCCGCGCTACCCCTGGTCGAATCCCTTCGTATCGTCTCCTCGGAATCCGGCAAGAGCTACGACCCGAAAGTCGTTGAAGTTCTTGAGTCGCGCTATGAGGAACTCGAGACCTTGGCGCAGCGGGCCCGAATCAAGTCCGTCGCCCGACTGCCACGCGACATCAACATTATTGGCGGCGACGCTCCTGGCAATGGCCTCGAGGATTCCGCCCAGCGCGCTGAGATAGGCGACGACTTTCTGGCTTCAATCGCCGCCGCCCGCCAGGAAGTCCAGGTGCTGCATGAAATCACCCATGATCTCGGCGCCTGCCTCAGGTTTGAAGATTCGCTCTCTGCCGTTGCCGACCGGCTGAAACGGCTTGTGCCTTTCGATGCCATCGCTCTTTACGTCAAGGATGGCGAGGTGCTTTCCCCGCGTTTCGTTCATGGCATGGAATCCGCAGCCATCGGCAATCTCCGGATACCCTTCGGTGCTGGCATTTCCGGCTGGGTTGCAGCCAACCGCAAACCGATCATCAACGGTATCCCCGGGGTCGAGCCCGGCTTGGCCACCCAGAATGGCGTCCCGACTAAGCTCAAGAGTTCGCTATCGGTGCCCATGCATGCCTCCGGTGGTTTGCAGGGCGTCATTACCCTTTATCACTCCTCCCGCGATGCCTTCAATCAGGACCACCTGCGCATCCTGCTGGCAATTCAATCCCGCATCTCTGTCGCGATGGAGAACGCCTTCCACTTCCAACAGGCACAGAACAAGGCCGCCCTGGACGGGCTAACAGGCCTGCCAAACGCTTCCTCTCTGTTCCTGCATCTGGACGCCGAGTTGGCGCGATGCCGCAGGGCGGAAACCTCGCTCAGCCTGCTGGTCTGCGATCTCGATGGCTTCAAGCAGGTCAATGACACGTTGGGCCACCTCGAGGGCAATCGCATGTTGAAAGAAGTAGCCACTCTGCTCCGCTCCCGCGCCCGCCCCGACGATTTCGTGGCCCGCATGGGTGGTGACGAGTTCGTGCTTGTTCTGCCCGATATTCCGGAGGATGTCCTGCAGTCCCGCATCCGGGGCATCGAGCAAGCCGTCGTCGACCTTGGCTGCACGTCCTTCTGCGCAGGCTATCTCGGCGTCAGCGTCGGCTACGCCACGTTCCCGACAAATGGGGCCGATGCCGAGGCGTTGCTTGCCGAGGCCGATTGCCGCATGTACGGCATCAAACGCGACCGCAAGCGGATTCGCGAGGCGGATTCACTTTCCAGCCTCCGCAACATGACTATGGCGTGGTGTCGCGCCCGCGCAGCCCACGATGGATGGAGGAAAGCGCTGATGCTCCGAGTCCTGCTCGTTGGTGCTGACGCTGCGCTCGGCAACGTCGTCGCTGGTATTCTTGGCACTCACCCCGAGGCGCGCCTCGCCGGCCGCGTCGACTACTACCCTTCGACGTTCGAGTTCGGCCGGATCCTGCGGGACTGCGAACCCGATGTTCTGTTCATCTCGCTGGCCTCGTTCAATCAGGCGGTGGAACTTCACCGCCTTGCCGGTCAACTGGTGCATGACCTGCAAACGGTCGGCGTCCTGCGCGATGCCGCCGCGCTGCTTCCCGTGGACGCCATCCGCGAAGGGATCCACGAGTTTCTCGAGTACCCTGTCAACCCCATGCAGGTCGAAACTGTGCTGCGCCGCGTGGCAGCCCTCGTAGCCAGCAAACCTCCGCAGCAGCCGGAAACCGAATTCGTCTTCGCTTTCTTCCCGGCCAGACCGGGCCTTGGCGCATCGACAATCGCCGTCAACGCCGCCGCGGCGTTGGCCGAAATCCCCGACTTCAACGTCCTGCTGACGGACTTGGACTTCCACAACGGAGTCCTTCGCCTCATGCTGAACCTGCAGGACGGCTCCTCTCTGCAGGAAGCCGCCATGCGCTGCGGGGCATTGGACGATAGCGGCTGGAAGCAGTTCGTCCATCGGCTTGGCCGCCTCGATGTCGCCCGCGCAGGCAAACCCCTGCCGGAAATCGGTCTCGAGCCGATCCAGGTCGCCAGCCTGCTGCGCTTCGCGCGCCGCCGCTATCGCGTCATCTGTGCAGACCTGCCCGGCACGCTCGATCCTGCCTCCATGGTGGTCCTGCGCGAGTCAGCCAGGATCCTCCTGGTTGCCACGCCTGAGCCGATGGGCCTCTACATGGCCCGCGAAGACATGCAGTTGTTCGAACAGTTGGGCCTCGGCCACCGCGTCGGTCTTGTTCTCAACCGCTTCAATCCGAAGTCCCGCCTCGAGCCCGAGGAGGCCGCGCATTCAGTGGGTGCCCCTTTGGCCGCGGTCATCCCCAATGACTATCGGGCCGCTCAGTTCGCCTTCAGGTCCGGCCAGCCCATGGCCCCGCAATCTGTCGCTGGCTCCGCCATCCGCTGTTTTGCCCGAAGCCTGGTTTCCAGTGCCCCCGCTCACGAGGAGCCCGAGGAGGCACCCTTCAGCCTGTCGACGCTCTTCGGCCTTCGCAAGTCCCAGGCTTCCTGAAAATAGTCCTGGCCTTTCACGGTTCTTGCTCTATACTTGACAAGATTGTCTAGAGTACACCGGAGGGGCCGCTTGACCTGGGAATTCATTCATCGTGAGTATCGTGGCCGTGCCGCGGCCTGTTTGTTCTTTGCCTTGACCGCTCCCCTTGCGGCAGAGGATTGGACTCGTTTCCGAGGCCCCAACGGTTCGGGAATTTCGCTCGCATCCGGCTATCCGGCCGAGCCCGGCAATGGAGAATCGATCGCCTGGAAGACTCCGTCCCGGTTTGGCAAGTCCTCCCCCGTCCTGACGGACCGGCATGTCTTTCTCACGGCGTTCCAGGAGGGCAGGCTCTACACACAGTGCTTCGAGCGCGCCTCAGGCAAGCTTCTCTGGGAGCGCGCTGAAGCGCGTCCCAAGCCCGGTATGCTGCACAAGCTCAATGAGCCCGCCTCGATCACCCCGGTCACCGACGGCGAAAACGTCTACGTCTTCTTCCGCGACATAGGCCTGTTCTCCTACAGCCCCGATGGCAAGTTGCGCTGGAAGACGCCTCTCGGGCCTTTCACCAACGCCGAGGGCCTCTCGTCGGCGCCGATTGTCGCCGACGGCAAGCTCATCGTCACCGTCGACCAGCGCATCGGCGGATCCTACATCGCCGCGTTCAACCTCGCCAACGGTGAAACCCTCTGGAGAACCACCCGTCCCTACGAAGCGGGATGGGCCACCCCCATCCTGCGCAGGAACGCCAACGGCGAGAGCGAAATCATCACCGTCGCTCAACGCTGCTTTGACGGCTATTCCGTCGCGACCGGAAAGCGCCTCTGGTCGACAACCGGGCTGAGTCCAGCCGTCGTTGCCAGCCCCGTTCTCGAAGGCAACACTGTCTTCGCCTTTTCCTATGGCTACGAAGAACCAGCACCCTTCGAGGCCGCTCTCGGCCGCTCGGATCGCAACAAGGACGGAAAGATTCAGGCGGACGAAATAGGAGGAGATTCCTGGCTCTATCAAATCGCCTGGTACAAGGGCGACCGCGACGGAACGATCGTCCAGGATGAGTGGGACGCCGCCTTTCGGGAGATCACGTCGCCATCCAGTCTGACCGCCATTGATCTCGGCGCGAAGGTTCCCGGCGCCGCCGGCCGCGAGCTTTGGCGCTACGAGAAGAGCTTTGTCGGCGTCGTGCCTTCGCCGCTGCTCTACAAGGACGTCCTCTACGTTGTGAAGAACGGCGGCATCCTGACATCCTTCGATCCCAAGACTGGCGCCGTGCTCAAGACGGGCCGGCTAGGCAACGCAATCGAGAGCTATTTCGCGTCCCCTGTCGCCGCGGAAGGCCGGATCTACTTTGTCTCCGAAGCCGGCAAGATCGTGGTTGTCGAAGCCGCCCGCGACTGGCAGGTTCGTTCGGTGCACCCGTTGGGCGAAGAGTCCTACTCGACTCCTGCGTTATCGCAAGGCCGGATCTTCCTGCGAACCGCCGAGCACCTGTACTGCTTCGCCACTGCGAGCCCCACTCTGAGCACCACTTCGAGCCACTGAGGGGTTGCTCCGGCACGCCTCGGGCGCCGCCGCGCCTGTGAGTTTCCAGTAAGGGAGACGAACCACTTCCCATCGATGTCTGAAGAAGGAGGGAGTGCACATCGACACTTCCTCGCACCGCCTGCTGTGTTCTGTCGAGGTGTTTCCGGCGGGCCAGATCATGCCGCGCGTGGTGGACGAGCAGGCGGGCCGATCGGCTGCCCACGCAAAGCCTGCGACGCCGAGGAACAATGCAGTGATTCGGGCTCGCATCGACCCTATTGTCGCTTCTCCCGGCCGGACAGGAAACTCAACTTGTTCCAGTACCAACGCCCCAGAACTAACTGCCCATGAAGCCTCACGCTACAATCGAGTTGTCCACCCCATTTGGGCCCGTAGCTCAGCCGGATAGAGCACCTGCCTTCTAAGCAGGGGGTCGCAGGTTCGAGTCCTGCCGGGCCTACCAGCAGAATCACAAGGCACTTGATGAGCGACCACGTGCACATGATGATTGCGATTCCACCGAAGTACGCCGTATCGCAGGTCGTCGGCTATATCAAGGGCAAGAGCGCGATTCATGTGGCCAGAGTGTACGGAGAAAGAAAGCGGAACTTCGTCGGCCAGCACCTGTGGGCACGAGGATTCTTCGTGTCCACGGTCGGCCGCGACGAGAAGGTCATTCGGGACTACATCCGGAGCCAGGAGAAGGAAGACGAGCGACTGGAACAGATGAAGCTTGGGGACTGAGACGCCACCGCCGAGGTGGCCAACAGAAACGTGGGGCCGCGTCAGCGACCCCACATAGCCGCTTTGAGCGGCTCACAAACTAAAGCCCCCGGCTTTGCCGGGGGATACTTACTTGTTTCAACAACTTTGCCATTAAGACTCCCTAGGCGATTGAACGCCGCTCGGTCACGTGATCTAAAATCACTTGAATCTGTTGACTTGTGTAATGGTGCGCGATAGTATGGTCCACAACAAGCACACCACTAATGGTGTCCACATTATTGGGGGCTCTATATAGAGCCCCCTGTTCCTAATCCCGTCATAGCACACTACGCGAATCGGCTGCAATACCCTATTTGTTTCCAACAGGCTAAGTCATTGAAAAGGGTTAACTTATCTGTCCACTTGCTATGAGAAATCACGGCTCACACGGCAGCCGGCGCCGATTTCGTAAGCTGGACCAGTTCAGCCTGATTCAGCCAGGCGACAACCTCCGCTTTCAATCGCTCGCGCTCCGCTTCAAACAGGAAGGCAGCCACAGGCGCCGGCGCCAGGCAGTGACAAGCAATCACAGCCTCTACCGATGCCACCGTGGAGAACAGGCCGGCGAGCTGGCCTGCGTGCTCTTTCGCCAGATGGTGAAGTGTGAGTAGACCGAGCCCGACCACCTCATCACGCGCCCGCTCATCGGCTGTCTGTGAGAGATCCGCCGGCCCGCGCGGCCCTTCAATGCGGAGATTGCAGAGCTTACAATAGCCGTTCATTGCTCGCCCCCTTCATCCTCTTCTGAGGCATAGGCGAGGAAGTCATCAACCCAGGCCACAACCTCAGCCTCCCGCGGCGCTAGCTCGGACCAGGCCGGCGAACGCTTGAGCACGTTCATGAGCGCGAGGCGTGATCGGTGACGGTGAGCGGGTAGCAGTAGCGCTTGTCGCCGAGTATGAACTGACCCTTGTAGCAGGTCGACCAGCGGCCGGGAGCGTCTGGGCCGGTGCCGCGCCTTGGTTCATGATGGCGGGCAAGCTATGGCCAACGTGTTCACTTTCACCATGTGAGAGGACCAGGGACGGGAGATGATCTGCTCGAGGCACGGGAAGTACTAGAACAAATAGCAACGAGGTCTGGAGCTCTGGTTACATACTCACCCCCAACTAAGGTCCAAATACTCAATTGAACTATCAAATTCGAGAGGAGAGTGGCCAAATGAAGATGCCAGTAATTGTGCTGCTCACTGTTGCGGCAGTTCTTCTTTTCACCGGCTCGGTTTCCGGCAGCACGCTATACAACAATACGACCGACACGAATGCGGCCAGCGGTTTGGTGGCGTCACAGGCTTTGATCATCTTCGATGATGTACTCGTCCCGTCGATGCGCGATCCATCGGGTGCGCCTCTGGCAATCACCAAGGCGACTGTTGAGGTGAGCGGCTCAGTTGGCGACACAACGAGCTTCAGTCTGTGGACGGCGCCTATGCTATCGACTGGGGTTCCTTCTGGCGCTCCGATTCTGGTTGCCACGCAAACTTTTACTTTTACGAGCAGCTTTCAGCAGCTTACCTTTGGCAATGGTTCCACAGCGTTGTTTACGGTGAACCCGAATGCGACCGCACAACCAGGGTCGTTACTGATTTATATGGGGTTATCCGCGGCGCCTGGACCTGTGGTGGACTGGTCCTGGGCGGACGGGCCTGATGCTAATTTGCCGACGGCGTACACTTACAATTTTACGGCCGACACCTATTTCCTAAATACCAGTTCTCCTCCCTTTCCGGCTCACGTCTCGTACTCTCTCAGCTTGGAAGGCAATGCTGTGCCCGAGCCCTCAACATTGTGCCTCCTGTTGTCGGGCGTGGTCGCTGCTTTGCTTCCGCGCGCACTTCTGTCCTCGCGGGCATCAAAGAGTTAGAGCTGACTAATTGAACCCGACACGTTGTCCGGCATAAGGGACGATACTCTGCCTTTGCGCCGGTGTGGTTTTCGGTGCGATGGCTGCCAGGCTCGTGACTCATAGCCGGTCGATGCCGGTGAAAAACTCTCGCAACGGCTATCTGGAATTGAGTGCTCCGCCTTTGGACCTAAGCCACCGGGCCCCGTAGCGGTCCCCATTTCGCCGCCAACTGCTTGCCTCGCGCCGTCACGCCCGTCATCTCTTCCGGCGTCAACGGTTTGTAAGACCGCGCGGCCGCCAGCGCCTGCTGGAGTTGGTCCGGCATCCGGATCCCGATGATCGCGACGCACACGCCTTGCACGCCCCACGTGTATCGCAGCGTGTCTGCATAATCCTGGGGGGTTATGAGACGCGCGACGGAACCCGTCACAGGTCCGCCCAACACCTTCATGGCGATGACGCCGATATTCCGCTTGCGGCACTCCGGCAGCACCTTCTCCTCGTAACCGTAAATGTGGCGCTCCACGTGGTTGATGCTGCACATCAACAGTTCCACTTCGCCCGTTTCCAGCGCCGGCAATACGCGCGCGGGCCGCAGGTGGCTTGTCACTCCAATGTGCTTGATCATTCCCTGCTTCTTCGCTTCGAGCAGCGCACCAAGCGTCCCGTCTATTGCGAGTACCTGGTCGAGCTTCGGATAGCGGTCCTCGCGGCTGATGTTGTGAATGTGGCAGCAGTCCAGATGGTCGGTTTGCAGCTTCCGCAGGCTGTCGCGGATCTGGTAGAGCGCGTCGCCCTTGGCGTTCGTCTCCACCTTTGACACCAGGAAGACTTTGTCGCGCTTGCCCTTGAGTGCGTGCCCCAAACGCTCCTCGGAGATGTTGTAGGGCGGTGCGGTATCAAAATAGTTGATCCCGTTGTCGATCGCTTCGGCCACGACACGATTCGCATGGGATTGTTCGAGTTCGAGGTCGCCCAGGTACTGTGCCCCGATGCCTAGGATGCCGGCCTGGAAGTTGATCTTGCCAAGACGGCGGGTCGGGATGGGCCTCTCGGCCGCCACGGCTGGACCCGCGGCCATCATTGTCGCGAAATTGCGGCGCGTCATTTCGGTCATGGCGAGCATTGTACACCCGGGCCGGGCGACTAACTGTCTCCCCAGTCCAGCGCGTAGCCCGGTTCATCGGTCCCTGGACCGTACCTACTGGAGTTGAGACGCCGATCTCCGGCGGCTGTGCCGCAGCGGCCAGCAATCCCGCCAGCGCCGCGCCACAAAGCAAGCACGTCCCGGGCTCGGGAACCGCGGCCACCACAATACTCTGTTGGCCGGACACGACGCCGGTGGCGAAAATCGAGAATGGCGGATCGTTCTCCTGATCGAGTACGGCGCCGGTCAACGTAGAGCCCATCCGGAAGAGGGTCGTTACCGTAGAACCATCGCTGGTCTGCTGGAGGATCTCCTCCACTTCGTGCCGAAATACATCCAGCAGGATCTTGTCGAACAGTCCGTTGCCATCGATGTCGACGGGCAGGTCCACTCGGAAGCCTTCTAATCCGAGGAACTGGGCGCCTACCGGCGGTATACACCCGTAGTTGGGCTTCGTGACGTCGGGGTAGCATAGCGTTGGCCCCGTCAACTGGTTGGCGAAGGGGACACCGGCTCTCTGGAAGCTGGACGGCAAGCCAAAGTAATCATGCGCCGGGTCGATATCGGTGAACGTCACCGTCGCTACCCCAGTGAACATGATCTCCACAAGCCACGGGGCTCCTGCCGCTGGCGCCTCGCTTTCTCTCGTCAAAGTCGCTATGCCGGACGAAGTCGCGGAGATCGTAAGTTCGGACTCTACAAACTGGTAACCGCCGCCGCTCACTCTACCAAGTGGGATGCTGCCGGTCCCGCTCAGGTTGATCGACGGAAGTTCGATTTGAATCGGGCCGATAACACTGGCCGAAAGCGGCAAAAACGCGCCTACACTCCAAAGCAGAAGTCCCTTCATGACGGCTCCTTCTCAGGTTGGGTGGCTCGATCGGTTAATGATGCAGCCTGACCGGTCACGCACCGCAGGCCGCTTGGGGTTGGACCAAAAATTCAGTCAGGCTACGAGAATAACACCAGACGCGCAAAAACCCGGGACGCTACGGCCGGCCGTGCGCATTCGGCTTCGACGACCTCCCCGGCCCATACAGAATCGCCCCGGGCCGAGCCCCGGTGTGCTGCCCCTTCTGCAACACCAGCACGCCGTTCACGAAGACGTACTCAATTCCACTCGCGTACTGATGCGGCTTCTCCCAGACCGAGTTATCGATCACGGTTGCCGGATCGAATACCGTCACGTCTGCCCACATCCCGGGCCGCAGCAGGCCGCGGTCGTAGATGCCGATTTTGGCCGCGTTCGCAGACGTCATCTTGCGAACGGCTTCCTCCAACGACAGAACTTTCTCGTCGCGAACGTACCGCCCCAAGACCCGTGGGAACGTGCCGTAGTAGCGCGGATGAGGCCTCCCCTCTGCCAGAGGTCCCTCCGTCTTCACTGCGGTTCCATCGGATCCAATCGAGACAAACGGCTGCTGCAGCGCGTACCGCATGTCCTGCTCGCTGTGATGGAAGTAGATCGTCGGCACCGACCCTTCGTTGTCCTGCAGCACGCGGAACAACACATCGATGGGATCTCCGCCCAGTGTGGCGATCACCTCGCTCATCCGCTTGCCTTCGAATTTCCTGTAGGCGGGATTCGAAAGCGAAACCAGCAGCATGCCTTCCCACGAACCCGTGGCCGTGTAGTGGTTGTACCAGTTCGTTCCCGGGATGCCGTGCTCCACCTGCTCCCGAATCTTCAATCGCGTGGCCGGGTCTTTCAGACGCGCAAGCATGGCTGCAGTGCCGCCCTCGTGCGCCCATGGCGGAAGGATCGTGGACAGATTATTCTGTCCGGCGCGGTAGGGGTAGACGTTCGCCTCCACCTGCTGGCCGTTTTCGCGCGCTTGGCGAAGCGTGGCGATCACCTCCGGCATCTTGCCCCACAGTTTCTGGTCGGCCAGCTTCAGATGGATGATGTCCACGGGAACCTTGGCGCGCCGTCCAATGTCCAGCGCTTCGGCAATGGACTCGAACACCCCTTGTCCTTCAGTGCGCATGTGAGTGGAATAAATGCCGCCATGTTCCGCCGCCACCTTGCACATGGCGATGAGAGTGTCCGTATCGATCCACGATCCTGGAGGTCCGCTGAGCGAACTGGAGACTCCCAGCGCTCCCTGCTGCATCGCAACCCGCACCGCGTCCTCCATCTGTGACAGTTCGGATGGAGTCGGTGGACCGGCTTGAGGACCGCGCACGTAGGTCCAGATCTGACTCGAGCCCACGTAGGTGCCGATGTTCGGCGTGATTCCCCGCTTCAGCAGATGCGCGAAATAGCCGTCGAAGTCCGTCCACGCTCCGGGCTTGTCGCCGCTTTTCCCCCCGACGGGTGCGGCCGATTCCCCCTCGCCGAAGATCATGGACGTGACGCCCTGCCGGACCATGCTCTCGGCGTTCCCATCGGTCACGATGGAGTTGTCGGAGTGGTTGTGGATGTCGATGAAGCCGGGCGCCACCACCAGTCCGGTCGCGTCGATGATCCTGGTGGCCGAACGTCCCCTTCAGGTCCCCGACGGCAACGATCCTGCCCGCTCGAATCGCAACATCGGCGATGCGCCATGGATTGCCCGACCCATCTGCCAATTTGCCGCCGCGTATCAGAACGTCAAGGTCCTGCGGCCACACGGCGCAGGCAACCAGCAGGAAAACGACCCAGCATTTCATGCAGGTCATTGTACGCGAGCTTCTTGCCTTACCAGCAACATCACTCGCGGTTCGTCCGAGATAAACTAAGCGAATCCGATGCGAGTCAATCTTTCGTCCGCAATACTCCTGCTTGCCGCTCTTTCACCGTGCGCCATTGCGCAACCGCGCCCGGCCGGCGACAACGAAATCGCCAAGCGCCACGACCTCGAAAAGCAGTTACAGTCGATCGCCATCGTCGAACGCAAGATCATGGTGCCGATGAGCGACGGCAAGCGGATGGCCACGGACATCTACCGGCCCAAGGACACGTCGAAGAAGTATCCGGTCATCTTCGTCCGCACTCCCTACAACTTCAACTTCTGGGATGTGCGTCTCGGCGCCCCGCGCGATATGTCCGCTCCCCTCCAGGCCGTCAAGCGCGGTTACGCCTACGTGCTCATGAACGAACGCGGACATTTCTTCTCCGAAGGCAATTGGGACATCCTGGGTGCACCTCTGTCCGACGGCTCGGACGCCATCACTTGGCTCAACTCGCAGCCCTGGTCCAATGGCAAACTCGGCACCATCGGCTGCTCCTCCACCGCCGAATGGCAGTTGGCGGTGGCCGCGATGGGCAACCCCGGTTTCACGACAATGATCCCGCAGGGCTTCGGAGCGGGTGTCGGGCGCGTGGCTCCGTTCTACGAGCAGGGCAACTGGTACCGCGGCGGCGCCTTTCAGATGCTGTTCGCCGCCTGGATCTATGGCGAACAGAATCAACTCCGGCCCATGTTCCCGCAAATACATCGCAGCAGGATCTGATCAAGGCATCGCGACTGTTCGATCTCGCCCCGCAGAATCCTCCGGTCGATTGGTCCAAGGCGCTCGCCCACCTGCCCGTGATGGACATCCTGAAAGCCGTCGAAGGTCCCCAAGGCGTCTACGCCGACCGCATGGAAGTATCCACCGGCGGCGCGATGATCCAGCGCACGCCCAACGATCCGGCCTGGTACCGCGGCGGCCTTTGGCATGACGACAAACCGATCCAGATCCCCGGCTTTTGGTTCATGTCCTGGTATGACGTATCAGTTGGCCCGAATCTGGCGGCCTACAACCATGTCCGCCGCACAGCCCGGCCGGAGATCGCCAGCAAGCAGTACGCCATCATCGCCCCGACCCTTCACTGCGCCTTCAAACGAGCCGGTGAGAATACCATCGTCGGCGAGCGAAATATGGGGGACGCCCGCCTCAACTATGACGAGCTGACCTACGGCTGGTTTGACCACTTCCTGAAGGGCGAAGACAACAAGGTCCTCGAGACGATGCCCAAGGTCCGCTACTACCTGATGGGCGCCAATCAGTGGAAGACGTCGAACACCTGGCCGCCCGAGGGCGCGCAGCCGCTCACCCTGTATCTCACCAGCGGTGGCAAGGCCAACAGCCTGAACGGCGACGGCGCGCTGGTCGCGGCGCCGCCCGCCGGCGGGCCTCCCGACAACTTCACCTACGACCCGATGAATCCCGTCCCGTCCTATGGCGGCAACGTCTGCTGCACCGGAAACGCCGTCGCGGGCGGCTCCTTCGACCAACGCAAGATGGAAGCTCGCGCCGACATCCTGGTCTATTCGACCGAACCCTTGACCGAAGGGTTGGAAGTGAGCGGCTCCATCACCGCGGCTCTCTACGTTTCATCGGACGCCAAGGACACCGACTTCACCGTGAAACTGATCGATGTCTATCCCGACGGCCGGGCCTACAACCTCGACGAGACCATCCAGCGCATGCGCTACCGCGAAGGCTACGACAAGCCGGCCGTCTGGATGGAGAAGGAGCAAGTGTACAAGGTCACCTTCTCCCCGTTGACCACCAGCAACTACTTCGCGGCCGGCCACCGCATCCGCATCGAAATCTCCAGCAGCAACTTCCCCCGCTTCGACCGCAACCTGAATACCGGCGGCAACAACTACGACGAATCCAAGGGCGTGGTGGCCCACAATTCGGTCCACCACAGCCAGCGCTACCCATCCCAGATCACGCTGACGGTAGTCAAAAGGTAACTCCGGACAGTCCGCCGATAGCGTCCGCCGACACGTGCGGCCGGCACCGGTTGCTGCCGTTGTCCTGCACTGCTACACTCCAGTCGGCCAAATCGGAGGTCAATCAGTATGAAAGTCTCAATTCCTTTGCTCTGGTTATTCTTCTGGGGCTCTCTCAAACATCTCAGGCCGCCTTGCTGGCGTCTGCCTACCGAGTCGTACCTTGTTCCGACTACTCACCTGGCTGCTTCTTCGAGCCAGCTCAGTTTGCCGGATGACCTCACCTGGGATCCTTTCGCCTGGACCTGCTTATCGCGCATACTTCGCCGCCATCCTGGAGCCATACTTACGTCGGCTACATGACTCCCCGAGATCCAATATCGATGGGTGGATCGTGGGGCACATCGGCTCCTTTATTGGGATGAATCCTCTGGGGTCCTTGGGACGGGGAATGTCCATCGCGGACATTGGCGGCGAAATACAGGTTTGTCTACCGCTCTGACGTAGGTGCGATTTGCTGCTGGTCGATTGGCCGTTCAAGCATCAATTGCCATCAACGATGACGGCTATATCTTCGCGAACGGCGCTAGTACGGTATTGGGCTCTCCACGTATCCACCATTGATTCATTTCGAGGGATGAGTGCTTCAAAGCGCTGCAGCCGAACCGTGTTCGGGCCGGGGCCAGAGCGTATTCGCTCTTGGATCAGCTCTGCTTACCTTCGGCATAGATGCCCAACGGCGCATTCAGTGTTGGGGAGCAGTACGGCATCGGCGGATACACTGCCATGTTCGCCCTGGTGCCAGTGCCTGAACCCTCCGCGAACTGGTGGCCGCCTTGTCATTGCTGGTGTTTGCCGTCATGACCGTAGGAAGCGCAGCCTGGGACCTCGACTCCATCGGCCCGCCATCAGCCTCACCGGTAACAGATCAGCTTCCCAGCCGTTCTCACAACCAGGCGTCCCCCGCGACACCGCCGGCGACGCCTGCACTGCATCCCCCAAGTCAACCTTCCCCTCCACCTCGAACTTCTCCCCAGTCTTCAGTCTGAAAAACTCCCCTTGTTCGTTCGCGATCAGAATCCTTCCGGCCAGCAGCACAGGCGAGGACGAGAACTCTCCCCCTAGCCGTCCTTGCCACACCGGTTCTCCCGTCGACGCCCGAAAACACCACGCGATCCCCGCTGTCGTGAACGAATACACCAGCCCGTTGTCATACAGCAGACTGCTGATCATCGGCACGCCGCGCGTCTGCTCCCACGCCACCTCACCGCCCGGCTTGAAGGCCCGGATTGTCGGTTTCTCAAATCCCGAAACCGTGTAAATCAACCCGCCGCCCAGCACCACCGACGGCACGACACCCTCCCCGATGCTGGTTCCCGTCCACAGCAGTTTGCCCGTCTTCAATTCAAAACCCTGCACGACATTGCCAGCGCCGCTCACCAGCGTCGAGCCCATCACGTTCGGCGTCACGTGCGCGATCCTCGACAGTCCCCGTTTCGCCTTCCACTTTTCTTTCCCGGTCTTCGCGTCCAGCGCCACGACGTAGGATTGGTCCCACGGCTTCTGCCACCCCAGCTTCGGATCCTCACCCTCGCTCGACCCATCCCGCGCCATGATCAGCAGTCCCGCCTCCAGCACTGGCGAGGTCCCCAGCCCATGCTGGCTGTAGTGCGGATATTCCGCATTCACCCATTTCTGCTTTCCATCGATCCCGTACGCCGCGAACGTTCCGTCTCCGCAGACCACGTACACCGACTTTCCATCGGTAACCGGCGTCGGCGAAGCGTAGGAATTCTTCTTTTCCTTCCTCCCAATCTTCTGCCGGACTACCTCGACGTCCCACAGCATCTTGCCCTTGTCCAGATCTATGGCCATTAACCGGCACGAAGCCCCGCCTTCTGTCGCCGTTGACAGGTAGACCCGCCTGCCATGCACGATCGGCGAACTCCAGCCCAGCCCGCCAATTTCCAACGACCACTCGACTTTTTCCGGGACGGAAGCTCCCTCCGCCACGCCCTGCCGCGAGGGCCCGCGAAATCCCGGCCACTCAGCCGCGCCCGCAGCCAACGCCAAGGCAGCCGTCACAATCGCTCTGGTGAATCTTCGCATTACGACCTCACGCTCTCTTTGGGCCGATGTTATCATTCGACGCCCACTGGATTCACCCGCCCAACTCCTCAAACAGTCTGATCTCCATTTCCTGCAGGTCCTGTGGCCGGCCGTGCTTCGCCTTCTGAAACGCACCATAGAATCGAAACGCCCTGACCCACCGAAATCGCCTGAACACCAGCGCAATCGGTGTGTGCTCGCGAGTTCCCGAGAAAGTCCGGAAAAGCATCACCGGGAGGTTCCACCACCTCCAATCACCGCGCTGCGACGAGTTCAAGATCACTGTCCCAGCCGGAAGGCGTGGAATAATCTCTCGCTCGATATGCTCCTTCCACTTCGGGCTGTCGGAATAGACGAAGACGACCCACGACGATTGGCGGCTCCAAGCCGCCAGGTAAAGCCCCAATCTCAGCAACCCGCTCATGCCCAGGTAGGCAGCGCTGTACGCAACCCAGATCGGGGCCGTCAGGAGTACGATCGTCACCCAGCCCCAACTCCTTTCCCCCCGCCCGCCCCACCTGATCGCCATGATCCTCCTCAAGTCGATATCTGGATCTGAAGGTATACTAAACAAGGTCGGAGCGTTCGGTTCTCGCCGGAGTCGACTCCCGTCACGCCCTTCATCGTCACCGTCGACGCCATCACGCGCTGCCTCCCCGCGCATGACGGCTGGCTCCGCCAAAGCCGAGCCCAGCACAAAGATCGGTGCGGCACGTGCAGCTACGCCTATCAGGGAGGCGACCTTGCAAACGACATTATCTCCGACATCTACTTCTTTCCTTCCTGCTCCGCGCCTCTCCGGGAGGGAGATAGCATAGTCGCCATGCCGACCAGCCGCCGCGATTTCCTCGCCCTCGCCGCCGCCCCCGTCCTCGACTCCGGGCGCAATGTCCGCGATGAGGGCGCTAAAGCCGACGGCACAACCCTCGATACGGCGGCAATCCAGCGCTCCATCGATGCCACCGCCGAGTCGGGCGGAGGCACGCTCCTGTTCCCCCCCGGGGTCTACCTGACAGGGACTCTGCAACTGCGCAGCCGCGTTTGTCTCCACCTGACCCATGGCGCCATCCTCCGCGGCAGCACCCGGCTCGATGACTACCCTCCCCGGCCCGCAGCCTATCATTCCTACACCGACAATTACACCGAGCGCAGTCTCATTCGCGCGGAAAACCTCTCCAACATTGGCATCGAAGGAGAGGGAACCATCGACGGTCAGGGCGCGGCCTTCGCCGGCGCCTACAAGCTGCGCCCTTACCTGCTTCGCTTCGTCCAATGCAGCAGGGTCGCTCTCCGCGGAGTACGCCTCGAAAACTCGCCCATGTGGGTCCAGCACTACCTTGCCTGCGACGACGTGCTTCTCTCCGGCGTCACCGTCCGCAGCCGCGTCAACGGCAACAACGACGGCATCGACATCGACTCCTGCCAGCGCGTCCGCATCTCCGATTGCGACATCTCCAGCGGCGACGATGCCATCTGTCTCAAAAGCACCTCTGCCCGTCCATGCCGCGACGTCGTCATTTCCAACTGCGTCGTCAGCAGCCACTGCAACGCCATCAAGCTCGGCACCGAGACCAACGGCGGCTTCGAGAACATCAATATCAGCAACTGCGCCTTGTACGACACGCGCCTCGCGGGCCTGGCGCTTGAGATCGTCGACGGCGGAACCCTCGACAACGTAGTCATCTCAGGCATCACCATGCGCGGCGTCCAGGGCCCAATCTTCGTCCGCCTTGGCGACCGTGGCCGGCCATTTCTCGAAGGCGATCCCAAGCCTCCGCCCGGCAAGCTCGGCGGCGTCCTTATTCAAGGCATCCAGGCCACCGGCGCCGGACGCATCGGCTGCTCTATCACAGGTCTGCCCAACTCCCCAGTCCGCCGTGTCGCGCTGCGCGCCGTCTCGATTGAGTTCGAAGGCGGCGGCACCGCCGCCGAAGCATCCCGCGACATCCCCGAACTCCCCGACGCCTATCCCGAATACTCCATGTTCAAGACCCTTCCGGCCTACGCGCTCTTCTGCCGCCACGCCGAGGACGTCTCCATCGAGGGCTTCTCGACTTCTTACCGCAAGGACGACCTTCGTCCGGCACTGCTCTTCGATGACGTCGCCCGGTTGCGCCTGCGCGACATCGACGCGCAAGCCCACGCCCAAGCCCCCGCGGCCGCAATTCTAAAACGTACCCCATCGCCCCTCATCCGCGATTGCCGCGTCTTCGGCGGTGCTCCCGTCTTTGACAAACTGGAAGACCGCCCATGAAAATCATTGCCCTCCTCGCCCTGCTCGGGCCGCTCGCCTCTGCGCAGTCACTCGAAGTCGTTCACATCAGCGACACCCACGTCATGCAGATTGAGGGCATCCATCCCGCCCTCCTGCCCCTGCGCATGGCCAATCTCCTCTCGGCTCCTCAACTGGAGAAGTTCCTCGACGACCGCCGCGCCAACCCTCCCGCTTTCTTCATCCACACCGGCGACATCCTCGGAAGCCTTCCGCTATGACAGCGAATCCGGCGCACCGCTCAACGGCCAGATAGAGCGCTTCCAGTCCATCCACAAACGCGCTCCCGCGCCCGATGTATCTCGCCCTCGGCAACCGCGACGTCTCCTGGTATCGCCACGCCGACGGCAAACAGCTCGTCGTGCGCGACAACGCCATCACTACCGAAGCTCGCGCCGCCTGGCGCCGAGCCTTCGACTGCTTCCAATTCGGCACCTGGTACAGCTTCGAGAAGCGCGCCGGCTCTACTGCCTACCTGTTCGCCGTCCTCGACGACGGAGACACCAAGGACGATCCGCTCATGGAGAAGCAACTCGCCTGGCTTCGCAAACTCCTGGCTGAGGCTAAACCCGCCGCCCTCGTCCTCGCCCTCCACATCCCTCTCGAGGAGAGCGCTTTCGGGATGTCCGTCAAGGAGATCCTGGGCGGCTTCGGCAAGCCCGCTCTTGTTCTTGCCGGCCACCGCCACACCGACGGCGTGGAGGACATCTCTGTCACGCCGAAACAAGTTCAGGTCCGCACGGCCAGCTTCGCCGGCGGCAAGCTCAGCTCGCGCCGCATCGTGCTCCGCCCTGCTGGAATCGACGTCTACTCAACCAACGAACCCGATAAGCTCCTCTTCACGATCCCCGCCGGGGAAACACGCTAGCCGATGTCCCGCCGTTGGTGGATCGCATGGCTTCTTTTCCTTGCCACCGCCGTTAACTATCTCGACCGCCAGGTGCTTTCCGTCACCGCGCCCGTGCTGCGCGAGCAACTCCATATCAACGCCATCGAATACTCCAGAATTCTGTTCGCCTTCATGCTCGCTTATGCCGCGATGCAGATGGTCGCCGGACGCCTTGTCGACCGAATCGGCCCGAAGGCGGCACTCGCCATCGCCATGGCCTGGTGGTCCGTCGCCGGCATGATGCACGCCGCCGCGCAATCAGTCTGGCACCTCGGCGCTCTGCGCTTTCTGCTCGGCATTGGCGAGGCTGGGAACTGGCCTGCCTCAGTCAAGGCAGTTCGCCAGTGGTTCCCTCCCCACCAGACTGCGCTTGCCGTCGGAGTCTTCAACAGCGGCTCGTGCATCGGCGGACTCGTCGCTCCGCCCCTCATCGCCTGGCTGACGCTCACCTACTCCTGGCAGATCGCCTTTGTCGCCACCGGCGCGCTCGGCCTGTTCTGGCTGGCCCTCTGGCTGCCCGGCTACGGTACGCCCCCCATCGCCCACGCCGCCGAATCCGCGCGCCCGGCCGTGCCTTGGCGTAGCCTGCTTCGCCGCCCCTCCCTCTGGGGCCTCATGGCGGCCCGCTTCTGCTGCGACCCCGTCTGGTGGTTCTACGTCTTCTGGCTCCCCGACTACCTCAACCGCGCCCGCGGTCTCGACCTCAAAGCCATCGGCGCTGTCGCCTGGATTCCGTTCCTCACCGCCGGCATCGGCAACATCCTTGGTGGCTGGATCTCCGGTCTTCTCATCTCTCGCGGCCAGCCCGCCCCTCGCGCCCGAAAAATCGTCATGGCCGTCAGCGCCGTCCTCATGCTCGCCGGACTCTGGACCGTCGGCGCACCAACCCCTGCCGGCGCTATCGCCGCCATCAGTCTCGTCACCTTCGCCTACAGTTGCTGGGCCGCCAACGTCCTCACCCTGCCCGCTGACGTTTTCGAGAACGAAGCCCTCGGCACCGCCGCCGGCCTCTGCGGCAGCGCAGCCGGACTCGGCGGAATGTTGAGCACACTCACCATCGGCTGGCTTGTCGAACGCGTCTCCTATACGCCAGCCTTCGCCATCGCCGCGACCGCTCCCATCGTCGCCGCCGCGTTTGTGATCGTGTTCGTAAAGCAGTCCCGCGCCTGACGGCTATTTCATTCGCATCGCTAATACCGTCGCGTGCTCCCCAGCCGTGTGCCCTGCCAGGTCGAGCCGCACTCCCGCCTCCGATTGCGTGAACCGCACCGGCTTGCCACCCGACAGCGCACGTGATCCCCGCTACCTTCCCCGAAACCCCCTTCAACTCCACTGCCCCCTGCGGCCAGTCGAACACGTGCAGGTACAGCGTCTTCCCCTTCGCCGTCATCCGCCCGAAAGGCAAATCCTGCACCGGCCCATACGTCGTGCCGTAGATCGACTCTCCATTCACCTCCAGCCACTTGCCGATCCCGCGTAGCCGCTCTTCGAACTCCGGCTGAATCGTCCCCTCCGGCGTCGGCCCCACATTCAGCAGGAAGTTGCCGCCCTTGCTCGCCGCGTCGATCAGCGCCCGCACCAGATCCGTCGTCGACTTGAACTGCCTGTCGTTCGCGTTGTACCCCCACGTGCCATTGATCGTCATGCACGTTTCCCATGGCTGGAACTCCTCCGGCTTCGGCGCTCCCGCCGCCAGTCCCTGGTCGTTCGGATTCGTGTTGCCGACCACCGACCCCTTCCTCGGAATCCCCTTCGGCAGCCGCTGCTCCGGCGTCACGAAGTCGCCGGTCAACCCGATCCGGTTGTTGATCAGCGCCTTCGGCTGCATCCGCCGGATCATCTCGTGGAACCGCGTCCCGTCGTACTTCTCCTGCTTGTCCAGCCCGTCGAACCAGATCGCGAAAACGTCCCCGTACCGTGTCAGCAGCTCTCTCACCTGCATCTCCATGTAGTCCAGGTAGAGCGGCCACTCCGGCCGCTCCGGCTCCCCGCGCCAGTTGCTGTTCGACGACTTGGAAGTGTCCCGATAACCCGGATGATTCATGTCCGGCGGCGAGTAATAAAAGCCCAAAGGGAATTTCTCTTCCTTCGCCGCTTGGGCCAGCATCGCCACGATGTCCTTCTTATACGGCGTCCGCGTGATCTTGTACGGCGTGTACGCCGAATCGAACATGCAGAAGCCATCGTGGTGCTTGCTCGTGAAGACCATGTACCGCTGCCCGGCAGCCTTGGCCAGCCGCATCCACGCCCGGGGATCGAACTGCACCGGATTGAATCGCTGCGGCAGCGCTCTATACTCCTCCTCGCTGATCTTCCAGCGCGGCTGCCCCATGATCGGCCACGACGCCTCCACGCTCGCCAGGGAATACGGTCCCCAATGCACGAACATCCCGAACTTCGCGTCGTTGAAACACTTGAGCCGCTCGCCAGCGTCGTCCGCGCCAATCAAGGGCAGGGAAGCCGCGGCCATGAACGTCCGTCTGCTGATATGGGTCATTCCGGCCTGATTCTATGGGGTATTCTGAGGTCTGGTCAACCCCGCCATGCGCAATCCTCGCAACTCCACGCGCCGCGCCTTCCTCGCCTCTTCCCTCGCCGGCGCCGCCGCTGCTGCCACGGCCCCCAGCGACCGCGTCACCGTCGGCATCATCGGCAGCGGCGGCCGCGCCATCTTCGAAACCCGCCAGTACCCGTTCTTCGACAACGTCGAAATCGTCGCCGTCTGCGATGCACAGGAGAGCCGCCGCCTCAGCGCCAAGAGCACTCTGGAGAAGCTCTTCGCCGAAGTCAGGCCCGCCGGTTCCTATCGCGGCATCCGCATGTACGCCGACTTCCGCGAACTCCTCGCGCAGAAGGACATCGACGCCGTCTACATCGCCTCGCCGGACCACTGGCACGTCTCCATGCTCATCCCCGCGCTCAAGGCCGGCAAGCACGTCCACTGCGAAAAGCCGCTCGGCGTCAGCATCGAGCAGGACCTCGCCGCCCTCAAGGCCGTCCGCCAGTCCAAGACCGTCTTCCAGTACGGCGCCGAGCGCCGCTCCACGCCCGACGCGCGCAAAGGCATCGAACTCGTGCTCAACGGCCGCATCGGCAAGGTGACCAAGGTCTACGCCGTTGCCCCGCCTTCATCTACCGGCGGCTCGCCCACTCCTGTCACACAGCCTCCGCCCGGCTTCGACTACGACATGTGGCTCGGCCCCGCGCCCATGCAGGCCCTTCTGCGCCGACCGCTGCCTGGAAGGCGCCGGGCAGAACGGCATCTTCAACATCTACGACTACACTCTCGGCAACATCGCCAATTGGGCCGCCCACCCGCTCGACCAGGTCCAGTGGTGGGCCGACAACTCAGGCCGGACCGCGCCGCCCGTTCGCTACGAAGGCGCCGGCAGGATCGCCACTGGCGGCCTCTTCGACACCGCCTACCAGTGGGACGTCCGCTGCACGTATGATGACGGCCTCGTCCTTCACATGGTCGATAGCGAGTCCTACAAGAAGTACAAGGACGCGCCCCAGCCCCAATTGCCCTTTGGCCGGCCCGGCGTCACCAACGTCCACAACGGTGCGGTCTTCATCGGCACCGAAGGCTGGGTGATCGTTTCCTACGAGAAGCTCGTCACCAGCCCCGCTTCACTCGCGGACTCCGTCATCGGCCCCAACGAAATCCATCTGCCTGACAGTGCACTTAGCTCAATTCCCGATGGCATGTCGAAGGGCCATCAGCAGGTCGCCACCGCCGGCCATCACCAGAATTGGCTGAAGGCCATCCGCGGCGGCCCCAAGCCGGTCGGCGACATTGAAGGCGCTGTTCGATCGGACCTCGTCAGCCTGCTCTCCGAACTCTGCGTTCGCACCGGCCAAAGCCTTCAGTGGGATCCGAAGAAGCAGACCATCCTCGGCAACGAAACTGCTCGCAAAATGATCAAGCGCCCGATGCGCGCTCCCTGGGGTGTGGCATGAAGTCTCTATTCGTCCTCTACGCGGCCGGCGCCCTGGCCTTCGCCTCCGACGCGCCGCTCTTTGTCTTCGACAACGGCGTCGGCCGCGGTGCCCTCTCCCTCGACGAGCAGGCCGAACTCACCAAACGAACCGGCTATGCCGGCATCTTGTACTCCGGCACGAAGGACATTCCGCAAATGGTCGCCGCCCACAAGGCGAGAGGCCTGAAGGTTCTCGGCATCTACACCGGCATGAACCTCTCCGACCCCACCCCGGCCTACGACCCCGGCCTCCCGGAAGCGATTCGCCAACTCCGCGGCACCGGCGCCTTGATCACCTTCACCGTGAACGGCAAAGCCCCCGATGCAGACGACAAGTCCGTCAAAGTGATCCGCGAAGTCGCCGACCTCGCCGCCCAATCCGGCCTCAAGGTCGCCCTCTACCCCCACTACGGCTTCCACGTCGCCACCATCGAGGACGCCCTCCGCATCCGCGAGAAAGTCGCTCGCCCCAACCTCGGCATTGTCTTCAATCTCTGCCACTGGCTGCGCAGCGGCGACGAGCCGAACCTCGCAACTCGACTGAAACAGGCCGCCCCTCACACCCTGCTGGTCAGCATCAACGGCGCCGACCACCAGGGCGACTGGGATCGTCTCATCCAACCCCTCGACCGCGGCGAGTTCGACGTCAAGGCGTTTCTCAAGCAATTCGCCGCCGCCGGCTACCGCGGTCCCATCGGCCTGCAGTGCTATAACGTCGCCGGCGACCGCGAGCAGAACCTCGTCCGTTCCATGAAAGCCTGGCGGTCGTTCTGAGCACGGAGTAATCCGCCCTCTTCATGCTCGGAATTGGAACGATGCTTGCACTTCGCGATTTCAACGTGTACTATTCCGGCAAGAATCTTCGTAAGTGCTCTGGGCTGCAAATCAATTCGGAGGCCAGCGAGATATGAAGCTCCGGAAGATGTTGGTCCTTCTTGCCGCGGTGGCGTTTGCAGATTCTTTTTGCTTCGCCGCGCCAATCAGTCAGACCTTTACGATCGTCAATCCCGGTCCGCTTGACTCGTCCTTGATCGTGACGAGCATCTTCAACGACGACAACTATGAAGTGCTATTTGCGATTTTCGACACCACTGGAACTTCGGCCCTTAACGGTTCAGGGCCCTTGGTTTTCGGAGGTCTCGGATCTGTGACCGACCCAAGTGAGGGAACCTCCTCCTTGATTCTGCAAAGGGCGGACAGGTGGCATTTTTTCTTCACTGGATTCACCACTGGTAAATCCTTCACCTTCAGCTGGAACCCGGACACGGCGTCAGACCCCGGTTACAGTGCAGTCGTCGCTGAACTCGCCGGCATTGAAGTCAGTCTTGGAACAACGGGCGGTCTCGTCTATGGAACGATGCATGTCCTGGACGACTCCGTGGGGGTGACCTTGGATTTGCTGCCCGTTCCAGAACCAGGAACCGCCGCGCTGATCGTCGTTGGTCTGATAGGACTGATCTGCTTCCGCTGCCGGGTTCGCTCGCAGGTTCCATAGGCCCCAGGTCCATAGGCCGCCGCGATCGCTGCAATCCTCCCCCTTTTCGTGGGCCTCCGGATGGGCGTAAACTGCAACCACGGCCGGATCGAACCCCGGGCGGCGCTATCAACCTGTTTGGCATGGAGAACCTGCTATGAGATTCACAACGGTATTCCCCTTGGCATTCGCGCTCCTGATGTGCGGATGCGGCGGCGGCGGCCCCAGCCACTTGCAGTCTGAGAAGTACTACGTTGTCTGCACGAACTCCAAAATTCCCTATTGGCAGGAGGTGGGCGCCGGACTCGTTCAGGCCGCGAAGGAACTGAAGGTCCAGGCTGAACTGGTCGGGCCCGACACATACGACCCCAATGCTGAGCGGGAGGCTTTCAGGAGAACGGTGGCCAAAAAACCAGCCGGCATCCTCGTTTCTCCCGGCAATCCCGAATTGCTCAAACCCGAGATTGACTCCGCCATTGCGGCAGGAATTCCAGTCATCACCATCGATTCCGATGCACCTCAAAGCCAGCGGCTCTTCTTTGTCGGGACGAATAATTATCAGGCTGGTCAGTTGGGAGGCAAGTTCCTCGGTCAGGCGCTGAAGGGCAAAGGCAACGTCGTGTTCTTCACCATCGCCGGACAGAAGAATCTGGAAGAGAGGCTGAATGGGTACGAAGCTGCCCTCGAAGCTTTCCCCGGCATCAAGGTGGCTGAGGTGATCGACATGAAGGGCGATCCGAATCTCGCCTTCGACAAAACCAAGGAACTTCTCGAAAAGAAAGCCCCCGTGGACGCTTTCGTCTCGCTGGAGTCGCTGTCTGGCAGTGAGGTCGCTGAGGTGTTCGAACGGAACAAGGTTGAGGGCAAACTGATCATCGCCATGGACACCGCGGCCAAGACGCTTGAGTGGATTGAAAAGGGCAGAATCGCCGCCACCATCATGCAGAAGCCCTACACGATGGGCTACTACGGACTGAGAGCATTAGCCGAGATCGCGCTCAGCAAGCAGACCGCACTCACCGGCAAGTTCGCCACGGATCCGAAATCGCCGTTCCCGGTCCTCATCGACACCGGCACGATGCTGGTCGACAAGGCCAATCTCTCCGAGATCAGGAAATAAGCAACTCAGCCCCGGCTCGCGCGATCCGGCGACAATGTCTGCATGGATACCCGCGAGGTTCGACGCTATTGGGAATCGAATGCCCGTGCATGAACCACGCTGACGCGGCACGGCCGGGACGTCTATCGCGACGCGCTCAACACGACCGCTTTCCTGGCCCTGCTGCCGGAGATCGCAGGCCTTTCTGGTCTCGACATCGGCTGCGGTGAAGGGCGCGTACTCCTGGCGCCTCCTACGGCCCGGCGGATTCCTGCAAGTTCTCCATCACGCATCCGTGCTTTATCCCGCCACACCGGCGGCAGTTGAAGAACGAACGCGGCGACCCGTGCTGTCGAACTTGGCCGCTATTTCGATCGCATCGATGGTGAGATCGACCGATGGGCGTTTTCCGCCGCACCGCCTGAGGACGCCGTGCGCTTCCCTTCCGTTCGAGATTCCTCCACGTGCGATGCCCCAAGCCGCCAACACCGCTCTCAACTCAATCCGAATAGAGCGCCACGCCTATCTCAAATCCCGCCAATCCACAGTCGCCCTCCCGCTGTTGGTCTGAGCCGAAAACGCTGACCGGATGGACTCCGCCCGCTTGAGCATCGCCTTGGCTTCCGGTTTCCGCCCGGACTCCCGCAACGCAGCCGCGTACTGCTCCAGGATTCTGCCGACATCGGGATGGTCCCGCCCCACAGCCGGCTCCATCTCTGCCAGCGCATCGGCTAGGCGCCGGACGGCCTCATCCTTGCGACCGGCCTTCGCGTGCACCCCTCCCAGGTTCGCCAGCATCAAGGCGCGCCGTTGCCCGGGTTCCAGCATGGCGATGCCGCGGTCCAGCATCTCGATCGCTTTGCGGTACTCCTTCCTCTCTTCAAACAGGACCGCCAGATCGCTCCATGCTACAGCCGCAGCACTTGGCTCCACCTTCTCCGCAATCGCTAAGGCCCTCCGCTGCACGGCCTCCGCCTCGTCCAACCGTCGCTCCAGATACAGCACCTGCCCAAGCTGCTGCCAAAGCTGCGCCGACTCAGGCAGCGCCTCCAACGCCCGCCGAAGCAACTGCTCCGCATTTGCGAACTCGCCCAAAGCCTGGCACGCCTGGGCCAGATTTGCCCTGACAATTGCCTGATCCTTCGCGCGCCCCTCCAGAGCCGCAACCGATCTCTCCATATGGATCTTTGCCGACCGGTATTGCCCCATCCGAAACTCGGCCCGCCCCAGCGCATCCAGAATGACCCCAACCTCACTTTGTCCTGTCTGGTCCGATTGGGCTTCCCGCAGTGCGAGGCTCAACTCCTTGATCGCCTCCGCCGGCCGCCCTTGATCGAGCAGTCCTTCCCCTTTGCGGTAGCGCTCCTGCCAATCGGCGAGCACCAGTGTTGGCAGCAACAATGTCCATGAACCCAGTGTCTGCATCCTCGTCGACATGACCCAGGATCAGGTTCATGTGTCTGATTTCAATAGGGCAGTAGAGGCGCGCCCATAATGTCCGTTGTCCATGGTGGCCGGTCAAATCAGGCGGCTGTACAATAAAGCACCGAACCGTATGGTTTCTCCCCCCTTGCAGCAGGACCGCCTGGATTCCTGGAAACAGATCGCCGCCTATCTGGGTCGAAGTGAGCGGACAGTCCGCCGCTGGCACCAGAGCGAAGGTCTGCCCGTTCATCGCCACGTTCACCAGGAACGGGGTTCTGTCTGGGCCTATGCTCAAGAGCTGGACGACTGGCTGGAGCATCGCTGCCTGAGCCCGGTTCCGCTTCAGGATGCACCGCCCGCCGTCCGATCCCTAATTCCCGCCAGACCCTGGGCGGCCGTCGCTGCGGTTGCCCTGGTTCTGCTCGCCTTCGGCATCCTGACCGGGCGCAAGCCGGTTCAGGATGCCGAATTGTCTGAACCTGTCCCCCTCGCCTCCCTTGCCGGGATGGACTATGGGGCGGCTTTTTCTCCCGATGGGCGTGAGATCGCCTTTTTCTGGGCAACCCCCGGTGGGCTGCAGCGTGGCATATATATCAAGCGAGAGGGATCGCATCTTCCCTCTCCTCTCATCACGGCCGATGCCGCCCATCCCGGTGTCTTATACAACCCCGCTTGGTCGCCCGACGGCCGCACGATAGCCTTCCTGCACCGCACTCGATGATCTCGAAACCTGGCTCTGCCTGATCTCGCCCGATGGAGGAGCCGAGCGTCGTCTCGCGATGCTCGCACGGAAGACCTTATTCTACGCCAATAACCTCCACTTGGCGTGGACTCCGGACGGCAAATGGATCATTGCGCCGATGGCGGACGAAACAGTTCGGCCTCGTGGTCTCTACAGGTTGTCCCCTGTCAGCGGCGAAGCCTACCCTCTGGTCCTCGGCGCCCTTTACGCCCCGGTCATCTCGCCCGACGGCCGCGCGTTGGCGTACCTGCAAGGAGGAACATCCGTGGAGACCGACTTCGAGAAAGTGATTCGTCAGGGCCTCACCGAGGATTGGAACATCGCAGGCCCGCCCGAACTGCTTTTCCGGGGACCCACCATGACTTCCGGCATTGCCTGGGCGCCCTCCGGCCAGGAACTCATCTTCTGCAACTCCGACGAGACTGTCTATTACGGCTCTTCGACCAACGAAATGTTTCGCCTTCCGGCCCGTCCAGGCGGAGTGCCTCGTCCGATGGGCGTGAAGGGCTGCAGCACAGTCGCTGTATCGAAGCCGGACGCCCAAAAGCCTGCCCGGCTCGTCTACGCCAGCACCAACGCCTCAAAGACCCAACTCTGGCATGCCTACCTCCCGGCGTTGGACCGAATCACCCCCTTTGCTCCTTCGTCCCGAATGGACATCCATCCAACTTACTCCCCCGATGGCGCCAACGTCGCATTCCTATCGAACCGGTCCGGCGATCCGGACATCTGGATCGCGCGCAGGGATGGCTCACAAGCTCAACGAGTGACGGAAAACTATCGCATCCGCAGCATGCCCCGCTGGTCGCCCGATGGAGGCCGAATCCTGTTCTGGGGCGCTGAGCGGGCCGGCTCGACCTGGAGCAATGCCATCTTCCAGCTCACTGTTCCCGCGTGGAAACCCTCTCGCCTTCAACTTGACGTTCAAACCGTCTCGGATCCCCTCTGGTCATCTCTCGATGGAGAGTGGATTTCCTACTTGTCCGGGCAGGAACTATGGCGCACGCGCTCCGATGGCACCGGCCGCGTCCTGCTGATCAAAAATCTCAATGCGCTTCCCCCTCTCCAGATCAGTCCGGACGGCCGGACGCTCTACTTTGCGAGGCGTGGCCGGGCTTTTGATCTTTGGAAGTTGCCCGTCACTGGTGGCGAACCCGATCTGGTGCACGAGGGCCTTCATATGACCACCTTCGCCATCTCGAACAAGTACATCTATTTCAAACTGGATTCGGATGCCTCGCTGTACCGGTTGCCGCTCGCGGGCGGTCCGGCGCGCCGCCTCGGTCCGATGCCTGGAGTCAGAGAGCATCCCCTGACCCGCGGAATTGTCGGGTTCACCGTCTCGCCGATGATTCGGAAATCATCTTCTCCCTCAGCGGCGAGCAGGAGATCGATCTTCAGGTCATCCGCGACTTCAAGTAAGCCCGCCCCTGCGCCACAATCAATTCATGCAGCAGACCACCAGGCGCATCGCCGTCCTCGGCGCCGGCAACATGGGCGGAGCCCTCATCGGCGGCATCCTCAAAGCCGGCGTCGCCGCCCGCGAAAACATCACCGCCACCACCCGCTCCCCAGAGCACGCCGCCGAAACAACCGCGAAGTATGGCATCCGCACCACAGCCAAAGGCAACCGCGAGGCCGCCGCCGCGGCCGACCTGATCATCATCGCCGTCAAACCCTCCTCAGTCCCGCACCTGATGGAAGAGATCCGCGATGTCCTGCGGGAGGACCAGATCCTGCTCTCGGTTGCCGCCGCGCTCCCCATCGCCCTCCTCGAAAAACTCGCCGGCCGCCGCATGGCCATCATCCGCGCCATGCCCAACATCCCCGTCGTCGTTGAAGAGGGCGCCACCGCGATCGCCTGCAATGACGCCGTCACACCGGAGCAGTGCGAACTCGTTGAGAACATCTTCCGCTCCGTCGGCGTCGTCTGCACGGTCGACGAGGACCTGATGGACGCCGTCACCGCCCTCTCCGGCAGCGGCCCGGCCTACATCTACATGGTCATCGAGGCCCTCATCGCAGGCGGCCTCAAGATGGGCATCTCCCGCGAGATCTCCACCAAACTCGCCGAGCAGACCGTCCTCGGCGCTGCCAAACTCGTGCGTGAAACCGGACTCCACCCCGCCATCCTCCGCGACCAGGTCATCACTCCCGGCGGCGTCACCATCTCCGCCATCCACGAACTCGAGCGCCACGGTCTCCGCGCCATGCTCATCTCCGCCATCGAAACCGCCACCAACCACTCCCGCAGCAAAACGCGCTCCCTCTTGGACAAAGCCAAGGGCTGAAGCGATGGGAGAAGTGCTCTACCCGTTCCTCATCGCAGCGGCTGCCCTCGCCGGCCTTGCCCTGCTCGGTTGGTCCGTGTACCGCTACAACCGCCTCCAGAAGGAGCACGCCGAGCAGCGCGCCGTCCGCGCTCGGGAACTCGGCTGGGAATACGATCCGGCCAGAGACGGCAACATCGACTTCCGCATTCGCGGCACCTCACGCGGCTTCCGCTGGGAACTCGAATACGACTCGGACCGCTCCTCCAGCGACTCGTCTCCCAAGGTCCGCTGGTTTTGGCGCGAGCGCCCCGCACGCCGCATCGAGTTGGCCATTATGGGCTCCATGGCCGACCGGATCGCCTTCGGCTCGCTTGGCCGCGGCATCATCAGTCTCGCCCGCCGCCTCGGCGTCAATTCGGCAGCACACCCCGATGGCGACGATTTCTATCAGCACGCCTTGAAAGTGGAAAGCGACCTCTCCGTCTTCCAGGAGCAATGGATCGTCCGTGCCCGCAGACCCAATCTCTTGCGCCCGGTCGCCTCACACGAAATCGCGGAACTTCTCACCCGCTGGCCGGAGCACAGCTTTGGCAAAGCCTTCATACCCGCCGGCGTCGTCAATCTCCTCTACGATCACGAGGGCCTCAGGCTCGATTGTGCATACGGCGTTACCGAAATGGCTGTGCTCGAACATATAGTCAAGTTGGGCTGCGCCGTCGCCGCAAAACTCACCTCCATCAGGTTCGACTCGCCTGCCGTGTGATGGAACCGCCATCCGCGACGCGCTCGGCGTACCCTGGCCTCACACTTCCCCTCGACCGGTCAATAATAGAAGAAACATATGACCGCGCCTGGGAAGCGTACGCGGGACACCAATTCTGACGACGCGCTTGTCCGTTCCATTCTTGAGGGCACTGCCTCGCATACCGGCCCTGAGTTTTTCTCCGCTCTGGTTCAACATCTCTCCCTGGCACTCGACGTCGCGGGCGCCTGGGTTACCGAATTCGACTCTGAACAACGCCGCCTGCGCGCCTTCGCCTTCTGGTTCCGTGATCATTTCATCCCGGACTTCGAATACGCAGTCGACGGCACGCCCTGCCAGGACGTGGTCGACAAATGCAGCCTGATTCACGTCCCCGACAACATCATTGAGCTATTCCCCGACGATCTTGATTTGGCCCCGCTCGCCGCAGTCAGCTACCTGGGCATGCCCCTTGTCGACTCGCATGGCCTCGTCTTCGGACACCTCGGCGCCCTGGACACCAAGCCGCTCGCGCTGACTCCGCGGATTGAGGGCGTGTTCCGCGTCTTCGCCGCGCGTGCCGGGGCGGAGATCCAACGGTTGCGCGCTGAGGCCGCCCTCCACGAACGTGAGCGGGAACTCGCCAGTCTGCTCGACGGGGCCTGGGATGCGATTCTCGTCATCGATCAGCAGGGTGTGATACGCCAAGCCAACAAGTCTTGCGCAGAGACACTGCAGATCCCGCTGAATGCCCTCATTGGCCGCGAGTTCACCTCCCTGCTCGGTCACTCCAGCGCCCAGGCCTGGCGTTCCCAGATGGATCGAATCCAATCCGGCTCGATATCCCAGCGCCACTTCTGGATCGGCGATCTCGACGTCGTGGACGCTTCCGGCGGCCACCTGGCTGCCGAGGCCACACTGTCTTACTTTGAACGGAATTCCGCACAATTCTGGACGATCATCCTGCGCGATCTGAACGAACGCTACGAGGCCGAGCGCCAGTTGGCCGCCCTCAGGGACGAGTCCCGCTATCTCCGCGACGAATTGGCCGAGCTGTTGCCCGTCGGGGCGATGACCGGCGAGTGTGAGCCGATGCGCCAGGTCTTCGCTCAAATCCGGCTTGTCGCTGCCACCGAAGCTACGGTCCTGATTTGCGGCGAGACAGGAACGGGAAAGGAGTTGGCTGCCCGCGCCATCCACGATTTCAGTCCACGACGCGCCAAGCCCATGATTCGCGTCAACTGCGCCGCCATCCCCGCCTCTCTGATCGAAAGCGAATTCTTCGGCCACGAGCGCGGTGCGTTCACCGGCGCCACGCAGCGTCGCGATGGGCGCTTCGCCCTGGCCGATGGAGGAACCCTCTTCCTCGACGAAATCGGGGAACTGCCTCTCGACCTTCAGTCGAAGCTTCTTCGTGTTTTGCAGGAAGGTGAGTTCGAACCCGTCGGCAGCTCACGGACACGCAAGGTCGACGTGCGCATCATCGCCGCCACCAATCGCGATTTGCGCCAGGAATCCGAACAGGGGCGCTTCCGGTCTGATCTCTTTTACAGGCTGAATGTCTTCCCGATTCGAATCCCCGCGCTGCGTGAGCGTGGCGAGGATATAGTACTACTCGCCGAGTCCTTCCTCAATCGATACGGCGAGAAGTTGGGGTCGGCGCTTTCGCCCATTGTCTCCTGCCGCATTGAATCTCCTGCGCGGCTACGACTGGCCGGGCAACGTCCGCGAACTCGAAAACGTTCTGGAGCGCGCTGCGATTCTTTCTCGCAACGGCGAAATTCTCCTCGATCCCCGCACGCTGCCCGCCGCTCCGCCATCTTCATCTGCCAGGCCCGATGCCGATGTGCTGACAGCGGGAGATCTATTGGCCCTTGAACGGCGGAATTTGATTAACGCACTCGAATCCTGCCAGTGGCGTGTCGCGGGAAGCGATGGAGCGGCCAGGTTGCTTGGCGTTCCCCCCTCCACCGTCTCCTCCCGCATGAAAGCCCTCCAAGTCGAGCGGCCTCGCGAAAAATCGTAATTGACGAAATCTCGCGTCCCCAACTCCCCTGCCGCCTCCTCCTAAGTGATTCATTCCACGAGCCGCGGCCTTGTGGCTATGTTGGTACGCGACCTGCATACCTTTATGCCATGCAGACCATTACCTCTACCATCACCAACGGCGTCAACACTGACGCCCTGATGCAAACAATCCAAGCCGTCAAGGCTCAGCCGGAACTCGCCAAATTCAACTTCCGCATCTCCAACCGGTGGCTGGGCGGCGGCCACAACCGCTCCACTGTAACTTCGTTCACCGGAACGATGCAGGAGATCGATCACCTCCAGAAGTTCGAGATGGACGCCGGCGAGCATCCGGTCCTGCTCGGCAATGACGAAGCGGCTAATCCCGTCGAGTACTTGCTCCACGCTCTCGCTGCCTGCGTGACCTCATCGATGGTCTATCACGCCGCGGGGCAGGGAATCACCATTGATTCCGTGGAGTCGAAAGTCGAAGGCGACATCGACCTGCGCGGCTTCCTCGGCCTCGACCCCAGCGTCCGCAACGGCTATCAGGCCATTCGCATCACGATGCGTATCAAGACCAACGCCGACGAACGTCAATGGGCAAAGCTCGTCAAGCTCGGCCCGACCTTCTCGCCCGTCTTCGACTCGATCACCAACGGCGTGCCTGTCCAACTCGCTGCCGAGCGCGCCTGATCACATCAGCCCGCAGGATCCCCTCGCCAAGTTACTGTGGGATGGGACACAAACTTGGCTACAAACCAGCGGGTCAACGTAGCGGTCGTACAGGCGGCTCCGGTCGCCTTCGACCGTGAGCGAACGCTTGAGAAAGTGCACTCCCTTGCGGGCGAGGCGGCCCGCAAGGGGGCGCAACTCGTCCTATTCCCCGAAGCCTTTGTTTCCGCCTATCCGAGAGGGTTCGATTTCGGGGCAGTGGTCGGCTCGCGTTCCGATGCAGGCCGCGAGGACTTTCGCCGGTACTGGGAGAGCAGCGTCGACGTCCCGGGTCCGGCGGTTGACGCGCTGGCGCGGACAGCGCGGACCCACAGCATCTTCCTCGTGATCGGCGTGGTTGAGCGGGATGGCGGCACGCTGTATTGCACGGTCCTGTTCTTCGCGCCCGACGGCAGCTATCTCGGCAAGCACCGGAAGGTGATGCCGACCGGCTCCGAGCGGCTTGTGTGGGGCTTCGGCGATGGTTCTACGATGCCGGTGTTCTCCACGCCGTTTGGCAAAGTCGGCGCAGTGATCTGCTGGGAGAATTACCTCCCTTTGATGCGCGCCGCGATGTACGCCAAGGGCATCGAGATCTACTGTGCGCCGACCGCCGACGCGCGTGACTCCTGGACTGCTACGGTGCGCCACATTGCAGTCGAGGGCAGGTGCTTCGTGCTTTCCTCGAACCAGTTCAATCGCTCCGCATCCGGCGCCGTGGAGAATCGCGGAGGAAGCTGCATCGTCGATCCGTTCGGCAACTTCCTCGCCGGGCCCAACATGGAAGGCGAAGCGATTCTGACTGCCCAGATCGACCTCGCACAGATTGTCCGCGGCAAGTTCGACCTCGACGTCGTCGGCCACTATGCCCGCCCGGACATCTTCGAACTCCACGTCGACGAGCGCCCCAAAGTCCCCGTGAGGCTCCAGCCCTGGGAAAAATTAGACTAGTGTTTAGACTAGTCGTATGGACACGATAGGTTCCTACGAGGCCAAAACCCACCTTCCTGCCCTGCTCGAACGCGTTGCCAAGGGCGCGAGCATAACCATCACCAGGCACGGGGTTCCGGTGGCGCGGCTTGTTCCGGTTCAACGGGCTTCGGAGATGAATCTGGAGCAGGCCATCGATGAACTAAAACGATTCGGCAAAGGTCGAAAGCTGCCCAAGGGGACGACTGTCCGCGATTTGATTCAGGAAGGGCGCCGGTACTGATGGCCAGCTTTGTTCTTGATGCCTCAGTGACTATGACTTGGTGTTTCCCGGACGAGCACAGCGATTACGCATCCGGAGTGCTCAATCGACTGGCCACGCAACCCGCAATGGTTCCGAGCTTGTGGCCCGTAGAAATCGCCAACGCTGTCCTTGTTGGGGAGCGTCGAAAGCGACTTTCGCCTTCCGAGGCCATGAGGTTTTTCAGCTTGCTGCGTGCACTACCGATCGAGTTTGATGGCCGCACCGCAGAGCGAGCCTTTGGAGAAACGCTTGCCCTGACGCGGGTCCACCAGCTTTCCGCCTACGACGCCGCGTATTTGGAACTCGCGATGCGAACGGCTCTTCCTCTCGCCACGCTCGACCAAAGACTTCGTGATGCGGCGAAAACGGCCGGTGTCCGAGTCATCGCGTAATCAGGGCCGGCCAGTTCACAATCACGTTGAAGCCCCGGTCTTTGCGGTCCTCTTTCGGGATCGTCGCCAGAAACCTTTGACCGTCGCGGGTGACCACCCAGCGGTTCCGCAGGATGGCGGACGGCAGGCGCACCTCGAAGAGAACCCGCGGTAACCCCGGCTTCGAACTTGTCGCCGGTGGTGCGAACCTCGACCGCCATCATCTTGTCGGCGACATGTAGAACAGTTCCTTCCCGTCTCCGCGCCACTGCGGCTCCACTCCGCCTTCCGTCGAAATCTGCCACTTCCCCTTGCCCGGAGGAAAGCTCTGCACATGGACCTCCCGCCGGCCGGATTCGTTCGAAGAATAGGCCACCCATCTTGCCGTCAGGCGAGAGGCGCGATTGGCCCTCGTGCGAACCTGTCGCCAGAATCGGGCGACAGCTTCACCGGCGATGAGGAGAGATCGAGGAAATGGATGTCGCCGGTCTGGAAGTTCACGAAACTGATCAACGAGCACGGATCGACCGTCAGCCGACCACGAATGCACGCTGTTGACGTTCGCCTCTAACGCCTGTTTCTCGTCGCCCGACCCCGATGTCTGCTTGAAGTACAGCTTACGCTGGCCTGTGCGATCCGAGACGAATGCAATCTGCGCTCCGTCCGGCGAAAAAACCGGTCGACGAGATCCTCTCCCGGTTCGAAAGTGAACCGGGTTCGCGTCCCGCGAATCAGGTCGAACACCCAGATGTCCCGCTTGCTGGTCTGTGGGTCTCGGATGTCGATCGCGAGGCCGCCTCTCGTCCGGGGAGAGCGCGGGGTTGATGTAGTTCGCCGGTTCTCCGACAGTGCTCAGAGTCCGTCCGCTCCGATCCAGCCAGGTGAGGCGTGATAGCCGGGTTTGGCTCCAGGCAGAAATGCTAATACACCTGTTCGCGAGATGGTGAACATCCCCCAACCTGATACTTCGTTTGACGCCACGCCGCTCACCATGGTGAGCGGGGCCCCCACCGGCTTGTTCGCTCCGAACGTCGAACTTGATGGCGCGCAGCGTGTCGCCTTGCATAAACAGCAGATAGCCCGGCTCGGCGTACCGTACACGGGCCGGGGCTCGAAAAAGCACTTCGGGGGGGCGTCCCCCCTCGATTTCTCCGCAGTAGACCTCGTCAGTCAACGGCCCCCCTTTGACTGGACTTGTACAGGAAGTGCTTCCCGTCCGGCAGCGGCTCGGGAAACCAATGTGTTCAGCCTCGCTGGGATGCGTGACTGTCTTGCGGTCTGAACCGTCGGGTCGAATGTATTGGATACTTCTGGCTTCTCAGACGCCAGCAGGAAGCCCGCCGGGCTCCACGCAGGTGCTAGCGACGAGTCTGCGCTGCGACTCCCAACGGGACTGTGGCGCCACTCGCCGGATCCAGGCGGACCAGCTTCCGGTCCGCTTGAATCAGGATTTCCTTGCTGTCGGGGGACCAGGTCGGCGACAGTATGCCGAGGGAAGCCGCACCGGAACAGATTCGCCGGTCGCGAGGCGTGTAGAACCAGTATTCCCGTTTCTGCGCCTGAGGACGTGGCCATAGAGTATGGACTGTCCGTCCGGCGAGACGTGTGGTGTCAGTAGGTCTCCGCCGAGAGGCCTCGACGGGCAGAGACACGGTGAACCGCACGACAGGTTGCGGTTCGGCGGCCGTCGAATCCACAGCCAGCCTATCGCCGCCGCCAGCAGCGCTGCACCCGCCGTCCACCAACCCGCTTTTGCCCAACGGCTGGCCCTTGCCTTTCTGTTCCGCTGCTGCACCGCTCCCAGCAACCCATTCGAGCTCCTCACGCAGGTCCGTCACTGTCTGCCAGCGGCTGTCGGGGTCTTTCGCCAGGCACCTCCTCACAATGCGGTCAAGCGCCTCCGGAACCACCTTCCCGGTGGCAATCGGCGCAGGCTCCTTTCCCAGAATGGCCGCAATCAGGCTGGCTGGATCGCTGCCGGTGAACGGCGCACGCCCCGTGAGCAACTCATACAACACGGCCCCAAACGCGAAAATATCGGTACGCGCGTCCGCCACCTTGCCCTGTAGTTGTTCCGGAGCCATATACTGCGGCGTCCCAATGATGGAGCCCTCAGCCGTTAGAGTCCGCGTCGGCTCCGTGGCCATGACGGCCTCGGCTTTGTGCTCAACCTTGGCCAATCCAAAATCCAACAGTTTCACGCCCGACTTCGTCAGCAGTATGTTGGCCGGCTTCAAATCCCGATGGACGATACCCGACTTGTGCGCGGCTTCCAGCGCGGAAGCGATTTGAATCGCTATGCGCATCGCCTCCTCAAGTGGAGTCGGACCACTCACCGGCTTGCCTTCGAGGTACTCCATCACGAGGTAATCAGGACCCACGTCGTACAGAGTGCAAATGTGCGGATGGTCCAGTGAAGCGACCACCCGCGCCTCACGTTCGAACCGCTCGCTGAACTGCCCTTTTGAAGTCTTGATCGCGACCATGCGGTCCAGCCGAGTGTCGCGTGCCTTCCACACCTCGCCCATACCGCCCGCGCCGATCAGCCCGACAATCTCGTAGGGCCCAATCCGGATTCCTGGAGCAAGCGACATACAGCCTCCGCGTACTTGGCTGATGCGGTCAAAAGAGTAACTGGCCGGAATCTCCATATCCACGTCCCGGCTTGTAGTGAGTGTACACCCGGCCCGACTGTAGAATTTCTGTACAAAAGTGTAAAGGGGACCCTTGCTACCGATAATCAGATGTGATTGTCTTGTATCGACGGAATTCGCAATCCGTACCTTTATGGCCTCATCAATCATGCCCAGTCTGTCCTTCCAGCAACAGGAGTTTCTGGACGGTCTCATCGCCAAGCACAAAGGGCGCCCCGGCATGCTGCTCGGCCTTCTTGAGGAGATTCAGGAAAGCCAGGCGCGCAAGTATCTGCCCATGGACGTCCTCGACTTTGTCTCCCTGCGCACCGGCATCCCGGGCGCCCAGATCTACAGCGTCGCCACATTCTACGCACTCTTCAATCTGAAACCCCAGGGCGACCACACCGTTTGCATCTGCCGCGGCACCGCCTGCCATACGCGCGGTTCCCGCAACCTGCTCGAGCGCCTGCAGCTCCAACTCGGCCTCAAACAGGATGATGAATCCGGCAGTGCGGACAAGGTCTCGGCCACCAGCGCGGACGGTAAATTCACCCTGCGCACGGTCGCCTGCTTCGGCCAATGCGCGCTGGCCCCCGTTGCCGAGGTGGATCACAACATCCTCGGCCACGTTAACGAACGCGCCCTCGAGCGCGAAGTTGAGGCCCTCAGGAAAGGGAGTCACCGATAAATGAAGATCACTGACCTCTCCTCGTTCAACGAAGCACGTGAACGGGGACTTGCGAAACTCCTGCCTGCCGGTCCTCGCATCACCGTTGGCATGGGCACCTGCGGCACCGGCAACGGAGCCGAAGCAGTCTACCAATCCTTCGCCGACCAGATCGAGCAGCGCGGCTTTTCGGCCACCCTCGCTCGCACCGGCTGCTTCGGATTCTGCGCCGAAGAGCCGCTGGTCAATGTTTGGCTGCCCGGCAAGCCCGTTGTCATCCTCCACCGCGTCCAGGCCAGCGACGTCCCCGCCATCGTCGACGACATCGCCGCCGGCCGCATTCCCGCCGAACTCGCCCTCTGCAAGGTCGAGGAGTGGGACCACATCACCGGCCACATCAAGTACGGCTCCGGTTTCCCGGAGATCCCGCTCTGGTCCCAGATCCCCTTCTTCAAGGGCCAGAAGAAGATTGTCCTCCGTCACTGCGGCCTCATCAACCCCGACGACATCGAGGAAGCTCTCGCCGTCGGCACCTATCAGGGCCTTTACAAAGTCCTGATCGATTCCAACCCTGAAGCCGTCATCGAAATGATCAAGGCCGCCAAACTCCGCGGCCGCGGCGGTGCAGGCTATCAAACCGGCATCAAGTGGGAATTCCTCCGCAAGGCCAAGGCCGACAAGAAATACATCATCTGTAACGCCGACGAGGGCGACCCCGGCGCTTACATGAACCGCAATGAAATCGAGAGCGACCCCCACTCGCTGCTCGAAGGCATGATCATCGGCGGCTACGTCACCGGCGCTTCCGAAGGCATCGTCTACGTCCGCGCTGAATATCCCCTCGCCGTCCATCGCCTCCAGGAGGCCATCGACCAGGCCACCGAACACGGCTTGCTCGGCCAGAACATCCTCGGCCGTGGCTTCCATTTCCACATCCGCATGGTCGAGGGCGCCGGCGCCTTCGTCTGTGGCGAGGAAACCGCTCTCATCCGCTCGCTCGAGGGCAAGGCCGGCCGGCCCACTCCGCGCCCGCCGTACCCTGCGCAGCACGGTCTCTACGGCTACCCCACCAACATCAATAACGTCGAGACCTGGTACAACATCGCGCCCATCGTGATCAAAGGCCCGGCCTGGTTCACCGAAACCGGCAGCCCCAAGAGCCCAGGCACCAAGGTCTTCTCCCTTGTCGGCAAGATCACTTCCACGGGTCTCGTGGAGATGCCCCTCGGCACGCCCTTGAAGACCTTCGTCTACGACGTCGGCGGCGGCGCCCCCAATGGCCGCAGCGTCAAGTCCGTCCAGACAGGCGGCCCCTCCGGCGGTTGCATCCCGCAGGAGATGTTCGACGTCCTGGTCGACTATGAATCCCTCGCCCAGCTCGGCTCCATCATGGGCTCCGGCGGCATGGTCGTCATGGACGAAGACAACTGCATGGTCGACGTCGCCCGCTACTTCATCGAGTTCACACACTCGGAAAGCTGCGGCAAGTGCATCCCCTGCCGCTCCGGTCTCGACCAGGCCCTGCGCATGTTGAACTCGGTCACCCATGGCAAGTCCAGCGACCAGGAACTCGTCCTGCTCGACCAGCTCAGCCGCATGATCCGCGACTGCTCCCTCTGCGGACTCGGCCAGACCGCTCCCAACCCCGTCCTCACCACCATGCGCCACTTCCGCCATGAGTTCGAGGATCACATCCGGGCCCACCGCTGCCGCGCCGGCGTCTGCGAGGACCTCGCCCTGAGCCCTTGCGAGAACTCCTGCCCGCTGCACATGAACATCCCGCGCTTCCTCGAACTCGTCAAGGAAGACCAGATCGAAGAGGCCTTCCTCAGCGTGGTGCTCGACAACCCGCTGCCCGCCAGCACAGGCCGCGTCTGCCAGCACCCCTGCGACAACCGCTGCCGCCGCGCCGGGATCGACGAGGCCGTCAACATGCGCGAGGTGCACCGCTTCATCGCCGATTCCATCTATGGCTCGGACCGTTACGAAGCTGTCGCCGCCCGCGTCCTGGAACAGAAAAAGCCGGCCACCGGCAAGCGCATCGCCGTTGTCGGCGCCGGACCCACCGGCCTCGCCTGCGCCTGGTACTGCGCGCTGCTCGGCCATGAAGTCGTGGTCTACGACTCCAACGCCAAAGCCGGCGGAATGCTGCGCTACGCAATCCCCGAGTACCGCCTCCCCGATGCCATGCTGGACTGCGAAATCGACCTGATCTGCCGCATGGGCGTCGAGTTCGTCTTCAACACCCCCATCGGCAAGGAAATCACCCTCAACGACCTCGACGCGCAGTTCGACTCCGTCTTCCTCGCCATCGGCACATGGAAGGAGAACTGGGTCTACCTCGCCGGCACCGAACTCGAAGGCGTTATGCCCGCCCTGCCGTTCCTCGAAGGCGTCGCCAAGGAGCACAAGCAGCCGCTCGGCAAGAAGGTTGCCGTCATCGGCGGCGGCAACGCCGCCATCGACAGCGCCCGCACCGCCCTGCGGCTCGGCGCCGATGTCACCATCATCTACCGCCGCGAGCGCAAGGACATGCCCGCCATCCCCGAGGAGACCGAGGCCGCCGAAGCCGAAGGCGCCAAGATCGTCTTCCTCGCCACCCCGCACCGCATCGTCGGCACGCCCGACGGCAAGGTCTCGGCCATTGAAGTCGCCAAGACCCGCCTGGGCGAGTACGACAAGAGCGGCCGCCGCCGCCCGATCTCCACCGACGAGATTCAGCGCATGGCCTGCGATACCGTCATCCTCGCAGTCGGCGAAACCGTCGACCTCGACTTCGCCAAGGCCAGCGGCCTCAAGATCAGCGAGGGCGGACTCATCGAGGTCGACCGCTACGCCCTGGAGACCTCCCGCCCCAAGTTCTACGCCGGCGGCGACCTCATCTCCGGCGCCTCCAACGTCTCCAACGCCATGGGCTACGGCAAACGCGCCGCGCGCTACATCGACCTCAAGTTGATGGGCCGCGGACGCTGGCGCGGCATCTGGCCCGAGTTCGAAATCTCCCAGTCTCCTCCCGCCCACCCCAGCGAGAGCACCCGGCACCATGCCCATGACCTCCCGGCCGCGCAGCGGGCTCGTGTCTTCAACGAAGCCGTTGTCGGCCTCGCACCAGTCGAGGCCATGGAAGAAAGCTGCCGCTGCCTGCGCTGCGACATTCGCAACGGGGATCAATAAAAGGAGGTCAAGAGACGAATCATGCCAAGCAAAATCTCTATTCGAATTGACGGCGAGCTCGTCCACGCCCAGGTGGGCCAGACCATCCTCGACGTAGCCGCCGATTGCGGCAAGAAGATCCCCTCGCTGTGCAGCATGAAGGGCCTCAAGGCTGTCGGCGCCTGCCGCCTGTGCCTGGTCGAGGTCGATGGTGTAGGACGCCTTCTGCCTGCTTGCACCACCCCGGTGCAGGACGGCATGTCTGTCACCACCGAGAACAATCGACTGCGCTCCTATCGCCAGATGATCATCGAGCTGCTTCTGGCCGAGCGCAATCATATCTGCGCAGTCTGCGTCGCCAACGGCCACTGTGAGCTGCAAACCGCCGCAGCGACGCTGGGCGTCACGCATACTCGCTACGCCTACCGCTTCCCCAATCACAAGGTCGACCTGTCGCACCCCCGCTACACGCTCGATCAGAACCGCTGCATCCTCTGCTCCCGCTGCGTCCGCGCCTGCGCCGATGTCGAAGGCGCTCACGTCTGGGAGATCGGGGGCCGGGGCATCGGCTCGCAGATGATCTGCGAGCTGAACCGCGCATGGGGCGAATCGCGTCATTGCACCGCCTGCGGCAAGTGCGTCCAAAGCTGCCCCACCGGCGCGCTCGCCGAGAAGGGCTTCGCCGTTGAAGAGATGACCAAGCGGCCCGAACCCGTCAGCCGCATCGCTTCGTTCAGGGAGGTGGGCCGGTGACGAACGCTAAAGTCAGAGTCGCGACGGTGTGGCTGGACGGCTGCTCCGGCTGCCACATGTCTTTCCTCGATCTCGACGAGGTGCTGCTCACCGTCGTCGAGAAGGCCACCATCGTTTACGGGCCGCTCGTCGACGCCCAGGAGTTCCCCGAAGGCGTCGATGTCACCCTCGTGGAGGGCGCTGTCAGCAATCAGGACGACCTCAAGCTCATCCAGAAGATCCGCCAGCGCACCAAGGTGCTTGTCGCTCTCGGCGACTGCGCCGTAACCAGCAACGTCCCGTCGATGCGCAATTGCTTTCCGGTGAAAAAGCTGCTCGATCGCGGCTACATCGAGAACGCGACCGAGACGCTGCAGATCCCCAAAGTCGGCGTCCCCGGCCTGCTGCGGCAGGCGCTGCCCGTCGGCGCCGTCGTCCACGTCGACGCTCACATCCCCGGCTGCCCGCCTTCGGCGGCGGCCATCGGCAAGGCGGTCCTCGAGCTTGCCGCAGGCCATCAACCTCAGTTGGCCGGAATGGTCAAGTTCGGCTAAGGAGTCATCATGAGCCAGAAGATCACCATCAATCATGTGACCCGCATTGAAGGCCACGCCAAGATCGACATCCACCTCGACGGCGCGGGCAAGGTCGACCGGACCGACTTCCACGTCACCCAGTTCCGCGGCTTCGAGAAGTTCGTCGAAGGCCGCCCCTACTTCGAGATGCCCGCCATCACCGCGCGCATCTGCGGCATCTGCCCGGTGAGCCACCTGCTGGCGTCGGCCAAGGCCTGCGACGCCATCCTGGCCGTTCGCATCCCGCCCGCCGCCAAGCTCCTGCGCGAGTTGATCCACATGGCTCAGTTCACGCAGAGCCACGCGCTGAGCTTCTTCCACCTCTCCGCGCCCGACCTGCTGCTCGGCTTCGACTCCGACCCGGCCCTGCGCAACGTCGTCGGCCTGATCGAGAAGCACCCCGAAATCGCGCGCGACGGCATTGCCCTCCGCAAGTTCGGCCAGCAGGCCATCGCCAAGCTCGCCGGCGAGCGCATCCACCCGAGTTGGACCGTCCCCGGCGGCGTCAACAAGCCGCTCACCGTCGAGGCTCGCGACGAGATCCTCGGCGGCATTCCCATCGCCCGCTCCATCCTTCGCCGTACATTGAAGCTGTTCAAGAGCGTTCGCGACGGCTTCAAGGACGAAGCGGAGAGCTTCGCCACCATGCCCACCATGCACGCCGGCCTGGTCTCCCCCGCCGGGCAACTGCGCCTGTACGACGGCATCCTCAAGTTCATCGATGCCGAAGGCAAGGCGATCACCCACGTCGAGGACCCGCTCGAGTACTCGCAGGTGATCGGCGAAGCCTCCATGCCGGACAGCTACCTGAAGTCGCCGTACTTCAAGCCGATCGGCTACCCGGACGGCGTCTACCGCGTCGGCCCGCTGGCGCGGCTCAATGTTGCCGAGTCCTGCGGGACCCCGGAAGCCGACGACGAGTTGGCCGACTACCGCGAGGCGCTCGGCCGCATCGTCCACAGCTCCTTCTACTACCACTGGGCGCGGCTGATCGAAGCCACCTACGCGGTAGAGCGCATGGAGCAGCTTCTGACCGATCCGCGCATCCTCGACAAGCACGTCCGCGCCACGGCCGGCGTCAACTGCAACGAGGGTGTCGGCATCATCGAGGCGCCGCGCGGCGTCCTGATCCACCACTACAAGGTCGACGACAATGGCGCCATGCTCTGGGCGAATCTCATCGTTGCGACCGGCCACAACAACCTGGCCATCCGCGAGGGCATCAAGCAGGTGGCCCAGCGGTTCGTCGACGGCAACGCGCTGAAGGAAGGCGCGGTCAACCGCGTCTCGGCACTGGTACGCGCATTCGACCCCTGCCTGAGCTGCTCGACGCACGCCTACGGCCAGGCGCCGTACAAGCTGCGGCTGCTCGGGCCGGGCGGGGAAGTGCTGGACGCCCAGTAGCAGGTCTCCGGCCGGCGGCGGCCAGCGGCGGTTGCGTGAAAATTCTGTTCGACGCCAACACTTCGGCCGCTCCGGCTGGTCATCGACACGAACATCGTTGTATCGGCGGCCCTCAAGCCCGAGGGACTCCAACGCACCGTGCTGCTGCTGGTGACCACCAAGTGCATGCGGTCAAGCCGGCGCGGACCCTCCTTGTGACCAAAAGGCCTATCATCTCGATGTATGGCCCAGATGACTTTAACGGCTGTATACATGAAAGTTCCCGAGGGCTACGTTGCCTTCGTGGAAGAACTTCCGGGCGCGAATACACAAGCAGATACGCTTGAAGACGCGCGCAGGAACCTCAAAGAAGCCGTCACCATGGTCTTGGATGCCAACCGTGAGTTATCCGAGCGATCGCTGGAGGGCGTCGAGGTCATTCGCGAGACTCTGATGCTTCCGGCGGCGTGAAGCGTGCCGATCTCTTCGGCATCTGGAACGGCAGGGTGCGAGATCGCGATCTCGCGGGGCAGCATCCGAGACAACTTGACCGGCCGACGGCATGCCGGACTTTCCAGTAACTGCAGGTGGAACCTTGAGAGGGTCCGCGTCAGCGGTTCAACTTTCGTTGTGCCGTCACCCAGATTTCCCGTCCGAGGAGTCTGGCCATTTGATCTCGATAGTGGCTTCTTCACGAATGGATCGGGCCTGAACCCTGAGTGGGCTGGTTTCCAGTTGTGGCACGGTTACGTGGAATCTTAGGCAACCCCCTTCCACATGGTCGATGGGCTTGCGCAATGCGGAGGGCCGGAATTTGAGAGGCCGGCGCGGCGGATACTCACTGTTGTTCAGCTCAGGTCGAGGACATCGCGAGAGCCACCACTGAAATCCCTGGTCCAGGTCTCTCGGCGCGGGGATCGGCCCAGCGTTGCTTTTCGCGAGCTTCACGATTTCCTCCCGCTTGTTTTCGTCCAGCAGCAGCGACCGGCCGGTGGCTTCTCCGAGCATCCAAGCCAACGTGATATCGGCCAGCCCGTTGTTCCCTTCGTCATGCCCACCGCCGACGTCACTATGATCGCCGCGGAACCACACTTCCTTGATTCTCCCCGTCTCGTCGTCTCTATCCCCCCAGCCGGTCATCTGGAAGTGCGAGCGCCGCTCGTTGAGCGCGACCGCGTGCCGGATCCACAATACGCTCGGATTGTGTCGCAAGCAGGGAAAGCTTCGCGGCCAAAAAAATCCGTACGCCTTGACCGTATCCCAGAGACCCATGAAATCGATTTGGCACTCTCGCGAGAACGTTGACTTGAACTCAGCCGATTCCTGATCGAACCTGGCGTTGTCGATTGGACCCCCTTTGAGGTTCTCCTTGTCAATCCTCCCTGCTCTCTTAGCCTTCTTAATGCGCGCCTCTGCCGTCCGAAATAGCTCGATTGCGTCCGGTACCAGGTGAACATCGTCCGGCCTTAAGAGTCCGCAAACGTGAATGAGGGCGGCGAGTGCCCGAACCGTGAATGCCCCCCGGCTGAATCCGAAGAGGAAGATCGTGTCTCCCGGCCGGTAGCGCCGGATGAGTGATTTGTACTGCTCAGTCACGTCATCCATCAGACCGTAACCCAAGCCCAGTTCCAGAAGGTGGCGGACACGCCTGTTCGGGTTCATGCCAAGCGGCAGGGGAGATGTGGCAATTCCTGGGTGGTAGATGGCTACTTGGCGGGCCGGGTCCTTGAGGAGAAATTCATACAGGCGAAGGACGTTGCTCTTTGTCGTCCTGTAGCTCTGGCCGGTTCCGTCGCTGAGGATCACAATATTCTTCGCCACAGTTATGTATTCCGATCCCTCTGGAAATCCTGCAAAGTAGAATACCGGAAGATAGCAGCCTTTGGCTGCTCCTGAGGCCGCAATAACACGAAAGTGGTACTGCGCCCCATCACCAATCTGGGTACGCGAAAGAACCTCGATGTCGTGATGATCTTTCGCGGCTAGTCCTGCACTGTTGGTGCATGCTTCTCATCTTGTGTGCGCCCGTCATCATCGCCTGCCTGGTTGCCGCGCCGGCCGCTGCGCAAACCGCCAGGGAAGTGCGGGGAGCGGCGGCCGTCGTGCCGCTTCAAAACGAACCCCCGGCGAAGATCATCATCGATCCGCCCTTGCCGGAAACCCTGTCGCGTGGCTTGGCGGTGATTCAATATCGCACGGAAAATCTGCACATGACGCCGGTGTTCGGGCCTGCCGCGGTTGAGGTATCTCCCCGGATCGGACACATCCATGTGTCTGTCGACGACGCCCCGTGGGTCTGGGTGGAAGCCAGCGGAGAGCCGGTGATTGTCCAGGGCCTGCCACCCGGGCCGCATAAGATCCTGATCCAACTGGAGAGTGCGAACCATCAACTGCTCGATCAAGGCGCCGTCAGGTTCACGGTGCCTGAGGCTCTGATGGCGGCGTCATCCGCTGCGCAGACCGCTCGCCAGAACGGACCACCGGCGAAGATCATCATCGATCCGCCGCTCGCCGAACCGCTGTCGCGTGGCGTGGTGTTTATTCCATATCGCACGGAGAATCTGCGCATCGTGCCGGTATTTGGGCCTGCCGCGCTCGCCGTGTCTCCCCGGCTTGGACACATCCATGTGACGGTCGATGACGCCCCCTGGCACTGGGCAGACGCCAGCGGCAACCCGGTCATTATCAATGGCCTCGCGCCCGGGCCGCACAAGATCCTGATCGAACTGGCGAATGCCACCCATCAAACAATCGACAAAGGCACGGTCGAGGTCACGGTGCCTGCCGCGAAGCCGCAACCGGAGGCGCACTAGAGATCGGAGTTTTCGTCTATGAAGAATCCTCGCCTTTTGGATTTGCGCCGCGGCACTCATCTGCGGGGTCGTCGCGATTGCAGGAGCGGCGACGCCCAGGAGCAACAGACGAAGGACGAATGCCTGATTTGGATGGCGCGGTGGCCTGGCTCAACTCCACTCCGCTGAGCAGTAAGTCGCTCCGCGGCAAGGTGGTGCTGGTCAACTTCTGGACGTACTCGTGTATCAACAGCCTGCGCGAGCTTCCCTACATCAGGGCGTGGGCGGCAAAGTACAAGGATGCCGGCCTGGTTGTCATCGGCGTCCATTCGCCTGAGTTCGGCTTCGAGCAGGATCCGGCGAACGTGAAAAACGCCGTCGCCGACTTGAAAATCGTCTTCCCCGTCCCGATAGACAGCCACCGCTCCGATCTGGTCGGCATTCCGCAACAACTACTGGCCGGCCGACTACTTCATCGACGCAAAAGGCCGAATCCGTTATCACCACTTCGGCGAAGGCGAATATGAGAAGTCCGAGCGCGTCATCCAGGAACTCCTGCGTGAAAACGGAGCAGCCGGCCTGGACGGCGCCCCTGTTCGCATCAACGCTACGGGAGCCGAGGCGCCCCCGAGCGAGGATGTGCGGTCTCCCGAGACCTTCGCCGGCTACGGACGCGCGGAGCGTTTCGCTTCGCGCGAGCGATTGGCTCACGACTCGCGGAGGACCTACAGCCCGCCCATGACGCCCACTTTGAATCAATGGGGATTGGCCGGGCAGTGGAACGCCGGCCGCGAGCGCACCGCGCTTCAGTCAGCACCCGGCAAGGTTGTATTCCGGTTCCATGCGCGCGACCTGCACATGGTGTTAGGTCCGGCGAAGAACGGCACGCCCCGTTCGTTTCAAGGTGACCTCGATGGGGCCGCACCGGGTGACGATCACGGAGTCGATTCAGGCCCTGACGGTTCCGGCGAAGTTCGGGAGCCCCGGCTCTATCAGCTCATACGGCAGAAAGGACGAATCCAGGACCGGACATTTGAAATCGAATTCCTGGATCCCGGTGTCGAGGTATTTTCGTTCACGTTTGGCTAATGTTGTCAAAAAAGGAGACCGAAAATGAATCAGAAAAACAGTTCCAACACAACCCAGGAGGCAGCCATGAGCAGCGCAGCCATGAGCAGCGACATGAAGCTCGAGGTGGTCGTCATCCCCGTCTCGGATGTCAACCGCGCGAAGGAGTTCTACGCGAGGCTCGGGTGGCGGCTCGACGCCGACTTCGACAACGGTGACGACTTCCGCATCATGCAGTTCACACCGCCGGGCTCCGGGTGCTCGGTCATCTTCGGCAAGACCGTCACCGCGGCGGCGCCCGGCTCCGCCCAGGGCCTGTACCTGATCGTCTCCGACATCGAGGCTGCGCGCAAAGAACTCGTCGCGCACGGCGTCGACGCGAGCGAGGTGTTCCACGACGCCGCGGCGTGTACGCCGGCACGGACCAGCCCTACCTGTTTGGGCGCCACCGGGTCAGCGGTCCGGATCCCGAGCATCGCAGCTACCGCTCGTTCGTCTCCTTCAGCGATCCCGACGGCAACGGCTGGCTGCTGCAGGAGGTCACCACCCGGGTGCCCGGGCGCATCGACCCCGCCCAGACCGCGTTCGCTTCGGCGAACGATCTGGCAAGCGCGCTTCGGCGTGCGGAGGCCGCCCACGGCGAGCACGAGAAGCGCACCGGGCAGCGCGACGCGAACTGGCCCGAGTGGTACGCCGCCTACATGGTGGCGGAGCAGTCCGGCGCAGCGCTGCCGCAATGAACGACTGAGACGTGATCGTCATCGGCGATTCAGGTTGTATTTCCACCCTGGTTGCCAGTTCCAGGGCGCACCGACGACTTCACTCAAGTCTCGCCCTAGAATCAGGTGTTCCAAGGCGTACCACGGAGCACGATGGGCAATGATGAGAACCGGTTCCCCGCTTCTCGTGAGATCGCTCAGGAATGCTTCGACCCTCCGGACGACTTCGCGGTAACTCTCGCCGCCTGGATAGGCTTCGTTGACGAACCTCCCCCGTGCCTCCTGCAGTTGTTGATTGGAGCAGCCGGCCCAGGTACCGTAGTCGCACTCGCGCAATCGTCGATCCGGGACGCAGGGAATGCCGGTGTCTGCAAATGCGATTTGGGCCGTCGACACGGCCCGCGTCAAATCGGACGTATAAACTGTGAGAAATGTCCGCTCCGCGTGGCGGCATCCCAGTTCAACGGCCTGAGCGCGTCCCGCTTCGGACAGCGGCGTGTCCAAATGGCCGGACGCCACGCCTCGCTCGTTATCGACTGACGTGGAATGAGCCTCAAACCACAACTCCATGTCTCGAATCCTAATACCAATGCGTCGTCCTGGCAGGCAAAACACGTTCCCCGACGCAAACCGGACCTCTGGTTCGATCCGACGGCCTACGCGGCCGTCACCGCGGCCCGCTTCGACACCGGCGGGTGGGATCAGTTACGAGGTCCGGCCTGATCAACCTCGACCTGAGCGTCTACCGCGCCTTCCGCATCACGGAGCGGCTTCAGCCTGCAGTTCCGCGCGGAGAGCTTCAATGCGAGCAACACGCCGCACTTCGGCAATCCGCGTTCGGACATCAGCTCCAGCCAACCGGGCCTCATCACCGGCGTGCAGAACACCGGCCGCGAAGGCATCGACGAACGCATGTTCCGCTTCGGTCTCCGCCTGAGCTTTTAATGCCCCCCGGCCCGGCCTATCCGCGCCTGCCTCGTTCTGTTCTTCATCGGGGTCTCCCTCACCGCGACCGCCCAGGATGCGGTACAAGCGAATGGACTGCGCAAGGCCGGCCGTCGGTCAGGAACGGGAAACGCGCTTCCCACAATCGATCCGAACTGAAGCTCAGGCCAGAACGGCTAACCGTTATGCGGGAAGCTCGACTTCGATCTCGCGCAGGATCGAAGTAGGCGAAAGGTCGGTGCGGACCGATTCCCAGTAGAGGCGAATCGCTTCACGCGCGCGGACCGTTATCTCGTCGAGCGATTGACCCGTCACAAGAATTGCTGGAAGTTCAGGCACGTACGCACTGTAGCTGCCAGGTTCACCTTCAATCGCGAGGGAGTACTTGCGCTTCATTTCTCCGGCTCCTCAATACCAGTTTGCTTCAGGATCGCGCGCCACGTACCTGGGCGCACATCGTCGCCGAGTTTGCCCGAGACCACGGTCACACGTCCGTCCGGGCTGCGATAGATCCGATGATCACCAGTGGTCCGCACGTGACGCCAGTCATGCTTCCCCAGCAGTCTGATGACATCGCGAACCTTCAACGGCACAACCCAAGGATAGCTTGCCGATCCACCCCGTGACGCTTTCGAAAGGACCTTGATTTCAAAGGCCAACACTCATCTTCGCTTGGCCAGGGACCAGAAACGCGCTTGCCTCGTGCAATTCACCCGGTTGAAACGTCGGCAACCGTGGAAGCGACCACCTTCGGCCTGAGATCGGTGGTTCTGACCTACAGTGCCGCCAGCATGCGTGATTGGATCTCCATGGGCACTACACTGGATGTTGTGCCGACAATCCTGAGGGCATCCGGTTAAAGGTTCTTCTTCTTCAGTCTTGAAGGCCGGGAACCGCCCTATGTGCATGTCGAGCAGGCCGAGCGTTACGCTAAGATTTGGTTGACTCCGGTTGCTCTGGCCCGAGCTAAGGGTTTTAGGAATAGCCAGATCTCGGAGATCATGTCTATTGTCAGGGAGGACAGGGTATTACTCCAGGAGAAGTGGAATGAGCACTTTGACCGTTAGATTCGAACCCCTCGCTGTCGACGTTTCCGTTACACCTCACGCCCTCCAACTCGTCCTCGCCGACGGTCGCGAGCTCTCCGCCCCCCTCGCCTGGTTCCCCCGCCTCGCCTACGCCACCCCCCAACAGCAATCCAACTGGCGCCTCATCGGCGGAGGCATCGGCATCCACTGGCCAGATATCGACGAGGACATATCCGTCGAAAGTCTCCTAGCCGTTCGCTAACCCGCCAACCCACAGCCGGCTGTCCTTGCTCGGAATGAGACCGCGGAGAAACCAGATCACCCGCGAGTAGCCTTGTCAGGCTGTTGCTTCGCCGCCCTACGCGTCCGGACTGCAACTCTCATTCGCTTCGTCGCTTCCGCGGGTCTAACCACCAGCCAGGCGTATTGCCGTCTCTACGGACACTGGACAACTGCATTTCTTGTCCAGGAGCCTCATCCGACCGAGCGGCGGGAACGGTCACTCTTCTTTAGAACGAATCGTTCCTCTTCGGGAATCGCTTCACCGTGCGCCGTCAAGCTCTCCAGGTACGAGGCGATGGCCTCCTTGACATTGCGCTCCGTCTCTTCCAGGTCCTCCCCCTGGGTATGGCACCCAGGCAGAGCCGGAACCAGCGCAACGTACCCGCCTTCCGGAGCTTGTTCGTAATAAACCGAATAGGACACGGTCCTCGGAGCCCTGCTCTTCATCCCATTCATTGTAGGAGTGTCCTGGCCGGGCCGTCAAAATCATCCTGTCTGTGGCCCCGGCACCACAAACGGGACGGGCGCCCTTCGGGGCATTGAGCCCCTCAGGACGCCTGAACGGGTTGCGGAACCGGAACCCAGTTCCGAATTCGCGAATTTATTTTCCCCACCTTTTCAACTACTTCCAGACTCGCCGCCCCGAAATCCTTGGTTTCGTGTGCGGAAGTGATGATCGGAAAGGAGTGGAAAAGGTACTGAGATGACCACCACCGGCACCAGGATCGAAGCGAGCAAGAGCGTCAACAGCACAGCCGCCCAGACCACGCCCGCTAATGCCCCGCACCCCTGTACGAACCCCAATGTCCCGTCGTTTCAACGACAATAGACCCCCCGTACGAACCTTCTCAAACCCTGTCGGGTTGTCTACGAACCCCACCTTGGGTTACCCGAAACCCAGGAATCCGCCCTAAGCCAGCACGGCCTTCACCACCTCGGCCTTCTCCACGCCCGTCAGCCGCACGTCCAGCCCTTGCCACTTGTGCGTGAATCGCTCATGGTCAATTCCGAACAAATGCAGGATCGTCGCCTGGAAATCGCGCACGTGCACCGGGTCCGCCGTGATGTTGTAGCTGAAGTCGTCCGTCTCCCCATGCACCACGCCGCCCTTGATGCCGCCGCCCGCCATCCACAAACTGAAGCACCGCGGATGATGGTCGCGCCCGTAATCGGTCGGCGTCAGCTTGCCCTGGCAGTAGATCGTGCGGCCGAATTCGCCGCCCCAGAATCACCAGCGTGTCGTCCAGCATCCCGCGCTGCTTCAGATCCTGCACCAGCCCGTAACAGGCCTGGTCGATCTCCTTGCACTGCGACGGCAGCACCTCCGGCAGGTTCCCGTGCACGTCCCAGCCGCGGTGATACACCTGCACGAACCGCACGCCGCGCTCGGCCAGCCGTCGCGCCATCAGGCACGACTGCGCGAAACTGCCCGGCTTCTTCGCATCCTCCCCGTACATCGTCCAGGTCGCTCCGGCTCCTTCGACAGATCGGTCAGCTCCGGCACCGACGCCTGCATCCGGAACGCCATCTCGTACTGCGCGATCCGCGTCTTGCGTCTCCGGATCGCCCAGCTTCTGGAACGTCGCGTTGTTCATCGCCGCCAGCCCGTCGAGCATCTCGCCGCCGCACCGCCGTCGGCACGCCGTCGGGATTGTTGATGAACAGCACCGGGTCGGCGCCGCGACCGCAGCCCCACGCCGCTGTACTGCCCGGGCAGGAAGCCCGCGCTCCACAGCCGCGCCGAGATCGCCTGCACGTTCGCCTTCGGATGATTGTGCCGCGCCTGCAGCACCACGAACGTCGGCAGGTCCTGGTTCATCGAGCCCAGCCCGTAGCTGATCCACGACCCCAGGCACGGCCGCCCCGCGATCATGAAGCCGGTCTGGAAGAACGTGATCGCCGGCTCGTGGTTGATCGCCTCGGTGTGCATCGAGCGGATGATCGCGATATCGTCGACCATCTTGGCCGTGTTCGGCAGCAGCTCGCTCACCCACGCGCCGGACTTGCCGTGCTGCGCGAACTTGAACATCGACGGCGCGATCGGAAATCGCGTCTGCCCGCTGGTCATCGTCGTCAGCCGCTGCCCCTGGCGGATCGAATCCGGCAGGTCCTTGTCGAACCAGTCCTTCATCTTCGGCTTGTAGTCGTACAGGTCCATCTGCGGCGGCGCGCCGACCAGGTGCAGATAGATGCAGCGTTTCGCCTTCGGCGGGAAATGCGGCAGACCCAACCCCGGCGCGCCCTCCGCTTCGGCCAACAGCGACGACAATGCCAGCGCGCCGATGCCCTGCGCTCCGCGCGCAAAGAATCGCCGGCGGCTCTCTTCGCGTCCCATCTCCGCCGCAATGGCATCCAGCGGATGCTGGCCGGGCTTGTTGCGCCGGAGCGATTCGCGATCGAGCTCGAGCGCCCGCGCCGGATAATGCCCCTCGTGATCGGGCTTCAGCAGGCTCATTTCGAAAGCACCTCGTCCAGGTTCAGCAACTGGTTCGCCAACATGGTCCAGGCGGCGTACGTCCCCGCAGGCAGGGACGGATCCGCTGTGCGCTCCCCGCTCGCCAGCAGCGCGCGCGCATCCTCGGGGTGGGCATCGTAATGACGTGCCGAACGCCGCCAGCGATTTCATGGCCACCTGCTTTTCCGCCAGCGTCAACGGCCGCGCCAAGACTCGCGTAGAGATGTAGTCCAGCCGCGCATCGTTCGTCGCCGCCGATTGCAGCGCCCGCTCGGCCAGCACTCGCGCGGCTTCCACGAACTGCACATCGTTCATCGTCGCCAGCGCCTGCAGCGGCGTGTTCGTGCGCTCGCGCCGCACCGTGCAGCTCTCCCGCGACGGCGCATTGAAGATCTCCATCAACGCCGGCGGAGCGCGACGCTTCCAGAACGTGTACATCGAACGCCGGTAGAGCGCGTCGCCATCGTCCCGCTTGTAGAAGCGCGTGTCGGACTCGCGCATCGCCACCGCCTCCCACACCCCCTCGGGTTGGTACGGCCTCACGCTCGGCCCGCCGATCTTCGTCGACAAGCAATCCGCTCGCCGCCAGCGCGTAATCGCGAATCATTTCGCCGTCCAGACGGAAGCGCGGCCCGCGCGACAGCAGGCGATTCTCGGGATCCTTGGCCAGCTTGGCCGGCGTGGTCACAGCCTGCTGCCGGTACGTCGCCGACATCAGCAGTTGCTTGTAGAACCGCTTCACGTCCCAGCCGCTTTCGCGGAAGTCCACGGCCAGCCAGTCGAGCAGTTCAGGGTGAGACGGCGGTTCTCCCTGGTTGCCGAAATCGTCCGCGGATTTCACGAGGCCGGTGCCGAAGACCTCCTGCCACATCCGGTTGACGGTGACGCGCGCGGTCAGCGGATTGTCGGCGTCGAACAGCCACTGCGGCGAAGCCCAGCCGGTTGCGCGGCTGATTGGCTTTCATCGGCGGCAGAATCGACGGCGTCCTCGCCTCCACCTTGTCGCGCTTCTGGTCGTAAGCGCCCGCGGTACAGAACGTGAGCATAGGGCGTCCCCGGAAGCTCATTCATGACGTGCGTGACGACCGCGCCGCGGGCCGCAATCTTCGCAGCCTCCTGGCGCGTCTCCTGAAGCTCCGCCGTCAAGTCGCGCACCGGCGCATACGCCCGCAGCAGGTAGACCTCCCGCGGGTCCGCCTTGTCTCCCTGGCACAGCAGCAGGATTTCGACATCCGACAGCACCCGGTTGAACGTCCTGAAGTCGCTCGCATACCCACTCCGCTCCAGCGTCGACTCTTCCGGGAATCCGCCTGTGAACTCGCCCCGCAGCGGACCGCCGCGTCCTGCGATGCGTTTGCCGTCGAGCCACATGGCGAGGCCGGCGGCCTCTCGAGATCCGTCGTAGGTCACGGCCAGGTGATAGCTTTTCCCGGCGACGAGGACCGGGGCGCGCGGGCGGACTTCGATCGACTTACCGTTATCCCCGGTGAGCCGCAGCACCGGCTCCTCGTTGCGGGTTTCCAGGACCCAGCCGCGGCCCCGGTCCTTGGGGTTGTTCTGCGACGCGAGTTCGGTGCGCCTCTTGGTCTCGTCGAGCGAGAACCTGATCGAAATCGTGAACGGCTTGGCAGCCTCGATCTGCTTCAACTCATCGTCGGCTGTAAACAGCGCCGGCACGTTCGCCGGTACTTCCGCCGGGGCTGTCGTGCGCGCCGCCGCCAGCTTGCCTTCCAGGTCCTTCATCTTCGCCAGCAGCTTTTCGTAGGCCTTGCGGTCCTCGGGCAGCGGCACCGCCAGCACCGGGAAAGTATCCGCGATGTTGCCGTCCATCACAGGCTGCGAGGTGTTGCGGAAGAAGGCGCCGAGTGCGTAGAAGTCCTTCTGCGTGATGGGGTCGAACTTGTGATCGTGGCAGGTGGCGCAGCCCACGGTCATCCCGAGGAACACGGCGCCGGTGGTGTCGGCGCGGTCCTTGGCGTAGATCTCGGCGTACTCGTCCTCGATCGCGCCGCCCTCGTTGGTGGTGACGTTGCAGCGCTGGAAGCCGGTGGCGATCAACTGGTCCAGGGTCGGGTTGGGCAGCAGGTCGCCGGCAAGCTGCTCGATGGCGAAGCGGTCGAACGGCATGTTCCGGTTGAAGGCCTGGATCACCCAGTCGCGGTAGGGCCAGATCTCGCGGTAGTTGTCGATGTGGATGCCGTGGGTGTCGCCGTAGCGGGCGGCGTCGAGCCAGAAGCGCGCGCGGTGTTCGCCAAAGTGCGGCGAGGCGAGATAGCGGTCGACCATCCGCTCGTAGGCTTCGGGCGACATGTCGGCGAGGAATTCCTCGATCTCGGCGGGCGTCGGCGGCAGGCCGGTGAGATCGAGCGCGACGCGGCGGAGGAGGGTGCGCTTGTCCGCGGCGAGGGCGGGCGTCAGTCCGTCGTGCTCCAGGCGCGCGAGGATGAAGCGGTCGATGGGGGTGCGCGGCCAGAGCGTGTTGCGGACGGCCGGAGGCGCCGGCTTGACAGGGACGCGGTACGCCCAGTGTTCCTGCCAGGGAGCGCCTTCCTCGATCCAGCGCTTGATGGTGGCGATCTGCGCCGGCGTCAGCGTCTTATGTGCGGTGGGCGGCGGCATGCGCCGGGCGGCGTCGGTCTCGGCGATGCGCTTGAAGAGCAGGCTCTCGTCGGGCTTGCCCGGGCACGATGGCGGCGCCGCGCTTGCGAGCTTCGAAGGCGAACTCCTTGCGGTCGATGCGCAGCCCGGCCATGCGGGTCGAGGAGTCCGGCCCGTGACAGGCAAAGCAGTTGTCGGAGAGGATCGGACGGATCTCGCGTTGGTAGTCGGTTGGCTTGCGGGCGGGTTGCCCCCAGAGAAGGGTGGCAATCGACAGGAAGCCACGAGGCGAAGCAGCATAGAGTTTCCCAGAGAGAGCCTTATGATTCTATTATGCTTCGGATTCAGGTCATCGCCCACCGCGGAGCGCACGAAGACCATCCTCAGAATTCGATTGCTGCGTACGAGGCGGCGATTCATCTGGGATGCGACTATATCGAGGTCGACCTCCGCACGACCCCGGAGGGGCGGCTGGTGATCAAGCACGACGCGATCACGCCGGGAGAGAAGCTGCCGTTGTTCGACGAGGTCCTGACCCTGGCGAAGGGCCGGATCCGCATCTACCTCGACGTGAAACAGGCGCAGCCGGCGGCGATCATTGCGGCCGTCGAGCAGCGGGAAATGCGTGATTCGATTCTGACTTACGGCTCGTTCCAGGTGCTGCGCGACCTGGTGATGCGTTGCGCCCCGGCTGGCCTTGCATGCCCGAGGCGGTGAATGCGGAAACGCTCCGCAAGAGTCTGGCGGAGCTGAAGCCCCCGGCCGTGGCGTTCAGCGACTGGAACTTCAAGCCGGAGCTGGTCACGATGGCGCGGGAAGCGGGGTGTGAGGTGTTCCTCGACAGGCAGGGGAAGACGGACTTCCCGCAGTATTGGTCGGCAGCAATTGAGGCCGGGGCGACCGGGATTCAGACGGACCGGCCGGCGGACGCTGCTGGCCGTTATCAATGCGGGTGCGGGGTTAAGTTAGAACCCAACCTTTGGGGGGGCTGGCTGATGGGTCGTCTGTGCCATTTGGCGCTAGTGAAAGCACGTTGGGCCTTTTGCCCCCCTCCGTCACTGGGCGAAGTGATGGTGCAGTGCAATATTTCGATTAAAGTATTGATTTACCTACAGAGTTTGGTTTGGTGAGGAAGATGCAGCGTTGATTCCGACTACCAATTAGAAAAGGAGCGCACGCATGCATATTCAGCGTTTGCTCGTCTTCGTATTCGCCAGTTCATCGCTCCTACTGGCACAAATGGGCGGTGGAATGGGCCCCGGGCAGGGCAATCCAACGACGCCGTCAGGTCTTTACATGCAGATGTTCCAGAGCATGGCTGGAACTCCAATGATGGGCACTGGTATGGGCGTCGGGATGACCGACGACCTAGCGGTCGGCACCGATGGCACTGCCTATGTGATTCGTTCCATCGAGTCGACCAAACCTACGAATGGGACGCCGTCTTTCTCCTCGTGGCGCTTCGAACTCACGGCGATCAGCCCTGTCGATGGCAGCCCAAAGTGGAAGCTACCGATTTCCAGTGGCCGAGTCTCCAGACCCGTTGTTGCAGGTGACGGACTCATCTACTTGACAGTCGACAACTACCAGATGCTGTTCGCGAATTTCAATTCACCCGGGTCGATGATGCCGCCCTACCAGGCTCAAGGCAACGATGGCCAAATCCTCGTCATCTCCCAGTCGAATGGCAATGCCTCGATCTTGCGCACGATCCAGACTGCGTCCGATGTTCTGGCCGCACCTAGGATTGTCGCGGATCCCTCTGGCACTTACTTGGTCTACGTCCTCGGCTACGACATGATGTCCTGGGCTTCGACACCTTCCAACACGACTTCGTTCACACCTGGCGAAAAGACACTGTATGCGTATCGACCTGACGGTACGCTGAAATTCTCGGTGAAGCTCTCGCAGACAGGGACTGGCAACGCACAACCTTAACCGCCACGCTCGCGCTTGCTTGCGCGCAGCACCACCCCATAGCCCTTTTCGCGCGGGTCCCTCCAGTTTTGGGCTAGTCGTTAGTTATCCGTGCAGGTGCGTGCGGCTCCCCCCCTTTCACCCTTCCTTTTGCATGGGTCCTTCGAATTGCACGTGCGGGTCGGGGGTCGCTCGGGTCAAAAGGCACAACCCGGAGGCACCTAGAGCACACACGTGTATGTTTGGAGTTGCAGCGAATTCCTCTTGCATCCCGCGCTGTGTTTATGTACAAAACTTAATGTAGATCGCAACGCCAGTTGAACAAAGCTGTGGGTACTAGGCCAATCCTCGGAAGCAGTTTCTCGCGGCGACACACGCACCTGTTCTGATGGCAATGTTGGCTTTACCGCGCGGGTGATAAGGTCTTTTGAGTTTGCTGGAGGTGTCTATCATGAGGGAGCAGAGCCCTTTAGCAGCGGTGCTGGTGGTGGACGATGAGGAACCGTTAAGGAAGTTTCTTGAATGTGTCCTCGAAACTAGCGGGTACACAGTTGTAGTTGCTGATTGCGGGGAGACTGCGATTGAAATTACTCGTCTTGTTCGCTTCCACGTGGTTATTCTCGACATGATCATGCCTGGGCTGAGCGGACAGCAGACGCTCCCTGAGCTGTTGAAACTTCAGCCCGATTTAAAGGTGATCATATCAAGTGGATACTTGGAGGATCAGCAGGCGATGGCCTCAATGGCGCCTTTGGTGGCCAGCTTTCTTAGGAAACCCTACTCCCACAATGAACTCCTCACGGAGGTTGCACGAGCACTGGGCGAGCCCAGAGCTGACCAAGAGAATTCCGCTGCTCAATGCGCATGACAATGGGTGGCGATGGCGCGAAGAATAGACCAAGCCCGCGAATTGCTTGAAATTGCCGAGGCTAACCGCGAGGTGGGAGCCGCCTAATTGTCTAAGCACGCGGCGAGCCTCCCAAGTGTACTAACACAATGACCTCTTCCCTGGAAGATTTTCACAGCGTTTTTGGGTGGCTTCGATCTGCGGTACAAATAAATAAGACGTTTAGAATGAGTAAGTAACGTGGGCCTGTGGCGCAGTTGGGAGGGCGCTTCCATGGCATGGAAGAGGTCATGAGTTCAACTCTCATGAGGTCCACCATCTCCGGTCCACTTTCAATCATTATCCGGATGTAGAGGATGTCGAGAATCGAGTCGCGGAGGTCCCAGATGTACTCAACTTGCTCGCAGCAAGCTTGCTGAATCCTCCACGGGAGACGAAACCACATGCACAAGGGCTATTTCTCAGTCGACAGAAAGGCCTATGGTTCGGGTACGGTCGCGGCTCTGAAACGACGCGACCGCCTGGAGACCTAGCTCGCTCTTCGCAGGGCGTCCTCGACGGCCTCAGGGTGGCGGGCGATCACCGCGAGGAGGACGCGGGCCGGGCCGTCAGGGCGCGTCCGGCCTTGCTCCCAGTTCCTCAGGGTTGCGGGCTGGAAGCCGAACTTGGCGGCGAAAACGGCCTGAGTCAGGCCAAGGCGCTTGCGCATTGCGCGCACGTCGATGGCGGGCACGTCCACCGTGGTAACGCGCACCGCGACAGGCTTGCCTTCGACCCAGTCCACGGCTTCCTTCAGGCTGGAGATGATGCGGCTGCCGGGGCTTGGCTTCCGCTGCTTCGCGGTGAGGTTCTTTTTCATCGCGCGATTCTCCTCCTGTAGCCCTCAACCAACCGGGGCAACAGGGTCTTCATTTCGTTTCGTTCGGCCTTCGTGAGGTTGGCCGCATTATTTCCGTACCTGGTTCGCCACCCGGCTGCCGACCGGTGCGGTCACCCATTGCCGGAGGTCTCTTGTCCGGCCCCCCGTGAGAGGCCGGGCAAGTTCGGCTAGATGAATGCGTTCGCGATTGAACTTCCGACCCTGAATACCTTGAATACCTTGCCTTCAGAAGTAGATGCCGAATCCAAGCACCGGCCCGTGGATAGTGGGCTCGGTGGTCAGTGTCCCGCGAGTATATGTCTGGCTGGTTTCGAAATGCAGGAAGTTGTAGCCGAAGGACATCCCGAAGTGCTTGGCGAATCGCCAGTCGAGCGTTGCGTTGGCGGAGTAGGTCACGTCTGAACCGGCCCCGAAGCCGCCGCCATCGCCGTGCAGGTTCAGCCGCAATTTTCTACCCAGGGGCTTCCGGAACGTCATCCCGATAAGCGGATCCCAGACGCCTGATTCGCCTCGCACTTCCGGAAAGTCGAGGAGTTTGGCGGAGAGCTCCAGCGACATTCGCCGGAACCCGCCCTCCAGGGACAAGCCGGGGACAATCTGACGTCCTACCATGACCTGGGCCAGTTTGATTCCCGCATCGGATTGCACTTTCGGGTTGGGATTCTCGGCGGTGAGATCGGCGAAGAGGAAGTTCCCGTCGATCGACCATTTGTTCTTTTCCAAGCGAAATCCGCCGGAGTACGCACCATCGAGTTCGCTGGTGGCGGTGCCGTTCGGGCGATTGGGCAAATCCGGAAGAGTGACCTTTGTGCTCATGTGTGGCACCCACAACTGGATCGGACGAATCTCCACCTGCCAGTCGGCGGGGTCGTGCTTCCAATACGAATCGTCGCTTGCGGCAAGTGCCTGAAATGCCAGCGCGGCGGTGAGCACGGCGCATGAAAGTGTGCGGGAGATGAGCCCGAACCAAGATTGGATCATATCTTCCATGATTGCACCTTGAGAGCCGAATCGCGATTCAGCTTCGCATTGCGCGCGCGAAACACCTCTCAAATCCCCCTCTTGGTCTCACCTGGCTGGCAGCAAGCCTGTTGAGTGGTTGAATCGATACGTACGAGTGCGTTGTTAAAATACGTACATATGTCGAAGCTCACCTTGAGTGTGGACAACCGAGTGGTCGGAGCGACGCGAACTGCGAGGCATCTTTCGAGAGTTGAAGCTCTCCGGTAGCGGCCGCCTTCTCCAGCCATGCGCGATGCGCCAATCCTGCGTTCGGTTCGGGGAACTCTCAAGAAGGCGGACATCGAGGAATACAGGAAGCATCTGGCGGCCAAGTACCGATGAGACGAGTCCTGTTCGATATCACTGTTGTCCTCGACGTTCTACTCGACCGGAAACCCCATGGGGAGACGAGCGCCGCGGCTTGGGCGGCGATTGAGACAGGCGCCTCGGAGGGGCTGCTTTCGGCTCAAGGATGCGGTGACTGCCGCTGCCGCGCGACTTGCGGGTTGTGACTGTATCGTGACGCGCGACCCGAAGGGATTCCGCGGATCGCCGGTCCGGCCGCTGACGCCGGAAGCGGTGACACCGCTTTTGGGAAAGCAATGAGTCTGGGGAAGTCGATGGAGGCTTGGCGGCGCGCGGACTCGATGCGCAAGACGGCTTCGATGGTGCGGTGGAAGACCTGATGTGGATCGGTAGCGGACACGGCTACCGATCACACCAGCTCTAATGCGTGGATGCAGGGGCGGCTATTTGTTGGCGGTCTGATTTGGCAGCTCAGCCCGGAGTTGTACTTTGTGCTGGATCTGCTCTTCGGACAGGATGGGTGCGAAGTCTTCCATCTCAAAGATCTGGCGGATTTCGACTTCGTAGTCGCCGGCGCTGCAGGTGGGGCTGCGCTTGACCCACTCGATGGCCTCCTGGAGGGACTTGACCTGCAGGATCGAGTAGCCGGCGATGAGCTCCTTGGCCTCGGTGAAGGGGCCGTCGATGACGGTGCGAGACTTGCCGGAGAATTTGACGCGTGCGCCTTTGGAGCTGGGATGGAGGCCATCGAGGGCGAGCAGGACGCCAGCCTGCATGAGCTCTTCGTTGTACTTACCCATCTCGAGCATGAGCTGTGGATCGGGGAGGGCGCCTTCTTTTTCCGTCTCCGGGGTGGCCTTGCCTATGATCATGAATCGCATTGCGAATCTCCTTTGGGTGAGCGGTGGTGTGGCTCTCTACTGATACGTCGAACGGGGTGAAGCCGAATCGACATGCGAAGGGAGTTTATTTGCCAGTCGCCTGCAGGCAGCACAGGCCGCATCGCCCAGGTAAGGTCAGTATAGCGAGCCGGAGCACAAAATCTCAGGCTGCGGACCTGGCAGCCATTGCAGGCGGCCGGGTGTCCCCACCGCGACGGCTAGCGAAGTGTGTTTCCGACACTTCCGGTCTGCTTTCGGTACTGTCCGACACCCTGTCCGACGCTCTGTCCGACACTCTGTCCAATAATGCAAACCTGACATGCTCAGCTAACTGGTCTGGCGTGTAGGGTTTATTCAGACAGCTCGATATGAGGTGCCCGAGGGAGCGCTTTACGTGCTCCAAATCGCAATACCCGCTGGATATGATTACCTTGAGATCGGGGCGCAGCCTGATCAGTTCCGGAAGCACCATCTCGCCGGTCATCTTGGGCATCATCATGTCGAGAAGGACGATATCGACCCTGGCGGAATGTGTACGAAGCACTTCGATTGCCGATTGGCCACCGTCAGCCAGAAGCACGGTGTGGCCATAGGATTCAAGGGCAAACCGGGCATACGTTCTTATCATTTCCTCGTCGTCTACAACGAGGACTACTCCAGGGTCCTGTGTGCCGGTCATGGCGCAATTCCTCCGTCACCGACGGCCCAATCCGGGCCGCGGTCATTCAATGGGTAACGCCGAGGCTCGAATGCCTTTGAGACAGGGGGTTTCGATCTGGGAAACCTCAACAGGATTTCCTTAGCGGTGGAAAGGGACGTTCCGCTTTTGTGCGCGCAAGCGTAGCTCCAGGCAGACGCATCGCGTGCAGCCTCGAGGAACTCCCGCCCGGGCAGGGTCAGGCGAACCCGAACACGAAGACGTGGAGAAGGGCGCTCGTCCACACTCTCTGCAAGTCCCGCATCTTTTAGCAAGTCAAGGAGATACAGAGTTCGCCGGGTTTGCATCTATCGCATCGCAAGCATCGGCGTTGAGGAGCAACTCACGGACCAAGCTCATTTGTTGCCGCATCTGTACCCTTTACCTTTTCTCAGCATAACCTATCTTTCGATATAAGACTATCGGACCTTAATAAGGGCTGGGCTGCCGAACGTCAGCAACTGCCCGGTCCTGTGTCGTTTGCGAATTAGTCAACTTCTGCAAAATTTCTTTCGCTGTGAAGAGCGCCATCCCGCCCATATGCGCAGAGACCTTTTTCAGATAGCTCCAGGCGGGTTCGTTGCCAGAAGCGGCAAGAAATTCCTTACCACATCCAGTAATTTTCACTGCAGGGGCCTTGGGGGAGTCCACGCTTTTGCCGGGCGGGGCTGCGCTATTAATGAGGCCTGCGTGCTCCATCTGCTGCAAGTGGTAAGTGTTGATTCCGTTGGCTTCAACTTTCCTAGAGCCCGCAATGCTCTCCAGCAGTTTGCGGACTAAATCCATGTCTCGCTGCATGTGCTGGTCTCCTCTGTTTTTTGCGGTCCAGGCGGTATATGCAAGTTTCGGGCCGTGAGTCTTACTATGTGGAGAGCAGGCAGTCCGTTGCAGTAGCCGCTGGGCAATAGAGGGGCAGACGAATGACCGCAACCGTGAACAACCTCGATTTTGGATATCCATGGTGGCTGAGCTATGGCCATCTGGCCGTGGCGGCCATTTTGGCGGCAGTATTGCTGCTGGGATACAGCCGCAAGTGGTCCAAGTGGCCGATGATCTGCTTGGGCGTTCTGGCTCTCTGGTCGGCCGCGGCATTCCTGTCGATGCATTTCGGCCTGGACATTAATGGACGAGCCGCGTTGCCGACGCAGAGTTTTCTCCGGTCCGGAACGGGACGAGTTCTCGACATCGGGGCGGGCACGGGCAGGTCGTCGATTATGGTTCTTACATCCCGTCCGCAGGCAACACTGGTTGCATCGGATCTTTTTGGGCGACTCCTTCGAAGCGCATTTCGGGCCCGGGGATAGTCCACAGCAGCGACTGCTGCAGAACCTGAAGGCCGCCGGTGTCGATCAGCGCGCGTCAATCGCGACGGCCGACATGCGGAAGCTGCCATTCGAGGACGGGAGCTTCGACGCAATCGTCAGCTCATACGCGGTCGATCATCTGAATCGAGAGGGGATCAACCAGACGCTGGGTGAAGCCGCGCGTGTCTTGAAGCCCGGGGGAGATTTCCTACTGATGCTGGTTGCTAATGACCGATGGGTGAAGTTTGCGTTTGGGCCGCTGCTGTCGCATGGCGGCACTCGCGGTCCGGCATGGTGGGAAGCAAGGGTGAAGGAAGCCGGTTTTCAGGTGCTTGAGCAAGGAACGACTCCGGCCACGCTTTACTTTTTGCTGCGGCGGTGAACATGAGAACGAATCGTCGAGACTTATTCCGGACGCTGACGTCTTCGAGCGCCGCGCTGGCGGCGAGTTCGTGGCTCCAGCCGCTGGGATACACCCAGACGCGGGGGACGGCGCGGACGGTGGTCAACCAGGCGCGCCACAAGGGCGACATGGACCGCCGGGTGCTGGGAGCGTTCCTGGAGCACCTGGGCCGGGCGGTGTACGAGGGGGTTTACGATCCGAAATCGCCGCTGGCGGATGCGAACGGCTTCCGCAAGGACGTGCTGGCGGAGGTGAAAGGGCTGGGGGTGCCGATCATGCGGTATCCGGGAGGCAACTTCGTTTCCGGCTACAACTGGCTGGACGGCGTCGGCCCGAAGAACCAGCGGCCGACGGTGCTGGAGCGGGCGTGGAATTCGCTCGAGACGAACCAGTTCGGCACCAACGAATTCATCCAATGGGCGAGGCTGGTGGGCACCGAGCCGCTGCTGGGCGGCAATTTCGGCACGGGAACCGTTGCCGAGCAGGTGGCCTACGTCGAGTACTGCAACGTCGACAGGGGCACGAAGTGGAGCGACCTGCGGCGGTCGCACGGCTATCGAGCAGCCGCACAAGGTGAAGTACTGGTGCCTGGGGAACGAGATGGACGGGCCGTGGCAGATGGGCACGATGCCGGCGCGCGAGTACGGCCGCAAGGCGCGGGACGCTGCGCGGCAGTTCCGCGTGATGGACCCGAGTCTGCAGCTGATCGCGTGCGGCTCGTCGGCCACCATCATGCCGACCTACCTGGTGTGGGACCGGGAGGTGCTGGAAGAGTGCTACGACCAGGTGGACGCGATCTCGCTGCACAACTACTACGGCAACACGCCGGAACTGACGGGCAACAACGTGTCGCGCTACCTGGCGATGAATCTCGACATGGAGCGCCAGATCCACGAGATCGGCGCGGTGTGCGACTACGTGCAGGGCGTGAAGAAATCGCCGAAGCGGCTGTGGCTGTCGTTCGACGAATGGAACGTCTGGTATCGGGCTCGCGGCGGCTTGTTCGCCGACGGCCAGCGAAAGTTCGCGCCGCACCTGCTGGAGGAACAGTACAACCTGGAAGACGCGCTGCTGGTGGGCGGCTTCGTCAACACGCTGCTGCGCCGGTCGGACCGCGTTCGGGTGGGCTGCCTCGCGCAGATCGTCAACGTGATTGCGCCGCTGATGACCAACGCGGAGAAGACGATCCGGCAGACGATCTACTATCCGTACGCCTGGGCGCTGCAGTACGCGCACGGCCGTGTGCTGGACCTCGCAGGTGGAATCGGAGACGTATCCGATCCGGGCGGAGGGACTGCGCGCCGATTTCGCGCGCGACGAGCAGGTGCCGTTCCTGGACGTGGTGGCGACGCACAATCCGCAGAACGGCCAAGTTGCCCTCTTCATGCTGAACCGGGACACGACGGGGGAGCGCGACCTCACGGTTAGCGTGGCAATCTCCCACGCCATCGCGGGTGCTGGCCTGCCAGACGCTGACGGGACGGGATCTGAAGGCGATCAATACGTTCGACCAGCCGAACAACGTTGTGCCGAGGAACCTGGATGCGCCGCAGGCGGGCGCGTCGATGACCTTCCGGCTGCCGGCGGGATCGTATACGGTGGCGCACCTGGCGACGCTCAGCGGCTGAAGCCGTGGTCGCGGGCAAACACGATGGCCTGAGAACGGGACCAGACGCCGAGCTTGTCGAAGAGATTCGATGCGTGATTGCGGACCGTCTTTTCGCTGATCTGGAGGCGCTCGGCGATGCCGGTGTTGCTCAATCCGTCGGCCATGAGCGTGAGCACCTGACGCTCCCGCGCCGACAGCGCAGAGAACACTGGATTGAGGGAGGCTTCCTCCGGTTGGAGGAATGGGCGAACTGCCTCACAGAACCGCTGCCAGGCGGGTTCGTGCTCGAGCAGGATGTGATTGCGCGAATCGAGTTCGACGAACTCGGCTCCGGGGATGGCGCTGGCGAGGAGCCGGCCTTCCGAAATGGGGATCACCTCGTCGTTGTGCGCGTGCAGGACGAGCGTTGGCGTGCGAACGGCGCTGAGCAGTTCCGAAATGTCGAGGACGCCACGCGCTTCGAGCAGGCTGGCAACGATCTGGCCCGAGGCTGTCTTAAGGCAGAGTTCATTGAACCATTGAAGCTGCTCGTAACTGGCTTCCGGAATGAAGCGCGAAGTGAAGACCTGGCGGAAAGTGGGGTTGTCCTGGGCCCAGGCGACACGAGCCAGGTCGATCATGGCCTGGAAAGCCGACGCGGCATCGGGCGTGCCCCTGCGGAGGGCGCCGCGAGCGTAGCCGCCATACAGGATCAGCCGGGAAACGCGTTCAGGATGCCAGATGGCGTACTGGATGCAGGCCGCCGCGCCCTGCGAGATGCCAAGCAGGGTGACAGGGCCGGCGGGTTGTGCCGCATCGACGATGGACCCGAGATCGGCCGCCCACATATCCAGAGAGAGGGCGCCGTCATGCCACTGGCTCATCCCGCAGCCGCGCTCGTCGTAGCGAATGAAGCGGCTGTGTTTGGAAAAGAACTGAAGCCAATGCTTCCAGACGGGGCTGTCCCATTCGTATTCGAGATGGGTGAGCCAGTTGGCCGCTTTGACCACGACGGGACCGGCGCCGGATTCAGCACATGCCAAGAGAGTTCCATCGGAGGCTTTGACGTAGCGGATACGTTGGCGAAGGCTCATGGTCCGGCTAACTCTCCGACCGGGACATTTGTCGGACATCCCAGAACCCGATTTTAGTCCAACCGGGACAAAACGCCTATGGCGAAGGTTTCGGGACCGGTTTATTCTCGCTTGCAGCACAAGGAGAAAGACATGCTTAAACACCTGATGTATTTTGCTTACGGACTCACGTCGTACGTGATCTTCCTGGGTACGTTCCTTTACGCCATCGCGTTCGTGGGAGGGTTTATCGTACCCAGCCGCCTGGATGGCCCGCTGCAGACGTCATTACCAAAAGCGGTGCGGGATCGACTGCCTGCTATTGACGATTTTTGCGGTTCAGCACAGCGTGATGGCAAGGAGGTGGTTCAAAGAACGCTGGACACAGATCATCCCGTGGGCGATCGAGCGTTCGACGTTTGTGCTGTTCGCAAGCCTTGCGCTGCTGCTGCTGTTCTGGCAGTGGCGTCCGATCGGCATCGAGGTTTGGTCGGTTGAAAACGCCGTCGCCCGCGGCGTACTTTGGGCGCTCTTCGCGACCGGATGGGCCACAGTTCTGGTTGTGACGTTCCTCATCAACCACTTCGATTTGTTCGGCCTGCGGCAGGTGTGGCTGCCCTTGATGGGGAAGCCTTACACCAGAGTGCCGTTCCGCACTCCCTTGCCGTATCGAGTGGTGCGGCACCCGCTTTACTTCGGCTTTCTGCTGGCGTTCTGGATGACGCCGACAATGACTGCAGCGCACCTGGTGTTCGCCCTGGCAACAACTGCCTACATCATTCTGGCTATTCAGTTCGAGGAAAGAGATCTTGTGGCCGAGCACGGCAAAGCGTACGAGGAATACCGGCGCAGCGTTCCCATGTTGTTGCCGGGAGGCGGACGACGGCTGGCCGCGGCGCCGACTCCAGAGGCGCAGGCAAAGGTCGCGCCTTGAACTGAAGCGCGGCCGGACTACTCGGAAGCCCGCGCCGCGCGCTTCACGACCTGTGCGGGCGACTTGCGGGCGTCGAAGGCAATCTCCATGAAGCCGACCATCATTTCCTCCCAGCTTTGGTCGCCCCAGCGCACTGCGCTGCGCGGATCGGGATTGAACGGGTTGTTGGGGGAGTTATCGAAAGCCGCGAAGCATTCGATGGTCGAGCCGGGGGCAAGCTTGAGGGGCTCTTCGGGCAGGTAGCGCAGTTGCCAGTTGAAATCAAACTTCGGTACGTTCAACAGCGTCTGCCGGCGGCCTTGCGCGACGAGTTCGAACCGGAACGACTTCCCACGAAGGTGCATGTGCGGCCACATCGAGACGAGATGGGCATCATCGGTGAAAGCCAGCGTTGACTCCACCGGATAATTCCCGGCGCCCGGCGGGATGACAAAGCCTGCATTCACGGCGGCCACCGTCAGGACGCGTTCCCGGGGAGGCTGGCTGGCGAACACCAAGCCCACTTTGGTCAGATCGGAGGCGGGCTTGCCGTTGGCCGTGTAGTGCAACTGGAAGACAAGGTCGGACCCAGCTTTGATCAGCTTCGCCTGACCTGGGGCAAGTTGCATGGCCGGCTTGCCGGGCGTGTACCCGGCCAGGTATTCCCCTTGCCCCCGATCCCCGCGTGTTGCTGGAACGTAGGCGACGCCCGGCGGTGCCGCTTTGAGCCACGGATTGCCGGGCTCGCGAACGTAGACGATCACGTGGTGAACGACGGCGCGGTTCCCGGGCCGCACTTCCGCCGCCTGCACCCAACGGTCCGCGGTGAAACCGGTGGGAACCACGAAGTAGGTGTATTCGATGGTTCCGCTGGCCGGCACCTGATAGGGCTGCGGCATCTGGACGACGAGTTCCGGCTCCGGGATGTTCCACCCCTCGGCGAAACGCGCAGGTGCGGGAGCATCCTTCGGGTCGCCTTCCGGCGCCTTGGCCTCGACCCACGCCGCGATGGTGTCCTTCTCGGCTGGTGTCAGAGAGGGATCGTTGGAAAAACGTCCGTGTCCGGGCTCGGCTCCCCAGGGCGGCATCTTCCGGAGTTTGACCGCCTCGCGGATCGCGGCCGCCCAAGGACGCACCTGGGGGTAAGTCTGCAGCGGCATCGGGCCCACTTCTCCAGGCCGGTGGCACGACTGGCAACTGCGCTGCAGGATTGGCTGGATGTCTTTGTAGAAGGTTGGAACAGGGGCAGCGGACAAGACGGCCGCCGCGAATCCCAGGGATACGATTCGATGCTTGATGATACCCTCCGATTTAATGACTTTGGTGCAGGACCGGGTGGCATGTCAAGGAGAATCCTGGACCGGGGTTATCGTGTATTTTCTGTGAGTAATGGTACTTTTCAGGTCTCTAAGTCTTAAAATACGCTTGAGTTAAAGTATTGGCATCACGCAAGCTTGCGGTGAGGAGGGTTCATTGAAAAACCTGATGGGCATTCCGATTATTGCGGGCCTGGCGATGATGCTCCCCGAGCTTCTGGGCGCCAGCGCACTCGGCACGGTGGAGATCACGGGCGCGGGTCCGGCGCGGGTGGCAGGTTCCAGCATCGATTTTTCACCGTTGGGCGGTGGCGAGGGCTTCTTTGCCGTCACCGCGACATGGGAGGGCTTTACCGCCGTTCCGCTGCTCTCTGCTGGTGTGATCGCGGACCAAACAGATTCAAGCGCTACATACGGGACCCTTGCAGTTCCCATCTATCCGTTTATCATCCTGCCGTATCCGGGCGGGATGCTCGCCTTCAGCCTTGAGCGTGTCGCTGCTGGCGTGGGTGAGCCGTGCACTGTTCTTCCAGGAGAAGGCGGCAGTTGTGCGCCGACCGAGCTCTTCCCACATACGTCGCTGCTGCTGACTCAGGTGACAGGCGGGGTGAGTCTCGAATTTGATGTGAGCGGCACGGTTTTCGATCTGAACGATAGTAGCTCCGCAACTTACTACGCGCGATTCAGTGGGAACACGACGGGCGACAGCATCGACACGATCTCGGAGGTGCTGTTTGCTCTACAGTCAGGCGGTCCAGGGTTTGTGGATTTAACCTGGACCGCCGTGCTGACTTCAACTGGTGTGTTTCCCTCCGAAGAGGTTCCCGAGCCGGGGACGGCGATGCTGATGGGTATTGGGCTGGTTGTGCTGGTGGGCAGCGCGAGGCTGCGAAAAGGGGGCAGTCGCACCTTATTCGCTGGAGTACTCCTGAGAAAAGTGGACTAAGGGGTGACTGTCCCCATTGTTTACTTCCAGACGCCGCCGATTTTCCAGTATTCGAGGGCGGGGCCCTGCAGGCCGCCGGGACCTGCGGTGACGGCACGCTGGCGGAGTTGCTCCATCTCTTCGGGGGTGTAGGGCTTGAAATTCTGGGCGAAGCGCACGTCGTCGTCGAGCTGGCCGATGGTGCTGCAGCCGACCGTGGCGCAGTGGACTGGCAGGCTGAGGGCGTAGCGCAGACACTCCTCGGCGTTCAGGACGCGAAGCAGGAATGCATTGCCGAAGACCTTCATCGCCTGGACACCGATGCCGCGCTGCACTGCCGAGGGGAGCGTGATTTTCTCGAAGCTCAAGTACGCGGGATCGGCGGCGTGCAGGGGCATGAGGATGGAATCCCACTTGTCGTAGGACTTCAGCATCGAGAGGTGAGCATTGGGGTCGTGGTGGCCGGTGAAGCCGAAGAAACGGCACTTGCCGGCTTTTTTGGCGGCTTCGAACGCCTCGATGGCTCCGCCGGGCGCGAAGATGGCGTCGACGTCCTTCTGGTCCTGGATGCCGTGCATCTGCCAGAGGTCCAGGTAGTCGGTCTTGAGGCTCTTCAGAGAGACGTGCAATTCCTTTTCAGCTTCGGCGCGGGTGCGCTTGCCGCACTTGGTGGTGATGAAGACCTGCTTGCGAACGTCGGACAGCACGTCGCCGTAGACCTCTTCGGAATGGCCTTCCCAGTAGCTGTGCGCGCAGTCGAAATAGTTCAGGCCCAACTCGTAGGCGTGCCGGACATGGGGGCGGGCGGCTTCCTTGGTGCGCAGCAGGGCAAGTCGAGCGCCGCCCTGTCCGACGACGGTCAGTTTCACTCCGGTCTTGCCGAACTCACGCATCGGCGTAGCGCCGGACTTGGGCTTTGGAGACTGGGCATAGATGCCAGTGATGCCTAACCCCGCGAAAGCCGCACCGACGAAGGTCCTGCGCGGAACCGAGCCGACTGCTTTGTTTGTCATCTGACCAAACAGTATCATGCATTTGAGGATTCATTATCTGTACACCAGACGGGAATTCAGCATGCTCGCCGCGGCACGGGCGGCGGCGCAGGACGACGTGAAGATCGGCGCGCAGACCAACAGCTTCAGCGACCGGGACCTGGACAGCGCGATCCGCACGATGGGCGAGATCGGGATCTCAGAGTGTGAGCTATGGCAGGGCCACGTGGAGCCGGGCGGCGCCGGAGCGTCCGTAGGTTTCCTTCACGAGATCGCCGGAAAGTTCAGGAAAGCCGGCATCCGGGTCTGCGCATACGATTTTCAGTTCCGCGAGTCGTTTACGGATCAGGAAATCGAGCGCGGTCTGCAGAGCGCCCGCGAGCTGGGTGTGCAGTGCATGGTGACTTCGTCGGCCACCTTGTCGCTGGCGAAGCGGATGGCGCCGTTTCTCGAAAAGCACAGGATGAAGGCCGGCATGCACGGCAGGACCAATGTGAAGGATCCGAATGAGTTCGCCGGGCCGGAGACCTTCGAGGCCGCGCTGGCGTATTCGCCATACATTGGGGTGAATCTGGATCTCGGCCACTACACGGCGGCCGGGTTCGATGCGGTGGCGTTCATCGAAAAGCACCATGCGCGGATCTACTCCATCCATCTGAAGGACCGCAAGAAGAATCAGGGGCCGAGCGTGGCGTTTGGCGAGGGAGACACGCCCATTCGCGAGTGCCTGCAATTGCTGAAGAGAAATCGCTGGAGAATTCCCGCACACATCGAGCATGATCGCGGAGGGGATAGGGTAGCCGAGTTCAAGAAGTCGTACGAATACTGCAAGCGGGCGCTGGCCTAACGGTTCCACATACGCGTTCGGTTCGGTTAGACTTAGTTCACTCGGCCATGACGCTTCCTGCTGGGACCCGTTTCGGAGCCTATGAGATTCTTGGACCGATTGGTGCGGGTGGCATGGGCGAGGTGTACCTGGCGCAGGACTTGCGGCTGGGGCGCAAGGTTGCAGTGAAGCTGTTGTCGGAAGGCTTGGCGGCCGATGATGATGCGCGCCGCCGCTTCGCGCACGAAGCCAGAGCGGCGTCAAACCTCAACCATCCCAACATAGTCACCATCTACGATATTGGCTGCGAGTCTGCTCGCGATTACATCGCCATGGAGTACGTGGAGGGCGAGAGTCTCCGCCGCATTCTGTCGGGTGATCGTGTGGAGTTGAGACGAGCGCTTGAGATGACTGCGCAAGCGGCGTCGGCTCTTGGAGCAGCACACGAAGCGGGCATTGTCCACCGGGACATCAAGCCGGAGAATCTGATCCTCGTCAAGCCCAAAGGCCATACAACTCAACTCAAGGTTCTGGATTTCGGCCTCGCCAAGTTGATCGAGAAGCGACTGAGCGGACCGCCTGCCGGTGACGCCGAAACCCTTACCGACGTGGGACTCACCGCGCCCGGAGCCATTCTCGGCACGGTGGCCTACATGTCGCCAGAACAGGCCGCAGGGCGCGAAGTGGATCACCGCGCGGACATATTTTCGCTGGGCCTTGTGCTTTACGAACTACTGACCTGGCGGCCGGCTTTTCGGGGCAACTCGACCGTGGATACGCTGTATGCCATCATTCACAACGAGCCGCCCGCAGTGAGGGAACTCAATCCCCGGCTGCCATCCGAGGTGGTGGGGATTCTGGAAAAAGCGCTCGCGAAGGACCCGGCGGAGCGCTATCATCATGCCGGCGATTTCGAGCTGGACCTAAGGCGATTGAACCGAGCCCATTCCTCCACGCCGGCTCCCGGCCCCACGCAGGAGAACCGGGGCAAAAAAGCGATCTGGGTAGCAGCAGCGGCCGCGGCTATTGTCGTTGCCTTCCTGCTCGGCTCGGGTCTCAATCGTTCCGCAGTGCCGGCCGGCGGTTTGGCACTTGACCAAGCGAAACTTGTGCCGTTAACCGGCGATGGCCGCCTGGCGATGGACCCAAGCCTATCCCCAGACGGGGAAACATTTGTCTACTGCTCGGACCGGACTGGCAATTTCGAAATCTTTCTGAAGCAGGCGTCCGGAGGCCGGGACGTCAATCTCACGAACAATACGGCCGATGATGTGCAGCCAGCGATTTCGCCGGACGGCAAGCAGATCGCGTTTGTTTCATCTCGCGAAGGCTCGCCGGAGATCCTGGATTACGGGCCGGGGATGCGCTTGATGGGCGGCGGCATCTGGGTGATGGCGGCGCTGGGGGGAAATACGCGACGGATTGTTGCGTCAGGCAGTTTCCCTTCGTGGACGCCGGACGGAATGCGAATTGCTTACACGAGCGGGACTTGGTTCCGCTCCAAGATCTATACGGTGCCGGCAACCGGGGGGGAATCACAGGAAGTCCCTGTGCGGTTTCCGGCTGGAGTGGGGGCGTCGCAGTTTTTCTGTTGTCCTCGATATTCTCCGGATGGCAAGTGGATTACGTTCGAAGTCACAGGAGAAACGATCTGGGTTGTGGCGGCGCAGGGCGGTATGGCGCTGCAGGTGGCGCACGGGCAGAGGCCGGTTTGGGACGCGGACTCCGGAGCGATTATCTATTCGAACGCGGAGACAGGACGGAACTACTCGCTATGGCAGCAGCCGTTCTCCTCAGTTGAAGGGAAGGTCACTGGCAACGCTTCGCCTGTAACCATCGGCCGGGGATGGGACACTCCGAGCTCGGTATCGCGCGATGGCAAGCGCATTGCTTTTTCGGCGATCGAAGAGACCTTCAATCTAGAACGGCTGCCCTTCGATGCCGAGACCGGACGCGTGACGGGACCACCGCGGCCGATCACAACGGGAAACCAGCGGATCAGCTTTTTCAGCATTTCTCCCGACAGCCGTTCGGTAGTTTTCGATTCGCGGCGGGGAGCTGAGACACACATCTGGCGGGTGGATACGGATGCGGCAGCCGTACAACTCACCTCAGACCCGAGTTTCAACGACACGTTTCCCGCATGGTCTCCCGACGGCCGGTTGATCAGCTTCCTGCGATCGCCTGTGAAGGAGGAGAACGGGGGGGCCGGGAGCTGGCTGATGGCCGCCGATGGGGCAAATCCCCGACTGCTGATAGACGGTGCGGGCTCGAACGGTGTCGGTTCGGGCCGCTGGACGCCGGACGGCAGGGGACTAGTCTACCGCCAGAGAAAAGACCAACAGATCTATCTTTTCGACATGTCGTCAAAGACATCCCGCAGGCTGACTAACGAGCCGGCGGTGATGCCGGTGTTCAATGTCAGTCCGGATGGGAAATGGGTTGTCTATCAATCGACTCAGTCGGGCAACGTGGATTTGCGAGCGGTGTCAACCGCCGGAGGCGAGTCGCGAATTGTGAGCGCGACAGGGCATCACGCCTATCACCCATTCTTCTCACCGACCGGACGCTGGCTGTACTTCCTGCGGGATCACAAGAACCTGTGGCGGGTTCCCGGAGCCGCGCAGAACTGGAGACGCATTGAGCCCGAGAAGGCGACACACTTTCCGGAGTCGGGATTCTGGATTGAAGATCCGCAGGTTTCGCACGACGGCCGCCAATTGATATACGCCAAAGGGCAGATCACCGGCGACATCTGGTTACTGAACCGAAGCAAGTAGAGCCTTAGCGGGAAGTTGAGATTCACGTGCGTGTTGTTGTAGTCAGTCGAGCATGGGTGAGCAGCAGGGCTTCTGGACCGGCTTCGGCTCCATCAACTCGGCCCGGGTGAGGTTAGGGTCGTAGAGGTTCAACTGCCACTTGCCGTCGCGGCCGATTTTGGGGCCCTCGGCTGGAGTCAGGCCGCGGCTCAGAACGGTTTTGTAGCCGTGCTGGACGTCGGGGACGCCGAGGGCCATGTGGTTCATGACGCCGAGCGTGCGGGCGCTGGGATTCTTCACGTTGAGCATGTACTCCATCCAGTCCGTGCCGTCGGGAACGCGCATATCGACCCAGTCGGTTCGTTCGTCGGTCATGCCGCCGTGCCAGAACTCGCGGAATCCGAGGATGTCGCGGTAGAGGCGGTCGTAGGCCGCGCGGTCGGACACGGTGTTGCCCACGTGAATGATCCGCTCGGACACACGGTTCGCAGGCAGGAACTTCCCAAAGTTGCGTGAGTGGAGCGAGCCGGGCAGGTATTGAACGAACTCGACGTCGTGGCCATCGGGATCCTTGATCATGAAGCTGAGGTTGCCATCGAGGCCCGGCTTGAGTGCGGCGGGCACTGTGACGCCTTTGCCGGCAAGGTAATCGCGGAGCTGTTGCGCGTTGTCGGTCTCGAAGGCGATGTGAGAAAGAACGAGCTGTTCGGGCCCTTTCCAATCGGGGAAGACCTCCACGTACTGGCGGTCGTTCACCTTGAAATAGACCAGCATCAGGCTGCCGTCCGGGCGGTCGAGCTTGAAGGCCTCGTCGTACCCAAGCTGCTGGCCGTAAAACTTGCGGGCGGCATCGAGGTTGTCAGTTCGCACGGCGATGTGAGCGACGCCGAGGATCTTTGGGCGCGAGGGGGGTGTCTGGGCGGAGGCAGCAATCGCCAGAGAGGCGAGGGCAATCCAGATGCGGGTTGGAGCCTTCATGAGGCACCAGTATACACGCCGCCTTTACGGCTGTTTCGAGGCTCCGGTGATCGCGAGCAACTCCCTGACTCTGGCGGCGAGGGCGGAAGGGGTGAAGGGTTTCGGGAGGAAAGAGACTCCGGCTTCGAGGGTGCTCTCGCTGGCAACCGCTTCAGAGGTGTGGCCGGAGATCAGGAGCACCTTCGTTTCCGGCCGAGTTTGTCTGAGGCGTCCGGCCAGTTCGCGACCGCTCATCTTTGGCATCTGCAGGTCGGTGATGAGCAGATCGATGCCAGCGGGGTGACCGGCGGCCAGGGTGAGGGCCTCAAGGCCGTCGGCGGCGTCGAGGACGCGGTATCCGTCCTCGATGAGGATGGTCCGGATGAGGGAGCGGACGCCTTCCTGGTCTTCAACCAGAAGGATCGTGGCTGAAGCGCGATGGGATACGGCGGGCGTCTGCTCGATGCGGGGGCCGGTGATGGGGTCGTGGGTTGCGGGCAGATAGCAGGTGAACGAAGCGCCCTGGCCCGGTTGAGTCTCGACTTCGATGCGGCCGCCGACCTGGTGCATGATGCCATGGATGGTGGCCAAGCCGAGGCCGGTGCCTTTGCCCAGCTCCTTTGTGGTGAAGAAGGGCTCGAAGATCCGTTTGCGGGTCTCGTCGTCCATGCCGATGCCGGTATCGGTGACGCTGAGCAGGACACTTTCGGGCAGAGTTGGAGCATTGGCAGTGCGGATAATCAACGTGCCGCCGCCGGGCATGGCGTCGCGGGCGTTGGAGGCGAGGTTCATGAGGACTTGATGGATCTGGATGGGGTCTGCCACGACGGGGGCGAGGGCAGGTTCGAGCTGTGTGATGAATTCGATGTCTTCACCGACGAGCTGATGGATCAACTGTTCGGCGTCCTGGACGACGGCATTGAGGTCGATAGGGCGGAGCTGGATGACCTGCTTGCGGCTGAAGGCGAGCAGTTGAGCGGTGAGGCTTGCGCCCTGTTCGCCGGCTTTGAGGATCTGCTCGACGTAGCGTCTGAACGGATCGTGGGGGCCGATGGCATGGAGGAGCATGGCGCTGTAGCCATTGACAACGGTAAGCAGGTTATTGAACTCGTGGGCGACGCCGCCTGTGAGCCGGCCGATGCTCTCGAGCTTCTGCGATTGCTGGAGGTGCTCTTCGAGGCGCTCGCGCTCACGCTGCTCACGCTTGCGCTCGGAGATGTCGCGGAAGGCGCCGAGGATGAGCGCGCGGCCGCCGGGGCCAAGCATTGGACTGGCGGCAATCTCGACGGGGATGCGTACACCGTCAGGGCGGAGCACGACGTGTTCCGTAATTCCCGGTTCGCGGCGATCCCGCTCGAAGTTGGCGCGGGAGGACGCGGCATCTTCGGGAGGATGGAGTTGTGAGTGGTGGAAGGTGAGGATCTGCTCCAGGGAGTAGCCAACCAGGGCTTGGGCGGCGGGATTGGCGTCCATCAGCATGCCGGTTTGAGAATCAGCGATGAGGAGTGCGTCACGCGAGGATTCGAAGATGGTCCTGTAACGGTGTTCACTTTCGCGCAAGGCCAGTTCGGCGAGTTTGCGGTCCGTGATGTCCTGAATGGTTCCCAACATCTGGACGGGGGTGCCTGATGAGTTCAAGACAAGCTCGCCGAGGCCATGCACTGAGCGTGTCTGGCCGTCGCTGGGACGAACGATGCGGTACTCGCGGTTGAACTGTTTGCGCTGGCCGATCACTTCGAGCCGGAAGTAATCAGCCATTGCCTGCCGTTCGGCGGGATGAATGAGACTGGCCCAGCCGTCGACGTCGCGGCAGAAGCCGGGGTCGATTCCGAAAATGCCATCGAGGGTTTCCGAACTTGTCCAGAAGCCGGTTGCGAGGTCGAGGACGTAGCTGCCAATGCCGGCGATGCGTTGGGATTGTTTCAGCCAGAACTCACTGGCGAGGAGCGACTCTTCGACGTGCCTGCGAGCGGTGATGTCCTGAGTGGTCAGGAGCAGGTGGCTGATGTGTCCGGCGGCGTTGCGGATGGGTGTAATTGTGTGCTCGGCGATGAAGTCAGCGCCGCTTTTCGTCCGCCAGGCTGACTCTCCGCAGGTGGGCGCTTCAGTGCGAACGACGGACTGGAGAAGGTCCAAGAAATCGTTGGCGGCCATGCCGGACAGGAAATCCGCGGCGGAGCGGTGGAGAAGTTCGGCGGCCGAATAGCCCGTCGATGCGCACCATTGGGGGTTGAGCCAGCAAACGAGGCCTTGCGGGGTGAGGACGAGCGTCCCGAAGGTGAGGGACTCATACGCGCGGAGTAGTGAGGCGGGTTCGGGCAACGAACTCGAATTTTCCAATTTCATGCTGTACCGGATAGTCTATACGGTCTGGGACGGGGGGAAACTGCTGGATGAAAGTGGGGATTATGTTGGAATTCCGTAATTAAACGACGACAGGAGGGCGGCGGAGGTGAGCGCCGGCGAGTTTTTCGAAGGCGGCGCCGAGTTGGAGGACGCTCCATTCGGCCTGATGGCGGCCGACGATCTGGATACCAACGGGGAGGCCCTCAGAGGTGAAGCCGGCGGGAACGGAGATGGCGGGGTTTCCGACGGTGGAGATGAAATAGCAGGAGCGCATCCAATCGATGTAACTCTCCATCTTTACGTCGTTAATTTGAGTGATGTAGGGCTGTTTGACGTCGAAGGGAGGGACCTGGGTGACGGGAAGTATGAAGTATTCGTATTTTTCGAAGAACTGGCGGACGCGCTCGTAGATCTGGCCGCGCATGAATTCGGCGCGGCTGATTTGCGGGCCAGTGAGTTTTGCGCCGCGGTCGACTTCCCACTGGATGGTGTCTTTGACCTGGTCGCGGTGTTTGGCGACGCGATCGCCTTGGGTGAGTTGGAAGTTCCAGGCGCGGAGGGTCTTGAAGACATCGTCGGCGCCGGTGAAGTCGGGCTCGGCCTGTTCGACAATGCAGCCGAGGGACTCGAAGACCTTGCGCTGACTGTTAATGACGCCGGTGATGCGGGGATCGAAGGGCTGGCCGTTGAGGTCCTTGAACCAGGCGATACGGGCGCCCTTGAAGTTGCGGTCGAGGGGGCGGGCGAAGAGGGAGCCGGGTTCGGAGATGGAGATGGGGGAGCGCGGGTCGGGTCCGGCGATGGCGCTGAGGAAGAGGGCGACGTCGGCGACGGTGCGGGCCATGGGTCCGCCGACGGAGAGGGTGAACCAGGAAAGGCCGCCTGGTCCGTTGGGGACGCGGCCGGGTGCAGGGCGCAAGCCGACGACATTGCAGAAGCTGGCGGGGTTGCGGAGGGAACCGCCCATGTCGCTGCCGTCGGCGATGGGGACCATGCCGCAGGCGAGGGCGACGGCGGCGCCGCCGCTGCTGCCGCCGCAGGTTTTGGTGAGGTCGTAGGGGTTGAGGGTGGCGCCGAAGACGGGGTTGAAGGTTTGGGAACCGGCGCCGAATTCGGGAGTGTTGGTTTTGCCGAGGGTGATCGCTCCGGCGTTGCGGATGCGCTCGACGATGAGGGCGTCCTGGGTGGGGACGT
>CAVQOO010000004.1:0-10094 GCA_963714395.1 Bryobacteraceae bacterium
GGATGGGGCGGAGGCGGCCAGGAGCAGTGAATCGCGACGAGTGATGCCGTTCGGCATCTCCGTATTCTGACTCATTTGGGTAAGTGAAGGACGAAGGTAGATTTACTGCATTGTCGGATGCCAGGCTGAGATTGAGGCTTGCCGGCAAGTGAGGGGCGGAGTTTGCTCAACATCGGCTTCATTGATAGAGGATATGGAGTGGTTTCGGTGCCGAAAGACGGAAGAGTCGTCATTTTGTTTCGACGGCACGCAGGCGGCGCTTCACTTCGTCGAAGAAGTTCAGGGCAATATGCACATGGGCGTCGGGCTTCTGTCCGGTGGATGCGTCAGCAAGCATCAGGACTCGTTTGCCGTCGGGCGAGATGCTGTAGTTGCTGGTCAAGCCGCTAACAGTTTCCATTTTGGCATTGGTCCACGGATGCGGCTGCTCGGCTATGAAGGAATCGCCGCTGGACTGCACAGAGGCCACCATCAACCTGCTTTCTCCGTCGATGAAGAAAAGCTTGCGTCCGTCGGCCGACCATCGGGGAACGGCACCTCCCGCCGTCGAGACTTGCCAATTGCCTCCGCGATCGGGGAACGATCGGACGAAGACCTGCATCTCGCCGCCTTCAAACATTGAAAGGGCGACCCATCGGCCGTCGGGCGACAATTCGGTCCCGGCCAACAGACCGCCGTGCTCATTGAAACATGGTTGAGGATCGCCTATTCTGGGCTGGTCAGGGTCGCCCTCGATACTGACGACCAAGCACATTTGCCTGGGATTGTATGAGGCCGCCGGGGATGAGGAATAAGCCAGCCTCTTGCCGTCGGGGGTAAACCAAAGCGGCACTCCCTCCTTGAGCAATCGCACAGGTTTGCCGACGCCGTCCGCGCGTCTCCAGTGAATGCCCTCGGGAGAAGAGTAAACCAGGCGGCGGCCGTCAGGAGTCCACCGTTGGGCGTCATGCGTGCCGGGTTCAAACGTCAGACGCCTGATTTGCTTTCGTCCGACATCGTAAATCCAGATGCTCGACTGGCCCAATCCAAGCAGGCGGAGAGCAACATTCTTCCCATCGGGGGATAGGATAGGGTTGGCATACCAAGTCGTTCCCGGGATCAGAGCTTCCATTCTTCCGGCCTGATCAACCCAGGCAATCAACCTGCCGGATCCGGTGCCACCGGAGCGGTACACAAGGGTGCCTTCGCGGGAAAAATCCACCTGTGCTCCGCCGCTGTCAGGTGCATACCTGACGTCCTGCAGCACAGGCGCCGGGTCTCCTTGCATCTCCAGGCGGTCGGCGTTAAACCTAGCCGCAAACAAGCTACCATCCCTGACGAAGACAAGATGACCCGAAGGCAAATAGCGAGGGAACGAGCCCGATGCGAGCAGGGTTTTGCGCTCTCCGGTTTCCAGATTCTGAGCCACGATCTTGCCCGAGCGGAACACTCCACCGATCCCCGCCGAATACAGAATCGCTTTCGCGCCCGGAAGCACCTGCACCCAGCGGTGGCTGGATTCGCCAGGCTCGAGTCTTGTGATCGGATGCGGGGGGCCTCCCGTCTCGGGAACGCGTGAGAGGGCGCCCAGCGCGGAAAGAGCCGCGATGATGTTCCCATCGGTTCCCCAACTGGCACCCATGACATTCTCCGCGTCGCAAAGATCGGTGGCGTTTCCTCCCTCCAAAGGGACCTTTCGCAGTTTTCTGGAGGCGAAAAAGCCGAGCCACTGTCCATTGGGCGAAAAGAAGGGGCCAAGGGCGGCCTCGGTTCCAGGGATGACGACGGCGTCCCACTGATCCAGGCGGCGAGTATAGAGACGCGATTTGCCGTCCGCCCCCAAGTTGGTGAAGACGAGGCGGGCGCCGTCCGGTGAAATGATGACGTTTGGTCCGGTTCTGGGACTGGGTCCGGCGCGAACGTCCGACAGGACGATATCGGCCCCCAGATTCTCTGTGAAGCGAAGCATTGGTTTCTCCACCGGACGCGCGAGGCGCCAAGCCAAAAGCGCGCACGCGAACGCGATGACCGCGAACGCTGCGGCGGCCACCCATGGAAGTCTTGACTGGACGCGCACAGGCGCGCCTGGGCTGGATGAAGTTGGATGCGCCAGGACTGCTTCGATCGTGATCCGCGCCTCGCCGATCCACTGCAGCCGGTTCTTCAGCTTGCGGTCGAGGCAGCGGCAGAGCAGGTCGCGGATGGCCGCGGGCGTATTCGGCGGCAGGCCCGTCAGGTCGATGCCGTCGCGCAGCACAGCGGCGAGGGTCTCAGAAATCGATTCCCCAACGAAGAGCCGCTTGCCGCTGAGCAGTTCGAACAGCACGACGCCGAAGGACCAGATGTCGGCGCGTCGGTCGACCGGCTTGCCAGCAGCCTGCTCTGGAGACATGTAGGCTGCAGTGCCGAGGATCGTTCCCGCCTGCGTGGCGCGAATTGAGAGTGTCGGCGAATCCTGCGGACTCGCAGCCGAGGCTTCGCCAACGGCGGCTTTGGCCAGCCCGAAATCGAGCACTTTGATCGTGCCCTCGGGCGTTACTTTGACGTTGGCGGGTTTGAGGTCGCGGTGGATGATGCCTCGCTCATGGGCCGCCTCGAGAGCTTCGGCAATCTGGCGTGCACACTGGAGAGCCTCTTCGAGAGCCAGGACGCCGACCTCGGCGAGGGTCCGGCCCTCGACCAACTCCATGATGATTGCGTCCTGTTCCAGGCCGTAGATGGCGGCGATGTTGGGATGGTTCAGAGATGCCAGCATCTGCGCTTCGCGCTGAAATCGGGCAATGTAATCGGCATCGTTAGCGAGAGCGGCGGGCAACACTTTGAGTGCGACGCTGCGACCGAGCTTGGTGTCCCTGGCCCGGTAGACTTCGCCCATGCCTCCCGCGCCGAGGGGGGAGAGGATTTCGTAGGGGCCGAGTTTTTCGCCTGCTGAAAGGGGCATGACTATATTCCTAATTCCTAGGCTGCCGGAGCCGTCATTTTGTTTCGACGGCGCGAAGGCGGCGATTCACTTCGTCGAAGAAGTTCAGGGCGATGTTGACATGGGCGTCGGGCTTCTGTCCGGCGGACTCGTTGAGGAGCATCAAGACACGCCTACTGTCGGGGGATGGGCTGTAGTTGATTCTCAAGCCGGAGGCGACTCCCAACTTTGCGTTGGCCCAGGGACGCGGCTGGCCGTACGAAAAAGAAACCCCACTGGGGTGCACGGGAACCACCATCAACCGGTTGTCACTGGCGTTAAAGAACAGACTGTGTCCGCCGGCCGACCAGCGAGGCGATCCGCCACCATCGGAGGAGATCTGCCATTTGCCGCCGCGGTCGGGAAACGGCCGGACAAACACCTGCATGTCGCCGCTCTCGAGAGAGGCGTAAGCGATCCAACGCCCGTCAGGTGACAAGTCGGATACGCCGATCATGGCTCCGGCGGCATCAAAACAAGGTTGGGGACCGCCTGTGCGCGGCTGGGAGGGATCACCTTCGACGCTGACCAACATGCAAGCGTTTCTCTGGCCACCATTGCCCGCAGCTATCTCCAAATAAGCGAGCCGCTTGCCGTCAGGCGTAAACCATAAGGGCACGCCCCCCTTCCGCAATTGAACGGGTTTACTGGTGCCGTCCGCGCGGGTCCAGAAGATTCCCTCGGCGGTAGAGTAAGCAATGTGGCGGCCATCGGGAGTCCAAAGGGGCGACTCGTGGACTCCGGGCTCAAAAGTCAGACGGTTGGTTTGCTTTCGCGCGATGTCGTGGATCCAAATATTCGTTCGCCCCGATTCCAGGATTCGAAAGGCCAATCTATTTCCATCGCGCGACAAGACTGGATTGGAATACCAGTCCACGGAAGGTAGCAGAACCTCACTGTTGCCGGCCTCATCCACCCAAGCCAGAATCCTGCCAAAGCTAGTTCCGCCGGAGCGGTACACAAGGGTGCCCTCGCGAGAGAAGTCCAACTGCGCTCCGCCGCCGTCAGGCGCGTACTTGACATCCTGCACGACTGGCGCCGGGCTTCCTTTCAACTCGAGCCGTTCAGCATCAAAGCGAACGGCGAAAAGTGTTCCATCTCTGACGAACACCAAATGACCGCTTGCCAAATAACGGGGGAATGACCCGCGAGTGAGGAGGACTCTACGTTCTCCCGAATCCAACCGCTGAGCAACGATCTTCCCCGAGTTGAAACTGCCGCCAATTCCGGCCGAGAAGAGGATTGCCTTTGCGCCTGGGAGCACCTGCACCCAGCGGTGGCTGGCTTCACCGGGTTCGAGTTTGGTGATGGGTTGGGGCGGGCCTCCGGTCTCCGGCACTCGTGAGAGGACGCCCAAGGGATATAGGGCCGCAATGATGTTCCCGTCGTCTCCCCAACTGGCTCCCATGACGCTACCCGCGTCGCAGAGTTCGGTGGGGCTTCCTCCGTCAATGGCAACCTTTTTCAAATGCCTGGAGGCGAAAAAGCCGATCCACTTTCCGTTGGGCGAAAAAAAAGGGCCAAGCGCGCCTTCGGTGCCAGCGATGACAACGGCATTCAACTGATCCAGACGGCGGGTATAGAGACGAGTCTTGCCATCGGAGCCCTGATTGGTGAACACGAGCCGGGCGCCATCGGGGGATATCACCACGTTGGGAGCGGTTCTGGTGCTCGGACCGCCTGTGGTATCCGCTAGCAGGACATCGGGCCCAAGATCTTCCGTGAAGCGGAGCAGGGTTTTTTCGACCGGACGGGTGGCGCGCCAGGCCAGGATGGCGCAGGCGATGGCGGCGATTGCGAACAGGGCGGCAGCCGCCCAAGGAAGCCTTGAGCCAGCGCGGATTGGGGCAGTTGAGCCGGATTGGTTCGGATTCGCGAGGAATGCCTCGATAGTGATTCGGGCTTCGCCGATCCACTGCAAGCGGTTCTTGAGTTTGCGGTCGAGGCAACGGCGGAGCAGTTCGCGGATGGTCGTGGGGGTTTGCGACGGCAGCTTAGTGAAGTCGATTTCGGCGCGCAGGACGTCGGCGAGCGTGTGAGAGATCGATTCGCCTTCGAAGAGCCGCTTGCCGCTGAGCATTTCAAACAGGACGACGCCGAAGGACCAGATGTCGGCGCGGCGGTCAACGGGCTTGCCGGCGGCTTGTTCGGGGGACATATAGGCTGCCGTGCCGAGAATTATTCCCGCCTGAGTGGCCCGAATCGATAGAGTCGGGGAATCCTGAGGACTTGCGGTAACGGTTTCGTCGATGGCCGATTTGGCCAGTCCGAAGTCGAGCACTTTGACCGTGCCGTCGGGGGTGACCTTGACGTTGGCAGGCTTCAGGTCGCGGTGGATGATCCCTTTTTCGTGGGCCGCTTCGAGCGCTTCGGCGATCTGGCGGGCATACTGGAGGGCTTCTTCGATAGGGAGAGAGCCGACCTCGGCGAGGGTCCTGCCCTCGACCAACTCCATGACGATTGCGTTCAGTTCCAGGCCGTAGATGGCGGCGATGTTGGGATGGTTCAGGGAGGCCAGCACCTGCGCTTCGCGCTGAAACCTGGCAATGTAATCGGCATCGTTGGCGAGAGCGGCGGGCAACACTTTGAGTGCGACACTGCGACCGAGTTTGGTGTCCTTGGCCCGGTAGACTTCACCCATTCCGCCCGCGCCGAGGGGCGAGAGGATTTCGTAGGGGCCGATTTTGTCGCCTGTTGAAAGGGACATATCGAACGGTTCAGGTCATCGGACGCGCCAGAGATGGAGGGCTTTGGCGGTAGAGGTGGCGGCCAGGAGGCGGCCATCGTTTGTCCAGCCGCCGCCGATGAGCCTTGCGGGCGGAAGCCATTTATCCACCTGGCGGCCCGTGGCAGTTTCGAATAGCAGGACGGGTGCGGGCTGGAGCAGGTTGTCGGCGTGCATGAGCACCGCGGCGGCCAAGGCGCCGTCGGGAGAGACTGCGAGATACGCGACGGGGTCTTCGAGTTTGACGGATTTGCGAATCACGCTGCCATTGGCGGGGTCGATGAAGGCGATGAATTTGTCGGGGCCGGCGGCGAGCAGTTGTTTGCCGTCCTGGGTGAAGGCAGTGGTGAGAGCGACGAGCAGGAAGTCAGAGTTGCGAGAGAGCAATTCGCCGTTCCGGGAGTCATAGACGCGAACGACCGTATCGGCATCGGCGGTGGCGATGCGGCTGCCGTCGGGGGAGAAAGTGATGGCAAAAGTGCCGCCGACCGGGCGCTGCAGCTCGAAGAGTTTTGTGCCGGAGGCAGGGTCGTAGATCTGCACGGGTTCGCCGACGGGGGCGATGGCGAGGCGTTTACTGTCTGGGGAGAAGGCGATGTCGGCCGGGTAGAACGGCATCCGGAACTGCATGAGGGCAGCGCCGGACTCGGCACTCCAGACGGTGTAGTGGCCGGCATGGCTGCCGCCGGCGACCATGGCGCCATCGGGGGAGATTGCCAGGGCGTCCAAGCCTCCCTTGGCAAGCCGGATGGAACGACGAGGGAGGCCCTCGGGCATCGACCAGAGACGGAGCACGTCGTCGGCGCAGACGGCGGCGGCGAGCATGCTCGATCTGGAGAGAGTGAAGGAGTGGGGTTTGGCGGGCGTGTCGAGAGTGGCGACCACGGCCGGGATATGGAGGGTTGACGCGGGCATCAGAGCCGCTCCAGGACGAGTTCGAAGTTAACGTTGGCCTCGATTGCCTTGGGGTCTCCGGCGAGCGTGACGGGACGCACAAGCTCGGCACTCATGACGAGCGGGTCGCGATGGAAGTTGCGAGCAGGGTCACCTAGAAAGACAGGGTCTGTGGCGAAATAGAGTTGAGTGATGAGGGGCTTGTGGCCTGGGGCGGTGACGAGGTAGTGGATGTGCTGGCAGACGCGGGCGGGATAGTGCCCGGGCATGACCGAGTCGAAGGAGTACTTGCCATCTGTGCCGGGGGTGAGCAAGGCGCGGTATTTATAGCCGTCGAGATCGTAGAGTCCGAAGTGGTCGGCTTGCCAGATTTCGACTTTCGCGCCGGTGAGGGTGTCGCCGCGGGTGTTGAGGACGCGCCCGGAGACGGTGAGGGGGAGTCCGGGATCGGCGGGGGCGCGCAGTTGTGATTGGGATGGGGCGAGGCGTTTGTAGAACGGCCCGATTTCGTTCCAGGGGGTAGGCTTGGGCGCGGGATCGCGCTCCTGGGTTTGGAAGGCTGATATCGCCTGAGTGAGGCCAAGGGTAGGCGCGAGGCGCAGTGCGCCCATGGCAGCGCAGTGAAAGAGTGCATCGCGGCGGGTCAATCGTTGCTTCATCATCCAGCCCCTAACGTGTTGTGGGGCAAGTGTAGCACGGACCGCAGAGACCGGGGCGCAAATTAGTGAGGAGAAGGGCTGTCGTAGAGCGTGCGTTGAACGCCGACGATGGCCATCACGCAGGCTCCAATGACGCCAAAGATGGCAGCTCCTTCGATGGCGTGGCCTCCCTGAGAATGCTTGGTGGGAACACCATTGACTTCGCTGGACCAACTGGCCGCGCCATAGGCGGCGCCGGCGCCAGCGCCGATGCCGGCACCGATGAGAGCGGCGCGGCCGTGGACGCGCCGGCGAATGCGGCGGATCTCCTGACGGTTCAGGCGCACGATTCCGCCGGTGTCGGCTGGCTGCATGGACTTGTTGCTCAAGAAGCCCAGGCTCTCAGCGGTGACGCTTTGAATGGTGCCTTTGAGCGCGCGGCCGTCGCGCAAGTCGATGGTGACTGTGGCGGTGTTTGGCAGGTTGCCAAGGCGGGTCCAGGCGTCGCCGGAGGAGGCGGCGGTGGCCGGATGCGGAATCACGAGGGCCCAACACAAATAGAGAGAAACGCATCTCATTGGCTGATATTAGGCCGCGGCGGGGTCCTCGTCAAGGCGGGGGTAGTTCGAGTCCGCGAAGCCTTCGAACAGGTATAACGAAGGAGTTGAGAAGGCGTTTTTGCCCCAAATTGATCGAGACTCGGGCTGCGGGCTAAGCCCACGGTTCGAAAAGGAGGGCGTTGAAATGGCGAAATGGCTGGATGAGGAATCACTGGAGGGTGGCGATCGTCGCCGGAGTTCCTGTCCTGGCGCTGGTGTGGCTGCTGTATCACGGCCGGATGGCGCAGAACGAAGTCTTACCGGATTACCACAACTTTGCGGACCAGAGGGCGCTCTGGGGAGTGCCGAATTTCTGGAACGTTGTCACGAATCTGCCGTTTCTGCTCGTCGCGATGTGGGGTGTGAGGGCGGTCGGCTCTCCAACGTTCTTTCATCGAGGAATGGGAACGGATTGCGTACTCCATTCTGCTGGCAGCGGTGGGGCTGACTGGCCTGGGTTCGGGCTACTACCATGCCTGGCCCAATGACGCCACGCTCTTCTGGGACCGGCTTCCGATGGCGATAGTGTTCACGGCGCTGCTGGCAACGACGATTGGCGAGCGAATCAGTTCGCGGGGCGGCAGGCTGCTGCTGTTGCCGCTGCTGGCGACGGGAGGTGCTTCAGTCCTGTACTGGCGGGTTGCAGACGATCTCCGCCTTTATGCGCTGGTCCAGTTCTGTGCGGTGGTTGGCTTGCCGCTGATGCTAGTGCTCTTTCGGCCGCGGTACTCGGGGACAGGCGGCATTGTCGCGATGATTGGCCTCTATGCAGTTGCGCTTGTGCTCGACCGTTTCGATCAAGAGGTGGCTGCGATTACTCCGACGGGAGGGCATCCATGGAAGCACGCCGCCGCGGCTTTGGCGATGTTCTGCTACTTGAGGACTATTGCGGGGCGGCGTCCAGTCAGTCAGTTCGACTCGCGCTCCCATGCCGGGCGGGGCGACCGGGGGTCGCCCGCGGATCTGGGGATCCGCCCCAGTGTGCCCAGCATGGGCCGAATCTTGTTGGATGAAAGGAGCCAACCGGAGCCGATGACGGCAACCGTAGCGAACTGCAAGGCGTAGCCGCGAGGTGAAGCTGAAAGAAGCGGGTAGCAAACTCTCGACCGTAGGAACACGAACTGGCAGTGAGGCCGGGTGCGGGCGGCGAGCAGGCTAGGAACAGCGAAGCCCAAGAGTCATCAAGACGCATCAGGTAGAGCCAGACGGCACGAGGGGACAGATTCGGCACCTTACCTGGGGAGATCTCCGCGTGAGAGCGCGGGAGAAGTCAGCAGAGGCCGTAGTAGCGAAGAAGGCCGGTAACGCGGCAGGAGCGAAGGGCCGAAGAACCAAAGAACGGAGCTAGAGAGGGAACTGAAGCCGGTGCAATGAATGGACTCGAATCCCGAAGCGCAACAACTGCGGTTGCCAACTCGGGAGCGCAACAGGCAGAAGCGGTGCAGCCGTGGCGAGCCGGTGGCGGCGGGACCAAGCCGAACTTCGCGGACCTTCCGAAAGAGAGCGATGTACGAGAACCTGATGGAAGAGGTCGTCCTGGACGAGAACATGGCACGAGCGCTGGGAGCGGTAAAACGCAACCAGGGCGCGCCGGGGATCGACCACATGCGGACGACGGAACTGGAGAGTCATCTTCAGGAGCACTGGCCGAAGATTCGAGCGAAGCTGTTGGCCGGGACCTGGGTTCCGAGTCCCGTGAGGCGGGTAGAGATACCGAAGCCGAGCGGGGGCATGCGGAGGCTGGGCATCCCGACGGTGATGGATCGGGGGATTCAGCAGATGCTGTTGCAGGTGCTGACGCCGATCTTCGACCCGATGTTCAGCGAGCACAGCTACGGATTCCGACCAGGACGCAGCGCACACGACGCGGTGCGGGCCGCGCAGCGGTACGTGCAGGCGGGTAAGGACTGGGTGGTGGACATGGACATCACCAAGTTCTTCGACCACGTCAATCACGACATCCTGATGGGCCGGATTGCGCAAGTGATCCGGGACAAGCGGGTGTTGCGGTTGATTGGCAAGTATCTGCGCCGCGGAGCCATGGTGGACGGGTTGGTGCAAGCCAGCGAGGAAGGCACGCCGCAAGGCGGACCGCTTTCTCCGCTGCTGGCCAACATCTACCTGGACGCCCTCGACAAGGAACTGGAAAGGCGCGGACACCGCTTCTGCCGATATGCCGATGACTGCAATATTTATGTGAGCAGTCAGGCGGCGGCGGAGCGCACGCTGGCGTCGATCCAGGGCTGGGTTGAGAAGCATCTGCGACTGAAGGTGAACGCCGCCAAAAGCAGCGATACATC
>CAVQOO010000005.1:0-40091 GCA_963714395.1 Bryobacteraceae bacterium
CTTCGTGTCAGCATGTCAATGTCCTCAGGAGGTCAGAAAAGTAGCTTGAGTGCGAACTGCCCAACGCGCGGCAGCAGTGCTGTCGAACTGATAGTCCCGAACTCGCGGTTGCCCAGCGCCACAACAGGGATATTCATGTTCGCGTGATTGGCCAGGTTGAAGTACTCGGCGCGGATTTGCAGGCTCACTCGCTCGTGAATCGCGATACTCTTGAACACCGACGCATCCAAGTTGGCAACGCCTGGAGCACGCACATCCCCGAGCGTCCGCGCGACATTGCCATACGTGAAGGGCGCCGGCTGGCTGAACACTGACGTATTGAACCATTGGCTGATTTGATCGTTGGTGGACCGGTCGCCCGGCAGTTCCGCGCTCGTGCCGTTGTTATTCGGGCGCGACCCGCCTCCGAGGCTGTTGGTATTGTTGGCCGAGGTGGTCAACCCGAGCGGCGTCCCGCTGAGAAACTTCGCCACTCCGTTGATCTGCCAACCGCCGAAGAACCACTGCGCCGGCCCCTTCCATTGGGTGCCCACCGGCTTGCCTTTGCCGAAAGGTAACTCATAGTTGATACTGGCCGTCAGCGATTGGGAGAGGTCCTGGGCGCTCAACGCTCTTTCCGCCCGGAGGTTGTACCAGTCCTGGTAGGAACCGGAACCGTTGTTCGGGCCAATACCAGAAGTCGCCCATGGAACGTCGGTGATCAGCTTGCCCGCGGTGTATGAACCCAGGAAACTGAAGCCCGCGCTCATGCGCTTTTCAACCTTGAGCTGGAATGCATGGTAGATGGAGTTGCCGTAAGTCTCATTGATGAAGGTGACATCCTCAAACTGCGGGAAGGGCCGCAGCAGGCGCGACACAGTCACGTTCTGTTGAGCCATCGTGCCGGCCGTGATGGAGCCGAAAAACGGGTTGCGAACGGTCTGCAGCAGCGCTGTTCCCTGCGACATATACTGCGTCGGCAGCGTGTTCATCGAACGAGCGCCGGCGAGATGAATGCCGTGGTTGCCAACGTAAGCGGCATCCACCAGCAACGAGCCGGGCAACTGTTGCTGAATGTTGAAATTCCACTGGATGGCTTCCGGCAATATCGGGTTATTGCCCCAGATCGCGAGTGCCTGGCCCAGGCCCGTCGAAGCGCCCAGCGAGCTGCCGGTCGGAGCGATCTTCCCGTTGGGAAACGGGTTGCTCATCGTCGTGAACGGAGTGAGCCCGCCATCGGTTGAGGTGACCATTGCTGTCGTCGAGGAGTAGCCGATCGTCGGATAGAAACCAACGGCGTTGTTGCTGATCTGCAATGGCGCATAGAACAGGCCGGCGCCCGCCCGGATCACGGTCGTTTTCGACGCCTGGAATGCGAGCCCGGCTCGCGGTGCGAAGTTGTTCTTATCGGTGTTATAAACCGTTCGGTTGTCTGGCGTGGAGAAAAAGAGCGCTCCGGTCAGATTCGGAAAACTCGCGTTCGCCACCGGACTCTTCATGCTGGTGTCGAAGCCGACCAACTGATTGCGGCGCTCCGTATAAGGCGTTTCCGCTTCGTAGCGAAATCCCAGATTGATCGTCAGCCGGGCATTCAGCTTGATGTCGTCTTGCAGATATCCCGAATAGTAGAAGTTTTGCATCGACACACCGGGATCGGTTGTCGCCGTGCCGCTTCCGGCATAACCCAGGAGAAGGCTCGCCAGCGAGTCGCCGGCGTTGGTGGAGCTGCGTGTCGGATCGGGCCCTTGTGTGAAGGCCTGCGTGAAATTGAACAGGCCATTCCCGTTCCGCGGGTTAAAGATGTTGATTCGCGTCAGACGGAAATCTCCGCCGGCCTTGATCGTATGGCGGCCCCGAATGATCGTGACTCCCGGCAGCAGGCTGTGAGTGTCGTTGCCGTTGCTGAGATAGTTGTTCCCTTGGTTGCCCAGCGCGTTGTAGCCGTTGACATTGATGGTGGGGAACACCGGGACCTGTAGTTGGCTCACGTACGACGCCGGGAAGCCGAGCGCATTCTGGTCAAAGCCGTATCCCCGTGCCGGCGCGAATTTGATACCAGCGGGCGAAGCCGTAGCGTGTAGTGAACACTACCGTGGGCGAGTATATGTAGCTGTGCTCGAACGTGGCGCTGCGGTTCTTAAAGGTGGTGCATCCAACGGAGCCGGCCCCCGGAGTGGCATCGTTGTTGTACCAGTCGGGCTGGCACAGGTCGGTGACGTCAGACGAGTAGCGTCCGAAGATGCGCTGATTGGAGGTTAGCTGGTGATCCACTCGGCCATTGATCTGGTCCTTATCCACGCCGCGTCCCGCATTGCTTAGAAAGTTGTTGACGCCCGTGACTGCGGCGCCCGCGGTATTGGGTTGCGGGTAGTAGCTCACGATGTTCTTGCCGACGTTGTTGATCCGGTTGGCGGGGATCACATTGCCTGCAAACGGATCCCGGATGTACGTACCAGGGAGGGCGGGATTGGTTCGCGTGGTCGTCGGGATCGTACACCTGAATCACCTGGCCATTGGCTGCGAATGTTCGCGAGAAATCTCCTGTTCTCTGCGCGGCAGTCGGCACGGTCGCCAGGTAGACGTCCCCGCGGCGCCACCGCGTCGCCTCGTAGTTGAAGAAGAAGAAGGTGCGGTTCCTGACTCACACGGTCCGCTGATGGAGCCGCCGAACTGGTTCATGCGGAATGGCGGCTTCTTCGAGCCCGCCCGATTATTGAAGAAGTCGTTGGCATCCAGATTGCTATTGCGAAGAAATTCGAACAGCGAGCCGTGAATACTGTTCGAGCCGCTCTTGGTGGTGACGTTGAGCACTCCACCGCCGAAGCGCCCGAACTCGGCCGACAGGCTGTTGCTCTGCACCTTGAACTCCACCAGAGCGTCCACACTGGGCATCGTCGTGATCTGGTTGAAAAAGCCAGTCGTGGATGGAGCGCCGTCGATCATGATTTCGTTGGCGTAGCCCTGCCCGCCGTTGATGGAAAAGTTTGCGTCCCACGTGGTGTTGACGGGGATGTCGCCGAACTGCCCGCGTGCCCCCTGCGAGCCGACAAATCCAGGCGTGAGCTCGACAAGACGGAACGAACTGCGGCCGTTCAGCGGCAGGCTGCTGACCTTGGTATTGTCGATCACCTGGCCAAGCGAAGAGTCTGAAGTGCGAAGCAGCGGCGCTTCCTCCACCACGTTCACCGTCTGAGTCACTTCGCCGAGCTGCATCGTGATGTCGATCCGCACTGAGTCGCCGACGTGCAGCAGGATCCCGGAACGCTGCATCGTGCTGAAGCCTGGATGCTCGACGCTCAACTCGTAGTTGCCGGGCTCGAGCAGCGGCACGACGTAGTCGCCCGTGCCGCTCGCCTTGCCTTGGCGGCGAGCCCCCGTATCGACGTTGCGGACGGTTACTTGCGCCCCGACTAGCGCGCCCTCCGATGGATCAACGATCTTCCCCGAAATCTCAGCGGTGCGATTTTGAGCCGACGCCAGCATGACGGCGAAGACGGCTGCAAGTAGTAACTTCATGCCACAAAGCTTATAACAGCCATCACCTGTGCACTCGCTTTCAACATTTCCTCACGGCTCCTCCCTCGATCAAGTGATAGCGTATTGGCCATGCTTAGCGGCAGCATGGCCCCCGGCGGCTCCCAGCGAGCCCTATCCGTCGACATCTTCCGCGGCCTCACGATGCTCGTGATGATCTTCGTGAACGATCTCGCCAGCGTCAAAGGATTGCCCTGGTGGAACTATCACATGCCGCCGCGGGGCCGATGGCATGACGTACGTGGACGTTGTATTCCCGGCATTCCTGTTCATTGTCGGCATGGCGATTCCTCTCGCCGTGTCGCGGCGCCTGGAAAGAAGCGATTCTCAACTTCAGTTGTGGAAACACATCCTGCTCCGCTTCGCCAGCTTGGCCATCCTGGGTATCTTCATCGCCAACTGGAGCAAACTCGACCCGCAACTCACCGGGCTGAGCAAGCGCGTCTGGAGCCTGACCGGTTTCGCCGGCGCCATCTTGCTGTGGAATGTCTATCCACCCTCCCTCAACCGCAGACAGTTGTTCAAGGCGCTGAAATGCGCGGGCTTCGTCATGCTGTTCTCCATGCTCGCGATCTTCAGGCGAACGGCGCCTGATGGCCAGACAGCGTGGCTCGACTTCTCCTACTGGGAGATCCTCGGCCTCATCGCGCGCACCTACCTCGCCGTGTGCATTCTGTATGTGCCGTTGAGAAAGCGGCCTTGGGCGCCCGTCGCGTTGCTGGCAGCCCTCTGCGCCCTCAACGTGGCCTCGCGCCTTGGATGGGTGGACTTCCTGCGGCGGCTGCCGTTCTGGGTCTGGCCGTTCGGCCGGGGCGACCTGGCGTCGATCACTGTGGCCGGAATTGTGGCGTCGCAGATCTTCCTCGGCTGCTCCTTCGCGAAGACCTTCCGGCAGAAGGCCCTTTGGGCGTCAGCCTACGCAGCCGCGCTGTTCGCTGCGGGCTGGATGCTCATGGGCTTCGGTATCGCCAAACTCGGCGCAACCCCGACCTGGTGCCTGTGGTCGTCCGCCATCAGCGTCACGCTCTTCCTGCTGGTGTACTGGGCTGTCGATGTGAAACTCATGACACGGTGGGCCGAATTCCTAAGGCCGGCCGGGCAGAACACCCTACTCACCTACCTGCTGCCGGATATTTTCTACGCCGCCTTCGGCTCGTCTTTCTTTGCGGCATGGCTCGGCTACGGCTGGCCGGGCGCTGCCAGGGCCCTTCTCTTTACTGCTCTGATGCTGGCCGCGGCAGCCGTCCTGACGAGAATGAGAGTCCGCATGGCTCTCTGAGCGCCCCCGCCCGGCCCCCGACTCATCTTTCTGCCAAAGCCGGCTCGAATCGGGACGATAAGTCAGTTTCAAATGCTCTCAATATTTTTCGCCGTTCCGGTCGCCCTGGCGTGCGGATTCTGCGTCGGTGTCGTCCTCGCCCGACGTCGTTTCCGCCGCAAAGTGGAGCTGCCGCTGAAGATCATCGTCCGCATGCCGCCCGAAGTTGATCCGCTGGTGGAGTTCCTGGCACGGGAGCGACGTTTCCTCAGGCACTTGGGATACGGGGAATAGTCCTCGCCCGTTCCCGCCATGCCTCCTCACCGGGCACCATCCACTCACCGGCGAATTGTGAGATACGTTATGACTGTTCCGGCTCCCTGCCGCGCAGGACAGCAGGACAGGCAAATCCCAATCAGAGGAAGCAATCGACATGACCACTCGCACCCGCTTCTCCCTCTCAGCCTTGCTCATCGTGGGCGCTCTCGGCGTCACCCTCACTAAGTCCGCCGCGATCGCCCAGCCACCCCAGGACGGCAAACTCCGCATCATCATCTTTGGCGCCCACCCCGACGACGCCGAATACCGCGGCGCCGGCGTCGCCATGAAATGGGCCAAACTTGGCCACCACGTCAAACTCGTCTCCTGCACCAATGGCGACATTGGCCATTGGCAGATCGCCGGCGGACCCCTCGCCCTGCGCCGTCACAAAGAGGTCATGGAGGTCGCCCGCCGTCTCGGCGTCACCACCGAGGTGCTCGACATCCACGACGGCGAAATCATGCCCACCCTTGAGAACCGCCGCACACTCACTCGCCTCATCCGCCAGTGGAACGCCGACATCGTCATCACCAACCGCCCAAACGACTATCACCCCGATCACCGCTACACGTCTATCCTCGTCCAGGACTCCGCCTACATGGTCGGTGTACCCTTCTTCACCCCCGACGTGCCTCCTCTCAAGCGAAACCCCGTCTACTTCTACACCGCGGACCGCTTCCAAAAACCAAACCCCTTCACCGCCGACGTCGCCGTCTCAATCGATGAAGTCATCGAACCCACCCTCGACGCCCTCCTGGTGATGGAGTCTCAAATCCACGAAGGCGGCGCCGACGGGAACGCCAGCCTCTACCCCAGCGACGACCCCGCTCGCCGCAAGAGCCGCGGCGAAGAGGTCCGCAAGAACCTCGCCCGCCGCTACGCCTCCGCCGCGGAGAGCTACCGCGCTACTCTGGCTAAGTTCTACAGCCCCGACCAAGCGGCTAAAATCCGCTACGCCCAGGCCTTCGAGATCTGCGAATACGGCCGCCGCCCCTCCATCGACGAACTCAAGAAGCTGTTCCCGTTCTGAGCCGGCGATCAGCGAGCCCGGTGGGGGATCAGCCAGCCCGGTGGGGACTGCCGGAGATCTGGCCGCGAAGCGGGCAGATCGAAGCCTGTCCCCTCCGGGCCTGCAGTTAGACCCTCAGTACTCGCGATCCGTCTTGATGCCCGGCTCCGGCACCGGATACTTCCCATCGACGCCCGGCATAGGGGGATCAGCCAGCCCCGTGGGCGATCAGCCAGCCCCGTGGGCGATCAGCCAGCCCGGTGGGGACTGCCGGAGATCTGGCCGTGAAGCGGGCAGATCGAAGCCTGTCCCCTCCGGGCCTGCAATTAGACCCTCAGTACTCGCGATCCGTCTTAATCCCCGGCTCCGGCACCGGATACTTCCCATCGACGCCCGGCATAGGGGGATCAGCCAGCCCCGTGGGCGATCAGCGAGCCCCGTGGGGGATCAGCGAACCCCGCCAGCCCGGTGGGGACTGCCGGAGATCTGGCCGCGAAGCGGGCAGATCGAAGCCTGTCCCCTCCGGGCCTGCAGTTAGACCCTCAGTACTCGCGATCCGTCTTGATGCCCGGCTCCGGCACCGGATACTTCCCATCGGCGCCCGGCATCACCGGCGCCGGACCATCAGCCGTCAGCTTGTCCAGGTTCGGCGCAAACTCATGCGGGTGGTTCAGCATCTGGTCGAAGGTGACGAGCTGCCCCGTGTGTGCCGCCATCCGGCCCATCGACGCCACCATGCTGGCCTCGGCGCCCCGCCGCACTTCGTTGTACGGCTTGTCGTTGCGGATCGCGTCCATCAGGTCGTCCCACTCGAGCTGATACGGGGTCACTTCCGGCTGCGGATACGCCCAGGCCGCGTTCGAGTCCTCAGCCTTCGATAGCTCCGTCTTGTTCGCGACTCGCGGAATCACGTGGCCCTTGTAGATCCTCGTCATCCCGGGCGTATGCATGAAGGTCGAGATCACAGCCGACCCTTTCGTCCCGTGCGCGTAGCTCGCAAACTCCTCCCGGCACCCCGGGATGTACCTCCCTCCAAAGAACAGCTTCGTGCCGTCTGCGTACGTGTACTCGATCGAGTACGTGTCGAAATTCTGATCGAGCGAGTCACCCCTGTAATGCCGTCCCCCGACACCGTGCGCCTCCACCGGCCACGACCCCTTCATCCAGCAGCACTCGTCGATCTGGTGGATGTTGTAGTCGTTGAAAACGCCGCCGGCGCCCCACAGAAACGCGTGGAACCGCTGCACCTGGTACATCACCTCGCTGACGTTGTCCGGCTTGCGCGGCGCCTGTCCTCCGGCGCGTCCCATCCGGTATGCCCGCAGCGCGATGATGTCGCCGATCTGCCCGCCGCGGATCCTTTCCAGCAGCGCCTGCCGCCCGCGGCAATGGCGCACCATCAGGCCGACGCCCACCTTCAGGTTCTTCTTCTTCGCCTGCTCCCCCAACTCGATCATCCGCCGCGTTGTGGGGCCGTCCACCGACACCGCCTTCTCCATGAAGACGTTCAGGCCCTTCTCGATCGCGTAGCGGAAATGCACCCAGCGGAACGCCGGCGGCGTCGCCAGAATCACCACGTCGCCCGGCTTCAGGCAGTCCATCGCCTGCTTGTAGGCGTCGAAGCCGAGAACCCTCCGCTCCGGCGGCACGTCCACCTGGTTGGGAAACTGCGTCTTCAGCTTGTCCAGGTTGTCGTTGAGCTTGGCCGGCACCACGTCGGCCATCGCCACGACCTTCATCGGCCCGTTCTTCACCTGCAGCGCATTGACGGCGGCTCCCGTCCCGCGGCCCCCGCTGCCGATCAACGCCACCTGAATCGTGTTGCTCTCCGCTGCGTGGACATGCGGCAGGGCGACTCCCGCCAGCGCCGAAACGCTCATGAAACTACGCCGCGATTTGGTTTCCGTTTTGATCTCGCTCATCTGAAACCTCATTTCAAATCGGCCGGCCTGAGGCCCGGCTTGTGCTTCTTCATGTGGATGGCATTGGGCTCGTACGTCCCGACGATGTCGACCTTGCTCATCGCCGGGATCTTGCCCTCCATCTTCAAAGCCCAGTAGCAGGAGTTCACCAGCATCCGCCTCACACCCTCGTTCTTCAAATCGCCCGCATGGCCCATCGTTGTCGTGAACACGCGCGCCGCCTTGCCTTTGTCCCCAGTGAAGGACCTCATCCAGGCCACCGGCACTAGCTTCTTGGCCGGATTTGGCGGGTCCGACGCATTCATGCCGCTCAGCACCTGCCCCATCACCAGCGGCTGCGCGTCGGCCGGCAGCGTCGTGATCCCGTACACGTCCGACGGCCCCCAGATATCGGCCACCCCGCGCAGGATGGGATGCTTCTCCATGCCTTCCGCAATCAAACCGCGCGTGCTCTCCTTCTCGTGTGCGCCGTAATGGTTGATCCACGTCTCGCCCAGTACCATTCGCCCCCATCCCCCCTGAGGATCCTTGCTGTTGTAGCTGAACCGGGCATACGGGCTGTCCTTGCGCTTTGCGTAGTTGAAGGCGTGCGTCGCTGTTCTCAAACCCACAATCGGCTTGCCCGAGTTGGTGTAGTCCATGATGTGCTTCATCTGCTCGTCCGGCAATTCCAGAAACCGCGTGAAGATGACCATCAAATCGGCCTTGGCCAGGTTCTCCAGGCCCGGGATATTGTCCATCGTCATCGGGTCGATCTCGCCGGTTGTGCGGTTGATCGGCAGCAGCACCGTTGTCCGGAACCCATGCTGGGTGGCCAGAATTTTCGCCAACTGCGGCATCGACTCCTCGCAGCGATACTCCTGGTCCCCCACTACAAAGACAATATGCTTCCCCTTCCCCGGACCCTTCTTGCCCTCGTAAGTGACCCACTGATCTTGGGCCAGGACTGGCACGCAGGCCAGCGCCGCCAGCAGCAACAAACACACTGTGTGCATAGACTCGCTCCGCGCGGAGTATATCAGGCGCCGAGGTGCGAAATCCCGCTTCCCTTTCAGTCAAGTCCCTTTCAGTCCGGGCAGGACGCATAATGCTTTGAGGGAGTCCGTATCCAAAACGAGTGCCCGCAGCCGTCGGCGGGCGCGGCCGCGATGCATTCTGACGGAGTCTGGAAAGTCACCATGGACACTACTGTTAAGTTGTCGATATTGCTGACGTTTTATTTCGCCGGCGGACTGACGGCGCGAACCAAGACCGACGTGGTGGTGATGTCCAACGGCGACCGCTTCACGTGTGAGATCAAGCGACTGGAGAGGGGGGTGTTGTCCGCGTCGTTCGACTATGTGGATGGCACGGTTGCTGTCGACTGGTCAAAAGTGGCACGGGTCGAGAGCAGCCAGTTGTTCATCGTGCACGTACAGGATGGCTCGATTTATGAAGGGACGATCCGAACTCCGGAGACTACCGCGCAACAGCCGGTGAAAATGGAAGTCCTCGAACCGGCCGAGAAGCCGACATTGCTGGAGCGGGCCAAAGTGGTGGAACTGGCTCCGACTTCCGAGTCGCTCTGGAGGCGTTTATCAGGCAATATCGACACCGGTCTGATCTACACGAAAGGCAACGACACTACACAATACAATGTCGGCGCCGCCCTACGGGTGAGGGGCGAGCATTGGCGAATGGCGGCGGAGTACTTCTCTACACTCTCGAAGAGTTCCGGGGTTGAGGCGTCAACACGGAACCAATCCCGGCTCTGGGCCAGGAGGCTGATCGGCGGGAAGCGAGCATGGTACTACTCAGGGGCGGCGGAGTTCCTCCAAAGTTCGCAGCAAAGTATCAATCTTCAGACAACGCTCGGCGGCGGGGTCGGCAGATTCGTGAAAGACACAAACACCGCCAGGATTGCCATTACAGCCGATCTGGCGGTGCAGCAGACAAGGTACGAGCCTTCCGTTGGCAGTCAGAGTCCGCCCAACGCGCTGGCCGGCATGTTCGTCGGCGATTTGCATCTGTTTCGATTCAAGAAGACATCCTTTGACGCTACCGCCAGTGTATTGCCTATGCTTACCGAGGCCGGAAGGGTGCGCACTTATGTCAATACGGCGTACTCGATTCAAATCATCAGCAACCTGTGGTTCAAGATCTCGTTTTATGGCAACTGGGACAACCGTCCGCCGTCGGCTTTCTCGGGCAGCGACTACGGCGTGAGTTCGAGCATCAGCTATTCGTTTAACTGAGCGCCTTCGAGGCCGCCCCCCATCCCCCGAGTTGGCGGCGATAGTGCGGAAGCTATGCGGCGTCGGGCGGCTTCAGCCGCGAAAGATCCGGCAGAGTCTGGCTCAGCAGGATCAGCTGATCGCCTTCGTGTAACGGTCCCGCTTCCCCGCCAACCGGGTTGAGCATCATTGTTTCCCCGCGATAGAGCCCGATGAGAAGGCACGCCTTCATGCTCGTGCGATCGGGCAGGAACACGTTTGCCGCTGAGACGAAATCCATCCCGACAAGTTGGGCAGGCACCGGCACCAGGTACATCTCGTTGGCGTCGCGCCGGACCGATAGCAGCTCCTGATAAACGCGCGTCATGCCATGAAAGAGCGAGGCACGTGCCATCAGCCGCAATCCGAAGTCGGCGGCCGAGATGACTTCATCGGCACCGGCCTTGCGCATGTGCGGCCGGTATTTCGGATCCTGGCACTCGGCCACGATGTTTGGCTGGCGCTCTTGCACGCAAACGTTCTTGACGGCAATGCAGCACACGATGGTTTTTCCGTCTGCGTGCTGGGCCTGGCGGTCATCCGACAAGATGACGACGGAATGCGCTTGCGCAACCTTGGCGCGGCGCAGGATCACCTCGTTGGCTGGCTCGCCTTTGACGATATAGACGTCGTTGAAGGCGGCTTCATCCTGTTTGTCAGGCAGCACGACTTCGTCTGGTGTGTCGTGAATGATCACCACCGGCCGCTTGTCGTTGACGATACCGCTGTGCACTTCGCGTATCCAGTCCAGTGCTCGCGGCGTCCAGTTGCACAGCACCAGATGGTCAGACATTTCGAGATTAGACACCTCACGACTCCTTAGTGAGCGTTCGATCAGGATCGACGCCACGCTGGCCGTAAACAAACCGGCCAAGGCGACACCGACGACAAGCACAGCGGAAACCACGATCCGGCCAACAGGGGTGTTGGGCTCGTCGCTGAGTCCGCTGAAAAGGGTGACCCAAACGTTCCAGAGGGACTCGCGCCACGTCTTGAACGCTGGATTCGTGCCACGCTCCGCAAAGTAGAGTGCTGTGCCGCAGCCGATCCAGATCACCACGATCGCGGTCAGGACTTTCCAGACTTGGTGACGGTTCCACGCCCTTAACACTCTCAGCAAGGCCTCGCGCCACGACGCCTTGTCCCGAACCTGGCCGAGCTCGCTCAAAGCCGAGCCTCCGCGCCGGAGCCATAACTCATGTCATTTTCCGCCACGGTCATATTTCGTCAACTCCCGCGGTCCGAGGCCTCCTAGTTCCTCCTCCCAAGTCTCCCGCCTCGTGGGATTGCCGCCTTGTCGCCAACCACCTTGCTCGCAATCGCTTTGCCCGCCATCGCCTTCACGTTCGGCACGAACTTCGGATCGGCGGTGGTTCCTTCGATCCCGAACGGCACTCCGCTGCCCGGGCGGTTGCTGAGATCGACGCTCATCGCGAAGTCGAGCGCGCCCGCCGGACTGATGGTCCCGCCTCCGGTCACGACTCCGAGCGAAGGTATGTTGAGGTTGATCGCGTTGGCCTGCGTTCCCTCCGGTGCCATGCGAATGGATGTGCTGCAGTTCTGGATGACGGTTTCTTTCCCGCCGCTTTGCCCGCCAGATACGCCGGGAATCACGGAGAGCTTCGCCCCGCTGTCAAAACCAGCCAGCTTCGCGTTCGAAAGGCGGACCGATCCTGTGACAACCGGTCCACTCGTGGGCCCGGCAATGGTCAGATCGGTCGACAACGTACCGCCCTGCAGCTTTGATCCCGAAGGCAGAACGACCCCAACCGCTGGCAGCGCGTCCTCAATCTCGTCGATCGGCATATTGCCTCCGTCGACCTTCATGTTGATGTTCGAAACCTGCTCCGGGCTCTGGTAGGTTCCCGTCACGTGCGCCACTGCCTTGCCGATCGAAACGTCGCCCTTCGTCAATGAGCCTGCATCCGTCTTCATGTTGTGATCCATCGCATACGCGACGGCCACTGTCTTTTTCGAGGGAGCGCCTTTGGCGACGAGCTGCAGCTTCTCGGCTTTGAGGGTTCCGCTGGATTTTGCCTGTTGGCCATCGGACTTAATGGAGCCATCGAAATCGACTACGCCCTTGACTCCTACCGACGGCGCCACGAGTCCCGATGCCGCCAGGTCGAGTTTGCGAGCTGTCATCGAGGCCTCAAATGGGGTCGCGCCTGCGTTGCCGGACTTGAGAGGGTCCGCATTTCCCCTTAAGACTGAAATCTCCGCCGCCAGGCAGTGCGGCGGTGGCCGTGAACGGGAACTCCTTAGTCGTGGAGAAGTCGTTCACTTCGAGATTCATCTTTTCGTAAGCCGCGGGCTTCTCGCTCGAGTTGGCTGTGCCGATCAGAAGCCGGCCGTTATCAATATTCAGCTTGTCGATCGAAAGTGCATCTCCGGACCCACCGCCGTCTGGGTTTTCGGCGGCCGGTTTTGACGCCGCTGAGTTTCCGCCGAGACTGGAGAAATTCCACGTCCCATTGGCGCCGCGCAGCAGGGTGATCTGCGGCTCCGCGAGAGTAATACCTGTGACGTGCAGATTCTTCGAAAAGATCAGCGGCATGATCTTGACACCGGCCTTGAATGACTTCGCCGTGATGAACGGCTCCTTGCTGAACGCGGCATCGTCGGCGATGGAGATGTTGTCCGCCGAAACAGTGCCCGAGAAGATCGAGAGGCTCAGGTTGCCGACCGTCACCGGCCGGCCTAAAGCCCCGGTCATTTCAGCCTCCAGCTTTGGACGGAAACTATTCACGTTCACCAGACGCGGCAGAATCAGTCCGCCTACGATCAGGACTCCAAGAACGATTGCTCCTTTACGAGCGAGAGGACTCATGACAATGCCACCTTTCTTGACACGAACGAGAGCTTAGCATCAGGACCCGGTATGAAGGGCCTCAATCTCCGCTGCAACCAACTCCGAATTCCGGCCCAATGTGCGGTTGAGCTTGATCGCCTGCGTGATGGATAGGGGCAGCTTCCGCACGCGCTCGGACGAGACAAAGACCACGCTGCCCGACCAGGGATTCGGAGCGCCCGGCAGATAGATGGAGACAGTGCCTGCAGGCGTGCGGTCTGTCTCGAACGCCATCTGACAGTAGTCGTCGAATCTCACCAGAACTGGCACAAAGCTGCTCGCCATCTCCTCGCTCTGCTGCATGTTTTCCGCCAGGTTTTTCACAAAGGCGTAGCCGGGAAAGGACTCCAGCAGGACGTGATCCAATTTGGACCTCATCCTCCGGGCCGTAGCTCGGCGGGCAACCAGACCCGCCAGGAAACACACGAGGACAATGGCGGCAATCGCCGCCAGATCAAACAATGCGCCGCCAAGCCAGCTAGTGATGCCGACCTTCGGGCCGACTGTCGCAGCCAGCGCCCTGAGCATTCCGAAAACCTTGCCGAGCACAAAGAAAGCAAGAAATCCGGGGATGAGGAATATGGCCCCGCCCACCAGAGTCGACTTCCCCGCAGCCATGATCGATGAATTCCTGTCCGCCATGTACTACCTCACAGTCGAATCGTTCTTGCCGGGGACCAGCCTGTCAGGGTGTCAGCAACGTATAGGCGATCATTTTCCAAGCCGGACCTTCCTGAGCCCACACCGCCCAGAGGACGCCGGAATCCTCACCGGTCTTCGCCAGCCTCAGCCCCATTGCATAATATTTGCCCCAGCTCTTTTCTCCCGCCGGCCCTTTGAAACGCGGCGTCTCTCCCGCGGTCCGGCCCTTGCATTCCAATTCGCTCGCCATGTAATCCGGGATCGAGGCAAGGGCAAAGGCTTTGCTGTTTCCGTGCTTCACCAGCTTGATGTCGGCGTGGCTCGGCTGCGCAGCGACAGTCGCCTCGTCAAGCCGCTTCACAGTCCCCGCGGTCTCAATGACGTTCTGCATCGCCTGCTTCAACTGCGCTCGCGCGTCTTCCGCAGTCTTCGGCGCAGGTTGATCCGCACTCAGGTTCAGCTTCACGCATTCGATGCATTGTGCGGAAATGGAACCCAACGCCTCATCCACGTCCCGTTTCACCAGCCACGTCTCCAGAAACTTAGTGCCCGCTGATACGAGATCCGCCGGAGCCGCCACATAGACTGTGGGCGGAACTGCCGGTGCAGCGGCCCGCGTGTCCGGGGCGCTGTATTCGTCCCACAATGGATCCAGATCGTAGGAGATCAACTTCCAGCTTTTGTCTTCTTTCGTCCATAGGGTCGCCAGCGTCGTTTGTTCAGATCCGGTTCCCTTGCCAAGCCGGAACACTGCCCCGTAATACTTGCCGAAAGCCTTTGATTCCGCAGCCTTCGAAAGGACCTGGGTTGGATCCAGGCGGTTCGCGCACTTGAACCGCTCGGCGGCATCCTCCCGAACATCGTAGAGGGTAAACTGCCCCTGATGCGGCTGCTGCACGACCTTGCTCCGTGCGACCGTCCCTTCCGGTGTCACGGCGGTCGCTGATATCCCCCAGTTGACCCACGTTGCCAAAACGCTTGTTGGCTTGTTGCAGCGCCATGAGCAGCCGGAACTTGGCCATTCCACGGTCCGATGTTTCCCCGCGCTCCAAGTCCTCACAGGCATAGGATTGCTCCGAAAAGTAGGACAGGGCGTTCTCGACTATCCTTCTTCACCAGCCATGTGTTCAGCATGTCGAACACCGCATCTGCTGGCTTCATGCCCGCTCTTGCGGGCGGTTCTGCCGGGACTCTTCCAGTCTCCTCAAACTTGGCGCTCTGCCTCTCGGACATTTGCGGCAATGAAAGCAGGCTCCGCCACCAATTGCTCAACCCGCTCCACTGGTTGCTGTGTATCTCGTCGTTTCGCCCCGCGCGCACATCGGAGTTCGAAGACGACAGATGACCGTTCACCAGCCCTTTGGGAAAACCACTCGACTTGTAGTCGACATCAATGTCGGCCCGCGATCTTGTCCTGCGTCGCCGACACCTGGATCGAGGGTACATCCGGCTTGCTGCGATAGCAGATCGGGTAACCCTTGTGGTAGACCGTGTTGTCCTCCTTTCGCTGAAATTCCCGGCTCTTGTCCAGCACGCTCAAAGCATCCGGTTTTAACTGAACGTAGATACGGAACTGCCCGTCGCCCCTCGTATCGGGCACTTCGCCACGCACAGTGTCGAGCTTGTCGACGATCTGAAATGCCGTTCCCAACTTCTGACCCGACTCGTCGGTCAACTGCGTCGAAAGCAGCGCATGCGTCACTGCGCTGAAAGGTGGTCTTCATCGACAGCGGCAGCTTGTCGTACGCCTCTTCGGAATCCACCTTCTTCTGAATGGTCGCGCTGAAACGCTTGATCCAATCGTCGACCAGTGCCTTCTGCTCGGGCTTCAGCGAAGCATACTTCGATCCGAAGCCGCTCGGTGGCCTCGGGCGCCGCGTTCTGCCCATACATCCCACCACCCAATGTCACCAGGGCGAAGACAATTGTCACAAGCTGCCACATCAGAGTGTTCCTCAGACCTTTCCAACGCGCCGCCAGAGACGCCGGGCCGTGGCGGAAAAGGCCACAGCCCGACGATCCCGTTGCCAGGATTACTTCTTGTTGAGGTCGTCGTCTTTGGAGTACTTCGTGCCCTGCAGCGTCAATTGGAGCGCCAGACCGTTCTTGGTGATCTCGTACACCCAGACGCCTGGCGCCACGTTGACCGCTCCGGAGAATGCCCCACCCGAGTCCTTTGCTTTGGCCGCTGCGTCTGCCTCAGCCCCGGCGTCCCAGCCGGAATTGAGGAAGTTTCCCAATGCCTGTGCATTCTCAAATACGAAGATGACCCGGTAGTCCTTCACTCCCATGCCAAGGCCGGCGCCGGCCGAGATCATCTTCATGAAGGTCTCCTGCTTGGTCTTCGAGTCGACGGCAATGCCCGACCCTCGCGCCGTGCTCAACAGCAGGAGGTTCGTGCCCATGTTGTCGAATACCGCATAACCGGCCGACTTCTGGACCGCGCCTCGGGCCGCGGGTTGAAGCTTGTACAGTTCCGACAGCGTAGAAGCCGCCATCTTGCGGGTCTTCTCCCGCTTCTGGTCGGGCGTGTCCGCGGCGCTCGACACACCTACCGCCAGCAGGGTAACTAGTAGGAACCTTCCGGTTCTCTGGAATTTCATCGTGATTCTCCTTTGATGTACAAATCTGGGCACGCTGAACGCGTTGCGGTTGGCAATCAATCAGGCTCTTGATGTTATGGTTGGTGGCTGGTGCGCCACGAGAAGTCGTAGCGAAAACCGATCGTGAAGACACTGTAGCCCGGTTCTCCCGTTGCGGCCACGCTGTCCAGGTCGATCTTGCTCTCGGAGTATATCTTGCCGTTCTTGGCGAAGAACCACTCGGCGCCCAGGATCAGGTAGCGGGTCCTGAAGTTGGGGTTCACCAAAGGATCCGCGACCTTCGGGTCCTGCCAAATGTATCCGCCAATCAAACCGAACCGCCCGATGCCTGCTCGCGAGTAGATCTCGAGCCCGTGCGCGTCGTAGACGACGGGAGCCGTCTGGTTGGTTCCATTCGGGACCGGGATATAGGCCACATCTCCGTTGTGTTGATGAGCGTAGACGAGTCCGAACTCGAGCCACTTCCAATCGACGCGAGTGCCCAACGCCATGAAGTCGGAGTTGCCGCCCATTCCCCGTAGCTGTTGCGCCGACGGCGACCAGTTGGTCCGGGTGTACGTGCCACCGGCTTTCACTCCAGGCAGAATCTTCACTTGGAGCGATCCGCCGACGCCGTCGGTGGTCGTATCGTTCCCGGCACCCCGGAACTGGCCCTGCACTCCGACTTCGAGGATCTTGAACAGCGTGTTCCGGTAGTTCACGATGCGGTCTGCGCGCCCAGTCCCCGTCTGTCCGCCGTCGGTCCCCGCCACATACGCGAACGTGCCTTGGCCGCCGAACACGTTGTAACGGTCCGTGGTGTAGCCGGCAACATCGTACTGCACCGAATACTGCTTGCCGATAGCCACCCGGCCGAACGGTCCAAAATCGGTGCCGATGAAGCCGAGCCGTGCCAGGAAGACCGGATTGGTCTTGGTGGTAACACTCCCGAAGTCGTCGGGCCCGGAGGCGGACAGGTTGAACTGAGACTCACTCTGAACCAGGTTCACTCCCCACTCGGTTCCGGCGAACACCTTGACCTTGCCCCGGGTCGCGAAATTGATCCCTAACCTGGTGGCATTGTCCTGAACTTCGAGGTCGTCCTTGAACGCGGCCAGATGTGTACGCAGTTGGCCGTACGCTTCGAACATCCCGACGAAGTTGTCCGCGCCGCTCACTTCCTTTGTCCCGCCAACAGCGAACTCGCCGCCGCAGCCGCCCGTCACCCAAATACCAGCGTCGTCATAACCCCAGGTCTTTCCGAGCAGGCAGGAGGAGTCGCCAGTCGAACGCAGCAGCGCGACCCCTGCTGCCGTATCAACCTTGCAGACCTGCCGTTCCCCCTGCTTGGAGAGGCAGGTGATGACGGTCGGGACTGTTTGACTGCTCGCTGCGGTTTGCGCCAGTCCGGCAGTGGCTAGAAGTACACTGGCCGCGATCAGCAACATGCTCATTCGAATGAGCGAGCGGCATGAAGCCTCTCCATGTTTGTAGTCCATCACATCCCTTTCCGAAGTTATGCCCAGTCGCCCTAGTGTGTGGATATTTTTACCTCCACTAGCCCCGGAATGCAAGCTGAACAATTTTTATAGAGACTTTTATATAGACAGTACTTGACAGTGTCTAGTTGCTTGAGCCATGCTGGACTCGTGGACTTCAGCCTTGCGGAACTGGCCGAACGGACAGGCACTCCAGCCCGCACCATCCGCTACTACATTTCGCTGAATCTCCTGGAAGGGCCGGTTCAGGCAGGCCGTGGCGCTCACTACACCGAAGCCCACCTCGCCCGTCTCGAAGAAATCGCTCGCCTCCAGCGCAAAGGGCTGAGTCTCGCCGAAATAGGTTCCGGCAGTGCCGCAAAACCTCGGGAAATCCCAGCTCCAGAAGGCGTCTGGCGATATCCGGTCGGCCCCGGTGTCACCGTGGAGGTCCGCTCCGGCTTGCCCCCCTGGCAGGTCCGGCGCGTGCAGAGATTGATCGCCGAGATGGCGGCGGGCCTGGCTCGCGACAACGAATCCGGCCAACCCGAAAAGGAATGAATAAGGAGTAATTCGATGCAGGCAGCGCCCTTTGAAGTTCAGACCCCCGACCGCCAGCCGGTCAAACTCGCCATGCAGAGCCTCTGGCTTACCGGCCGCATTGTCCCCACCGGCGCGCTGCTTCGGGTGCATCACGAGTTCTCCGTCGACGGCCGCAAAAAGGTGGAGTCCATCTACTGCTTTGGACTTCCCCGCGACGCGGCCCTCCGCCGCTTCCAGATCCGCACCGAATCTCTCACCGCAAACTCCGACCTGCGTCCCACTGAAGAGGCCATACAGGAATATGAGCGCGGTATCGCCGCCGGCTCGCTTTCTGCCATGGCCCGCCAATACGGCGATGGCCTCGTCAATCTCTCTGTGGGCAACATCCGCCCCGGTGAAGTCGTGACCGTCGATCTCGAAATCGTCGCCGGCGTCGAACTCACCGACGCCGGACTCCGCTTGCGCTTCCCTTTCACCTTGGCCCCGTCCTACCATGGCAAGGCGAAACCCGTGTCTCCCGAACCAGGCTGGGGTGAAATCGAATTACCCTCCTCCGAGTTCGGCGATGTCATCCTGCCCCGCTGGGCAGCCGACGCCCGTGGACTTCATCGCATCGGCTTCGATCTCGAACTGTCCCTCGGCGCCAGCGTCAGTAAGGTCGCATCACCTTCGCACCGCATCCTTTCAGAGCACAACCGCGTCGCCCTCGCTTCCCGGTCGGACCTCCCCGATCGCGACCTGGTCCTCGACCTTGAAGCCTCTGGAACGCGCATTCTCGCCGGCACAGCTCCTGGCGGCACCCGGCACATTTCAGCCGTCATCCCCTCAACCGTGTTCGCCACGGAGATCGCAACGCCGCGCAACGTCGTCCTCCTCATCGACAGCTCCGGCTCCATGCACGGCGCGCCGATTGATCAAGCCCGGAGCGCAGCCTTGGCCTGTGTCGCTGCTCTCGAGCCCCGGGACAATTTCGGCATCGCTCTGTTCAGTGACGACACCGTCTCATGGAAGAATGAGCTCGCCCCCGCCACGAAACACAACCGCGATGCGGCGGCGCGATTCCTCGACTCCTGCAGCGCAGACGGCGGAACTGAGCTTGGTCCCGCAATCCGTCGCGCTGCGGAGCTGTTCGGCGACTCCCCCGGAGAGGTGCTGCTATTCACCGATGGCGAAGTCTTCGGTGGGGAAACTGTCCTCAAAACGGCCCGCCAGTCAGGCATTCGGATTCACACGCTCGGCATCGGATCCGCCAGTCAGGACCGCATGCTCGAGCCTCCTCGCCCGCGAAACCGGCGGTGTCTCCCGCTTCGTCACGCCGCGCGAGCGCGTGGATCAGGCTGCGCTGCAGATGTTCAGCGCGGCAGGCAGGGCGATCGCCAGCGGGATCGTCGCAACCCTCAAAGGCACTCTTCTGGTCCCGCCTGCGGAGCGTGCCTACCTCGGCACGCCCGTCAGTTGTATGGGCCGTCTGGAGCCCGCATCGGACTCAACGCTGCAACTGCAGTGGAACGAGTCGGGTGGCGAGGGCCGGACTTTCACACCGGAGGAATGCTCCGCCGCGGATGCCGAAATCCTCCGCCTCCTCGAAGGCGCCCGCCGGCTCACCGATCTCGATTGCCGCTTGTCCGCTGAACCTCAAGGAACGCAACTCTCATCGCCGGGTTCTCAACGCCCTTCGGGAATTGAGCGCCGAGTACGGCTTGGCCAGCCGTGAGATGTCCCTCGTCGCTGTCATCAGGCGCAAGGATGATGTCGGCGGCGACGTTCCGCACACGATGATTGTTCCCGTTGGCCTGCCCGAAGACATGTCCATGCGGCACGTTTTCTCCGGCAAGGAGATGGTGTTGAACAGCATCTGTTTTGCCGCGCCAGCGGCCCCTCGCTCATCGGCGCGTCCAATGTTGTTGGTGAAGGACGTGCCCGAACAGAGCGCAGCTCCCGACCCCATTGTTCAGCTGGCAACCCTGCTGGAAGATGACGGCGGAATGCCCGGCAGCGACATGCATCAGCGCATCCAGCACTCAGTGATTGCCCTCGAAATCTTCCTCGCCGCCGGATCGGCATTCGCCCCTCACGCCCGCCGTCTCACTGCCTTCCTCCAAGGCCAGCCGCTGGATTCCGGCGAGGCCGCGCGCTTCCAGGCAATCCAGGCCGGCGAGTCTGTCTGTAAGAACCCTGCGAAAACAGCAGCTTCGCTTCTGCGCACTGTCAGTCCTTATCCCGTTTAAGCGTTTCCCCCGCTAAGATGGCTACTGTGAAACCAACCGTTCAGATCTCCCTCGATCTCATCGATCTGACCGAAGCAGTCGCCACCGCCGAAATGGCCGTGCGCGCCGGCGTGGACTGGCTTGAAGTCGGCACGCCGCTCATCATCGCCCATGGCATGCACGGCGTTCGCGAACTGCGCGCCCGCTGGCCCCATGTCCCCATCGTCGCCGACCTCAAGACCATGGACGGCGGATGGCTTGAAGCCCAGGTCATGGCCCAGGCCGGTGCCAGCATGGTCGTCGTCATGGGCCAGGCGCATGGCGAAACCGTCGAACTCGTCGTCAAAGCCGGCCGTGACTTCGGCGTCAAAGTCATGGGCGACAACATGGCCATGCCCGACCCTGTCGACGGCGCGCAACTGCTTGAAGACCTCGGCTGCGACTACGTCATCCATCACATTGGCTTCGACATGCGCAACCTCCAGCGCGAGCGCGGACTGGACCCGCCCACGCCGCTCGACCGACTCCGCCAGGTCGTCCAGGCCGTGAATGTCCCCGTGCAGGCTGTCGGCGGACTCACCCTCGACCAGGCCATCGACACCCCAAGCTACGGCGCCCCTCTGGTCGTCGTGGGAGCCCCACTGGCCATCGACGCCAGTTCATTCAAGACCGCCGGCGGAGATGTCGAGAAAGGTCCTCCGCCTGATCTGCGAGAAGGTGCACGCCTTCGGCGACGTACCAGTGGGAAAGGAGCGCCAGCCATGAGCAAATCAATGACCGCCGTCGTCAATTACGGCCGCGAGCCCTTCAGCGTCGAAATGCGCGAGAGTGCCGGTTCCCGAAATCGGCGATCGCGATGTCCTGCTCGAAGTGGGCGCGGTCAGCGTCTGCGGCAGCGACCTCCACCAATGGCGCGGCAGCGCCAGTTGGCCCGTGAACTACCCCGTCATCCTCGGCCACGAATTCTGCGGCACAGTAGCCGCGCTGCGGAAGCGGCGTCACACACTTCCGCGAGGGCGATCGCGTCGTCAGCGAAACTGCCGCCGTCCTCGACGAATTCTCCCCCTACAGCCGGCGCGGCCTCTACAACCTCGATCCCTCGCGCCGCGGTTTCGGCTACGGCGTCAACGGTGCCATGACGCAATACGTCCGCGTGCCCGAGCGCTGCCTTCACGCCATCCCCGCTGCTCTCACCTTCGAAAAGGCCGCGCTCACCGAACCTTGTTCGGTCGCCTACAATGCCGTCTGCATCAACGGCCGCGTGCGCCCCGGCGACCACGTCCTCGTCATCGGCCCTGGAGCCATCGGCCTGCTGTGCGCCATGATGGCGAAACTGAGCGGCGCCGGTCTACCTGATCGTCGCCGGACTTCCCGCGGACACGCATCGCTTCGCAGCCGCCCGCCAGGTCGGCGCCGATCTCACCCTCGATGCCGGCGTCGTCGAATATGTGAAAAGCCTCGGCGACGGCCTCGGCGTGGACATGGTCGTCGACGCCTCCGGCCACTCCGCGGCGTTGCAGCTTGCCATGCAAGTGGTGCGCCCCGCTGGGCAGATTGTCAAAGTCGGCTGGGGCCCGCAGCCCATGAACTTCTCCCTCGACCCCGCGGTGCAAAAGAACGTCACCATCCAAGGCAGCTTCTCTCACAATTGGCCCATCTGGGAGCGCATCATCGCCATGCTGGCCTCCGGGCAGATCAATCTCGATCCAATCATCGGCCGCGTCGCCGCGCTACAGGACTGGCACTCCTGTTTCGAAACCATGGAGGCCGGCGAATACGTTAAGGCCGTTCTGAAGCCGGAGTCACGCTAATGCCGCTCGCCGCGTTTCCCAAGTGTTTCCTCCCCGCCATGTGCGTCACCCGCGAGATGAGTGTCGACCAGTGGCTCGACATGGCTGCGGCCTTCGACGTCGATGGCTACGAGTTCTACTGGCCGTTCACTCCTCACGAGAACCCTGCAGAGCTCGAACGCATCCGCCGGCGCGTTGAGGCGCAAGGCCGTTCCATCCCGATGATGTGCTACTCGCCGGACTTCACCCAAGCCCGGCCCTGCGGACCGCAAAGCCGAAGTGGAAGCCGAGAAACTCGCCATCCGAACCTGCCCAATCCTAGGCGTAAAGTACTTGCGTGTGCTCAGCGGCCAGAAGCGCCCTGAAGTCTCCCGCGAGGACGGCGTCCGCTGGGTCGTCGAATGCATCCACGCTCTGCTCCCGGAGGCCGAAAAGCACGGCGTCACACTCATCCTCGAAAATCACTACAAGGACTCCTTCTGGAGCTATCCTGAATTCGCGCAGAAGCGGGAAGTCTTCCTGGAGTTGCTCGCCGCCATTGGCAGGCATCCCAACTTCGGTGTGAACTTCGATCCGTCAAACTCGGTCATCGCCGGCGAAGACCCCATCGTCCTCCTCGAAGCGGTCATCGACCGTGTGGTGTCGATGCATGCCAGCGATCGCTACTTCACAGGCGGGACTCTTGAAGACTTGATGCGCATCGACGTCCATCCCAACACCGGCTATGCGGGCATCCTGCAGCACGGCGTGGTGGGCAAGGGCCTGAACGACTACGACCGTATCTTCTCTATGTTGAAAGCGGCCGGCTTCAGCGGTTGGATCTCGATCGAGGACGGCGCCGATCCCGCGACGGGCCCCGGCGATATCGCCGAGTCGGCCGTCTTCCTCCGCGAAAAAATGGCGCAACACGGCTTGTCTTAACCTCTACTGCTGAGCCAGCCCGTCACTCGTGCCCTGATCTCGTCAAGATGCGTGAACAAACTCACATGCTCGCCCCCTTCGACGGCGAGTAGCTCAGCCCCTGGAACCCTGCCGGCGAGCGACCTCGTTTGCTCGAAAGGCACCACTTTATCGGCGGTGCCGTGAACCGCGAGCAGCGGGACAGAAATCTCTTCCAGCGGATAATCGAAACGCCGGCGCGACTGTCGAATATCGTTCTCAGTCCCCGGGAGCCGCTGCGGCAACCGGTCCATCGTGCTCTGTTGCAGCGCCATCATCAGCGGGCCCGCCTCGGGGTGGTTCAGCGTGCGCGCCCGCACAATCGGATCGGGAATCGATCGGCGTGCGGACTGCTCCGGGTTCTTCAGCGCTCGCCTGCTCATCATGGCAGCCAGCGTTGGGATGCGCGCAGCGAGTTTGAGCAAGTACCAGGCCAGCGGGAGCTGAGCGTCCAGCGGCGCGCTGCACGCAGAGATCATCACCAGGGCCCTGCATCGCTCGCGATGGCGAATCGCGAACTGGAGCGCACATTGGCCGCCGCCGGAGATCGCAACCACCGAAGCCTGGGCGATGCCGAGTTTTTCCAGTGCCGCTGCGCACAAGTCGGCCTGAGACTCGGGCGACTCTCCACCCGCGAGCGGTGTGCCGAGATAGCCCGGACGCGAGACCGCGACGGACCGGAATCCGGCGCCGCCTAGAGTCGAACGCCCAAGCAGCACGCCTTGGTCGTACCCGCCCATGGCGCCATGCAGCAGCAGCACCGCTGGTCCCTCGCCCGTGATGGCACACTCGACGGGACCTCGACTCGTTTCAACCATGCTCGGCGTCATTGAGCACCTCCGCCTAGACGCCGGATCAAGGCCAGCGATTCGGCAGGTGGCTGCCTCTCTACTCGTCTGTACTCCTTGCCGTCGGGAGTTCTTCTGACCAGCCCGCGGTCAACCAACTCTCTTCGCAGCAGGGCGTGGTCGCCAAACAGGTGCTGGGCCCTGATGATCTGGCTGAGTTGTCCTTCGGTCATAGCCTGCTTGGGCGCGAGCTTCGACCAGATCACCCACAGGCACGGTTCCTGCAGGCTGGGTTTGCCCGGCCACTTTGCTAATCGCCCCTCGGCGTCAAAGTACCCGGCCGAGGCGCTTGATGAGGACAAAGTCCACTTGTTCGGGAGCGGGCTCGGGATCGCGCAGCAGTTGCTGGGCGGCAGCCTGCGCCCGGAGACTCTGAAAGTTCCGATGGCCGCCGGCGCGCGCGAGCATGTTTAACAGTTCGACATGACCTGGCGTGTGATCGCACTCTTCAAGTTGGTTCCGAAGCGATCGCGCCAATGCGGAAATGTCGTTGACGGAAAACGGTATGGCTGATCTTGACATCGCTTATCCTTCTTGGACTCGCGCCGATCCGGACTCGGATTGTCGGGGGTCGCCGTCTTCCGACTCGGCACGGGATAAGGGTGTCGGTCGAATGGAGATCGCTTGGCAGGTTTAGCTCTCCTTGCGGAGCGGCAACGCCTGGGTGAACTGCCGACCGTTTATTATCATACCTCGGCCTCCGATTCACCGGCAACGCGTCCTTGTGAGCCCTGGCCGCTTCGAGCACGTCGCACTATGCCAGAATCGGCTGGATCACGCTGCCGTGCACATCCGTCAGCCGGCGCTCGATGCCGTTGTGGCGATATGTGAGCCGCGTATGGTCGATGCCCAGCAGGTGCAGCATCGTCGCGTGCAGGTCGTAACAGTAGATCGGCTGGTCCACGGCCTTGTACGACCACTCGTCGCTGGCGCCATGTGTCACGCCGCCCTTCACGCCGCCGCCGGCCAGCCACGACGTGAAGCCGAACGGGTTGTGGTCTCGCCCCTTGCTGCCCTGGCTGCACGGCATGCGGCCGAATTCGGTGGTCCAGAAGACGATGGTGTCGTCCAGCAGTCCGCGCGCCTTCAGGTCCTTCAGCAGCGCTGCCACTGGCCGGTCGAGCGCCGCGCCCATTTCACCGTGGTCTTTGGCCAGGTTCTCGTGGCTGTCCCAGTTGCGTCGCGGGAAGCCGTTGTCGGCGCCGCTCCAGACCTGCACGAAACGCACGCCGCGCTCCAGCAGCCGCCGCGCGACCAGACAGCGTTGACCCAAGTCGGCCGTCACCGCTGAATCAAGTCCATAGAGTTCACGCGTGGCCTTCGACTCCGTGGACACGTCCAGCACATCGGGCGCGCTGAGTTGCAGCCGCGCGGCCATTTCGTAGGAGGCGATGCGCGCGTCCAAACGCGAGTCTCCCGGGTGGCTCTCCAGGTGTCGGCGGTTCGCCTGCTCCAACAGCAGCAACCCCTGGCGCTCGCTTTCCGCGGTGATGAAGCCGTTGCCCGCGGCCGGAAACAGGTCGTGGATGGGCGTCGGTGTGCCGGCGCGAATCATGGTGCCCTGGTGCGACGCCGGCAGGAAGCCCGAGGACCAGTTGGCGGAGCCGTTCGGCGGCAATCCACGCGGGTCCGGCAGCACCACGAAGTCGGGCAGGTTCTCTGTCTCGCTGCCGAGCGCGTAGGAGACCCAGCCGCCGGCGCTTGGAAAGCCGGGCAGAACGAAGCCCGTGTTCTGCATGAACGTGGCCGGCCCGTGGATGTTGGACTTCGAGACCATCGAGCTGACAAAGGCGATGTCGTCGACGCAAGTGGCTGTCTCGGGCAACAGGTTGCTCACCCACTTGCCGCACCGCCCGTGCTGGCGCCAGCTCCACGGGCTGGGCATCACTACGCCCGGGTTGCTCTGGAACAGTTCGACCTTCTCGCCCGGATCCCACGGCTGGTTGGCCTTGGCGAGCAGCAGCGGCTTGTAGTCGAACGTGTCGCACTGGCTGGCCGCGCCGGACATGAACAGTTGCACGACGCGCTTGGCTCGGGCGCGGTGATGCAGCCCGCCGTTCAACTCGGGGCGGCCCTTTGACGCGGCACTGGCTTCGCGGCCCAGCAAATGCGCCAGCGCCAGCGAGCCGAAGCCACCGCCGGATTGCCAAAGAAAGCTGCGTCGGTTCATGGCGTCTCCTTAGTCGACGAACACGAACTCGTTCGTGTTGAACAGCACGCGGCCGAGATTGGGCAGGCCGTGCTGGCGGGCGTAAGCCGTGTATGCCGTCAGCTCTTCCGCTGAAGGCTTGCGGCCGAGCACCAATTGAATGGCTTCACTCACCTGCCCCGGCAATGTGTCATCGATGTGCCGCGCGCGTTCGGCCAGATGTTGCGACATGCGTAACACGAAGGCGTTGTTCCAGACAGCCAGCGCTTGAATGGCCGTCAGCGTGGTCGACCGCTTCGGCGTCAGCACTGATGGGTCAGGACAATCCAGCCGGTCCATGAACGGGTCCGGCACGCTGCGCACGATGAAGCGGTAGATGCTGCGGCGATAGGCGCCCGGGCTGTCGGGATCGAAGCTCGCGTAGTCGTAGACCGGAGAGTGGTCGTCCTTGAAGCGGAACATCTGCACGGACGGGCCGCCCATGCTGAGATCGAGTTTGCCGGCGGCCGCAAGCACCGCGTCGCGCAATTGCTCGGCATCGAGCCGCGTGCGGTTCATGCGCCAAAGCAGGCGGTTCTCGCCGTCGATCCTGGCTGCGTCCTCGCGATGCGCCGACGATTGGCGATACACCGCACTGGTCACAATCAGGCGGTGCAGCCGCTTCAGCGAACCTTGGGCGTCGTCGCGGAACCACAACGCAAGCCAGTCCAGAAGTTCCGGGTGCGTGGGCTGGCTCCCCATGCGGCCGAAATCGTTGGCTGTGTCGACCAGCCCCGCGCCGAAGTGGGATTGCCACACGCGGTTCACAATCGAGCGCCACGTGAGGACGTTATCCCGATCGCTGATCCAACGCGCGAGCGCCGCACGGCGCGAACCCTCGTCTTGCGCATCCGGCAAGTCGAAGCGCGCCGCCAGCATCGACACGGCACTGAGCGCGCCGGGCGTGGCCGGTTGGCGCGGAGCGCGCACGTTGCCGCGATCGAGCACGAAGACGGGCCTCGGTGTGAGCGAAGGCCGGAAGTTGCCGGCGCGCGGGAAATAGCCGCTGGACGAGTAGACGAGCCTCGGCTTGGGCAGCACGTCTGTCTTCGCATCGAGGGCCTTCAGCTCTTCGCGCATGAGAGCAATGGCGGCGAATGTCTCGGCTCCGGCGATCACATCCACCAACTCCTGCCGGCGCTTGCGATCGGCGTCGCGCCGAGCCTCCAGTTCCTTCTTCGCCGCTGCCTCGGCCGGTGTCTTCGGCTCGCCCATGTGCGCGAGCAGCAACTGCGCATCCTGGATGGAGTCGGTCAGGCGCTCGATTTCGGGGCTGGTGGCAAATTCGACCTTGTCGAGAAGGGGCTGCAGGCGAAGCTGCACGGCCCGCTTCTCGCCCTGCAACTTCCGGCGGCTGGCATAGACAGCGGGATCGTCATCGAACGGCTGATCGGCGCGGTCGACTCCGGCGAAGACGGATTGCAGGTTGTAGTATTCCTGCTGCGGGATGGGGTCGAACTTATGGTCGTGGCAGCGCGCGCAGTGGGCGGTCGTGCTGGTGAAGGCCGACATGGTGGTTGCTACCATGTCATCGCGGTCGAGCACGCGCGTGAGGTCCTTGTCGGACGTGCCTTCCTTCAGCTCCTGATGCCCCACAAAGTCCCATGGGCCCCCGGCCAGGAAGCCGGTGGCGACAAGCGCTTGCGGGTCGTCGGGGAACAGCACGTCGCCGGCGATCTGTTGCTGGATGAAGCGCGCGTAGGGCATGTCCTGATTGAAGGCGGAGATGAGCCAGTCGCGAAAGGGCCACGCGTTGAGCCGGGGCTTGTCCTTGTCGTAGCCGTGAGACTCGCCGTAGTGGATCACGTCCATCCACTGCCGGGCGGAGCGCTCGCCGTACCGCGGTGAGGCGAGCAGGCGGTCGACCAGCCTCTCATAGGCGCCAGACGCCTGGTCTTTCACGAAAGCCTCCGTTTCGGCGCTGGTGGGAGGCAGACCGAGCAGGTCGTAAGAGAGACGCCGGATGAGCGTGCGGCGGTCTGCTTCCGGTGAGGGCTCCAGGTGAGCTTCGCGCAGGCGCGAGAGGATGAAGCCGTCGATGGGAGAGGGGCCCGCGGCCGCTGCGCTCTTCTGCAATGGGGCGAGCGACCACCATAGCTTGCCCTTTGCGGATGCTGTTGAGTCAAGCTTCGCGCCTTCCCGAATCCAGCGTTCAATGGTAGCCACCTGGTCGGCTGTGAGCGGGGAGCCGGCTTTGGGCATCAGCGGTTTGTCGCCGCGAATGGACCTCAGCAGCAGACTGCCATCAGGATCGCCCGGATGGATGGCGAGCCCTGAGACTCCACCTCGCAGCAGTGCTGCTCCAGTGACGAGGGAGAGCTTTCCACTCGGGTTGCGGTCGCCATGACACATCTGGCAGCGACCCGCCAGGATGGGCTGCACCTCCCGTTCAAAACTGACCGGAGGCGCGGCACACAACACTATGGCGCCCAGCAGACCCGCGCAGACCCTCATCGTTACTTTCTAGCACACTCGCCGCAGCCGGCCAGAACATGCCGCCCCTGACCCTGAAGACTCGGCGAACGCGTTCAAGTATGCTGAGTATTCTCACGACATCGGTCTGAGGATTGCGAACGGAGAAACTGACCTATGAAACTGAGTATTACGAAGCGAAGAGAGTTCATGAAGTCAGGCGCTGCACTTGGCGTCGCGGGAGCCTTGCCGCTGATGGCTGCGGCGGCCGACGGCGGCCCGCGCACGAAGGTGCCCGGGGGAATCCGCGTCGGAAACCTCTATTTCAGTTCCGGCTTGACCGGCGTGCGCGAGGAAGTTCGCAAGGATCCTCTCGCTTTTGGCGGGGACATCAAGGAGCAGACCGATAAGATCCTGAAACTGCACAAAGCCAATTTGGAGTCGCTGGGCTCGTCGCTCGCGAACGTGATCAAGGTCACCGTGCTTCTCGCAGATGTCAAAACGGAAAAGAACGCGATGAACGAGGTCTACGCTCAGTATTTCCCCAAAGACGCACCGGCCCGCTCAGCCTTTGGCGTGGAGTTCCCGGACACGGCGACCCGCGTCGAGATAGAGCTGGTCGCCTACATTCCGTAGTGGCCGCGGCGACTGAACCTGCCGACTTTGCATCGTCTACTCCTAATGAATAGGATTGGAGGGTCTTCTTCCAATCGAAAGGAGCAGGTGTCTTATGAAACTTAGTCGAGCAAAAGATCTGAACCGGCGAGCAATGCTGGCTCAGACAGCGGTCGCCAGCGGCGTGGGCGCGATCTTCACCGCTTCAGCCTCTGGGCAGCAAGGAGGCGTGGCCAGTCGTGGCGGCGCTGCCGGCCAAGGGCCGGGCGGACGCGGGGCGCCCGTCCGCTATGGGCCAATCAACAAATTCTCTGCTCCCAGCGATCTGAAGATAACGGATATTCGGGCCTTAAGGATTGCAGCCAATTTCGACTACCCGATCATCAAGATCTTCACCAACCAGGGTGTCTACGGGCTGGGAGAAGTGCGTGATGGCGGGAATGAGAGCCTGGCCCTCGGCATGAAACCCCTGCTGGTTGGGCGAAACCCCCTGGATATATCGGGGATTCTCCAGAGCGTACGCCCGTATGCAGGCCCCGGACGCCAGGGTGGCGGCTTTAGCGCCATCGATATTGCCCTGCACGACATTACCGGCAAGGTCTTCGGCGTGCCGGTCTGGCGATTGCTGGGTGATAAGAAACGCGACCGGGTACGGCTGTATTGCGACACCACAGGCACCTCCGACCCCAAGAAATATGCGGCACGCATGTTGGCGCGCAAGAAGCTGGGATTTACCTACTTCAAGATGGACGTGACCGCCAACTTCGTGGGCGCAACACCCGGGAACCTGGACAGCAACGGAGTCCCGACCGACAAAGGCCTGGAGCACGGAGGCGAGTTGATCGCCGCAGTGCGCGATGCCATCGGATGGGACGCGCCTCTCGCGGTGGATGCTTCCAGCCTCCGATGCGGAACCGTTCACGATGGCATCCGCGCCGCCAAGGCGTTTGAGAAGTACCGCCTCTCCTGGTTGGAAGATCTCTTCGGCACCGGCGGCTTCTGGCGTTGGAAAGACTTCAAGGAGATCAAGGCTCACACCTGTACGCCGCTGCTCACGGGTGAGGATGCTTTCGGGTTGGAGGAGGGCTTCCAGGCGCTGATCGACAATCGGGCTGTCGATGTCATTCACCCGGATCCCGGCACCTCTGGAGGTTGCCGAGAGACCAAACGAATTGCCGATTACGCCTACGCGCGGGAGCGCATCCCCACGGCGCTTCACATGGCGGGTTCGCCGCTGGCCACCATCGCCGCCGTGCATACCGCGGCCACGCTCGATGCATACGTGGCGATGGAATTGCATGCGGTGGATTTCCTCTCCTGGTGGCAGGAATTGATCACTGGCGTGCCGCAGCCGGTATTCAACCAAGGCTACATAACGGTTCCCGATACCCCGGGTCTCGGCCTGGAACTCAACGAAGCAGTAGTGAAAGAGCATCTGCGCACGCCCGGCTACTTCGAACCGAGCACCAAGTGGGACGAAAGCTTCGTCGGACGCGGCGCCGGTGGGCCATGGCCGCATTTCAACGTGGACGGCGTCTGGGTGAACGCGCGTACCTCGGATTACTAAGGCCCTCGTTCCGTCGACGGGCTCGAAGCAGTACGGCGCAGCGACAAGTGGTCCCATCCTCTGTGGAGACCACTTGCCCTCGCCCGCCCCATTGGCAAAATGGAATCATGCTGCTTGCACAAGTAGTCGAAACCTCGGCGCTTGTTTCGCAAACCCCGCGCCGGCTCGAGAAGATCGATCTGCTGGCGGCGCTCCTCCGCCGGCTCGATCCCGATGAAGTGCAAATAGTGGTTTCGTTCCTCTCCGGCTATGTGCGCCAAGGCCGGCTCGGTGTCGGCCATGCCACATTGCGGGGTGCCTCGGCATCCCCGAGCGAATCCGCCACGCTCGAGATTCGGGAAGTCGATCGGCTTCTGGCGCAACTTGCTGCTGTCAAGGGCTCCGGTTCGGAGCGGGAGCGCCGTGACCTGCTCCACTCGCTGTTTTCCCGCGCCACCGGAGAGGAACAGCGATTCCTCGTCGGATTGTTGCTGGGCGAGATCCGGCAGGGTGCGCTCGAAGGCATCATGATCGACGCCTTGGCGAAAGCCTCGGGCATTCCCGCTGCTCATGTGCGCAGAGCCGTCATGCTGGCGGGGGACATCGCCCGCGTGGCGGAATCCGCCCTCGAGTCAGGCGCCGCGGGACTCGCTCCGTACGACATTCAGCTTTTTCGCCCCGTCCTTCCCATGCTTGCCCAGCCTGCCGACGATTTCGCCGCGGCGCTTTCGCAGCTTGGCGAAGCCGCGCTCGAATACAAGGTCGATGGTGCTCGCGTGCAGGTTCACCGGTCGAACGACGAAGTACGGGTCTATTCCCGTGCGCTCAACGATGTGACGGACGCAGTCCCCGAGATTGTCGAGGCCGTGCGGGCACTGCCCGCCTCCAACTTCATTCTGGATGGTGAAGTGATCGGACTGACCATTGAAGGGCGCCCGCAGCCGTTCCAGGTAACCGCACGCCGCTTCGGCCGCAAGCTCGATCTCGACCGCGTACGCGGCGAAGTTCCGTTGACGCCATTCTGGTTTGACCTGCTCTACCTGGAGAACCAGCCACTGCTGGATGAACCGCAGTCCCGCCGCTTCTCCGCGCTGTCCGGACTCGTGCCCACTACCGCCATCGTGCCCCATTTGCTCACTGCGGATCCACAGCTCGCCGGCGGCTTCCTGCAGCAGGCGCTCCAACAGGGCCACGAGGGCATCATGGCAAAGATGGCGAGTGCTCCGTACGCCGCCGGAGCGCGCGGTCAGAGCTGGCTCAAAATCAAGAAGGCCCATACTCTTGATCTGGTCATTCTCGCCGCCGAGTGGGGCAGCGGCCGCCGCCGCGAATGGCTCAGCAATCTTCACCTCGGCGCGCGCGACACCGAGAAGGGCGGGTTCGCCATGCTTGGCAAGACCTTCAAGGGACTCACGGACGAAATGCTGGCCTGGCAAACCGAGCAGTTCCTGCAAACCGAGATTGGCCGGGATCAGCACACAGTCTTTGTCGAGCCTCGATTCGTGGCTGAAATCGCGTTCAACGACATACAGGTCAGCCCACGCTACCCCAGCGGTCTGGCGCTTCGCTTCGCCAGGGTGAAAGCGCTACCGGCCGGACAAGACCGCTGCCGCGGCGGATACCTTTCAAACCGTTCAACAGATGGCGGGCGTTCGCCGGTGACTGCCAGCACTAGCCGGCGAACACGGCCCGCACTTCAGCCAGGAACTTCGCCACTTTGACCTTCGCATCGCCCGGACCCAGCGTCTCGATCGGCAGAAAGCCTCGATACCCGGCCTTGTCGATGATGGCCTTCACCTTGCGCAGGTCGGTCGCTACCTCTTTGTTGCCGTAGCCGACGTTCTCCTTCAACTGCCAGGAAACAGCGTAAGGCAGCAGCTTCTCGATCTCCGCGTACGGATCGCTCTGCCTGAGGCTGCCGACATCGAGAATCACGCCGAACCACTCCGAATTCACCGCCTTCACGACGCGGATCGTTTCGTCCGCGGTCTTCAGAAAATCATTGTGGTTCTGCAGGCCGACGACAACGCCGTGGCGCTGGCCGTACGCCACGCATTCCTTCAGGTCGGGAATCATCCACTCCAGCACCTGGTCGAAGCTGTGGCCGGCCGGCACGCTGCGCCCGCTGAAGACGCGGATCACGGACGCGCCCGAGCTTGGCCGCCACCTCGATCCAGTCCTTGACGAGTTGAACCGACTCCTTGCGCGCCGCCGCATCCGGAACGGCAAACTCGTTGCGCACCCCGGTTCCGAAAACCGTGACGCCATTGACGAGAGCTTCGCGCTTCAACTGATAGAGGTACTCGTCGGCCGGCACTTTCGGATAGCCGGGAAAGTAGTAACCGGTTGCGTCGAGCGCCTCGATGCCGTGCTCTGCGCAATACCGCACAAGATCGGTGAGCGTCATCGATCCGTCGCGCAGCGGCCTGTCGAAGGAATACGAGTTCAAGCGCGATGCGCACATGCGTCCCCGCCAGCCTGGCGACTCTTGGCTGAGCGATCGCGATTGAAGTAGCCGCCAGCCCGCTGCCGGCCTGCAGCAGCGTGCGCCTCGAGATGTATCCACTCATTGCGCTGGAAGTATACCGCAGCGGGAACTGCTTCAATTGCCCGCCACCGGAATCCACCCGGACTCCTCGGGGTACTCCGCGCCAGGAGCCTTCACACCCACCAGCAGCGGCCCTCCCGATTTGCTGCGGAATGCGCACCTTGAGGCGATAGGTTCCCGGCGTTCCGGGATCCACGCGCGAATCCGTGACTTCGAGCGTCACCGGACCGTCCGCCGTGACAACCACCGTCTCCAACGTCCGCCCCTGCGCATCGTAAGCCCCCAGCCCGGCCATCAGCAGCGTCACAACCTCGCCCCCCACAGCCGGGTTGCCCACCGTCAACGGACTGCCGTCCGCCCTCAACCCGTGGATGAACTCTCCCGTCTTGATGAACAGCGGCGCGATGCTTCTCATCTCCCCGGCCAGTTGATAGGGCTGAAACGGAGAATCGGCGCCCTCCACCTCCAGCTTCCCCGGCCCCAGCGCGGCCGCCCAGGGGACGATGAACTCAACCGAATTGCCCTCGGCTCTGATCATGGACATCTCCATGCCCTGCCATCGAACCTTCGCGCCGGACAGCCCGCTCCCTTCCAGCCGGTAGCGCGAGCCCGGCGCCCACACCGCCGCCTCCTGCGGAGCCAACTGCGGCGCAGGCCCCAGATAGGTGCGCAATTCACCGCTCGACCCGACAACCCCAAATAGCCGTCCGTCCACGGTGACTCCCCAGACGGTCGTCCCGTCGCCTGAAATCGTCGCCTCGGCAATACCCGCCTGGTCAGTTGTCCACTGGCTCAGCCGCCCAGTGATCATGTCCATCGTCCACACCTGGACTGCAAGCGTGTTGTTGCGCGCCGCCCAGTTTGCGCCGGACAGGAACATCAGCGTCATCCCGTCGTCGCTCAACGCCGGCTGCGTCACCCCCTCGGACGCCAGCACGATCGGGGTGTTCTGCAGCGTGAGCAGGTCGATCAGCCACAGCATCGGATGCTCGTCCGCAGTCTGCGCGATCGCGAAACGCGCGTCGTTCGAAATCGTCACGGCCGCCGCGGAGAAGCTCAGATCGGTCGTCACATCCGGCCAGCCCGGTTTTCGGATCGTGAGCGTCCGGCTGCCTGATGTTGTCAGCACCGTCCCGTCGTCGGCCACAACTCGCCGCCCTGTGCCCGCTGTTCCCGATAGCCCTGTCCGCCCGAACTCGGTCGATCCCGTCTCAAAGTCCACACGGTAGAACCGATAGGGACTCGCCAGCGAAGTCGGGTTGTGATAAACCGCCCAGCGTCCGTTGGCGCTGATGCGAGCCGTGCCGCTGGTTGGCGCCTCACGGCTGCCGTCGAGCCAGACCACCCTGCCAAGTACCCTCTCCACGCCCACACACCCGCTGCCGCCGATGCACCACCGTTCGCCGGTGAATGCCAACCGCGTGCCGTCGGAGCTGTACTCAGGCTTGGTCAGCGTAGGAAAGTTGGAAGGATATCGGTCGCCCGGCGTGAGCACAACCTGCGGCTCGTCTCGCAGTGTCCGGAGACTGCCTGCTGCGTTCACCTCGAAAATCTTGGCTTGGTCATTACGCTGCTCACCTTGGAGCGAAAGCACGGATGAGAAAGCCACTTTCGTGCCATGGCGATCCGTCGTCAGTTGTTGATACTGCGCAGGCAGAACCACGGAAAAGCCGAGCACCATGAGAATCCTGCGGCAGGTCATATACCGGGTTCCCCGCAAGTCTCTTGCCGTTCTCCGAAACTCGCGCCAATTGAATGCAAGACTCTCCGGCGCGTCCCTTCCGCCGTGTCCACACGACGCGCACCGTATCATAACCGGACAACTGTTTTGCCGGCATACCCTATGGAGCGACCGTCTGCTGTACACTTGGCGTGAGTTCAAGACCTGAACATCTGGTTTTGCTACGACATGAAAGAGGCTCGCATTGAAATTGACCGTAGGTGTTCTCCTGCTGATGGCTGGACTGGTGTTGTCCAGTTCTGATAAACCATCCTCCCAGGACAAGGCGAAGTGCCTGGGGACCTGCAATAACAAATGCACGACATCCTATAACGCGTGCATGAAGGATGCGAAAACCAAGAACGCCATCACGAGCTGCGAGAAGAGCAAGAGTCTGTGCGGGTCGGTCTGCATAAACAAGGCCTGCATTTAGGTACGGACCGAAGTCAAAGAGGCCGTTCGACACTGGAGCGCTGACAATGACTCTTGGTTCAGCGACCAGACCTCAAAAGACTTCATCAACTTGATCGGGTTTGCTTGGCAGCGGGCCTGCCCATGATCGCGATTCGCATCACGCTTTTACCGCGCACATTCCGTTAACGCCGTTCTCCGGGCACAAAAGCAAACGCTAGGCGACCAGGGGAGACGTATCTGCGCAAGAGGGCACGGCTGCATCTCCGATCACCCAGCCTGCGATAACGGGACTCTTCCGGCGGAACCTGTTAGCGGAGACGTGGGCCCAACATGATAACTGCCGCTGGCGACGATTTCGAATCCCGAGTAGGGCGCTCAGTGCTAGACTACCTGCGTCTTGTGAACACAGATGAAGAACCCTATGCCCGCTTCAGACTTCACCGAAACACTCGATCCTGGCGTACGAGCACTGCTTGCGTCTATTCAGTCGCAGGGCTTCCCCGGCTGGGCGTACCTCACAATTGAGCAGGGCCGTGCCATGATGGCCGGCATGCGACCACTGGCCGGCGAGCCCGAGCCCGTAGCGCAGGTCCAGGATCTTCTTATCCCCGGGAGCCCCGACATTCCGGCCCGCCTGTATGTGCCGGAGGGCGACCGCCCGGTCCCCGTGGTTTTGTACTTCCACGCTGGGGGCTGGGCACTTGGCCACTATGAGGATATCGACACGCCCGTGCGCGCTCTCGCGAACCGGTCGGGTTGCGCCGTAATGTCAGTCAACTACCGGCTGGCGCCAGAGCACAAGTACCCTGCTGCGGTTGACGACGCTTACTCCGCGGTACAGTGGGCCAGCCGCAACGGTCAGGAGTACGGCTTCGACGGTAACCGTCTCGCGGTGATGGGAGACAGCGCAGAGACTCTCGCAGCGGCCGTATCGTTGCGCGCAAGGGACGAAAGCGGGCCGCCCATCCGATTGCAAGTGATGGTTTATCCGGTACTGGACCACGATTACGAGACGGATAGCTACCGGCAGTTTGGATCCGATTGGGGCGTGCTCACGCGCACCGATATGGTTTGGTTCCACTGTCACTACGTGAGCCACCCGGATCAACTGGACCTTTCCTACGTGTCCCCACTGAGGTCTACCGACTTAACGAACTTGCCCGAGGCGCTAATTATCCTGCCCGAAGCCGATCCACTGCGGGACGAAGGGTTGCGCTACGCGGAGCGATTGAAGAAAGCAGGCGTCACGGCGGAAGCAAGAGTGTATCCCGGTATGGTACACGGCTTTTGGCAGTTGGGTGGCGTGCTGACGTTCAAAGGCGTTCCCTACGGCGCCACACCGGCGGCGAGAACCGGTGGCTTCCGGCCAAGCCGCCCAAGCCGTGGGACGGCGAGTATCCCCGCCCTGACCTATGGCGCCAATTGCCCGCAGCACCTGCACAACTGGACGAGCGAACAGACGTTCCTTCAGCAATGGACCGACGGCTGGCAGAGCGAGGACATGCTCAAGGTAACATCTGGACGCCCAGCCTGACCGGCAAACGCCCGGTGATGTTCTACATTCATGGCGGCGGCTTCACTTTCGGTTCGGCCTATGAACTCGCCTCCCAGGACGGGGCGCAGATGGCCCGGCATCACGACGTGGTGTCGGTGACGGTCAATCACCGCCTCAACGTTCTCGGATTCCTCGACGTGTCCTCGATCGGCGGGCCGGCATATGCCGATTCGGTGAACGTCGGCATGACGGACCTGGTGGCGGCGCTTCGCTGGGTTCGGGACAATATCGCCAATTTCGGCGGCGATCCGGGCTGCGTCATGATTTACGGCCAGTCGGGCGGCGGCTCCAAGGTGACCACGCTACTCGGGATGCCCTCCGCGGAGGGACTGATCCACCGCGCGTCGGCGCAGTCGGGCGGGGGTGGCAATCCTCCCGGCGCCGAGGAGTCGAGAGAGTATGCCAAACGGGTGATCGCCGAACTCGGCGTGAAGGACGTCGCCGCGCTCCAAAAGATGGAATGGGCTAGGTTGAATGAGATCAGCAATGCCGTCGCGGCCAAGATGAACCCGCCGGGCGGCGCTGGTGGGCCGACCCCAGCGCCGGCACAGCCAAACCGCGGGTGGGTCCGGGGCCGACCGTCGATGGTCGCCTCATTACCATGCGGTCCTTCTTCGATGCCGCGCCGGAGATTTCGAAGAACGTGCCGCTGCTGTTCGGCTCGGTGAGCGAAGAAGGCAACACCATGTCTTCCCGGCCAACGGAGGCGGAGTGGCTGGCCACCCTCACCAAGGACCTATGGCGAGGCCAAGGCCACGGCGCTGGTGGCGGGGCTGAAGAAGGCGCATCCGGAGAAGAGCATCCGCACGCTGTCCTATATGTGCAGCGGCCGCGGGTTGAACGGCCTCGAACATGCGCAACAACGTCACGCGCATGGCCACCATGAAGTACAACCAGAAGGGCGCGCCCGCCTACGCGTGGTACTTCACCTGGCAGTCGCCGATGCTGGAGGATGCGGGCGCCTGGCACACGGCGGAGCTGGCCTTCTGCTTCGACAATACGAAGCGCGCCGAACAGGGGACCGGCAACGGGCCGGAAGCGCAGGCACTGGCGAAGAAGATGGCAACGGCCTGGGCGAATTTCGCCCGGACAGGCAATCCCAGCCAGCCCGGCTTGAAGTGGGACGCCGTTCGAGTCCGAGCGCGGGGCCAGACGATGGTGTTCGATAACAACTGCCGGATGGTGGACGATCCGGAAGGCGAAGTGCGCAGGCTGTTGCTGGCCTGATCGAAAGACCGCGAAAGACGGCGTGGTGTTGCGAGCCATTCATGCTCATTACGATTTGGCATTGTAGCCGGATCACGGGCAGTCCGAAACCTGAGGCCGGGGGAGCGGACTCCGATTGGGCCCGAAGAGTCCGGTTACCGGAATGTGGCAAAGTGGACCGCTGGATTCCACGATCCACATGAGCGTGTAGTCGCCAAGCCGTACATGTGTGCATTACAGCGCACCCGGAAGTTGGAACCGCTGGTGGAGAACGGCGCTCTTTGATGATCAGCCGCCGATGAACACTTGCCCCCCAGCAAGGCCGGACGTCTTTCTCCAGCCGGCCTGGGAACGGCCAAGAGATTCGGATAGAATCGACCTGTTGTCACGGTCCGGCGGCTCCAGGAGGAGTGGCCCGCCCAATGCGGGGATCGAGAAAGGGAGGACAGCTATGACGCGGAGACTCTTCCTGCCGGCGATGGCTGGCGTGGCTGGGGCCAGCACGACGGCCATGGCTCATCAGATGAAACGCAAGGGGCGGCTGAAGCAGGCTGCGACCCGGGGATGCTTCGGGAAGGGCGTGCCCATGGAAGATATGTGCCGGGAGGCGGCGCGACTGGGGCTGGTTGGCCTGGACCTGGTCAGCAGCCCCGACTATCCGACGCTGAAGAAGTACGGACTGATCTCGGTGATGTCGAGCGGCACCAGCGGGATCAACAAGAAAGAGAACCACGAGAAGTGCGAGAAGCAGATCATCGAGAACATCGGCAAGGCCGCCGACGGCGGGATGCCAAACGTCATCGTGACGTTCGCCACGCGGCAGGGCATGTCTGACGCCGAGGCGATCGACAACAGCGCGACGTTCCTCAACAAGGTGAAGGGCGGTGGCGGAGGACAAGGGCATCACGATCTGCCTGGAGGTATTCAACAGCAAGGTGGACCACCCCGACTACCAGTCCGACCACAGCAAGTTCTGCTTCGACATCTGCAAGGCGGTGAAGTCGCCCCGGGTCAAGCTGTTGTACGACATCTATCACATGCAGATCATGGAAGGCGACATCATCCGGACGATCCGCGACAACATCGAGTACATCGGCCACTTCCACACGGCGGGCAACCCGGGGCGCCACGAGATCGACGACACGCAGGAACTGAACTACCGGGCGATCGCGCAGGCGATCGTGGATCTGAATTACACCGGCTACCTGGCGCATGAGTACTCGCCGCTGCGGAACCCACTGGAGTCCTTGAACCAGGCGATTACGATCTGCGATGTTTAGGAGGCCGGCCTTCTCCTCCGCCTTCAGGCTCAGCGGAGTGCTCATGCTGCTAACGGCTCAGCTCTACGCCGTAGATCGCCAAGCCGAGAGCGTCGACCCTTCGCCAGCGCAGCTGGGTGAATCTGCCAGCGCCCGTCAGGAAGCCGTTAGGTCCCGGATCACGCACTACTCGGAAGCTGGTCCGACGCCCCGATTTACGATAACGCCTGTAGAGTCCGGTTCTCGGAAAGTGGGCATGGAACCAACACGCGAGCACATCGTGCCGCTATAGATCCTCCCTGGTCGCCTCCCTACTACTGATCTTCCGATTCGGGCGGATCACGAGTCGGCCCTGCGTTCGGCAGGACGCCATCAAGTTGACGCATAACGCGACGCTACTCGCGGATGTGGCCGCCCTGGATTCGAGTGGATCGGCAAGCCGGAAGCGATCCATTTGCACTTATAAACGCCAT
>CAVQOO010000006.1:0-144632 GCA_963714395.1 Bryobacteraceae bacterium
GCAGCGAACTTTTACGCCTCCGTGCAGCGGGGCATGTCCTCGGGCAGCTCGGAGTTCTCTCACGGAGGCATTCGCGACATGGCTACGATTGGCGCGTCGCGCAGCTTCTTCGAGAAGTTGTCGTTCTCCCTGAATGGGTCGATCGGAAGGACTAGCGGCGTCATCCAGCGGGAAGTCCAGGTGTCGTATCAGGCAACGGTGATAATTGGATATCGTCTTCCCGCCGATATGTTCTTGAGGGCCAGCGGAGGCTTGCGATGGGCAGGATTCGCCCAGTTCGGTCCCTTCCTGCCACAGAAATTCGTTTCGTTCGCAATCGGCTGGTCTCCAGCCAACACTCGCTTTTCTTTTGATCGGCTTTCCGCGTGGAGGCTCTCACCCTGGTCGAAATTCAGCCTTACCAGTTGAAAAACGCCGGCGCTTTATTTCCGGCGCGCTGTCACCAGCAGGGTGAGGCCTTTCCAGGGCAGAAGATGGTCAAGGATGCGCCAGAGCCAGACCAACTTATCGAACAGCTTGAGCGACATTTTTGAGATTCGCTGGCTGCCGAGAACGCGGGAATTGAGCCACCAGATCTGCGCCGCCGCTTTGTTTAGTTGGTAAACGTGTTCCAGCCGGAATCCACCTTCAGTGAGAAGTTGGGTCAATTCGGCAAGGCGGAAACGGCGAAGCTGGCCCATGGCACGATCCACGGTGCCGAATAGGGCGGGGCTCTCGGGCGCCACGATGATCAGGCGGCCGTCCGGCTTCAATGTGCCGGCCAATCCATGAATGATGGCGGCGGGTGATCCGGCGCCTTCCAGGGCGTGCAAACAGAGGGCGGAATCAAACTGGTTGCCCAGCGTCGCCAAGCCTGCTTCATCCTCCGGAGCGATAGGACGCGCCTCTACGTTGGGCGTGCGCAAGAAGCGGTTCGAGAGTGTGTGGAGCAGCAGGGGATCGTGTTCACAAGCCGCGTAGCGTGCGGCGGCCCATCAACTTTCCGCTGAAGACTCCGGTTCCGGCGCCGAATTCGACGACCTGTCGCCGAGGACCGGCCGGATCGCGTCGGCGAGCCGCGTGACGTACGCAGGGGTGCGCGTCAGATTGATGAGTGCAATGCGGTTGTACGGCCCGTTGTACAGGTCGTCGATCAGCCAGAACTTGAGGATCACGCCAAGCGCCTTCACGCCGTCCTTCCACCCGATCTTCTTTCCTTCCTCGTAGGTCCGTCCGTGGTAGCTGATGGGTACTTCGTAGATGCGCAGCCGCGCTTGGCGCACTTCATCGTGATTTCGGGCTCAAAGCCGAAACGGTCGCTGCGGATGGGATCGTCTTCAGCAGATCGGTGCGGAACACCTTGTAGCAGGTTTCCATGTCCGTCACGTTGAGGTTGGAGAACATGTTGGAAATGAGGGTGAGGAACTTGTTGATCATGGTATGCCAGAGGGCAGAACGCGCCGGCTTCGCTGGCTAGGTAGCGCGAGCCGAAGACGGCATCGGCATGGCCCTCCAGGAGGGGTCTCAGGAGGAAGGGTATTCGTTGGGGTCGTATTCGAAGGTCGGCGTCCTGGATGAGGCAGAAATCGCCTTGGGCATGCCCGAGGGCAGTCCGGATGGCGGCGCCTTTGCCTCGGTATCTTGGTGGCGGAAAGAGGTGGATTCCGGGTCAGCGGCGGCAGTTGCTGCAGGATGTCCCAGGTGCCGTCCTGGAGCAATCGTCGACGACGATGAGCTCGCGTTCGAGGTTTTCCGGCAGCGGAGCAGTGAGGACGGCGCGGAGGCTTGTCGAACGACGGTGCGTTCGTTGTAGACGGGGATGAGTATACTTAAAAGCACGTCGGGAAACGCCTGCGCGCACGGCCAAGCAGTAAGATAGCACACTCAAAAGTTTGAACCACAGTCGATGAGGAGTCGAGGGTGCGCGACATGAATGTGGTGTTGAGTTAGAAAGGCTCTCCATGCTTGATCCCTGCCTCAATTGGAGCAGGAGGGAGCCGCGGTATTCCGCCAAGTCTCAATATAGGTGATCTTCACCCTGGTTCCATCGCCCCGACAGCCGGTCATTGCGGCAACAAAGGCTGCCACTGCCAGCGTCCTGGCGACCCCGGCCATCAGCCCCACTTGCGGTTGACTTACAAGGCCCGCGGCAAGACGGTGACCGAGAGTTTCTCCAGTCCCACGGCCCAGCGGAAAGCGGAGCGAGAGATCGAGGCCTTCCGCCAGTGGCAGCAGTTGAGCCGGTCCTTTGTCGCAGTCAATGAACGCATCTGCCGGCTACGTCCGGTGGAGGAAGCTCTCACGGCGCTAGAAAAACGGCGGAAGCCGTCCAGCGGGAAGTCGCCCAGGAAGCAAGCCGTCTGCTGCAGGTCATCTTTGTCGGAGTCCACAAGTCCGGCTTGATGGATCTGGAATACATCGAGATGGCGGTACGCGGCGCGATGCACCGTGCCGGCGCTGCCGCACTGGGCCAATTGTTGTCGATGGACCCCGCACCAGCCCCCCGCGCCGTTTGCGGCTGCGGGAGGCAAGCGCGCTTTCATTCGCTACGCCGCCGGCGCCTGCTGTCGGCCTTGGGTCCGATGGAGTTCTCGCCGGCCTACTATGCCTGCCCGTTGAGGAGTTCGTCCCACGGTGAGTTGACGCGGGATGTTCTGATCGGGCACACGGGTTCCGTGGCGGGAATTTCGAGGAGATCGAACACATGAAGGCACTCAAGGCTGAGGGGCACTGTGATCAACCGCATCCTCACGGGCAAGGAGATTCGGTAAGGGCAAGCCAGGACGACGGCAGGCATGGGGGCCAACCCCCTTTGGCCAATTGCAGCGACGGCCTCGGACGCAAGTAGCGACACTAAGACCTAGCGGGAGTTTACTGCGGTGGACCGGACGACGGCTGTAAGTCGATGAGTGGAGAGTGTTTCCGGGGACAGGTCTGTATTACCCACGCGGGTGGGCGCAGAGCTTGTCGAGGCCGAGCGCGTCGGCGAGGCTCTGCTGAGCGAGAGTCTGCTTGGAGGGAGCCTGGTATAGTGACCTCATCCTCATCGCTAACCGCCTTGCTTTCATCAGCGCGTAGGGATGAGTCGCAACCCCTCGCAATCCCGCTAAGTTGTTGATTCCCTGTTGCATCACGATTCGTAATCAGCAGGTCGCCGGTTCGACCCCGGCGGGTGGCTCCATTCCCGTTTAAAAATAACAATTTGAAGTGACAGCCCGAACAGGTGAGCCCCTGACCTCACAGCAATTGGGCGCCTTTCCGCACGTTCATTCGTTACAGCGTTTTCAACCACTTGCGGGAATCAGTCGGTTTGCGGGCCGTCGTCTATCCCAAAGTTCTATGCCCACCTTTCGCTTTAGCTGGAAGGTTGAAAGATCCAGGGGCGAATCCGGACCCGGCCTGTCCTCCGCGCCACCCCATCTCTCCAGCCCGCATGACCGCGTGTGATTTTGCCATCCCGGTTCGGCGACGAGAATCGAAGGCCCCTCGCAGCCTTGCATCAGCTTCTGCTAACATTCGAGCCAAATCAGCGCAGTCCCAATTCTCGAGAACGGCAGTCGATTACTGTTTACTCTGTGAGAGACTTGCGATTCGCAACATCCTTGACGCTTGCGGCTTTCCCCATCGAAACAACCAGCCGCAAATGCGAGAAAACGGTTTCTCCGAGGAGGTCCTCATGAACTTTCGAAGACGCTGGTTCCTGGGCAGCGCTGCGGCGGCGCCGGCGGCCGGATGGGCCGCCAGTCCGGGCCGCCAGGCCGCATCTCCACTGGAGAAATCGCTGGCCGCCGCCCTGGCGAAGATCGGCCTCTATAACACCCACGAGCACCTCATCCCGGAGCAGGAACGCGTTAGCCAGACCATCGACTTCTTCACTCTGGCCGGTCACTACGCCCTCAACGACGTGATCTCTGCCGGTCTCGCCGGCGGTGACCTCGCAACCGTGAGAGACGCCAAAGCCCCTCTCGAGCAGCGCTGGAAGGCTTTCGAGCCCTATTGGAAGGCCGCGCGATTCACCGGCTATGGACAGGCGCTGAGCATCGCCATCGCCGGCATCTACGGCGTGCAGGAGATCTCTGCGTCCTCTATCCGGCGCATCAACGATGCCATCGCCGCCCGCAACAAGCCGGGTCTCTACGACTACGTGCTCAAGGAGCGAGCGAATATCGAGTGGTGCCTCGTCGACGCCTATTGGAACGTCAAACCCGCTCCCCTCGACAAGCCGTATTTCCTCCTGTCGCATCGATTCGACCGTTTCATCACCCCCTCTTCCCAAAAGAACGTGACGGCGCTTGAGGAGGTTTCCGGCGTCTCCATCACTTCCCTGGCCAGTCACAAGCAGGCCCTCGAGAAGACCTTCGAGCTCGGCCTGAAGGCGGGCATGGTGGCCCTGAAGAGCGGCCTCGCCTACTCGCGCGAACTGCTGTTCCACGAAGTCCCCGAGCGCGACGCCGCGGCCGACTTCGACGCCATGATGAAGGGCGGCACGGAACTCCCCAGCGGCTTTCGCTCACAAACCAGCCGGCCGTTCAGGCGGTTGGAAGACCACATGTTTCACCACCTGGTCCAGCTCGCGGACGCCCACCGCATCCCGTTTCAGATCCACACCGGACTCCAGGCGGGCAACTCCGGCTTTGTGGAGAATACCAGGCCGACCCACCTGACCAACCTCTTCTACCTCTATCCGCGAGTCAAGTTCGACCTTTTCCACCTCGGCTACCCCTATCAGCAGGAGTTGGCCGTTCTGGGCAAACTCTTCCCCAACGTCTACCCCGACTTTTGCTGGACCCACATCGTCTCGCCGCCGGCAAGCCGTCAGGCGCTGGATGAGTACTTGGAGACTGTCCCGATCAACAAGATCCTGGGCTTCGGCGGCGATTACCGTTATCCCGAGCTCTCCTATGCCCATGCCGGAATCGCTCGCAACAATGTCGTTCAGGTCCTCGCGCGCAAGGTCGAAGTCGGACTCTTCACCGAGGATCAGGCGCTCGAGGTCGGTCGCATGTTGCTCCGCGACAACGCAGTGCAGCTCTTCGGTGTGAAGCCGCGCTAGTGTAGTGCGTCACACGGATTGCACAGTAAGGTACTGGGCGCCGCCCGGCCGCATCACCTTGGCCAGGATATCGGTGGCCTTGGCGGTCCAGATGAACGAGGTTGCGGTGCATCGGCACGGTGACGCGCCGAGCCCCTCGGGCCATTCGAGCATGGGAACCGCTTTGTCTGGTAATCGAGAAACCGAGCCGCTTCGAGTGCTTGAACTGCTTCGGCTCCTGAGATGTCGCGTGGCAGCTTCACGCTTGAACCAGGATAGGATCGCTAACGAAGTGGATTCGGATTTGGCGGGGACCGGTAATCCTCGCCTGAATGGGGCACCTATTCAAACAAGGTCAGCTCTGCTAGGAACGCGCCTCATCGGTACTGCTGGCGTGAGGCAGCGTAAACATCCTTTCGAGTTGATCTGCCACGCGCGCAATGCAGCGACGGCCCGCCAATTCCGTGCATTGGAACGCCGTGTTGCTTTACGACCTTGGGGGCAGCGTACCCGTTCTGGTGTCTACCCCAAGCGTGGCCGGATATCGAAACTCCCATACTTCGACGACTCTTCCCGACGGCAAAGTGCTGTTGTATGGCGGTAACGAGGGTGGAACATGACATCGCTCAGTGAGACCTTCGACCCCGCTACGCTCACTTTCCAACCGGAATTGACGGCGCCGAACAGGGCCTCGCATACAGCGACTTTGCTGCTGGACGGAACTGTACTGATTGCAGGTGGAAGTGTCCAGACCGACTATACGGGAGAACGGCGCCGCCTGCTGGGACACGGCTGTCCTCTCTCCACCCGAGAAACTGATACCGGCCGCGCAAATCCTCCCTGCGCACGTACTGCCGACCCCTTGAGTGCGACCGAGGTCGACCAGGGCAGGACTTGAACCTCCTTGGTCCCGTACGAGCGCTGCAATTAGCTGTTGCGTCAGCGCATCCCCGTACCAAGCCTGTTCGGGCGCGAAGCCCAGGCTCACGAACGGACGGACCACGATCGATTTTGGCGTGTTGCCGCGCACTTTCAGCCAGTATGCCGAGAGGAGCACCGTTACGGCGAGACCGCCGGCAATCAGCCACAAGCGGCTTCCAACTGGCCGCTGCGGAGCGGGCGGCGGTTCAACGGGGATTTCGGGATCCTTAGCGGGCTCGACGGGGGCGATCGGCGCGATCAAGCGATACCCGCGCTGCGGCAGAGTCTCCAAATATCTCGGCTCGGAAGCCAAGTCGGCAAGCGCCGCGCGAAGATCTGCCGGATACAGAAGTTCAGGCCCTGATCGAATTCGACGCTGGTCCCGTCAGGCCAGAGGGCTTGGCGCAATTCATCGCGCGTCACGAGTTCGCCCGCGCGAGGGACGAGCCGGTCCAGAACTCGAACGGGTTGCGGCTGAAGTTTCACTATTCGTGCGCCGTTGAACAGCTCACCTGTGGCGCTGTCAAACTCATAGTTGCCAAATCGTAGGCGGCGGCCAATCGGTGAGCTCATACCACCCTCAACAACTCCGGATATTCAGTTTGCACAGTTTGAATCGCCAGCCGTCAGCGCATGTGCTCCTCCAACCTCTCCCGCCACCGCCGCATTGTTCGGTCGGTGACTCCGATGATTTCCGCTGCGCTCCACCAGGTGATCTTCTCTGGCCATCGCCTTCAGCAAAACGTCATGTAGCTTCATCATCCGTCCCCGGACAGATCACATACTAACGACACTGGGTAACTTTTACGTTGGACAACCTCCAACAACTCACATATACTGACCGTGGCAAATTTGGAGTTCGAGATTCGTTTATACGGCATTTCTTAACTAGCACTCATTAGCCTGCCAACTCTTTGATCGGGAGACCAAATATGCCAAGGTGGATGTCTTTGCTCGTGTTATTGCCTGTCTTCTGCATGCCACTGTGCGCGCAGACAATGGGCGAAATTGTCGGCGAGGTGGTGGATGCGTCGGGGGCGGTGGTCCCGGGCGCCTCAGTGACGGTTTTCAACCAGACGACCAACGCCACGCGAAACGTCCAAACGAACGAAGCCGGACTGTACTCGTTCCCGTCGCTCGTGCCCGGATTGTACCGTGTGCGAGTCGAAAAGGGCGGATTCAAGACCACCACGCGCAACGACATTGAGCTGCAGGTTCAGCAGTCTGCCCGTATCAATTTCGCGTTGGACGTCGGCCAGGTGAGCGAGTCGGTCGAGGTGAGCGGCGCCGCTGCGTTGTTGGCTACCGAGAACGCCACGGTCGGCACGGTGATCGAGAACCGGCGCATTGTGGAGTTGCCGCTGAACGGCCGCAACTTCCTGCAACTGGTGTCGCTGTCGCCCAACGTGACGTACGGCTTCGCGATGCCCGGCCAGGCCAGCGGCCGCCAGGGCGGAGACCGCGCCAACCAGAACATCTCGCTGATGGGCATGCGCGGCACGTGGAATCGCTACACGCTGGACGGTGTCGAGAACACCGACGTCAACTTCAACCTGTACATCATGCTGCCGTCCATCGACGCGCTGCAGGAATTCAAGGTGCAGAGCGGCATCTATCCGGCCGAGTTCGGACGCGCCGCCAGCCAGATCAACGTTTCCACCAAGTCGGGTGGCAACAGTTCCATGGCGCGCTCTTCGAGTTCCTTCGCAATGACAAGCTCGACGCCAAGCAGTACGACTTCCTCGGCAACCAAGCCCGCCGAAGAGCCCTTTCAAGTACAACCAGTACGGCTTCACGCTGGGCGGCCCGGTGATGATTCCAAAGGTCTTCAACGGCAAGAACAGGCTGTTCTTCATGTCCAACTATGAGGGATTCCGCCAGCGCACACGCGGCTACGGCTCGTACACCACTCCGACGACGGCCATGCGCAACGGGCGACTTCTCTTACGCGCTGGCCAGCGGCAATCAGCTCTATGATCCGACGACCGAGGCAGCAGGTGAATGGCGTTTGGACAGGCGACCCCTTCGCCGGACAACCAGATTCCGAAGACCCGGTTCGATCCCCGTCTCGTGAAGCTGCTGGAGTTCTGGCCCGCGCCGAACGTCAACACGAGTTCGCTGAGCAACAACTATCCAGGTAGGCGCAGCCCGGATCTGACGGACAAGGACCAGTTCACGATTCGTTCCGATTTCAACGAGAGCTCCAATTCGCAATGGTTCGGCCGCTACAGCAAATCGGAAGAGACCGATCGAGAACCAAGGCTGGGCGCAGAACGGCACCACGCTGTACACCACGGCGCTGGCAGGCCATGCTGTCCAACACGCGCATGATCGGCGGCAACAAGGTCAACGAGTTCCGCTTCGGCGTGAATCACTTCTATAACCTGGTGGGCCTGGAGTTGAGCGGCGTGCGCGACGTCGTGGGGGAGCTTGGCGATTCCCGGCTTGACCACGCCCGACCCCATCACCTGGGGCATCCCGCGCATCACCAGCCTGGTGGGCGTGAGCGGATTCGGCAACGACTCGAGCGGACCGTTCGCGATCTACGACACTACTTTCCAGTGGACCGACAACTTCTCCTGGATCAAAGGCAAGCACTCGCTGCGGTTCGGCGGCGAGGTACGGCGCGACCGCTACAACCAGAAGGGCAACGAATTCGCGCGCGGCTCCTTCGAGTTCAACGGGACCTACACGAGCAATCCCATCACCAGGCAACGGCGGCAGACTCGACAGCCGATCTGCTGATGGGCAACATGATCCGCGGCGGAAGCGGCCATGTGGCTGGCGTTCGCCCAGTTCCGCGCCACCAGCGCCTACTTCTACATCGACGACACCTACCGCGTGAATCCGAGAACTGACCATCAACATGGGTCTGCGCTATGAACTCACACCGCCGTGGTATGGACCGCTCCGAGAACATGGTCAGCGTCGATACGCCCCACATATCTGCAGGCTGCCAACGTACAGGATAAGAGCCTGCACCCCACTCTGATGCGCACAGGCACAGGCGACTTCTACGAAGGCAAGGGCTTCCGGTATCCCGGCGTGCCGGTGGCGCGCGACGGAAGGCTGGGCGACCGCTTGCTCAAGACTGACTACTCCAACTGGGCGCCGCGCCTCGGCATCGCTACAGCCCCAGTTCGAAGTGGACCGTTCCGTACCGGCGCCGGCATCTTCTACTCGGTGGAGTCCGGCAATTCGCGCTTCGACCTGAACCGCGGCATGGCCGGCAGCGTGCGCAGGCTGACCAGATCCGGACGTGCCCGTATCTGGTCTACAGCAACTTCCTCACCAGCGCGGCAATTCCCTGGATCCTGCCGGCGTCTCCCGCCCTGTGGAGCGTGAAGTACGGCATCCGCAACACCTACTCGATGATGTACCTGTTCAACGTGCAGCGGCAGTTGAGCAACAGCACCGTGCTTGAAGTCGGCTACAACGGCACGCAGAGCCGGCACTTGCAGGGTTTGCAGGATACCAACGCAGGCCGTGCCGGGCACGGTCGGCAATCAGAACGCCCGTTCTCCGTTCCCGGAGTTCGGCTACGTGCAGACCGTCGCATTCGGAAGGCACCGGCAGCTACAACGGGCTCGGTGTGAAAGCGACGCGGCGCATGACGGCCGGGTTCACCTACCTGGTCAGCTACACCTGGTCGAAATCGCTTGACACGACCAGCGCCATCCGCGGCACCAACGTGGACATCTTCCCGCAGGACAGCTATTGCCTCGATTGCGACAAGGGCTATTCCGCGTTCAACACACCGCACCGCTTTGTGACCTCCATCATGTACGAGTTGCCCTTCGGCAAGGGTAGGCAGTTGCTCAACCAGGGCGGCGTTGTGAACCAGATCGTCGGCGGATGGCAGCTTGGCTCCATCATCACCTGGCAGTCCGGCCGCCCGCTCAACATGCAGGCCGGCTATCGACGTCTCCGGAACGAATCACTACGGTGAAATCCGATTGAGCGCCACAGGCCAGGAGGTCTACGCGGCCAACCAGAGCTCCAACCAGTGGTTCGATCCGGCAGGGTTCACGTTGTCGGCTCCCGGCACCTACGGCAATATGAGCCGCAATCGGCTCCTCGGGCCCAGCACAATCACTTGGGACTTCTCCACCTTGAAGAACTTCCCGCTTGCGGAAGGGAAGGATCTGCAGTTCCGCTTTGAGGCCTTCAACTTCCCGAACCACGCGCGACTGGGTGACCCGACCATCAGTTGGGGCAGTCGCGAGGCCAAGCCCGGGCCCAACTTCGGCATCATCCGCAGCGCAGGCACCATGCGGCAATTGCAGTTCGGGCTCAAATTGGTGTTCTAACTTGTCTGAATGTAACCGGCGGCGGGGCTGGCCACAGCCCCGCCCCTGCTCCCACCCGCTCCCTTCCAATAAAGGAACTTCACAGCAATGACCGAAATATCCCTTCATACGCCTTCATCCCGCCGTGCGTTTCTTGGCGCCGCCACCGCCGCCTCCTACAGCCGCGTGCTCGGCGCCAACGAGCGCATCAACATCGGCTTCATCGGCTGCGGCCTCATCGGCCTGCGCCACATCGCGGATTTCAAGACAGCTGCCCGACGCCGACCTCGACCGCGGTCTGCGACGTCTACCAGCCGCGCGTCGAATACGCGCAGGCCGCTCTGCGGCATCGAGCCCCAAGGGCTACCCGGATTTCCGCAAGCTGCTCGACGACAAGAACGTCGACGCCGTCGTCATCTCGACCCCCGACCACTGGCACGCCCTGCAGACCATCATGGCCTGCGCGGCCGGCAAGGACGTCTATGTCGAGAAGCCGATGACGCTGTTCGTCAAGGAAGGCCGCTGGATGACGACCGCCGCCCGCAAGTACAAGCGCATCGTGCATCACCGGCACGCAAGGGCCGCAGCGGCCCGCACATCCAGGAAGTGCAGGCGCTTCTTGCTCAAGGCAACCACGTCGGCAAGATCCACAGCGTCCGCTTCAGCTCCTATCGCAACATCATGCCCGGCTTCGGCCGGCCGGCCGACTGCGATCCGCCCCCCGGCCTCGATTACGACCTGTGGCTCGGCCCCGCCCCCAAGCGGCCCTACAACCCGAACCGCGTGCATCTATCACTTCCGCTGGTTCTGGGACTATTCCGGCGGCCAGATGACCAATCTCGGCGCGCACGACCTGGACCTCGTCCACTTCCTCACTGCAAGGTAAGAGCGCCGAAGTCGGTCTATTCCGCCGGCGGCCGCTTCGCGCTCGAGGACAACGGCGAGACGCCCGATACGCAGGACGCCATTTTCGAGTATCCGCGGCTTCACCGTCGAAGGCTCCATCCGCGAAGCTCAGCGGCGGCATCCGGCGCGGCGGCGGCACGGCCAGCAGCCTCGCCGGCGTGCAGTTCTGCGGCACCAAGGGCAGTCTCGCCGTCATCTCGCGGCGGCTATGAGTTCGTCCCCGATATGAAGATTGCGCCCGAAAGCGGCGATCCCGCCATGGTCCACGCCGCCCGGCCATCCGCAAGGCCGCCGGATTTCAAGCCCACTCCCTACGCGCGAAGCCAAGAGGGCGCCGGGCGATTCGGACGAACCGATGGACCAGCACGCGCGCAATTGGCTCGATTGCATCAAGTCCCGCCAGCGGCCCATCGCCGACGTCGAGGACGGCCACCACGTCTCCATCGCCTGCCACTCTCGCCAACATGTCCATGAAGCTCGGCCGCAAGCTGCAGTGGGACGCTGAAAAGGAAGACAGTCATCGGCGACCGCGAAGCCAACGCGATGCTCGTCCGTCCCTACCGCAAACCCTGGGACGATGTCCTGAGGAGCTTCAAACTGTGACCCGCCGGAACGTTCCTTGCCACCACCGCCGCCGTCGCCGCCTGCCATGCAGCCTCCGCGGCGCGCATGCAAGATGGGCTTCATCGCCCGACTGCTTCGTCATCGCTGCGCCCGCCGCGCACCGCGCATCGAACTGCTCGAGAAGGCCCATGCCGTCGGCGCCGGCGGCGTGCAGGCCCGCTCGACTTCGCTCGAGCCCGAGCTACCTGAAGAAGGTCCGCAAGAAGAACGGAAGAACTCGGCATGTACCTGGAGGTGACGCCGTCCCCTGCCGCCGGCCGAGGACACCACTCAGTTCGAGAAGACCGTGCAGGCGGCCAAGGAGGTGCGGCGCCGAGTGCATCCGCACGGTCTGCCTCATCCGGCCGACGCTACGAGACGTTCAACTCGCTCGAGCAGTGGAAGGCCTTCGTCGCCGAATCCAATGCCGAAGATCGCGCGCGCCGCTGCCGATCGCCGACAAGCAGAAGATTCCCGCTCGGCATCGAGAACCACAAGGACTGGACCGTCGAAGAGATGGTCGCCGCTCCTCAAGAACTACTCCAGCGAGTACCTGGGCGTCTGCATCGACTTCGGCAACAACATGTCGCTGCTCGACGACCCGATGGAACGTGGTCGAAGCGCCTGGCGCCCTTCGTCATCAACACCCACATCAAGGACATGGGCGTCGAAGAGTACGAGGACGGATTCCTGCTTTCCGAGGTGCCTCTCGGCACAGGGCATCTGCGATCTGAAGCGCATGGTCGCGATGCTGCCTCAAGGCACGGCCCAACGTCAAGTTCTCGCTCGACATGCTCACGCGCGACCCGCTCAAGATCACCTGCCTCACCGAGAAGTACTGGGTGACCTTCCCCGAGCGCAACGGCAAGTACCTGGCGCGCTCACTCGCAATGGTTAGAAAGAACAAACCGGCGAAGCCGCTGCCGCGCGTCACCGGCCTCGACCGCGAAGCCCAACTCCGCATGGAGACGGACAACGTCGCTCAATCGATCGCCTACGCCCGCGATCAGTTGGGCCTGCGCTCCTAGTGTCAAACTGAGCCGCGACCGTGAGGGAGCGGTGCTCGGGCGCGGCCCTGTGCCCCTCGGTCATAATTGAAGCAAGGAGTATCGCGTGAAAGTAGGATTTGTCGGTTTGGGAATCATGGGGAAACCCATGTCGCGCAACCTCTTGAAGGCCGGCCACGAGCTGGTCGTCTACGACATCGTCCCAGCGCCGTCGATGAACTCGTCGCCGCCGGCGCGGCCAAAGGTGAGTCCGCCGCGGACGTCGCTGCGCGCTCCGAAGTCACCATCACGATGCTGCCGGACGGTCCGGAAGTCGAGGCGGCAGTCACTGGGACCCGGCGGTGTCCTGGAGGGCGCGCAATCCGGCTCCATCGTCGTCGACATGAGCTCCATCAGCCCCCTCGTCGCGCAGAAGGTCGGCGCCGCCTGCGCCGCCAAAGGCGTCGAGTTCCTCGACGCGCCGGTGAGCGGCGGCGAGCCCAAGGCCATCGACGGCACCCTCGCCATCATGGTCGGCGGCAAGCAGGAAGTCTTCGACAAGGTCCTGCCGCTCCTGACCAGTCCATGGGCTCCAGCGCCACCCTCACCGGTCGCCGTCGGCGCCGGCAACGTCACCAAGCTCGCCAACCAGATCATGGTGGCCGTCAACATCGCCGGCATGAGCGAAGCGCTGGTGCTGGCCACCAAGGCCGGCCTCGATCCGGAAGTCGTCTTCAACGCCGTCAAGGGCGGCCTCGCCGGCAGCACCGTGCTCAACGCCAAGGCCCCCATGGTGATCGGCCGCAACTTCAAGCCGGGCTTCCGCATCCGCCTCCATCAGAAGGACCTGCGCAACGCCCTGCTCGCCGCCGAATCGCATGAAGGTCAGCCTGCCCTTCACCAGCCTGGCGCAGCAGGTGCTCATGGCCCTGATGAACAACGGCCACGGCGATCTCGACCATTCCGCCATCGCCACCTTCATCGAGGACATGGCCAAAACGGAAGTCAAGAAATGAGCGCCGGCACCTACCTCGAATGGGTCATCGGCAACACGAAGACCGAATGGTGGCACGATTCCGCCGACCCGCCCGAGCTGAACTTGGGCCTGGAGCGCGGCGCCGTCGGCGTCACCACCAATCCCTTCCTCTCCAACGTCACCATGGCCCGCAACCGCGCCGCCTGGGCCGAGGCCGTCGAAGCCGTCCGCGTCGGCAACCTCCAGGGCGAGCAGAAGGCCGACGAGTTGATCCGCCACGTCGTCACCCACGCCGCCGCGCTCTATCTCCCCCACTACCAGCGCACCGCCGGCCGCACGGGCTATGTCTGCGCGCAGGTGAATCCCTCACGCGCCGGCGACCGCGACGCCATGCTCGCCATGGCCCGGCGCTTCCACGCCTGGGCGCCCAACATCGCCGTCAAACTGCCCGCCGTTGCCGCCGGACTCGACGTCCTCGAAGACTGCATCGCCGAAGGCATCACCACCACGGCCACCGTCAGCTTCACGGTGCCGCAGGCGATCGCCATCGCCGAGCGCTGCCGCGCCGGACGCCAGCGCGCCATCACAGCCGGCATCGAACCCGGCAAGTGTTTCGCCGTGATCATGATCGGCCGCGTCGACGATTACCTGCGCGAAGTCGCCCAGGACAACCGCGCCGCCGTCAGCGAAGCCGACATCCGCCAGTCCGGCTTGGCCGTCACCAAGCGCGCCTACCAGATCTACCGGGAGCGCGGTTACGAAGCCGTTCTGCTGGTGGCCGCGCTGCGCGGCACGTATCACCTCACCGAACTCGCCGGCGCCGACCTCGTCATGTCCATCGCACCCGCGCCGCAGGAGTGGTTCGTCACCAAGGACCATCCGCGCGAGGAGCGGATCGCCGCGAAGTCCCCGCCGACGTCATCGAGCGCCTGTCCGCCATGCCGGAGTTCGTCAAGGCCTATGAACCCGATGGCATGACGCCCCAGGACTTCATCTCCTACGGCGTCACCCAGCGGACGCTCTGCCAGTTCGTCGAGTCGGGCTGGAAACTGCTGGAGGAACTCCGTTAGGCGCCGGAAACCCCCGGCCCGCGCAGGAAAGGGCTGCCGATCGCATGGCCACTCCTATTGAAATGCCGAAACTCGGCAACACGGTTGAAGACTGCCTCCTGGCGCGCTGGAACAAGCGCGCCGGCGAAACGGTCGCCGAGGGCGAACTCGTCGCCGAAATCGAAACCGACAAGGCCACCTTCGATCTCACCTCTCCGGTTGCCGGAACGCTGCTCGCCACCTTCTTCGAACCGGCGACCTGGTCCCGGTCTTCACCAATATCTGCGTGATCGGCGACCCCGGCGAAAACGTCGACGCGTTCCAGCCCCAGCGCAAGCGACCCGACCCGATCCGCCGTCCGCCCCGGCCCCGCAGCGACCTTCGTCCGAGCCGCCTACCCTCGCAGAACCGCGACCGTCCTCTAGCGCTCCAGTCCCCCGCCGGCCAGCCAGCAGTCCTTCTCAGCCCCCGCGCGAAGCGCTTCGCCGCGGAGCACGGCTTCCACCCCGAAAACGTCGCTCGGTTCCGGCCCGCAAGGCCGCGTCCTCGAAGCAGACCTCCGACGCCTCTACTACGATTCGCCCCGTCCCACTTCCCTCGCCAAACACATGCTGCGAGGACGGCTTCGAACTCCGCGGCGAAGCCCGGCGACGCTGATCCGCGCCTCCGACCTCGGCCCCCCGCCCGAGAAGATGTCCCACATCCGCGAGCGCATCGCCCGCCGCCTGCGCGAGTCGCTCGCCGTCACCGCGCAGTACACGATGAACGCCTCGGCTGACGCCACCGGCCTGCTCGCGCTGCGCGCCAGAATCAAGGCCCGCGCAGAAGCTCTCGGCTTGCCCGACATCAACATCAACGACATGGTGATGTTCTGCGCGGTCAAGGCGCTCGCCCTGATGCCCGAGGTCAACGTCGAGTTCATCGACGGCAGGATCTACCGCCACTCCGACGTCAACATCGGCTTCGCCTGCGACACGCCGCGCGGCCTGCTGGTGCCCGTCGTCAAGCAGGCCGAGCAGCCTCTCCCTCGCCGAACTCGCCGTCCGCATCAAAGACCCTCACCCGCCAGGCCGCTCGACGGCGCCATCTCCCCGGACGACCTCGCCGGCGGCACCTTCACCGTCAGCAACCTCGGCATCTACGGCATCGAGTCGTTCACGCCCATTCTCAACCCGCCGCAGGTGGCCATTCTGGGCGTGAACGCCATCCAACTGAAACCGGTGCGCCGGAACGGCGCGGTCGAGTTCGTCGACCACATCGGCCTGTCGCTCACCTGCGACCATCAGGTGATCGACGGCGCGCCCGGCGCCCGCTTCCTCAAGATCTGCCGCGAGCAGATCGAAAAGGTGGAAGCCATCGCGGGATTGGAGATTTGAACTCTATGTACGATCTGATCGTCATCGGGGCCGGCCCCGGCGGCTACGAGGCCGCCGCCCACGCCGCCAAACTGGGCACCAAGGTCGCCCTCGTCGAGAAGGACGCCATCGGCGGCACGTGCCTGAACGTCGGCTGCATCCCCACCAAGACGTTCCTGCGCTCCTCCAAGCTGTTCGCCGAATGCACGAACGCCGCCGCCTACGGCGTCGACATCACCGGCCTCGAGCTTCAACCTGCCCGCCGTGGTGGAGCGCAAGAACAAGATCGTCGGCACGCTCACGCGCGGCGTCGAAAGCACTGCTCAAGCGCAGCGGCGTGGAGGTGATCCGCGGCAGCGCGACGCCTGGCATCGCGGACCACCGTCCAGGTGGGCGGCCAGACCCTACGCCGCGAACAACATCCTGATCGCCACCGGCTCGCGCCCCGCCGTCCCGCCCATCCCCGGCATCGATTCCAGCAGCGTCCTCGATTCCACCGGCGTCCTCGACCTGACGACGCTCCCGAAGACGGTCGCCATCATCGGCGGCGGCTACATCGGCCTGGAGTTCGCCAGCTTCTTCGCCGCCGCCGGCACGCGAGGTCACGGTCCTCGAAATGCTGCCGCAGATCGCCGCCGGCCGCGACCACGACATCTCCAGCCGCCTGCAGCAGGCGCTCAAGAAGAGCGGCATCGACTTCAAGACTTCCTGCGCGGTGCACGGCCATCGAGGGCAACACCGTGCACTTCGACAATCCGGCGCGCCCGGCGCTCTGAGCGCCGAGTGCATCCTCAACGCCACCGGCCGCGCGCCCGTCGTCGATGGCCTCGGCCTGGCAGAAGTCGGCGTCGACTTCGACCGCAAGGGCATCAAGACCTCCGACCAGGGCAAGACCAACGTCCCCGGCATCTGGGCCTGCGGCGATGTCACCGGCCGCCGGCTGCTCGCCCACGCCGCCACGCGCGAAGGCATCGTCGCGGTCAACAACATGTTCGGCAAGCCGGACCGCATCCGCTACGACGCCATCCCCTCCGTCATCTACACGCACCCGGAGGTGGCCAGCGTCGGCAAGACCGAAGAGGAACTGAAAGCCCAGGGCATCGAGTACAAGAAAGCCCTCGCTGCCCATGGGCGTCGCCGGCCGCTTCCTGGTGGAGAACGAAGGCGGCACCGGCATGGTGAAAGTGCTGGTCGGGCGCGCGCTACGGCGAGATCCTCGGCGTGCACGCCATCGGCGATCTCTCCAGCGAATTCATCGTCGCCGCCGCCGCGATGATCGAAATGGAAATGTGCGTCTCCGACGTCGAGCGCCGATCGTCTTCCCGCACCCCACCGTCTCGGAAGCGCTGAAACAGGCGATCCTCGAAGCTGCCTGATGGGAGTCACTGATCAAGATGCCGAAATCAATCATCCTCGAACCCGAAAAGCTGCTGGCGCCCGGACCGCATCCACTTCACCGACATCGAAGTCAACGCCTACAACAAGACGATCGCAGAGGAACGTGGACGTCTATTCGCAGCAGGACTTCCTCGCCATCTGGCAGGACATGTGCGCCATCCGCGAGTTCGAGACCATCCTCAACGAGATCAAGATCAAGGGCGTCTACAAGGGCGTCAACTACAACCACCTCGGCCCGGCCCACCTCTCCATCGGGCAGGAGGCCGCGGCGGTCGGCATGGCCTTCTCGCTCACGCCCGACGACCACATCTTCGGCTCGCACCGCAGCCACGGCGAGATTCTCGCCAAGGGCTTCTCCGCCATCCGCCAGCTCGAGCGACGACCGCGCTGCTCGACATCATGCGCTCCTACCGCGACGGCGCCATCCTCGCGCCCGGTCGAAAAAGGCCACACGCGGCACGCGTGCAGGAACTGGCCGTCAAGTTCCTGGTCTACGGCGCCTACAGCGAGATCTTCGCGCGCGAAACCGGCTTCAACCGCGGCCTCGGCGGCTCGATGCACGCCTTCTTCGCGCCCTTCGGCATCTATCCGAACAACGCCATCGTGGGCGGCTCGGGCTCCATCGCGCCGGGCGCGGCGCTGTTCAAGCGCGTCAACCGCAAGCCCGGCATCGTCGTCGCCAACATCGGCGACGCCTCCTTCGGCTGCGGCCCGGTCTGGGAAGGCATCACCTTCGCCAGCATGGACCAGTACCGCACGCTGTGGGATCCGGCAGCTGGGCGGCGGCCTGCCCATCATCTTCAACTGCATGAACAACTACTACGGCATGGGCGGGCAGCCGCTCGGCGAGACCATGGGCGTGCAGTTCATCGCGCGCATCGGCGCCGGCGTCAACCCCGAGCAGATGCACGCCGAGCGCGTCAACGGCTACGATCCGCTGCCCGTCATCGACGCCTTCCGCCGCAAGAAGCAGATCCTGCCGAGGGCCGCGGCCCGGTGCTGCTCGACACCGTCACCTACCGCATCAGCGGCCACTCGCCCTCCGACGCCTCCAGCTACCGCTCCAAGGAAGAGATCGAGCAGTGGCAGCAGGCCGATTCCATCCTCGCCTTCCGCAAGCGCATGATCGAGGGCGGCGCTCTGTCCGCCGGACGATCTCGACGCCGCCCGCGCGCGCCATCGAAGCCACCGTCTTCGAGATGTTCCAGCTCGCCGCCGATCTCGAAGCCGCGCCGCGCATCGCCATCGACTCCGAACTCGTCGGCGAGGTCATGTTCTCCAACCGGCAGCGTCGAGCAGTTCGACGACCGCGCGCCCGAGTTCCTCCAGGACCTCGCGCAGAACTCCGCGCGTCCAGCAGATCCGCGGCAAGATCCGCACCCCGCTGCACGAAGGCAAGCCGGTGTCCGAAGATGAAGGCGTTCAACGTCCGCGACGCCATCTTCGAGGCGCATGCTGCACCGCTTCTCCATCGATCCGACCATGGTCGCCTTCGGCGAGGAGAACCGCGATTGGGGCGGCGCCTTCGCCGTCTACCGCGGCCTCACCGAAGCGCTGCCCTACCACCGCCTGTTCAACTCGCCGATCTCGGAAGCCGCCATCGTCGGCGCCGCCGTCGGCTACGCGCCTCGAGGGCGGCCGCGTGGTGGCCGAGCTGATGTACGCCGATTTCATGGGCCGCGCCGGCGACGAGATCTTCAACCAGCTCTCCAAGTGGCAGGCCATGTCCGCCGGCGCAGCTCACCATGCCCGTCGTGCTGCGCATCTCCGTCGGCGCCAAGTACGGCGCGCAGCACTCGCAGGACTGGACCGCGCTGCGTCCACCACATCCCCGGCCTGAAGGTCGTCTACCCGGTCACCCCGTACGACGCCAAGGGCATGATGAATGCCGCGCTCGCCGGCACCGACCCGGTGGTCTTCTTCGAGAGCCAGAAGGTCTACGACTTCGGCGAGATGTTCGTCGAAGCCGGCGTGCCCGAAGGCTACTACGAGATCCCGCTCTGCCGAGCCGTCCGTCAAGCGCGCGGGCAAGGACCTGACCATCATCACCTTCGGCCCGGCGCTCTACACCGCGGTCGACAGCCGCCGACGAACTCGCCGCAGCAGCTACGGCCTCTCCGCCGAGCTGATCGACCTGCGCTCCGCCAACCCGCTCAACTACGAGCCGCTGGTCGAGTCGGTGCGGAAGACCGGCAAGGTCCTGCTGGCCTGCGACGCGGTCGAGCGCGGCTCGCGTCATGCAGACCGTCGCCGCCAACCTGACGCAGCTCTGCTTCGACTACCTCGACGCGCCCCCGGTGGTGCTCGGCAGCGCGCAACTGGATCACCCCCGCCGCCGAGCTGGAAGCGCATGTTCTTCCCGCAGCCCGAGCTGGTTCCTCGACGCCATCCACGAGCGCATCCATGCCGCTGAAGGGCCACCAGCCCACCACCAACCAGACCAACGGCGAACTCGCCCGCCGCCTCCGCCTCGGCATCTGACCCAGTTCGGGGACTGACGTGCCAGTTCGGGGACTGCCGATGGCTGCCGCTTGCGGCAAGCCGAGCCTGTCCCCGAACCCCTCACGCAATCCGCTCACCTCAATCTCCGCTCCTCCAAAACCCTCGCTCCATTCGCCCTGACGCTGCCACGTTCGGGGACTGCCGATGGCTTGCCGCTTGCGGCAAGCCGAGTCTGTCCCCGAACCCCTCACGCAATCCGCGCATCTCAATCTCCCCTCTCCTCAACCGCTTGCAGCGATCCCCTCCAAAACCCCTGTCGCCATTTGCCCTGATGGTGCCCGGAAGGAGGCACTATGCCGATCACCGAAAAACAGCTCCAGGCCAACCGTACCAACGCCACCAAATCCACCGGCCCCCGCTCTCCCGAGGGCAAATCCAAGGTCAGCCACAACGCCCTCACCCACGGACTCACTTCCCGCCGGCCACTCGTCCTGCCCCACCAGCAGGACTCCTTCGACCAGCTCTCCCAGTCCCTCCATGCCGAGGTCCAACCCTGGGGTGCGCTCGAAACCGACGCCTATGAGCAACTCCTCCACGCCGCCTGGCAGCTCCGCCGCGCCGACGAGTTCGAAGCCGCCACCTGGGCCCCCGAAGCCGCCCCCGACGCCCGCCTCACCCAGTTCGAACGCCTCACTCGCCTCCGCGGCGCAATCGAACGCTCCTACCAGCGTGCCTATCGCCGCCTCCGCGAACTCCAGACCACTCGCTCCGCCGAGGACACACGCTCAGCCCCGGCCGCCCTCAACCACGCGGTCACCACCCCTTTGGCCGCCTGCCCCAGGGAGAAAAAACAAACCCATTTCTTCCCCGAGCCCCTTTATGATGAGTACCTTGAGGTCTGCAGGAATCCAGCCACCTACGTGAGCCTCCCCTACCGCGCCCTTCATCACCTCCACCGCATCATCTCGAACCATCCCCGCCTCAAGGAAACACCGGCCGATCCCACCCTCAAGGACGTTTCCTCCAAATGACCTCCCACCTTCGTCCTCGACTTGTCATATCTTGGATACGTTCCACCATGCTCTCCCGCCGCCTTGTCCTCCTCACCCCGTTCGCCGCCGCACTCGCCCCCGCGGCCGAAAAACGCATTCTCGTCTACACCCGCAACTACACCCCCGACGGCAAAGGCTACGTCCACGAGTGCATCGCCACCAGCGTCGAAGCCATCCGCAAAATGGGCCGCGAAAACGGCTTCACTGTCGACCACTCAGACGACCCCGCCGTCTTCACCGTCGACAACCTCAGCAAGTACTCCGCCCTCGTCTTCTCCAGCAGCAATAACGAAGCCTTCTCCGACGACTCCCAGCGCAAGGCCTTCGAATCTTACGTCCGCGCCGGCGGCGGCCTCGTCGGCATCCACTCCGCCACAGGCTCCGAGCGCAATTGGCCCACCTTCTGGCACATCATGGGCGGCAAATTCCTCCGCCATCCCAAAATGCAGAAGTTCACTCTCCGCGTCAAAGACTCCACCCATCCTGCCACCCGTACCCTCCCCGCTACCTTCGAGTGGGAAGATGAGTGCTACTACAACGAGCACATCAACCCCGCCATGAAAGTCCTGCTCGTCACTGACCCGGCGAAACTCGACGACCCCAAAAAGGCCGAATACCCCGGCGACCGCTTTGGCGACTCGCTCCCCCTGGCCTGGTATCTCACCGAAGACAACACGCGCCGCTTCTATACGGCGCTGGGCCACAAGAAAGAACACTACTCTGACCCGCTCCTCTACAACCAGATCCTGGGCGGAATCCTTTGGGCCATGGGAGGCAAATGACATGAGCACTGCATCTCGTCGTAACTTCCTCAAGACATCCGCCGCCATCGGCTTCCCCACCATCGTTCCCTCCACCGTCTTCGGCCAGACCGCGCCCAGCAATCACATCCAGGTCGCCCAGATCGGCTGCGGCCGCATCGCCCGCGGCTCCGAATTCCCGGGCGTCCTGAAGCAACAGCGACCACGCCCGCTTCGTCGCCGTCTGCGACTCGACACCGTCCGCCTCGCCGACGGCAAGACCCTCGTCGAGTCCTACTACGCGAAGAAATACGGCGTCGACAAGTACACCGCCGTCAAAACCTACCGCGACTACCGCGAGATCCTCGCCGACAAGAGCATCGACGCCGTCTGCATCAGCACGCCCGACCACTGGCACGCCCAGCCCGCCATGGAGGCCGCTCTCGCCGGCAAGGACATCTACCTCCAGAAGCCCGCCTCGCTCACCATCCGCGAAGGCCGCCAGATGGCCGATTGCATCAAGTCCACCAGGCGCATCCTCCAGATCGGCAGCCAGCAGCGCTCCGACCTCCACTTCCGCCTCGCCTGCGAACTCATCCGCAACGGCCGCATCGGCAAGGTCAAGGAGATCTTCATCGGCCTGCCCTACGATCCCTCGCGGCGACGACGAGCCCGAAATGCCCGTCCCCGCCAACCTCAACTACGACGCCTGGCTCGGCTCCACCCCCGAGGTCTACTACACCGAAAAGCGCGTCCATCCGCAGTCGGCCAATCTCCGCGTCCGCTACGACCGTCCCGGCTGGCTCCGCTGCGAGCAGTTCGGCGCCGGCATGATCACCGGCTGGGGCGTCCACCACGTCGACATCGCCCACTGGGCCATGGATCTCGAGACGCAGCGGTCCCGTCGAGATCGAAGCCACCGCCAAGCTACCCGAAAAAGGGCCTCTGGGACGTCCACGGCAACTACACCATCAAGGCCCGCTACGCCAACGGCGCCGTCATGTACATCAGCGACAAGTTCCCCAACGGCCTCCGCTTCATCGGCGAGGACGGCTGGATCTGGGTCACGCGCGGCCGCTACCAGGCCGGCGATCCGCCCGAAGGCGGTCCCCGCAATCGGCCCTCGATGCCAGCGATCCCCGCATCCTCCGCGCCGGCATCAAGGACGGCGAGATCCACCTGCACGCCAGCCCCAACAACGACCATCACCTCGACTGGCTCACCTCCATCCGAACCCGCAAGCAGCCCGTCGCCCCGGTCGAGGTCGGCCATCGCACCTGCAGCGCCTGCCTCCTCGGTCACGCCTCAATGAAACTCGGCCGAACCCTCAAATGGGACCCGGCCGCTGAAACATTCCTGAAGGACGACGAGGCCAACGCCATGCTCGCCCGCCCGCAGCGCGCCCCCTTCGGCTCCGAATACGTTCTCGCCAAACTAGGAAAGGAAAAGAAGTAACCCCATGGCTATCGTTGCCGGTGTCGACTACGGCACCTTGACCGTCCGCGTCTCCATCGTCGACAGCGAACGCGGCAGACTGGGCTCCGGCGTCGGCGAATACCCGCTCCACCGCAAGCCCGAAGACCCCGATCACGCTACTCAAAGCCACGCCGCCCACATGGACGCGCTCGTCCAGGCCATGCAGGCCGCGCTCTCCGCCTCCGGCGTCAACGGCCGCGATCGTAGCCGCCATCGCCCTCGACACCACCGGCTCCAGCGTCCTGCCTGTTGACGATCAACTCCAGCCCCTCAGCGACTATTACCTCTGGTGCGATCACCGCGCCTGGCGCGAAGCCGCCGAGATCACCGCCAAAGCCCACGCCGCCAAACTCCCTCACATCGATTGGTGCGGCGGCACGTACTCCAGCGAATGGGGCTTCTCCAAGCTCCTCCACTGGCTTCGCAACAACCCTGACAAGCGCCCCCGCTTCGCCACCGCCCTCGAACACTGCGACATGGTCGCCGCCGTCCTCTGCGGCATCACCGACCTCGACCAAGCTCCCCCGCTCCATCTGCGCCATGGGCCACAAGTGGATGTGGAATGCCTCTCTCGGCGGCTTCCCCCCCGAGGACTTCCTCACCTCCGTCGACCCCGTCCTCGCCGGCGTCCGCGCCAAAATGAACCTCGGCCGCTACGAAACCTCCAATCAGATCGCCGGCACCCTCTCCGCCGAATGGGCCGCCAAGCTCGGCCTCAGCGCCGGCATCCCCATCCCCGTCGGCGCGTTCGACGCCCATTGGGACGCCATCGGCGCCGGCATCCAGGAAGGCGACGTCGTCAACGTCGTCGGCACTTCCACCTGCATCATGGCCATCAGCGGCAGCCAGACCCTCATCCCCGGCGTCTGCGGCGTCGTTCCAGGCTCCATCCACCCCCAGCGAACCGGCATCGAAGCCGGCCTCTCCGCCACCGGCGACATCTTCGACGCCATCGCCAAACGCGCCGGCTCCAGCGTCGCCGCACTCTCCCAGGGACTCGAAAACTACAAAGGCGGCCAGACCGGCCTCCTGCGCCTCACCTGGGACAATGGCGACCGCACCGTCCTCGTCAATCCCGAACTCTCCGGCGCCACCCTCGGCTGGCGTCTCACCACCACCGCCAAGGATGAGCTCTTCGCCGCCATCGAAGGCACCGCCTTCCACACCCGCATCATCCTCGATCGCATGGCCGCCCACGGCGCGCCCATCCGTCGCGTCATCAATGGCGGCGGCATTCCGCAAAAGAGCGATGTCCTCAATCGCGTCTACGCCAACGTCCTCGGCAAGCCCGTCCTCGTGCCCCAGAGCGAAGTCACCAGCCTCGGCTCCGCCATCTTCGCTTTCCTCGCCGCCGGAACTTTCCAGACCGTCGAGCAGGCGCAGGCCGCACTCTGCCCCAAATACCGCATCGTCGAACCCGACCCGCGCGAGTCCGCAGCCTACTCCGAACTCAACGCGCTGTTCGAAAAACTCTACTTCGCCTTCGGCCAGGGCGAAGAACTCAAAACCCTCCGCCGCGTCGCCGCGGCCAGAATGCAAGGAGCCTAGCCCGTGTTGGAAGCATTGCGTGAAGAGGTCCTCGAAGCCAATCTCGAATTGGTTCGCCGCGGCCTTGTCCTCTATACCTTCGGCAACGCCAGCGGCATCGACCGCGGCAAGGGGCTCGTCGTCATCAAACCCAGCGGTGTCCCCTACGACAAGATGACCCCCGCCGACCTCGTCATCACCGACCTCGAAGGCCGCATCATCGAAGGCAAACTCCGCCCCTCCTCCGACCTCGATACCCACCTCGTCCTCTACCGCACTTATCTCGCCATCGGCGGCGTTGTGCATACCCATTCCGAAGCCGCCACCGCATGGGCCCAGGCCGGCAGGGAAATTCCCTGCTTCGGCACCACCCACGCCGACTACTTCCACGGCCCCGTGCCGGTCACCCACCCCCTCGAACCAGCCGAGATTGAGACCGACTACGAAGAGAATACCGGCATCGCCATCGTGCGCCGCTTCACCGGCGGCGGCCTCAATCCGATAGACATCCCCGCCGTCCTCGTCGCCAGCCATGGGCCCTTTGCCTGGGGCGAGACCGCTACCGAGGCCGCTCACCATGCCGTCATCCTCGAAAGCCTTGCCCGCATGGCTTTCACTACCCTGGCCGTCAACCCCGCCGCCGCCTCCATCGCGACGGAGTTGCACAACCAACACTTCTTCCGCAAACACGGCGTCGGCGCCACGTACGGCCAGCCCGATTCCTAGGATCACCATGCGACCTGCCATCCTGCTTCTCACCATTGCCGCCGCGGCGTTCGCCGAATCGCCAAGCACCAACACCAAATTCAGCTTCACCGCTCCATCCACCCTCGACCAGTGGAAGCTCCGCCGTGAAGAGATCAAGAAGCAGATTCTCTGGGCCGCCGGACTCGACCCCGCCCCGCCCCGCTCCCCCCTCAATCCCCGATCCTTCGGCAAGACCACTGGCGATGGCTACACCGTCGAGAACATAGCCATCCAAACCATGCCCGGCTTCTGGCTCGCCGGCAATCTCTACCGCCCCCTCAACGCCACCGGCAAGGTGCCCGCCATCCTCCACCCCCACGGCCACTGGGACAATGGCCGCCTCGAAAACACCGACAATTGTGCTTCCCCGGCGCTCGCTTCCGCCTTGGCGCGCGGAGGAGCCATTGTCTTCGCCATCGACATGGTCGGCTACAACGACACCCTCCAACTCCCCCACAAGTTCGGCCAGGAAAAGAAGGAGCAGCTCTGGAACTTCGGTCCGCTCAGCATTCAGCTCTGGAACTCCATCCGCGCAGTTGACTACCTCCTCTCGCTCCCCGAAGTCGACCCCGAGCGCCTCGGCATGACCGGCGCTTCCGGCGGTGGCTCGCAGACCTTCCTGCTCGCCGCCGTCGACGACCGCATCCGCGCCGCCGCCCCCGTCAACATGGTTTCCTTCATCATGCAGGGCGGCTGCGAGTGTGAGAACACCTCCGGCCTCCGCATCGGCACCAACAACGTCGAAATCGCCTCCATCACCGCTCCGAGACCGATGCTGATGGTCTCCGCCACGGGCGATTGGACCCGCAACATGCTGGAAGAGGAGTTCCCTGCCGTCCGCTCCGTCTACAACCTCTACGGCGCATCCGACAAGGTCTCCGCGGTCCGCATCGACGCCCCGCACAACTACAATCAGCGCAGCCGCGCGGCCGTCTACAGGTTCTTCCTTCAGAACTTCGGTGTCGCCGCCAATGCGGACGAAGAGCGTCCCCCCGCCGACCTCGCCAAACTCCGCCTGCTGACCGCGCCAGCAACGACTCTCGGCCCTGCCACCTCAGCAGAGCTCTTCAGCCAGTGGCGCACCGCCGCGGAGGCCCAGTTCCGCCTCGCTAAGGATGCCGGACTCCGCGAGCGGCTCATGCGCGCCTTCGTCCCTTCCGGCCTGACCTCACTTCCCCCTTCCAGGTTCTTCCCCGGTCACGGACAGCCCGCCATCTTCATCAACGGCAAGTCCGTGGCCGACGCCAGCGAGGATCCGGCAGCCATCAGGCTGCGCAATGACGTCCGGCCAGTCCTGGTCATCGAACCTTCGCGGAAGTCCCAACCGCTCGCCCCCAACCCGAAGGACGATCAAGCACGTCCTCGCCTTCAACCGCTCCGATGCCGCCGCCGAAACCGCCGACATCCTCGCCGCCCTCCAATCCCTGAAGGGCAAGGTTGATTCGCCCATCGAGATCGTCGCCACCGGCAAATCCAGGTGGGCCGCCCTCTTCGCCGCCGCTCTTTCTCCCGAGCCCGTCATCTTCAAAGCCCGCCGCGCCGACTTCTGTTCCGACGACGACTGCCTCGCGCGCGAGTTCTTCGTCCCTGGTCTCCAACACGCCGGTGGCGTCGACGCCGCCTTCCAGCTTCTCGAAAGGCGCCGCTAGACCATGCGACTCGTACAAGTAGCCAAGGAAACCAAACGCTTCGCGGGAATCGTCGATGGCGACAGCGTCCGGCTTACTACCGCCGAATCCATCTACTCGCTCGCTTCGGAGGCTGCATACTCGTCGCGCCGGCTTGAGGATGTAGCCACACAACAGCTCTCTGGCCAGGTCATCGATCCGGTGAAGGGCGGCTGGCGCTGGCTGCCCGCCATCGACCACCCCGAACCCGCCCGCTGCCTGGTCAGCGGCACCGGCCTCACCCATGAGTCCAGCGCCAAGAACCGCCAGGCCATGCACATCGCCGCCGAAGACATGACTGACAGCATGAGGATGTATCTCTCCGGCGTCGAACGCGGCAAACCCGCACCCGGCGAAATCGGGATCGCCCCCGAGTGGTTCTACAAGGGCCGCGGCGAGGTTCTCCGCGCTCACCTCGAGCCACTCACCTCACCCGCCCACGCCGAAGACGGTGGCGAAGAAGCCGAACTCGCCGGCATTTACCTCATCGACGACAAAGGCCGCCCCCGCCGCATCGGCATGGCCCAGGGCAATGAGTTCTCTGACCATGTCCACGAAAGGCGCAACTACCTCTACCTCGCCGAATCCAAGCTCCGCGAGTGCGCCCTCGGCCCTGAACTCTGGCTCGACGCGGACTTCAGCGATGTTCCCGGCGAGGCGGCTGTCGAGCGCAGTGGCTCTGTCGTGTGGAAGCAGCAGCTCCGCACCGGCGAAGCCGCCATGTCGCATAGCCTCGCCAATATCGAGCACCATCACTTCAAGCACGCATCGCATCTGAGACCCGGCGATCTGCACGTCCATTTCTTCGGCGCCGGCGCCTTCAGCTTCGGCGACGGCGTCACTCTCGAGGACGGCGATGTGATGAGCGTGTCATTCCAGGGATTCGGCCGGCCGCTGCGCAATCCAATCCGGATCGATCGCGGCCCTCAGGCCACAGTCAAAGTTGAGGGGATGTAAAAGGAGTCGTAATGAACCGCAGAAAGTTCCTCAAATTGAGCGCTGGCGTGGCAGGCGTCCTGGCCGCCAGCCGACATGCCTTGGCGGCCCTGCCCAAAGCCAAGATCACCCGCGTCCGCTACTACAAGTCTCCGGGCGACGCCGCTCGCCGCCAGACCAAGGCCCCCGGTCTCTTCAACCAGAGCACGCACATCGTCATCATCGATACCGACGCCGGCCTCAGCGGCATCGGCGAAGGCGGCGCCAAGGACACCATGGAGCAGTGCGCCGCCGCCTTGATCGGCCGCGACCCGTTCCGCATCGAGGACAACTGGCAGACCATGTTTCGCGGCTACTTCTACCCCGCCGGCCGCGAGAAGATCCATGCCCTCGGCGCACTCGATATGGCCCTTTGGGACCTCAAAGCCAAAGCCCTCGGCGTGCCGCTCAATCAGCTCATCGGCGGCAAGACACGCGACCATGTCGAGTGTTACGCCACCGGCTTCCCCAACAAAGGCAGCCTGCGCGAAACTGCCAAGGCCTGTGTCGACTCCGGCTACCGCACCTTCCGCATCGGGCCCGCCGACGGCAATCCTTGGGACCGCTGGGAGACCACCGAGCGTACCTATCAGATGTGCAAAGAGGTCCGCGAAGGCTGCGGCAAGGACGGCGGCTGGGCGGTCGACTTCCATACCCGCTTCGACTTTCCCGATGCCGTGCGCCTCGCCAAGAAGATCGAGGGCCTCGAACCCTACTTCGTCGAGGACCTCGTGCGCAGCGAGAACCCGGAAGTCTACAAGGCCCTTCGCGGCCAGACCTCGGTCCCCATCGCCGTCGGCGAGCAGTTCGGCGCCAAGTGGGACGTCAACATGCTCATCGAGAACCACCTCATCGACTACTCCCGCGTCTCCATCCCCAACTGCGGCGGCATCACCGAGTTCCTCAAGGTGATGGCCATGTGCGAAACACACTACGTCGGCCTCATCCCGCACTTCACCGGACCCATCGCCGAAGCCGCTCTCGTCCACCTCTGCAGCGCCTTCTCCGGCCCTGTGCTGATGGAGATGCTCCCCCGCGCCACCGCCGGCGTTCCCTATCTGCCGCAGTGCTTCGACTTCAAGGACGGCAAGATGTGGCTCAATGACCGGCCCGGCCTCGGCGTCACTTTCGACGAGAAGCAGTTGCCTCTCATGAGCGAGATCACCGAGCCCAGCCAGCCTACGCCGATCTATAGGAGGTCCGACGGATCAGTCACAAATTGGTAGGTTCCCCGGGGCTAATCAAACAGGGGCCTAATCAAACGAATCCAGGCGGGCGTTGATCCGCTCGGTCATCGCCGTCGGCGACGGCGAGCTTCGGAATTGAGTGCGCGCCGGAAGCAGCGAGATCACCTCCTGCGCCGCAAACGGACGCTTCGGCGGCAAAACGTCAAAGCCCAGTCCATCGGCAAACAGAACGGCTACCTTCACCAGGTCCGCCAGCTCAAATGCAGTTGGGCTGGGCGGCTCGTGGTGAGTCCCCGCCACCTCCTGGATGGTTTCCGGGAAGCCCCAGTTTCTGGCCAGCCATCGGCCTGCTTCGCAGTGATCGATGTTGAAGCGGGAGCGTTCCCATTCGAGCAGATTGACCGTCTGACTGGATGGGTCCTCGATCAGGGCGGTGTAGTCGTGGGGGTGCTCGACGAACAGGCCCAGCCGGCCGATGTCGTGGAGCAGTCCGGCAGTATAGGCGCGGTCGTCCGGGCCGTGTGGGCTCAGGCAGTTAGCGGATAGTTCCTCACAGATGAGGGCGCAGGCCAGGCTGTACCGCCACAGCCGGCGCAGGATGTCGATGCGGATGCGGGTGGAAAGGAAGGAGCGGATGGATACTGTGAGTGCAAAGTCCCGGATGGTGTCAAAACCCATCAGGCCGACGGCGCCTTGGACGCTGCTGATGGGAGACCCTAGAGCGTAAATGGGCGAGTTGACGATTCGCAGGATCGAGGAGGACAGCGCGGCGTCGGTGCGGATCAGGCTCCCGATCTCCCCAACGCTCACGTCTTCGCGCGAAAGCAGGCGCAGGAGTTTGGTGGCGATTGCGGGAAACTGCGGCAGCTTCTCGAGTACTTTGTATTTGTCGTCTACGGCTTGCATCGGTCACCTCTTCATGCGGCCCAGGTCATCATGCCTGGAATAAGGACGCTGGCTAGATCGGGATGGCTGGGCAGTACCCGCACGGTGTAGCCATGCTGGCCTGTGCGGCCGTTTGAGGCAATCTGCGCCTCAAAGATCCACTCGCCCGTGCCGGCCCGGCCGGCAGGACGCATGGGTGTGATGGCGGCTGCGGCAATCTCGCCGGAGGCGCTCAGGGCGCCGAAGTAGACTTCCACGGAGACGTCGGAAGCGGTGAGGGAGCCGAGGTGCAGGTGGGCGCGGACATCGAAAGGCTCGCCGAGCTTCAACTCGGTTGGCGCCGCGCCGGAGACGATGTGAGCTCGAACCTGAGGCCATTCGCCAGCCAGCCTGGTCCTCCAGGCAGCCAGCGCCCGGGCTCGTCCGGAGTTCTCGCCGGTCATCTTGCGATGATTGGCATGAGCCACCAGGTAGAACCGCTCGGTGTACTCGCGAACCATGCGGTGTGTGTTGAAGAAGGGACACAGCGTCGCAATGGAGGCCTTCATTCTGGCCACCCAGCGGCGCGGAATGCTGTTGCGGCCGCGGTCGTAGAACGTCGGTACGACGTCGCTTTCCAACAGGTCGTACAGCATGCCGGCCTCGACCTGATTCTGGTACTCGGGGTCCTCGTAGCTTTCGCCTCGGCCAATGGCCCAGCCGCCCAGGACGTCGCGCTCACTCTCGAGCTGCCAGGCTTCGTCCCACCAGCCGTCCGGGACGCTGAGGTTGAGCGCCCCGTTGGCCAGGGCCTTCATGCCGCTGGTGCCGCTCGCCTCCATCGGACGCAACGGGGTGTTGAGCCAGATGTCGGCGCCCTGGACCAGGTAGCGGGCCACGGAGACGTCATAGTCCTCGAGGAACACCAGGCGGTTGCGAAGCCCTTCACGCCGGGCCAGGTCGACGATGTGGCGGATGAGCTCCTTGCCCGCATCGTCCTTCGGATGAGCCTTGCCCGCGATCAGCAGTTGAACCGGGCGGTCCCTGGCGCAAAGGATCCTGGACAGCCGCTCGATATCGCGGAACAACAGCGTGCCCCGCTTATACGTGGCAAAGCGGCGCGCGAAGCCGATGGTCAGGGTTTCCGGATCAAGCGCTTCCTCAGCGGCGACCAATTCCGCCTGCGGGGCGCCGCGGCGTTTGAGCTGCCCGAAGAGACGTTTGCGGGCAAACGCCACCAACCGCTCACGACGGCGCTCATGGGTGCGCCAGAGTTCCTCGGCGGGAATCGACTCGACCCGCTTCCAGAGGTTCGCGTCACCCGGCTCCCGGCGCCAGGCCGGCCCAAGGTAGCGATCGTAGAGCTGGTTCATCTCGTAGGAGATCCAGGAACGGAAGTGAACCCCGTTGGTGACATGTCCAATGGGGATCTCGTCCTGCGGCACTCCCGGCCAGAGCGAAGCCCACATCTCGCGGCTGACCTGGCCGTGAAGGCGGCTGACGCCATTGCGGAAGGCCGAGAGCCTGAGGGCGAGGACCGTCATACAGAAGCGCTCACCTTCGTCGCCGCGCGCGTTGGCGGCCGAGGGCGAGGAAGTCGTGGCGGGAGAGGCCAAGCGCCATGCGCATTTCGGAGAAGTAGCGGTCAATCAGGTCGGCGGGGAAGTAGTCGTGACCAGCTTCGACCGGGGTATGGGTTGTAAAGACAAGGCTGGAGGAGGCGACCTCGCGAGCCTCGTTGTAGCTCAGGCTGCCATCCTGCATCAAACGGCGAATCAGCTCCAGGCCCAGAAAGGCGGAGTGGCCTTCATTCATGTGGTAGACCGTGGGGGAAAGACCAAGGGCGGCCAACGCCCTGAGCCCGCCGATGCCGAGCAGTATCTCCTGCCGCATGCGCATGTCGAGGTCACCGCCATAAAGCTGGTCGGTGATGTCACGATCCTCGGGCCGGTTGGCGGCGAGGTTGGTGTCGAGCAGATACAGCGCGACGCGTCCGACGCGCGCCTGCCAGATCTGGGCCCTGACCTCACGTCCCGGAAGAGCGACATGGACGGTAACCGGCTCGCCGTTCTGGCGCATGAGGACCAGCGGCAGGTTGCGGAAGTCGTTGTCTTCGAATGCCTCTTGCTGCCAGCCGGAGGCATTGAGGTACTGCCGGAAGTAACCCTGTTGGTAGAGCAGCCCGACGGCAATCAGGGGAACCCCCAGATCGCTGGCCGACTTCAAGTGATCTCCGGCCAGAACGCCGAGGCCACCCGCGAAGATGGAGAGACATTCGGTGATGCCAAACTCGGCCGAGAAATAGGCCACGAGCGGTGCGTCACCCTCACCATAGTTGCGGCGGAACCAGTTGGGGTCTCCATTGACGTAGTTCTCCAGATCCGCTGAAACGCGATCGAGATGGGCGAGGAAGGCCTCGTCACGTGCTGCACTTTCGAGACTGGCACTGCTCAATGGAGCCGAGCATCAGAACAGGGTTGTGGTAGGTCTTCTCCCATAAATCGCTGTCCAGGCGTCGAAAGAGCTCGATGGTGTCGTGGTTCCACGCCCAACGCAGGTTGTGTGCCAATTCGCGCAGCCGCTCGAGTTTCGGCGGCAGTGCAGGAATGATGTTGAAGACGCGAACCGGCTTCATGGATCCTCCATTGGGACAGACGTCCCAGTTGGCGTATCGGTGAATAGAGGCCGGGTCTTACACATTCGCCTAATGGAATACACTTGTCCGAGTGCAGATCAACAAGGCATTCCTGGGGTGGGCATTCATCCTGTTCGCTGGAGTGGCACTGCCGCAGGAACGATTTGGCGTCTTTGAGGGCCGCGGCGATATCGGCGCGGTGCTACACCCGGGCTCGGCCGAGTATGACTCGGCCCGCGACAGCTACTTACTCTCCGGCAGCGGCGAGAACATGTGGGCCCGGGCTGACGCATTCCATTTCGTTTGGAAGAGAGTCTCCGGTGACGTAACCATCTCAGCGGATGTCTCGCTCCTGGGTGCTGGCAAGGACCCGCACCGCAAGGCGGTCCTCATGGTGCGCCAGAATCTCGAAGCCGATTCAGCCTACGTCGACGCCGCGCTCCACGGCGACGGGCTGACGTCGCTTCAGTGGCGGGCCGAAAACGGCGACGCGACCCACGAAATCCAGGCAAACACCACTGCACCCGGGAGGTTGCGCCTGTCCAAAAGGGGCGATTTCGTATATATGTCGGTGGCCGCCGCGGGGGAGCAACCTCGGCTGGCGGGGGGCTGGACAGAGATTGTCTTGAAGGAACCGTTCTACGTGGGAATTGGCGTCTGCGCGCACAACAAGGACGCCGTCGAAAGGGCCGTCTTCTCGAAAGTCGAACTGGCGGCCGGTCCGGCTGTGCCGATTCGCGATTCCGTTCTGTATTCGACGCTCGAGACGATCGCAGTCGCCTCCACTGACCGTCGCGCCGTTCATGTCAGCCGCGAACGGCTCGAATCCCCCACCTGGACCCGCGATGGCTCGGGTCTGCTATTCAACAGCCAGGGTAAACTCGTTCGACTGCCCGCGTCGGGCGGGCAGGCCACCATGTTAGAGACGGGCTTTGCGAGCGGCATTACCCGTTACCACTCACCATCGCCCGACGGATTGCAGGTCGCGTTCGGCCATGAAGCTTCCGGTTGGCGGCGGCAACCTGGTCTGTTCGTGGTTCCCATCGGCGGCGGTGATCCCAGGCGTCTCATCGCCACCACTCCGTCGCTTGGATTGGGCTGGTCGCCCGACGGGAAGACAATCGCCTTCGCGTCGGGTGGGAAGGACCGGGCCACCATTTACACAATCTCCGCTGCGGGAGGCCAGGAGAAGCGCCTCACTGATGGAGAGGGACCTGTGTTCTCGGCTGATGGGCAACTGATCTACTTCTCCTCAATCCGAGGGGGCACGAGGCAGATCTGGCGCATGCGCGCCGATGGATCGGGAGCTGAACAGGTGACCGCGGACGAGTTCAGCAACCGCTCTCCCCAACCTTCTCCGGACGGCCGGCAACTTGCGTATCTCTCGTCGTCTGAAGGCGTATGCAGACCCTCAGCCCATGGTGCTCAAGGTGATGTCGCTGGCGGACAAACGAATCCGTGTGCTGGGAAAACTGCTCGGAGGGCAGGGCAGCTTGGCCGCACCGGCCTGGTCGCCCGACAGCCGCCGGCTCACCTTTGTCAGCTACCAGCGGTTGTCTGCCAATCCGTAGCATTCCGCGATGCAGCGCTGGATCACGAGCGCTTGCGGGCGACCTGGAGGTTAGAAGGGACCGTCAGGGCGCCATAGCCCATGCGGAAGTCAAGGGGTTTGACCGCTGTCCGGCGGGATTCGTAGGCGGCCCGCAGATCGGGTTGGTCGCGGTATTGGAAGTTGCTGCCGTACGGATGGCTGTACTCACCGTAGAGTTGGACCTGCCAGGAAGATGGGGCGAAAGCGCGCCACGGAATGCCGGAATCGTCCTGCACGATGGCGGCGCTGCGCTCAAGGATCAGTGATCGGATGCGGCTGAATCGGGGACTTTGCAGCATGTAGGAAGTTGCCTTGAGCAGAGTGGCGGTCGACCCCAGGGAGGCGATGTAGCTGGGGAAGGCGGCGTTCTTCCGCATGTGGCGGTCGTCGAGATTCAAAGACAGATAGATGAGCCGGGCAGGCGCACCGCCATCGGCGGACTGGATCTCGAACTCGATGCCGCGGTTGAGGCCAAACGCGGAGCGAAAGGGGCCCGGGGTGCGAGCGGTGATCCGGCCGCGTTCGTCGACCTGGACGTAATTGTGGCTGAGGATGCTATACCCGGAGCGGGCAAGGAGGGCAAGCATTGGGACGGTCACGCCGTCAACTACTTGGCCGCGAAGCTGGCGGTCCATTTCCCTTGTGACGAAGAAGGTCTTCTCGAGGAGGGATTGGAGGGTGCCTTCGATGGCTGGCAGTTCAGCATTGAGGGCGGCGGCGGGCAGATCCTTGGGGACGGGAACAAGGCCGGGGGGCTCCAGCGCGGCCATGACATACAGGCTTCTACCCGGGAACAGCGTCAGCATTGTGAGGACATCCGCACCGGAGAAGGGGTACCAGACCGGGAGGGAGTCGGCAACGCCGGAATGGAGTTCCGACCCGGCGAATTCTCGCATCCCATGGCGCGGGGCCTTTTTCGAACGTGCTCCAGAGATCCGACATGGCGCGAGCGTGGCGCTGCCAGGCGGGATCAGACTCGAGAGCCTTGTAAGGGCTTTGAGGCCTGCCGGGTAGGCCGGCGACGAAGCGCGCGACATCGTCAGCTTCCCGAACGTCGCCCGACTGCTGCCTGGTAGCGCCAATTGGGCCGCCCCGGTCGTGGCAGGCGGCTGGAAGCAAGAGGGCAAGGAGGATGATTATGAGCCCCGCGATGCGCATGGATCTACTCTCATCTTAGTCGTCTAAACACCACTAATCCGTCCGATGATAAGCTTCGAGCATATGAGGATGCTCCTTGCGCTCTTATTCATCGTCGGAACTTCGGCTGTTGCGCAGTCCGACCGAGGCACAATCACAGGACAGGTTCTGGATCCCAGCGGCGCCGCAGTGCCCAGTGCGCAGGTCGTCGCAGTTAATGTTGCAACACAGGTACGGTATTCAGCCGCCTCCAACAGCAGCGGCAACTTCACCATCCCCCAGTTACCTTCTGGAAGCTACGATGTGACCGTCGAATCGACCGGTTTCCGGCGGTTCGTGCAGAAGGGCGTTGAGATTGCCATTCTGCAGACCGTCAACCTCGCTGTGGGCCTGCAAGTTGGGGCGGTGGAGCAGGTGATGGAAGTTGCCGCCGACGCGGGCGCGATCGAGACTACGACGTCCGATCTCGGAACGACGGTCAGCAAGGAGAAAGTAGTCGACCTGCCCTTGGCTGTATCAGGGAATATGAGGCACCCGGGCGCCTTCGTGTTCCTGGCGCCGGGCGTGACGGGCGACACCAGCAACACGCAGGTAAACGGTTCGCAGAACCGCTCCAAGGAGATTCTGCTCGATGGCGTAGGAAGCGTCAGCCCGGAGAGCGGCGGGTTGCTGTTCACCTATCCAAGTGTGGAAGCGATCAACGAGTTCAAGCTGGTGGCCGCCAATTTCAGCGCGGAATACGGCCGAACTGGTGGTGGGTTTGAGGTTTATACGACAAAATCGGGCACGAACCGGCTGCACGGCGGCGTGTTCGACTACTTGCGGAACGATGTGTTCGACGCTCGCGGGTTCTTTGCCAAGACCACGCCTATCAACCGCCAGAACGAATACGGCGCGTACGTGGGCGGGCCGGTGGTGCTGCCCAAGATCTATGACGGCCGCAACAGGACCTTCTTCCATTTCGTCTGGTCCGGCTTCCGGTACCGCCAAGGCGCGCTCAACGACCTGTACACGCTGCCCACCGACCGGATGCGGGCGGGAGACTTCAGCGGAGTGGGCCGCAATATCTATGACCCGAACACGACCCGAACGGACGCCAGCGGGAATTTCGTCCGGGACCAGTTCCCTGGCAACCTCATCCCGCAGGCGCGCTTCTCGCGGGTGTCGCGCAATTCGCTGCCGTATATCGCCCCGGTGTCGAATCCGAACACCACGTTGAACTACCAGTCAGTGGGCGCGCGGACGTTCGACCGCGACCAGTACAACGTGAAGTTCGATCACAACTTCTCGGACAACCAGCGGTTCAACATTTACTACTACCAGAACAAGCAAAACGACATAGGCGCGGCGATGCTCGAAGGTCCATTGTCGCCGGCACGCGCAACGCAGCGCCCGGGCATCTGGGTGCGGCTGAACCACGACTCTGTCATCACGCCACGATGTTGAACAACTTCCGTGCCGGTTTTACGCGCGAGCCGGAGCGGTTCCAGCGAACCACTGCCGACGAGGATTGGCCGACCAAAATCGGACTCACGGGCATCAACACGGGCCCAGGCAATGTCTTCCCGCGCGTGCAGTTCACCGACGGCCTGACCAATTGGTCGGATGAGACCAAGAATGTCGGCGAGCAGGCCAATAACGCCTACCAGTTTGCGGATACGTTTTCAGCGGTGGTCGGCAAGCACACTCTGAAGGCCGGGATGGACGCGCGGTGGCTTCAGACCAACGGCGCTGATCCTTTCGACCAGCAGGGCATCTTCCGCTTCAACAGCCTGGAGACGGCGCTGCCGAGTTCACGGAGCAACACAGGGCACGCGTTTGCCAGCTACCTGCTGGGCATCACAAATAGCGCGTCGGCCAATTTCCTGTTTGTGGTTCCGGCCAACCGCTACCGCTATTCGGCGTTCTTCCTGCAGGACGACTGGAAGGTCTCACGGCGCCTGACGCTGAATCTGGGGCTTCGCTATGACATCTTCTTCCCACGGACTGAGAAATATGGCAACTTCTCTGGATTTGATCCCGCTCTGCCCAACCCTGGCGCCGGGAACCTGCCGGGTGCGGTGGCTTTCCTGGGAGAGGGAGCTGGACGCGACGCTTCACGCACCAGTTTCGCCAACACCGATTACTGGAACTACGGCCCGCGCTTTGGTTTCGCCTATGCGCTTACAGCAAAGACGGTGCTCCGCGGCGGCTATGGTGTGTCTTACGCCCCGGGCAACGCAACCAGCGGGCTGCGCTGCAGTCAGTGCTTCATCTTCGGCTTCAATGCTGCCCCGGCTTACGCGTCGCAGGACACAGGCATCACCCCGGCCTGTGCAGTGGGACAACGGATTCCCGACCGATTACCCGAAGCCGCCGTTCATCAATCCGACGGTGCAGAATCGCTCAACCGTGAACATGATGGGCCGGAATGACGGGCGCGCTCCGTATTTCCAGAACTTCTCCTTCGGCATCCAGCAGGAGTTTTGGGGCAATTCTATGTTGGATGTGTCCTACGTTGGCGTAAAAGGCACCAGACTAGGCACGGGCCTGTTCGGAAACATCAACCAGGTGGACTCGCGCTACTTGTCCTACGGTTCGCTGCTGACACAGTCCATCACGTCGCCGGCGGCCGTTGCGGCGGGCTTCACTGTTCCGTACGCTGGCTTCACCGGTTCGGTCGCCCAGTCATTGCGTCCTTACCCGCAGTACCTGAACATCGAAAACCGCTCCAATCCGAACGGGAACTCCACTTACCACGCGCTGCAGATGAAGGTGGAGAAGCGCATGAAGACGGGTCTCACGTTCCTCGGCAGTTATACGTGGTCGAAGAACATCTCTGACGGTGACATCATGGCCGGCGGAGGCCCAAGCGGGCAGGACTTTTACAATCGCCGGCTGGAGAAGGCCATTTCGACCAATGACGTTCCGCACGTAGTCGCCCTGAGCGCGCTGTATGAGCTGCCGTTCTTCAAGTCCAACAAGCTGCTGGGCGGATGGACATTGACCGGCATTCTGCAGTATCAGTCAGGACGCCCGATCGCCATGACCGCGAATAACACGCTGCCCCTGTTCAACAGCACGATGCGGCCCGACGTTGTCATCGGCCAGACGAAGACTGCCAACTTCGCCGATCCCGCCACTGATTTCTGGATCAACAAAGCGGCATTCGGCTCACCCGCTGCGAACAGCTTCGGGACCTCCGCGCGGGCCTACACCGACCTTCGTGGTCCGGGCTTCGCCAATGAGAGCTTCGGCCTCATCAAGCGGACGAAGCTCACCGAGAGTCTGCTGCTTACCTTCCGGGCAGAGTTCTTCAACGTATTCAACCGCACAGTCTTCGCCGCTCCGAACAGCAACGTCAATAACCTGCAGTTCGGCCGGATCAGCGGACAGGCGAACTCGCCCAGGCAAGGGCAGTTGGCGTTGCGGCTTGAATTCTGACCTGGCGCCCGGTTTGGTGTATACTCCCCGACAAGTGATACCCGGGATGGACGTCCCGGAGGGGAGGGCTCGCGCATGATCACCAGAAGAGAATTTGCAGGCGGGGCTGTAATTGCCGCGTCCCAGTCTCCAGCCGACAGGTTGCGAGTGGGCGTGATCGGCTGCGGCATTCGAGGGGTCGGCGCCCACATCAATACTCTGCTCAAGATGAAGGAGGCCGATAACGTCGAGGTGAACGCGGTCTGCGACGTGTATGACAAACGCGCGCAACAGGCGGCGAAGTTGACCGGCGGCCGGCCCTATCAGAACTACCGCGAGATGCTGGCGAACAAGGACGTCGATGTCGTCGTCATCGCCACGCCCGACCATCTGCACGGGCAGATGGCGATCGACGCGGCGAGCGCCGGCAAGCACATCTATTGCGAGAAGCCGATGACGCACTCGGTGGAGGAAGCCAAGCGCGTCGTGGCGAAGATCAAAGAGACGGGCGTGAAGATGCAGGTGGGCGTGCAGGGGATGTCGGACGACTCCTACGAGACCGCCAACAAGTACGTCAAGGACGGCACGCTCGGCAAAGTCGTGATCGCGCAGATCGACTACTCGCGCAACTACAAGGACGACTACTGGCTGAAGCCTGTGGACCCTGATCTGAAGCCTGGCGTGAATTTCAATTGGGAGCTCTTTCTGGGTTCGGCGCCAAAGCGGCCGTTCGACGCGGAGCGCTACTTCAACTGGATCCGCTACTTCGACTACTCTGGCGGCGTGCCGGCCGGGTTGTTCGTGCACCGTGTGACGCGCCTGATCAAAGCGCTCGGGCTCCAGTTTCCCGAGTACGGTTCGGCGCACGGCGGCAAGTTCGAGTTTACGGCCAGCACGGCGGAAGTCCCCGACACCATCAACATCATGCTCGATTACCCTGGCGGGCCGACGGTGATGCTCATTTCGTCGCTGGCCAACGACACGCCGGTGGCGCACACTCTGCGCGGCCACAGGGCGACGCTGGAGTTCACGCCTACCGGGTTTGTGATCAAGCCGCAGAAGCTGTATGAGAAGGAGCTGAAGGAGATCGTTCACCGCAAGACGGGCGGCGAGGACACGGAGTTGCACCTGGCGCAACCTGATCAGGGCCATCCGGCTGAATGAGCCGCTCAAGTGCGATGTCATGCTGGGCTACTACGGCGTGGTGGCATGCCAGTTCGGGGTCCTCTCGCAGCAACAGCGGAAGTACCTGAAATGGGATGCGGCGGCGGAGAGGATCGTGACTGCATGAGCTGCGCCCGGACGCTCTCTCTGTTGCTGTGCCTTTCGGCGGCTTCGCTCAGCGCGGCGAATCCGTTCCGGTTTCGCGAGATCACGCCCGCTTCGCTCGAGCTGAGCGAGGACGGCAAGCCGGTACTCGTCTACAACCACGGCATGATCCTGAAGGAAGGCGTGGAAGAGAAGTACCGGCGCTCCACGTACATCCATCCGGTGTACGCACCGGACGGAACGGTGGTGACAGACGATTTTCCGAAGGATCATCCGCACCATCGCGGCATCTGCTGGAGCTGGCCGATCGTGAAGTTCGAAGGCCAGACTTACGATGTATGGGCGGTGCAGGGGATGCATCAGCGCTTTGTGCGCTGGAAGTCGAAGCAGGTCACGGCGGATAGTGCGGTGCTGGCCGTGGAGAATGGGTGGTTTGTGGGCGACCGTAAGGCGGTCAAGGAGACTGTGGAACTGACAGTGCAGCGGTCGGCCGGCGGCCGCCGGGGTTTCGAAGTGAAGCTGACCTTTGAAGCAGTGGATGCTCCCGTTGAGATCTCTGGCCGCGAGATAAAAGGCTACGGCGGCTTCGGAATGCGTTTTGCCCCGAGGACTGACACCGTGCTGCGAACCGAAGCGGGCGTCGAGCCGAAAGACACTGACATGGTGAAGCACCCATGGGCCGAGTTGGAGGCGGACTTTGGAGGGCGGCAGGCCGGCGCGCGGATTGAAGACGGGAGGGGGAATCCCGGCTGGCCCGTCGGCTGGTGCCTGCGGCACTACGGCTATGTGGCGGCGAACTATCCTGGCCTGGAAGCGCTCACGCTTGTTCCCGGCAAGCCGCTGATGCTCACTTACCAGGTGACGGTGTTTTCAGGGAAATAGGGTTCTCCGCGACATAGACCTGCGCCTCACCGCTGCGATCGCTGGTGAAGGTCACATACTTCTCGTCCGGAGAGAAGCACGGATGCGGATGCGTCCATTGCGGTCCATAGATGGAATCGGCTGGCACCTCCAGCCAACTCAGCGCGGACTTTGAATCCACTTTCCAGTTGGCGGGTGTGGGTTGGGTCCATTGAGTACCGCCGTTGCTGGACCCGGGCATGCAGATGCGGCGGCGGACGCCGGTGGCGACGTCGATTTCGAAGATCCCCTTGTCAGGGTGATTGGTGTCGCAGAGCACTCGCGTCCCTGGCGCGATTCGGGCTGATGTGCCAGACGCTGTCGGTGGTGATCGGGGAGATGGCGCGCGAGGTCCAATCCATGCGGTAGAGGGCTTTCGGCCAATGGACAAAGACGAGGTCGCCAGTCGTGCCCAGGAACGTCTCGTGTGTGATCCATTCGGAGCCGTCGTGCTCGTAGAGGCATTCGAGGCCCGTTCCGTCGCGGCGGACGCGATACATGCGCGGAGCGGGATCTCCGGCGAATTCCATCCACTCGGGGTCGAGCGGATGGAACTGCGGGTGAATCACTGTCCGGGTGAAGGGGATGATGCGCCAGTTGGAGCCATCTGAGCGTCCTGTGACGATGCCCTGGGTGGAGCCCTGCTTGATGGCCGCGGTGATCCATCGTCCGTTGTCGCCCAGCGTGCACTCGCCCAACTGCGCGCCGCTGAACTCGACAATTCGAGTCTCGGCGAGATTCGCCCGGTCAAGAGCCCAGATGGCTCCGCCCCTGACGAAGAAGACGCGCTCACCGCCAGGGGAGAGCGTTGGCGAGTATGGATGAATCGGAGCGCCGTCAGTCAACTGCCTGATCTCGCCGTCGGGGAAAGCCGTCTCGAACAACTGAGCCTTCCCGGTGCGGTAGGAAGTGAAAAGCAACCGTTTCGAATCGGGCGTGAACGAGCTCTGGAGAAAATAGCTGAGATGGTTGATCGACGGGTGGCAGGTCATCTGATAGACGCGCGCACCCGTCGACGGCTCCGTGAAGAACGTTCGCTCAGGCGGGTAGATTGTGCCTTTCAACGGTTCGGTCGCTCAGAAGGTCAGCCGCAGGCCGAAGCGGAACTTGCGCTCCTGGCCGTCGAAGGCGCTGGTGATCGCCATGAAGTTGTTGGTGTTGGTGATCTCGCCGGTGGTCTGATTCACCGTCATGTTGCTGACATTCGACGCGGGGTTGCCGAAACGCGGCGTGTTGGTGAAGTTGAACGCCTCGGCCTTGAACTGAAGGATGAAACGTTCGTAGATCCTGAAGTCCTTGAACATCGCAAGATCGGCTTTCTGGAAGCCGGGCCCATACAGGGCATTGCGGCCCGATGGTACCGAACCGGTATAAGGTTGCCGGCCGCTGGAAGTTGGGGTCGCGGAATGACGTTACGTCGTAGTACTGCGTGCCGGGGCCGACGTCGCCGATCTTAACGACCTCGGCGATTTGGTCGGCGGTCTGGGATGAACCTGGCGTGTTGAGCGAGTTGGTACTTGCCGAGACCGTGAACGGCGTCCCGGTATAGGCGGAATAGATGCCGTTGATCCGCCAGCCCCCGAACACTTGGTCGGCCAAGCCGGTGAGGGCGAAATGCTGCCCCTTGCCGAACGGCATTTCGTAGACCCAGCTCATGACAAACATGTGCCTGCGGTCGTAGCCTGTCACTGAGCGATTTCGCCTGAGCGCGGCTAGGCATGTTGGTGAGAGGCAGAGCCGCCCAGCCGTCGTCGTCGGACATGCTGATGGACTTCGACCACGTGTAGGCGCCTTTCAGGAAGAGCCCGCGGGAGAAGTTCTTGTTGATCGCGGCCTGGAAGGAGTGATAGTTTGCAGATGCCCCAGCCATCCCACATCAACGCCTCGATGAGGCGGCCCTGCGTGGCGTACGAGCGGACGGCTGGTATTGCCGCCGCCAATAAATGGTGGCCGCATTGACGTCCCTGTCCAGGAACTGGTGGACAGTCTGATTCCCGACGTAAGCCGCTGACACGAGGAACTCGTCGGGCAGCCTCCGCTCGATGGTGAAGTTCCAGCTTTGGATGTAGCCACGGTGCAGATCACCGGCGTAGGCGCTGCGGGGACCCATGTTGACCGTCGGAGGGAGAGCGACGACGCCAGTGCTGATGTCCGGTGTGGCAACGTCTGGAATGCCTTGAGTGAGGGTCCCGTACCAAGTGTATTGGGATGGCGCCACCCAACTCGACGAGATGGCGGCCGGGTAGAGTCCCTTGAGCGGGCGGGAAAGGACCATGGGATTGAAAGTAATGCCGTATCCGGCCCGGACGACGGTCTTCTCGCCCAAGCGCCAGGCGACGCCCAGCCGGGGAGCAAAGAGCTTCTTGGAGACATCGATACCGTTGTTGATTGGCACGTTGCCGACGCCGCCGAGTGTGACCAGGTTGGTGGCAGGGTCCCAACGTTCGACGCCGCGCCCGTCGCCACGGTTCATCATCGGGTAGTACTCGTAGCGAGCGCCGAGGTTGAGGGTGAAGCTGCGGGTGACCTGCCAGCGATCGCGGAAGTACAGTCCATTCTGCCACTCGCGCGTGTGGAAATCGTAGAGTTGGACGGACTTGCCGGCGCTGCCCAGAATGTCCAGCAGTCCGGCCGCATAGATGTGCGTGGTGCGGGCTACCTGGCCCGCGAGAATGGTGGCATTCCCGGTTGGAGTGAGGCTGCCGCGCGGGTTGGCTACTTCAGGCTGCCAGTGATTCAGGGCGTGACGGATGACATCGACCCCCCACCGGAACTCATGGGCGCCGTGGACCTTCGAGAAGTTGGTTGTGTAGGTGTAGCTGTGGTCGTCGTAGAAGTTGGGATTTGACGACGAGCAGTTGCCCCAGGAAGTGAAGCCGTTGTCGATGCAGGGCTGTCCCGAGTAGCGGATGTCGCCGGCGAATGTGCTTGCCGCCATTGGTACCGGGGATGCCCCAGACTTCTGAACCCCAGTTCTTGCCGTAGTCGGGGCCGAGGGCAATATTGGTGAACTTGGTGTAGCCGAAGACGCCGTCAATCAGGAACGTTGCGGATGGGGTGGCGTTGAAGCCGAAGGTGGGGATCTTGATGCCGACATCGGCAGTGCCGAGTTGGCCGAGCGCAGGGCCGGTGAGTACTCCGAGCGCGCCTGCGCCCTGGACCGGGGCGTTCATCTGGGAGTACTTGCCCCAGACCATGATTTTGGCGGTGATGTTGTAGTTCACCTTGACGTCGTACTGATCACGGGTCAGCCCTAATGTGGCGGAACTGAAGTAATTGCCGGAGAGGTTGATAGGAGTCGGTGCCCGGCTGGTTGGGCAGCGGAGCGAGCGGCTGGATCTTCAGTCCAGGTCGGAGAGAAACGGGCGGAAGGAATCTGATTGTTGGGGAAGGGGGTGCGGCCGGTTCCGGCGCTCGTGCCGGTGGCAGGATCGTAGATGAGCCCGAGTCCGGTGTACGCCGCGAAATTGCCGGCGCGCACGTCGGCTGGGGGAACGCTGGAATTGGCAAACTGGCCGGTCCGCTCCCAGGTCCGCTCGAAGCTGAAAAAGTAGAACAACTTGTTCTTGATGATCGGGCCGCCAATCGTGCCGCCGGGTATGTTCACGATGGACTTGTTCAACGGGGGGTGATCGACGTTCGCCTTGTAGAAGTACGGCCGCGCGTAGAGGTGCTGGTTGTCGTGATACCAGAACGCCGAACCGTGCAGGTTGTTTGTGCCGGACTTGGTGGCCACGGTGACAGCGGCGCCGCCGGCCATGCCCTGTTCGGCGTCAAAGGACGACGTGGAGATGTTGACTGTGTCAATCGACTCGACCGGCGGATTGTAAAGGGTGTGGTGGGGCAGCCAAACGTAGACGTTGGTGGCTCCGTCGATGCGGGTGTTGTTGTTGTTGCGGTTCGTGCCATTGACATTGGTGGTGAGGGAACGTTGGGGCGAGGCGCCCATCGAGTTCTGAAAGGCGGCGGGCGTTGCGCCGGGCACGAGGTTGATCATGCTCTGGTAGTTGCGGTAGCTGGCCAGAGGGAGCTCGACTACGGTTTTTGAGCTGATCTCAGCGCGTGTGTCGGAGCGGTCCGTCTGGAGGGCTGCAACGGCGGCTGAGACCGTCACCTGCTCGCTGAGTTGTCCGACTTCCAGGCGTGCCTCGACGCGGGTGACGCTGTTGATGGTGACTTCGACACCGGGACGGTTCAAAGTCCGGAACCCGGACGCAGTCACTGTCATGTCGTAAGTGCCGGCGAGGAGGTTCAGGGCATTGTAGCGCCCCTGCTCGTCGGCTTGGACCTCGCGCACCTGTCCGGTGGCCGTGTTTCTCAGGCTGACCTTGGCAGTTGGGCACGACGGATCCCGAGGGATCTTCAACGGTGCCAACCACTGACCCATAGAGGACCTGGGCCGCGGCATTTCGCGAAGAAACCAGGATGAGCAGGGCCGCCAGAGTCAGGCTGACCCGGATCGAAGTGGAGGATATGCGCATAGTTCACTCCTACGCAGCGAGCTGAGCCGCTCTAGCGGCTCGGTTGTCTGTAACAGGTATCACGCCTGCAGTTCCAGGTCAACCGTGGAGACCGGTCAGAATGTCAGCCGCACGCGTTCGGGGAGCGGCGACCCAAGAGGCATTGGTGAGGTTGAACGATTCGGCGCGGAAGCAGGGGGGCGACAATCGATGCGGGGAAGCCCAACTGGGTGGGATCGAACCCTTCACCGTACTGCTGGATGGCGAACTGGTGCCGGATGTAGCCGGCGCGGAAGCTGGAAACCAAGGTCGGACCCAGCATCGAGGTCAGGTCGAAGTTGCCGCCCTGGTTGATGCGCCAGTGGGAGTACCAAGGTGTAGCGGGATGTGGGAAGCCCGCATCGCTGTTCACCTCGTGGCGGTTGCCGCGAACGTAGCGCGAGAAGAACCGGTGCTTGTCGTTGAGAACCTGGTCGATCCGGATAATGTGCTGGTCGTATTCGTCGGTGACGGTATTGGGGCTGGCGATCAGGTTGAAGAACCCCTGGGCGTTTCCCGCCGTGGTCGGCTTGGGAATGTAGTCGAGCATTTTCGCCGCGACCGGGTCGATCATGTTGCCGGGAATGCGGTTCGCGGCGAAGGGCTGGCGCGCATAGGTCGAACCCGAAGCGGTGGTCGTCATCGGATCGTAGACGATGACAGGGCTGACGCCGTTGGCCTGGACCGTTTTGGAGAAATCCCCGGCACGCTGGTCGAGCGTTGGGCACAGTGTATGTCTGGGGCAGGGGAATGGCGGACTTGATCTTCTCCCAGGAATACATGAAGAAGGTCCTGTTGCGGCCATCGTAGAGCTTGGGGATATAGACAGGTCCGTCGACCTGAACACCGGGCTGGTTCCAGTGGAACGAGGAGCGCTTGTACCGGCGAGGTTCGATTCGAAGGCGTTGGCGTTCAGCTTGTCGTTGCGGAAGTAGTGGTAGAGCGCGCCGTGAAGCCTGTTGGTGCCGCTCTTGAGACTGACGTTGACGACACCGCCGCCGGTGCGTCCGTACTGCGCGTCGTAGTTGTTGGTCTGGACCTTGAACTCCTCGGTGGCGTCGGGCGAAGGCACGAAGCTGAGGTTGGAGGGGCCGGTGGTTTCAGTGTTGGTGTCGGGGACGCCGTCGAGGAGGAACTCGTTGGAGAACTGCCTGCCGCCATTCATGGCAAAGTTGTCCATGCCGCCGTTGTCGAACGGGCGATTGGAGCGGCTTTGGCGCGTGGGCGTGTACTGCACGCCGGCGGAGACCGCGGCCAGCATGAAGGGGTTCCTTCCGAGCAGCGGGCAGATCCCTGACCTTGGCGGAATCGATCACCTGTCCCTTGGAGGCAGTGCTGGTTTCCAGGAGTTCAGCAGCGGCTGAGACGGTCACCTGTTCGGTGATGGCGCCGAGTTCGAGCCGAAAATCGAGAATCAGGCGATCGCCGACCCGGAGTTCAACAGAGCTGCGGGCGGCGCGCTTGAAACCGTCGGAGGAGACAGTGATCGAATAGTCGCCGACTGGCCAGGAAGGGGACGACGTAGACTCCCGATTCGTTCGTGCGCGCCTCATTGGCCACGCGAGTGGCAAGGTTCACGGCCTCGACCTTCGCATTGGGGATAAGAGACCCCTGCGGATCGGTGACGGTGCCAGTGATGGTAGCTCTGAACTCCTGCGCGGTCATGATCGGCGCAAAGGCCAGGATGCAGAGGCAGATGATCGTGCTTTTCATACTCAACCCCTTTGGTTTGAAAGTATGAAGCAGACCGATTCCAGGGTCAATGATTTTGAGAGCCCTAGCGTGGCTCGAATCGACGGCTGTTCGCCGGGGGTGCTATTGCAGCAGGTCCGTCGCTGCTTTGCCCTGCGCTGAGGGCAGCTTGATGCCAAGCAGGGTGGCGATGGTCGGGGCGACGTCCAGGTTTGCGATGCGCTCCAGGCGCGCACCGGCGCGAACACCGCGACCCCAGACGACGAAGACGGCGTCCATGTCGGGGTCTGAAGCGGGGTAGCCATGAGCGCCGCGCGTCTCGGGAATCGGGGTGAGCGCGGGTCCACTCTTGGCGCCCGCGAAGGAGTAGCCGTCCTTGGCCATCAGGACCATCTCAGGCGTCTGCGGATCTGTGCCGGGTTCGGGCAACTGGACTTTGTTCATCTCGCCCCGGCCAACGACCTCAGCGACACCCTCCAGCGCGGTGAACAGCGTCCGGACTTTGGGCTCGAGAGCGGCCGCGCTGCCCGGCTTGAAGTAGACGAGCGCGGAGCCGCCCTCGGGGATGACGTCAACCTCTTCGATGCCGGCCGCGCGCAGCGCCGCAGTAGCCTGGATCTGGTTGCGGAATGGCTTGAAGCCATGGTCGGAGACCACGATGACCGTAGCCGGCCCAGTAGCCTCCACTGCCTGCATCACACGCGCCAGGCATCCGTCGAGGAAGGCCATCGCGGCGAGTCCGGCGTTCGTCTTCGGACCATACGTGTGGTGTGTCGAGTCAAGGCTGAGCAGGTGATACAGCAGCAGGTTGGGGCGGTGTTTGCGAAGGATGTGAATGGCGGCGTCAGTCCAAATCTCGTCGCGGCGATAGATGTTTATCTTGCGGAAGCCGTCGACCTCTTCGCGCGTGACGGTTCCAGCGGCAATCATCTCCTTTTCGATGACGCCATCGGAAGCAGGGACCTCGGGATAGGCCCAGGTGATGGTGGGGGCCTTCTGGATGGCGACCCAATCCACCTGTGCGGTCGTCAGCCCGGCCTGAAAGGCGGCGTCATAGATTGTGGGCGCGTGAACCATGCCGGTTTTGTCCAACCAGGGCTCCACCCTGGCCAGCGGCGCGTCGCCTCGGACAATGGTGCCGTTGGCGTAGAGGCCGTGCGCTCCGGGGAGCACGCCGGTCGACATGGTTGTGTGGTTCGGCCAGGTGACGGTGGGGTTGACCGTGGTCATCCTGCGAGCCGAGGCGCCTTCCTTAATGAGCCGGCGAAGGGTCGGCATCGGCAGGTTTGGATCCTCGAGGGAATAGGCGGGCAAACCGTCGAGGCTGACGACGATGACGCGGCGATCGGATTGGGCGAGAAGCCCTATTGTGCAGAGCGGCAGAGCCAGGAGAAGGGAGAGGCGGCGTGCGGAAGACATCAGGAGTATTTATATCAGGAAGCGTCGAAAAGGATTACCTTTCGAAACGGTAAACCTCCTCATTCAGCTTTGACTGTTTCCTTTCTACCCGCGAATCCTCTCGCGGACACTCCAGATTTTGGCCTTTCACCTGCATAAGAGGATGTTGGCATGAAGGCCGCATGCAAGCTTCCAATCGACCCGGAGAACTCCGCCAAACTGGCGGGGCTGCGCTACCTGCATCACTTGCCAGCCGGCATTCGCCGGCGCCGGGCCGGCCGTGGCTGGCTCTATTTTTCTCCGAACGGGACGCGACTGTCTGATCCTTTAGAGCTGCAGCGTATCAACGAACTCGTGATTCCGCCCAAGTGGGCCGACGTTTGGATCTCGCCTCATCGGGAATCGCATTTGCAGGCCGTGGGCTACGATGCTCGTGGACGGCGCCAATACCGGTACCATCCGGAATTCCGGAAGATCCGCGACGCGACCAAGTTCCATCGGCTGGCCGTCTTCGCGGAGGCGCTGCCGATACTCCGCGAAAGAGTAGCCGAAGACCTTATGCTTCGCGGTCTGCCTAAGCAAAAGGTCGTTGCGGCTCTCATCAGGCTATTCGACGAGACATCGATGCGGGTGGGGAACCGGGAATACGTCCGAACCAACCAATCGTTCGGATTGACCACCTTGACCAATGACCACGTGGAGATCCGCAATGACCAATTGATCTTCCGGTTCAAAGGAAAGAGCGGTGTGGAGCATGAGGTGGATATCAGCAATCGACGGCTCGCGAAGATCATTCAGGCGTGTCAGGAGATTCCTGGCCAGGAGTTGTTCCAGTATCTCGACGATAAGAATGAGCCCCATCCAATCCACTCAGAGGACGTGAATGCCTATCTGCGCGAGGCAACGGGAGAAGATTTAACGGCCAAGGACTTCTTTTCTCACCAAGTCTCCTGGGTGCGGCTCTTGAGCCCCTAACGAGAGCGATTCCGGCTGTTGGCTCGCGCCCGAGGCCCGACGTGACAGCCTGAAACCAGCCGAGAGCCCCCGCTGGCCGATTGCGGTGTTTCAGGTCCGATATTTTTGACCGCAAAAACGCACTTCTCCGAACCTCTTTGTTTGTCGCTCCGATTTTTGCGATTTCCGTTCAGCCGCTCCGCTCCACCTCCTTCAGATTCCGAAAAGCTTGGCCGAACACCTCCGCATACGGGCAGCCCCCGGCCATCGACACCCAGACCTTGCGCGCCGTCACCCGAATCCGGGCCCCGATTTTGAGCAGTCTCACTCGGATCGTCTGACACTGCGCTTTCGCCATCTGAGTCCCGGCCAGCCCCAGTCGCCGCAGCGCCTGCATCAGGCAGTAGGCGATCGAGGATAAGTACAGCCGCAGTTGGTTGGAGCGCAGAAACGCCGTCGAGGTTCGATCCGCAAACAGGGCCAGTTGTTGTTCCTTGATCCGGTTCTCCATCTCTCCGCGGGCACAGTAGAACTCCTCGTACAGCTTCCGCCCCTCCATCCACTCCGGTCCCAGCGAGGTGACGATAAACCGCGGATTGGCTCCCTTGGCCAAATGCTCGGCTTTGGCCACCACCCGTCGCGCCCGCGACCAGCTCTTCTTCGTCCGATAGGAGAACTCTTTGAACACCCGCGCCGCTTTCCCCGTCTGCTCAAACTCCTGCTGGGCCTGCCGCAATTCACCGCCCAGGATCCTCTCCAGCTTCGGGTTCCGCGCCAGGCCAAACACAAAATCAATACCTTTCTCTTCGCACCACTTCATGAGCGGCTCCCGGCAGAAACCCGAGTCGCCCCGCAGAATGATCTTTACCTCCGGCCACACCCGCCGCAGCGCCTTCACGATGCGCTCCACCTCCTCCACCGCCCCGGCCGAGCCGTCGATGTTAGAGGGCCGCAGCCGCGCGCACAGCAGATGTTCGCCCGCGAAAATGTACAGCGGCAGGTAGCAATAGTGCCCGTAATAGCCGTGAAAGAACCGTCCCTCTTGCTCGCCGTGAATCGGGTCGTCGGTGGCATCCAGGTCCAGCACCACCGGCTCCGGTTGTCGCTCCTGAGCCTGAATATAGAGTTGCACCAGGAGATCGTCAACCGCCTCTTCCCGCATCACGATCTTCTTGTACCGAGCCGTCGCATTGGCCTGCTTGGGTGTCAACTCCAGCCGGTTCAGTGTGCTCTTGCCCGCCCCCGGTTTGCCTCGGTCCCGCTGCTGTCGCCGCCCAGCGCCCTCCAGATCGGCCTTGCCCGCCAACAGCGCCAGCAAAGGATCGGTCCGCAACTCATCATGATCGTTGAGGTCCTCATAGCCCAGCGCCAACCCATACACCCGCTGCCGAACCAATTCCGGCACGGTGTGCTCCACCAAATCCGCGCGGCGGTGATCGGTGAAGCAGGCCGCGAACTGTCGCAGAATCCCCGTCCGCTGCTCGGTCTGACGCAGCAGCAGGGCGCCGGCGTCGGAGGTGATCTGGCCGCCGTCAAAGCGGGCCACCACTTCACGCGAAAAATGGGCTTCAAACTCAAAGCTCGATTGGTTACACTCTGTCATAGCAAAGGCCGCTCCCTTCCTGGCTCCAAACAATTGCTTCCACAAATGTTTATGCCAGATGGAGCGGCTTTTTGCTACCCCCCTGATCGAACCTGGAATGGAACCTGCGCTGCGTTTCGGGAACTCTGCAAGCTGCCGCGGCCGAAGTCGGTAACGGAGGCCAAGACCTGCGTTGTCCTCGTTGTGAAACAGGTGGCCGCGATCCTTGGAAATCGTCCGGCCACCTGTCGCAAGTACTATATTCATCCCGCCATTCTCGAGGCATTCCTGAGGAGCGCAACTTGCAGAACGCGTTTGTTTACCAGCGTGCCTCATGAAGCAAACAGCGCCGGGACGCTCGCTCTTTCTCCCTACGAGCAACTGGTGCTGCGGCTCGTCTCCGAGCATCGTCCTGAAGTGATTTCAAAACATGGACGCCGCCGGTTTGCGGCATAGGTCAGGCCCCCGGTCCGGCTTGGCTCATTGTCCGAAACAAACAGACTTCGCTGTGCCTCTACTTTTTAGAAAGACCAATTCGCCTGGGGAGGCACTTTATGCAGATTGCTCGCACTATCACTAATGTTCATCCGGTTGAGCGCTGGCTTTCAGTTCTGGGTGGCGGCGCCCTGGCCATCAGCGGTTTGTCGAAGGGGCGTTCCGGCATTGGCCGCACGCTGACGGGCGCGGCGCTTCTGAAGCGCGGCATTAGCGGCCATTGCGACGCTTATCGGTTGCTAGGGATTCGGACAGCACCCTCCGCGGCCACTATTCCGTACGAGCTCGGAGTGCGCGCGCGGGCTGCGGTTACTGTCGCGGCGCCTCGCGACAAGGTGTTCCAGTTCTGGCAGCAACTGGAGAACTTGCCTCGTTTCATGACGCATTTGATCTCTGTGCAATCCCTAGGCAACAAGCGATCACATTGGGTAGCAAAAGGTCCCGCTGGCCGGGAGGTTGCTTGGGACGCCGAAACGATCAATGAGATTGAGAATGAACTCATTGCCTGGAAATCGTTACCCGGTAGCGATGTGGCAAGCGCGGGTTCGGTTCGGTTCAAGGATGCGCCAGGGGGACGAGGCACGGAAATTCGCGTGGAACTGCAGTACGATCCTCCGGGCGGTCTTCTGGGCGCCTATGTAGCGCATTTGTTTGGACGTGAACCTGAACAGGAAATCAACGCTGATCTTATTCGCTTGAAGCAGTTCCTGGAGAGCGGTGAGTTCGCAACGATCGAGGGGCAACCCAAGGGAGGCGCCATCCACAAATCGAAGGTCTCCGTTGCCAGCAGAATGGAGGCCATCGCATGAAAGCCGTCTGTTGGCACGGAAGCGGGGACATTCGCGTTGAGACTGTGCCTGATCCCGCAATCCTCAATTCGTCGGATGCCATTGTCAGGACAACCCTGACCGCCATTTGCGGATCAGACCTGCACATTTACAACGGCTTCATTCCAGGCATGGAGAAGGGCGACATACTGGGCCATGAGTTCATGGGAGAAGTGGTTGAGACCGGTTCCAAGGTCGAAAAACTGAAGAAGGGCGATCGGGTGGTGGTGCCTTTCACCATCTGCTGCGGAAAGTGTTTCTTCTGTCAAAACGGCCAATGGTCCTTGTGCGACAACACCAACCCGAACGCTCCCGCGTTGCAGCGCATGTATGGCGCCTCTGGTGCGGGGCTTTTCGGCTACTCCCACCTGTACGGTGGATACGCAGGAGGACAAGCAGAATTCGTCCGCGTCCCATTTGCCGATGTTGGGCCGGTTGTCATTGACAACCACCTCTCGGATGAGCAAGTTCTGTTTCTCTCGGACATCTTTCCGACCGGATACATGGCTGCGGAGAACTGCAATATACGCCCCGGCGATGTGGTGGCGGTGTGGGGCTGCGGACCGGTGGGACAGTTCGCGATTCGCAGCGCGTATATGCTCGGCGCGGAACGTGTCATTGCCATAGACCATATCCCGGAGCGCTTGAAGATGGCCAGGGAGGTCGGCAAGGCGGAGACTTTGGACTATGCGTCCACAGACATATTGGCCGAGTTGAAGGACATGACGGCGGGCCGGGGACCGGATTCCTGCATCGATGCGGTGGGAATGGAGGCGCACGGAAACGGGCTCGAATACGCCTACGACCGGACTAAACAATCCCTTAGACTGGAAACCGATCGCCCGGGGGTGTTGCGAAAGGCAATTATGGCTTGCCGGAAGGGCGGGACCGTTTCGATTCCCGGTGTGTATGGAGGATTCATCGATACAGTCCCCATGGGAGCTGCTTTTGCAAAGGGCCTCACTTTCAGGATGGGCCAGACGCATGCCCCCAGCTATCTGCGCCCTTTGCTCAACCGCGTATTGAATGGGGACATAGATCCATCGTTCGTGATCTCGCACAGGATCACGCTCGCGCAAGCGCCCCAAGCGTACAAGCTCTTCAACGAGCGCGAAGGGGGTTGTACCAAAGTCGTCATGCGGCCGTCTTGAAGAGACGGCAGACTCAGGGCGCACACGGGTCGGGGAAGAGAGCTTTGCGTTTTGAGATTTGGATCGGTGAGGGAATGGAGCGGGAGACCGGATTCGAACCGGCGACATCGACCTTGGCAAGGTCGCACTCTACCAACTGAGTTACTCCCGCTCGCGGGTTACTTAGCATTATCGCGCCCGGTCCCTGCATCTGTCAAACAGGCAACCACTTGAGGCCGAAGCTAGAACAAAACGGTGAGTTCTTGCAGCTTTTTAATCGTGCAAACGCATAGTGTATTTGGCTTGGAATCAGTGGGTTACAAATTCATTGCAACTGCGACTGACAGGCCTTCGATTTATGCTATGCTCAGATTCGTTCACGCCGCCCCCGGCCGCCGGGAGATGATCCACCGGGCTCAGATCAGTTGAAGAGGGGCAGCAGCGAACGACCCTGCACAAGCAAGGAACTGCGTTCTCCAAGGTTGTTGGAAACCTGTGGAAAACATTTGGGAGTTTTGTGGCTCGATGGTGGAAAAAAACGGTTGGGATTCAGTCAAAGATAAGCTCCACCAGACGTTGACTCAAGAGGCATGGCAAAATTGGGTGGCCCGGACGCGTTTCGCGGGCCTTGAAGGAAGTTGTCTGCGAGTTGCTGTCCCCGATGATGCGACGCGCGATTGGCTGGAGAGGGAGTACGCGCCAAAGGTGGCAGGTGCCATTCGTGAGCTCCAGTTGCCGGTGGAGCGAGTTCAGTACGAACTGACGGACGGACAGTCAACGCCCGCAATTGCCCCTCGTCCGCTCTTTCAGGGTGGCCCGCCGGCCGCGGCGGAGTTCCAGAATCTGACGGCTCAACTAAACGTCCGCTTCACGTTCGACAATTTCGTCGTCGGCTCCTGCAATCAGTTCGCGCACGCGGCCGCGGCAGCGGTAGCCGCAGACGCCGGCACGCAGCTATAACCCTCTGTTCATTTACGGCGGCAGCGGCATGGGCAAGACGCACCTGATGCATGCCATCGGACACGCGCTGTCGGAGAGTTACCCGAACTTGCGGGTGGTCTATACCACCGGCGAGCGCTTCATGAACGAGATGGTTCAGTCGATTCGTGGAGACCGCATGCCGCCTTTCACCAGCACTACCGCAACGCGGACGTCCTGCTGATCGACGACGTGCACAGCCTGGCCGGCAAGGAGCGAACGCAGGAAGAGTTCTTCCATACCTTCAACGAGCTGTACGACCACCAGAAGCAGATCATCCTTTCGAGCGACCAGTTGCCGAAGAACATTCCCGGGCTTGGTCGAGAGGCTGCGATCGCGGTTCGAGTGGGGACTGATGGTCGATGTATCAGCCGCCCGACCTGGAGACGAAGATGGCGATTCTGGACAAGAAGGCCGAAGCCGAAGGCATCCATCTGCCGGACGACGTGCGAATCTTCCTGGCGACGAAGACGAAGTCGAACGTGCGCGAGTTGGAAGGGGCATTCACGAAACTGGTGGCATACTCCTCTGTTACGAAGTCGCAGATCACGTTGGGCATGGCCCAACAGGCGCTACGGCAGATGTACTCAGGCACGGAGAAGCGCATCACCATCGATTCGATCATCCGCGCCGTTTGCGAGCGCTATGGAATGCAGCCGGCTCAGTTGAAGCAGCGCACCAACGCCCAGGAAATCGCCAGGCCGCGCCAGGTGGCGATGTACATCTGCAAGGAGTTGACGGCGGCTTCCCTGCCTGAGATCGGGCGGCACTTTGGCGGCAAGCACCATACGACCGTCCTTCACTCGGTTCGCAAGATCGATGAGCTGCGCCAGCAGGATCCTGATTTGAACAGACTCGTTCACAGCCTAATCGACTCACTTCAATGAGCTTACTGAGATTCCCACACAAGGGGTTGTCGAGAAGGGTGTGGAACCTGAGAGAAAGCTGTGGAGGCTCGCCATCTACCGTAATGCACAGCGGCTTCCACAGCGTAAACCATTGTTATGTTGAGACTTACACCGATTTCAACAGCAGGCGCTCCAGCGTGATGCCCAGCTGCTGTGGGAACCTACCGGGCGGCTTGATCGCCACTCGTGCCGTTAGGCTCTTTTCACAAAGTCGCGAGCTTGCAAGGCTCAAGGTTTTGTATAATTTAGAGAGATTTCAACATTTCCACACGGCCTATGACTTCTGTTCAGAAGAACTTCAATCTTTTCAGAAGACCGTAAGACCGATTCAGAATGCAGGCGAAGGGAGATTCGGGCGATGGAGTTCACCGTCAGCAAGTCCGATCTGGTCCGTGAGTTGAACCTCTCTCAGGGCGTGGTGGAGAAGAAGACCACGATCCCGATCCTCTCGAATGTGCTGCTGGAGGCTGTCGGCGAGAGTCTGATGCTGACGGCGACGGATCTGGAATTGGGGGTTCGCTGCCATGCTCCCGCCAAGGTGAAGTCCGGCGGCGCCGGGACGATTCCCGCAAAGAAGCTGCTGGACTATGTGCGGCTTCTGCCCGACGCCGAAATTCACGATCGAGTTCACGGAGAACCACTGGGCGAACCTGACCTGCGGTCGCTCAAGGACCCGGATCGCAGGCATGTCGCGGGAGAGCTTCCCGGAACTGCCGCAGATGCCGGAAGCCCTGGCGGAGATTCCGATAGGCGTGCTGGCGGCGATGATCTCGAAAACGATCTTCTCGATCTCGGCCGAGGAATCCGGTTCACGCTGAACGGCGCGCTGTTGAGCATCAAAGGCAAAGTTCTGACGATGGTGGCCACCGACGGCCACCGGCTTGTCCATGGTGGAGAACGAGAATCCGTTGGGCTCAGAGGATGCGTCGTACAAGGCGCTGCTGCCGCGGAAGGCGATGAGCGAGTTGCTCAAGCTGGCCTCCGATGACACCGACAAGGACGCGCAGTTGGAATTCTCCGGCGACGACAATCACCTGTTCTTCCGGTTGGGCGACCGGCTGTTGATCATCGCGCAAGCTGACCGGCAACTTCCCGGATTTCGAGCGCGTGCTGCCGAAGAGCCACAGCGCACACCGTGGAGTTGGACCGGGACGAGTTGCGGGCGGCGATCGAGCGCGTGGCGCAGTTTGCCGATGAGCGCTCGCGCGCCATCAAGATCCGGTTCGCCGACAATGAGGCGACGATGCATTCTTCGTCGAGCGAGAGCGGCGAGATCGAAGAGAGCCTGCCGGTCGAGTACGGCGGGCCGACCGTCGAGATCGGCTTCAACGCGCAGTACCTGCTGGATTTCCTGCGCGCGGTACCAGAAACAAAGTGGCATTCCACTTCAAGGACGCGCAGAGCGCCGGTGAGTTGACGCCCGTCGGGCGACGGCGTGAACTACAAGTACCGTTACGTCGTCATGCCGATGCGCATCTGACGGCGACGCGGCCGCTACTGAGTAAGAAGGACAATAGTTTGAGCAATCCTGAGAGCCTACGATTCTTCGAGTATCAAAGTGCTCGAGGGGCTGGAGGCGGTGCGCCTGCGCCCGGCCATGTACATCGGCTCGCACCGGCGAGACCGGGCTGCACCACCTGGTCTACGAAGTCGTGGACAACTCGGTGGACGAAGCGCTGGCGCGGCTTCTGCGACGAAATCACCGTCACCATTCACATCGACAACTCGGTCACCGTCATGGACAACGGCCGCGGCATTCCGGTGGACATCAGCACGAGGTGGGGCATCTCCGCGGCGGAGGTGGTGATGACCAAGCTGCACGCCGGCGGCAAGTTCGATTCCAAGAGCTACAAGGTTTCCGGCGGCCTGCACGGCGTCGGCGTGAGCTGCGTGAACGCGCTGTCCGAACGGCTGCAGCTGGAGATCTGGCGCGACAGGCTACACCTGGGAGCAGGAGTACGAGCGCGGCATCCCGAAGGCGCCGCTGGCGCAGGACGGGCAAGGCCGGGCCGCAAGACCGGCACCAAGATCACCTTCAAGCCCGACGCGCACCATCATGGACGCGACCGCGTTCAACTTCGACACGCTGGCGCAGCGGCTGCGCGAGATGGCGTTCCTGAACAAGGGCCTGAAGATCACGCTCAGCGGACGAGCGCGCGGACCCGGTGAAGACGCACGAGTTCCTCTACTAGCGGCGGCATCGCCGAGTTCATCAAGCACCTGAACCGCGGCAAGAACGTCCTGCACGACAAGCCGATCTCACTTCGAGGGCGAGCGCGAACTGCCCAACGGCGGCATGCTCACGCATGGAAATCGCGCTGCAGTACAACGACAGCTACTCCGAGAACGATCTTCAGCTTCGCCAACAACATCAACACCGTCGACGGCGGCACGCACCTGACCGGCTTCCGCACCGCGCTGACCCGCACCATCAACGCCTACGGCCAGCAGGCCGGGCTGTTCAAGGACGTCAAGGAGAACCTCACCGGCGACGACGTGCGCGAAGGCCTGACCGCGGTGGTGAGCGTGAAGCTGCCGCAGCCGCAGTTCGAAGGCCAGACCAAGGGCAAGCTGAACAGCGACATCGGCGGCTACGTGACGCAGTTCGTCAACGAGAAGCTGAGCGAGTACTTCGACAAGAACCCGGCGGTGATGCAGCAAGATCGTCGGCAAGGCGATCGAGGCGTCGCGCGCGCGCGAAGCGGCCCGCAAGGCGCGCGACCTGACGCGCCGCAAGGGCGCGCTCGATTCCGGCGGCCTGCCCGGCAAGCTGGCCGACTGCCAGGAGAAGGATCCGGAGCGCTGCGAGCTGTTCCTGGTCGAGGGCGAATCGGCCGGCGGCACCGCCAAGACAGGGCCGCGACCGGCGCTACCAGGCGATCCTGCCGCTGAAGGGCAAGATCCTCAACGTCGAGAAGGCGCGCTACGACAAGATGCTCGGGCACGAGGAAATCCGCGCCATGATCACGGCCATCGGCACCGGCATCGGCAAGGACGACTTCGACGTCGCCAAGCTGCGCTACGACAAGATCATCATCATGACCGACGCCGACGTGGACGGCTCGCACATCCGCACGCTGCTGCTGACGTTCTTCTTCCGGCACATGCAGGAGCTGATCACGCGCGGCCACGTCTTCATCGCGCAGCCGCCGCTCTACCGCATCAAGAAGGGCAAGAGCGAGAAGTACATCAAGGACGAGAAGGAGTTCACGCGCGAGATCCTGCGGCGCGCCACCGAGAACGTCCACGTGCTGGCGGGAGCTAGGCGACGCGCAGCAGCGGCTGGAAGGCGGCGAGCTGCGGCAGTTCCTGATGCAGCTCGACGAGTTCCAGCAGATTTTCGACAGGCTGGAGCGGCGGCTGCGGGACGCGCCGCGTTGTCGAAGTCCTGGCCAATCCCAGGCTGGCAATCGACAGCAAAGGCGATTTCGGCAACAAGGAAGAGATTCAGAAGGTTGCCGCGGCGCTCAAAGCAGCAGAAGCTGACGGTTAAGCTCGTGCACGACGAGGAGCACTCCACCTGGGGCGTCTCCTACCATGACGACACGTTCGGCGACCGCACCATTGGGCACGACACCGCGAGCCAGCCGGAATACAAGCGGCTGCGCTTTCTGGCCCGCACCATCGAGAAGTACAACCAGCCCCCATTCGTGGTGGTCAAGGAAGCCCGGCGGGAGACGATCGACGAACTGGCGCGACCTGCTTGCCTACGTGAAGAGCGAGGGCACGCGTGATTGCAGCGTCCAGCGCTACAAGGGGCTGGGCGAGATGAACGCGGACCAGCTCTGGGATACGACCATGAATGCCGAGACTCGAACGCTGCTCGAGGTGCGCCTCGAAGACGCGGTGGAGAGCGAAGAGATCTTCTCAACCCTGATGGGCGAGGACGTCGAGGCCCGGCGGAAGTTCATCGAGGAGAACGCGCTCGACGTGCGGAATCTGGACGTATAAGCCGTAAAGTTCCCACTCGAAAAACGCGGCACTGCCGATATGGTTGAGGAGGGAGAACCTCCCTGGTGAAGGCAAACCGGAGTTTATCAGCATCGGCTAAGGTCAGCAGTATACTCGCTGTGCTCGCAGTGTCGCTTGGGGCGGGCTATTGGTGGTGGCGCGGTGGAGCGTGGGAGGAGCGGACCTATGTGATGGGGTTCCAGGATTCCTACCCGGCCCAGTGGAGGGCGCCCGATGGCCAGCCGACAGGACTGGCGATCGACATCATCCGGGAGGCGGCTCGCAGGCGCGGAGTCAAGCTGAGATGGGAATTCCACGCCAGTGGACCCGAGCAGCCGCTCCGCGACAGGAAGATCGATCTGTGGCCCTACATCACCGACTTGCCGCGGCGTCACTCCTTCATCCGATTCACTGAGCCCTACGTCAACCACAACTACTTCATCGTGACAGTCGAGGGGCGGCCTCTGCCATCAGTCTGGGAAGGCAGCAAGGTGGCTGTATACCGCGGGAAACTGCTCTTCCCTCTGGTCGCCAAGGCCCTTCCTGGCGCCCAAGGTGTGGACGTGCCCAGCCAGGCCTCGGCAGTTGAAGGTCTCTGCCTTGGGGCGTTTCCCGCTGTTCTTGTTTCCACCGGGTTTGGGGACAGGGCATTGGAGGACAGGCCGAAAGCGTGTGCGCAGGTGAGGCTGAAGGTGGGCCCGTTTCCGGGCGCGGATCTCTGGTATGCCATCGGCGTGCGGAAGGGCGATCAGGGAGCGTGGCAGGCGGCCCGTGCAATGCGGGAAGAACTCAGCAGAATGGGGGCCGACGGCGCGTATCCGACGATCACCATGAACTGGGCGATGAAAGCCACTGGCGAAATCGGCACGATCGAAGCCATGCTGCGCGCTGAGCGGCAAAGCCGCAGGTTGGAAGTGGTACTCGCCCTGCTGATCGCCGCCGTGCTCGTGCTTCTCTGGCAGGAGCGCCGCCTTCGCCGCGCCAAGCGTGTTGCGGAAGAGGCCAACCGCGCCAAAACCGAATTTCTCGCCAACATGAGCCACGAAATCCGCACCCCGATGAACGGCGTCATGGGCATGGCCCAACTTCTGATGACCACACCTTTGAATCAGGAACAGGCCGAGTATGCGGGCATCATCCGGAGTTCCGCCGGTGGCCTGCTCAACATCGTGAACGACATCATCGACTTGTCGCGGGTCGAATCCGGAAAGCTCACTCTCGACTCGAAGCCCTTCCAGGCGGACGAGGTCATTCGAGAGGCGGCCCGGCTGTTCAGCCTCCAGGCGGAGGCCAAAGGCCTGCAATTCAGCCTCGAACTGCCTGAAGATCCTCTGCCCGCAATCGGCGACGCGCTGCGATTCCGTCAGATTGCCCTGAACCTGATGAGCAACGCGGTGAAGTTCACGGAGAAAGGTTCAATTCGGGTTTCACTGGGCCAAGGTGAAAAAGGAGCATCTTCTCCACCTGCGGCTGGAAGTCCAGGACACTGGGGTCGGGATTTCGCCACGGGAGCTCCCCAGGCTCTTCGACAACTTTTCCCAGATCGATTCGAATCCAGGAAGGCGAGGCGAAGGCAGCGGATTGGGCCTGGCGATCTCTCAGCGCCTCGCGAAGCTGATGGGCGGCCGCCTGGGCTTTCAGCCAGGGCAGGGTTCCGGCTCCGTTTTTTGGCTTGAACTCAGCCTGCCCGAAGCACTGGAGGCTCCCAGGCACAGGTTGACAGCTTCGACTGTGAGGCCCAGTGAAGGCAAGCCGCGCGTTCTGGTGGTCGAGGACAATGCCATCAGCCAACGGCTGGCAGTCCGAATGCTTGAAAAACTGGGCTGCGAGGCCGATGTGGCCGGTGACGGAGAATCGGCGTTTGCGAAGTTGATGTCGGGAGGATGGGACGCTGTGCTGATGGACTGGAGGCTGCCGGATACGACGGGACTCGAATTGACGCGCAGGCTCCGCCAAAGTACTGCTGCGGGAGCCGAAGTCCCCGTGATCGCGCTGACGGCAAATGCGATGCAGGGCGACCGGGAAGCCTGCCTGGCGGCCGGAATGACCGATTATCTCACCAAGCCGATTGAACTCGACCGTCTGCGTGAGGCGATCGAACGCTGGAGCCCTCCGGCTTCCGCCCCTCAGGGCAAGTAGACGCGGCCTACTCTCAACCCGATTCCACAGAGGATGACGTACGGGATGGTGCCAGACCATTCCGACCAGTGGTCGGCGGTGATGGCGAGGCTCCCGTCGGAACCAATGAGCGTCGCCACATCGCCCGCCTCCACGCGATCGGAGTCCGTCACGTCTACCGTCAGCAGATCCATTGAGACGGCTCCGCGGATCGGCGCCGCACCGCCATGCAGCAGCACATACGCGCTGTTCGAGAGGCGATGAGGAATGCCGTCGGCATAGCCGCAGGCAACGACCGCGATCCGTGACCGGCGGCTCGCCCTCCAGCGGGCCCCGTAGCCCACCGGATCGCCGGAAGGGATTTCCTTCACCAGAAGGACGCGGGCTTTCCAGGAAAGCGCGGGCGTCATGTGCGAGGCCGGATAGCCGTAGAGACCGAGGCCGGGGCGCGCCATATTGCCAAAGGCCGCTCCCAACGGTGCGCGCTGTCGATAGACGAGAGGCAGCGAGGCTGCAGTGTGCCGCAGCGAGGGAGCGATGCCGTTCGCCGCTAATTCGGCGATCTTTCGCTCGAAGGCGTCGAGCTGCTCGCGGGTCTGCGGCGTGATTTCTTCCGCGGTGGTTGCCAAATGGCTCAAGATGCCTTCGAGCTTCAGATGCGACGCTGCCCGGACGGCGCCGGCCAACGTCGCCGCCGAGTCCCGGCTGCCCATGCGGCCCATCCCGCTGTCGATCTTCAGATGGAAGGGCCAGACCGAGCCCCGTGCGCCCGCCTGCCGGTCGAGTCTCTCCAACGCTTGCGGGTCGTGCATCACGGGAGTGAGCCGGTGCTCGAACAGCGCGTCGTACTCAAAGTCGAGGATTCCGCCGAGCACGAGAATCTCGCCTTTGATACCCGCCTGCCGCAGACCCCCGCCCTCTGCCGTATTGGCCACGGCGAACCAGCCTGCGCCCTCCGCCTCCAACCGGGCGGCCACCGCCGCCGCCCCATGCCGGTAGGCATCGGCCTTGACCACGCAAATCACGTCCGCCCCGTCGCCGGCTTCCTTGAGGCGGCGGTAGTTGCCGGCGATTGAGCCCAACGAGATTTCAGTCCAACAACGGTATTCGCTCATCGACGTTCACCCAGACTCCGAAAGAGCAATTCGTAGGCATCCGTGACGCGTTCCCATCCGTAGCGCTCGGCAACGCGTTCCTGCGCCGCGCGTCCAAGCGCTTCACGTTCGGTGGCGGACATATCGAGTACGCGTTGCATGAGCGCGCGCAATTCCTCCCGGGAGTGGAACGGCAGGCCCACCCCTCCCGCGACTTCATGGTTCTCGCGCGTCATCAGGTAGAGAATGGGCGCCCCGCGTCCCATGGCTTCAATCAGCGCCGGATGTGTACCACCGACCTCAGTGGCATGGACGTAAGCGAGACAATGGGACTGCAACTCGTGGTAGCCCATGCCGTATATCGCGCCGGGCAGAACGATTCGCGGGTCTCTGGTATTGCGCACCTTGGCGATGTATTCCGCTGCGTAGGGCGCGTCGCCGATGAGGGCCAGCTTCATCCGTGTGTCGAGCGGTTCGAAGGCCTCGCGGACCAACAGGGGATTGTTCTCAGGCTCGAACCGGGTCACGTATAGGAAGTATCCGCCGCTCTCGAGTCCGAGTGGGCCCAGCGCCTCCACTGAGGGCACTTTGCCGAGCGGCGCGCCATAGGAGATGAATGTCGATTGGGCACCATACCTGCTCTGATAGTAGTCGCGGATTTCCGCCGCGTCGGTGACGATGACGGTAGGGCAGAAGGTCGAGAGGATCTCCGAGAGCAGATACCAGAGGCGGGCCAACGCGTTCCACTTCTTCCGCTTTCGCTCCAGGCCATCGACATTGAGGGCTACGGGTATGCCGGACATTCGGGCCAGTGGCGTGAAGATGGCGTTGGCGCCGTTGCAGTAGAGGGCGACGTCGTGAGGGTCTCGAATGAGTGCGATTGTGGAGCGCAGGGTGTGCGCGAGCGTTTCCGCGTACTTGTGGCGTACGGCGGGCAGGTAGCGGATCGCGCACTCCACGATAGTGCGATGTAGCGTGAGGCGTCCTTGAATAGACCGTCACTTCGTGGCCCCTGCTGACGAGGCGCGTTGAGAGTTCCTCCGCGAAGGTCTCAAAGCCGCCGTAGCAGGCGGGGATGCCTCGTGTGCCCAGGATGGCGATGCGCATTATTTCTTCCAAGTCCTGATTGTGACAGGGCCAGAAAGACCAGAGGGAAGCAAAGGCTTGAATCTCTTGTCGCGCAACCAGGAACTCCACTCGGCCGGCCGGGCAGGATTGGATTTTCCGAGTCGAGCCGGCGGGGCGGGCGGCTGCTCCATGGCCTGGACCGAATCGAGCAACCGCGCGGCGACCACCACATCCAGACGATGGCGTCCCGGCCTGGTGAGCTTCTCCGGAACGATCAACCGGAACGGATGGCACCATGGCTTGCCGACGACTGCGCCGTCCCAGCGCACTTCTACCGCGGAGTGGGCTTCGCCGAGATCGATTTCGATCTCGCGGCCCCGCCACTGGCGCGGGACATCGACACTCATCGAATAAGAGAGCTCGCGGGACAGTGACCTGAGGTCGAGGAATTGTGATGCTCAGAGAGTTTTCCGCGGAGCGGATTGGATGAGTTCGGCTTCGTCTTGTCACTTGTCCATTGAGCGTCTGAGAGCACGATGAAGTAACTTTCCCATGGCTCGAAGTGCAGGCTGAGCGACTGGGCGCCAGAGGTCATGTCGGCCACTTGGCCGGATACGGGGTGCCAGCGGGAAGCGAATCTTCGCCGGGCTGCCAGGCGGACGTCTCCCTGGAAAGCCGCTGGCTGCAGGTTGGCAAGAAAGTAGATGTCAGCCTCAGGCAGGCGCCGATGGTGATGGCAAAGCCCTTGGCTGGGAAGGGCGTCCGGTGGCAAAAGGAGGTCCGGCGGCAGGGCGCGCGCGACTGCTTCGATCAGGCGGCGGTGGTGGCCGGACAGATTCGGGGTCGGCTCGTACTCGTTGAACTGCGGAGAGTATGAGGGGCGATCAGTAGGGTAGTCAGGAATCTTCACGAAGGGCGCCGCCGTATCCGGATGCAGTCCACAGGCGATCACTGTTCCTCCCGACTCGGCAAATCGTGCGAGAAGGCTGAGGGTGCCCGCGGGGACGAAGCGGCTGCCCGCGAGCACAACGACGCGATGGACGTGACCTGCGATGACGAGCGCCTCTCCACGAATCTGACAGCGCTCCTGCAGCAAATGGTCGTTGACTATGTCATAGTCCCAGCCGTGTGCGACAAGTGTCTTGGGGATGTCGCCATAACGCATGATGCGCTGCTCCGCGTTGTATATCGCTTTGCGCCTCCAGACATCGGCCTGCGGCGAGTAGAGCAGAACGCCACCCACAAAGTCGCCCTGCCGCAGCATGGCGCAGCATCGGGCGACGTAGCCGGCAAAGTCTCTGTACCACGGCCACCAGGGGGCCCAGGGCTGGATGCGCTCGCACGCCACCATGTCGCGATCGGGCGTCGGCAGCGGGTTCTTCCGTATACAGCCACCCGTGGTTATAGAAGCGAGCGACACCGTCGCGAAGCTGTGCGTCGGTGGCGCGCTTCAACTCTTCCAGCGTCGCGCGATAGCGCTCCCTGTGTAGGAATGTGTACGCTTCGGCGGAGACGAGAGGCCGGCCATAGAAGCGAGCTCCGCTGACGGTGGCTTTCCGTGGGTCCGGCACGGTTTCAAATCGGGCTGTTGTGACCTCAGTTTCCGGCAGGTGGGCCATGCCCGCCCCTTCGACGATCTCCTCGGTGAAGCGGTAATGGGGTTGCATTCGCCCTTGCAGGCCAACCATGGCGCAGGCCTCCAGGAATGGCCTGAAACAGGAATCCAGCGCAATTCTGTGCATCGCGCGATTGACATCGTACCGAACCTGCGGAGTTCTCTCCCCGATGTCAAACCAGAGGGCCGGCAGCAGCGGCGTGAGATCGTATCCGGCCAGCCGCCGGAAGTCCTCCATCGTGGAGTTGCTCCAGAGGAGGGTGTTGGCGAGCGGGACTGCCTCGAAGGAATCCGAGAAGACGGACTCCAAAGTGGTTGGGATCCACTGCCCGAACTCGCGCCTGAACATCTCAGCGCAGGTTGTGGCGTAGCGGCGCATTGCCGTGGAGGAGAGATGGTCGACCACCCAACTCTTGGGCTCTTCGTTTTGAGCGGAGTTCTGCTGGCCGGTGTACTGCAGCCGGAAGGAGAACAGGCGCCACGCGCCTTCTTCGACACGCCAGCGTCCGGCGTTACCGCGGAATTCGTCAGTGAGGTCGACCAGCGATGCCGGGTCAATGGTGTCCTTGCCGGTTAACCGGGCGCCGACCACGGCGATGGGGCGGCCTTGATCATCCGGCGCGCCCTCCACCGGAGCGACATGCGCAAAGAGCCCGTCCTTGGGGGTGCCGAAGTCCTTGAAGGGCGGTAGCGGACCTTCGTACTGGAACGGTCCGGTGAAGTCGAGCCAAGCCGGCGCGAGAACCTTGCTGCGTTCAGTGGGCGGGATGAAGGGCGAGCCGAAGTCCCAGCCCGGTGAGAAGACCAAAGCTATCTTCATCTCGAGCCGGGTGGCTTCTCGAAGGGCATGGCGTATGATCTCTGCCCACTCCGGCGACCCCCACCGCCGGTTCCCTTTTTCCGTGAAGCGATAGTAGTGAACGATCTCCGCGCCGCCGATGCCAGAGCGTTTCATCTCTTCCAGTTGGGCTGTGATGCCATGCGGGAGAGGCTGCGCTTCCGGGCCACCACCAGCGTGTCCGAGGCTGGAATTCGACATCGAGCGGCGCTTGCCGCCAGAGACCTGCGAGGCCGTCTTTCGGGCCGGCCGAAACATTTGATAACGCGCCGGAGCAAGGAAAAAGCTGCGTCGGCTCAGGTTCATAGCCGAGCCGAAGCTAGCTCTCAACGGCCCCGGCTGCCCTGGCGCGGGCAGCGAGAACGGACTCTCCGCCGGCTGCCTTCTTCTTCGGCGCAGGCCGGCTGACCGGTTGATAGTGGAACCAGCCAGCCATGTACTCGTCGCTGACCCTCCGCCGGGCCATGATGACTCGTCGTTTCTCCCAGACGCCTCGCCATGCCTTGGCGACCTGCCAGAAGGCCCGGAGCGAGTAGTGCTCGTATAGCATGCAGCAACCCAGCACGACCACGTCGCGGGCGGTAACCGGCAACCAGAACCGCTGGTACAGATCGCCGCTCATGTTCTTGATCCGCATGAGGAAACGGTTCTTGACCGAGTGCATGTTGATCTCTTTGGGCAACGCGCGGCGATTGCCCGGAAGCACGGCGCGAACATGATAGCCGCGCGCGTATGGCGTGTAGAGGCAACGCCAGCCCAGCAACTGGGCGCGCCAGGCCACGTCGGCGTCCTCGCGGTAGACGAAGAAGTCGCTATCGAAGAACTCGCCGTTGATGGAAACGTCGTCGATCATCGCGCGGCGATAGAGCGCCGCCGCGGCAGTTGCGCCGAAGACATACTCGCGCTTCAGGTAGTGGCCATTGTCGATCTCACGGCTGCCGCGGTCGAGATGGCGAAGATTCGGTGTAAAGTAGATGCCGGTCGAGTCGACCCGCGGACGTGCGTCGATGTTGAGGTCGGGGCTCATCGTCAGGAGTTTGCCGCAGACTGTGCCGATCCGATTATCGAGCCGGCCGGCCTCGAGTAGCGCCTGAATGAAGTAGGGCATCAGCAGGACGTCGGGGTTCAGCGTCAGCACCCAACTACCGCGGCCCAGCCCGATGGCCTGATTCTGTGCGGCGGCGAAACCGATGTTCTTGTCGTTGTATACGATGCGGCAGCGATCTTCGTAGCGTTCGAGGATGTCGCGGGTGCCGTCTGTCGAGTCGTTGTCGACGATGATGATCTCGACTTGCGGACCCTTCTGGGCCAGGACCGATTCCAGGCAGCGTTTGATGTAGCGGCCGCTGTTATAGGTCACTATCGTGACCGATACCAAGTCTTGCGAAGCCATGCTTTGAATGGCAGTTCCCTTCCTGGCTCGCTCAGGAGCCGAACGGCCCACAGTCCTCAACCGCAATACGCCGTCTGGTTCTCAAGGGTCCTTCCCCCGGATCACCTCTCGAAAGATACCAGAAGGCGAGTCGCATCAACCTAACACAGACGCCAACTACCTGGGTGGAGCGTTCGGTGATAATCCCCATCACGAGACGCGGAACCAATCCCAGGATCACTGCCCAGCAAATGATCCATCGCCCAACTAATCCGAAGTGGCGGGCAGCAAACCTTAACAAACTTCCATACCAGTATAGCTGTCTGTGACGCCAAGAAATTTTGGCGACGGAATGGCCGCCGCTATGACCAGCCCGGAAGTGGGGATTGTATCTCACTCGCCAGCCAGCCACATACAGCCGAAATAAGAAATCTACATCTTCAAACCACAAGGGAAAGAAACCTTCATCAAAGCCGTTTAGGGCGGCCCAAGCCTGACGTCTGATGAGTAAACACGCGCCCGCCGGCTGTTGGACATCCGCTGGTTGGCTTGTATCTGAATCCAATGCTCGCCAGCGGCGATTCACCGGATTGGAGCTCCAAAGCCGGTTCAAGCCCAGAATCTCAAATGCCAACGCGGAAGGCGTGGGGAACCGTCTGAACTGGAAGCCGATCTGCGGCTTCCCGTCTTCTCCGATGAGCTGGCCCGAGGCGGCGGCGACATGCGGGTCTTCCAACTCCTCTGCCAGCAGGAGAGGGGAAGTGGCGATATGAGCGTCGGGGTTGAGCAGCAGGATCGCATGGGCTTCCGATAGTTCATCGAAACCCTGGTTCACTGCTGAGGCAAAACCGAAGTTTGAAGGATTCGCGATCAGGCGTACTCCGCCAATGGCCCTGACCGCTGCGGCTGAACCGTCTGTCGAAGCATTGTCCACAACCAGGACGCCTTCCGAGAAGTCGGACGCATAGACGGCGGCGGCCGCGAGGCACGCGGGCAGTTCGCCGACGGAGTTGTAGGAGACAATCACTGCGCCCAGCTTCAAGGGCGGCCTCCTACGCATCGGAAGTAAAGTGACCAGAACGTCTCGCGGCTTCCCTCACTTTGAAGCTGCCGGATGAGGTTTTCCTCCTCACACAATACGGGTTCAAGTTGAGCCAGCGGCGTTGATTCAGCGTGCCTTCGCCATTCGCCCCAACTTGCCAGCGCCGTCCGCTTGCCCCTGAGCCAGGCGAGAAACCTGCCGTGCCGCAGGGCAAGCAGGCCCCAAAGCAGGTGCCCGGCAAGCACCGGCCGCCCGAGCCGTGAGAACCAGCCTTCAGGGAAGTGCTTAGCAATCAATAACACCTGGTTGCGGCTCAGCAGTTCAACCATGGGCGCGCTCCACCGTCCGAGTGTGGCGCTCCCTTCGTGCCGTGCGATCGCGGACGGCTCGTAAATGCCCCACGCGCCCGCGAGGGCGCAGCGCAGCCCAAACTCCACATCTTCCATGTAAGAGCCGAATCGTTCATCGAGCGGCCCCACGGACTCAAACACCCTGCGGCGCAGGACGATGGCGGTGAAGGGTGCACACCGGATTCGCCTCGGTTCGGAGAAGTGCCCGGCGGGCTGCCCGTGGCCGGCGCGCCATGCCAGACCGGAGCGGGAGAGGAGGTCGAAACACCCATCGAGGAGCTCCGGGTCGGACCACTGCAGAATTCTGCCTGTGGCGAATGAAGCGCCAGTGGACTCTGCGGCGGCGATCAGCCGCTCCAGCCATTGCGTCTCCAACTCGACATCGTTATTCAGGACTGCTACCCACTGCGTACGGGAGGCGGCGATTCCGGCGTTTACCGCAGGGGCGAACCCGAGGTTCTTCTCAAAGGCGATGCAATCTGCGCCGAGACGTTCAGCCTGCCCCCGTGAGCCGTCCGTCGAGCCGTTGTCCACGACTATGATCCGCGTGGGCCGCAGCGTCTGTGCAGCCAATTGAGGCAGGAGGCGCGCGAGTCTCCCTGCGCCGTTCCAGTTCGGGACAATTACCGTAGTTTCGGCCGCCATCGGGAACACTCAGTATGACCGCGGCGGTCGGCGGGCAAACCTCTTCCGGACCAGAAACCAAAGATTGTAAAAGCCGTCCCGCCAAGGGTTGAGCTTAATCTCACCCAGGCGGGATGAGTAGAGGATGGAGATCTCTTCAAACCGCGCCGTAGGATGAAGCAGTGCTTCAATCTTGATCTCTTCACTGAATGCCATGCCGTCCGACTCAAGCACCATGTTCTCCAGGATGGACCTCCTGAATACCCACATTCCACTCTGCGAATCACGTACCCAGCGGAAATAGAGCAGGGACATCGCGGCCGACAAGACCAGATTGCCCAGCTTGTGTTTGAAGCTCATTGCCCTGGTGTCCCGAACCGGGAACCGGCTGGCATTCAGAAAGTCCGCTTCGAGGTGGAGGAAGGCTTCGACGAGATAGCTGATTGCATCCGGCGGGTAGCTGTGATCTCCGTCCAATGTAATGATCACGTCTCCGGTGGCGGTGGCGAATCCCCGTTTATAGCTTCGACCGTATCCGCGGACGTCTTCCCTGATGACTTTGGCCCCAAGTGAAGACGCAACCGTTGCCGTGGCGTCTGTCGAATTGTTATCGACCACGATCACTTCATCCACGAAGCCGGGCATGCGGCGAAGAACCTTTTCCACGCCTTGCTCCTCATTGAGGCAGGGGATGACGACGGTGATGCGGAGATGTTTGTACACGAGTTTGCGCCCTTGCAGCAATGCCGCGCGAATCTTCCATTGTAGTTACTGCCGCAGGGCCATAGAGTTGAGCGGGTTATGATGAAAGGGTGATTTGTACCGCTTTGCTCCTTCTGATGCTGCAGCAGACTCCGCCCCCGCCCTATCCCGGGCCGGCGGCGAAACCGGCGACTACAAACCAGGAAGTGAAACCCCCGGCGACTGCTGAAATCAAACCTGCACCTCCTGCGCCCGCCGCTCCTCAGCAGTCGCGCCTGCCGCGCCTCAGACAGTCGCACCCGCCGCGCCTCAAGTTGCGCCAGTTCCAACCTCCTCAGGCTGCTCCGTCCAAATTGGATGCCGGCGACGAACTGCTGCAGATCCGCTCGGTGTACATCCTGCACATGTCGAGAGCGTTCGACCAGTACCTGGCGACCCATCTGACACGCGGTGGAGTCCTTCAGGTAGTCACCGACCCACAGAAGGCCGATGCAATTCTGACTGAGCAACTGGGCAAGAACTTCGAAGACCAAATGGAGGAGCTATTCCCCAAACCGAAGGCGCCGGCGCCCGTCGCGGCCGAAACGGATGACGAACAATTCGGTTCAGCCGCCACGAGGCTGGATATGCAGGATCCCGAAGGGAAACCGCGTTCGACGTTTGGCCGGGGCCGCGGGACCGTCTTTCTGGTACACCGCTCCTCGGGCAATGTCGTCTGGTCCACCTACATGCGCCCCAAGTCTCCAACCGCGGACGTGCTGAACGATGTCGCGCGCCAAGTGGCAGACCAGATCAAGGATGCCTTCAAGAAGCGGCAGGCAGCACTTTTGAAGTCAGCCAACGGCGGTAAGTAGCCTCGAGCCGGCGAGTCATCTCGACGATATCGCGCTCCCTGGCGACATACTCCAGCGCTCGTTGTGCCATCGCCGACGCCGCCTGCTCATCCTCCAGCAGCTCAATTACCCGCTCGGCGAATTCCTCAGGAGTGTCACCCAACCCGCAATACTCACCATCCTGAGAAGAGATGCCCTCGGCTCCGATTCTTGTTGAAACGCAAGGGATGCCGGACGCGAATGCCTCCAGGAGTTTGACGCGAATGCCAGAGCCGGAGAGGATCGGACAGACGAAGAGCGAGTACTGCGCCATTGCCTGGCTCATGTCCTCCACGAATCCCTTGATCTCCACGGCGCCCCCGAAGTCGGGGAGAGTATGCGCGGCAGGGGGATCGGAACCAATGACAGTCAGGCGCGCTTCCGGTTCCCGGGCCTGGACGAGAGGCATAACCTGTCGAAGAAACCACCTGAGCGCTGTTTGGTTTGGAACGTGCCGGAAGCTGCCCAGGAAGAGCATTGTTTTCGGGGTTCTCCCGCCGATTCTGGCCTGGTACGAGCCGACGTCGATTCCCGCCCGGAGAGTGGCGTCGATCCGGTCCTTCAGTTCAGGCAGATAGCTGAGCAAGTGGGTTCGGTTGTCTTCGCTGCAGGCCTGAATGCAGTCGAAGCGAGGCAGCAGACGTAGCTCGTAGTGGAGGGCGCGCAGATACTCCACCCAGGCTTTGGCATGGCCGACGGGGCCGAGTGTCGGCGCTATCCGGCGCACACTCTGAAAGTAGACATCATGCTCGAACAGGGCCCAGACCAAGCGTTTGTATGGTCCGACGTATTGAGCCAATTGTGTGTACTCGATCTGCACGATGTCGATGCGATGCAGAAAGATCTGCTTCTGGATGAGCCACTCGAGGTCCGCGTCGATGAACTCGCGTACGGCATAGGGAGTGATCGCCCCGACTCCCTTGGGATGGCCTTCCATACGCACACGGAACTCGATCGAGGCGACGGAGCCAGCCAACTCGGAGTGGGCCTTGGCCTCCTCGGGGCTATCAATCAGAACCACGGCGTGGAGGCGCGTGAGCGAGCCGAGTTGCTTCACCGTATTTCGCATGAACACCGCTCCTCCGTGAATCGGAGGGCAGATGGGGTACGGAGAAACGAAGAGGACATTCAGCGTCGCCGATTGATCCCGCTGAGGATGGAACCTGTCCCGGAAGTAGCCGGCCGAAGGGCGCAGAAAAGCTTCCGTGTCGCCAATAATGGCGAGCGAGCGAGCCCGCCAACGGCTTGCACACGCTTCCGGAAGCTGGAGGAAGGCCCGAGCCAAGCCCGCCAGCGAGGCGCGTTCCGCCGAATCGCCGAAGATCCACGACAGGACCGCGCCGCTCCAGGCGAAGAAGAAATGCCCAAAGAGACGGGTTGGTTCGTGTATGTTTTTCCAGGCAAACAGCAGGAAGTTCTTTGAAACTATCGAATCGATGTAGCTTTTTGAGAATTTTCGTCCAATCGTGCCGCGGTGCTCATGCCACACGTGGCTGGCCGGCTGGTAGAGCACCTTCCAACCTCGTTTCCACGCTGCGAAGCCGATGTCGGTGTCCTCGAGATAGAAGGGGCGCAGAAGATGGGTAAACCCTCCCAGTTCGAGAAATTTCCGCCGGTCAAAGGCGCAGCTTCCGCCGCCGCCATAGAAGCAAGGGAAGGGTTCATCGATTGTCGGATCCGCGACGTGACGGACGCGCAGAGCACCATCGGACCACCGCCCCTGCGTCAGGCCGGTCTCTTCGCGGTGTTTGTTCGGGTCGCTGAAGAAAATCTGACAGGATACGGAGAAGACGCCGGGGTCGGTGAAGGCTGATAAGAGCGGAGGCAGGAAATCCGGCGCCACGCGCATGTCGGAATTGAGCAGCACAACGATGTCATTCCTGGCTTCCCGAAAGCCGAGATTCGAGCCTCCGCCGAAACCGAGGTTGCTGTTAAGAGCAATGAGGCGCACGTTCGGAAAATGCTCGCGGACGTAGTCGGCGCTACCGTCGGTGGAGCCGTCATCCACAACGATGATTTCGTTGCGCTGGTCAATGGAAGCTGCGGCTACAACGCTTGGCAGGTACTTTGCTAAAAGGTCGCGGCCATTCCAATTGGGGATGACGATACTGGCCGCAGTGATGCGTGGTTGGGTGTCGTTCGGGCGCCGCCGCCGCCCGAAGCAGATCCAGAGGAGATCCGTTGCGCTCAGCGCGAACCAAGCCAACGGCGTCGTGATCAACGAGGTGACTGCCAGGGGCGCGAACCGCAGGAAGCGGAGCAGGGACTTCTTCATTGGCTATAAATGCAATTGCGGACCGACTCCCAGCTTGCGTCCCAAGCGGAGCCAACGCGAGCAGCCGGCCGCGGCGAGTGTGGATTCGAGTTCCGCGACGCGGGTGCTGAGCGATTGCGCCCAGCGGGTGCGCTCTTCCACCAACGCTTCGGCGTCGTGAAGGAAACCGACGCAGGCTGTGAGCTCATCGCATTTAGAAGCAAGTTCAGACTCGAGGCGGGATTCGTTTTCGAGAGCCGCCGCAGTTCGGGCCGCCAGGTCCGTTTGCAGCTCGTCAATCTTGGCTTCGTAACCGACCACGGTCTCGGCGATCTCCGCCCTCAAGGCATCCAGTTCCTTATCGTGTGTAGCCAGGCGAAGCCGAGCCGCATCCAGTTCCTGATCGAGGCGTTGGGCCCATGCTACGGTTTCCGCTCGTGTCTTTTCGAAAGCGTGGTGGGTTTCCACCAGGGCGGCGTGATTCTGCTTCAAATCGCCAAGCCAGGCGTCTTTTTGCGCAATTTCCCGTTCGAGCTTCGCGATGTGCGCTTCGCGCTCCTTGAGGACATTTGCGGTGGCGGGCAGGTAGAGATAGAGCGGCGCGCCAGTCTGCGGCGCCATGGCGCAGACGGCCAAAAAGAAGTGGGTGGATTCCGGCTCGGGAGCCGAGGGCTCAAATGCGAGTTCAGCGGCGTGGTTGGTGTGCTCCGGCTGAAACGAAATTGCGGCGACGTGGTTTTGCAGGAACATCGTGACCGCGCTGAAATGCTGCTTGAGCGCCTCCCGGAACTCGAAGAACTCGAATTCATGGACGTGAAAGGGATTTGGACCCGCAAGTCTGCGCGTCTCAGCGTAGAAGGATTTGTTCGGAGTGGAGATGATGAGTTGACCACCCGGCGCCATCAGTCGGCGCGCTTCCGCCAGTAGGCTCGACCAGTCTTCCAGGTGTTCAATGACCTCGAACGCGATGATCAGGTCGAATGAGGCATCCGGAAATGGAATCCGCTGAGCGGCTGCCGATGTGAACTGAATATTGGAGGCTGTATAGCGGCTTCTTGCTTCCTCAATCGCCTCGTACCGAAATGTCAATGGCTTGGACCGAGGCAGCGACCTTGGCGAGTTCAGCCGATCCGTAGCCCAGGCCACATGCGATGTCGAGCACGCGCTTGTTTCTCGCCAGTCGCGCGGCAAAGCAGTAACGGGCGATATGTTCGTTCCACAAGTCGCGGTCAACCTGTTCAGGTACCAGCCGTTCGCCAGTGAATTCAATCACGTTTCACCTCCGCCAGATGCGCGGTCTCCAGGCGAGTGTTGACTTCGACGCGGCATGGAAGATGCATATAGCCGTATACCTGGCCTTCGCCGTGCCCCATCTGCAAGCTGATGGCATTGTCGATCCAATCGCACATCTTGTAGGAAATCAAGGTGCCGTCGGCGATCGCTGGCGAGAAAGAGAACGCACCGGGGTAAAGGGTGGGAACGTCGAGATGGAAGTCGACGGTCACAACATCTCCGGCGCACATGGGATTCAGATCCACACCCTCGCGTGTCGAGTTGCTCCCCGCGAAATCGACGCCGAGATGGTTTCGAAGCATGAACCCGACGTTGGGCATGGCGATATCCGCGTTAGCCCGTGCGCTGATTCGGACAATCGCCGCATTACCCGGTTGAATGAGAGAGACAGGCCTGCCGAATGGATCGACAACAGCGATACCGATGATTTCAGCCCGTCGGTCGCCGTGCCGGTGATCGATGTTGGGGATGGTGGTGACCACCTCTGGAGGCGGAATGGATTGGGAGGCGACTCTTTCCCCGGGTCGATGCGTTAGTTCGAGGTAGGCAGAATCCTTCTCGGTCATCGCCGCCAGATAGCGTGCGATGACGCGGTCCGGCTCGCCGATTTCACGGACCCGCCCCTTGTCGAGCCAGAGAACACGATCTCCAATGGCCTTCACGTCACCTGCGGCGTGCGAGACGAAGAGGATTGTCGTGCCGCGGGCTCTCAACTCGTGAACTTTCCGGAGACATCGCTGCCGGAAGTAGATGTCACCGACTGCGAGAGCTTCGTCGACAATCAGGATTTCCGGGTCCACGTGAATAGCTACCGCGAAAGCAAGACGCACGACCATTCCGCTGGAATAGGTCTTTACAGGCTGATGGATGAAGTCGCCGATTTCAGCGAACTCTTCGATCTTCCCGTAAACCTTGTCGATCTGGGCGGAGGTGAAGCCAAGGATCGCCGCGTTCAGGTAGACATTGTCCCGGCCGGAGAATTCGGGATTGAAACCGGAGCCGAGCTCAAGGAGCGCGCTGACGCGGCCGTTGACGCTGACTGAGCCTTTGGTGGGCTGAAGAATGCCTGCGACGATCTGCAGGAGGGTGCTCTTGCCCGAACCGTTCTCGCCCACGATGCAGAAGGTCTGGCCGCGAGGGATGGTGAAAGACACATCCTCCAATGCCCAAAAATCTTCATGAAACCGTTTGCGGTTGAAGGTGAGCAGTTCTTTCAACCTGTCGCTGGGCGACTGGTAAATCGGGTATGACTTGGATACGGCCTGGAATTCGATCAGGCTCACGGGGAGAGCTTCCGGTTCGGAGGGCGCCCGTTGGCGCTTTCTTCCAAGCTACTGGAGGGGATCGTGGGGTGTCAATCGGCGACGCAATATGGCTCGGGCGGCCGCCGCAGGCTAGACAACCTGGAAGGTCCTTCCCTCCCTGATCTCAAGCACGTTGAACCTCACTGTTTGCGGTGCATCATTCCGCGCGTCTCGGGGGAGGTCGCACTCTCCGATGAACGCTGGAGGCGCATGCCTGGGTTGCTCAGCAAAGCGGTAGCCGCCCAAAGAGGTGATCGATCTGGATGTAGGCCTCCTTGTGACCCGGACCACTTGGCCGGGAAAATCAAATCGGCTGACGGTTGGGGACGAACCCAACCTCTGGCCACACTATGTGCCTGGTCCGGGCTCGTGTCAATGGTCTTAATGATATATGTACTAATCAGGTCTGATTACCCGTTATTTGACTTGGGGCCATCTGGAATCGTAGCCTGAGAAGTGTTTGTGCCGGCGTAGCTCAGTTGGTTAGAGCGGCGGTCTCATAATCCGCAGGTCGTAGGTTCGAGTCCTACCGCCGGCACCAAGTCTGTTCATTTCCCAACGATCAATTCGTAGATGCGGGTGAGTTCTTCCATTGAGTAGTACTCGATCTCAATTCGTCCTCGCTGCTCGCTCTTCTCGACAATGCGGACGCGAGTGCCAAGAACCCGTTCCAGTTGTTCAACGGCCGCCCGCACGTTGGGATCTTGCTGAACTTCATCCGGGGTTTTCGGTTCCCGAGGCTCAGACATTTTCTTGACGAGTCGTTCGACTTGGCGAACCGACATGCCTTCGCTGGCGGCTCTCTCCGCTACTTGAATCTGCAATTCGGGAGTAGGCAGGCCGAGGATCGCGCGCGCATGGCCCATGGATAGCCGATGCTCCGCCAACAGGATCTGAATATCACCGGGGAGCCGCAAGAGACGCAGCATGTTGGTAACAGTGGTTCGATCCTTTCCTGTTCGGCGGGCGATATCCTCGTGACGAAAGGGATAATTCCTTGTGAAGCTTTTCGAAGGCGTGCGCGACTTCGATAGGGTTCAGGTCCTCGCGTTGAATGTTCTCAATCAGCGCAACTTGCATCAACTGTTTGTCGGCGAAGTCTTGAACGACCACGGGCACGGACTTTAGATCGGCGAGGCGAGATGCGCGCCATCGCCGTTCGCCCGCGACCAGTTGATACTTATCGCCGACACGGCGCACCACCAGGGGTTGAATGACGCCGTTCTCGCGGATTGATTGTGCGAGTTCGGCCAACCGATCTGGCTGAAACGTCGTGCGCGGCTGCATAGGGTTAGGTTCGATTTGGTCGATCGGAAGTTGGAGCGCGCCAGTGTGCTCGGGCTTCAGGGCGACGGGCTGAGCCTGCGGTTTGTTGGTCGGCAGTAGTGCGGAGAGACCCTTGCCGAGGGCTTTACGCGGCTGTTCCGTGCTCATTTTCAATGATCTCCTTGGCGAGTTTGATGTAGCTCTCGGCACCCTTGGAACGGAGGTCGTAGCTCAGGATGGTCTTTCCGAAGCTGGGAGCTTCAGCGAGGCGGATGCTTCTGGGAATAACAGTTTCGAAGACTTGCTTCTGGAAGAAGTCGCGGAGATCGCTGGCTACTTGTCGAGTCAGGTTCGTTCGGTCATCGTACATCGTGAGCAGGACGCCTTCGATCTTGAGAGCCGGATGAATGGAAGATTGCAGGCGTTCAATGGTGTCAAGAAGTTGGCTGATGCCTTCCAGGGCGAAGAACTCGCATTGAATTGGCACTAGAACTGAATCTGCCGCCATCATTGCGTTCAAAGTAAGGAGGTCGAGCGCCGGAGGGCAGTCGATGATGATGAAAGGGAATTTGTCACGGATAGGGGCCAATGCGTGGCGAAGTCGGAACTCGCGTTCCTCCATATCGACCAGTTCAATGTTGGCGGCAACGAGGTTCTTGTCCGCGGGCGCGATCTGAAGGCCTTCAAACTCTGTCGGCTTGAGGACGCGTCTCAAGTGGCGCCGTCCCCATTAGGGCGTTGTAAGTTGTTAAAGAATCGGGATGTTTCGTAATTCCAAGGCCTGTGGTGCAGTTGCCTTGGGGATCCATGTCGACGACTAATACGGAAATGTCGTTGGCGGCGATGGATGCGGCAAGGTTGATAGCTGTCGTGGTCTTGCCGACACCGCCTTTCTGGTTGGCGATGGCGATGACTTTTCCCATTTGGGGGGCCTTTCGGGGCGGAAACGACTATGCTATCACGCGGGGTTCGAGGTCGAGATGTTTCACGTGGAACCGGTTAACTGAGACGCGGGTGAGCATTGTTTCACGTGGAACAGTTCCCCAGACCGCCACGCCCTTGCCGCCGCCAGGAACTTCAGAAACCACCAAATCGGGCAACTTCACGTTCTTCACATCGGAACTCGAGATGAGAAGCCCAACCATTCTGGAGCAGCGGCGTCCCACCCGCACAATATCCGCGGGCCGCACAGCCCGACCGACAACCGCATCGAACTCGCCCGTAAGATGCTCAGAGCGAACGCACTCGACTCGCAGATTCGGCACTAGATCGCGGCATTCCCTAAGAAATGCGGCCTTTCTCGTATCCGACTCAACCAGCGTCACCTGACACTGAGGCCAAAGAACAGCCAATGGAACTCCAGGGAACCCAGCCCCGCTGCCAATGTCTGCCAACGACTCAGGCCGCAGCGGGCAAGACACGCCGAGAAAGAGGCACTCCGCATAATGGCGATCCACGGCCTCTTGCATCTCCGTGATGCTAGTCAAGTTCACCGTTCGGTTCCACTTGAGCATGAGCGCGAAGTGCCGCTCCATGATTTCTGCCGAACCGGATCGCAGCTCAAGCCAAGGCGAAACCGCGTGTGCCAATTCATCTTGAAATCGTCCAGTCAGCAACACAACCCTCGCTTCCTGATCACTGAGCACGACCGACTACGGTCAGGTAAAGGTCCAAAACCGCCACCGCCGCGGGAGTCATCCCAGGGATGCGAGCAGCCTGTCCCAGGTTCACCGGGCGCACTCGCGTTAGTCTATCCACAATCTCCCTACTCAACCCCGGAATCCCTTGATAAATGATGCCTTCGGGAATTGCCCGATCCTCGTTCGCTCGCATTCGAGCCACCAACTTGTCCTGCTGACGAAAGTAGCCCGCATACTTCACTTCCGTCTCGACCGTGGAAAGGGTCGAATCCGATATTCGACCTCCAGCACTTGCCTCAAGGACATCCCTCACCGCCGCCATCCGCGATCCCGGCCGCTTCAGCCACTCTGCTAAGGTCGGACTCTCCCCGCTGCGCGCCAAGTCAGGAAACACTGCCCCCGTCAGGCGCGTTGACGATAAGCAGGCGGATCAACACTTCCTTCTGCCTCAACTTGTCTTCGAGCAACTCCCACCGCCTGTCGCAAACCAGGCCAACTCTCCGGCCGTGCGGCGTCAGCCTCTCGTCGGCATTGTCGATTCGCAGGGACAGCCGGAACTCCGCCCGCGACGTGAACATCCGATACGGCTCGTCGGCACCCTTCGTCACCAGATCGTCGATCAGGATCCCTCCGTATCCTTCCGTTCGCCCCAAGACCACCGGCTCAATCCCTTTGACTCTGCACGCCGCATTGATTCCTGCCATCAATCCCTGGCACGCGGCCTCCTCATACCCCGACGTCCCGTTGATCTGGCCGGCCAGATAAAGCCCCTCGATCGACTTCACCTCCAGGTGATGATGCAGTTCCCGCGGATCGATCGCGTCGTACTCGATCGCGTAGCCCGGCCGCATCATCTCTGCGCTCTTCCAACCCGGCACCGATGCCAGCATCGCCTCCTGAACATCCACCGGCATGCTCGTGGACATGCCGTTGACGTAGACCTCGTAGGTGTCCAGCCCCTCCGGCTCCAGAGAACATCTGATGACGCGTCTTGTCCGGGAACTTCACCACCTTGTCTTCTATCGACGGGCAGTATCGCGGCCCGATCCCTTCAATCTGCCCGCTGTAGAGCGGGATCGCGGCGACGTTATCGCGCAGAATCCGGTGCGTCTCCTCGGTGGTGTATGCGATATGACATGGATCTGTTCGCCGGTCGATCCTCCCGGTCAGGAACGAAACGGCGTCGGCACGGCATCTCCCGGCTGCGCCTCGAATCGGCTCCAGTCGATGGTGCGCCCGTCCAGCCGCGGAGGAGTGCCCGTCTTCAGCCGCGTCCACTGCAAGGCCCAGACTTCGCAAATGATGTCCCGAGCAGATTGGCGGGCGCCTCTCCGCTTCGGCCGCACGGATTTCGAGCATCTCGCCGACATGCGCCAGCCCGTTGAGAAAAGTGCCGGTCGTGACCACCACCGCACTCGTCCGCAGGACTCGGCCGTCCGCAACTGAACACCGTTCAGTCGCCGCCGGCCACCGTCCATCGGCTCGTACAACAACTCCGCCACCTCCGCCTGCAGAATCCGCAGATTCGGTTCGGCTTCCAGCATCTCGCGCATCCGAATCCGGTACTGCTTCTTGTCCATCTGCGCCCGCGGGGACCACACGGCCGGCCCGCGGCTCGTGTTCAGCAGCCGGAACTGAATCCCCACCGCATCGGCCACCTCGCCCCATCACCCCGCCCAGCGCATCGATTTCCCGAACCAGATGCCCCTTGGCGATCCCGCCGATCGCGGGATTGCAGGACATCTGCGCGATCAGGTCGAGGTTCATCGTGACCAGCGCGGTCCGCAAGCCCATGCGTGCGCAGGCCCGGGCCGCCTCGCAGCCGGCATGGCCGGCGCCGATCACGACAACGTCGTAGCTCAGTGTTCGTGGTTGCGTCGACATCAGGCCAACGATATCCTAGTGTATTGCAATTAAAGGAGTTGTAGCTATGAAAGTCCTGGTGCTCGGAAGCGGTGGCCGGGAGCACGCCCTCGCTTGGCGGCTCAAGAAAAGCGCCTCTGTTCATCAAGTTTACGTTGCTCCGGGCAATCCGGGGTGCGCCACGGTCGCAACGTGCATCAGGCCAGTGTCCGCAACTCCCGAGGGATACCTCGCTCTGGCCAAGCAAACCGGCGCCGACCTGACCGTCGTCGGCCCTGAAGCCCCGCTCGTCGATGGCGTCGTCGACGCCTTCCAAGCCAACGGCCGGCTGATCTTCGGTCCTTCAATGGCCGCCGCCCAACTCGAAGGCAGCAAGATCTTCGCGAAGCGACTTCATGGAGCGCGCCGGCATCCCGACCGCTGGCTTCTTCAGCACAGAGGACCCCGCGGAGGCCGAAGCCGCGCTCGACCAATTCTCCTACCCCGTGGTTCTCAAAGCCGATGGACTCGCCGCCGGCAAGGGCGTCGTCATCTGCGCCACGCGCGCCGAAGCAGTCTCCACAATCCACGCGATGTTCAGCGGCGCTCTCGTCGGCGCAGCCGGAAGGCGTCTGGTCATCGAGGAGTTTCTCACCGGCGAAGAGGTGAGTTTCATTGGCCTGAGCGACGGCGAGCGCATCGTCGCCCTCGAGCCCTCGCAGGATCACAAGACGATCTTCGACGGCGACCAGGGTCCGAACACGGGCGGCATGGGCGCCTACTCCGATTCACGCATCCTCAGTGCCGACCTGCGCGAACTGGTCCAGCAATCAGTCATGCAGCGCACCGTTGATCAGATGTCCACCGAAGGCACCCCCTTCAGCGGTTTCCTCTACGCCGGCCTGATGATGACGGCCGCCGGGCCCAAAGTGCTCGAGTTCAACGTGCGCCTGGGCGACCCGGAAACGCAGGCCCTGCTGCACCGCCTGCGACAGCGACTTCGGCGAAGCGCTCGCTTGCCGCCGCCGCGGGCCAACGCCCGTGCGGACCTCCTCAGCTTCAGTCCCGATCCCAGCGTCTGCGTCGTGCTCGCCGCCCACGGTTACCCCGGCACGGTCCGCACAGGCGACCCCATCACTGGGATCAGCCAAGCCGAAGCCACTGGTGCCGTCGTCTTCCAAGCCGGCACTCGCTTCAACGACCAAAACGAGTTGGTTACCTCCGGCGGCCGCGTCCTCGGCGTCACCGCCAGCGGCTCCACCCTGCCAGCCGCCATCGACGCCGCCTACGCCGCCTGCTCGCACATCCATTTCGACGGCATGCCAGATCCGCACCGACATCGGGAGGAAGGGCCTTAAGCGCTGGTAACCCTTCTCCTGGCTACAATAGAGAAGGCGCGGGGACGTAGCTCAGCTGGATAGAGCGTCCGCCTCCTAAGCGGAAGGTCGGCAGTTCGAATCTGCCCGTCCCTACCACTCCCTGGCACTGCACCTCCGTCCGGTTCATACTGGTAGCTTCCAGCCGATGTCGGAAAAGCCCTTCGTCCACCTCCACTGCCACACCGATTACTCGCTGCTCGACGGCGCCTGCGAGATCGGCCAGCTGATGAAGCTCGTCGCAGAGCAGAAGATGCCCGCCGTCGCCATGACCGACCACGGCAATCTCTTCGGCGCCGTCGAGTTCTACAACGCGGCCAAGGACAAGGGCGTCCACCCCGTCATCGGCTGCGAGGTCTACGTCTCCCAGCAGGGCCGCACGATCACGCTCGGACACGGACCGCTACAACCACCTGGTGCTGCTCTGCGAAAACCAGGAAGGCTACCGCAACCTCATCAAGCTGGTCTCCACCGGCTTATCTCGAAGGCTTCTACTACAAGCCGCGCATCGACAAGGACCTGCTCGCCCAGCACTCCAAGGGCCTCATCGCCATGTCGGCCTGCCTGCGCGGCGACATCAACGAGACCATGCTCGCGCGACCGCTACGACGACGCCCGCCGCCTGGCCTACGAGTACGCGGACATCTTCGGCAAGGACAACTTCTTCCTCGAGATCCAGGACCACGGCCTGGAGCAGGACAAGCGCGTCATGCCCGCAGTCAACCGGCTCTCGCAGGAGACCGGCATCCCGCTGGTCGCCACCAACGACTCGCACTACCTCGAAGCGACGACGCCCGCGCGCACGAGATCCTGCTCTGCATCCAGACCGGCAAGACCATGTCAGCGACCCCAACCGGATGAAGCTTCGGACCACCGGAGCTTCTACCTGAAGACGCGCGCCGAGATGATGCAGCTGTTCGGCGAGGTCGAAGACGCGCTCGACCGCACCTGGGAGATCGCCCAGCGCTGCCAGGTCAAGCTCGAGAAGATCAAGGAGCCCGTTCCCGAAGTTCGACGTCCCCGACGAGCACACCACCGACACCTACTTCGAGTACGTCGCCCGCCAGGGCTTCGAAAAGCGCCGCGGCGCGCCTGGAGGCCATGCGCGCGCGCGGGCCGCCTGAAGCACGACCTGGCCGAGTACGCCGAGCGCCTGGACCGCGAGATCAAGCATGATCCAGCAGATGAAGTTCTCCGGCTACTTCCTGATCGTCTGGGACTTCATCCGCTACGCCAAATCGCAAGGGCATCCCGGTCGGCCCGGGCCGCGGCTCGGCCGCCGGCAGCCTGGTCAGCTACGCGATGGGGATCACCGACATCGATCCGCTGCAGTACGGGCTGCTGTTCGAGCGCTTCCTGAACCCGGAGCGCATCAGCATGCCCGATATCGACATCGATTTCTGCATGAACCGCCGCGGCGAGGTCATCCAGTACGTCACCGAGAAGTACGGCCGCGAGCAGGTGGCGCAGATCATCACGTTCGGCACGCTGGGCGCGCGCGCGGCCATCAAGGACGTCGGCCGCGTGCTCGACATGAGCTTCGCGCGACGTGGACAAGCTCACCAAGCTGGTCCCCAACGTGCTGAACATCAAGCTGGAGGACGCCATCAAGACGGAGCCGGGCTTCGACGAGGCGGCCAAGCAAGGACCCGCGCGTGCGCGGAGATGCTCGAGGTCGCGCTGCGCCTGGAGGGCATGGCGCGCAACGCTCGCGTGCACGCGGCGGCGTCGTCATCTCGCCGCAGCCGCTGCAGGAACTGGTCCCGCTCTACCAGCACGAACAAGGACGAAATCGTCACCCAGTACGACATGAACGGCCTCGAGAAGCTCGGCGCTGCTCAAGATGGACTTCCTCGGGCTGACGACGCTGACGATCATCGACGACGCGCTCGAGCCTGATCGAGAAGCACCACGGCGTGCGAGCTCGAGCTCGAAGACCTGCCGCTCGACGACCCAGCAGACGTACGAGATCTTCGCGCAAGGGCTTCACCAGCGGCGTGTTCCAGTTCGAATCGCCGGGCATGCGCGACATCCTGCGGCGCTACCAGCCCGAGCCGCATCGAGGACCTGACCGCGCTGAACGCGCTCTACCGCCCCGGCCCCATCCAGGGCGGCATGGTCGACGACTTCATCGACCGCAAGCACGGCCGCAAGAAGATCGCCTACGACCTGCCGGAGCTGAAGACGCTCCTGGAAGAGACCTACGGCGTCATCGTCTACCAGGAACAGGTGATGCAGATCGCCCAATCGTCTGGCCGGCTACTCGCTCGGCGAGGCCGACCTGCTGCGCCGCGCCATGGGCAAGAAGAAGGCCGAGGAGATGGCCAAGCAGCGCGAGCGCTTCATCGCAGGGCGCGCTCGAGCGCGGGCTATCCCGCAGAAGAAGGTCGAGAAGATCTTCGACCTGATGGAGCAGTTCGCCGGGCTACGGCTTCAACAAGTCGCACTCGGCCGCCTATGCGCTACCTCGCCTATCGTCACCGGCGTACCTGAAGGCGCACTACCCGGTCGAGTTCATGGCCGCGCTGCTGACGTCGGAAACCGGCAACACCGCCAAGGTGGTGAAGTACATCAACGAGTGCCGCGACATGGGCATCAAGGTGCTGCCGCCGGACGTCAACCAGCGATCTGAACTTCACTCCGGCCGGGACCGCGATCCGCTTCGGCCTCGGCGCGGTGAAGAACGTCGGAGCCGGCGCTGTGGACGCCATCGTTCGCGCCAGAACTGAGCACGGGGCCTACGCGACACTGGACGACTTCTTCGAGCGGGTCGACGGATCACGCCGTGAACAAGCGCGTCGTGGAGTCGCTGATCCGCGCCGGCGCGATGGACTCGCTCGCCGGTACACGCAGCCAGCTCTTCGCCATCATCGAAGAAGCCATGGAGAGCGGCCAGCGCGCACAGAAGGACCGCGACTCTGGCCAGGCCGGGCTCTTCGGCGACCTCCTCGGCGGCGGCGGCCACGATCGGCAGGAGCGCGACCTCCCCAATGTTCCCGACTGGACAGGCCCGGAGAAACTGCGCGGCGAGAAGGAAACCATCGGCTTCTATGTCACCGGCCATCCGCTCGACGAGTGGGATTGGAAGGTCAGCGAGCTGGCAAAGTACGATAGCGAGACCATCGGGAACGCGCAGCGCGGAGAGGAAGTTGCGCTCTGCGGCGTTCTCACCGGTGTCACCCGCCGGCGCAACAAGGAGCAGAAACCCTGGGCCTTCATGCAGCTTGACGACAAGACTGGCTCCACCGAGGTGCTCGTCTTCCCGGGCAAGTGGGATGAGCTCCAGGGTGTGTTGCAGGAAGACACCCCCGTTCTTGTGCGTGGGAAGGCGATGCCCGAAGAGGATGGCTCTGTAAAAATCAACGCCAGCGCGATCATCTCGCTTGAAAACGCTCGCGTCGACCTGCCCACTCTGATATCAATTCGCATCCGGCTTGCCCAGAGCTCCGAAGACCGTGCCCGCGAGCTCATGCGTCTGTTCCAAGCCAAGCCAGGCAAGACCAGCGTGCGCCTGAAAATCGAGAAACCGCGCGACTTCGTGATGGTCCTCGATGTCGATTCAAAAGTGCTCCCGGACCGTGAATTCAAGGCCGAAGTGGAGCGCATCTGCGGCCCGGAATCTCTGGAAGTGATAGCTTCGTAAGAAGGAGCGTTGATGCCCGACCCCTTACAGCAAGAGCGCATGGCTGAGATCGAACGAGAGATCTCGCAACTGCACATGGAGTCTGCGGGATCCAAGGCCAAGCTGGACGAACTCCGCGGAGAATTGCAGAAACTGCGCGGCGAAGACGGCCCCAGCATTTCCTGGCAGCGTGTCCAGCTTGGCCCGTCACCCCAAGCGTCCCCATTCTCTCGACTACATTCAACGTCTCGCTCCGGACTTTACTGAGATCCACGGCGATCGCAACTTCGGAGACGACGCAGCCATCGTTTGCGGGTTCGGCACGATGGAATCCACTCCCCTCATGTTCATCGGCCAGCAGAAAGGCCGGGACACCAAACAAAAAGTCCTCCGCAATTTCGGCATGCCCAAGCCCGAGGGCTATCGAAAGGCAATGCGGGTCATGGAACTGGCTTCGAAGTTCCGCAAGCCTGTGATCACCCTGCTCGACACCCCCGGCGCCTATCCGGGCATGGACGCCGAAGAGCGTGGCCAGGCGGAAGCCATCGCCTCGAATCTGCGCGAGATGTCCCGGCTGCAGTGCCCTGTGATCGTCGTTGTCATCGGCGAAGGCGGAAGCGGCGGCGCCTTGGCGCTCGGCATCGGCAACCGCGTCTACATGCTTGAGAACGCCGTCTACAGCGTGATCAGTCCGGAAAGCTGCGCCGCAATCATCTATCGCGACTCCAGCAAAGGCGAACTCGCCGCCGCTGCTCTCAAAATCACCGCCAGCGACCTGATGCGCCTGAAACTCGTCGATGGCATCATCCCCGAACCCCCCGGTGGCGCGCATGAGGATCATGACGAGGCGGCGCGAATCCTCAAGCAGGCCCTGCTGCCCGCCATTGAGGAGCTCAAAGCGATGACGCCCGAAGCGCTCGTCGCCGACCGGGTCGCCAAGTTCCGCCGCATGGGCAATTTCTTCACCGAATGACCAGAACCAAGCTGATCCTGGCCGGCGCCGCCTTCTTTCTGGTCTTCATCGGAGTCATGACCTACATGATGCTCGGGCAGCGCAAGAATCGCGTTGAAGTTTGCATGGCCTTCCAGGGCCGCACGGCCTGTAAGATCGCCTCCGGCGAAACCCGCGACGACGCTGTCCGGACCGCTACCGACAACGCCTGCGCGCTGATCGCCTTCGGCGTCACCGACAATGGACAGTGCGGGCGCAGCCAGCCCGTCAGCGTGAAGCTTCTCGATTAGCCTCCGAGTGGCTGTCCTCGCAAGATCAGGTCCTGCTGTTCGACCGTCAGAAACCGCGCTAACCTGTGCTCATGCGCATTCCTGGGATTCGGCCTCACATCACTGTCCGCGACGGAGCCGCGGCACTCGCGTTCTACCAGAAAGCCTTCGGCGCGACGCTGCCTGATCACCCTGTCAGCAAGACCCCCGATGGCAAGCGGATTATGCACGCGATGGTGGTCATTGATGGCAGCCTGCTGATGTTCAACGATGAGTTCCCGGAGCATGGAGGGTATGCGCCCGCCCCGGGATCAAAGCTGCCGTTCGTGTTGCACATCGACACGCCCGACGTCGACGCCGCGGTAGCGCGGGCCGTCGCAGCGGGAGCCGCAGTCACCATGCCGGCTGCCGACCAGTTTTGGGGCGAGCGTTACGCTCAGGTCGTCGACCCGTTCGGCTACACCTGGAGCCTTGGCGGTCCACTCAAGGGATAGCGCTTTCCTCCCGTTCGCCGTACCCCTGCTAAGCTGATGGGTTCACCTCATGGACCCCTCCCCTCTCAGCCTGAGCGTGACCCCCCACGGCCATCTCGTGCTTGCCCTTGATGCCGCTGCGCCGCTACTTGATGCCGGGCTTTCGCAACGCCTGCTAAAGTCCTTTGAACGCGGCTCGGGCAATGGGCTTCTTTTGCTGGGGGCTGGCCAAGCCGGCGCTGCGCTGCCTCCGGTCTTCTCCTTCTGGCGTGAATTCGCGTCGCGCTATGTGACCGCGCTTTGCGCAACGCAGGAGAGCGAAACAAAGATCGATTCGGTGCGCGTACTACCGCCGCCCGGCGACGAACTGGAGTTTCTCGCCCTTTCCGCGCCGCCCATGCTTGGCGGCGAGTATCTGACAGGCGAAGTGCTCCGGAGTCTCTGGCTTGAGCTCGATGCCGCTTTCAAGATGGAGCTTGCCGAATCGGGCTGCGCCGTGCAGGAATTTCTCAAGCGCTGGAACCCGTCTTGGAACCTTGTCGGGCGTGTTCACTTCAATCTCGCCGAAAATCGCAAGGATACCGACTCGCCCTTCGCCTTCCTTGCCACCTACACGACACGACTGTCGGCGCAGGCCAAGCCTCAGCATCTCCCGTTAGGCCAAGCCCTGCGCGAGTATGCGGGTGCTTCGAACAAGGAGCGGCTCTTGTCCCTGCTGCTGCCGGTGCAGCGCGCCGCTGAGTCCTGCGAGTGGCTCAAGGCCTTGGTCGACGCCAACGAAATCTTCTCTCCGCTGCGTTGGTCGCCCCGTGAAGCCCTGCAGCTTCTGCACGATGTCCCGGCGCTGGAGACTGCCGGAGTCATAGTTCGCATGCCCGCCGGGTGGAGCGGGAAACGGCCGCCGAGGCCACGCGTCACAGGGGCTGTCGGAGCCGCGCCGCCCTCTGGCCTGGGCCTCGATGCATTGCTCGATTTCCAGATGGCGGTCACGCTCGACGGCGAGAAATTGACCTCCCGCGAAATCAAGGAGCTGCTCGCCCAATCCGACGGACTCGCCCTCGTGCGCGGACGCTGGGTTGAGGTGGACCGCGAACATCTCGGGCGGATGATCGCCCGCTTCGGCGAAGTCGAACGAACCGCCAGGGAAACCGGCCTCACCTTCGCGGAAGCGATGCGACTGCTGTCGGGCGCAGGCGTCGAGTCGCTGGACGGAGAAGAGCCGGACGGCGGGGGCTGGACGCAAGTCGTGGCCGGCGACTGGCTCGCGGAAACTCTCAAGGGACTGCGCAGCCCCCAGGGATTGGCGCAGGTCGATCCCGGCGACGCCCTCAACGGTACCCTGCGCACGTACCAGCAAGTGGGTGTGCGTTGGCTCTACCTCCTGGCACGCCTCGGCCTCGGTGCCTGCCTCGCTGACGACATGGGACTTGGCAAAACAATCCAGGTTCTGTCGCTCCTGTTGATTCTCAAGCGCGAGGCAGCAGCCGCGCAGCAGCCAAGTCTGCTCGTGGCCCCTGCTTCTCTGCTCGCAAATTGGGCCGCCGAAATTGAGCGCTTCACGCCGGGACTGAACGCGCTCGTCGCCCACCCATCCTCGCTTCCGGCGGCCGAACTCAAAGCCCTGCCGCCCGAGCGCCTCCGGGACGTCGATCTCGTCATCACCAGCTACGGCTCCCTTATCCGCATTCCCTGGATCGCGGAAACCGCCTGGCGCCTCGCCGTTCTCGACGAAGCCCAGGCCATCAAGAATCCTGGAGCCCAGCAAACTCGCACCGTCAAGAAGCTCAAGGCGTCGGCCAGACTCGCCCTCACCGGAACGCCGGTCGAAAACCGGCTCACGGACCTGTGGTCTATCTTCGACTTCATCAATCCCGGCTTGCTCGGTTCCTCAAAAGAGTTCCAGCAGTTCGCCAAAAGGCTCGCAGACGGACCCCACGTCTCGTACGGTCCCTTGCGCGAGTTGGTGCGCCCCTACATTCTTCGCCGCCTCAAGACGGACCGGACCGTGATCACGGACCTTCCGGACAAGACTGAGATCAAGGCTTACTGCAATCTCAGCCGCCGTCAGGCCGCGCTCTACGAGCAAGCCGTGAAGGATCTCGCGAAGCAACTGGAGGAGGCCACAGGTATCCGTCGCAGAGGTCTCGTCCTTGCGTTCCTCATGCGATTCAAACAAATCTGTAATCATCCGTCGCAGTGGCTGGGAGATGGAGCCTGGAATGAGGACGACAGCGGAAAATGGGCACGCCTGCGCGACATCGCTGAAGTCGTCGCCGCCAGGCAGGAGAAGATGCTGGTCTTTACGCAATTCCGCGAAGTCACGGCTCCGCTGGCCTCGTTCCTCGGCTCAGTATTCGGACGCAGCGGCCTTCTCCTCCATGGTGAGACCGAGGTGAAGAAACGCAAGGATCTCGTGCGGGCGTTCCAGGAGGACGAGAGCATTGGGTTCTTCGTCCTCTCGCTCAAGGCCGGCGGCTCTGGTCTCAACCTCACCGCGGCCTCGCATGTCGTCCACTTTGACCGGTGGTGGAACCCCGCCGTGGAGAACCAGGCGACCGACCGCGCCTTCCGCATCGGCCAGACCAGGAACGTGCTCGTCCACAAGTTCGTTTGCCGAGGTACAGTCGAGGAGAAAATCGACGATATGATCGAGTCCAAGCGCCATCTGTCTCAGGATCTGCTTGAAGAAGGCGAGGGCATTGTACTTACTGAACTCGACGACAAGGCGCTGCTGAATCTGGTGGCCCTGGACATCAACAAAGCGCTGAAGGAAACGTGACCTGTGAGTTACTACGAGTGGGGCTGGAAACCCTATGTTCCCGTGGCCGAACGGCGGCGGAAGGCGCTCCGTGAGGTCGAGAAACGCAAGAAGAACTGGTCAGGTGGTTTCGCCGGTCGCTATCGAAGGCCGCAAGATCGTCGTGACATTCTGGGGCAAATCGTGGTGCGAAAACCTCGAACGCTATAGCGACTACGCCAACCGCTTGCCACGTGGGCGAACCTACGTGCGCAATGGTTCGGTCGTCGATCTCCAGATCGGGCCGGGCGTGATCAAGGCGCTTGTCTGTGGCTCTGAGATGTACGAAGTCGAACTGAAGATCAAGCCTGTCGACGAGGCTCGGTGGCAGGCGATCTGCCACGACTGCGCCGGCGCCGTCGACTCACTGGTCGAATTGCTTCAGGGTCGCTTGTCAAAGGGAGTCATGGAGCGCATATGCCAGCGCGAAACCGGACTGTTTCCCGCCCCATCCGAAATCAAGCTGGATTGCAGTTGCCCGGATTGGGCCGGCATGTGCAAACACGTCGCAGCCGTTCTGTACGGCGTCGGGGCTCGTCTCGACAAGCAACCCGAACTTCTCTTCAGGCTCCGCGAAGTCGACGAGCAGCAACTCATCGCCCAAGCAGCCACTGCGCTCCCTCTCACCAATGCGGCGCCCGCTTCGGCCAGGCTCCTCGACAGCGGAGACCTCTCCGAAATCTTCGGCTTGGACATGGCTCTCGATTCCGGCCCAAGCTTCCCGCCTCAAGAGCAGTCGCAGCCGAAGCCGAAACGCGCAACAACGAAATCAGCCGCGAAGAAGAACGGGCCGGCCGCCGCGCGAAAGTCGCCGAAGAAGGCCTCGGCCAGGAAGGCCGCAACGAAGCGTCCGAAGAAGCGCCCGGCTTCCAAACCCAAACGTGCCGGGAAGTGATGGCTTGGTGATATCCTGATAGTGCCCCGATTGGAAGGGGACCATCGAGTCTAAGATCCAGGGTAAAACCCGATCGACTTGGCGACCGGCGCATCTTCGGATGCGCCGGTTTCCCTTTTAGTACCTCTACCAGTAAACCTTCAACGCCACCTGCATCTGCCGCGGGTCGTTGACCTGGTTTGTGACGATGCCGTAAGTGGCGGCATTCAGATTTGTACTGCCCGTTCCGAAGATCGTGCGATTGAGCAGGTTGAACGCTTCCCCGCGCAGGTCCACTCGGATGCCCTCGGTGATGTTGAAGGTCTTGGCCACGCTGACGTTCTCGGTCTTGTTCCAGAACGCGCGGACCTTAGGATTGAAACGGGTCACGTTGCCGAATTCGCTCGCCGGCTGGACCGGGAACTGGTTTGCCGGCTTGAGGAAGCGGTCCACGTTTGGATCGAACTTTTCGCCGGCGATTGGCGCGCGCCAGTTTTCGTAGGTATCGACCACCGGGCGCGTGGAGCCGTTGAAGATGGGCAGCGGATTGTTGCGCTGGAGCGCAATGGGGGTGCCGCTGGAGTAAATCTGAATGGCCGATATCCGCCACCCGCCCAGCAGGTGACTCAGGAACCCTTCGGTCAGCCAGCGCTGCCCCTTGCCAAATGGCAGGCTGTACAGCGTGCTGAACTTGAAGCTGTGCGTTTGGTCGTTCTGGCCGATCGATTTCTCCAGACCGCGATTGAAATGGTCCATCGCTGAACCGCCGTTGGCGAAGTAGGTGTCGGAATCCGTCAGCAGTTTCGAGAACACGTAGTTCCACTGGAACGTCAGGTCGCGCGTCAGGCGGCGGTCCGCCTTGAGGATGAACGCATGGTAAGAGGAGTGTCCGCTCTTGTCCCCGTTCTGCACGCCCGTCGAGATCGCCTGGTACTGCGGGAATGGCCGAAGCGCCTGGTTGACCGTGCGCACTCGCTGACTCAGGAAGCTGGGGTAAGGCGCCTTGATGCCGGCGGCCACTGCCGCCGGTGAAGCGATGTCGGCACGCAGCAGGTTCAGCGCCTGCGTCGGTCCGTATTGGCTAACCATCTGGTTGTAGATCGATGTCGGAACCTGGTTGAAGTTCAACAGTCCCGTCTGCAGGTGCGTTCCGATGCTGGCGTTATAGCCTGCTTCCAGTACCATGTTCGAGGAGATCTGCCGCTGCACGGTAAAGGTCCAGAAAAGGTTCTCGGGAGCTCGAGTCGCCTCCTGTCCCTGCCAGTAGTCGACGTCATTTTGATTTGAGAATGCGGGATCGATTGAGGGCGGCAGCTTGTAGGCGGGCAGACCTTCATCGAGTTTAAATGTTGGCTGCACGCCCTGCGAAGCGTTGTTGAAGACGTACTGCCCAATGAATCCGGCGAAGTGGCCGCTGCCCTGCACAGCGGTAACTCGCGAGAAGGAGCGGCCGAATCCGGCGCGCACCGTGGTCTTGGTGTCCGGCGAATAGGCAAGCCCGAAGCGCGGCCCGAAGCCGCCATACCAGCCTGGCACCAGGCTGCGAGTGTTTTCCCTCCCCTCACCGAAACCAGCGAACCAGAGCGCGCCCGGGTAACCGTCGGCGCCAGGGTTGGGCCGGGTCATGTTGAGGTCGGAGTACTCGTCACTCTTGTTGGTGGGCGGAAGGGTCACATCGTAGCGCAAGCCGAAATTGATGGTCAGCTTGCGATTGATCCTCCAGTCGTCCTGCGCGTAGAACCCGAAGTAAGGGTAGTTCTGCGTGACGGTCCGAATCGTCTCGGTTCGCCCCAGATACGCCTCGCCGAGCAGGAAGGAAGCGAACGAACTCCCGCCGCTGGCCGGGAACGCAGTCTGTCCCGGGATGCTGGTGCTCAGGAAGTTGAAATCCGCGCGTCCGGCAATGTCCTGTTGCCCGAAGCCGTCGGCGTTCTGGTTCTGATGCTGGAAACCGAATTTCAAGTGTGTGCGAGCCCCGCACATAGCTGAGATCGTCCTTCAGCCCCCAGCCCGGCTGCTCTGTTCCGTTGTAGGAGGCCGAGCCCCACGTCGAGTATTCGGTGAAGTTGATCGTTGGGAAATTCTGATTGCAGTCGATCACGTTCTTGATGCACACCTTGCTCTTCCAGTCCTGATCGACGTTGCCCGAGAAGCTGTTCTTGATGAACAGGTTCTTGGCGAAGGAGAGGTGATTGACCATGTTCGAGCTGATGGTCCAGTCGTGCGTAACGCGGAAGGCCTCAGTATCCCAGGCCTGAATCTGGCCGCTCCACAACGGCCGCGGGAGGCCCGGCGGGCCGTTTGCGCCGGGAGTGCGGTCGAACTCCGTCATGTTCCACAGGAAGCTCACCCGGTGATTGCTGCCGATGATCTGGTCAGCCTTCACGCTCCACTTGTCGGTCGGCGTCACCTCCGTACCACCCGTCACGATGTAATTGTTCCGCACGTAGCCGCTCGTGCCCGGAGCGAAGCCCCGGTTCGGCTGGATGGTCTGCCCATAGCCGGCGATAGCTGAAGCGGTCTTCGAGAAGCGATCAACCGGAATCTGATTGTTCGGGAACACAGTCCGGATGGAACCTGAACCGGCGGGGTTCGGCCGCGTCGTGGCTGGGTCGTAGATCGCGACGGGACGGTTGTTCTGATCCACCCAGTTGCTGAAGTCGCCCTTGTACATCTCAGGAGTCGGAATCGAGAGGATCGCGTCATTGGCCCCCACCCGGTTGCGGAATCCCTCGTAGGAGACAGCAAAGAATGTCTTGTTGCGGCCGTCGTAGACCTTCGGAATGATCACCGGACCGCTGGCCAGGAAGCCGAAATCGTTCTGGCGATACACAGACCGCTTGGTGGCGAAGAATCCGCGCGCGTCCATCGCGTCATTTCTTAGAAAGTCGTAGACGGAGCCGTGCAGTTGATTCGTGCCTGACTTCGAGGCGAAGGTCATGATACCGCCGCCGGCTTGCCCGTACTCCGCTTTGAAACCGTTCGTGTCGACGGTGAACTCCGTGAGCGCCTCCACCGAGGGCGTGTTCAGCGCCGCTTCAGCCGTATCTGAAGAACGGTTCGTGCCGACGCTGTGCCCGTCCAGCGTTGCGTCCCAGGATGCTGCCTGCCCGCCGCCGATGGAGAGCCTCTGTCCGTCGCCACGCGCCTCGGCGGCGACTGCGACGAGATTGAACGGGCTGCGCATGGAACCTGCCACAACCAGCGGCAACTCGTCCACCAGCTTGTTTTGAACCTGTGTCGACACTTTGGCGTTGTCCGTCTGTATCTGCACGCCCGACGCCAGCACCTCCACCTGTTCGGTGATCTGGCCAAGGACCAATTGCACATCCACGCGAACCGTTGTGGCCGCGGAGACAACGACATTGGGCTGCACGAACTGCTTGAACCCCGGCGCCGACACCTCGACGCGATACACGCCTGGCGGCAGGTTGGGCACGCTGAATTCACCATTCGACGTGCTTGCGGCCTTTGCGGGGACATTCGTGTCACGGTTTGTGACCGTGAGTTGAGCCACAGCGACTGCCGAGCCCGTAGGGTCAGTGACTACCCCAGTGATGTTGCCTCGCTCACTTTGCGCGCTGACAGCGAGACTTCCCAGACAAAGCAAGAGACTTGTCTTGACCAATTGCATCGTGGCACCTCTTTCGCCGGAAATTCCAGTCCGGCTCCCAGTGCCGCTTAGTATACATCTGATCGGCCGCCTCCGGCCCACGTTTCTGGGATATGATCCCCACTGATGACCCTACGCAGAAAACTTCTCATCACCCTCCCCTTGCTCTCGTTGATCACACTCGTTGGATTCCAGGCAGCGAAGAAGGCTGCTTCGTCCGGGGACCCGATCATCGACGGCTTCCGTAAGAGCACTGTTGCCTCGGTTGCCGACGCGGTCGATCAGGTTGTCGGCCGCCGCGGCTTCCTCTCGCACAAGATTCGCCCCATCGTGCCTGGTCAGATCGTCGCCCGCGCCATCACCGCCATCGCCAAGCCCTCCACGCCCGATAAGGCCACTCCGACGCTGGCCACTCGCTACGCCACCGAGATGATCGATAACTCCAATCCTGGAGAGGTCGGCATCATCGTCATGGAAAACGGAGCCGACGTCGCCGCCATCGGCGGTCTCATGGGTACGGCCGCCAAGGTGCGCGGCATGGCCGGCATCATCATCGACGGAGGAGTTCGAGACGTAGCCGAGTTGCGGGCGCTCGGCCTCACCACCTACGCCTCCAGCATCACGCCCTCAACCGCCGTCAGCCGCTGGACCAGCGTCGCGCGAAATGTCCCAGTGGAGTGCGGCGGCGTCACCATTAAGCCCGGTGACATCATCGTTGCCGGAGAAGACGGCATCGTCTCCGTTCCACAGGAGAAGGCAGCCGAAGTTCTCAAGCGCGCGCAGGAGATTGACGACCGCGAAACCAAGATGGTCCCGCTCATCAAGCAGTACAAGTCTCTCTCCAAGGTCGTCGCGGTCTTTAACCGGATCTGACCTTAACGCAAGGTGGTCTTCTTGACCGCCACGTTGTCCAACTCGTCCGCCACCTTCACCGCGATTGTGATCTCGGTCTGAGCCGGCTTCACGCCCTCCACGGCATACTCGTGCTCCTGCGAGTCCGTGATCCGCGTGGTCGGCTGCGCCGCGATCCAGTCGCCGCCATTCACCGAGTACTCGGCCGATTGCAGCGAACTCACGGCATCCCGCGCCTTGAAGCGCAGAATCAGCTTCTGCCCTTCCACCCGCGCAGTGATCTCGCCAATCTCCGGCGGTGTGTTATCGATGACGAACTCGTCGCTCTCAAGCGTCGCCGTCAACCCTGCACCAGGATAGTTGTCCGGTTGATCCGTCGCCGTGAGCCGCAGCCTGTAGCGCCCGTCGGCGAACCCTGTCGCATCCCAACTGTAGCGGCTCTCCTTGATGCTGGCCTTCAACGGCTTCCATTCCTGCTCGCCCGCCCCGCGGATCTCCAGCGTTGACTCCACCGAATCCCCGTTCGCGTCCGACACGCGCCACCGCGCGCCGGCGTGCCCTTTCTCGTAATTCATCGTCGCCGTGCCGGCATCACCGATGTTCGCCGCGCTCGGCGATTGCCGCCGCGACTGCCCGAACGCCGGCAGCGTCAGCGTCGACGAGGGTGTTATCGACAACGAAGAGGCCGGGAACTTGTAATTGCCCGGCGTTGGTTCTAACCGCTCGATCTGCGGCGGCAGGTTCTTCATCTGGTACGCCGCTTCTACCAGGCAGAGCGTCGGAGTCGCCCCATTCGGCGAAGCCGTCAGTGTCGCCCGCCAGGCCAGAAATCGGGCCGGGGGCGCTTGAATCCGGCTCCCGCCGGCCGCCTCCACCGCGCTCCATGGGCTCCAGAACGTCTGCCCGCTCTCCAGATTTCCGCTCCGCGACTCCAGCCTGATCGTGCCGCCATCCAGCGTAGATTCCTGCCGCAACCGGCCCCAGTATGTGAAGCCCCCCGCGTCCAGCACGTCGCTTTCAATGCTGCCGGTCTTTTCCAGTTCGGGACCTAACTGGAACAGCTTGCCGGGATTTGCCGTCACTGCCAGCATTGATCCCTGTGCCCCCGGCACCAGTGCCGTGACCTGCGATGCATCAGCGTCCACCAGCAGGGTCGAGTTCCGCTCATCGTCGATCCGGTGAACCTTGCCCTCCGAGCCTGTTCCCGCCAGCACGGCTCCCTTGCCATCCAGCGCCAGTGAGTAGACTATCGCCTGCGGGTGTGTCCAAAGGCGGCGCGGTTCACCGTCCGCGGCAATCCGCCACACCTCGCTGCCGCCTGTCGCCGGGGCTGCGCCTAAACTCATCGCCGGAGGAGGAGGCTGTGTAGCCGATCTTTGCCCAGCCTGCTGTCCGCCAGGAGCAGCGCCTCCGGTAGGTTGAGGCGTTACTTGCACCGGCGTCACCGCCGACGGAGCCGATGGTGTCAACGCAGGCGTCCGATTCCCCGAAGAAGCAGCATAGACCGAACCGTCCTTCGCCACGACCAACGCCGTCACTTCTCGTTTCCCCGTTTGCACAACGACAAAACCCTGTCCCGCCGGGGTTACCCGAAACACCAACCCCCTCGGCTCGGAACCCGCATAAATCTGCCCCTTCCCATCCACCGCCAGCGAGCGAAGGTGCGCTTCCTCGGCGTCGAACAGCAGCTTCGCTTGACCCGATGTCTCAATCCGCCAAATCTGTCCTGGCTCGCCCGTAGCGGCGTACAATGCCCCGTCCGGCGCTGGGACCAATGCCCAAAGGTATTTCGCCTTCAGTGCGGCCAGCAGACTCGCCTTGCCTGAAGCGTCAATCCTATATACCTTCGCTTCCGGCGCCACTCCCGCATACAGCGTCGCACCCGACGCCGCCATCGCATACACCGTGCCCCCCTCCAGCGTCGTCAACAGCCGCCCTTTCCCCTTCTCGTGAACGAACACTTTGCCATCGGCCCCGGCCGCATAGACGCGATCGCCCGCCGCCGCCGCGCACCACAGATGGGGAATCTCCGCGTCGAACAACTCTTTCCACGCTGGCGCCAGAGACAGCCGGCCTGACGTAGACAGCGCCAGCCCCTTGATCACGCCCTTCTCAAACTCCGCGGCCTCGTTGTGCGTCCAGGTCTTCGTCTCCACGGAATGAGCGAGCAGGCTCACGGCCCCCGCGGCTGCCACCAAACGAATTGTCTGCTTCATGTAGGAGTCTTTCTTGAATACTGCTTCGCGGCTACTTCACGCTGAAGCGGAGGGCGGCGCTGCCGCTCACGATCGCATCCACTGGCATCGATTCCATCAGCCGTGCTGTCTCCGGCGTGGCGGCCAGCGGACGGCCCCCGCGCGGCGTCTGCAGGACGCCGATCACAGACGAAGGCAGTGCCGACATGGCCTGATCGTCGACGTACACCGTCGGCCGGGCCTCCACCAGCGAGACGTAGAGGCGGTTGTTCCCGCGCTCCTGGTTGAGGACCGAGATCGTCTGCCCCAGATTCAGATTCCGGTTCATCACCGTGGCCATCATTTGCGCCCGATTCAGCGTGTCACCGTCGCTCAGCATCAAACGGTGGTCTCCCCGGCCCAGCGAATTCGGCACCTTCACCTTGAAGCTGCGAACCTGCCGCTCACCGCGCCAGGGCCTCAACATCACCGTGCCTGTCAGGTCTTCCCCCGCTCTTACTTCCGTCTGGTCCAGCCACGCCGATTCGATGGCCGCCACTTGCCGCTCGGCGTTCATCACGATTTCGGCGGTAACTCCGCGCACCCGCGGCAGGTCATGAGGATTCTGATACAGCCTGTTAAACCGGTCTGCCCACCAAGCCGCCATTTGCATTGGGGCGGGCATCGGCCCGTCGCCCGAAACGGTCATCGTGCTCACCTTCAGATCCTGCTGCCCTTCCACTTGAATCGACCCGCTCAGCCTGAAAGTAGCCTCGTCGCTCGCAGCCGCATTCAGGTCCTGCAGCGTGTTGAATACGCTCAACATCATCAGGAACGGCGTCCACCGCTGATGGGCGAACACGTTGAAGTGAAACTCGCGGCTCTCCGCCTTCGAACCGGGCTGAGGTTGCGACTTCACCCGCAGCGTCACCGGAATCGTCTCCGCCGTCAAACCAAGCTCGCCGAGGATCCCCGAATGCCTGTCCTGCTTCAATGCCCCGACGATCTCCGTCGCGTTGGCGAACTTGTTCGGCTGGAACTGGCTCGATAGCACCATCAGCACTTCGCCCTTGCTCATGGGCATGTTTACCGGACCCAGGTTGAAGAAGCTATGCCCGAAGCCCAGGACTTTCTTCCCGTCGTTGTATGTCACCGTGCCCAAGCCGGTGATCGACAGGTCGCCCGACACCAGCACGCCCGCGATCGCGTCGCCAGGCCGCAGCGCGTTCTGCCACCCCGGAGCCGGGGTCGTATTCCTCACCGCTCCCGCCGCCCCGCCCTGCACCGGCGTAATGCCCATTTGATCGAACCATGGCCGGAACTCCCGCAGCGTGCCCTCGTGGAAACCCGCAAACGTCAATGGAGTCTCGATGGGAATCATGCGCGCCCCGTCCAGCAGGCTCGCTGGTGCAGCCAGCTCAGCCCTTTGCTGCGGCTCCGAAGGGCTCTTCGATTGTGGCGGCCGCGATTCGTCGATCGTGTTGATCTCCAACATCTGCTGGATCGGCGTGATACCGCAGATCGCGTCCGGCGAAAACACGCTGATCCGCAGGGCGATCGCCCCCAACAGCTTCCCATCCACATAGACAGGGCTTCCGCTCATCCCGCCCGCCACGTTCGTTCGCAGCGCCTTGCCCCCCAACTTGGCCAGAATCACGTCCTGTTGCGGGCCCCACGCGTTCTTCCACAGCCCGATCAGCTCCACCGGCACCGCCTCGGCCTCAGTCCCCTGGAACACTGTCCACGCGATGCCTTTCACCCCCGGCTTCACGCCCGCCAGTGGGAAGATCTCCACCGGACCCGCCTTCGGCCGCGCCGGCATCACTGCAGGCAACTGCGGAACCTCGCTTGCTGGACTCAGGACCGGCCCATTCTGTAGTGCAAAGATGCTGAACGTGCCTAGGACCAGCAAGGCAGCCGCAATCACAAGTCGAGTTCCGGGAAGGCGCATGGGGTTGGAATCCAGACAATTCCATTATCGTTGACTTTCCGCGTCCTGGCCGGAGTTGGAGTAAACTCGTCTTCTGGCAGCTCCTCGAGGATCGCCGCCAGCCTCGCCGCATTCAAAAAGGACCGTTCGTTGGCGTTCAGTGATTTTGAGCCCGGTGAAATCACCCGTCTGCTGGACTCCACCCGCCGAGGGGAGCCCGATGCGCTCGACAGGCTGCTCGACGCCGTCTACCCGTCCATGTGCGCCATTGCCGGCCACCTCATGCGCGCTGAACGCGAGAACCACACCCTCGAGCCCCGTGCCCTCGCCCACGAGGCCATCATTCGTCTCTTCCTCCACAACACCGCTGGTTTCCACGATCGCGGTGCCCTGGCCGCGGCCGCCGGCCGCCAAATGCGCGAGCTTTTGATCGATCACGCCCGCCGGCGTCTTACCACACGGCGCGGCAACGGCATAGCAACTGCCGAGTACACCGGCGGGGAAACCGCACCACTCGAGGATCTCGAAGGTTGGCTCATGCTCGACCGCTTGCTCGAACAGTTGAAGACCATGGATCCCCGGGCGTTCGAAATCGTCGAACTTCGGTTCTTCTCCGGCCTCTCCCGTGAAGAGGTGGCTCAACGCCTCGGCATTAATGTCCGCACCGTGCAGCGCGATTGGGAAACAGCCCGCGCCTGGCTGCTCTCTGCGATTCGGGGCGCATAACAGGAAAGCCCAGTCGCTATGGAACAGAGCATGGACCCTGGCCTTTGGCTCAGAATCAAGCCCCTGTTTGAAGCCGCCCTCGATCTGCCCCCCGACGATCGCGACGAGTTCATTGAGGCCACCGCCAGTCATGAACCTCTGCTCGCCGGCACGCTCCGCTCGATGCTGCAGGCTCATGGCGAATCAGCCAGCTTGCTCGATAGGTCTCTGCCGGAGCGTATGTCGGGCTTCATGGCCGTTGAGCAGGAACAGCCCCTTCTCGCCGGTGGCCAGCGGGTCGGCGGGCGTTACCGGCTGGCCAGCGAACTGGGCCGCGGAGGCAACGGCGTCGCCTGGCTAGCGCGTGACGAGGCGGTGCTCGGCAAGCCCGTTGTCGTGAAAGTGCTGCATTCTCAGACGCTCGGGTCAAGCTTCGACACCGAACTCGCCGCGCTGGCCCGGCTCAACCACCCTCTCATCGCCTCTCCCCTCGACTCCGGCGCGCTCGACGACGGCCGGCGCTTTCTCGTCCTTGAATACATCGACGGCCCAACACTCCGGGAGGTGCTTCGCGGCGGCCCGCTGGAACCGATGCGCGCCTGCCATTTCGTTCGCCAGATCGCATCCGCTCTCGAGGCGGCCCACAGGCAGGACGTCTGGCACCTCGACCTCAAACCGGAAAACATCCTGATTCGCGACGCTGGAGGCCCCGAAGAGCAGCCCGTGCTCGTCGATTTTGGCATCTCTCGCCTGGCGATCGCCGTCGCCGGAGAAGGTTCCACTGGCGGATCCCTGGCTTACGCCTCTCCGGAGCAGCTCACCGGCTCGCCGAGCACCTCCAGCGATCAGTACAGCCTGGCACGCATGGCTGTCGAAATGATCACAGGACACAGGCCAGCTCCCCTCGAACCTGCCTCCGACCTCCTTGTTCGCTGCGCCGCATTGCGTCACGCAGTGATCTCCGTTCTCGCCCGCGCACTCAGCCCTTACGCGGAGTCACGCTATCCCGATGTTTCCGCGTTTGCCGCTGAACTCTTCAACGCGCTCGACCCTAGGCTGGCGATCGTGAAGAGCCGCCGTCTTCTCGCTGCCGCATTCTGTTTTCTCCTTGTCGCCGTCCTTGTCGCCTATGCCTGGATCAACCGCGAAAAGGAAATTGCGATGCTTGTGAAAGAGGCCCAGATCACCTCATCGCAAGTGAGAATCGTCCACTCCCTGCTCCAGGCCGGCTACCTCGACCAGAGAATTCTCGCTGAAACCGTCCGTGGCGCCGTGGAACGGCTCAAGGCGCGTGTCGACGCAGGTCAGCGGCATCCCGATGTCCTGCAGACCTTGTTCAATTCCCAGATGGAGCACGGGCTGATGCACGGCCACCCTGGCGTCCCCCATCTCGGCTCGGTGGATATAGGCATTCGCTCCGTCCAGGACGCATTAGTCACTCTTCGTCTCATGTATGAGAGCAAGCCGAAAGACGAGCGATTCGCCACAGCCAAGCTTTGGGTGTGGGACACTCTGGCATCCCAGTTAGCCGAAGCTGGCCAAATTGAGCAGAGTGCGGCCGTCTGCGATAAAGCTTTGCGGAAGATCGAACAGTGGGAAGCCGGCAAGCAGTATACTCTCGTGTTCACCCAACAGCGTGCCTCTCTTCTGATGACTTTCTCCCGCGGCGCCTTCCATCGGAAGAATTGGGAAGAGTGCCTCAGGGTGCGCAACGAAGGTGTCCGCCTGCAACGCCTGGCTGCGAGCGGTGAGTCCGACGCCGGTTTGATGAATGGCGTTGCAGGAGTGCTCGCTGCTCGGGGATTCCTTTACAGAGAAATGGGCCGGCTCGAGGAAGCCCTTGCCGATTTTGCCGAGAGCGATTCGATTCTCGCTCGAACGAAGGTCCCCCGGCCACGCGGACCTCACCCATTCGTGGCTCACCGCCAGGAACCGTATGGAGATAGCCAGGACTCTCCTCCTGCAGCGCCGCACCGCACAGGCGGAGGCCGTATTGGCAGATGCCGTCTCCCGCCACCGCGGTTGACTGAGGAAAACCCGCACGCCATCCCCTATCAGGAGGTCTTACGCGCTTAGCCTTGCCTGGCTCGGAACCACGAAACGGGCCCTCCACCGGCCACCGGATTCCTGGCGCGGGCTCTTCGCCGATGCCAACGACATCGCCGCCCACGCGCTCGTCAGGGACCCCCAAAACGCCAAGGCCAGGGAGGAATTCGACCTCATTCAGGCTCAGGCGCGCGCCGCAGGCGTGGATCTCCCGGCTCCCGCGACTCACTGCTCGGGCTGGGCAGTAGGCAGCATCGGTGCACTGCCCCTCCAGGACGGTTTGACGGCAGCCAGGATACCCCTGCGGCATCAATATTGGCCACTGCGACGATCCCTCCGATCGTGATGGGGCTTGCCACTCGGTTTAGCTCCGGCACGCGCAACAAATTGGCCTGACCGGCTTCACCCACAACAGGCAGCAGCGCGTAGACGGATTCAAGCGTCTGCAGCTTGGCCGTCTGCGGGGCCGTGAGCAGCTTTCGCGCGCTCAGCATGTTCTGGTTGTCCTTGTCCCGCGCCTCACGGCAGATCGCCTCGAGCTCCGCGTATCGCAGGCCAAGCGAGAGCGGGTCCGGCGCCTTGGCGTTGGTCTCCTGAGCCAATTCGCGCTCCACATCGCCGACCCGGCGCTGCTTTTCGATCAGGTAGCGTTGCCACTCAGCCTGCAAGCGCAGCAGCCCGGTCTGCTGATCCGGCGTCAGCTCCAGGTAGCGGGTCAACTGCTGCCAGGGCTGCCGGATTGGAGGCATGATCGGCGGCATGATCGGGAGATCCTGTAGCGCCACCGCAGGCAATCCCAAACAGAACAGTAGGATGTACTTCATACAATTCATTGAACCGCTTTGCGGGCCGAAAAGTTGCGAGGCCCGGCCCCTGCCGTCCGTGATTGAATACCAGACAGCCATGCAAGTCACTCGCCGGTCGCTGCTCTCCGCCCCCGGATTGGCCTTGGCGGCCCCCCGCCGCCCCAACCTCGTCATGATCCTCGCTGACGACCTCGGCTGGGGCGACATCAGCCTCAACGGCGCTCCCGACATTTCTACCCCTAACATCGACTCCCTGGCCCGTTCCGGTGTCCGGTTCACCCAGAGCTACTCCAACGCCCCCGAGTGCTCCCCCACCCGCTGCGCCCTGCTCACGGGGCGCTATCAGCAGCGCGTGGGTGGCCTTGAGTGCGCTATCGGCGTCGGTGACACCGGCCGCTATGACGAAGCCGCCTGGCTCCAGTCGCGCGGCGACCTTGGCCTTCCCGCCTCCGATGCGGCCCTCGCCCCGCTGCTCGCCAAAGCCGGTTACGACACCGCCATCTTCGGAAAATGGCACTTCGGCTACCGCGAAAAATTCCTCCCCACCCGCCAGGGATTTCAGGAGTTCTTCGGCATCCTTGGCGGTGCGGCCGACTACTATACCCACGAGGAGCCCAACGAAGGCCGCGGCCAGAAGCCCCTATTTCTTAATGAAACCCGGGTCGATCGCAAAGGGAGCCTGACGGACCTCTTCACCGAAAGCGCCGTCTCCTGGCTTGCCCGCCGCCGTCCTGATAAGCCATTCTTCCTCTACCTGCCCTTCACCACGCCCCACGATCCGCTCCAAAACCCGGCTGAATTCGACCCCTCCACCGGTACCGCACCTCAGCGCCCGAAAGATCGCAAAACCTACGCTGCCATGGTCGAGCATCTTGACCGCAGCGTCGGAGCCGTTTTCGCCCAACTCGAGCGCAGCGGCGCTGCCGCGAACACCCTCGTTGTCTTCCACAGCGACAACGGCGGTACGGCCGTGGGCCGGAACTCTCCCTGGCGCGGCAGCAAGTCGAGCGTCTTCGAAGGCGGTATCCGCTCCCCGTTGCTCCTCCGCTGGCCGGACCGGCTGAAACCCGGAGCCGTGTGCTCTCAGCCCGCGATGACGATGGATATCACGTCGACCCTGCTGGCCGCCGCCGGCGTCCCGGCGTCCGGTGCCCGCCTCGATGGCATCGACCTGCTGCCCTTCGCCTCCGGCGCGCGGCCCGCTGCTGAGCGCACCATGTTCTGGCGCTACAAGCGCGCCGCCAACCGCCGCAAGGCTGTCAGGCACGGCCGTTGGAAGTATGTCTTCGATTCCGGCGCAGAGTTCCTCTTCGACCTCGAATCGGACCCCGGCGAAAAGTCCAACCTGCTCGCCGCTGACGCAACCCTGGTGGCGGATCTAAAGGTGAAGCTGACCTCATGGGAGTCGGAGACAGCGGCTCCGCGCCTGCGCGGCTTCCACCCTTAGCCTAATATAGTAGGCATTATAACTTGCCAACAGCTGTTTTGCCTAATATACTAGGCGATATGCTGGACCTAATTTCGATAGGGAAACGGGTCGCCCAGCGCCGCAAGACGCTAAAACTCAGCCAGGCCGAACTCGCGCGCAAGGCGGGGCTAAGCCGCGCCACCGTCGAAGCGCTCGAGAACGAACGTACCGGCGAACTGGGCTTCACCAAAGTCACCAAGCTGCTCACGGCTCTTGGACTGGAGCTCACGCTCCAGCCAGCAAGCTCGCTGCGCCCCACCCTCGACGAACTGATGCAGGAGGATCGCGATGATCAAGGTCTGGACCGGCGCCGCTGAGGCGGGGCTGCTTGACCGCAACGGCGAACGTGGCAGCACCTTCGCCTACCTTCCCGATACGCCCGCCGCGCGCGCGGTGTCCATCACCATGCAGGTCCGCCTCCCCTCCTGGAGCGTGCCCTTCGGACTGCCTCCTATCTTCGAGATGAATCTGCCGGAGGGATTTCTGCGCGAGCGCCTGCGCCTGGCCTTTGCGAAAGCCACCGGCACCTTTGACGAATTCGACCTGCTGTCGATCGTCGGCCGCTCGCAGGTCGGCCGCATCCGCTACACCGGTGGCAAGGAGCAACTGCACGAGGACGTGCCGTTTCAGTCGGTCGATGAGATTCTCGAACGCAAGCGCGGCGGCGACCTGTTCCGCTACCTGATTGAGAGGTTCGCCGCCTTCTCAGGTATCAGCGGCGTGCAGCCCAAGATTCTCGTGCGCGACGAAATAGCCTTCGCCGGGATGGAGCACTCCGGGCACCACCCTTCGCACAGCTACCGGGGCGCGACACACATAGTGAAACTCTGGGAGCCCAACCAGTATCCGCAACTCGCTGCCAACGAGTATTTCTGCCTCACCGCCGCGCGCAAGTGCGGGCTCGACGTGCCCCCCTATCGCCTGGCGGAAGACGGCATGGCCCTGGTCATCGACCGCTTCGATCTGCGTATCGACGGGACTTATCGGGGATTCGAAGATTTCTGCGCACTCAACGCCCGCAGGACCGACGAAAAATACCGCGGCAGCTACGAGACCCACGTGATGAAGCGATTTGCCCAGTTCGCAAACTCCACCCATGTCAACGAGGACATGGAGAAGCTCTTCATGCTGATTGTGCTGAACTGCGCTCTACGTAATGGAGACGCGCATCTGAAGAATTTTGGGATCGTCTATGACGATGTATTGGGCGAAGCCCGGCTCGCGCCCGCGTACGATCTCGTGACCACGTCCGTGTACCTCCCCAACGACAGCTTGGCCCTGACCCTCAACGGCTCGACCAGGTGGCCAACGGCCAAGGAACTGAGGAAGCTCGGTGAGACACGGGCGGGCGGTACACCAGCGAAGATCAGGCAGATTCTGGAGCGCGTCGCAGAAGCGATTCAGGAAACCACTAAGGAGGTCCAATCCTATACGAAGGAGCATCCGCAGTTCTTTGAAATTGGACAACGGGTGCTGCAGGAGTGGGAGAGTGGAGTCAACACATCACTGCGCGGCTGAAGCCACTGCCCCTTTTGAGCCTGAACGCCGAGGGAGGCCGGCACTTCACTATCATGAGAATGAGCAGGCCCGGGTGGCGAAACTGGCAGACGCAAGGGACTTAAAATCCCTAGTTCCGAAAGGAGCGTGCGGGTTCGACCCCCGCCCCGGGCACCACCTCATAACCGCCTCACCCATTCTTCGACTCCACCACAAACGTGACCGGCCCCTCATTGGCCAGCTCCACCGTCATCATCGCCTGGAACTCGCCCGTCTCCACGGCCAGCCCCGCTTCCCGCCCCTTGGCCACGAAATGCTCATACAGCCGGCGCGCGGCGTCCGGCGGCGCGGCATCGTCAAAGCCCGGCCGGCGCCCCTTCCGAGTGTCCCCGTACAGCGTGAACTGCGACACCACCAATAACGCCCCGCCCGCGTCCACCAGACTCAGATTCATCTTGCCTGCCGCGTCCGGAAATATTCGCAGACCAATCACGCGGTCCAGCAGATACTCCGCATCGGCCTCTACGTCGCTCTTTCTCACCCCCAGCAGAACCAGCAATCCGGCCCCGATTTCCCCCACCGCACGGCCGTCCACTGTGACCTTGGCCCGCGACACTCTCTGCAAAATCGCCCGCATCTGCCCATGATCCTATAAAGCTCCCCTCTGCCCCTGCCGAAGAGACGATCAAGGGCAACGTATCCGCATGATTTTTAAGCGCCGCCACCGGCCGGGAGTCCCAAGCGGTTTCCTCCGCTTCGAGAGTGGAAAGGACCGCAAGCAGATCTTCGGTCCGAGCGACGGCGACTTCATCCATCTTCGTGATGAGTACGGCAATGAATGGCGCGGCGTCGCGGAACGCCAGTCAGACGATACGATCAGGTACCGCTTCCGCGACTCCCAAGGCAACTACATCAGCGGCATCAGCGACGGGTACGGCGTCACCCTCCGCGACCAGAAGGGCAAAACCTGGCGCGGCTTCTTCGACTAGCCAGGTCTCCTATCCCCACTGCGAAGACGCTGATGTTCATCGCCTATGTCGCTTCGTTCTTCTACTTGCTGCTCTTACGAAGCTTGGCCCATGGCTGGCTCTTCCCGCAACCCTCCAGCTTCGTGGGCGCCGTGGAGTTCTGCGCTGGCCTACTCGCGGTGTGGCTAACGGCTGTCGTCCACGAATGTTCCCACCTGGGTGCTGGCATCGCCTTCGGGTACTCGCTCCAACGGTTCGCTATTCCACACCTCGAACTCACACGCACTCCAGGCGGCTGCGAATTCAAGTTGTGGCGGACAGGAAGGATGCTGGGATTCTGCGAGATGATCCGGCCTACGTTAAACAGCCGCTGGCGGGAGTTCCTCTATCTCGCCGGCGGTTGCATTGGCAATCTCGCACAGTGCGGGGTGGCAGCCTGGGCGTTGCATTCGATCCCATTCGAGGATGGTTCGTTCGTTTTCGTCCTGACCGTGGACGCCTTCTTCCTGGGTCTGGTCTCCCTGGTCTCGAACCTGATTCCATCCGTCTCAGACTCTGTAGCCAATGATGGCGCGAACCTTCGCCGGCTGCTTCGTCAATCGGATTGGGAACTGGAACGCGCGATCAGGGAATGCTGGAGCATGCTGAAGCGTCCAGCTCCACCCCCGAAGGACTGGCCCTGCTCCCTGGTACTCACCATCGAGAAAGTGCCGGACTGGCATGAGAGCGCTGTCGGGGCGCTCTCGCTCCTGTGCCTGTACTACGAAGATCGCGAGGACGAGCATCAACTTACGCAGGCGGCCGCCCGTCTTCGCGCCGAATTCGAATACCTTTCCGATCAGACCCGGACCGCCATCATGCCCGTTACAGGATTGGATCTGGTCTGGTACGCGGGGCGATACCTGAAGGACAAGGAAACGGCCACTGACCTCCACGAGAACCTCCTGGCGGCTGGCATAGACTGCGGCTGGCACGGGATGATCGCCAAGGCCGTGATCGCGGACCTCAATGGCGATCCCGAATGCGCCTGCGAGGCACTTGAAATGGCTCTGGCCCATCCTCAAGCTGGAATACAGACGTCGAACCGGCAGGCTGAAGTCCGGGCTCTGCGGCGGTTCCTGGTCGACTTGCAGGCCCAGATGCAAACAAGCGCCTTCGGCATCCTGCATGAGAATCCCAGATAAGATGTTTCCAGCGAGATTGCCCCATGCGCCCCTTTCGATCGTTCTCTTCCCTCCTCCTGCTGTTCTGCCTTAGCCCCTTCCTGACCCCCGCCGCCGAACCCCTCTACAAAGACCCCCGAGCAGCCGCCCCTGATCGTGCCCGCGACCTGGTCGCACGCATGACCCTCGAAGAGAAGGTCTCCCAGCTCATCAGCAATTCTGTCGCGATCCCCCGCCTCGACGTGCCCGCCTACAACTGGTGGAATGAGTGTCTCCACGGGGTAGCCCGCGCGGGCCGCGCCACAGTCTTCCCCGAAACAATCGGCGTCGCCGCCACCTGGGATGCTCCGCTGGTCGGCCGAATGGCCGCCGCCATCGCTGACGAGGCCCGCGCCAAGCATCACGAATTCGTGCGGCGCGGAAAGCGCAACATCTACCAGGGTCTGACCTTTTGGACCCCGAACATCAACATCTTTCGCGACCCCCGCTGGGGCCGCGGCATGGAAACCTATGGCGAGGATCCTTATCTCACCGCCCGCCTCGCCGTTCCCTTTATTCGAGGGCTGCAAGGCGACAACCCCGCCTACTTCAAGACCATCGCCACCGCCAAGCACTACGCCGTCCACAGCGGTCCCGAATCAAGCCGCCATACCTTCGATGCCCGCGTCGACGAGCGCGACCTGCGCGACACTTACCTGCCGCAGTTCGAAGCCGCCATCAAAGAGGGCGGCGCGTACTCCGTCATGTGCGCCTACAACCGCGTCGATGGCCTGCCCGCATGCGCCAGTCCGCGGCTGCTCGACGAGATCCTCCGAAAGCAGTGGGGCTTCAAAGGCTACGTCGTCTCCGACTGCGGCGCCATCGGCGATATCTACCTTCGCCACAAAACTCAGCCGACCGCCGAGGCCGGTGTCGCCAGCGCCGTCAAGGCCGGCTGCGAACTGGACTGCGGCGCCGAGTACAAGGCTCTGGTTGACTCGGTCAAGCAGGGCCTCATCGCGGAAAGTGATGTCGATCAGGCCGTGGAGCGCCTCTTCGTCGCGCGTTTCAAGCTGGGCATGTTCGACCCGCCCGCGATGGTCCCTTACGCCAAGATCCCCTACAGCGTCAACGACAGCAGGCCCAACGCTCAACTCGCGCTCGAGACGGCCCGCAAGTCCATCGTCCTGCTCAGGAACAACAACGGCATCCTGCCGCTCCGCAAGAACCTGAAGACACTCGCCGTCATCGGTCCGAATGCCGACGACGTCAACCTCATGCTCGGCAATTACAACGGCGACCCCTCGGCTCCCGTGACTCCGCTGCAGGCCATCCGTCGTAAGCTGTCTCAAACCCAAGTGGGGTATTCACGCGGCTGCGACCTCGCGCCAGGCGTTCCGGTGCTGGAAGTCATCCCGGCTTCCGCCCTCTTCACCAGCGACGGCCCCGACCGCAAGCCCGGCCTCAAAGCCGAATACTTTCCCGATAGCAACCTCGACGGCCCGCCGTCTCGATCCCGTGACCTGACCTTCGCTACCGTCGGCCCCAGTGCGAGCGGGAGCACAACTGAAGCCAAGCCTCTATTGACCCGCATCGATCCCAATGTCGATTTCCAGTGGTGGGAGGGGGCGCCGGCCAAAGGGCTCGACGACGACAACTTCGGTGTTCGCTGGACGGGCTTCCTCGCGCCTCCCACCACCGGGCTTTACCGCATCGGCGGCTACGGCTTCAACGCCTACGAAATCTACATCGACGGCAAGCGGTTGGTCAGGTACAACAATATCCACGAGCGCACTTACGAGTACGAAGCCATTCAACTCGAAGCCGGTAAGCTCTATCCCATCCGCGTCGATTTCCACCACTTCCTCAACGACGCCAATATGCAGCTCATCTGGGCGAGGCCTGCGCGAGAGTACGAACAGGAGGCGCTGAGTTTGGCCGCGCGCTCTGACGCGGTCGTTCTCTTCCTGGGACTCTCCCCTCGCCTGGAAGGCGAAGAGATGAAGGTCAAAGTGGAGGGCTTCGACGGCGGCGACCGCGTTTCGCTCGACATGCCCCGCACGCAGGAGGATCTCCTCAAGAAGATCGTCGAGCTGAAGAAACCCACCGTTCTCGTGCTCATGAACGGCAGCGCCGTCGCCATCAATTGGGCGCGCGACAACGTCGACGGCATCATCGATGCCTGGTACCCCGGACAGGCAGGCGGCGACGCCATCGCCGATGTCCTCTTCGGCGACTACAATCCCGCAGGCCGCCTCCCCATCACTTTCTACAAAGGCGCCAATCAGCTCCCACCCTTCTCCGACTATGCGATGAAGGGCCGCACCTACCGCTATTTCAGCGGTGAGCCACTCTTCCCCTTTGGATTTGGCCTCAGCTACACGACCTTCGCTTACTCCAAGCTCACCCTCCCGGCCGAACTCCCCGCCGGCCAGGATGCCACCGTCTCCGTGGAAGTCCGCAATTCAGGCAAGCTCGCCGGCGACGAAGTCGTGCAGCTCTACCTTCGGCACGCCGGCGGCAACTCTAACGCGCCTATCCGCTCCCTGCAGGGCTTTCAACGAATCACTCTCAAACCCGGCGAGTCCCGCCAAGTGGAATTCAAGCTCACCGCGGCTCAGATGTCGCTGCTCAACGCCGCGAACCGGCGCGAGGTCGCCCCTGGCTCCATCGAGATCTCGGTCGGAGGCAAACAGCCTGGCTTCACAGGCGCTGCTGACGCCGCCACCACGCAATCCATATCCAAGGCCTTGACCGTCACCGGCCCAGCCAAGCTCCTCGACTGATTGCTGGACCGGCTCAGGGCCGTTCCATGTACTTCTTGTTCAGCCGCGTGTGCTTGGATTCCAGTTCCACCGCCGCACCGTGAATGAACATCATCTTGACGCTTGACCGCGGCTCCAGCGGGTCGCCGTCGGTCACGATCAAATCGGCCATCTTGCCCGTCTCAATCGAACCGTATTTGTCGGCGACTCCCCAGATCTTGGCCGGGGTCATCGTGATCGCCTTCAGCGCGACCTCGTAGGGCAGCCCATACGCCACTGCCTGTCCAGCGTCGATTGGCAAGTTCCTGGCGAACTGCAAGCCGAAGCTGGCGTAGGCAAACTCCACTCCAGCCTGATGCAGCCGCGCCGGCAATGTATACGGATCGTCGTACGGGTCGTCCTCCTCCATCCTGACGTCATAAGGCGAGCCGAGGATAACCGGGATCTTCCGCTTGGCCAGTTCCTCCACCATCTTGCCGGGCTTTGTCACTCCCGCCACGATGATCCGGATTTTCTGCTTTTCGGCCCACTCCACGGCTTCGCGAATAGCGCGTTCCCGGGCAGCGGTGACCACCATCGGCTTGGTGCGGTCCAGAATGGGCAGCATCGCTTCGAACTTCCTGTCGACCGGAACCGCGCCCGCCTTCTTTGCCGTTTGATAGCGCCGCGCCTGCTCCACAAATTCCGTCAGTTTCTGGATGTTCTCTTCCTTGACGCGATTCGCCTGCGCGAATCCGCCGCCCTCGCGGCTCCCACGCTGTCCGCCGAAGTCGGCGCCGCCCCGACCGGCTCGCGCCGGCAGCGGCCACTCGGCTTCCAACGCGACATAGCCCGCGGTCTGCATCTCTTCCCATGTGTAGCCGTTCAGGTGCACCAGAGAAGTCTGACCGCCGATGATCCCTGTCTGTCCCTGACCGCTCGCGACGCCCGGCAGAATCTGCACCAGCGTCGTGCCATTCCCTCGGATCACCGGGATGTGCTCGCTCTCCGGATTTACTGCTGAAATCGCCTTGAGCTGCGGGTTGAACATTCCCAACTCACCGGTGTCGCCGGTTTCGCGGACGCTCGACACCTCCTGCAGGCCCACGGGCGAGCCGGAGTCGATGAAGCCCGGGTAAACGTGCATTCCCTTGGCCTCGACAATCCGGACCTTCAACTTCGTCTGAATCTTCAGGCCGATCTCGGCGATCTTGCCGTCGACGACGAGCAGCATCGCGTTCTCGATGTTCGGTCCTGAAACCGGATGGATCGTAGCGCCTCGCAACAGGAACGAGTCGTCCTGGCCGGCCGCCGCCAGCCCTGCCATGGCAAGCGTGAGCAGTATCGTCTTATTCATGGTGGTCGGCCTCCGCTGCTGCATCTGCGGCGCGTTGCGCTTCTCGTCTTCCCGCTGCTTCTCGATCAGACCCTTCTTTTTGGCTTCGATCTGCGCGCGTTCTGCGATGTCCTTGTCGCGATCGAAGTAGACTTCGCCGTCGATGAACACCTTCTCCACCTTGGTCTAAATCGACAGCGGGTGCTTGTCGCAGATCACCAGGTCGGCGTGCTTGCCGGCCTCGATGGAGCCGACGTACTGATCGACTTTGAGCTGCTTCGCCGGATTGATCGTGACCATGGCGAGCGCCTCGTCCTCGGTCACCCCGCCGTAGCGGACGATCTTGGCCGCTTCCGGATTCAGGCGTCGGCCGATGTCGCTGCCGCCCGCGTCGTCGGAGTTGAGCGACACCAGCACGCCCTTCTTGTGCATGATGGCGGCGTTGTAGGGAATTGCGTCGTAGGCCTCCATCTTGTAGCCCCACCAGTCGCTGAACGTTGAGCCCATGTAGCCCGCCGCCGCGATCTCCTTGGCCACCTTGTAGCCCTCCAGCACGTGCTGGAAAACCGCGTGCTTGACGCCGAACTCCTGCAACACGCGGATCGACATCAGGATCTCGTCCGCTCGGTAGCAGTGCACATGAGGCAGGCGCTTGTTCTCCAGGATCTCGACCAGCGGGTCGAGCTTCAGGTCGCGCCGCGGCGGCAGACCCTGCTTGTCCGCCTGCCACTTCTTCCAGCGCTGCTGGTACTCGCGCGCCTCGGTGAACGCCTCGCGGATCACGTCCTCCACGCCCATCCTCGTGCCCGGATAGCGCACCGCTGCGCCGGTGAGTGCGGCCAGAGGATTGGCAGCCCGAACCCGCGCGCTTGGGATTCTCGCCGAGCGCGAACTTCAGCGTCGGCGGCGCCTCCTTGAACACCAACTCATCGGCGTTCTTGCCCCAACGGGACTTCAGCGTGACGTTCTTGCCGCCGATCGAATTCGCGCTGCCGTGCATCGTATGGAACGTGGTGCAGCCACCGGCCAGCACTCGGTAGATGCTGATGTTCTCAGGATTCACCTCGTCGTCCACGCCCACCATCGCCGTGACAGAGAGCTGACATCTCGTTGATGCTATCCAGGGCGATGTGCGTGTGCGCATCGATCAGCCCCGGCGTTATGTGCCGGCCCTTGCCGTCCACGATCTTCGCGCCCGCAGGCACCATCACCTTTTCACCGACGTCGGCGATCTTCCCGTCGCGGATCACGATCGAGCCCTGAAACGTCCCCTTGGTCACCGTGTGGATGATCGCGTTCTGGATGACTGTCACATTAGCCTGCGCTCCAACGATGGAGGCGACGGCGATGAAGATTAACAGCAGTCGTGCCATCAGCGGATCACCTCTTCGTCGATCTCTTCGCTCGCCTCGCCCGGTCGCGGCGCTCCAGGGGGTCCCCCGGACCCCGGTGGAGTCGGCGGCGCTTGCGGTGCGGGAACGTACTTCATTCCGTCGATGAACACCATCCGAACCTTTGTTCGGTCGTCGAACAGGTCGCCGTCCGTCACTGCCAGATTCGCAATCTTGCCCTTCTCAATCGAACCCAGCTTCGAGCCCAGCCCGAAGATCTCCGCGGCGCGACAGCGTGAGAGCCTTCAATGCGTCTTCCTTGCTCAGCCCCTGGTCAATGGACTTCTTGAGTGCCTTGATGATGTCGCGCGGTGCCTCGATGCCTTCGCTGCTAACCGCAAAGGGCACTCCCGCCGCTGCCAGCACCTTGGGCGATTGCGGCGCCATGTCTCGCTGCTCCAGCGTGCGCAGCGTGTCGACCTGCTCGGGATCGGTGTCCCGCTCTCGCACCGGCCAGCGCGCGTTCAGGATCACCGCCGCGCCCGCCTGCTTCAATGCCGGAGCCATGCGATACCCCTCTGTGACGCCGTATATTACCGTCGGCGACTTCAGTTCCGCGGCCAGTTTCAGCGCGCGTTCCATCTGCACCAGCGTTGGCGCGGGCAGCAGCACTCGCGGGAAACCTGTGAGATTCTCGAGCGCGCGGTCGTACTCTGGCCGCTTCACCTCACCAGGGCGTTCAGCATAAGCCGCCTGCGCCAGCTTGTAATAGGCTGCGTCCAGCCAGAGTTGTCGGAAGTAGGACAGAGCCCCCATTTGCGTGCCCGGGAAACCCGTGTAGCCGGCTGCCCCGCCACCCTGTGGGCCCCCTTGGGGAAACGACATCTGCAGTCCGATCGACGGCGCCACAACCATTGCCCCGCCTGTCTCGCCCCCAAGGTTGACCGCCGCTCCGTGCCCCCCAATAATCCCTCCTCGCGGGAAGTTCATCGCAGTCGTGAAACCTGCGCTCCGCGCCGCTTCCAGCCTCGTATCCGTCGGCTTGACCAAGTCGGCTGAGCGCACCCATGTATTCGTGCCCGGTCTGTCGGCGGGACCCCATGATCGAGGTTGCTGCTGTCCGCCCGGCACCGCGCCAGGCGTCGTCGTTGGCGCTCCTCCACCTCCGCGTCCGCGTTGTCGCCGCCGTTGCCGCCTGCGGCACGCCCCATGTGCTGTACGCATCGATCAATCCCGGGTAGACCGTGAGACCCGTTCCGTCGATGACGAAAGCCCCCGCTGGAATCGTCGCGCTCGGGCCCACATCGGCGATCAAACCGTCCCGGATGACAATGGTTGCCTTCTCCATCGCAGCGCCTTTGACCGGAACGACACGGGCGTCCCGGATGGCGATCAGCGACGGCACTTCAGCCTGAACAGCCAGAGTCATCACACAACTGGCGCTTAGGACCAACCTCAATAGAGACCTCATGGTGGATGCATTCATTCTAGACCCGAGCCGGTCTAGACTGAAAAGGAGTCATGCCTCCGCAAAAGCCTGTCCGTTATCGCGATGCCGGCGTCAATATTGACGAGGCCGACCGTGCAGTTGATTTCATCAAGCAAGCCGCCCGCAAGACCTTCACCCGCGGCGTGCTCACCGGTATCGGATCCTTCGGCGCCATGTATCAGTTGCGCGGCTTCAAACGGCCCGTGCTCATCTCCTCCGCCGACGGCGTCGGCACCAAACTCAAGATCGCCTTCATCACAGGCAGGCACGATACAGTCGGCTCCTGCCTCGTCAACCACTGTGTCAACGACATTGCCGTCCAGGGCGCGCTGCCGCTCTTCTTTCTCGATTACTTCGCCGTCGGCAAACTCGACGCCAACGTCGCTGCGCAGGTCATCACCGGCATTGCCCGCGCCTGCGAGGAGAACGGCTGCTCCCTCATCGGCGGCGAGACCGCGGAAATGCCGGGAATGTACGCCCCAGGCGAATACGACCTCGCCGGCTTCATCGTCGGCGCCGTCGAACGCAGCCGCCTGCTCACCGGCGCCGGCATCGTGCCTGGCGATCTTCTCATTGGCTTGCCCTCCAACGGTCTTCACACCAACGGCTACTCGATGGCCCGCAAACTCCTGTTCGAGATCGCCGCCTACAAGCCGAAGGCCTTCGTTCCCGAATTGGATTGCACCGCAGCCGACGAGCTCCTCAAAGTGCACCGCAGCTACCTCAAGCCCATTCAGAAAATGATCAAGGCGGATCTGCTCATGGGTGCCGCGCACATCACCGGCGGCGGCATCACTGATAACACTCCGCGTATCCTGCCCAAAGGCGTTGCCGCCGAAATCAAGCCCGGCTCTTGGCCCGTCCTGCCAATCTTCGAGCTCCTTCGCCGCCTCGGCAATATCCCCGAAGACGACTATCGCCGCACCTTCAATCTCGGCATCGGCATGATCCTGGTTGTGCCACAGAAGAAAGCGCTCAAGGCTCGCCGTCTCCTCGACAGGTTGAAGGAGCCCCACTATGAAATCGGCCGCGTCATCAACCAGCCGCGCGGTAAGAAGGAACGCGTGATCTACCGATGAAGCGTCTGGCCGTTCTCGTCTCCGGGCGCGGCTCGAACTTCGAGGCCGTCGCCCGCAATATCGCTGCGGGCAAACTCGACGCGGAAATCGCCATCCTCATCTCCAACAGCCCCGAGGCCAAGGCGCTGGAAACAGCTTCCTTGAATGGCATCACCGCACTCTGCCTGCCTTCCAAAGGCCTCGACTCGGACGCCTACGCCGCCCGCGTCCGCGATACTCTCGCCCCTCTGAATATCGATCTCGTCATCCTCGCCGGCTTCATGCGCCGCGTCGGCGCGCCGCTGCTCGAAGCCTACCCCCATCGCATCCTCAACATCCATCCATCGCTGCTGCCCTCCTTCCCCGGCCTTCACGTCCAGCAGCAGGCGCTCGATTACGGTGCGAAAGTCTCAGGCTGCACCGTGCACTTTGTCGACTCGGGCGTTGACACCGGCCCCATCCTCGTCCAGGCGGCCGTACCCGTTCTCAACGACGACACCGCCGATTCCCTCGCCGCCCGCATTCTCGTCGAAGAACACCGCATCTACACTGAAGCCATCGCGCTCGTCCTCAGCGGCAGTTTTCGCGTGGAAGGTCGAAGAGTCATCAGAACGGAGTAGCACTTGGATCGCAGGCAATTCCTCTCCATGGCCCCTTCGGCCGGTTTCGCGGCCCCCGCCGCGCCGCGCCCCAATTTCCTGTTCATCCTCATGGACGACATGGCCGCCCGTGCGCTGAGCTGCTATGGCAACCCCTACGTCCGGACACCCAACCTCGACCGGCTCGCCGGCCAAGGTACGCGCTTCACCAACGCCTACGCCACCCCGCAGTGCACCCCAACCCGCGCCTCGCTCCTCACCGGACAGTACACCGCCCGAAATGGCATGTGGCACGTCATCCCGTGGTACGGCACGCCGTGGGCGCGAGTCGCCGAGCCCGCCTATCGCGAGCAACTCTCCCGCGACACCTTCACGCTCGCCAAGGGTCTCCGCCAGTCAGGCTATGCCACCACCTGTCTCGGCAAGTGGCACCTCACCACCGGCGCAGACGGCAACTACAACTTCCTGAATCAGGCCGCCGCCACACACTACGGCTTCGATCGCACCCTTCCCGATCTTCCCAAGGAGCAGATGGCCGAAGACCGCGCCGTCTCCTGGCTCACTGACCGTGCCATCGAGTTCGTCGACTCCAATACGGCCAAGCCCTGGTTCTGCTACCTGTCTCACCACGCCACCCACCGCCAGCTCGCTGCCCCGCGCGCTTTGGTCGAGAAGTACCTGAAGCGGGGCTTCCCCGAGAAGGGTCTGAATCAGGCTATTGCCCTGGCCTCCATGGAACACATGGACACGCACATCGGCCGCCTGCTGCGACATCTCGACAGCACCGGCCAAGCCTCGCGCACCGCGGTCATCTTCACCACTGACAACGGCGGCATTTTCGAGCAGTACAACCATATTCCCGTCCGCGACGGCGACGGCTTGCGCCTGAACCTGAATGACCGCGAGTTCGAAAGTGCGCCCTATCGCGCTGGCAAGGGGTTCGCCTACGAGGGCGGCATCCACGTCCCGGCCATCGTGCGCTGGCCCGGCGTGACCCAGGCCGGAAAAGTCGAGCATACCCCGGTCCACATGGTCGATTGGATGCCCACCATGCTCGACGGCGCGGGCGCGCGCACCCCGAAAGACCACACGGTCGACGGCGTCAGTCTCAAGCCGCTTCTCTCCGGCCGGCCACTGCCTCCACGCGATCTCTTCTGGTACATGCCCCTATACGATCTGCGCTGGGCCGGCACGCCTTGCGCGGTCATCCGCAGCGGCCGCACCAAGCTCATCCACTACTTCGGCGATCATTTCGTCCCCGCTGAAGGCGCCCTCCGCTACGTCCCTGAAGGACGCCTCGAAATGTACGACCTCACCGATGATCCGTCAGAGGCCAACGACCTCGCTCCGTCTCGTCCCCGCGAAGCCGCCGACCTGCGCGACCGCCTCCACAATTGGATCCGCTCCTGCGGTGCGACAGTCCCTGGCCCGAACCCGCGCCACGACTCCAGCCCGCGAATTAACCGAAACTCGCGAAAAGCCCGCTGCCTGACCATACAGTCGTCTGCATCCTTTTCTGCCCCTTCCAGGACCAGATTGCTGCTGCTTCCCCCGTCCTGAATCGAACGAACGAGGAACTGTCCATCGGGAAGCAGTGGCTGCCACTTCATGCTTCCGGTCTCCGCAGGCCGTTATTTTCGTGCTATCTCCGCCAGGTGCGAAGCCGGCCCAATGTAACGAACGTCCCGGCCTATGAATCTCAGGCAGTCTTTTCCGATGTGCCCACGTCAAGGCACAATGCGATACTGGATGTGTGCCGACCATCTTGACGGTGGGGGGCCTACCGTTTCTATTTTTACAGTCATGAGCCGAACGAGCCTGCGCACGTCCACGTGGATCGCGACGATCAGTCAGCGAAGTTTTGGTTGGACTCGGTTGCGCTCGCCAGAAACCTCGGATTCGCTCCGGCTGAGCTTCGCCGAGTCTATCGGATAGTTGTTGAGAACCGCAGTCTGTTGCTGGAGAAATGGAATGAGCGCTTCCCATCCTAATTCCGGTGAGCGTGTACGGGATGTACACGTCACGGAAGATACCGTAGCGGTGGACCTTGCTGACGGGCGCACCATCGTTGTTCCACTGACGTGGTATCCCCGACTATTGAACGCGACTACGGAACAGAGGTCCCGATGGAAGGTGAGCGGCGGGGGCTTCGGCATACACTGGCCGGACATCGACGAGGACTTGAGCACTGAGGGACTCCTTCGTGGCGCGCCCGCCGCTGCAGAACCCGTGCGAGCACGTTCCTAAGAGCCTCATGGTCGGTCGGCGCCAGACTTGCACTCCAATGATCGGTGCGAGCGTTGCAGGGCTGATCAAGGAACAAGTTTCCGGTATGCCCACGTAACGTCCGTTGACGCCGCAATACCGATCAAGTGCGTGTGCAAGAAGCCCCGGCCCTAGACGAGCAGGAGGGGCATCGGACTGGAGAGGAGGGAATGAACAAGAACTCACCTTCTGTTTCTGCCCCTGCGCCGCTTCAAGGCCTTATCGACTCGTTTCGGCGGGCCTGCGAAACTCATGAGCCACGGCGTGAGGACTATGCCGGTACTAATCACGAACCCACATAAGGACACCATACCCAGAGCCGCGACAGAGAGTCTGACATACGACGGGATTGGTGATCGACCGATCAGAAACTCAGCGGCAAGACTTGCCAGTAACAACACCCGGAATGCAATTGCTGGACGACGGAACCGGGCGATGCGCTTGAGTATCGCAGCCTCGCCGTAGAGAGCGTCCCATTCCTTAAGAGTCATTCCAGACTCCCAAGCCGGGTGCATACGTTTCGGCTGAATAGCCCCACAGCACTCGAGCATAGTCGGAGTAGAGTGGCACGAGGGTCGATGTGGACTGACTATACCGGCATATCGGAAAGATCATCCAAGTCGGACGGTGGCCTCGGACCGCACAGATCCTTGGAACAGAGTAGCCCCTGAAGAGTCCGCCTGCCGGAAAGTGCCGAAGCGTGGCACATGTGATCTGCGATGTACAGGTTCGAGGCCTCAGCTGGACCCAAATTTGATCGGATAGCCGTTCTGAGGCCAGGAAGGTCGGCGAAGTTCCACGGCATCGGCGTATGATGGCCCCGGAGATAACCCCGCCATGAATTCTCTTCGCGCCTCGTGTATCTTGGTTGCCTTCGCTGTCCGTAGGCTTGGCGCAGCAGCCCGGCGGTCCGGCGCCCGTCCCGCCCGGTGTCAAGGCCGATCGGAACCTCGTCTACGCCCGAGCCGAAGGCAAGGACCTGCTGCTCGATATCTACAGGCCCGAACGTCAGGAGGGAGTTCTTCCACTCGTAGTCTGGGTCTATGGCGGCGCGTTCCGCGCCGGCAGCAAGGACGATCGCCAGACCGCCGGCGCCACCTGGCTGGTCAACCACGGCTATGCCGTTGCCGCCTTCAACTACCGCCTCAGCCAGGTTGCGAAGTTCCCCGCCCAGACGCACGACTGCAAGGCCGCAATCCGCTGGCTCCGGGCAAACGCCGCTCAATACGGACTTGACCCGGCCCGCATCGCCGCATGGGGAGCCTCGGCAGGCGGCCATCTCTCCTCCATGCTCGGCACCTCCGGCGGCGTCGCGGACCTGGAAGGGGATCTGGGTAACGCGAAAGAGTCCAGCCGCGTGCAAGCCGTGGTCGACTTCTTCGGCCCCACCGATTTCCTGCTCATGGATTCCCAGGCGATTGCCGGTGGACAGAAGCACGACCCGCCGGACTCGCCGGAGTCCCAACTGATCGGCGGTCCGATCCAGGAGAACAAGGAGAAGACCGCCCGCGCCAACCCCATCACTTATGTCAGCGCCGACGACCCACCGTTCCTCATTCTGCATGGCGACCGCGACCCCCTCGTCCCGGTAGGCCAGAGCGAGATCTTCTTCGAGTCGCTCCGGAAAGCCGGCGTCAACGCGACTTTCCACAAGATCGTCGGCGCGGGCCACGGTGGACCCCAGTTCAACAGCCCTGTCGCGCGGGCCATGGTGCTGGCCTTCCTCGATCAGCACTTCAAGCAGTCATCGAAATAGGAGAAGCCTCCTGCCATGCAAGCCTCCGACATTGTTGATCTGCGTTCGGCTATGGCGTTTCTCGCCACCATCCCCGGCCAGCTCGTCTCGACGCGCGAACCGGTCGACCCCGTCGCCGAACTCGCGGGCGTCTACCGCATGGTGGGCGCCGGCGCGCCTGTCTCCCCCCATTCCAAGACCGGACCCGCCATGCTGTTCGAATGCGTCAAGGGCTACGACATCCCCGTGGTCACCGGCATCCTGGCCAGCCGCGAACGCACGGCCCTGCTCTTGAACAGTAGCGTCGACCGGCTCCCGTTTGACCTGCTTGACGCCCTCAATCATCCGCAACCGCCCGTCTTCGTCGAGAGCGCGCCTTGCCAGGAGGTGGTCATCCGGCCTCCCTTCGATCTCCGCACACTGATTCCCGCTCCCACCAACACCCTCCAGGACGCTGGCCCCTACTTCAACATGGGCCTGCTGCGCGCCCAGGACCCCGAAACCGGCGAAGCCGACGTCACCATCCACCGGCTCTGCATCCAGGGCCCCGATCTCCTCAGCGTCTACTTCGCACCTGGCCGCCACATCGACGCCTTCCGCGACCAAGGCCGAATCGATGAATCGCCCGCTCCCCGTCTCCATCAGCATGGGGCTGGATCCGGCCATCTACCTTGCCGCCTGCTTCGAACCGCCCACCACGCCGCTTGGTCTCGACGAACTCACCATCGCCGGAGGCTTACGCCGCCGCCCTGTGGAACTGGTCCGTTGCGTCTCCGTCGAAGCCGCTGCTCTCGCTCGCGCTGAGATCGTCCTCGAAGGCGAGATTATCCCCGGTGAGCGAATTCGTGAAGATGCGCAGACGAATACAGGCTTCTGCATGCCCGAGTTTCCCGGTTATCTCGGCAAAGCTCAGCCCGCGCTGCCCGTCATTCGCATCAAGGCCGTCACTCACCGCCGGAACCCGATCCTGCAGACCATCATCGGCCCCGGCGAGGAGCACACCAATCTGACAGGCATCCCGACCGAGGCCAGCATTATCCGTCTGGTCGAAAACAGCATGCCCGGGCGGTTGCGCAATGTCTACTGCCACTCCGCGGGCGGCGGCAAGTACCTCGCCATTCTGCAGTTCCGAAAGTCCGAACCCCGCGATGAAGGCCGGCAGCGCCAGGCAGCCCTCACCGCGTTTGCCGCTTTTCCGGAGCTGAAGCACGTCATCCTGGTCGACGAGGATGTCAATATCTTCGACTCCAACGACGTCCTGTGGGCCATGACCACCCGCTATCAGGGCGACGTCAGCACCGTCTTCATCCCCGGCGTCCGCTGCCACCCGCTCGACCCCTCGCAGTCCCCCGAATTCAGCCATTCGATCCCGGCGCCTGGCATATCCTGCAAGACCATCTTCGACTGCACTGTCCCTTTCCACATGAAGGAGCAGTTCCGCCGCGCGGAGTTCATGCAGGTAGACCTGAGCCGGTTCCTGTAGGATTCGGCGGCCATTGGCGGCGAATTGTACCGGAATTCCTAGTACTGGCAGCGTTCCAGCCTATAATTTCGGTTATGGGAATCATTTTCGACATGTCCTGAATCTTAACCTCCATTGCTAAACGCCAGCGCGTTTGCCCCCAGGAGATCGCGATGGCGACGCAATGACAAAGAGAGGGGTACAGCCATGAGAACCAGATCCGGCGTCAATCAACCCTTAAGCGGACTAGCCATACTGCTGCTGGTCGGCGGTGTGGTGGCAGTGGCCGCCGAGGATTTCCCCACGCTCGTCAAACGCCTGCAACAGGAGAAACCCGGCTTCGCCAAACGCCATCAGGCGTTGCTGGCCGAGCGCTATGACCTCGCCAACCGCCCCGCCCAGGGCGTCACGATGTCCAAGGGCAAGCCGGTGCAGGAAGGCGTGCGCGTCAAGCTCCGTCCGCAGACGACGTGGGAGCAACTCGCCGCCATGTCGCCGGACGAGATCAAGAGCAAGAACCTCTGGCCGGCCGGCTTCTATCCCTTGCCGCATCCGCATCACGAAGCGGGCGGAATGATCTTCCCCCAATTCCACATCGACGAAACCAAGAACCAAACGCAGCGCGACCTGACGCGCTTTGATCTCGACTTCGACCTGCCGGATCATCTTCTGCCCGAGTTTCCTGCCCCGATCTATCTGACGACGCGGCCCGATCTGGGCGACGTGTCCAAGGGCAAGCTGGTGACGCTGGCCAACTTCAACGAGCTGTTCAAGGACATCCTGAATCCCAAGCAGCTCGAAGGCCTGCGGCTGCTGGTGACGCCGTTTCCGCAGCAGCAGTTCAACGCCACCGACGACCGCCGCAGCCCTGACCGCACACCAGGGCGTCGCCTGCTTCGACTGCCACGCCAACGGCCACACGAACGCCGCCACGCACACCGTCGGCGACATCCGCCCCAACGAGCATCGCCATCGCATCGATACGCCGTCGCTGCGCGGCGTCAACATTCAGCGGCTGTTCGGTTCGCAGCGCGCCCTGAAGACCGTCGAGGACTTCACGGAGTTCGAGCAGCGGGCCGCCTATTTCGACGGCGACCCCGTGCACGGCTCAACGAAAGGGAGTCAATCCGTTCTCGAACGCGGCAGCCAGGTGCATTTCATGGCCGAGTTCCAGGATCTGCTCGACTTCCCGCCCGCGCCCAAGCTCAACGTCTTCGGCAAGCTCGACCCCGCCAAGGCCACCGAGAGCGAACTGCGCGGCCAGGAGCTGTTCTTCGGCAAGGCGCAGTGCGCGCACCTGCCACCCGGCGCCCTACTACACCGACAACCTGATGCACAACCTGAAGGTCGAGCGGTTCTTCAAGGAGGAGATGATCAACGGCCGCAAGGCGTCGGCCGACGGCCCGATCAAGACCTTCCCGCTGCGCGGCATCAAGGATTCGCCGCCCTATCTGCACGACGACCGGTTGCTGACGCTCGAGGACACGGTCGAGTTCTTCAACCTGGTCCTGGGAATGAAGCTGAATGCCCAGGAGAAGAAGGACCTGGTGGCCTTCATGCGGACGCTATAAGCGTCCGCATGCCGGTTTCACTGCCTCGTCTACGTCTTCACGCTGTGGAATTCCCAGCCCTTGCGGAAGGTGGGCTTCAAAAGCTTGTTCGCTTCGCTGTTGTTGGTGATCCGCATCTTGTCCGGATCGTACTCCAGCTTGCCTTCGTGGCGCAGCGCGATCACGCCCAACAGCATCCATTCGACGAACGGCGCGGAAACATCGAAGTTGGAGCACGCCGGATCGCCGCCCTTGCAGGCGCGGATGAAGTCGCGCATGTGGCCGGGCGAGCGCGTCAGCAACGGCGGCGGCATGCGGTAGTCCTTCATCTTCTCGACCGGAATCAGCCGGGTCACGTCGCCGTAGGTGCCGGTGGTCAGCATGCCCTTGTCGCCGACAAAGAGGCTGCCATCCGGCGTCGGGAACGCGGAGTTGGCTCGGGCGCCTTCAGGGCCTGGAACTCCTCCCAGTTGAAGACGCGGCCCGGGGACCGGAAGTCGTTGCCTGCCGGACGCATCATGCCGGAGCCGCCAGGACCGCCGGTCCGCCCGGCCCGGGCCACCGGGTCCGCCCGGTCCGCCTGCCCGCATGACCATCGGAGGATCGCCGATCCACTCGCCTTCCGGCACGCCGGCGATCTTCGGACTCTCCTTCAGCCCGTCATACCAGAAGATCTTGAGCGCCGGCATGTCGCCGTAGGCCGCAAAGTCGAAGCGGATCACCGACGCCTTCGGGAACATGAAGGGGCTCGCGCCCTCCTTCTTGATGCACTCCACGCCGATCACCTTGCGCTTCGAGAGATGCAGCGCCATGTTGGGCGCGCCCAGGATGTGGCACGCCATGTCGCCGAGGGCGCCGCAGCCGAAATCGTAGAATCCGCGCCAGTTGAACGGCTGGTAGAAGAAGCCGCCGTAGCGGTCCGGTTCCGTCTGGCCGCCGGCCGTGAAGGGCCGCTTCTCGGCGACGCCGAGCCAGAGATCCCAATCGAGCGTGGCTGGGATCGGGCTCTTCCTTCGGAATCTCGGTCAGGCCCTGCGGCCACATCGGACGGTCGCTCCAGGCGTGCACTTCGGTGACGTTGCCGATGTCGCCGTTCCAGATGATCTCGGCGCACTGCCGGGTGCCTTCGTTGGAGTAGCCCTGGTTGCCCATCTGCGTCGCCACTCTGTACTTCGCGGCCGCCTCGCGCAACTGCCGGGCTTCCCAGATGGTGCGGACCAGCGGCTTCTGCACGTAGACGTGCTTGCCCCGCTCCATGCACCACATCGCCGCGGTGGCATGCATGTGATCGGGCGTGGCGACGATCACGGCATCGATGTTCTTGCCTTCCTTGTCGAGCATCTGCCGGAAGTCTCTGAACTTCGGCGCGTTCGGAAACCGCTTGAAGGTCGCTGCGGCGCGGCGGTCGTCCACGTCGCAAAGCGCCACGATGTTCTCGGTCGGTGCGGCCGCCGCCGAGGTTCGACGCTCCCTGGCCGCCGGAGCCGATCGCCGCGAAATTCAACTTCTCGTTCGGGGACTTGTACCCCAGCGGCCTTCAGGGAGGGTGCGCTGCCGAATCCCGCCGAGGGAACGGCTCCCGCCAGCAGGGTGCCATAGAAAAAGTGCCGTCTTGATTGAGCCATTTCGAATCTCCTGAAAACTCGTCTGTCAGACTCTGCCAGCTGCCTACACCAGGCAGCTCTTGACGTACGCGAGGCACTTCTTGGCCTCGGCGATGATGTCGGAACCCTCCGGAACCGGGTACTCCAATTCCAGGTTGGCCGGGAAGGGATACTTCTCCTTCTTCAGCAGTTGCAGCACTTCCTTCATCGGCGTGTCGCCGGTTCCCCAGACCGCCACGTTCGGGCCGTGGTCCTTCTTCCGGTCCTTGATGTGCAGGTTGGTGATCTTCTTGTGGTGTTGCTTTGATGAACGCCACCGCGTCGTATCCGGCCGCCGTGAAATGACCGATATCGAGATTGACCCCGTTGTACTTGCCGTAGGCCATCAGCGTCTCGTAGCTCTCAATGGTCGCCGTCTGGTTCGGATCGTTGGTGGCGTCGTGGCCGTGGTAGCCCACCAGCAGCTTGTGCTTGTCGGCGATCGGGGCGATGCGCTTAGCCATCGTCATGCGTCGTGCTGGTCGTGATGCCCTTCACGCCCAAGCCCTTGGCCATCCGGAAGCCGTACTCGATGTCCTCGTCCTTCATGCTGTCCTGCATGTTGAAGCAGAGCAGCGCCAGGTCGATGCCGGCATCGTCGAACTTCTTCGAAACCGCCTTCCAGGTCCCCTCATTGACCGAGGTCCGCCACTGCGCCAGCTTCTCCTGGGCTGCCTTCCTCTCGGCGATCTGCTCGGGAGTCAATTGTGGACGTCCGCCCGCCGCGGCCCCTTGGGCGCTCCGGCCTGACCGCCCGCGGGCGGCTGACCGGCAGCCGGCGGCCGCGCGCCGCCTCCGCCAAACCGGCCGAACATCGGCATCGGCGGTGCTCCCGCCAAGGCCTCACAATGGTTCGACATCAGCTCGGCCTCGCCCAGCCCGATCTCGACATAGGCCTTGATGATGGCCTCCGCGTCGGGACTGGCGATCCGATTGAAACTGTACGTGATGGCGCCAATCTGAACGCCACCGAATTTCGAGTCGATCCGCTTGGCTCCAAACGCTCCAGCCAGCGGCATCGTCGCCAACGCGATCCTGCCCATGTCTCGCCTTGTCAAATTCATCCTGGTCCTTTCAGAGCTATTCCTTATGGCCTGAATACTATACGGGCGTGTCCGAAACCCCGAAGGTTACCGCGCACGCCTCTGCGACGCCGGCGCCGGACCCTCATAGGTGAGCCGCAGCCCCCAGTCGATATCCCCCGGGAACTCGGGCAGCATGATGATCCCGATCACGCTCGACCGCAGCTTGCCGTTCCCGGCGTCTGCCATGTCCCCTCTCGCGGATTGAACCACTCCGCCCGGTACATGCTGTTGAGCTTCGCCCCGCGAATCTGGCTGCGGCGGCAGCCCTTCTCGAAATACGCCAGGAAGATGTTCCGGTCCGGCGTGCGCGCCGCGTACGCCCAACCTTCATACGAGCGCACCTCGGCCGTCTTGTTCGGGGAAACCAGGTCGGCGTTGGGAACCAGTTCCTGGAATCGCTTCCCTATCGACAATGCGAACGTACGCAGGTGGCGCATTTGCGCCGCGGAGTTCCATTGGAAGGCGTCCCACATCTTGGTCGGAGCAACCGGCTCGATGTCCGCTCCCCAGATCCCCTCCGCTCCGTAGACGTGCCCGGCCAACCCGCCCGAGAGAAAGCTCCCGTACATCGACGAACGCACAAACTGATCGTCTTTCTCGGTGCCGCCCGGCGCCCCGTACAGGTAGCCCTTCCCCCCGCCCTGCGACCGCGTGTCGAGGTAGCCCGAGTAGTAGGGCTCGCCGTTCAGCGCCGGCTTCGCGGGAGTCGCGTGGTAGATCTCGGTCAGGTACCAGTAGTTGTTGTGCTCGCGCATGTTGCCCGTCTGGTGCAGCGTTACCCAGGAATCGTCGCCCCAGTTCTCCAGCGTCGAGGGGTTGGCATTGGACGACATCAGCGTCCCGAATGGCGGCGGTCCGTACTTCGCCATCATCGCCTTGATCGCGGCCGTGAAATCGTCGGGCGAAACCGACTCGCTGATGATGTCGAGGTGAATCGGACTGAGAACCGTATTGTTGGCCTGGTAGCGCGAAAAGATGTACTGGATAAAGCGGGAGTACGATTCCGGCCACTGGTAGTATTTCTTCCACAGGAGACTGGCGTCCCTCCTGGAAACCTCGATGAACGGCACAAACCCGTTCTCATTCAGGTAGTCGATCTTGCGATCCAGGTAGCGGAAATACGCCGGGTTGACCCGGTCGACGTCGGGAAACATGTTCTCGTACCCCGGCACCTTGCCGGGGAATACAAATGGCCGGCCGCCCTCGTTGTCCATGTTCTTCGCGCTGCCCGTGCCGAACTCGAGCCAGGCCGAGCGGACCGTCGTCTTTTCCGGATCGTTCATCACGACGTTCCAGCCAGCCCCGTCCGTCATCCAGTTGGGGAACGCCGCGATGATGTTCACCCAGTTGTAGCCCTGAGCCTTGCGGTACCGAACGTAGTCCTTGAAGCCGGCGGTGGGTCCGATCGGCCGTTCCTGGTCGTCGTCGTACCACTTGAAGCGGTTGGTGCCCGTCGCGTACCACGTGTCGCCGATCACGAAGAACGGAGTTCCGTCGGCCAGCTCCAATGCGTGCTTGTTGGCCGTCGGCCGCAGAAAGCCGCGCCGCAGCGGATTCTGCTTCTTCTCCTCCTCGCTCCACTCGGTTGCCACGAACGACCCGGTCTTGCCCGCCAGACCCCTATCGGCCGGAGTCGACCCGCTGCGCCAGCTCCATTTGCCCGGCGCAGTCGCCAGCACACGCACCCGAAACGTCTTGTCCCCATCCCAGAATCCGTAGACCCGCTTCTTGAAACCCGGACCGCTGAGGTCCACCCACACAGTGACGTCCGTATACGGGTTCCCGTAGGACCCCTCACACGTGAGCACAATCTCCTGCTTCTCCCACACATGGGTGCCCTCCCGCCATAGCCGGCAGGACTGTGGCTAGCAACAGACAGCGCGAGCCCGCCGGGAGAGGTAGTGTCTTCATGGCCAAGAATATCTGACATACGGATCTCTGTCAATGCGAAGGGTCCGTGGAGGTCCGTGGAGGTGTACTCCTATATCCGCAACCAGGTCCGCCATGGACGCGAGAAATGGCAACAATTAAGTTATGAAATCTTAACGACGTGGTATTGTATAGCGTCACCCACCCAAGGATGGGGCACCATGCAACACCTGCCCTTGAGAACAGCGCTCGCTGCCGCCTTCTGCGCAGCAGCATTCTCCGAATCAGGCATGGCGCAGGCAGCGCCAGCCACGATAATCCAAATTGACGTCGAGAATCGCGTCGCGTACCACTACGATTCCAACGACTATTCGCGGATGGCCACCAGCCCGGCGAGAGGCTCCATTCAGACGCGGACATTCTCCCAGATCCTCAGCCTCGGGGATATCGTCGCAGTGAACGGGAGCCCCGCAAAGGGCCTATGGGTGGCGCGGGGATTGCTTTTGAGAACGTTGCCCGCTCCGCCGGCGGGCCAGGCCATCGGTGACGTTGCTAGGACTGTGATCAACGACCTCGCTTTCGAGATCCTGCAGCCCGACGGCACGCCGGTCGGCACTATCCTTGCCGGTGGCCTTGGAGGCGGTCCCGCGCCTCCTGGCGCGCCTCTCGCCTCAACAGGATCGGCCTTCGTCATCACAGGCGGGACCGGTGCATTCCTTGGTGTTCGCGGGCAGGCTGGCCTTGTGCTCGACACGGCGCCGACTCGCTCTACGTCGGTGGTCGAAGATCCGGCCAACCGCAGGATCAACGGCGGAGGCGGAAGCCGGTTTGTCCTTCACTTGATCCCGCTCTCACCACCCGAGGTTGTTTCCACTGCCGATGGGCCGACTGTGCTCCATCCGGATTTCACCCAGGTGACCGCGGACAAACCGGCGCGCGCCGGAGAAACGCTCATCGCCGTCGCGACCGGGCTTGGGCCTACCCGTCCAGGTGTCGACCCCGGCCAGCCGTTCCCTTCGTCCCCGGGGAGCGCGCTGTCAGCGGTCAATTCGCCGATACTCGTTACGGTGAACGGCCAGCCCGCCCAGGTGATCAACAGCGTCGGATGGCCGGGAATGGTGGATACCTATCGCGTAGACTTCCGTGTACCCGACGGCACCGCCTCCGGAGCTGCATCGATCCAATTGAGCGCCGCCTGGATCGCCGGGCATGAAGTGCAGGTCCATTTCCAGTAAGACGACAAAAGGCCAGGATTCGCCGCGCGATCTGGCTTGTGACCTGGAATTGCAGACCCGGAAGTGCTAATTTAATCGCCGGGAGCGTTTACCATGCGCTACTTGGTGCTGATCCTGGCGCTTGCCTGCGCCAAGGATTTCCTGCTTCCGCTCAGACCCTCAACGTCACAGGCCAGTACATCGAGGACCGTTCCAGCCGCGTGTACGCCTGTCCCTGCGAATGGTCGAGCGACTTCGTTATGGCTGGGCGTGAAGCCGTCTTGGGGTGGAACATCCAGTCGGGCACATTTCAGGGTGCGAGCTTGGCCGGACTACGAATGGCAGTCGTTCTTGTCGCGGATTACTCCCTCAGCGTGCCGCAGTCGTCGACGGCGGACAACCCTGTTCGTTGACCAGTCCGCTCCTCGCACCAGCGTCGCGCCGGTGAAGCTTGGCTCACTGCCCGTTATGGCGACCTCCTTGGCCGTGTCACCAGCACTCACGTCGTGCCGATTGACTTCGGCTTCAACACGGATGCCGTCAGCCTCGAGATCGAGACGTGCTTTCGCTGCGTATGCGCCGCGCCAATCTCGCAACCGATACCGAGACTTGGGGAGCACTGATCTACGCGCCCTTCATCGAACTGGCTTCCCCACCATGGGAACCCCTCTCCGCGCAAAATACACCGCGCCCGATCAGCAGCGCAGTTGGACTCGGAGCGATACCGGTATCACCGGCTACTACGGCAATTTCGAGACCAGATAATCGGGAGCCGTGCAGGGACCCGCTTCACGGAATGAACCGGCCCGAACGGTAGTCGTCGATCATTCCGTGGATCAGGGCCAGCGCTTCCGGAGGAAACCTCCAGGTGGCTTCCTTGAGCAGATCCTCGAGTTGGGGGATGATCTCCAGCTCGCACATGTCGACGCTCGAACGCGCCCGGTGCACAAACGACTCGCAGGTTGGGAAGCGGGTGAAGAACCTGTCCATCCCCTTCGACTTGTAGTCCTGCCCGTAGATGTGCAGCGACCCGTTCGTCTCGCTGTAGGGCCCGACGAGCACCTCGCGGCCCGTCTTCTCCGCCAGCCGCGCGGCAAGCCGCGCCTGCAGGTTCGTGATCCCGATCAGATTATCGCCCCACGCCTTGAACAGGTCCCGGCTGCGCCACATCGCGTGCATGTTCAGCACCAGCCGCCCTTGTTCATCCTCGATGGACCGCAGTTGAACTTCGCCCAGGCACGGCATGTCGGAAACCATGAAAAGGTCGATCTCGGGGACTCGCGTGGTTGCCACTGCGCGGCGCGAGATGGGGTCCCGGGCCAGTTTGTCGAGGATCAGCTCGAGCTGATCCATCGTGGTCCCGTCCGACCGTGGGTAAGCGGCGAGCCGCTGATGGTAGCAGTAGGGCCACTCGGTAGCTTCAAACTCCTCCCCTTCGCGAACCCTTCGCAGCAGTTCCTTGTAGGGAACCACCAGGTGGTCTTTCGCTCCGAGGAACTCGGCTATGTACTTGCCCCGTTCACAGTAGCTGAGCGCCGGAAAGCGCGGCTGCGCGAATGGTTCACGGATCCGGATGGTGACTCTTGCGTCTTTGCCCGGCGGGTCGATGAAGCTGCCGTCGTTATCCCGGCGGTCGTACTGAGTGCGCAGTATGTGGCCCCCATAGTGGACCGCCTTGAGCGCCCCGTAATAGGCTTCCGGGATGGAGTCAGCCTCGACATAGAAAACTGGCAGCCTCCCTGGCTCCGCGGTAGTCAGGCTCTCCTGCATAGCTCTCGTTCATGGAGCTCGTCCTGTCGTCAGTTCACCAGCGCCTGATAAGTGAGTGTCTCGAAGAGGTTGAGCGTGGGAGTGTCAAACGGCATCCACTGCATGAACAGCAGAATCGCCATCTTCTCCTTGCGGTCGACGCGGAAGTAGGTGGAGGCTGCGCCGTCCCAGCCGAAAAGTCCGAGCGAACCGGGCCGGCCGGCTTTGGCCATATCGATCCGGACTGCGCCGCCCAGCCCGAAGCCGTTGGCGTCATCACCCCCGGTAGTGGGTTTGTCCAGACTCGTGAGATGGTTCACCATCATCAGGTCTACCGTCTTGCGGCCGAGCAGGCGGGCGCCGTCGAGTTCGCCGCTGTTCGCGAGCATCTGCGCGAAACGCGCGTAATCGCCAATGGTCGAAAACAGACCCATGCCGCCGAAGGGGACTCCCTTGGCGTCCAGGCCGTCCTGCGGGGTGACTTTGCCGTCCTTCCTCGTGTAGATCTTGGCCAGGCGCGCACGTTTGGCTTCGGGCAGGACGAAGTGGGTGTCCTTCATCTTCAGCGGATCGAGTATGCGCTCCTGCACGAACTGGTCGAACGGCTTGCCCGAAACAACCTGAACCAGGTAGCCCAAAACATCGATGGAGATCGAGTATTCGTACTTGTCGCCGGGGTTGGAGGCCAACGGGAGTTTGGCAACCTTGTCTATGAACTCCTTGAGGCTTGCGACCTCAAAGTACTTGGCTTTTTGGTAAATGGCGGCGACGTTGTCGTTGCTCCAGCCGTAGGTGAGCCCGCTGGTATGCGTGAGCAGGTGCTTGACGGTCATGGGGCGGGAGGGTTCGGCAGTATCTGGCCGGTCGGCAGTGCCGCCCTTATACACCTTGAGGCCTTTGAACTCGGGGATGAACTTGTCCACCCGGTCGGCCAGGGTGAGCTTGCCCTCCTCGATCAGCATCATGACAGCGACGGAGGTGATGGGTTTGGTCATGGAATAGACGCGGCAGATGGTGTCCTTTTCCATGGGCAGTTTGTTCTCGACGTCGCGGAGTCCGTAAGCCTGCCAGTCCACGATGCGGCCGTTGCGGACCACCATCGATGACGGCCCCGGGCCGTTCCCCGGCCTGGGTGACGCGCTCGAAGTGCCGGTTGAGGCGGTCGAGCCGCTCCTGAGTGAAACCCTCTTTCTCGGGGGTGGAAACTGGGAGCGGCTGCGCGAAGGAAAGTGCAGACAGCAGCAGAAGGACAACGGGAAAGCGCATGGGGAGAGTATATAGCGGAAGAGCCATGAAAAGGCCCACTCAAGAACTCCCCTCAGACGGTCGTGTACAAGCTCCACGTTTGCCCGGCGTGTTGATAGCCCATCTGCGAGTAAAGCGGGGCGCCCATGAGGCTCGCATCCAATGCCGTCCGCGTCACCTGCAGGGCCGAAGCGGCAGCGCCCAGCGCGTGGCGCATCACTGCCTCGGCATAGCCCTTTTTCCGGTGGTCGGGGTCGGTCGCGACCAGCGCCACATACAGCCAGCCTTCCAGTTCAATGACTGTCGCAGTGCTCACCGGTACGCCTTCGGCCCATGCGACGAAGCCGAATTCTCTCTGCGGGTCGCTGAAGTATGCGCCCGTGTCGAGAACACTGTCGGCCATGAAAAGCGGCATCTCATAGGATCGAAGATTAATGTCGAATGCCGTCCAGGCCTCCTCGCGGCGCATGATCCGTCGGAACTCCAGCTCCGCGAATGGGCGCTGAGGCGGTTTCAATGAATGGACATCGCCGGTCATCACCTGCATTTCCATCATGCGTGCGAGTCCGAACTCAGAGGCGATGGTGTCGGCGCTTTCGCCTGCGAGACTGCCGAGGTACGGGTGGTACAGATAGAGGATCCACGGCAGTCCGTGCGGACGGGCGTCATCGGAAGCCGAAGACACCCGAGCCCTCAATTCCACCTCGCCCGCAACAGGAGAAGTCAGATAAGCTCCATTGTTGATCGGCAGCGCTGAATGAACCCAAGCTGCCTCGACTCCGTCGAGTTGGCGGATGGACCCTGCCTTTGAGTGCAGCGCCGAGTGCCTGAGAAATGATCTCCAGAACAAATCCATCAGTACACTCTACGCGACTTTCCCGGCGCTTGAACCGCCGCTTCTCTTCCTTGCCTTTCGCGCCGTCTTCTTCCCGCGCAGCTTTTCCGCGTAATGGTCCAGCGCCCAGCGCGTCTTGGCTTCCTGACCCTTGTCGCGCTCCGCGCCCAACTCAGCCAGATACCCCAGGAATCCCGCGCTCGCCGCCGCCGCCTGCACCGGCGGTACCTTGATCGAACCCTCCAGCACCCGCGCGCTATCGTCCCGGGTCCACAGTTCCACAGTCAGCTTCCACGGCAGGGCCGGAGGCTCCAGTTCCCACCGCTGCGCGTGGATCGGTCCCAAGGGGGCGACGCCGGCGAAATCCAGCCGGGTCCGCCCACCGACTCCAGAAACTTCTCCTGCGTGGCCGTGAACAGCTTCTTGATCGGCTCTTCGCCCGCGGCCACGCTCTTGATCAGGCCCTGGCGACTTCCATGCTCTTCAAATCCAGCAGCCGAAAGGCTGCTTCAATCTGCTTTGCCTAGCCCAGGCAATCCTCAATTGCCTCAGCCCGCAAAACCAAAGCAATAAACTGGCCATTCATCGGGAAGTGTTGCCAACTCGGGCTCCAGGCACCGTCGGGCAGAATTGCCGAATTTGATCGCTATCTCCACAAAGAACATCAAAACAAACCACTTAGCGATTTGGTCCCGAGCGTGCAATTCTATGTCCGGCGGCGCAATGGGCGCCACGGTAAAGAACAAAGCTTGAGGGAGATCTCAAAATGACGAACGATGTAGATCAAAATGGATACGAGAATCGCCCGGCGAGTGGTCTCGTCACCAAGATCTTGATTGCTGGCGCGTTTGTGGTGGCGCTGGGCGGGTGGTGGTACCAAAGCTCGCAAGTAAACTACGGTCCGCCAGGAACTGACTCAGACCCAGCAAAAGCTGGATCAATTCCACGATCAGATGCAAACCAGTGTCTCGGTGGCCAAATCGGAACTAAACGAGACGATCGGCAAGATGAACGAGCAGGTTGAAAAGGCCCGGCGTGATGCGCTGGCCGGCTCCAACCGCGCACAGACCGCCGCCAAACGGCAGGCTGGAGAAGTGCTCACCACCCTCTCCGCGAAGAACCAGGAGCTGACGCAGCAGATCGATCAGGTCAAGAACGAGAATGCTCAGAAGTCGGCTCTCGTCGACGAGGCCCTGAATGGAATCAAGGGCGATGTTGGCAACGTGAAGACTGAAGTCTCCACCACGCGGACTGAACTATCGGCGACTGTCGCTGATCTGAAACGTGCATTTGGCGACATGGGCGTTATGAGTGGGTTGATCGCGACCAACTCCACAGAGCTATCTGCCCTCAGGCAGCTCGGCGAAAAGGAATACTACGAATTCACCCTGCCCAGGAAGGGCGCACCGCAGCGGGTCGGCGACGTTCAGCTCGCCCTCAAGAAAGTCGATGTGAAGCGAAGCAGGTTCACGATGGATGTCCTGTCCGATGACAAACGCGTCGAAAAGAAGGACAGGAACATTAATGAGCCTGTGCAGTTCTATACGAAAGGCGCGCGGACACCTTACGAAGTGGTAGTGAACGAGATCCGCAAGGACCAAGTGATCGGGTATCTCGCGGTACCGAAAGTCAAGATCGTGGCCAAGCGGTAACATTGGTTGAATTCAACCATCAGACTGAGCCGGGGGCACGTTCCCCGGCTCCGTTTTTTTGTGCGACCGGGTTAGGGGAAGGAATTGAGCAGGTCGCGGGCCAGAAGTTCGGCGCGGCGGGCAAGTTGGGCGGCGACTGCCGGATCCTTGGCTTGAGCTTCATCGGCTTGGCTGAGGAACGAGCGGATGCGATTCGCAGTATCTGCCTGGTCGCGGGATAGGGCGCGGCCGGAGAGCTGGCTGAGAGTCTGACGGGCGAATTGGGCGCTCTGCTGATAGGAGCGTCGGAACTCCGTCTGTTGTTGAGGAGTGAGAATCTGGCCGAAGGCGGGAGGCGCGGTGGTCGGAGCAGGCGGCGGTGCCGGCGCCGGAGCCTGCACTGGTTCGGGTTTCGGCTTCGGCGGGTGCACGACGGGCGCAGGCGAGTGCGGCGGAGATGTGCTCGGCGCTGAAGGCGGCGCCGGTGCGGGCGCGGGTGCGCGGTGCAGGTGGAGGCTGAGGCGCCGGCGTCCGTCGAAACCACTTACAGCCGCCCGAACTAAGGGCCATCACGGCCAACAGCGCGAAGATTGCCGGGCGGTGCATGATCATGGTTTCACCAGCGCAGGCAAAATGATGAGGAAGCGCGTTCCCCGTCCCGGTTCACTCTCCACTTCAATGCTACCCCCGTGGAGTTGCACGGCGCGGTAGACCATGGCGAGTCCGACACCGGAGCCGTTCTTCTTGGTCGTGAAGTAGAGCTGGAAAATCTTGTCGCGTTGCTTTTCCGGGATGCCGGTGCCTGTGTCTCCCACGGTGAGCCGGGCCTCCTGCCCAAGAAGTTCGACGTCGAAGGAGAGCGAGCCTCCCTGCGGCATCGCATCCAAGGCGTTCACAGCCAGGTTCATGAGGGCTTGCCGCAGAAGGTCGGGATCGCCCCAGAGAGGAACGCACTCCGGCCTGGAGCTGAAATGGACGGAGACCAATCGCCGGGCGGCATCAGGCCTGAATTAGCGTGGCGACATCGCGGGCAATTTCGGCGATGTCGAGCTCCTTCTGCGCCATCTCGACCGGGCGGGTGAAGTCGAGAAAGGTACGGACGACGCGGTCGAGGCGATGCGACTTCTTCGCCGATGACCTTGATCTCCTCTTCCGCTTCCGGCGAGTCCCCGACCATGGATTCGAGCAAGGCCAGGCGGGCAGCGATGGAGTTGAGCGGATTCTTGATCTCATGCGCGACGCCGCCGGTCAATCGATTGATGGCATCCAGACGCGAAAGCAGTCCCAGTTGAGACTCGATCTGGCGGCGCCCCTCTGGGTCGCGCAGGCGGATGAGAGCCCGCCCATCCGCGAAGTAGTCCAGGGCAACCAGAAGTGGCGCCGGGTTGCCGGCGCCACGCCACTCGATGAGACGCTCGGGTACGCTCCGGCGTTGTTCGAAGGCCTCCCGCAGAATCGCACCGAGAGGAGTGCCGGAGACCTGCAGCCCTTCGATGGGACCGTCCCAGCAGTCGTTCGGACGCTCCGCCGGAAAGAATGAGCCTTTGTTCTGGGTCAAACAGCAGGATTCCTTCTTCCAGGCGCTCGAGCACGGTGCTGACGCGGCTGCGAAAATCGGCCGCGGTGCGCGCCGTGTCGCGCACCTCTGCGCCCAGCAGGCTCAGCTTGGATTGGACGGCGGCGAACTCGGGCGAAGCATTGTGATTGTTCACTTCAGGGACGGCCTCGCCGTGACGGATGAGGTCGATGCCCTCCGCGATGCGGCTCAGGTTGCGCGAGACGAAGCCCGCCAGCAGATAGACGAATAGCAGCGAAACGAAGAGAGCTGTCAGGCTGGCGGCGCCGATCCACTGCAGGCCGGGCTGGAGAGAATCGCGGAGCAGGACCGTCGACACCAGCACCTGGATGGTGAAGATGGGGCGCGGGTCCTCGAGGAGGCCGATGGGGATGCGGATCTCGTAGTCCGGCCCGCGCGAGAAGATGCGTTGGATCCGATCCAAGCGGGCCAAGAGCCAACAAGCGCTTGCGAGAGGCTGGTGTTCGCGCAGAGGAGATCCCGGGTTGGAGCGTGTGGAGGAGACCAGGATCCGGTTGTCGTCGCCTGCAATGGAGATCTCGACGAGGGATGGAGCCTTGTGCGACGCCGTTTTCAAGAAACGTGGCCAGGCGTGCGTCCGCCGCGATTGCGGATGACCAGAGCCGGCGATCCGACGCACCTGTCTTCCACGATTCCTCGAGGCGGATCAGCAGCAGTCCCTTGGTTTGCTGGCCGGCCAGTTCGGCGAGGCGCATCGAGTTTTGCAGGTTGAGCGACGACCAGGTTGTTCAACAGGAGCGCGGAAAGCCCGCCCACCAGGCCCTGCATCAGGATGCCAGTGAGCGAGCAGGATTTTCGCCTTGAAGGACATCACTCGTCCGGTTCTTCGCCGTATTCCTTCAACTTGTTGTACAGCGTCTTCTGATTGATGCCGAGGATTTCGGCGGCGCGGGTCCGGTTGTTCTTCGTGTGGATGAGCGTGATCTCGATGAGTTCGCGCTCGGCCTGTTCGAGGGTTGCACCGACGTGCAGAGTGACAGAGGGAATAGGACCCAGCGTGCGTCGCGCGGGTTCGGCCGTGGCCCCTGTCAGGGATTGCGGCAGGTGCTCCAGGCGGATTTCGCCTTCACCGGCGAACACGACCGCGCGTTCCAGCGTGTTGCGGAGTTCGCGAACGTTTCCGGGCCAGCCGTGCCGCTTGAGGACCTGCAAGACGGCCGGATCGAGGCTGGCGACGCGAGTGTTGTGCTTCTGGTTGAGCTCGCCAAGTATGGCTTCGGCCAGGGCGGGGATGTCTTCGCTTCGATCGCGCAGAGGCGGAAGGACAACGGTGATCACGCTCAGGCGGTAAAACAGGTCCTCGCGGAACTTGCCTTCCGCCACCATCTGCCGGGGGTCGCGGTTCGTGGATGCGAGCACGCGGACGTCGAGCTGGATTTCTCGCGACGCTCCCAGGCGGCGCACCCGCCCGTCCTCCAGAACGCGCAGTAGCTTGGCTTGCAGGGCAAACGGCATATCGCCGATTTCGTCCAGCAGGAGAGTGCCGGTATTGGAAAGCTCAAAGCAGCCTTGGCGTGCGGTGATTGCTCCCGTGAAGGAGCCCTTCTCGTGGCCGAAGAGCTCACTCTCGATCAACGTCTCCGGCAGAGCGGCGCAATTCATCGCCACGAAAGGGCCGCCGGAGCGGGGGCTGAGGTCGTGGATGAGGCGGGCGACCACTTCCTTGCCGGTTCCGCTTTCGCCCGTGATGAGGATGTTGGCGTTGGAAGGGGCGGCCTGCCGGATAAGGAAGAAGACTGCCTGCATCGCAGGGCTGGAGCCAATCAGTCTCCCGAGCACGCCCCGGCTGCTCAACTGCCGCTCGAGCCGTTCCTTGTCCTCCGTAAGTCGGTGATGAGCGACGGCCCGGTCGAGCAGAACACGAAATGCGCGCGGCCGGATCGGTTTCTCCACAAACCAGAAGGCGCCGTGCTCGTGGACGGTGGTGAGAGCCGCGTCCATGCTTCCGAAGGCGGTGAGGACAATGACTGGTGGAGCGCCCGCAATCTCGTTCAGCCGGCTCAATAGCTCCATGCCGTCCATGCCCGGCATCATGACGTCGGTGACGATCGCATGGGGTCCGAACAGCGGGAGTTTGTCGAGAGCTTCCTGGCCGTCAGCGGCGGTCTCGACGGTGAAGCCCCAGCGCTCCACCATCCGCGAGACGGCGGACCGCTGGTTGGCTTCGTCGTCGACGATCAGCACGCGTCTTCGCCGCTCTGAATCCACAGGTCTCTCAATTATCGGGCAAAATATTCTCCTGTGTCGGCCCGTATTCGCCTGGCGGCTCGGCCCGTCAGATAGCCCGCACGTTCGCACCAGGAACTAACGCCGGTTCAACTCCACGTTGCGTACACTCCTGGCGCCCGAATCCATCGAACAACCAAAGGCAAAGGTGTCAGTCATAGGCCCCCGACTCGCAGTGATGGTGCCCACGATCCAGTCGGCGCGGTTAGTGTCGAACGAAGTCGAGCCGAAGGCCACGTTCTGGTAGCCGTTTCGATTGGCGCGTGCCACCACCGCATCCTGGCAGGCGCGGAAGGCACGGCTCTGGTCGTAACCGGACGCAACCGTAAGTTTGTGCGGAGGCGGAATACTGGCTCCCAGGCTGTATTGTGCTTCCGTCGGTTCGCAGGATTTCGACGTTGCGCACTTGGCCCAGATTGTAGTCGACCTCGCAGTTAAATCGGTATCCGCTTGCCCGGCTGGAGTAGCCGCTCCGGTCACGGAAACCACCGGTGATCCAATTCCCTCCTCGGCCTGAAGCTGCGGAGGCGGATGTGATGTCAATGTTTTGCAGACCATAGTCACGTTCGCCCCGAGCCCGAACTTCCGCGCGACACAGGTCAATCGCACGCTCCGCGGAGATCCTGTTGCTTCGGCCTAACCCCCACCACCCGCGGCGTCCGCTGTTCCCCGTCGAAGGCGTGCCCCACCCCGGCATAGAGCCGCCGGTTGGGGTGCTGCCATACGCGCCGTTCCATTCGATGTCGAAGGTGTAACCATCCGAGCCTGAACTGGGGTCGTTAATCCGGATCACCGCAACGGAGTTGTTGTTCCGGGGGTCCCGGACCAGCTCGACGGTTCCTCGGCCATCGACGCCACTGAACCGGAAATCAGACACTCCCCGCGGAGGGGAGCGTTGCATTCAAACCTGGTCCAATGTGATGGCTGGCCCGCGAGTGTGCGGAGACGCCCGGAGTCGCCGTATATTTCCACTTCGGCAGACATGTCAACTTGCACCTCAACGGTGCATTTCCCTGAACTGCCGCCAGTTCCACTGATTGTGGCCCGGCGGACTTGGTCTTGATACTGCGCTTGGGCTGGTTACTGCGACCACCAAAAGCAACCACCTTGCATATTTCCTCATAGAGCTGTTCTCCTTCAACCGGTCAGATAGCTGACCGCGCTTCGGCTGAAAGGCTCATTCGCGAGCACAATGCCTTGGCTGCACTTTGGGTGCCAGAATCCACGCTCTGCGGGGCCCCAGCGCCGAAAGAATTGATAAGCCAGTTGTTACGATTCCTCCAAGGTGCGAGGCTCTTACAAGAATTGGCAACAATGCCCGTGAACTGCTGTGAAAGGGTGTCTCGGTGCGCGCCGAATGGTACTTGCCATGATCCGGCCGCGTCATTCATTTTTCGAAAACGAGGACCTCGTATTCGGCCGCGTGGGGAAGCGTGACCTGCAGCCCTCCAGCGGCTGTTCTGCGTATGGGAAGGAGTTGGGGCGTCATGAGTGTGCGGACTCTGGTGAAGGCCGCCGGCTGCGGCAGTGTGACGCGAATGTTCCTCAGAGGCAGGACTCTGGTGATGGGGCGGGTCATCTCACCGGTGAAGTTGACGAGGTGAAGGAGCTTTCGGTTGGGTTGTTCGCGCCAAACAACCTCGACAGACGACGGGAGGTTCTCCAGCGTGATCGGGGGTGGGGCGAGACGGCGGGCCGCGTTGGCGGCGATGCGCAGGTATTCAGGGAGGCGGAAGCCGGCGACCATGGCGCCGAAGTCGCCGCTGAAGTAGACGACGGTTCCCTTGCCGGCACGAGCGACGACGAGCGCTGCGTCGGCGGAAAGAGCGGGGATGCCGTCGTAACGGCCCTTCAGCGGCTCGGTGAAACGCAGTACGACTTCTCCGCCGTTCGGGCGCACCTTGGCGTGCCAGGTGGAGGAAGCGAGCATTTCGCGATCAATGCCGGCCAGGAGCCAGTGGGCGGAGGTAGGCTTCATGAAGTCCCAGCTGGTGCGGCCCGGCGATCTTCCTGTCATCTGTGACGCCGAAAAGGGAGCCGAGGGCGAAGTCGGGACGGCGGATGCCGGTCTCGTCGTAGAGCGAGGTTTCGAAGGTGGCGAAGAGGTTGCCGCCGGCTTCCACATACTGCCGGAGACGTGCGGCGGCGGCGTCGCTCATGCACGCGACGTTGGGAAGAAAGATCGCCTGGTAGCGAGTCAGCGGCTCGCGCTCGAGCGTGACGTCGTCGATGACGTCGAAGGGGACGTGCGCGCGCAGCAGGGCTTCGGAGAGGCCGTTGAACTCGGCGTCGACGTTGCCGATGGCGCTGCGTTGGGGCACGCGGTCGATGTCGATCATCTGGGCGGGGGAGCCCTCGTAGAGATTGGCGGTGGTGTCGGACCAGACGATCGCCACGTTGGCCGCCGACCGGCTGCCTGTGTAGTAGCGGCCGTTCGCGGCGACAAAGCGGTTCATGTCGGCCACGGCTTTCATTTCGGGCTGCTTCATGTCGAAGTGGGTGATGCCCATCCAGACGCTGGCGTTGTTGGCGATGGTGTCGGCGTAGAGCAGCCGCAGTTCGGGCTCGGGCAGCAGCGAGAAGGTCCACGGCTTCAGGGCTGCGGCGGAGAAGATGACGGTGGGTTTGCCGCCCGCCTGAGTTTCGAGGAGGCGCGCGGTGAGGCCGGGCTTCCAGAGCGGGATGCGGGTGAGGTCGCCGTAGATGAAGCCGCCCTCGCTGCCCAGGAGGTCCTGGTGTTCGACCAGCGCGCGGTTGAGCCGGGCGGTGGCCCAGTTGGCGCCGCGCACGCCGCCGTTCATGTAGAAGGCGATCTCAGGGTTGATGGCACTTGAGGACGCTGCGGGAGTCGCGCAGGAAAGTGGCCATGCTGGCGGTCTGGAAATCGAGCAGGCGCTTGAAAGCCGCCCCCTGGCGTATTCGTTTGGAGGGCATCTCCTCGTTGTGCGCTCGCGATACCTCGCGCGGCAGTGTGGGCAGTAGCAGGTGTCGGCGCGATAGACCGGGCCGTCGTAGAAGATGCCGTCGATGCCGTAGGCGGCGAGGTCGCGCAGGACGCGGAAGCACCATTCGCGCCACGGCGTGTTGAGGCAGAAGTCGGTGCCGTTGTCGTAGACGCCGTCGACCGGCTGGCCGTTTTCGCGAACTTGGCGCCACTCGGGATGTTTGGCGCCGAACTTCTCGGTGTACCAGTGGACGTTGAAATAGATGATGACGCGGATGCCGCGGCTGTGAGCCTCGGCGACGTACTCGCGGAGGAAGTCGCGATTGACCTTGCCCGCGGCCTGGGATTGGAAGTAGAAGCCCTGGTCGTCGAGGCCGCCGTGCATTTCCATGACTTCCAGGTGCTCGGAGTTGTAGGCTTGGCCGGCTTTCCATTCGGCGAGTTCGACAGGCGGGATGCCGTCGATCTTCCCGAGGCTGGTCACGATGTGGACGATGCGGAGCGGTTCACGGCTCCACCAGGGGGAAGAGGTTCCGCCGGTTTGCGCGGGGCAGAGCGCGCCGAGGGCGATGAGGGAGAGAACGAGTCGGAACATACCGGCTGCGATTGTAGCTCCCGGCAGGCACGCCTGTGAAACAGAGCAGGGGTGCCAAGTGATCGGGAACGGTTCTTCATTTCGACCCAATACGAATTCATGGTCGTGGGGGACCTTCACAATGCCACACAGACCTGCGAGGCGTGGGCAACCACCATCCTCGCGACCAACAAGTTAGCGCGCTTCTGTCCGTAATCAATCGGGGCTTCGGCAAGTTCGCGCGAGACCGCAAGCATCGAAGGCCGGTGAACCATGCTCATGCATGCGCCGGGCTCGGATCTGACTACATCGCGTTCCTTAAGGACGACAAGGCCGGAATGCGAGAGGCGGCTTCCGAAGCATCGCTGCGGACGGACTCAGAGGACTGGATAGCTCACGCGCAGTCGGGCGTTCTGCGGGCTCGGCCGGGGGAACTGCCAGCGGCCCGAAATTCTCACGCACCGTCGAACTAGCCAACAGGCCAATCGGCACGCCGCCATCATCCGGCGAGTCGGTCAGGCTTCTTCGGCAAGCCTGAAGCCGAGGTGAGGCACGCTATCTTCCGCGATTGCCAGGATGCTTGGGAGCGCTCCTCTCCAACACCCGGGCAGTCGTATTCAGCGATGCGGGGCGCGTCGCCGCGTGCGAGCCAGGGCCTACGGCGCATCGGCAGCTCGCCAACAAAGGCCGCCTATCTTTCTCGCCTGCTGAAGCAGCCGACCCGCAAACTCCGCTGCTCAAGAGCGCGGCCGCCAGTTCTGCCCGGCTCGACTACAATCCTGATACGGTCAGCAATTCCTCGGATTCACCGGGAGGATCCAGTTGCGCGACGATTCGATCGGCAGGAGGCTCGCGCCGGGTGTGTCGGCCCCGAGCAGTGTTCTTATCGAGCAACTGCGGTTTCGGCGCACCAGAGGACCAAGCTGTCTGTGTTTGACGGCCAATCGTCTTGGTTGAACACTCGGTCGAATCCGGAGGACTGAAGCATAGCGGTCAGATCCTCGATGCTCCAGGCTTTGGTCGTGTTGCGGTACACCTGTGATGCGACGGCATCGTCGATGACGGTGAACTTCTGAATCGTAACGTGCTGCTCCGGAATCCATTCGCACTCTGCCCGGCATCGATACGGGCGAGCCGAAAATAGTCCTGATCTGAAGTGCTCGTCGGACGGCTCGCTGCGTCCCATACGTTCCACCGCCTTCGGCGTTTGGATTTCAAGGATCAGAAGGCCTCTGTCGGAGAGGAGGCTCGCATGCACCCGTCGTAGGATCGCGCGGATCTCCGTCGGCGAGAACGCATTCATCTCGCCAAAAAGCATCATCGCCAGATCGTAAGGGCCACCGAACGCAGCGCGGCGGATATCGCCCAAGACGAACTCACAGCGCGACCGGTTGGGACTGTGCTGCCGGGCATATTCGATGGAGGCAGGACCGAAGTCGATACCGCGGCAGCGATGGCCCAGGGCTGCCAGACGGTGTGAGTAGAAACCTGGTCCGCAGCCCAGGTCAAGTATGTTTGCGGATCGCCCGGCCAGCAGCTTCCCATGGATCCATTCCACTTGGCGGTCGATCCATTCAAATCGCCGGCTCGCCATGTCATGTTCCTGCGCAAGGTGTTCCGCCAACATGCGTCTGCTGAATTCAGGTTCATCCCACGGGATCTTGTAGTTACCGTCCCAGATCGCTTCGGAGGTCATGATCGACTATTCTCACAGATGACTATCGTCCAGCGGGATCACAGGTCATCTGGGCGAAGGCCGGTATCTTTTTCGATCTTCGCCTGGGCCGCTGGACCACCTCTTCGATATCGTGGAAGCAAATAGTGAAGTTCCGCTACTTCAAGGCGGATCAATGCGCAGTAGACCCTTTGAGCGGCCCGGGAACGTCTTCGCCGCCTCAATCCAACTCTCGGATAACCAGCATCCTTGAACCAGACTTCGATCTTCGGGCCGCTGTGAACCTGCAGTGCAATGAATCCCGGCGCGTCCAAGCCCGGCTCGGTTTCGGTGTAATCGACTGCGCGCTTCCCGTTCAGATCGAGCGTGATCCGGTTGCCCTTGGCGGTTATCACGTAT
>CAVQOO010000007.1:0-96223 GCA_963714395.1 Bryobacteraceae bacterium
ATAAGCGTCCCGGCGAACGCGGTGAGCGCACTCTCGTACGCCTCCCTCGACGTGGCGGGCAACCGCGAGACGACGAAGACCATCACCGTCCGTTCCGCAACGTCGCACCCACGACCAGCTCGGATGCGACGACGGCCGTGTATGCGAAGGTGGCGCACGTCACGCTGACCGCCACCGACACGCTGTCCGGCGTGGCGGCGACATACTACTCGCTCGACGGGTCGCGTATCCGTCGATCCCGTGCACGAGGACGCTCGACATCACGACCGAGGGCACCAGCACGCTCAAGTTCTGACTCCATCGACACGGCCGGCAACGAGGAAGCCCTCCACACACAGTCCATCAGGATCAGCGGCGTTCCGCCGAGTCACCACGAGTGCAGCGTGGACCAGTCGCGCTGGTTCAACGCGCCCGTGAACGTCACGCTCACCGCAAGCGACGACACGGGCGTGCAGGCGACGTACTACACCATCAACGGTGGAGCGACGCTCACCTACTCCGGCGCCTTCAGCGTGGGCGGCGAAGGCGACGAACGTATCGTCTACTGGTCCACGGACCAGCAGGGCAATGTCGAGACGGGCAACACGGCGCATGTCCAGTCGACCGCACTGCCCCGACCTGCGCATCGAACATCGATTCGACATGGCGGCTGTGGGGCTACTCGGTGAACCTCATCGGGCAGGACAACCTGTCGGGAGTCGCGGCCGTCTACTACAAGCTTCCGAGCGCGAGTCAGTGGACGACCTTCACCGGCCCCTTCGACGTGACCGAGGAAGCGCACAACATCATCCAGTTCTACACGCTCGACAACGCCGGCAACGCGCAGGCGATACAGACCGGCGACGTGAGGATCGACCACACGGCGCCGGTGACGAGCTGCGACGCGACGGCCTCGAGCTCGGTGGTCCATCTCGCCGCCACCGATGCCGTTTCCGGCGCGATCGGCACCTGGTACTCGACCGACGGGTCCTTCCCGACCATCGCCTACACGGGGCCGTTCGCCACTCCGGTCGCTGGATCCGTCATGTATAGGTACTACTCGACCGACGCGGCGGGCAACGCCGAGCCGATCCGCACACTGGTCGTGGACTACGACCAGACGCCACCGACGACCACCTCGAATATCGACAACGCACTGCGCGACACGACACCGTTCAGCGTCACCTTGAGCGCCATCGACAACCCGAGCGGCTTCTGGTGTCGCCAGCACTCTGTACTCCATCGACGGCGGTTCGGAGACGACGTACACGGCGGCTTTCGATGTGGCGGGGTCAGGATCGCATGCGGTCAGCTACTGGTCGGCAGACGCGGCCGGCAACTCCGAGACGCCGACGACGCGGACGGTCAGGATCGACGGTGTCGCGCCCACGACGACGAGCAATGTGGACCGGGGGGTTCTGGCACAAGGGCTCCTTCGTCATGACTCTGACCGCGACCGACGACACGTCCGGCGTGCCGCGACGTGGTACAGCATCGGGAACGGCTGCGGCGTCCCGTACACCGAACCGGTCACGATCAGTGCGGACGGCACCCAGACGGTGAGGTACTGGAGTGTGGACGCCGCACATTGGCGACGCGGAGGCTGCGCACCTCGTCAACGTACTTGTCGATGGGAACGGGTCCTGACGCGACCTCGAACATAGACACGGGCTGGCACACGTCACCGTTCGAGGTGACGCTCGTTGCGACCGACACGCTCTCCGGGCCCGAATCGATCCGCTACCGGATCGCCGGCGGCGCTGTAACGACGTACAGCGTCCCGTTCACGATCTCCGCGCAGGGTGCGACGAGTCTCTCGTATTGGGCAACGGATGCGGTCGGCAACGTCGGAACGACCACGACTGCGACGGTGTCCATCGACAGCGTCGGCCCGGCGACCATCTCTGACAATGACGGCCTGTGGCACTCCGACGCCGTCGATGTCGGTTCTTCGCCACCGATTTGACGTGGTGTCGACTTCACCCTGTACTCGCTCGGAAACGGCGCGATGCAGCCCTACCTCTGCCGCGTCCCAGTGAGTGCTGAAGGCACCACGGTGTTGCGCTTCTTCAGCGCGGATGTCGCCGGCAACCAGGAGGCGACCCAGACGACGAACGTCCTCGTCGACCATACGCCGCCGGCCACCGGTTCCAACGTCGACGGCGGATGGCACGCCGGATCGCAGAGCATCACGCTCTCGCCGTCCGACGCCCTCTCGGGAACGAAGGCGACGAACTACAGGGTGGGCAACAGCACCTGGACCACTTACACAATCCCGTTCACGGTGTCCACGGAAGGTCGACGGATGTCAGCTGGTATTCCACCGACAAGGCGGGCAACACCGAAGCGACGGTGACCGCCACGGCCGAAGTCGACGCGACGGCGCCAGTGACTACGTCCACGATCGATGCGGCATGGCACCCGGAGACCCAAATGGTGGCCCTCACGGGCTCAGACACGCACTCAGGCGTCAAGACGACGTTCTACCGCGTCAACCAGGGCGCCGTCACGACTTACACCGCACCGTTCGCTGTCTCGACCGCCGGGACGAGCGCGGTCGACTTCTATTCGATTGACAATGTGGGCAACCGCGAGACGACCAAGACCGCGAACGTCAAGATCGACAACACGGCTCCGGTCACGAGCAGCGACGCGGCGTCCAGCTACGTCGGCACGGCGACCGTGCATCTCACGGCGACCGATACGAACGCAGGCGTCGCGGGCACGCGATTCCGCACCGACAACGGGAGCTGGACGACCGGCACAGTCGTGACTCTTACGCAGCTCGGCTCGCACACGCTCGACTTCTACAGTGTCGATGCAGTGGGCAACGTCGAGTCGACGAAGACGGTCATGTTAGGCGTGTACGGTCGTCCACGATCAGACCGAGACGCCGGCAGGTCATGTACCGCGGGACCGGAGGCGCGGTCTCTAACGCCAGCTGCTACGGAGGCAACTTCGCGCGCGCCAGCTCCGCGGCGACCGCCTGGGTGACATTCAACGGAACGGGCCTCAACTGGATCGCCTACACGGGCTCCTTCAACGGCAAGGCTCGCGTCACTCTTGACGACACCACCTCGTATACGATCGACCTGTACAGCGCTTCGAGCCAGTTCCTCAAGAAAAGCTTGGAGTGTGTCCGGGCTGACTCCGGGGACGCACACCGTTCGCATCGAGTGGACCGGAGCCAAGAACGCGCTCTCCAGCGGAACGTACGTGGCGCTCGACGCGTTCGACATCTGCGGGACCATAGCGTCCGTCCCCGATTCCGCGCCCCCCGTGACCACGTCGAGCATCGACCAGACGTGGCACTCCACCGCGCAGACAGTCACGTTGTCGGCGGTGGACACGACTTCCGGAGTGGCGGCGACCTTCTATCGCATCAACGGCGGTGCGACCGCGACATACACCGTCCCCTTCCAGATCTCCAACGAGGGAACGGCGGCGGTCTCCTTCTGGTCCTCCGACCTCGCCGGCAACGTGGAGAGCCCGAACGCGACAGACCGTGCGCATCGACAAGACTGCGCCGGCCACGACCGACGACCTTCCCTCGGGCTGGGCGACCAGTACCGTGACCGCGCACTTCACGGCCTCCGATGCGTTGAGCGGGGTCGCCACGACCTCTACGCTCAACGGCGGAGCGACCACAACGTACACCGTCGGCGTTCCGATCAGCTCCGACGGCACCACGACCGTCAACTACTGGTCCCTCGACGTGTCGGCAGCGTCGAGGCTTCCTCGACCAAGTCCGTTGGATCGACAAGACGGCGCCCGTGACCACCGACGACACACCTTCAGGCTGGGCGACGTCGACCGTGACGGTCCACTCACGCCGGCCGATCCAACCTCCGGCGTCTTGCTGACCTACTACTCCCTGGACGGGTCGGCACCTCGCTGCCGGTCACCGGCGCCATCTCCGTGTCCACCGAAGGAACGACGTGCCTGAAGTACGGCTCGGTCGACCATGCGGGCAACGTCGAACAGATCGCGACGAAGACGGTACGGATCGACAAGACCGCACCCGTAACGACCGACGACTCTCCCTCGGACTGGGCCACAGCCGCCGTGAGCGTCCATCTGACCGGGACAGACGCCGGCAGCGGCACGAAGACGACGTACTACCGCGTCAACGCCGGCGCCTGACAACCACCTACACGGCGCCTATCTCAGTCTCGTCCGACGGCACGACGACACTGACGTATTGGACGACGGACGTCGCGGGTAACACCGAAGCTGTGAACACCCGCACGGTCCGGTTCGACACGACCGCCCCGATCACCGGTGGCGCCGTTCTGAGCCGATACTACGGTTCTGCGCTCATCACGTTCACCCCGACCGACGCCGCTTCCGGTGTAGCACTCACGCGCTTCCGGGTAGATGGCGGCGCGTGGACGACGGGCACGACTGTCAGCCTCACGGACATCGGTAATCACACGCTCGACTGCATCGTTTTTACCGTGGAGACCCGCGTTGTATTTGGACAACACGTGTTGGAAAAATGATGACCGCTAGTTTTCTTGTCTTGCACGAAGCGAGGGTGAGGCGACAATCGATCCTGTCGTGTACCGCCTGTGCGGCGTGCCTTGGCAGCCGAACGGGGGGGAGGCGGGCGCGTGGTGAGACCGCGGTTTGCGCTGGTGCTGTTGTGCGGAACGGTCGCCGTCGCCGCTTGGTGCGCTGCTGGGCTCGGCGGGTTCGACCGGCATCGAGAATGCCGCAACGTCGATCTGGAACGGCGGGGCGCCACGCGCCGCAACGACTCCGGGGGCTGACGCCGGCGCCGAATCCACATCGTCCAAGCTCGCCCTCGCGTCGGCGGCCATGCGTGCCACCGATACGGTGACGGTCGATCCAGCCTCGCACGAAGCAGGCTCCGGGGGTCTTTCCGCCGCCGAAACGCCCGTCATCGAGGCCCCTTTGCTTGACTCTCGTCCGGCGCCGCCGTCCGAGACACGCGGGCGGCTTGTGTCCCTGTTTAGGCCCGATCTGCCGGCGGAGGAAGACCCGCAGCCGGCCGCGCGCCCGTCGAAACTCTCGACGAGTGCCTGGTGGTCGAAACCTGCATCGACGAATACCTCTGGGCGCTTTACGAACGCGCGCCCAAGGTCGACGTCAACAAGGTGACGAAGCAAATCAAGACCACGTCAAGACCAAAAAGGACAAGACGCGAACGGTCACCAAAACCATCACGGACTATGTCGTCGCCGACTTTGCGGTGGAAGGATCCGATCGGGGCACAAAAAGCCGGAATGTCGCTCAAGGATTATGTGATCGGCGGCATGGATCGCGACTTCAGGCTCAAGCTGTTCCGGGCGATGCGCGCGATGGACGAGGCCGGGTTCATGCCGGGCATCACCAGCGCATTCCGCGACGATTACCGGCAATCGATCGCAAGCGGCAACAAGGCGGCGAGCGACAGCTCCTTTCACGGCGGGAGCCGCCGCGGCGGCTACGGCCACGGGCTTGCCGTCGATCTCGTCAGCGTCAAGGGCAAGACCCGTTTGCAGCGATTTGCCGTCAGCGAAGAGCTGTGGAAGTGGATCGATGCGCACGAGAAGGAGCTTGGGGTCGGACGCCCCTACCGCGATCGAGACCCCCCGCATATCGGGCCCATCGATGGCGAGGAATATATCGCCAAGCGTGGCCGGCCGATTGTGCGAAAGGCAGGATTGTAAACAGGGCGAATATGGTGGGCGTACCGTTTTACTCGGGCACCCGTCTGGCTGCTCCACCGTCGAGTCCCTTTTTTTGGCAGGTAGGTTAGGATGGACATGAACGGCCCAATCTTCTTCGCATCAGGGCGGTGGCCGAAACTCGCGAAGCCCGGCAGAGTTGGCTTCGGCGCGCCCTAACCATTCTGTCGACATGAGTGCTGAGTACGATGGTCAAGGAAAGAGCCATGACAGTGTTCTGGAGCGTGCTTACTGTAGTGGGTGCGCTGGGCGCAACCGAAGCATCGGCCGCAAACTGGAATGAGGGCCGCTATGCCGCCGGTCGGCATAGTCGATCAGCTCGAGCGCGGCACGGTGTGGCAGCAGGGTATCCGAGAGCCTGAGCCCGCGCCGATAGTTCTTGCCGAGGCGCGGAAGTCGGCCAAGCGCAGCGCCTCCGGCGCTGCACGCACCGCCTTCGACGGCCGCTGGAGCGTCGTCATTAGCACTCGGAGCGGTAGCTGCGAGCCGCAATATCGTTTCGGTGTGCGGATCATCAACGGCAACATCACCTATGAGGGGGCGGCGCGGCCAACGCTCAGGGACGGGTCTCACCCAACGGTGGCGTCACCGTGAGCGTATCGTCGGGTCCCCAAGCTGCTAACGGGCAGGGCCGTCTGTCGCGAGATTACGGGACCGGCACTTGGCGCGGCCAAGGACCTGGCGGCGCTTGTTCCGGCGCCTGGCAGGCTTGGCGGCAAGGATAGCCGCTGCGGCTCGGTGGCGCCGACTGAATGACAAAGGGGAGCCACCAGTTTCGGACGCCCGGCACGCTGCTGTTGAGCGCAGGTAGGTCATGAACCCTCAACGTTACGCCCTGATCGTGGCGATCGTCTTTGCCGCGATCGCCGTCTTGCAGTTGGCGCGCGCCGTGCTCGGCTGGCCCGTCCAGGTCCAGATAAAGCCTTCGATGTCGTGGTGTCGACCACAACACCCAAGAAGCCGTACTCGCGGACGGGATCGTGGCACGGGGCGCACTCAAAGCCGGCGTCGGCCGAGCGGGCGACGGCCGCCTTTCAGCGCCATGGCGTCTTGCCCGGCGACCGCCTTGCGATCGTCGCTGGCTTACGTCCTGCTGTTTTTCGGCGGCGTCGCGGCCGGAGCATGCATGGTGCCGATGCCGAACAAATCCGGCGCGCGCACACATATGGAAGTCGCTCAAAAACCGCGCGCGGTACCGCCAGGTTTCGCAGATATGTTGATGTCTCGTTGTTAGTCCCGCCAAAAATTTAGGAATTGGTTCGGCGCCATTTCCGTGTAGCGCACCACGCATGCATAAGAATGCCCGGCTAACGCCGCTCGGTCGAGAGCGGATTGTACGCAGGTAGCGAGCGCGCACCGGCCGGAGCTTGAAGCCTTTGACAGCCGCAAGATCACCCTTGAGCGTCAGAGCGAGGGCGCGCAGTTCGTGACCGACATAGACCTGCTCCATAAATCCAGCCATGCTCATCAAACGCTGGCTCCACGACGCCAAAGGTAGCGCGACATAAGACCGATCCGAAGCGAGCTCGAGAGCGATGAGGAGGGTCTACTGTGAGTTCTCCGGCCGGAAAGGGCGTGCCGCTGCGCTCATTGCGGCCGATGCTTACGACAATTCACCGGCTTGAGCCACATCTTCATACCTGGCGCGTGGGGCGCGAAAGCCGCGACTGGTGCCGCGGCGGTATCAGATTTGATCATTGGCCGTCCGCGCAGCATTCTCTACAGTGCAGGCGTCTGTGGACCTTCGGCTGGGGAGGGAGGGAGAGTGATCAAGATTGCCGTCAGAGTGCTGACCATCGCCGCGCTTGCGACGCTCGCAACGCCGCTGCTCGGCGAGGAGGACTTCCCGCTCGTCGGCACCTACACGGAGAACCAGGTGTGCAAGGGCGACGGTTCGGATTCCGGGGTATCGCGCGTGAAGATCACGGCTCGCGACATCGATTCGGTGTTCGGCCTCTGCACCATCCTGAGCCGGAAGCGTGAGGGCGCCACCTTCACGGTCCACGTCGAATGCAAAGGGCCGGGCGGCAGCCAGATGCTGGGCGACGTCAACTTCACGCCGCGCGACGACAAGACCGTTAATTTCTCGGACCAGGACCAGACCTACAAGGCCGTGCTCTACAAGTGCCCGGAGTGATATACCGCGGCGAGAATGACCTTGCTGCCTAACGCGCTGACTACACTTTTGCACTCTTGGCGTAAAGCAGTAGGGGTCTCGCTCCCCCCTGGCGGCTGCCCCGAGGATGCTTGATGCCAGCCGCGTCCATCGTCCGAGTGGTCTGCCGGGGACCCGGTTCGAGAATCGGCCCCGTCGTGCATAGTGCTGGATCGCGTGAGCCTTAGCTTTCGCACCGAACGCCGCGAGGTTCAGGCGCTCTCCGATATCAGCCTCTGCGTAGCGGAAGGCGAATTCATCGCGCTGCTCGTTCCGACCGGGTGCGGCAAGAGCTCGTTGTTGCGCCTTGTCAGCGATCTCATCCCTCCGACTTCCGGCGCGATCGAGGTACGCGGCGAGCCTGCTTCTGCGGCCCGACGGTGTTCCCAGAATGAACAGACTGTCGTCCAACACGTAGACGCCAACCCTGAAGCCGCTCGACCGTGTGACGAAATCGCGCGGCTCTTTTCTACATTGCCAGGCAGTTATAACATGCCTAGCGTGAAGCAAGGACTTGGAGCCGGGCTACACTGGCGCCACCCTCATCGCCGTGTGACGGATGCCGTCCTTCATGGAAAGTCGATATCGATTGACCACATCCAGGGCGTGCCCGGCGGCGAAGAGGCTTCGAAGCTACGCGCGAGGCCGCCATGCAAGCGTTCACCCGTTGCTGGTTCCGGGGCGGTGTGAGTTGTTGGCGCCAACGGCCGCCGCTCGCGGCAAGTTCTCCGTGGCCCACTAATGGACAAACGAGCCTGAGAACTACGCCAGACATAACTCGCGTCGGCCCGGTGGTGGAGGTGACGACTACCGCCGCGCTTGTGCTTGCTGGCGCTTTAATGCTGTCGTGGGTCGCACTATTTAATAGGCCCCCTTGGTGTTCGCCGACAGCCTGGGCTATGCCACGGCCCCTTTGCGCGGCGAGATTCCGGGCTTTTTTAGTATTTTCTACAGCATCCTGATCTTGCCTTTGCATCAGGGCGTGACCCTCTGGCCAGTCGTATTCGTTCAAGCAGCAATGCTGGCTCACCTGTTATACCTGACCACCCGCTCCGTTTCGGATGGCGCTATCAGCAAAGCGGAAACCCTGCTGATTATCGGCGTCCTATGCATCTTTTCAGGCGCACCATGGATTACTGGCCAGATAATGCCGGATGTTTTCTCCTCGGTACTTCTGTTGACCATCTTCCTTATCGCATTCTGCACCGATCAGCTCCGCCGAGGCGAGGTTCTATACGTCAGCGTACTGATGACGGTCGCCATCGCTACCCACTTCAGCCCATGTGCCGATTGCCTTTGGTTTGATTCTGTTGTCGTTCGGATTGAAGCTCATTTTTGGGCCGAACAAGGCTCGCATTTGGCAATCGGCGGCGCTGCTCCTCATGCCGTTCGTTGTAGCGGTATGTTCCATGCTCGGGGTGAACTGGGCGGATTCACGCGGAATCGGTTTTGCGCGGAACAGCAACGTCTTCCTCCTGGCAAAATGGATCGACGAAGGACCTGCTCTGGCCTACTTGACGCGTGCCTGCCCGACTACGGGCAATGAACTCGCGCCGCCTGTTACAATCATCGGGGGCTACCCTGGAGCGGAGCCTTCGATCGCTGTATCGCAGTTCGGACGGCGTGCGTGGTCGTGGCGCAGCCGTGAAAGTACCTGGCCCATAATCCCTCCCGGAATGCGGGATCAGCTTGGCTGATTCCCCTACACTCCGGGACCAGACAGCCTCGGCTTTCTCCCGATCTGGTTGAGTAACGAGGCCCGAGTTGACGGAATCATTGATGTTTCGTGAGTACACCCACCAGCGCCATACGACGCTCTTCGCCCGTGGATATTTCCTGACTAGCGATACGGTTTCATTGTGCGTTTTGCCTTGAGGGCGCGCCTGAGCCGCTGTTCGCGCACACGCGAAATATTAGTGAAACATTAGGTACGGTGCGGATCGGCTCAGCCCCCTCATCTCCCTCTTGCCTCGATCCTTCATCTAAGCATCTGCGGTTAGGACAGTGAAGCGGCGTCAGAGGGCGCGCATCGTCCGCGCCCATTCTTGGATCGCGTCGAACGGGCTCACCGCCAGAACGGCTTGATCTTAACCAAGGCCGCATGTGCGTCGTTGCCGCTAGCTAGTGGATTGACTCCAACACTTGCTTCCCCCGCTTGACGGCGGCGAGGACGCGTTTGGGGTCGGCGGTCCAGACGAAGGGTTTGGGATCGGCGTTGGTCTCGGCCACGAAGCGGTTGATCGCGAGTTGCAGTTCGACGACAGATTGGAAGACGCCGCGCTTGAGCCGCTGGCGTGTGAGCTTGGCGAAGAAGCCTTCAACGGCGTTAAGCCAGGACGCCGAGGTCGGGGTGAAGTGGAAGGTCCAGCGCGGGTGACGGGCCAGCCATCGGCGCACCCGCGGGTGTTTGTGGGTGGCATAGTTGTCGACGACGGCATGGATCACTTTTCCCACCGGAACTTGCGCCTCGATCGTATTGAGGAAGCGGACGAACTCCTGATGGCGGTGACGCTGCATGTTGCGGCCGATGACAGTGCCGTCGAGGATGTTGAGAGCCGCGAACAACGTGGTGGTGCCGTGGCGTTTGTAATCGTGCGTCATCGTCCCAGCGCGGCCCGGCTTCATCGGCAGCCCCGGCTGGGTGCGGTCGAGCGCCTGGATTTGGCTCTTCTCATCGACCGACAGAACGACCGCATGGGCGGGCGGATCGACGTAGAGACCAACAATGTCCTTGAGCTTCGCCGCGAACTTCGGGTCGGTCGACAGCTTGAAGGTGCGAACGCGATGCGGCGCCAGTCGGTGCGCTTCGAGGATGCGTTGCACCGAACGCAGGCTCACGCCAGCCGCTTTCGCCAGCATCCGACCGGTCCAGTGGGTTGCATCGCCCGGTGGCGGGCCGAGCGTCAGATCGACCACCCGCTGCACGACGGTGGCGGGAAGCGGTTGCTTGCCGGGCTTGCGCGTCTTGTCGCGGGTGAGCCCGTCGACACCCTCGGCCATGAATTGCGCCTGCCATCGCCAGACCACGGGCTTCGATTTGCCGGAGCGGCGCATGATCTCAGCGGTACCGCAGCCCTCGGCCGTCGCCAGGATGATGTGGGCGCGCCATACATGCTTCTGCGGCGAGCTGCGGTCCGCGACGATCGCCTCGAGTTCGACGGCGATCCGTCCGGGTGACAGTCACGACAATGCCTGCTCTCATAAAGAGAGCTTGAACTGCTTCGGCCGATTTGGGAATTGTCCGAATGAATCAGACCACTAGGACCGTATCAAGACGCGCGTCCCCGCGCCCGGTCAGCAACCCGGCCGCGAAGGCGCGTTTCGAGTGGCGTCTCCCGTCTGGTGTTTACCGTTTCCTGAACGCATTACGTCGGCGAAATCCCCTTTCTCCGGGCTCTTGCATGGCGGCATGCATCCATTCCCTCGCCATAACTAGCAGCCTGGAGCGAAGCTGTAATGATTTCTCCTGCCGGGCGCGCTGGATGCAATCGAGCGCGAAACTCTCGAAATCTGGATCGGGCTTCACATGGGTTTGATTTATCATCTTACGTTTAACCCATCCCATGCTGCGAAGTTCCAGCGGCGGGCGTGGTAGATGAGACGGGGCTGTGCATCTGAGGAAGGCAGCGCGAGCACCGGGCTATTCTGGCTTCTCAGCAGCATTGCTAGGTATTCACATTGACCGCACATGTAGACGACCAGCGCGATGAGCACCCGGCCAAAGCGGCTTGGGAAGTTTTGGGCTATTTCCGATGGCCGCTCAAGCGAAACAAGGAGTGTGAGCGATCGTTCCTTAGCGAACGTTCCGGCATGACCTCGGAAATTTCCCCTTCGCGCGAAGTGATTCCGAGACGCGTGGCCGTTTCGTAAAGAGGTATGTCCGACAGCGGACAAACAACCTCAGATATCAAAACATGGAAAACATTCAGAGGGACACTTTCCGATGCTCTCCCGCGGCAGGCTTCGAACCTGTGATCGCGGCGGCCGCCATGCTCACGTAGCTAACAATAGTTCCTGGGCTGTCCCACCACTCCGCTTCCTCGGGGTTTACCGTAATCACTCGAATGTTCGGATCGTCGGCGTCTTGCCACCAAGCCTTAGCAGGAAGGGACCACAGGCTTTTGATCATCTCTCGGTCATTTGTGATCTGGGCATGCCCGGAAATTGAAACATATTTTTGATTACTCGAATTTGCGAATGCCAAGCAAACTTGCGGAAACTCTTTGACCTCCTCGTCCTTGTGTTGACGCACATCGGTGAGAAAACGGATGACATTTTCGTCGCGGCTTAGGCTAGCACTCATAGGCCGCGAGCGTAGCCGGCTTCCAGTCCACGTTGCAAACATACAGAAACGAACAGTTTCCATCAGCTCCCATACGCGATCTATGTCGCTCATGTGTCGGTCCTCCTAGTCGAAAGTTAGTGGAGTGACAGAATTTTGCAGGTACCATCCTTAAATCAACATTGCACCCGTCGCTAAACCTAGCGCCATCGCTGCATAAGTTACTCCGATGGAGCGCTTCGAAATTCCTCCCATCCAGGTGTAAATCTTTTCGGCGTGATGCCGTAATCGACCACGGCAGCAATGGTCGACATGGCGGCTGCGTCTCTAAGCATGAGTAAGGGTTACGTCGCGGCCGAGTTGCCAGCCATCTCTCAAAAATAAATGCCCAGAATAGAGCGGAGACATAATGTGTTCCGTAGCCCAATCCAGTGTGGGACACGTCCAATGATCTGATGGAGCTGGCTTCTTCTCCATGCAACCAGTGGCTCGTCGAATTGGTCGGCTGCAGCGCGCCTTTGCCTTCCTTTTTGGCAAGCAATGCCAGCGCCGCTGTCATCGCGAGGCTCGCAGCCGTACCTGAAATTAGTGCTGATGCTGCGGTGTCTACCCAGCTTTTCATCTGCTCCTCCAGTTGCGGCAGGCTGGACGTTCCATAGCAAGTCGCCGCAACCGGACTGAGGTGTGGGGCGTCGGAGCCCACCCGCGCGCGGGGCCTTGCTTACTAGTTGTTGTCGTGTCATGCATCTGCCTTTCGAGGGCCGTTCTTTCGAGGTAGAACTCGGCTAGGCACCTGGCGTTCCAAATACGCTTCATTGGGAGGTCTGCCTGGTTATTCGGCTTGAGAAGTTTATTGCTCACGTCGATGGCGGATGATGCCGGGTGATTCGGACGCGGCACGCCGCGGGGCCTGCTCTAAGCCTTGGTACCAACTCCTAAAGCCCTGTGACGGGCTCTTCTTTGCACGAGAGTGCACGGACTGACGCTTTAAGAATAGAAGTGTCAGGGCCAAAGCGAAGCTGACGCCATTCCCTAAGACGATCGCTGGGTCTTTTTGGGATACTCCGTAGAGCGTCCATAGAGCTGTTCCACTGGATAAGGCCAGCAGCATTCTCAGCGAAAGATCATCGGTGTTTCCGGTCCGCCAGCATTTCAGTACCTGAGGCAGGTTTGCAATTGTCGTCAACGCGGCTGCGCTGAAATCCTAGAAAGCTCGTCAATGTGGACATAGTGCTATTGAGCTTGCCGTGCAGTTCAGCTGTGGACCTTCCCTCGCACCGCGTGCCGGATAGCTCTCGGAATCGAGCTTGGCGAAAAGCAAATGAGTGAGACAATCGCCTCTCGTCTGGTGCTTCGCTTGATCCGTCTACCCGACCACCCGAGTGAATTCGGGGTGACTTCCCAGCACGCAGACCTTCTACGAGGTGGGAGTTCACAAATGGCTGGGTCCCTAGCCGATTCCAGGGGGACTCAGCGCGCGGAGTGCCCGCGCAGGGCGGCAGGTTCGTCGCCGCCTAATGCTTTAGCCAGCGGCACGATCTGCCATGTAGCGGAAAACCCAATCAGTATGTAGACCAGCCGCGCCAGCACGGATCCGTTGCCCAAAAAGGGCTGCTACGAGGTCAAAGCTAAACAGCCCGACCAGACCCCAGTTCAATCCACCCACGATGACAAGAACCAGAGCGGTAACATTGAGAGGTTTCAGATCGTTTCTCCTCCATCTGCAGCGCCGAGCAGCGCTCGATCGAACCTGGATGTGGGCGTGCGCAGGCGGCGTGCAAGGTCCAGTTTTCACTTTAATTAAAGTCGTTTTCATATTAGGAAAGAACCCGGGCGTTTTTTTCCTTGAGCGAAAATCATCATGATTTCAGACACGCTCTCTGCAGGCCTGCAGCAGTACGGGATCGGGACCAAGCTGCGGATGTTGCGGCTTAGGAAGAAGCTCGGTCTAGTTGAGCTTGGCCGACATACCGGCATGTCCGCGGCGATGCTGTCGAAAATCGAGCGTGGATTGCTGTTCCCGACACTTCCTACACTGCTGCGGATCGCGCTGGTATTCGGAGTGGGCCTTGAGTTTTTCTTCAGCCAGGATGCGAGCCGACCGCGAGTTGCGGTAATCCGCAAGCGGGACAGGCTGCTGCTGCCCGATCGCCCCGGGGCGAAAACGCCGGCCTATCTGTTTGAGAGCCTCGATTTCCCCATCACCGAACGTAAGATCGATGCGTTCTATGCCGAGTTCCCGCGCGATGCCGTTGCGTCCGAACTGCATCGCCACGATGGTGCCGAACTAATCTATGTTTTGCGTGGCAGACTATCTGTGATCGTGGACGAGGAGGAGACGCTCCTCGCGGCCGGAGACGCCATGTACTTTCGATTCCGGCGCAGCACACGGCTATCGCCGACATGGCAGGTCGGCTTGCGCCGCTATAGTGGTGGTTGCACCTACATGAGACGAGGCGGCAACGCGCGCTGACGTAGCCGTGCAGCACGCGCTTGGGACCCGCCGCCTCACTTCGCATCGCCGACGAGCGCATGTAATCTGACAAATCAAAGTCAGTCCTTGTAAGGGTCGTGCTCGCCCGAGCCGGCCATCACGACAATCCGCGGCAACAGCACCGTCTCACGAACGCCGATTGTACATTCGGCGTAAGTTGAGAGGCGAGGTTAAAGGGGCCCGGCACCGCCGAGCCCCCATGAAATCCTAAAGGTCCATATCACCCATTCCACCGCCTGCAGGCGCCTTCTTCGGTTTCTCAGCCCACGAGAGCCTCGGTGGTAATCAGGAGGGAAGCGACGGATGCAGCATCCTGCAATGCGGTCCTTACCACCTTAGCGGGGTCGATCACACCGGCGGACACCAGGTCCGTATACTCATCCGTAGCAGCATTGAAGCCCCAGTTGAGGCCACGGATCTGGAGACCGAGGTTGTATATGAGGAAATGGCGGCAGATTGGTTCGCTCTGGCCTAAACCCCATTACCCACATAGAACGTTTTCGCGACCCTTGAAATGAGAAACGCCGCTCCCAGATTTTTTTGTCGCCATGTGCCGATAAGAGATGGCGTCGGCTTATGCCCGCCGCGGGATTGCTTGTACCCATTTTGCTCATTGGAGGATGTGGCTATGAGGACCTGATTGCGGAAAAATGCGACACGTAAAGTCAAATTTGCAGTGAACGCAGCGCCCAACTGTCGCACTTTCGCATGCGACAGCCACTCACGCGGACATATGCGACAGCAACAGGTGCCTAACTGCCCCCTGGCCTGAGAAATTCAACAAGTACAAAGGCGCCAGCAGACGAAAGCTCCTGGGGAGCACGAGACTGAGGTCGTCGGCGCCTCGTCTTGCTTCATGATGTTTGCTCCGCGCCGACACGGCCGCTTCAATCCCACCGTCCGACCGGGGGCCTGCCCTCAAGATCCTGGAGAACGTTCACGACGTGTTCAAATGATCGATCGGCGTCCCCACCAGCGCGCATGCCAACTTCCGGCCGAAGCATGAACAAGAGGAGTGAGCGTGCCACTACTCTATGGACGTGGCCAAATTTGAACCGAGGCATGTTTGTGAGGTCCGAACGGTTGGTGTCCAGGAGGCAGACCCATTCCCGCCCTCCGGGCGCGGCGGGTAATGTGAACGCCACTATCGGGCAAGTCCGGCACTATCGACTCCTCCCGCAACGTCATGCTGGTCGGCAAGGAGCGCCACGACATCGGGCGCCCCAACGACGCAGGCTATCCGGCTCGTGCCATTCGCACTCAGGACTTCCTCTACATCCGCAACTATGCGCCCGATTCCTGGCCTGCCGGCAATCCCGAAACCGGTTATCGCAACGTCGATGACTCTCCTACCAAGACGTTCCTCATCTCCTCTTTTGACGAGTTCTACAAGCTCTCATTCGGCAAGCGACCCGCCGAAGCGCTCTATGCCATTCGCGAAGACGCCGATTGCATGAAGAACCTCGCGACTGATCCGAACTTTGCCCAGGTCAAGCGGGATCTCCGTGACCGGCTCGACAGAATGCTGCGCGAGGAAGGCGACCCGCGCGCACTCGGCCAGGAATCGTTCTTCGACACCATCGAATACACCGGGCCCAAGAAGCACTCCTACGACACATGGCTCGGGAATCAGAAATAACCAGGCGCTCTCTTCTCGTTGCCGCGTTGGCTCCACGCCAGTTACGGCGCTTGCCTCTCGGCGACGGCTGGGCCGCCACCCAGGTCAACTGCGCAATCTTCTCCCATCCGCTCGCCAGCGATGCGCGCTTTCAATACGCCGCCTGGTATGACGGCAAGGCTGAGGTCATGCTCGCCCAGCGAAAGTGGAATAGCCGCGATTGGAAGATTCGCGCCACCGGTCTCACCGGCAACACCCGCGACGCCCACAACGGCATCGCCCTCGGCGTCGACGGCAAAGGCGTCCTCCACATGGCCTGGGACCACCACGCTCATCCCCTCCGCTACCTCCGCTCCACCTCTCCGGGCGGCATCGAACTCACCGGCAATCTCCCCATGACGGGTGAACTCGAGGAGCGCGTCACCTACCCCGAGTTCTTCAACCTGCCTGGCGGCGACCTGCTCTTCCTCTACCGCCACGGCGCCTCCGGCAACGGCATCACCATCCTTAAACGCTGGCTGGCCCGCGAGAACCGCTGGTCCGCTGTTCAGACCAATCTCATCGACGGACAGGGCAGCCGGAACGCGTACACCAATCAGATCGCGATCGACGCCCACGGAGTTTGGCACTTGTCCTGGTGCTGGCGCGAGTCCCCTGATGTCGCCACCAATCATGACATCTGCTACGCGCGCTCGCGTGATGAAGGACGCACTTGGGAGACCTCGTCGGGTAAGCCCTACGCGCTGCCGATCACCCAGGAGAATGCCGAAATCGTCGCCGGCATTCCTCAACGCAGCGGGCTCATCAATCAAACCACCATGGCCGTAACGCGCGACGGATTGCCGCTCATCGCAACCTACTTCCGGCCGCCCGGCGCCACCGCGCCGCAGTTCCACCTCGTATGGTTTGATGGCCGGCAGTGGGTTGTCGAATCGCTGGGTCCGCGCAAAGCCGGTTTGGAACTCTCCGGCGCCGGCACACGCAGCATCTCGATGTCGCGTCCTCTCGTGCTGGTCGCCGGCTCCGGCCGAACTTGGGTCGTCTATAGGGACGAAGAACGCGGCAATGGCATCACCCTGGCCTCATGCCACCGGCCCGGATCGGACCCTTGGGTCTCTGAAGATCTTCCCACTGGCGATCTGGACCGTTGGGAGCCTTGCTTCGACGCTTCAGCCTGGGCTCGCACCAATCGCCTATGCCTTTTTTTGCAGCGCGTGGGACAAGGCGCAGGTGAGCGTCCCGTGGCAATCGACCCCACCCCGGTCGAAGTCCTCGAGATGCGGCTCAGCTGACCCTTCGCCGTCCATCCCGCAACCTGCCCCCTTGCCAGTGCATCTCAAAATAGTGATGCATTTTCTCATCGCTGCCATGGCTTGCCTCACGGCGGCTGCCCAACCTGCTCCCACACCTAAGGAACTCACCGACAAGCAGTGGGTGCTCTTCAAACTCGACCGGGAGGCAGTGGATTCCACGATCCGATCCACCGTCGTTTTCGCCGCCGATGACCGCGCCTCAGGTGTTACCGGCTGTAACCGTTGGTTTGGTAAGGCCATGTTCGAAGCGACCTCCCTCAGTTTTTCCCCAGTCGGCACAACACGCATGGCCTGCTCCAAACCGCAGATGGATCGTGAAACTGCATTCACCCGTGTGCTGAGCCTCACTCGTTCCTGGAGCCTCTCTGGGGGAGAACTAAGCCTGGCAGGCGAGGACGGTGCCCTCCTTGCCGTATTCCGTTCTGAGCCGCCGCAGGGGGGGCGAAAATAGTCCCGCGGAGACCCTCCGCGACCTCATTCAGGACCCCATCCACCGAAATACTGAACGATCTGCGTTGCAATCCCTTCGCCCGATCTGTAGAATCGGTGCTTTGTGGACACTTTGGAGGTTCCATGTCTGTTGAAGCAAAGGTGAAGCAAATCATCGCCGAGCAACTAGGGGTCGACGAGGCCCAAGTCGATGCCACCGCATCATTTGTAGACGACCTCGGCGCTGATTCGCTCGACATCGTTGAGCTGGTGATGGCGTTCGAAGAAGCGTTCGACCTCGAGATTCCTGACGAGGACGCCGAGAAAATTACGACGGTGAAGGATGCCGTCACCTATATCGAGGCCAAGGCCACCAAAAAAGAGTAGCCCCGCAGCCGTTTTGCAGGCTTGTCTTCGAGGTTCGCCTCGGTTCCTTCCCCGGGAGAATTCCATTGTCACGTAGGGTGGTTGTCACGGGTGTCGGCGTGATCTCGTCTGTCGGCCTAACAGCCGACGAGACGTGGGCGTCGATCCTCGCATCAAAATGCGGGATCGGTCCCATCACGCAATTCGACCCCACGCAGTTTTCAGCCCGTATTGCGGCCGAAGTCAAAGACTTCGATCCGCTGAAGTTTATTGAGAAGAAAGAAATCAAGAAGGTTGGCCGCTTCATTCAGTTCGCTGTTGCGGCCTCCGACGAGGCGATGCGGGCATCGGGTCTGAAGGTCACTGCCGAAAACGCTGAACAGGTCGGCGTCTATATCGGCAGCGGCATCGGCGCGTTCGAAGTCATCGAGCGCGAGCACAAGAACCTGCTCGAAAAAGGCCCCAGCCGCATCTCGCCCTTCTTTATTCCTGCGACTATCGTCAACCTCGCCAGCGGCAACGTCTCGATTCGGACAGGCGCCAAAGGGCCAAATTCGGCCACCGCGACCGCCTGCACAACGAGCGCCCACTGCATCGGCGACAGCTTCAGGCTCATCCAGCACGGCTACGCCGACGCCATGATTGCTGGCGGCGCGGAGGCCTGCATTACGCCCATGGGAGTTGGTGGGTTCGCCGCGCTCCGCGCCCTCTCCACCCGCAACGACGAGCCGGAAAAGGCTTGCCGCCCGTGGGATAAGGACCGCGACGGCTTTGTCGTCGGCGAAGGCGCCGGGATCATGATCCTCGAAGAGCTTGAGTCGGCCATTGCGCGGGGAGCCAATATCCTCGCCGAGATCGTCGGCTATGGCATGTCGGGCGATGCTTACCATATCACCGCTCCCAGCGAGGACGGCGAGGGCGCCTTCCGCGTCATGCGCAACGCCATCAAGGACGCCAAGATGGACCCGTCTTCCATCGATTACATCAACGCACACGGTACTTCGACCCCTGTCGGCGACGTCATCGAGTGCATCGCCATCAAGCGTGCTTTCGGCGACCATGCTGCCAGTATTGCCGTGAGTTCAACCAAATCCATGACGGGCCACCTCCTTGGTGGCGCAGGAGGTTTGGAAGCGGCCCTTACCGTGCTTGCAATTCGGGACCAAATCGCCCCACCGACCATTAACCTTGATCAGGCTGATGAAAAGTGCGATCTCGATTTCGTTCCACACGTCGCCCGGCCCATGAAGATCGATTGTGCGCTCTCAAATTCCTTCGGATTTGGCGGCACCAATGGCAGCCTTATCTTTAAGCGCTTTATCCAGTAATATTTAGAGGGACGGCTCCGTCCCTCTTCCTTCCTCGCTTTCAACGCATTTTCGCCCTGCCCGGCGGAAAGTCCTCTGCCTTCCGGGAAATAAATTCCATATAGGTCGGTCATTATTTCTGGTACATTCTCGCTCAATTCCGACTGTGAGTACCATTGATTAACGTTTCTCCATAGTCTACCCTGGATTGCAGACGGCAGATCTCTTGGTCGTCGCTTTCTCTCGGGCAAAGCCACTCCGTCGGGCCCATCCCCTTGAGCTTCACTGACCGCTATTTGGGAAGGTGACTGTCAATGAAAATGCTCAAGTTAATTGTGCTTTCTCTCGTTGTTTTTGGGGGCGCGCAGAGCGCGACCCTGACCTACATCTCCTCGGCGACAACGAATACAGAGGCCGGCAGCCTCTTGTTTGCACCAGCCACTCCATTATTTGACGCTGCCTTCGTCTACCTTATCCAGATCGATAGCGAATTCGATGACGCCGTTGAGCGTAGTTTCTTGTCCAATGAGGACGAAGCATCGAATGAACCCGACAATCTCACCACCGATTCGGAGTACATTCGCATCAGACCTCGGGGGCCGCGCGGCATCCCTGTGCCCGATGTTTCGATCGACTCCCTTGTTCCGGTATCGGCCAATTTCACAAAATCCGTCGAAGGTACTGGGGAATCTACCGGGAGTTCCTTTTCGAGTCGCCACCGCTGCTGTGCTTGCCGCTGGGCGAGGACTCGAAAGTGCCTCTTTCGCCTGGGCGGTGACCCAAGTGATCTCACCGGAGGCGAACCCCTCGTCCGGTTCCAAAACAGGTGATGAGAGCGATGCGGCGAACGCCTTTCTCCCGGACGACTTGACGGTGCTCGTCTCCGAGATGCCTGAGCCGACTACCTGGGCCCTCTTGGCCGGCGGCCTCCTGCTCTTGGCCCTGGGGCGTATGAACCGGGCGAAGCGCTGAGCCGGAGCGCTGCGCGCTGGCGCTACACTGAAGGGCGTCGACTCTTCTATGCAGATCCTCGTCGCCCTCAAACAAGTGCCGGCGCGCGATTCCTTTCTCGAAATCGGCCCGTCGGCGCGCGCTCTCAATCCATCGGGTCTCTCTTACGAAATCAACGAACCCGACGCTTATGCTCTCGAAGCCGGGCTTCAACTCAGAGACCAGCAGGGCGGGGAAGTCGTGGTTCTCTGCGCCGGACCTGAACGAGCCGCATCCTCCATTCGCGAAGCCCTCGCAAAAGGGGCCGATCGCGCGATTCATGTCGTGGATGACTCGCTCGATTCGTGGGACCCGTTTTCTCTAGCTCGCCTGCTGGCCAAAGCCGCCGAAACACAATCACCGGATCTTGTCCTGACCGGTTTGCAATCCGATGACATCGGCAGCGGCCAGACCGGTGTCCTGCTTTCCACCCTCCTCGGCCTCCCCCACGCCACCATCGTCATGCAGGTTGAGGTATCCGGCGGAGCTCTCCGAGTGAAGCGAGAGCTCGAAAACGGCTGGTTCCAACACGTTTCCATGCCGCTGCCCGCGGTGCTCACCATTCAGAGCGGGATCAACAAGCTCCGCTACGCGACCCTCATGGGCATCAAGAAGGCTAAGACCAAGGAGGTCCGGACCTTCACCGCCGCCAGTCTCGGCGTATCGCCCGAACCCGGCCTCATCCTCGAACGCCTCACCATGCCCCGCAAGTCGAAGGAAACCGTTCTGCTTTCCGGCTCTGCCTCGGAGCAGGCCGCCCAATTGGTCGAGAAACTCAGGTTTGGGGTGCGCGCGATATGAGCCGGATTCTCGTGGTTTGCGAACAGTCCGCCGGGACCCTTCACCCCATGTCCCTGGAGGCCCTCGCTGCCGGCCAATCCTTGGGCCGGGATCTTGCCTTGCCGCTCACCGCTTGTCTTTTCGGCGCCGACACATCCCTGCCCGCGGCTCAGGTTGCCCGCTTCGCCGCCGACTCCGTTGTCCGTCTGGAGCACGACGCGCTCGACCTTTACACCGCCGACGGAGCCGTTGCCGCCCTCGCCGCCTACATCGCCGAAGTCGCCCCGCACGTGGTCCTGTTTCCCCACACCTATCAGGTGCGTGACTTCGTCCCCGCTCTAGCGGCCCGTTTCGGCCGCCCCTTCGTCAGCGATGTCACTGCCATCCGCCTCGATGGCGGCGCTCTCCTCTTTGACCGCCTCCTCTTTCAGGGCAAGCTGCGCGGCGAGTACTCCGTTGCCGCTCCCCCGCCCATCTTCGCCTCCATTCAGGCCGGAACCTTCCGTGCTGGCTCACTTGAATTGGGCAATCCTCCCATTGAAATCCGCAATGCCGTCCTGGACCCCTCCGCCATCCGCCAAAGTCCCGAACCGCCTTTCCGGGAGGCCTCCCGGGCCGTCGACCTATCCGCCGCGGAGAGAATCGTCTCCGCCGGACGCGGGATCCAAGAGGAGGGCAACCTGGCTCTGGTCCATGAACTCGCCAGCCTGCTTGGAGCGGAAGTTGCCGCCAGCCGCCCTATCTGTGACAACGGTTGGCTCCCCATGGAGCGGCAGGTCGGCTCCAGCGGCCAAACCGTGGCGCCCAAGCTCTACATCGCTCTCGGCATCTCGGGCGCAATCCAGCATCTTGTCGGCATGAAGGGCTCAAAGACTATCGTCGCAGTCAACAAGGACCCCAACGCCCCCATCTTTGAAGCCGCCGACTACGGGATCGTCGGCGACCTCTTCGAGGTCGTGCCGGCGTTGATTGAGGAGTTGAAGAAGACCAATGTAGCTGGTTGACGCCTGGGCTTGTCCAATGTGAAATACCGCTTCAGACGAAGCATCGGTTCCTCCAGAAACCGGTAGCAGGTCCAGGACAGGGCGTATGAACAAACGAAGCCAGTCGCCTGCATAGCTCCAGCCAGCAGCCAGCCAGTCAGCGACCATTCCTTCGCATAGTGGAGCATCAAGTAGGCGATCGGCCAATGAAAAACGTATAACCCGTAGCTGTACTTCCCGAACAGCTCGAGCGGCTTGGCCGCCACCCATCGCCACCTGTCCGGCCAAAGCGCGCACTCCATGACGAAACAACCGAACCCAAACCACAACAACGGGTGCGCAAGTGCCTGAAGCCATGGATTATGGTAGTGCGTTCCCCAGCTTCCGGCTGCGATGACAAAGACCCCGGTCAATGACACGGGCAGAGCCCGGCGGATGATGGAAGCTCAGCCACTCAGGCAGTTTACGACGCGCCAGACACGCGCCCACTGCGCCCGCTAGCAGTGCGTCAGCGCGGAGCAGCGTATTGCGGTAGATGAACTCTGGCTCCACCCCCGAAAACACCGCCCCCATGCGGCCAAACGAGGCGAGCAGAATACCTCCCGCCGCCACCCGGAGCGTCCACTTGGCCGGGAGCGACCAGACCACCAGTGGCCAGAAGAGGTAAAACTGCTCCTCCACCGCCAACGTCCAGAAATGACCCAACAGATGGTTGGCGTCACGGTTCTCCAGCAGATTCAGCCAGTTGTTGAGGTAGAGCCAGTAGTAGCGTTGGTCCGATTGACCGGGCAGCCAGGTTGCCGGAGCGATCGTCAAAAACAGTCCAAGTGCCGCGAAATAGAGAGGGAAGATCCTGAGCACCCTGCGCATCCAAAACACTGGCAAGCATCGCGGTGCGTTACGCGTGTCCAGCAGGATGCCGGTGATCAGGAATCCCGACAGGACGAAGAATAGATCTACGCTGCCCCAACCAAGCTCGATTCCGGAGTAGACCCACTTCGGCAGGTCCGCCGCCCGGAAGTGATAGACCATGATGACGATGACCGCCAGCCCCCGGACTCCGTCCAGCACGGGGAGGTGGCCTTTCAAAGGCTTCGCCTCGCTCACGCAACAACAGTGCGAAGAAGAGGAGAAAGTTCTCAGCGTGCGACGCCATGGAGGACGCCAGGAACCCGCGGCCCCGGCGTCGCCTGCACCGGCGCCGGACGGCCCTCATACATCGCGATGTAGCACAGCAAGGCCAGAGCGCACGCGAACGTGCCCAAAAAGAGCGCAATGATCCGTCTGCCCACGCGCTCGCGCCAGTCATCGAGCCCGTTGATCTCCGCGATCAGCTTGGCGACAGCGGTGCTCTCCGCATCCTCGCGGTGTCCAGCCCCTGGATCCATGCCGTTATTGGATGCGCGGCGCCTAGAAGTTGATCTTGGCGCCGATCTGGATTTTTCGCGAGAAGCTGAGGACCGTGTCGCGGATGCGCCCGAATGTGGTTGACGTCAAGGTCGCCGTCGGTGCTCCAAAAAACGGTGTGTTGGTTAGATTCAGCATGTCGGCGCGCAGCTCGAAGTTAACCCGCTCCGTAATGGCTGTCCGCTTCAGGATCGACGCATCAATCTGATAGCCGCCGGGAGAGCGGAAAAAGTTGCGCCCGGTGTTGCCCAGTTCGCCCATTGCAGGCTGTGACATTTTGGCGATCTGGTCCTGCGTAAAGAACCAGATCACTCCGCCAGGTCCGTCGGCGGCCCGCCCCATCTCTGAGTCGCAGCCGTTGCAGTTTGCGAAGGACTGGACGATGTTGTTGAAGGTGTAGTTGCCGGAAAAAGCCGACATCGGACGTCCGCTCTGGAACGTGCCGAAACCGGCAATCTGCCATCCGCCGACCAGCCGGTCAACCAGCCCGCTGGCCCCGGACAGGTACTTGTGGTTCCGGCCGAACGGCAGCTCATACAGCCAATAAGTCTGCACGACGTGCCGCCGGTCGAAGTCCGATATCGCGTAGTTCAGCCGGCGATTGCTAATGTCGAACGGCGTGCTTCCCGCGGACTGCGAATTCGCCGTGGAGAGCAGCGTAAGAGCCGGATCGAAGCTGCGCGTATCGAGCGACTTGGAGAATGTGTAGCTGAACTGCCAGCTCAGTCCACTCGACATGCGCCTCTCGATCTGCATCTGAAGCGCGTTGTAAGTCGACCAATCGTTCGAGTCAATGACATTCAACGCGGTTGCGAACTGTGGATAGGCAAGGAAGAAGTAGGGGCTCAAGCCCGCCGCCTCCGCCTGCCCTTTGCCGCTGACTGTGCGGCGCGAAAGATCCTGTGCGATGGCGCCGACTGAGTTGTTGCGCAGCTCAGTGGTATAAATTCGCCGGAAAGCCTGGGAACCGGTTTCCGTGGCAGTCTTGCGCGTGTCGACCGACATCAGTTGGTTGATCAGCGGGCTCTCCGCGCCGCCGTTGACGGACTTGGTTGCATCCAGGAACCCGTTGGAGCGGATCTGCGCCTGGTTGGCGTTGTAGGCACCGAATAGGTTGTGGGCGCGACGCCCGATGTAGCTCACTTCGAAGACTGTGTTCTTGCGGATTTCACGCTGGATGTTGAAGCTCCACTGGTGCGTTGTCGGCGATTCAAAGTTCGGGTCGGCGACTGTGATGTTGGTTGTGGCGAATGGCGCGGGCTGGGCCAGTTCGCTCGGTTTTCTCGTGGGCGGGTTCAGCGCCTGCAGGTTCTGGAGACGGCCGCCATTCTGGCCGAAAGTCACGTCCTGGAGACCGGTGACGATCCCCGGAAGGTTCTGGAAGACCTGGGAGCTGAACACGAACGTGTTAATGCGGTCGTACGCAATGCGGTAGTTGCCGCGGATGCTGGTCTTGCCTGTGGAGAAGGGATCCCACGCGAAGCCGATCGACGGTCCGAAGTTGTTCTTGTCATCGCGATAAAGATCGCCTGACACCCACTTCAGCGTATTGGAAGGCGCTGCGCCTGCTACCGCAACCTGGTCGGGCCGCCGGATCCGGTCGTCGGGGTTGGACGGGGCCATCTTCATCTCCAGCCTCAAGCCCAGGTCAATTGTCAGGTTGCGGGCGATCTTCCATGTGTCCTGAATGTAATAGTCGTACTCGTTGAAGTTGGCCAGAAAGTTATACGTACCGGGCACAAAGGCATCACCCTCTGAGGGGAAGCCGCGATTGGTAGCTCCAACTCGGCCCAGTTGGAAGTTGATGTTCGTCTCCAGCGGGTTCCGGTCAAACTGCTGATTGATGTCCGCAGGCAGGTTGAAGCGGGTAGCATCAACAGTATTGATCGTACGGTCGAAGTTAGCGTTCTGCGTTGAGTTATAGCCGCCGATGGAACCTCGCACGTCACGATGGCTGCCGAACCTGAAATTGACACCAAATTTGACAGAGTGAGGCCCGCGGAACCAGCTGAAGTTGTCCACGAACTGCCATGTCTTCAGGCGGCGTGCATTGCCCAACTCGTAGTAGTCGGACAAGGTGACAGGCGCACCGTTGCTGATGTTGATCTGAGACATGTCCGCTGAAAGCGTATTGAAGTCAAAAGCGAATTGATTGAGCCCGACCACCAGTTCGTTGGTCATCGACGGACGAGGCGCCGTGCGCCAATTGAACGCGTAGTTCTTGGGGTCGCGCAGCGTGTTCACGACGCAGTCGCCACCCGGGAACCACGGCGAGCCGCCGTTGCCCCTGTCGCAAGTCGTATCCTGCCGTCCCAGGCTGATACGCGCGAAGATCGTGTTCTTCTCATTGAGCACGTAGTCGGCCTTGGTCGTGATGTCGTACTGCTTCTCGGTTTGAATCGCGCTGAAGTTAAAGCCTGCCGTGTTCAACCCGTCCCCTGCGGCGAAATTGTTCGGCAGCGGCGTCGGCTGCAGCAGGCCTTTGATGCGGGAGTTCAAGCCGAGCTTGTCAGGATCGTTTGCGGGGATGTTATACGTGCCGATGTTGAGGCCGGGCATCACATTGCCGCTCGCGTCAACACTGGCGCCGGGCACGCCGGCCGGCAGGTTGCGTCCTCCGCGCACGTACCGCCAGATGCCCTCTCGCGCCTGTTGTGTGTAAACGGTTCGAGAGGTCAGTCCTGATTCGCGCGCCCGGAGGAACTGCACGTTGGCGTAGTAGAACAACTTGTTCTTGATGGCAGGACCTCCAACCGATCCGCCCGGAATGTTTTGCACAAACTGCCGCTTGCCGATGTTATTGACGTTGCTCTCCCATTCATTCGCGTTGAGGCTCGGTGTCCTGTAGAACCAGAAGGCAGATCCGTGGATGTCGTTGGTGCCGCTCTTGGTCACCATGGCGACCTGGCCGCCTGAGTTGCGGCCAAACTCAGCTGTCGTGTTGCCCGAGAGTACGCGAAACTCCTGCAGTGCATCTGGATTCATGCGAATCGGGGCGAAGTTGGATCCGCCCGCGCTTGTCTCATTGGCGTCGACACCGTCTACGGTGAAGTTCCATGCCCTATCGCGCGCGCCGTTGACGTGCGTGCCGCCACCAGTGTTGGCGCCAGACACAACGCCTGGCTGCCGGGCGACAAGGTCGAGCGGATTGCGGCCTCTCGTGCCGACAATCGGCAGGTCCTTGATTAAGTTCTCATTGAACAGGTTACCGATGTTGCCGGACGTGGACGTTTGTACTGCCTCAGCCGTGGCATCCACAGTCACCACTTCGGTCAGCGCGCCGATTTCGAGTGTGACGTTCACCGTTGTCGGCTGCCCGATCGTGACTCGATTCCCTTTGGTGGCGTACTTCTTGAAGCCCTTGCTTTCGACCACCAGAGTGTAGAGACCCGCTTGGATGGATTCGAAGAAGTAGGCGCCGTTTTCAGCGCTTTTCGCCTGAAATGTGGTGTTGGTCCCCTCGCTGACGAGGCTGACAGTGGCGCCGACGACGCCTGCTCCGCTGGGGTCCTGCACTGTGCCGACCAAGCGGGAGGTCGTCCCCTGGCCGTAGGCACAGAACGTCATCAAACAGAGGGATACAAGAGAACGGATGACCCTTGGTTGCATATATGCGTGTAAGGGTAACACTCCGCCAATGCAAGGTGAAAGAGGTAAACCCTCTCCGTTACACCTACGGTGCAGCGGCGAGGCCCGAGTAGCGCTTCAGGATTTGCAGTTCCTTGTTGGAGAACCTCTTCTTGAGGTCTTCTCCCTTCAGATAATCTGACCGATCCGGCTGCGAAAGTGTGTGGATCTTCTCAAACTCCGGACGGAGCGCTTCACGGCGGGCCTCTGCAAGCGCGTTGAAGTCGCGGAAGACTCCACGCGCTCTTTCGCGCTCTTCAGGTGACATCTGGCTGAACTGCTGCCATCTCCGGTCTAGTTGCTCACGCTCTTCCGGCGAGAGCGACTCCAGCCGGTCGAGCCGGTCCGCGGCTTGCTTGCGGCGGTCCGGAGGCAGGCTCTCGAGCAGCATCTTGCGCTGCTTGGGGTTCAACTGTCGCAGCCGGGCGGGAGTGTTCGGGGGCGCAGGGCGCATTCTCGGCGTCTGAGAGGGAAGCAGGGATGCGAACGCCAGCAGTGCCAGCGCCCGCTTCAATGAGAGCATTACCTGTACTGTCCCTTTATAACGGCAGTTGGCGGAGCATGTCGAGGTCTTCGAGGACGCGCTCTACTTGCTCGACTTCAACCGTTTCGGCAGGCGGGATCGCCGGAGGCTGCGGCGCGGGTTGAAAGAGGAATAGCCACACAGCCGCCGCGGCCAAGGCGGGCACGGCAGGAGCCCAACTCACCTCGGCGAACCATGCCCCGGCGCGCATCCAAAGCGGCTCGCGCTCGGCTTGTGCAATGCGCCCGGCGAGATCCTCGTCGAATCTTTGCGCCACCGGCGACGAGTCCCACTCGTCCAAAGCGCTCCAGAGCGGCGGACTGGCTTTCGCGAAACTTCGCGCACTCCGTGCACACCTGCATGTGGCGCTCAAGCGCGGATCGGCGATTATCATCCAGTTTGCGGGCGCAGTAGTCCAGCAGCAGGCTCGCCTGTTCCTCACTCCTCATCGGGCAACGGTAGGCGTCTTCCTGGTTCATCCCCTCATCCGGCGAAGTGCGCCAGCCTCGCGCGCAGATTCTCGTATGCCCGGAACAGCAGGCTCTTCACCGCCGATTCCGAAAGGCCGAGAACCTTTGCGATCTGAGAATACTCCATCTCCTCGTACTTGTGCATGAGGACAGCGGCACGCTGCTTCTCCGGCAGTAGCGCTATGGCGTCGCGCACTTCCTGGAGCTTGACCTCATCCACCAGCACCCTCTCCACGCTCGGCCGTCCGTCGCCGATCAGCCTCGCAACAGCACCGGATTCATCTCCATCGATGCTGCGTTGCTGGCGCCGTGCTTTTTCGTCGCGAATCCAGTTGAAGGCCAGATTCGTCGCGATTCGGAACAACCATGTCGTGAACTTGGCGGACGCTTCGTATCCGGCCCGGGAGCGATAAACACGCAGAAACGACTTCCTGGGCCAGATCCTCGGCGACGGCACGATTCTGTACCATTCGGTAGAGGAAATGCACCACCGGAGTCCGGTGCCGTTCCAGCAGACGGTCGAAGCTCGACGTATCTCCGGACCGCACGCGAAGCATGAGCTGCGCGTCGAGGTCGCTGGTCATCGTCAGGGTGGCCGGAGCCGCTGCCATATCCTCTTCAACCCCGTCGGCTGCCAGGGGTTGCGCCGACAGCTGGAACGAAATACCACTCGCCATGCACGTTAGAGCGCGCCCCATGGGTTCTGGTTTACACCACCTGCACATCTTTAGATAGAAGTTGCGATTATTCTTCCTTAAGAGATCGTTCCATCAGCTCCCGAATTGCCTCGCGGGGAGAACGCCCCTCGTGCAAAACGGCAAACATCTGGCGCGTGATGGGCATCTCGACGGCATGACGCGCCGCCAAGGCGACAGCAGCCTCGGTGGTCTTGACTCCCTCGGCGACCATCTGCATCCCGGCGAGGATCTCGACCAGAGCACGGCCGCGTCCGAGTTCGAACCCGACTGTCCTGTTGCGGCTCAGTTCGCCGTTGCAGGTGAGGACGAGATCGCCCAGTCCGGCCAGCCCGGCCAGCGTCCTCGCCTGGCCGCCGGCCGCAACGGCGAGGCGGGTGATTTCGGCCAACCCTCTTGTTATCAAGGCAGCCTGCGTGTTGTTGCCCAATCCGAGCCCGGCGCAGACGCCGGCGGCTATGGCAATGACATTCTTCAGTGCCGCGCCGAGTTCCACGCCCACGGGGTCGCCGTTAGTGTAGAGCCGGAGCGCCGGCCCGGAGAATGCCAGTTGGATCTCCCGGGCGAAGGCAGCCTCTCCGCTGGCGATCACAATCGCGGCAGGCTCGCCTCTGGCAATCTCCCTGGCGAAGGTGGGCCCGCTCAAGACGCCGATCGGCGATTCGCCGAGGACTTCCCGCATCACTTCGCTGATGCGAAGCAGCGACCCCTGCTCAAGTCCTTTGGTGGCGCTCACGAAGCCAGCGCCGGGTTCGGCGTGAGGCTTGAGTTCTCCGTAAACTCGCCGGGCGTGGTGCGAAGGCATCACACCAAGCACCACGTGGGCTCCCGCCTGCCGCTTCGGATAGGCGAACTGGTGACCGCAACGTTCTCCGGCAGCACGGCCGACGGCAGGTAGACATCGTTGATCCGCGATGTCTTCATTCGCTCCGCGAGATCCCGTTCGAATACCCACAGAGTGACTCGCTCGAATCGGGGCGCCAGGGCAAGGGCGAGAGCTGTACCCCAACTGCCCCCGCCGATTACTGCCAGACGATTCACGCGCGCTTACCCCCAAAGCGGAAGACGTTCTCATTGCCGGCGCGAATCCGCTCGATGTTTGCCCGGTGCCGCCAAACGATAAAGGCGGCGGAAAACAGGGCGCTGGCCAGGATGGCCCAGTGAGGATGCATCAACAGGTACACCGCGAACGGAAACAGGCCGGCAGCGACGATCGAGCCCAGTGAGATGTAGCGCGTCATCGCCACGACAACCACCAGCATGACGACGCAGGCCAGTAGCGCCACGGGCGCCAGGTACAGGTTTGCTCCAACGAAGCTGGCGACGGCCTTACCTCCCTGGAATCGCAGGAAGACCGGGAAGCCGTGGCCAAGCAGCACGGCCACTGCGGCGGCGGCCGTCCACATCGGATCGTCTCCAGTGAACCGGGCCATGAGCCAGACGGCGAAATAGCCCTTGGCGATGTCGAGCAGAAGCGTCAGCACGCCAATGGCTCGACCCGTCGTGCGCAACACGTTGGTCGCGCCGATGTTGCCGCTTCCCTTGGAGCGGACGTCCTCGCCCGTCTTCCAGCGGACGAGCAGGTACCCGAACGGGATGCCTCCGATGAGGTAGGCGGCCAGGAGCAAAAGGATCGGAGTCATGATGTGGTGAAAGGGTAACTGGCGAGCTTGGTGTAGACAGAGCCGCTCGGGCTGAGCTTGCTCTCATAGAGGTGATACTGTGCCGCGGAGTATGTGCCGAAATCGGCTGACGGCAGGTTCGCGATCGCAGATCGTAACGCCACCAGATCCGCCGCACCCTTGATGCGGGCCAACGTCAGATGGGGCCGGAATTCGCGACCCTCCTTCGCCATTCCGATCGTGCAGCAGGCTGCATCTGTATCGCGCGCCAGTTGCGCCAGCGACTCGGGTGCCGAAATCCCCGCATACAGCACTCGCGGGTGATGCGGATTGGGATACCATCCGATGCCGCGGATGGAGATGCTCAGTTCGTCGGGCACTGGAACACCCTGCAGAGCTGACTTCAGTTCGTCCAGGCGAGCCTCGGGCCACTCGCCAATGAACCTGGTGGTGATGTGGAGATTGGACAACGGGCTCCAGGAGATTTGAGCAGTCGGCTTCAGGAGTTGCAGGACCAACTCCAGATTCCTTCTCATTTCATAAGGCACGTCGAGGCCGATGAACAAACGCATGCCGCAAGATACCTCCACCAGTGTAGTGCGTCAGGCGATGACGCGGCCCCGGAGCAGCGTTATTCTATCTCGCTCTGCACTAGCGAAAATACATGATGTGCGGGCGGAACTCCTTGCCCAGGTCCTCGCACGGGCCGGAGCTGGAGCCAAACTCCCGATCACCAACCAGGGCGGCACTCTGGCGCAGTACACTGGCGAAGCAACGTGATCCTGCCTCGCGCCTTCTATTCCCGCCCCACTATCGAGGTCGCCCGCGACCTGCTCGGCAAACGCCTGATGATGAACGGACGCGGCGGGCGCATTCTCGAAGTGGAGGCCTATCTTCCCCACGGCGATGAAGCGGCCCACTCCTGGCGAGGCCGGACTCCGCGGACCCAAGTGATATTCGGTCCGCCCGGGCACGCCTACGTGTATCTCAATTACGGCATCCACTATTGCCTGAACGTGGTCGCCGAACCTGAGGGTTCTCCTGGCTGCGTGCTCATCCGCTCGGTTGAAGGCGCTGGCGACGGACCGGGCAAGCTGACCCGCGCCCTGGGGATCTCGCTCGAGCAATACGGCGCCGATCTGACGCGCGGCGCACTGACCATCCTCGACGCCCCGGAGGTGCACTCCATTGAAGTCACCCCGCGCATCGGCATCCGCAGAAGCGCAGACCTGCCGCTTCGATTCGCTATTTCCAATCCCTAAGCCGCCGCCGGTTGCTTGATCGGCCTGTCAGGGTTCACAAAGAACCACGCCACCGCACCGATAGCGCACAATCCCGCTGCGACAAGGAAGGATTCGGTCCAACCGAACTTCGCCGCGATCAACGGGGTGAGAGAAGCCGTTGTCGCCCCGCCGATTTGGCCCACCATGTTCATCAGGCCCGAGGCGGATCCGGATGAAGATCCGGCGATGTCGGCGACTACCGCCCAGAAGGCGCTCTGCGCCACATAAAGTGCGCCCGCGCCTCCGGCAAGCACGAAACTGGCCACCTGAGCACTTTCGACTTGCGTTGCCAGCGCCAGGAAGACCGCCGAGAGCGCCATGCCGAACGCCGCCTGTCCGCAACGTCCGACGCGTTTCCCGAACTTCTTGGTGAGTATATCCGCGATCCAGCCCCCGACCGACGAGGCGACCGCCATGGCAATGAACGGAAGCATCGAATAGAGCGCGCTCTTCTTCAGATCCATGCCGCGCACGCGGTTGAGGTAGATGAAGAACCAGGTGAAGAAGATATAGGCCACGTAGCCGAAAGAGAAATAGCTCAGCGAGATGGCGATGATGTTTCGGTCGGCGAGGATCGTCCCCCAAGGCAGGGCCTTGTGCGACTCGATCTCCTTGACCGGCGCCGGCAGACCCGCTTCGATATGCGCGATCTCCTCCTTGCTCGTCCAGGGATGCTGCCTCGGCGTGTCGCGCGCGAGAACATACCAGCCCAGCCCAGCCAGCAGTCCGATCGCAGCACAGACGTAGAAGGACACCTGCCAACCCCACTGAATCAAGACGTATGTGATGAGTGGGGGCGTGATGCCTGCTCCCGCGCCGACGCCGGCGAAGATCAGACCATTGGCGAATCCGCGTTCCAGCGACGGGATCCACGCCGAGACCAGCCGGTTCGATGACGGATAGACGACTGCTTCACCGAGTCCAAGCAGAAATCGCGTGGCGATCAGCAGAGCGAAAGAGAGTCCCGAGTCCGGTAGGGACCAGCGCCGTAGCAGTGGTGAACAATCCCCACCACACGACACCGCAGGTGATCACAAGGCGCGGGCCGTACTTGTCGGCCAAGCGGCCGCCCGGCGCCTGGAACAACGCGTAGCCGATGACGAACGCACTGAAGACATACCCCAATTGGACGTCGGTGAGACCGAAATCCTTCTGAATCGCCGATCCGGCAATGGAGACGTTCACGCGATCCAGATATGCGATCGCGCTCATCAGGAACATCCAGAAAATGAGAGCCCATCGCAGGCGTCCGTTCAACAAATTGCGCAAGTTTGTACCTCTTGAGTCAGCGTTGGCATTCTATATCAAGTCGCTGGTGCAACGTCGAACAAGCCTCAAGACTTGTCCTGATCCACGTTAGGACGTTCGCGCTTTCAGCCCCAGCCCTGGCTTGTCCGAAAGCACAATCCTGCCGTTGACGACCTTCACCCCCTCATAGGGATCGTTGGAAATGAGCAAGTGGCCGTCCAGGTCCGCATAGTCGATCAATGGCGATAACTGCGCCGCGCCGCTGATGGCGACCGAAGAGCTGACCATGCATCCCATCATTACTTTGAGCCCCAGCGAGCGCGCGATCTGAATCATCCGCCAGGCCTCCATCAGGCCGCCGCACTTGTCCACCTTGATGTTGACGCCGTCGAAGTGCGGCGCCAGTCTCGGAATGTCGCGCGGATGCAGGCACGCCTCGTCGGCGATGATCGGCATGTGGACCCGCTTGCGGATCCAGTTCATGTCGTCCAGGTTGGCCGCCGGCAGCGGCTGTTCAATAAACTCCACTCCCTGCTTTTCGAGCCAGTTGATCTTCTCAACGGCGGCTTCCTTGGATTTGAAACCCTCGTTGGCGTCCACTCGCAACGGCTTCTTCGTCACGCTTCGCACCGCGTCGATGACCTCTTCGTCGTTGTCGAGTCCAACCTTGATCTTCAACACAGGAAACGCCTCGGCCTCACGCACCTTCTGCTTGATGACCTCGGCCTTGTCGATCCCGATCGAGAACGTCGTGACCGGCGCGTCATTCCTGTCCAGGCCGAAGTAGCGCCAGAGCGGCACGCCCATCTTCTGCGACACCCAGTCGAGCAGCGCGATGTCGATGGCTGCTTTTGCGGCCCAGTCGCCATCGATCTTCGTGAGCGCCTGCGACAGAATCTTGGAGAACTGCCAGGGATCGGCTGCTTCGAGCCACGACCGCGCGGCTTCGATCGCCTTCTGCAGCCGTCTGCAGCGCTCTCCTTGTACCGGATGATGGGAGCGCCTTCGCCAATGCCAGTGATGCCGTCGCGCGAGTACTCCACGTAGATGGTTTCGCGGAAGTCGCTCGAGCTCATCACAGTCGTCCAGGTGTGGCGCAGGTTCAGGCGGCGGATTCGCGTTGTGATGCCGCTCTTCGCGGCGTCCGCCGCGTGCGCGCCGCAGTGCCAGCGCCGCGGGAGCCGATAGAATCTGCCGGCGGTTCATGGTTTCCTCCATCTTCTGCAGGCGACTAGCGCCTTGGTCCAATTCTCGTCGCCAATTCTGCTGATTTGCACCACCGGGCGAGTGTTGGTTGTGGCGTGAATGAACTCGCCGTTGCCGATGTAGAAGCCCGTGTGGTTGATCCTCTCCATCGAGCGGCCGAAGTACAGCAGATCTCCTGCTTGAAGATCCTCGCGCTTGACGGTATCCATTCCATCCCAGGCGGCCTGCACCTTCGAGTCGCGGGGAATGACGCGCCCTCCGCGGCGGCACAGCATCTGCGTGAAGCCCGAGCAGTCGTAGCCAAACGCCGTGGTGCCGCCCCATGTGTAGGGTCGCCCCATGAATCGGCGGGCGAGTTCTATCAACTCCGGGATGTGCTTCACTGCCTGCTCGAAAGTGACGTCGCCGCGCTGCACCCACGCCTTGCGGTCGTCCGGCAGCCGAACCGCGATCCAGCGGGCCTCGTCAGCTTGAGGCTCCTCCACCACCTCCAACGCCGTCTCGAAGGGAACGCTCAGCAGCGGCATGTGCCGGGTCACGGAGTTTTCACGATACAGGTGCGCGACCAGGCTATCCACCGTCGCAATCCTGCCCCGCACCGCATAGGACTCCTGTTCGCCCAGCAGCTTCAACGTACGCGCCTCCACCCAGCCCTCATAGTCGTCAGGCGTCTTGATCCTGCACCATTCGCCTTCCTGCCCAACCACCTCCACCGTCATCGCGTAACGAGCTTGACTGGCGACATCGGCGTCAAGCGACGGCTTCGAATACATGTTCAGGACTGGCTCCAGCACCACCGCGCGCTTGGCAACCTGGGCTGCGGCAATTGCGGACAAAAACAACAGCGAGCCGAGCAGAAGTCTCATGTTTTCCTGGGCATGAGTATATCGAAACATGCAGTGGGAAGTTTTGCCACCAGTAGCCAGTGGTGTACTTAAGTCGATCAAGATAAAAGACTTGTGTAATTCCAGAAGTTGCATACACCTCGGCAACGGGGTATGCTTGTTGCTGAGGGTGCCATGATCATCTCAATGAAGCGCAAAGCGTCGCGCGAGGACATCGATACAGTCATTCAGCGGATCCAGGATTTCGGCTATCAGATCCACACGATCGAAGGCGAGGAGCGCGTCGTGATTGGCGCGATCGGCGTGGGCGACGTGAGCGCCTGTCTGGAATCTCTCGAGGCGATGAACTGCGTCGAAAAGGCCGTTCGTATTTCCGCTCCATACAAGTTCGTGAGCAAGGAATTCAAGCCAGGCAAGACGATCATCCAGTGCGGACAAGGCGTCGAAGTCGGGGGCAATGAGTTCGTCGTCATGGCTGGTCCGTGTTCGGTCGAGAGCGAGAAGCAGATCCTGGAAACGGCCGAGTTGGCCGCGCGGGGCGGAGCCAAGGTTCTCCGCGGCGGCGCATTCAAGCCGCGAACTTCGCCCTACGATTTTCAGGGGATGGAAGAGGAAGGCCTGAAGCTGCTGGCCAAGGCGCGCGAGCAAACCGGGCTTTCGATCGTCACGGAAGTGATGAGCGATACCGATGTGTCGATGATCGCCGCCTATGCCGACATCATGCAGGTCGGCGCGCGGAACATGCAGAACTTCGCGCTGCTGAAGGCTCTGGGCAAGTGCGGCCGGCCGGTGCTGCTCAAGCGCGGGTTGAGCTCGACCATCAAGGAACTGCTGATGTCGGCCGAGTACATCGTGGCCCACGGCAACAACGACGTGATGCTGTGCGAGCGCGGCATCCGCACCTTCGAAACCGCCACGCGAAACACCTGCGACATCGCGGCCGTCTCGGTGCTGCGGGAACTGACGCACCTGCCGGTGATTCTCGACCCGAGCCACGCCACGGGCAAACGCAGCCTGGTGCCGCCGCTTTGCCGCGCCGGCGTGGCTATCGGCGCCGACGGGTTGATCGTCGAGATCCACCCGAATCCGCGAAGGCGATCAGCGACGGCGCACAGTCGCTCGATCCCCAGCAGTGGCTGCAGATGATGGGCGCTCTCACCCCCTACGTGAAGCTCTGGTCGCAGGATCGTGAGGCCGAGGAACGGCTGGCCGCCTCGGCAACGGTCTGACGGGCTGAGGTAGCCTCGAAGAGGTGACGATTTCGAAGTCGATGCGGCTGGCCGCCGCGGCACTGGCCGGTCTGCTGGCCGCTGGAGTCGCCTGGTGGATGCTCCACCGGCAGGCCTCCGCGAATGAACTGCTCTCCGCGCTTCCCGATCGGGTTGGCGCGACCCTGTACATCGATGTCGGATTGGCCCGCCGCGCCGGATTTCTTCGTTACTTCTCCGCGCCCCCTGCCGCCCAGGACCCGGAATACCGCGCATTCGTTCAAGCCACCGCATTCGACTACGCCAGCGATCTTGACGGACTTGCTGTCCGGTTTGCCAAGGGCGGCGGCATTTGGATCGCCGCTTCCGGCCGGTTCGATGCCGCGCGGCTAGCCGCCTACGCCTCCACGCGCGGCGGACGGTGCATTCGCGGATTGTGCACGATGCCCGGTTCGGCGCCGGACCGGCAAATCTCCTGGCTCGAACCAGCCGGCAAAGTCCTCTCAATGGCTGTAGCCCTGGATCCTCTGGCCGCGGCGCTGTCGGCTGCGGGCAAGCCGCCGCGCGCTCAGACGCCTGCCGCTCCCGTCTGGCTCCACGTGCCGGCTGTTCTGCTGAATCCCGGCGCAGGCCTTCCGCCTGGCGTCAGCGCGCTCCTGTCGGCGCTGGAAGGGGCCAAGGAAGCCCTTTTCTGGGTCGATGCCGGCCAGCAAGGCGTGGTGGTGAGGCTCACCGCCCCGTTCGCCGCCGGCGATGCCGCGCGTGCATCCGCCGGAAAACTGACCGACGCCACCGGGCTGCTGAAGAAGCTCATTGCGCGTGAGAGCCCGCAAAGCTCGTCTGGACTCGGTGCAATCCTGGCCTCAGGCCAGTTCCGCGTCGAAGGCAATGCCGTCAACGGCTTGTGGCAGGTCAACGAAGCGTTCCTCAGGGAACTCACCCGTTAGAGCAGTTGCTTGACCGCTTGTTCCATCTCGGCAAGCGACCGTATGCCCCGGAGCTTGTAGCGCACTTTTCCCTCGCGGTCCAGGATGAATGTAAACGGCCTCACGTCTGTAACTGTCCGGGCAGTCAGCGAATCCATCACCGCCACTGAATACTTCACTACGCTCAGCCCGGAGAATCTTCCCACCGTTTCGGCGTCCTCGTCGCTCACGCCAACCACCAGCAACCCTTCACGCTCGTACTTCTTGTGAAGTTCGTTCAGGACGCCCATCTCCTGCCTGCAGGGTTGGCACCATGTTGCCCACAGGTTCACCACGATGACTCTGCCCCGGAAATCCGATAGCGAGCGCGGTGCGAATTCGTCCAGCAGCTTGAAGGAGAGATCCATCGGCTCGGCCCAGGGAGATGGATGTTCCTTGAAGTAGATCATCCCTACAATCCCGACCGCGACTATCGCCGGTATGAGCTTGGCAAGCCAGCTTGTTAATCCTGAAAGGGGCTTCGGTGCGGTTAATTCTCCATCCGTCCGCATGAGAACCATTATCCCAGCAAGTCCACTGCCGTTTGACTCAGTGGAACAACTGAAATCACTGGATTCTGGCCTCTAAGCGGGCCTGATCGACCAGTTCCTCGAACACGGCCAGGACTTTTCGCCGGAAGTGATAGATCCGCTTCACGTTGTCCCGGAAGTGATCGTCGTAACAGGGGTGTTTGAGCCACTTCTCAAACATCCGCCTGGGGATCTCGATATCCCGTTTCAACGCCTCAACAGACTGACCCCGCAGGAATAGCCCATAGAACATTGCGGCTTCACGCTGAATGTCCACCGGGTCGAATTCCTCGTGCTGCGCCATTGGGGGGCGCAGTGGGGCTGCATCCATCGAATCTTCCTCTCTGGGCCGGCCGCGGTCGGCTGACATATTGATCACGAAAACGCAGTATAGCTGCGAGGCGTTTCATGCGGCAAGCGGAAATCGCAGGCCGCGAGACTTCCCCCATGAATGATGGATGACAACTCGTCCCGATGCGATTCCGATCCCTGTTTTCCTCTATTCTTCTTCACCTTCAATGCCGATAGAGAACCGGGAGCGTGCCCATGCGCCGATCGACCATCTTAGCCGCCGCCGCCACTGCCTTATTGGCACTCGTGTTCTGTCCTGAAGTACATGCCGCTGAACCGAGCCTTTGGCAGTACATCTATCCCGGAACTAAGACAATCATTGGAGTGGACTGGCTCAGGGCAAAAACTTCCCCCACCGGAAAGATGATCGCCCGCCAGATGTCCCAACCGGGCAGTTCTCATTCCAGCCTTAAAGGAATGGAGATCCTCGATCAGGTCGACCGGTTGCTGATCTCAACCAGCGGCCGGCAAACCAAGCCGGGAGAGATGCCGCCCGTCGTCATAGCGATCCAGGGACGCCTCACCAAAGAGACGCTGCAGAAGCTGGCCCCGAAAGGGACCGCTGTCGAGAAATTCAAGGGGGCCGATCTCTTTGTGCCGCTGAACGCCAAAGCCGACGAGCCGCTCCTGGCCCTTGTGAACGAGCAGTTCGCGGTGATGGGCGACCGCGAGACGATTGCTCACGTTCTGGACGCTCAAGGCGACGCCTCGGCCTCGCCGGAGACTCTCGCCAAGGCCATGCAGATGGCCGAAGAATGCGAGATCTTCATCGTCTCTCGGGAATCCCTGTCTGACGCTTCCGGAGGAGCGGCGGATGGAGCACCGGGGATGAAGCAGTTGCAGGACATTCAGTCCGTCGACCTGGGGATCACCCTCGCCAAAGGCCTCGGCCTGCGCGGAGCGGTCACCTCCAAGGATCCGGCCTCGGCTCAGGGGCTGGCCATGATGGCACAACTCTTTGCGACCATGGCCGCTTCCGATCAGAAATCGGCGAATTCGGAGATGACCAGGATTGCGCGGAACCTGAGTGTGAAAACTGAAGGGAACACCGTTCTCCTCTCGCTCGACATCCCGCTTGCCCAGCTCGAAAAGGGCGTCGTCCAGATTCGCGCCTCAGCCAAGGACATGGGCACGAAGTCGCTGGAGTCTTTCATGGGATTGAAGCCGAAACCCGGCGCCATCCCCGGATTGCGGCCCACGGCCTCGCCGGACATCGCATCCTCCGCAGTCGCTGCGACGCCGTCCTCGTCGCCTGCCCGGGCTCCGGCACCGCCCGTCGAGCCGGTCAGAAAGACCATCAAGATCGTCGGCCTGGATTCTGGCGACAAAGAGATCAACTACAAGTCCGGCGGTGGGCGTTAGCCCGGATTTGTTAGCGGAAGTGTGAAGAGAAAAGAGGCCCGTGCGCCTGCGGCCCCAAGTGGACCGTCTATGTGGCGCAGCGGGCCTCTCTCCCTTTTCAGAACCGGCGTCAGGCCTGCTTCTTGCCTTGCTTGGCCACCGCTTCCATGGCCGCTTTCACCTTCTCGGGGTCGCCGAGATAGTAGACTTGATCGGCTTCAGGTCGTCGTCGAGCTCATACACCAGCGGCATCCCGGTCGGGATGTTGAGCTCGAGGATGTCGCCTCGCAGACGTTGTCCAGGTACTTCACCAGCGCGCGCAGGCTGTTGCCGTGCGCGGCGATGACCACTCGCTTGCCCGCTCTTGATGGCGGGCGCGATGATCTCGTGCCAGAGCGGCAGGAAGCGCGCCACGGTGTCCTTCAGGCACTCCGTGAGCGGCAGGTCCTGTTTCGACAGGTCTGCGTAGCGCCGGTCGTGGCCGGGGAAGCGCTCGTCATCGGCAGTGAGCGCGGGCGGCGGGATGTCGTAGCTGCGGCGCCAGATCTTCACCTGGTCCTCGCCGAACTTGGCCGCCGTCTCGGACTTGTTGAGCCCCTGCAAGCGCGCCGTAGTGGCGCTCGTTCAGGCGCCACGATCGCTGCACCGGGATCCACATCAGATCCATCTCGTCGAGGACCGTATTGAGGGTCCGGATGGCGCGCTTCAGCACCGAGGTGTAGGCGATGTCGAAGGCGTAGCCTCCCTTCGCCAGCACCTGGCCGGCTTCCCGCGCCTCCTGCATGCCCTTCTCGGACAGGTCGACGTCGGTCCAGCCGGTGAAGCGGTTCTCCTTGTTCCACGTGCTTTCGCCGTGGCGGATGAGTACGAGTTTGTACATGTGCGTCCGGTGCTCCTTATTGCCTGAACGCCTTGCGGCCCGCGTAGCTGGCGCTGTCGCCGAGTTCCTCTTCGATGCGCAGCAGCTGGTTGTACTTGGCCATGCGGTCGGTGCGGCTGGCCGAGCCGGTCTTGATCTGGCCGGCGCCGGTGGCCACGGCCAGGTCGGCGATGAAGGCTGTCTTCGGTCTCGCCGGAGCGGTGGCGACACCATGGCGGTGTAGCCGGCGCTCGGCGGCCATCCGCATCGCTTCGAGCGTCTCGGTCAGCGTGCCGATCTGGTTCACCTTGATCAGGATGGAGTTGGCCACGCCCTCCTCGATGCCCTTGGCGAGGACCGCTCGGTGTTGGTGACGAACAGGTCGTCGCCGACGAGCTGGATCTTCTCGCCGAGCGCGTCGGTCAGCATCTTCCAGCCGTCCCAGTCGTCTTCGGCCATGCCGTCTTCGATCGAGATGATCGGATACTTGGCGCACCCAGTCCGCCCAGAACTCGACCATCTGCTCGCTGGAGCGCTCGCTCTTGTCGGACTTCTTGAAGACGTACTTCGCCTTGGCCGCATCGTAGAATTCGCTGGCCGCCGGGTCGAGCGCCAGACGCAGATCTGCTCGCCGGGCTTGTAGCCGGCCTTGCCGATGGCTTCCAGGATGACTTCGAGCGCTTCTTCGTTGGACTTCAGGTTGGGCGCGAAGCCGCCTTCGTCGCCGACGGCGGTCGAGTAGCCCTTCTTCTTCAGCACGCTCTTGAGGGTGTGGAAGATCTCGGCGCCCATGCGGAGCGCTTCGGAGAAGCATGTCGGCGCCGTAGCGGGGCGATCATGAACTCCTGCACGTCGACGCGAGTTGTCGGCGTGCGCGCCGCCGTTGATGATGTTCATCATCGGCACGGGCAGCACGCGGGCGCCGACGCCGCCGAGGTAGCGGTAGAGCGGCGTGATCTGCGAGTCGGCCGCGGCGCGCGCCGCGGCCATCGAAACGGCCAGGATGGCGTTGGCGCCCAGCCGGCCCTTGTTCGGCGTGCCGTCGAGCGCGATCATCTTGCGGTCGACTTCCGCCTGCGCGCATCGCATCCATGCCCAGCAGCGCCGGCGCGATCTCGTCCGTTGACGTTCTCGACGGCCTTCAGCGCGCCCTTGCCGAGGTAGCGCGACTTGTCGCCGTCGCGCAGTTCGACGGCTTCGTGCTCGCCGGTGGAGGCGCCGGAGGGCACGGCCGCCCGTCCCATGCTGCCGTCGGCGAGATAAACATCGGCTTCCACGGTCGGATTGCCGCGCGAGTCGAGAATCTCTCGTGCAACGATTTCTACGATTTCTGTCATAGGAGTCCTCGGGAGAAGAAGTGGGATTTGGTTAGAGCGCCAAACATCTTAATTTTCGCATACTGAAAGCACGCAGGCTCAGGGACTGGGAACTACAGTGACGCCGTTCTCGGTGACGTGGTAGCCGGCCGCCCTGTCTTCAGCCGCATCGTAGCCGATCACCGCGCCCTCCGGCACCTGCACGCCGAGAGTCGATGATGGCCCGGCGGATCCGGCAGTACCGGCCGACCTCGACGTCATCCAGCAGGATCGAGCTCTCCATCTCCGAGTAGCTGTTGATCCGGCACCCCGGACGACAGCACGCTGCGGATGACGCGCCCGCCGCACACGATGACACCCGGGCACACGATCGAGTCCATGGCGATCCCCATGCGCCGTCCTTCCTGCGCGAAGACGAACTTGGCCGGCGGCGCTTGCGGCATTCTGGTGCGGATCGGCCAGCTCTGGTCGTACAGGTTGAACTCCGGGGAGACGCTGACCAGGTCCATGTTGGCGTCGTAGTAGGCGTCGAGCGTCCCGACGTCGCGCCAGTAGCGCACGCCCTTGTCGTTGAGATCGTGGAAGTCGTAGGCGACCACACTGGCTGAATCGATCATCGAGGGAATGACGTCCCGGCCGAAGTCGTGCGAGGATGCCTGGTCCACGGCGTCTGCCCGCAAGGCCGCGGTGAGGGTTTTCGTCTCGAAAAGGTAGATGCCCATCGACGCGCTGCACATCTCCGGGTCGAAGGGGCTGCGGACTGCTGCGCCGTGCTCCGGCTTCTCTTCGAATCCGCGAATGCGATAGGTCTCCGGATCGATCTCGGCGATGCCGAAACGGTCGGCCTGCCACGGCGGCATCTGGATCGTCGCGATGGTTGCCGCCGCGCGGCAGGCTACGTGCCACTCCAGCATCTCGTGGTAGTCCATCTTGTAGATGTGATCGCCGGCGAGAATCATCACGTGGCTCGGGCGCTCGGCTTCAATGCTCTCGATGTTCTGGTACACCGCGTCGGCGGTGCCCAGGTACCAGTCGTCGTGGATCCGCTTCATCGGCGGAATGACCTCGATGAACTCTCCCAGTTCACCCGCGAAGAGGTTCCAGCCCTCGCGAATGTGCCGGGTGAGTTCGAGGGCCTTGTACTGCGTTAGGCAGAAAATGCGCCGGAGTCCGGAATTGATGCAGTTGGACAGTGTGAAGTCGATAATGCGATAGATGCTGCCGAAGGGCACCGCGGGTTTGGCCACGTTTCTCGTCAGCGGCGACAAACGCTCGCCCGCGCCGCCCGCAAGCAGGATCACCAGAAGGTTCCGCATCTCAACTCCAGCATAGCGGTCAGCTAATGTGCCTCCCGCGCGGCGCCTATTTTCCCGACTTTACTTGCCCGATGCGGTTGATTCCATCAAACGCGGCCGTCTTGTAGCATTCCGCCAGCGTCGGGTAGTTGAATACCGTGTTGACGAAGTAGTCGACGGTGCCACCGAACGCCATCACCGCCTGGCCAATGTGAACCAGTTCGCTGGCGCCCTCGCCGATGATGTGCACTCCCAGCAGGCGCCGTGTCTCGATGTGGAAGAGCAGCTTCAGCAGCCCTGTCGTGTCGCCGAGAATCTGGCCGCGGGCGATCTCCCGGTAGCGTGCCTTGCCGGCTTCGTAGGGAATACCCTCTTGCGTCAGCTCTTCTTCGTTCCGGCCAACCATGGAAATCTCCGGAATCGTGTAGATGCCGTACGGAAAGAGCTCCGGAACGGACGACGTCTTGATCCCGACCGCGTGGCAGGCCGCCAGCCGCCCCTGTTCCATCGAGGTGGAGGCCAGGCTCGGAAAGCCGATCACGTCCCCGACGGCGTAGATGTGTGGTTCCTTCGTCTGATAGTTCGCATTCACCTCGATGCGCCCGCGATCGTCGGGAGCGATTCCGGCGTTCTGGAGGTTGAGCCGGTTGGTGTTGCCCGTCCGCCCGATCGAATACAGCGCCTTCTCGGCGACGATCTGCTTCCCGCTGTCCAACGAGATCCGGACGTGATCAGTCCCCTCTGCCTCCCCAACTTCAATGCCCTTCACAATTTCGTTCAGGCGGAACATGACACGGTTCTCGCGCAGCAGATAGCCGAGCGTGTCGGCGATTTCTCCGTCCACGAAAGGCAGCAGCCGCGGGCGGCGGTCTACCAGCGTGACCCGAACGCCCAAAGCCGCGAACATCGACGCGTACTCGCAGCCGATTACGCCGGCGCCGATCACCACCAGCGTTCGCGGCAGCGTGTCCAGCGTCAGGATGTCATCGCTGGTCAGTACACGGCGGCCGTCAAAAGGGATGTGCTCATCGCGCGTCGCTTCCGTTCCGGAGGCGATGATGATGTGTTCGGCCGTGAGGCTCCGTTGCCCTGCGCCATCGACGTAGTCCAGACGCAGCGTGTGGAGTCCTGAAACGAGGCGGTCGCGGAAATCACGTCGACCCGGTTGCGCAGCAATTGGGCCCGGGTCACGTCGATTTCATGCCGCACCACTGCGTCGACCCGCACCAGCAGGTCGGGCATGTCGATGCGTTTCTTCAGCGTGTGGCTCAGGCCGTAGAACTCGCGCTCTCCATAGCCTGAAAGATCCAGCACTGCCTCGCGCAGTGTCTTCGATGGAATTGTGCCAGTGTTAACCGACACGCCCCCCAGGACGCTTTTCTTTTCAATCAGCGCGACACGCTTGTCGACCTTGGCCGCCTGTATGGCTGCGCGCTGGCCCGCGGGTCCCGATCCGATCACCAGTACGTCGTAGTCGTAAGTTTGCGCGCGTGGAGCCATAGGGAGAAGGCAAGAAAAAGGAGCCGGCTGAAGCAGGCTCCTCTGATATTAACAGCGATCTCGAACTGGCTTTCGCTACTCGATCACTCTTCGATTTCCACCCGAACCGGTTGTTCGATCAGCTTCGGCTCTTTCCCCTTGGTCAGCACCATCAGCTTGTAGCGGACACCGGCCTCGACCTTCGCCGGGATCTTGCACTTGATCTGCGTCGGCGTTTGCTCGGTCATGACCACTTTGAAGTCGTTCTTGCCGTCCGTGAAGTACATCTCCGCCACATGATCCTTGCCCAGATTCTCGCCCGTAACGACGACTTCCGTGCCGGTCTTGCCGCTCATCGGCTCAACCGCGGTACATCGAGGCAGTACATCCTGCATGGCCGCCTGGAGAGTGGTCGGAGGTGCGGCGAACGCCACCAGCATTAACGCCAGGATGGCTCCTATGGACAACCGCATCTTATTATCCTCCTGGTTTCATCGTAGAACCCCCGGGTCCTACAATGCAAGAAGTAAGTGTACGGAATCAGCCCTGCGAGGACGGATCTCCCTGCTGCAGGTGCAATCCCTTGTGGATCGCGTACAGGGCGAGTTCAAGCCGGTCGCTCACGCCAAGCTTGTCGAAGATGTTGTGCAGGTGGTTTTTCACCGTCTGTTCGCTGATGAACATCTTCTCGGCCATCTCTTTGTTCTTGTAGCCCTGCGCCACCAGGCCGACAATCTCCCGCTCTCTCGTGCTCAGCGGACTGCGCTCCCGGACCTTTGAACCCGAACTCTGGCCCGCCGAATCCAGCGGACTTGCGAATTGCCGCATGACGGCGGCTGTGGTGTGCGAATCCAGCCAGATTTCTCCGGCGTAGACCTTGCGGATGCTCTTGACGATCAAGTCCGGCGCCGTCTGCTTCAGCACGATGCCGCTGCAGCCGAGCTTCATGGCCTGAACGAACTCGTTCTTGTCCTCAGAAGCTGTAAGGATGATGACACGGGCCTTCTGGCCAGTGTGCGCGAGAGTCTGCAGGGCGCCCAAGCCATCCAGGTTCGGCATGCGCAGGTCCAGCAGGATGACGTCGGGCTTGTATTCGTCCATCCGCTCGACTAACTCACGCCCGTCGGCTGCTTCACCAACGACGTTGATATCGTCTTCCAGGGAGAGGAGCTTGCGCAGTCCTTCCCGGACAATTGGATGATCGTCGGCAATGACGACCCGGATCTTCGTCGGTTCGGTCTCCATGGTGCTTTTCTTGCCCCCTCGCTTCTAACCCGCGCAATAATTCATCTTTACTCGCCGTGGCCGGATCTTTCGGAGCCAGATCTCTAACTCTATCCTACGGGTGTCCAGTACCCGGGAAAAGGGCGGTACTGCCTTAAGTTAAGTACCTGAATCGCCTCAGAATAACCTAGGGCCTCCGTACTACAGTATCACCTTAATGCCAACGTACCAGAACTTCTTCGTACAAATGGCCGCTCGACTCTCGCATGTTCGTCAAATGTTCGCCTCTGCTGGAGGGAGCAAGCCAACTGGTCTGCGCGAGTTTCGCTTGGATGGTTCGTCCCGCGCGGCGATGAAGATGAAGCCTAAAAGTCGATCGACTCAAGGATCTCGCTTGGCTTCTTGTTGAACGCCCGCGCGATGGACAGCAGACTCTCGATGGAGGGCAGGTTCGCGCCCCGTTCGATCGAGCTGATCTGGCTGACCGAGAGCTTGGAAATCGCCGCCAGGTCCTTCAGCGACCAGTCGCGCTCCGCGCGCAGCATGCGCAAACGGTGGCCGAGCTTGTCTCTGAGCCGGTCATGCATCGTGCGGCCCAGGCCGAACTGCTCAACCGCATTGGAAAGCACCTGCCGCATTTGCGCCAGCGAAAACGGCTTTGTCAGGTAGTCGAAAACCTTCAGCTTGAACGTGGCCCGCATATCCTCCAACGAGGGGTAGCCGGTCACGATGATCACGCACAAGCCCGGGTGCTGCTGCAGCAGTTGCTCCAACACCTGCTCACCGCGATCCTTGCCCATCTTCATGTCCAGCAGCACGATCTCCGGCCGGTGCTGGTCGTAGTGCGCGAACAGACTCTCAGGGCGATCAAAGGTGTGAACCGCGTACAGACCCTCGTCGTTCAGGAAATCCTCGACGTACCCAAGAAAATCGGCGTCGTCGTCGAGCACGGCCACGTCAATGAGGTCAGTCGCTCCGCCCACTGAATCACTCATGCTGATTCCTCCTCCCTAACCGGTACCGCTGCCGGCAGGACAACTTCCAGCACCGCCCCGCCGCTTGGACGGTTGGAGGCGGAGATCGTCCCGCCATGCTGCGTCACGATTCCGTTCGCGACCGTTAACCCCAATCCCGTACCGCGCGAGTCAAGCCTCGATGTCACGAATGCGTCGAAGATCTCCGGCAGCACCTCGGCGGGTATTCCGGGGCCGTTGTCCTCCACCGTGACCGAAACAGCTTCCTGCGCGCCCAGCTTCGTCCGTTGAGCCGCGACGCAGATCTCGCCGCAACCGGCGGGAACCGCCAGCAGGGCGTTCCGCAGCAGATTGACGAATACCTGAATCAGCCTGTCGGCGTTCCCAATCGCAGTGGCCTCGGGTGGAATCCGGTTCACGAAACTGACTGCCGACCCCTTTTCGTCGATCGCCACCAGATGCCAGGCCTCCTCAATCAAGGCCCTTAGCCCAACCGCGGTCATCTCCTGGCGGCGTACGCGCGAGAACCCCAATAGCCCCTCGCTGATCCGGCGCAAACGCTCTGTCACCCGGATCATCCGGTCCAGGCGGCTTCTCGCCGCGGGATCGAACACCGTCTCCTGTAGCTTCTCGATCGAGCCGTGCAGCACCGCCAATGGCGTATTCATCTCATGCGCCACGCTGGCGCTCAGCAATCCCAGGCTCACCAGCCGGTCCTGGGACTCCAGGCTTCTCTGGGCCGCCTCGAGTTCCGTGTTCTTGCTCTGCAGATCCGCCGCCGTTCACTCTAACTGGTCTTCGTGCTGCCTCAGCAGTCCCACCGTCTCGTTGCGCGAATGCATGATCTGCCCGATCTCGTCGCCTGGGATGAACTCCTCGGGCACCAGTTCGGAATCCCGCTCGCCCCGGCGCGTCGCTGAGTCGGCAGACAGCATCAGTTGCAGCGGTTGGTAGACATACAGCGGCATGATCACAAGCTCCAGCAGCAGCACCGCGGCAACGTACAACGACCCCAGGACCGCGAAGACGGAGAGCTTCAGTTGCGCTAGCAGATTGGAATAGAAACCGAGCGGGAGCGTCACCCTGAAGATTCTCGGCGAACCCGCGATGACTCGATAGATGTGTTCGCTGGAGGCATCCCTCTGCCATGTACGGCCCGGATAGGCGAAGAGAAAGCGTACAACCTCCTCGGAGAGACCGAACTCGTTCCCCGTCCCTGTTCGGAGGTCATAGCCCCGCAGTCCGGTTTCATCTCCACCCAGCGAGAGCGCGGCGAAGGCGTTCTGCACCAGCGTCACCTCGCGCTCTGCCGCCTCAGTCAGCCGCTGTTGGGCGAAGGTGATGACTGAAAAGTAAACGGCGCAGGTCAACACCAAAAAGAAGGCGTTGTGCAGCACCATCAGCTTCGGTCGTACCTTCAGGTCGCCGAATCGCCGTCCGAACCCGCTCAGGGGGCGCGGTGCCGCCCGTTGAGCCCGCCCGTTCGTAGTTTCCCAGCCGGACCTCGCTCTTGTCCACTGCCTGACATTTTGCCACCATTCGGACATCTTTTTTCGAATCAGCCGCATCAGGCCGCATCGTTTCCTCATCTCATCGCATCCTTCTTGTGAGACCGGAATAATTACGGTTCTTGCGGAAACTGTACGGTTGTGCTAGAAAAATACATAAGTTCCCGGTTCTGTTGCCGGGAAATTGCCATCCGAGCCAGATCAGAGGGGCAAGGCTGGACAGATCCTAAAAACTAAAGACGACACATGGCTGCAATTTTCTCAAAGCAGTTCGACACGAAACTGCGCCTCGGCGTCGCCGCCGTCCTTGTTGTGGCGGGCGTCGGCACGGGCATCCTGCTCTTTGCCCTCCACCCGAACCATGTCGACACCGGTTACACGCCCGTGCAACCCGTCCCGTATAGCCACAAAATGCATGCCGGAAATCTCGGCATGGACTGCACCTACTGCCACTACACCGTGGACAAGTCCAGCTATGCCGCCGTTCCCGCCACGGAAACATGCATGAACTGCCACCATCAGGTGAAGCCCAAGAGCCCCAAGCTGCAGATGGTTCGCGAAAGCTACGCTTCCGGCGCTCCCTTGCCCTGGGTGAAGGTTCACCGGCTGCCCGATTACGTCTACTTCAATCATCAGGCGCACGTGACTTCTGGCGTTTCCTGTGTTTCCTGCCACGGCCGCGTCGACCAGATGGTCGAAGTGCGCCAGGTGCAACCGCTCTCCATGGCTTGGTGCCTGGACTGCCATCGCAACCCCGCCCCCAACGTGCGGCCCCCCGAATATGTGACCAAGCTCGATTGGCAGCCTGAGGGCGACCCGGCCGCGCTCGGCGCGCAGTTGATTCAAGCCAAGGGCATCAAGCCGCCCGTAAACTGCTCTAGCTGTCATAGATAAGTTTCGATCCCGCGGATTCCGGACTCGAGTAATGAGCGAACTGATTCAAATCAATCCAACGAGCCTGACGGGCAAGCGCTACTGGCGCAGTCTCGACGAACTCGCCAAGGGACCCGCTTTCGACAAGTGGGTGCAGGACGAATTCGGCCCTGGCGCCGCAGAGATGCTTGAGGGCGGTGCTCTCCAAGGCGGCTCCCGGCGCACACTGCTCAAGCTGATGGCTGCCGGCTTCGGCTTGGCCGGCCTCACCGCTTGCCGCCGGCCTGTCGAGAAGATTCTTCCCCACGCCAAGGGCGTCGAGAACTACATTCACGGCAAGCCGATGCACTACGCCACGGTCCACACCGTCGGCGGCGCCGCAACCGGCCTGCTCGTCGAAACCAACGATGGCCGCCCCACCAAAATCGAAGGCAACCAGAAGCATCCGCACTCCCTCGGCGCTACCAGCGCTCAGACGCAGGCGACCATTCTCAATCTGTACGACCCCGACCGCGCTTACCGGGTCGAGAAAGCTGGCCAACAGGCCACCTGGGACGACTTTTCCTCCTGGGCGAGAACCGAGATGGCCGCGGCTGGAAACGGTGCAGGCCTTCGCGTTCTCGCCGAGCGTTCATCCTCCCCCACCCTCGCCGGCCTGAAGACCGAACTCCTCAGGAAGTACCCCGAAGCCAGGTGGGTCGAGTTTGACTCCGTCTCGTTTGACAATCTCACCGCGGGCACGAAGTTGGCCTTCGGCCAGCCCCTCGAGCCGTCCTACGACTACTCCAAAGCCGACGTCGTCGTCTCCCTCGACAGCGATTTCCTCGGCCTCGACGCCCGCTCCATCCTGCCCGTCAAGCAGTTCTCCTCCCGCCGTCGCGTCGAAAAGCCCGAAGACACGATGAACCGGCTCTACATCGTCGAGCCGAATTTCACCGTCACCGGCGCCATGGCCGACCATCGCCTGCGAATCAAGGCAGCCGGCGTCGCAGCCTTTGCGATGTCGCTGGCCAAGGAACTGAATGTTTCGGGCGCTGAGCTGAAGGTCGTCGGCAATCAGCCCGACACGACCGGAAGTTCATCGCCACCCTGGCCAAGGACCTGCTTTCGAGCAAGGGCAAATCCCTGGTCGTCGCCGGACCCCGCCAGCCCGCCGCCGTTCACGCCCTGGCCGCCCTCATGAATCAGGCGCTCGGCAACAACGGCGTCACGGTCAGCTATCTCGACCCCGTGACCACCGCCTCGGACTCCCTGGCCGATGCCAAGGCGCTGGCCGCCGAAATGTCCGCAGGCAAGGTCAAGACCCTCGTCGTGCTCGGTGGCAACCCCGTCTACACGATGCCGGCCGACCTGCGATTCGGTGACGCGATGAAGTCCGTCCCCTCCACCGTCGCACTGCTCGCCGAGCCCAACGAAACCTGGCACGCTGCCTCCTGGCGCCTGCCTGAGGCGCATCCTTTCGAAGCGTGGGGCGATGCCCGGGCGCTCGACGGAACCCTCTCCGCGCAGCAGCCCTTGGTGGAACCGCTCCATGGCGGCAAGTCGGCGATCGAAGTCACCGCGATGCTGCTCGGTCTCCCTGAAGTCAAGGCTCATGCTCTCGTGAGGAAGCAGTGGGCCGTCGAGGGCGCCGATGCCGACCGGAAGTGGAAGACTGCTCTCTACGAGGGCTTCGTGCAAGGCTCTGCCGCCGCCGCGAAACCCGTTTCGGCCAACATCGCCGCAGTGCTGCCGCAGACTCCAAGCCGCACTGCCGCAAGCCCAGAACGGAATCGAAATCGTCTTCTATCCGGGCCATTCGACCTGGGATGGCCGCTACACCAATAATGCCTGGCTGCAGGAAGCGCCCGATCCCATGACCAAGGTGGTCTGGGACAACGCCGCCCTCATCAGCGCTGCCACTGCCCGCAAACTCTCCGTCGCCACCGGCGACGTTCTCAGCATCCGCGCCGGTTCAAATGAAGCTAAGGTGCCCGCGCTGGTTCAGCCCGGCCTCGCCGACGATTCCGTCATCCTGACCCTCGGCTACGGCCGCTCCCACTGCGGCCGCGTCGGCCTCGGCGTCGGACATCGCGTCGAGCCTCTCCGCTCCACCTCCGCCTTCTACTTCGCAGCCGCAAGCGTTTCAAAGACCGGCGACACCTACAAGCTCGTCACCACCCAGGAGCACCACACTCTCGTCGAGCCGCTCACCGGCAAGACCCGCCCCATTGTTCGTGAAGCCACCCTCGCCGAGTACAAGCACCACCCCGACGTGATCGAGCATCAGGTGCATGACCCCGAGCCGGTCAACATGTTTCCCGACTTCGACTACTCGAAGGGCTACCAGTGGGGCATGGCCATCGACCTCAACGCCTGCATCGGCTGCAACGCCTGCGTGGTCGCCTGCCAGGCCGAGAACAACATCCCGGTCGTCGGCAAGGAGCAGGTCGCGCGCGGCCGCGAGATGCACTGGATCCGCATCGACCGCTACTTCACCGGCGCCGCGGACGATCCGCAGGCTGTCATCCAGCCGATGGCCTGCCAGCAGTGCGAGAACGCGCCGTGCGAGAGCGTCTGCCCGGTGGCGGCCACGGCCCACAGCGCCCGAGGGCCTGAACGACATGGCCTACAACCGCTGCATCGGCACGCGCTACTGCGCGAACAACTGCCCGTACAAGGTGCGCCGCTTCAACTTCCTCAACTGCCACAAGGACATCCCCGAAGTCGCGCAAGATGGTCTTCAACCCGGACGTCACCGTGCGCATGCGCGGCGTGATGGAGAAGTGCACCTACTGCGTGCAGCGCATCCAGGAAGCGAAGATCGCGGCCAAGGCCGGACAATCGCCGCCAGCTGAAGGACGGCGACGTCCTCACGCGCCTGCCAGCAGGCCTGCCCCGCCGACGCGATCGTCTTCGGCGACCTCAACGATCCCGAGAGCCAGGTCGCGAAGCTGACGAAGCAGCCGCGCGACTACGCGCTGCTCGCCGAGCTCAACACCGAGCCGCGCACGACCTACCTCGCGAAGCTCCGCAACCCGAACCCGGAGCTGGAATCCAATCATGGCTGATCTCGCACTCGACCAGCGCATCGAACTCAACCCGCCGCTGGTTCACGGCGGCGCGACCTTCGCCGACGTCACCGAGCACGGTCAGCGCGCATCACCGAACAAGCCGCCGCCCAGGCGTGGTACTTCGGCTATCGCGGTCGCGCTGCTGCTCGCTGGCGCTGCTCGGCGTCTGCCTCACCTACCTGGTCGCCACCGGCATCGGCGTCTGGGGCAACAACTCGCCCGTCGGCTGGGCCTGGGACATCACCAACTTCGTCTTCTGGATCGGTATCGGCCACGCCGGCACGCTGATCTCCGCGATTCTCTTCCTGTTCCGGCAGAAGTGGCGCACGTCCATCAACCGCGCCGCCGAGGCGATGACGATCTTCGCCGTCATCTGCGCCGGCATCTTCCCGCTGTTCCACACGGGCCGCCCCTGGCGCGCCGTCTACTGGCTGTTCCCGCTCCCGAACGAGCTGCTGCACATGTGGCCGAACTTCCGCAGCCCGCTGATGTGGGACGTGTTCGCGGTCTCGACCTACGCCACCGTCTCGCTGCTGTTCTGGTACGTCGGCCTGATCCCCGACCTCGCGACGCTGCGCGACCGCGCCACGCACCCGGTGCGCAAGATCATCTTCGGCTTGCTCGCCTCGGCTGGCGCGGCTCGGCCCGCCACTGGCGCCACTACGAGCTGGCGTACCTGATCCTCGCCGGGCTCTCGACGCCGCTGGTGCTCTCGGTGCACTCGATCGTGTCAGCTTCGACTTCGCGACGTCGGTGCATGCCCGGCTGGCACACGACGATCTTCCCGCCGTACTTCGTCGCCGGCGCCATCTTCTCCGGCTTCGCGATGGTGCTGACGCTGATGCTCATCGCCCGCTGGGTCTTCAACCTGGAGACATCTGATCACCATCAAGCACCTCGAGAACATGAGCAAGATCATGCTGGCGACCGGCACGATCGTCGGCTACGCCTACGCGACGGAGTTCTTCATCGCCTGGTACTCGGCAACCCGTACGAGCGCTTCGCCTTCATCAACCGCGCGTTCGGCCCCTACTGGTGGGCCTACTGGACGATGATCACCTGCAACGTGATCGCGCCGCAGTTCTTCTGGTTCAAGAAGCTCCGCACGTCGATCCCGGTGATGTTCGTCATCGTCGATCTTCGTCAACATCGGCATGTGGTTCGAGCGCTTCGTCATCATCGTGACCTCGCTGCACCGCGACTTCCTGCCCGTCGAGCTGGGGCTACTTCCAGCCCGACGTGGGTGGACATCGGCACGTTCGTCGGCACGTTCGGCCTGTTCTTCACGCTGTTCCTGCTGTTCCTCCGCTTCCTGCCCGTGATCGCGATGGGCGAGGTCAAGGGCGTGCTCCACCAACAGATCAACCACGGAGAAGGGAGGCGCGCACTAATGGCCGACTCCACTTCGTTCAGCAAGCTGCCGCTGCCGGGCTTCCTCAAGCCCGCTGAGGGCGCCAAGCACTACGGCGTCATGGGCGACTTCGACACGCCCGAGGACCTGCTGCGCGCCATCCGCACCGCGCGCACCGCGGGCTACACCAAGATGGACGCCTACACGCCGTTTCCCGATCCACGGCATCGACGAGGCGCTGGGCGCGCCCGCGTTCGCCGCTCGGCCGCATCGTCATCGTCTGCGGGCTGATCGGCCTCGCCTCGGCGGTCCTGCTGCAGTGGTGGACCGGCGCCGTCGACTACCCGCTCGTCATCGCCGGCAAGCCGCTGTTCGCCGTCGAACCCTCGGTGCCGATCATGTTCGAGCTCAGCGTGCTGCTGGCGGCGTTCGGCGCCGTGTTCGGGATGTTCGCACCTGAACAGGCTGCCGCACGTACTACCACTCGTTCTTCAACTACTCCCGCGCCGCACGGCGCCACCAACGACCGGTTCCTGCTGGCCGTGGAAGCCGCCGACCCGAAATTCCAGGCCGAGGAGGTGATCAGGCTGCTCTGGACTCGCTGCGGCAGCCGCCACACGGAACTGGTGGAGGCCTGAGGCATGCACGATGTTGACCAAGTCTCCACTGTTTGAACACAACGCGCCGCCTCGGCGGCCCTGCTGCTCGTCGGCCTGACGGCGCTGCTTCCGGCTGCTCGAACTTTCCTTCGCGCGAGCCGCCCATCTGGGTCTGGCCCGACATGAAGAAGCAGGACAAGTACAAGCCGCAGATGTCGATCTCGTTCTTCTCCGACGGCCGCGCCAGCCGGCGCCCCGTCGAAGGCACCGTGTCGCAGCGAGATCGTATCGCGCCGACGAGCCCGTACGCCACCGGCGTCGACGCGGACGGCACCTACGTGGCGCCGCAATCCCGAACCGCTGACCAAGGCAGACGCTCCTCCGACGGCCAGGCCACGTTCAACATCTACTGCGCGCCCTGTCACGACCGGACCGGCTCCGGGCCGCGGCGTCGTTCCGCACGCAAGGCCACGTGGGTGCCGGGCAACCTGCACGACGAGCGGATCGTGAACTTCGTGGACGGCGAAATCTTCCACGTCATCAGCGATGGGCCGGCGCTCGATGCCCGGCTACCGCTTCCAGATTCCCGAAAAAGACCGCTGGGCGATTGTCGCCTACGTGCGCGCTTTGCAGCGCTCCTGGCGCGGCACCATGAGCGATGTCCCGGCCGACTCTACAGGCCAAGGTGAGGTAGCGACACCATGGCGCACCACAATCACAACAGGCCACGGACAACTACTACCTCACGCCCGGAAACCTGGACCAAGGTCCGCAACGGCGCTCGCGCTTTGATCGCGCTCATCGGCTGGGTGGCCACTGGTTGCCGGCTACATCGTCGACCGCGAGCAGTTCCACTTCTCCTATCTCGTCGCCTTCCTGTTCTTCGTCTCCATCGACCCTCGGCGCCACTGTTCTATGTGATGGTCCAGCACCTGACCGGCTCGCGCCTGGAGCGTGACCGTGCGGCGCCTGATGGAGAACATCATGCGGACGCTGCCGCTCGGCGTGCTGCTCTTCATCCCGGTGGCCCTCGGCATGCACTGAACTCTACGAGTGGTCGCACGACGGCGGCGCCAAGGACCCCATCCTCTCCAAGAAGCTCGGCTATCTGAACGAGCAGTGGTTCCTCATCCGCGGCTTCCTGGTGCTCGGCGTCTGTGGAGCTTGTTCGCCTGGCGCCTGTATCGCGAACTCCCGCGCGCAGGACGCGCACCGGCTCTCTCAAGCACACGATCTGCCGCCGGAGCGCTGGAGCGCGCCGGGCCTGCTCATGCTGTTCCTGACGGCTTCCGCTGGCGGCGTTCGACTGGGTGATGTCGCTGGACCCGCACTGGTTCTCGACCATGTTCGGCGTGTATCTTCCTGTCCGGCGGCGCGCTCGGCTTCATGGCGGCGCTGATCCTGATCTGCCTGGCGCTGCGCTCCGGCCGGCTATCTGGCGAACTCGATCAACGAGGAGCACTATCACGACCTCGGCAAGTGGCTCTTCGCGCTCGTCGTGTTCTGGGCCTACATCGCGTTCTCGCAGTACATGCTGATCTGGTACGGCAACCTGCCGGAAGAGAACGTCTGGTTCCTGCACCGGACGCAGCGGCTCGTGGTACGGTCGTCGGCCGATCCTGATCTTCGGCCACTTCTTCATCCCGTTCTTCGCGCTGATGCCGCGCGCGAGCAAGCGCAATCTGCAAGGTGCTCGGCTTCTTCGCCGGCTGGATGCTGCTGATGCACTACGTCGATCTGTACTGGCAGGTGATGCCCGTCGTCTGCACGGCAAGGGCTTCGGCGACCAGCTGGATGGACCCGTGGCGCTCCTGGCGCATCGGCAGCGACTTACGGGCTGGTGTTCTGGGCGGGGCTTCAGCAGAAGCCGCTGGTCCCGGTCGGCGACCCCCGGCTGGAGCAGTGCCTGGCTTTCCACAACGTCTAGAGAGCAGGAAACATGAGAACATGATCCGAACGTACAACTCCTCAACGCCGGAGACGCATCCGGCGAAGGGATCGACTACGACCGCCATGAACCGCGCTCAGGCGTCATTGCCATCGTTAGCGGCGCGACCGTCATCGTGTGTGCTGGTCGGCTATGATCGTGGGCATTTACTGGCTCTACATCGGTGGCCTACGAGAAGGTGGAGTTCAGGAGCAGTACTGCGGCGTGCCGAGCAAGGAACTGCAGGCGATGCACGATCGCGAAGAAGAGCAACTTCATCGCTACAGCTTACATCGACAAAGAGAAAGGCGTCGTGCGGTTGCCCGATCGACCGCGCGATCGAGATCTGTCGCCGCCGAGTTCGCCGGCGGCAAGGTGGCCTACAACACCAAGTCCTACGCGGTGAAAGTGGAATTGCCGGGCGGCGCGGCAGGCGGAGCGAATCCTGCCGCGCCTGGCGCGCCCGGAGCGGCTCCGCGCGCCGGAGCGCCCGGCTGCGCTTCCACGACTCCCGCCGACGCCTGCCACCTCCGGCTGCATCAATAGATTCAGGGCGCACTAATCTCCGATGCTCGACCGCCTTCGCCTGGTTGCGCTCGCCGCCGCGGCTGTCGCGTGCGCCCGGTACGAGCGCCCAGACGGGCCCGTGCCGAGCGCGACGCCCCAGCGAGTTGGAGGGCGTCGGCGTCGACGAGCACCTGGGCCAGAAGATCGATCTCGAACCTGAAGTTTCGTCGCCGAAGACGGCTATCCGCACAAGCTTGCGCGAGTACTTCTCCAAGGGCCGCCCGGTCATTCTGAACCTGGTCTATTACTCCTGCCCGATGCTCTGCAATCTGGTGCTGAACGGGCAGATCGACGCGCTGCGGAAGATGCCGCTGGACCCCGGCAAGGAGTTCGAGGTGGTCACGATCTCCATCGATCCCACGGAGAACTACGGCCTGGCCAGCAACAAGAAGGCCGCCTACCTCGCCTCCTACGAGCGGGAGACGCCCGGCTGGCACTTCCTCACCGATCAGCGACGGCAATGTGGCAGAAGCTCGCCGAGCAGGTTGGCTTCGGCTACAAGCTCGACCAGAAGACCGGCCAGTACGCGCACGCCGCGGCCATCTTCGTGCTGACGCCGGAGGGCATGATCAGCCGCTATCTGTACGGCGTGAAGTTCAAGCCGCTCGATATGCGGCTGGCGCTGACTGAAGCCGCCGGAGAGAAGTTCGGCGTCGACCGACAAGCTGCTTCTGTACTGCTTCCACTACGATCCGAGCCGCGCAGACGCTATGTGCCGTTTGCGCGCAACTTCATGCGCGGCGGCGGCGTCGCTCACGCTGCTGCTGATTCGGCTTCGTGCTCTTCCGGCTCTGGTCGCCGGGAACGCAGAGCTACACGGCTCAATCCGGCACATGGTGACTGCGAAATGAACTGGTTCCGCGAACTGGATGCTGCCCACAGGGCGCCGACACATGCGGCCGAGCGTCGACAAGCTCTACATCTTCATCACGCTGACCTGACGATCTTCTTCTTCTTCTTCAACGGCGCGCTCATCTTCTATGCCGTGCGCAAGTGGCGGCGCCGCTCCGACGAAGGAGGTGACGCCGCACATCACGCACGACACGCGGCTGGAGCTGATCTGGAGCATCATCCCGCTGATCGTCGTGATGGGGATCTTCTTCTGGGGCTTCAAGGGCTACGTCAAGGCCTGGGTCGCCGCCGAACGATGCCATCGAGATCGTCGTCACCGGCAAGAAGTGGGTCTGGCAGTTCGAGTATCCCGACGGCACGCGCACGCTCAACGACCTCCACGTGCCGCGTGAACAAGCCCGTGCAAGCTCGTGATGCACTCCGAGGACGTGATCCACAGCTTCTACGTGCCCGGCTTCCGCGTTCAAGCGCGATGTCATGCCCGGGCCGCTACACGGAACTGTGGTTCACCGCGACCAAGCCCGGCGTCGCACCAGGTCTTCTGCGCCGAGTACTGCGGCAAGGGCCACTCCGACATGCTGGCGCGCATCTTCGTCGACACGCCGGAGCAGTACGAAGACTTCCTGCGCGAAGGCGACGAGCAGGTTCGCAAGATGCCGCTCAAGGAACTGGGCCAGCTGTCTACGAGAACAAGGGCTGCGCCACCTGCCACTCGCTGGACGGCACTCGCAGGGCCAGGGGCCGACGCTGGAAGGGCATCTGGGGCCACGTCCAAGAAGGGCACGGACGGCAAGGAGTACAAGGTGGACGCGAACTACATCCGGCAGTCGATCCTGCAGCCGCAGGCGAAGGTGGTGCAGGGCTACGAACCGATCATGCCGACCTTCCAGGGCCTGCTGCGCGAGCGCGAGATCCTCGGCGTCATCGAGTACATCAAGTCGCTGCAGTAGCAGGAGACAAGGGAAATATGGCAGATGCTATGACGACACACGGCAACATCACGCGGCCACCACGCCGACTACCTGAACGATCCGAAGGGCCTGAAGAGCTGGCTGATCACGGTCGATCACAAGCGCATCGGCATGATGTACCTGTGGTCGGTCACTGTTCTTCTTCCTCGTCGGCGGCATCTTCGCGCTGCTGATCCGCCTCGAGCTGCTGACGCCGAAGCAGACGATCATGACGGCCGAGCAGTACAACCAGGTCTTCACGCTGCACGGCGCGATCATGGTCTTCCTGTTCATCATTCCCGCGATCCCGGCGGCGCTCGGCAACTTCGTCCTGCCGCTGATGCTCGGGCGCCAAGGACGTCGCCTTCCCGCGGCTGAACCTGGCCAGCCTCTACCTCTACTGGACCGGCGCCCTGATGGCCGTCATCGACGCTCGTCCTCGGCGGCGTCGACACCGGCTGGACGTTCTACACGCCGTACTCGACCACCACCGGCGGCGGCGTCACGCTGATGGTGCTGGCCGCGTTCATCCTCGGGTTCAGCTCGATCTTCACCGGCCTCAACTTCATCGTCACGATCCACAAGCTGCGCGCGCCCGGCATGAGCTGGTTCCAGATGCCGCTCTTCTTCTGGGGCATCTACGCGACCGCGCTCATCCAGGTCCTCGCGACGCCGGTGCTCGGCATCACGCTGCTGCTGCTGATCATGGAGCGCGTCCTCAGCATCGGCATCTTCGATCCGCAGCTCGGCGGCGACCCGGTGCTGTTCCAGCACTTCTTCTGGTTCTACTCGCACCCGGCCGTCTACATCATGATCCTGCCCGGCCATGGCGATCATCACCGAGATCATCCCGACCTTCTCGCAGAAGACGATCTTCGGCTACAAGGCCATCGCGTTCTCCTCGGTCGCCATCGCGCTGCTCGGCTTCCTCGTCTGGGGCCACCACATGTTCGTCGCCGGCATGAGCCTCTTCGCCGGCGCGATCTTCTGCTTCCTGACCTTCTTCGTCGCCATCCCCTCGGCCATCAAGGTCTTCAACTGGATCGCCACGATGTACCGCGGCTCGATCACGCTCGGAAGCGCCGATGCTCTACGCCCTCTCCTTCCTGCTGCTCTTCACCATCGGCGGGCTGACCGGCCTCTTCCTGGGCGCGCTGTCCACCGACGTCCACCTGCACGACACCTACTTCGTCGTGGCGCACTTCCACTACGTGATGATGGGCTCGAACCGTGATCGCGCTTCCTCGGCGGGCCTCCACTACTGGTGGCCCAAGATGTTCGGCCGCATGTACAACGAGACGCTGGCGCGCGATCGGCTGCGCGCTGGTCTTCATCGGCTTCAACGTGACCTTCCTGCCGCAGTTCCTGCTGGGCAGCCGCGGCATGCCGCGCCGCTACTACAACTACCTCGACCAGTTCCAGCCGCTGCACGATTGCCTCGACGGTCGGCACCTGGATCCTGGCGCTCGGCCTGTTCCTGACCCTGGCGTACCTGCTGGCCTCGCTTCCGCAAGCCGAAGGACGCGCCCGCCAATCCCTGGGGCGGCCGCACGCTCGAATGGGAGACCACCTCGCCGCCCACCACGCACAACTTCCATGGAGCAACCCGTCCTGAAGCACGGACCGTACGACTACCGGCCTGTGCCCGCGCCCGTCGGCGCCTACGAGCACGCGCATCACTAACGGATGCAGAACGATGTCTCAAGTCACGCTTCCCAATGCTCACGAACCCGACGCGCAACACGGTCGCCGTTCCTGCAGCATCACTTCCGCGACATGCCGCAGCAGTTCGACGCCGCCAAGATCGGCATGTGGCTGTTCCTGGTGACCGAAATCCTGCTGTTCGGCGGCCTGTTCGTCGGCTACGGCATCATGCACGCGCAAGCATCCGGAGGCGTTCCTCGCCGCGCACCATCACCTGGACCGGATCATGGGCGCCGTCAACACCATCGTCCTGCTCGTCTCGAGCTTCACCATGGTGATGGCGGTCTGGGCGGCGCAGACCTCGACGCAGGAAGCTGCTGATCACTAATCCTGCTGCTCACGCTGCTGCTGCGCCGGCGTCTTCCTTGGCGTCAAGTACTTCGAGTACACCCACAAGTTCCACGACGGGCTGCTGCCGGGCAAGCTTCTACACGCACCAGGGCGACACCGTGCCCGGCCAGTTCATGTTCTTCAGCTTCTACTTCATGATGACCGGCCTGCACGGCATCCACGTTCTGCTCGGCATGGCCGTCATCGCCTGGCTGCTGCGCCGCGCCATCCGGGGCGACTTTTCCGCCGCTTACTACGGTCCCGTTGAGATTACCGGGCTGTACTGGCACCTGGTCGATCTCATCTGGATCTACCTGTTCCCGCTGCTGTACCTGGTGAGTTGAGAGGAGAGAACATGAGTACGTCTCACGCTATTGATCACGCCCACTCCCATCCCATCACCGGGCCCAGGACCTATGCACTCGTTCTGGCGGCTCTCCTCGTCATGACCGTCGTCACGGTCGGTGCGGCTTACCTCGACTTCGGCCCTTGGAACACCGTCGTCGCCATCGCCATCGCCACCGTCAAGGCATCGCTGGTCGCGCTCTTCTTCATGCAGTTGCGCTACGACAGGTTCAACGCCGTGATCTTCCTCGGCGGCGTCCTGTTCCTCGCGATCTTCCTCATCTGGACGCTGTTTGACCTCTCCACCCGCACATTAGTCCTCCCTGGCAACCTGAAGGAGCCTGTCAAGGAATTCCCCGGCGCCCCCCTCAACAAACCCGTTAAACCCTCCACCGGCCAGCCCCTCTCCGGGCCCGCTCAGTAACCGCGACGCCTATTGAATCACCTTGCGGTCCCGCAAGATCTCCAAAACTTGCGGGACCGGCAGGGCCTCCACCCGCCTCCCGTTCGACTCCACCGTCTCCCCCATGAACAGCGAGTTGAGCACCGCTTCCTCTGTCGCCTCGATGACTGCCTCCAGCAACGGACTCATCGCGTCGTTTCCAACAAGCGCCGGACCCGCCAACGCCGTCGTCGAGAATGCGATCGCGTAGTCCCCGCTCCCATTCGACCCCGCAGCGCCCGTCCGCCCCAGTCCCATCATCGAGCGCGCCGCCATCCGCTCCAGGTTTCTCGCATCAACCGGCGCATCGGTCGCAATAACCACAATCACGCTGCCATCATTGCCGCCTTCGCCGCTCTTTCTCAGCAGTCGCCCCACCGGCACGCCCGCCACCATCAGGTCGCCCCCGTAATTGCTCTGCACGAGCACCCCGACCGTCCATTCGCCGCCTACCTTTCGAGACGAGGTCCCGATCCCGCCTTTGTAGCCGAACGCGACCGTCCCCGCGCCTGCCCCCACCGCGCCTTCCGTCACTCGCCCGCCGGCAGCCCCATTGAGCGCCGCAAGCACCTCGCCGCGCCCCACGTGGCGGCCCCGAATATCGTTGAGGAACCCGTCGTTGGTTTCGGCCACCACCGGATTGACGCTCCTGACATCCTCGTTGCCCTTCTGCCCGAGCACCCAATCCAGCAACGCGTCCGCCACGCGCGGCACATTCAGCGTCGACGTCAGCAGGATTGGCGTCTCAATCTCCCCCAATTCCCTGACCTGTGTCGACCCCATCAGCTTGCCGAAGCCGTTGCCGACAAACACCGCGCCTGCCACCTTCCGGCGAAACACGTTTCCATCGTGCGGCAGAATTGCTGTCACTCCCGTGCGCACATTGGGAGGACGGATGACCGTGGTGTGGCCCACCCTCACCCCCGCCACATCGGTAATCGCGTTCAGTGGACCCGGTACACCCCGTCCAATCACGATCCCGAGATCGCGGACCCTGCTCGGACCCTTCTGCCCCGCGGCTGAAAGTCCAATAATGAGCGCGATAAGTCCTGTCGCCCTGACGCATATCGACCATCAGACCACGCCCGAAAGCACGAACGCCGCCTCACCCTCTGGGGAGGCGGCGTTCAATCTTCAAATAGTGCAGTAAGTTTAGCTCAAAATCAGCTGGGCATCGTTACGTTCTCCGCCAGCAGGCCCTTGGGGCCGGCTTTGCATTCGAACTCGACTTCCGTGCCCTGATCCAGTGTCCGGTAGCCGGTCATCTGGATCGCTGAGTAATGCACGAATACGTCTTCCCCCGTGTTCCGCTGAATGAAGCCGTAGCCCTTAGCGGAATTAAACCATTTCACTACGCCCTTCTCTTTCACTGCTTCTTCTCCTTAGGCCATCCGGGACTTCGACAGACATCTCACCGTAAGGTGCAAAACACTCTACGGGGTGTCGAAAGATCCTGTGGGCAGGTGGCCTTGTTTAACTAGAGGACTCTTCTATGATTGGATTTGATTCATTAAATCTTTCAGTCTGGGAAAATCCCTACGCTGCTTGAGCCTGATATGACGACAGTTTCTCTGGAACTCGATTCGCACATTGCCCGAATTTGCCTGCGGGGCTCCGTCTCGCGCAACTCGTTGGACCATGAGACCGTCTCGGCACTCCTCTCAGCTCTCGAGCGCGCAAATTCCATGCTCGCCGCGGGTTCAATTCTCCTTGAAGCGGAGGGCTCTGTTTTTTGTTCCGGCCTCGAATTGTCCGAGGCGCTCCTGTTGTCAACTATCGAGGAACTCAAAACACTTCAACAGCTTCTGACTTTCGGGCGGCGCAGTACCAAGCCGGTGGTCGTCGCGGTAAGAGGTGCGGCATTAGGAGCGGGCGCGGCTTTGGTTGCCGGCGCGCACGTGGCCTTGGCGGCACAGGGATCCTCCTTCGGCTTTACAGAGATACGTGCGGGTTGTTGGCCCTATCTCGGATGGGAGGCGATCGAGCGGGCGCTGGGAAGCCGGCGTGCTCTCGAACTCACCCTCACCGGCCGCATCTTCAACGCCGCCGACGCCCTTTCCTGGGGCCTCATTCATGAAATTACACAGCCTTCGGAACTCGATGATCGCGCGTTCTCAACGGCATCCCTGCTAGCGGCGGCACCGCCCGAAACCGTAAGACAGGTTCTGGCCTGGCTGCGAGAGCCTTCAGATCCGGCAGAGTCCGCGCTGAAAAACCTGCACTCGGGTGAAGCTCGTCAGGGTATTGACGCTTACATCGAGAAACGCCGCCCGGTTTGGCGTGAAGACTGAATTCCGTCTGACGTCAGGTCCGGGCCGTCAGCGCCCGGCGAACTTCAACGCGCCAACGTAAAGTGAACCTCCACTGGCGCTACAACCTCCACAGCCTCACCGTTCAACACCGTCGGACGGTACCGCCATTGCCGCACCGCCGTCACCGCCGCCTGAACCAGCAGCGGATGCCCCGATACCACCGCCATTTCCTTGATTCGCCCGTCCGTCCCCACAATCGTCCGCAAGTGCACCGTCCCTTGGATCCGAAGCTGGATCGCCACCGGCGGATACACCGGTTGCACACGTCCAATGAGCATCCCCTGTTCCAACTGGCTCACCAAGACGATCCTGCGCGGAGCTTCAGGCTTGATCGCAACAGGTGCTTGGGCCTTCTCCAGCGGTGCCGGCGTCTTGACCGCGTTGATGATCCCGGTCAGCACGGACGACTGAGGCCCAGGCTGCGGCATCCCGCCCTGCACGCCTTCATCCCCCGCGGGCTCTCCGTTGGACGGCTCGACAATCGTCGCCACTCTTTCGGGAACCACCGTCGGCTCGTACAATCCGTCCGGCGTGGGGCGGGCCGACAGTGCACGTGTCCGCGCCGCCCTCGCCGTCTGCGGCAGTCGCCCGGGCGGAGGACCCGGCGGCGCCACCATGATCGAATCCGCCACCACGCGCGGCAGCAGATCCGGACTCAGTAAAGGGACCAGGATCGCGGCGGTCAATCCCACCGCCTGCAGCCCCGTCGAAATCATCACCGTCCAGCCAGTGCGCGCTCGCGATTGCGGCCGGACAAAGCTCTGTTCGAACATCGCCTCGCCTCCCTTGGGGAAGAGTTGCGATCACCGCTGCCGGCAGTTGGCGATCTTTGCTGCTTCTTTGGACACTGTCGCGTCCGGCGAGTTCCCTCAGGCGCGCGTCATCGGCGTTTGTCTGATCTTCGCCAGCATCGCCCCCATCTCGCGCGCCGTCTCCGTCTTCGCTCCGGCGAGATTGTGGGACTCCGTGGCGTCCGCTGCCAGATCGTACAACTCTTCCGGAGCCGCCGTGGCCCGCGTGCCACGATTGAATGCGATCGGACCGGTGCCCTCTTTCAGGTTCGGCGCCGCCGGCATGTATTTGAGCGTGCCTTTCCGCAGAGCGATGCCGCTCTGCCCGTGCTCAACCAGCCACTCTCGCCCCTTCTTGTCCTTGCCCAGCAGCGCCTGCGAAACGTCGAAACTGTCGGGCGCCGCATCCGCGCTCAACTTCTGCCCGGTCATCGCCGCAAACGAGGAGAACAGGTCGATCTGGCTCACCAGCGCTGCTGAAACGCCCGCCTTGATCGTGTTCGGCCAGCGCGCGATGAATGGAACCCTCGTTCCTCCTTCATACAGGCTGTACTTGCCCCCACGCCACCCCCCCGCCGGCACATGCCCGTTCAGGTCCTCCACCGCCCGATCCTTGTATCCGTCGTCGACAACCGGTCCGTTATCGGACGAGAAGATCACCAGCGTATTTCGCGCCGCCCCCGTCTTCTCGAGCGCCTTCAAAAGCTCGCCCGCGCACCAGTCCAGTTCTTCCGCCACGTCGCAGCGCACTCCGCACGCGCTCTTGCCCGCGAACCGTTGGTGCGGCACACGCGGCACGTGAACGTCATGCGTCGCAAAGTACAGGAAGAACGGCTTCTTTGCGTTCCTCTCGATAAATGACACTCCCTTGCGCGTGAGCACGTCGGCCATATCCTCGTCCACCCACCGCGCCGCTTTGCCGCCCGTCATGTAGCCGATGCGGCTGATCCCGTTCACGATCGTCTGGTCGTGCCCGTGGCTCGGATGCACCTTCAGCAACTCCGGATTCTCCCGCCCCGTGGGATCGTTGCCGATCTTCTCGTTATAGGCGACCCGGATCGGATCATTCGGATCGAGCCCCACCACGCGCCCGTTCTCGACATACACGCACGGCGTCCTGTCGCCGGTCGCCGGAATTAGAAACGATTCATCGAACCCAACCTCACCTGCGCCCGGCGCGATCTGCCCGTTCCAGTCAACCTCACCCTTACCCAATCCGAGGTGCCACTTGCCCACCGCCCCGGTCCTGTAGCCCGCTTGTCTCAGCATGCCCGGCAGCGTCGGCCTCTTTGGATCGACAATCAGGTTCGCATTCCCCGGCAGCACGGCGGTTCCCGGCCGCCGCCATGGGTACTCGCCTGTCATCAGCGCATAGCGTGAAGGCGTGCACGTCGCCGACGAGCAGTGCGCGTCCGTGAATCGCACTCCTTCCTGCGCCAACTTGTCCAGATTCGGCGTCCGCACCCGTTTAGCGCCGTAGCACCCCAAATCACCGTAGCCGACATCGTCTGCGTAGATCATGACGATGTTCGGCGGTGGACCGGCCGCCAGGAGGGGAGCCGTTGCCGCGGCCGCTGCAGTGCGCACAAAGTTACGTCTGTTCACAACCAACTTTTATCACCACCAACCCCCACTTTGCCGGGGAATTTCCACTCCTGTCACCTCCGACGGATATAGAAACAGAGCCTTCTCCTCCTGTAAGTCCAGGTATTTAAGATGTTTAGGTCCTGTTTCAAGTGCAGGGGTAGCTACAGCGTCCCCGCACCTCGCCAAAGCTTGCGCACCTTCACAAAGTGTCACATTCTTGACAAATTTCAATGACTTCAAATTGGGAGCTTCAGATTCTTAAAGAAATGTGAGACTCTGATTCTTGCGGGACCACTAGTTGTACTTCAGGTCCCCGCCCTGACGGGTGTGGAATCGCTCTGCCCGCTATCCGCAGGGCTTTGGTTAGGAGAGCTGCCATGTTGCCGAATTTCCTTCTGTGTGAACAAATAGTTCGACAGAACGGTACCGGCCCTGCGCTCGACTTGGGCGCGCAGGCCGGCAACGTTCTTTCGGTTACTCTTGGCATTAATCGAATCATTGAACAGGAGAGCCTGGACCTCGCCGTCTGGGGATCCGTCGATGGCGAGAACTGGGGCACCAAGCCGCTGACCCGCTTTCCGCAGAAGTTCTATTGCGGTGTTTACAGCCTGATGGTGGATCTGACCGATCGTCCGGATATCCGGTATCTTCGCTGCGATTGGAAGGTCAGTCGATGGGGCAGGGGAGAGCCTACACCGCTCTTCGGCCTCTACGTATTCACGGAGACATCCAAGGTCCAGCAGCTCAGCGCAGTCGGTTAATCCGCTCCACGCCGGAAGGCCCCTCACAGCCTGTTGATCAGGCTGGCCACGTAACCGCCGCCGAATCCGTTGTCGATGTTCACTACGGTGACATTGCTGGCGCAACTGTTCAGCATCCCAAGCAGCGCTGCCAGGCCGTTGAAACTGGCGCCATAGCCGACACTCGTCGGCACGGCGATCACCGGCACGCTCACCAGCCCGCCCACCGCGCTCGGCAGCGCCCCCTCCATTCCCGCGCAGACAACAATCACCCGTGCCTGGCTGATCGCCTCGAAGTTCCCGAACAGCCGGTGAATCCCCGCCACGCCGACGTCGTGAATTTCCACCACGTCGTTGCCCATGATCTCAGCGGTCACCCTGGCCTCCTCGGCCACCGGTAGATCCGTCGTCCCCGCGCTGATCACCGCCAGCTTGCCCTTGCCGTGCATGGTCTGGTCGCGCCACACGCGCAGCGCGCCCGACAGTCGGGAAATACTCCGCTTCGGGAAACTCCCGCTTGCACGAGTTCGAATGCCTCCACGCGACGTTCGTGTGGCCAGTACGTTCGATGCGCGCTCCAACAGCTTCGACATGATCGTCGCTGTCTGTTCCGGGGTCTTGCCCTTTCCGAATATCACCTCAGGCAGCCCGACACGGATGGCCCGGTGATGATCGAGGGTGGCGAAGCCCAGGTTCTCGTACGGCATGTGCCGCATTCGTTCGATGGCCGAATCCACCTCAACCGCGCCCGCGCGCACGCCTTCCAGAAGGCTCTTCAGTTGGTCTCTATCCATGTCAGAACTCCAGTTGCATCCCGGGCTTGAGCCCCTCGCGTGCCGCTGTCCCGGCAGGTATTTCGAGGATGTAGACCGCCGGGAAGTCGCCGCCGTAGGCCAGGCACTTCTCCTTTGGCCCGGGGCAGGGAGGCGCTTTGTGGATCAGTTGCACCACGCGCCGGTCTTTGTCCAGCCAGATCATATCCAGGGGGATCAGAACCTCGTACATCCAGTAATGATAATTGCCCGGCTTGCCGTGCACGAACAACATGCCTCTGTCCGCCGCCAGGGACTCGCGGAACTTCATCCCCTTAAGCACCTCCGCGTTGCTCGTTACCATCTCCGCACGCACGGTGAAGCCGCTCGGGAAACGGATCTTGACGCGTGTTGATCTCCCCAACTTCCGTCACCTCCCCTTTTCCCGAGCAGCCGGCCAGCAAAAAGCGGGGCAAGCAGCCCTGTCATTAGAACAATTCGGCGCATCCAGTAAAATGGTAGCTGGAACCTACGGCCTGATGCACAACGCGACTGAGGCGACGCCCTCAATTCTGGGACTCTGGCGGCGATTTGTGCTCACGCTCGACATGATTCGCTTCGAGCACTCCGTCTTCGCGCTGCCCTTCGCCCTCACCGGTGCGCTCTGGCTTGGCGGCACGGCGCTTGTCACCGGTCCGGCCTGGCAGAAGCTGCTCTGGATCGTGGTCGCCATGGTCGGCGCGCGCTCCGCCGCGATGGCCTTCAACCGCCTTCTCGACGCCGCCATCGACGCCCGCAATCCGCGCACGAAGACGCGCCACATTCCCGCCGGCCTGCTCTCCCGCAGTTTCGCCTGGGGCTTCTTCGCCGTCTCCGTCGGCGCTTTTTCTCCTCGCCGCCGGCCATGCTGAATTCGCTCTGCCTTCGCCTGGCCCCGCTCGCCCTCGCCGTCGTGTTCTGTCTACTCCTGGACCAAGCGGTTCACCTCGCTCTCCCACGTCGTGCTCGGCTTCGCGCTCGGCATCGCCCCGCCGCCGCCTGGATCGCCATGACCGGCTCGCTCGATCCGCGCATCCTCTGGCTCACCGCCGCCGTCACCTTCTGGACCGCCGGCTTCGACATCATCTACCCTGCCAGGACTACGAGTTCGACCGCCGCGAAGGGCTCATTCAGTCCCTGCCCGGCTCGGCATCGCGCGGCGCACTGAACGTCTCTCGCTCCTCCACCTCCTGATGATCGGCTGCCTCGCCGCGCTTGCCCTCGGTTTTCACGCCGGGCCCTTCGCCTGGGCCGGCGTCGTCCTCACTGCCGCCCTGCTCGTCTGGGAGCACCGCCTCGTCCGCCACGACGACCTCAGTCGCGCGTCGACGCCGCTTTCTTCACCATCAATGGCTGGGTCAGCGTGCTATTCTTCCTCTTCTGGGCCGTTGACCTTTCCTGGAGCATTCGCATGAACCATCTCATTCGACGACCGCCGCCTGCTGCCCATCCTCGACAAGGTCGAAAGATCGCGAGCGGCTCTCCGCCGACGATGGAGTGACGCTCTTTCCGCTCCCCCGACCTGCTCGCCGTCGGCCACATGGCCAACATCGTTCGCGAACGGCTCCACGGCAACGTCACATTCTTCAACGTCAACCGCCACATCAATCCCACCGACGTCTGCGTCGCCAGCTGCAAGCTCTGCGCCTTCGGCAAGAAGGTCCGCGACCCCAGCGCCTACACCATGTCGCTCGAAGAAGTCTGGCATCGCGCCGGCCACGGCTGGAGCGAGGCGGTCACCGAGTTCCACATCGTCGGCGGACTCCACCCCGAACTCACCGTCGACTGGTACTGCGAGATGCTCGCGCGGCCTGAAGCAGCGCTTCCCCAAGGTGCATCTCAAGGCCTTCACCATGGTGGAGATCGCCTACTTCGCCAAGCGCTTCAAGCTCTCCATCGTCGAAGTCCTCCGACGCCTCAAGGCGGCCGGCATGGATTCCTTGCCCGGCGGCGGCGCCGAGATCTTCACCGAACGCGTCCGCCGCATCATCTGCGACCACAAGATCGACGGCGACGAGTGGCTCGACGTCGCCCGCGTTGCCCACAAGCTCGGCCTGAAGTCCAACTGCACGATGCTCTACGGCCACATCGAGAACGAGGACGATCGCGTCGACCACCTGCTCCGGCTGCGCGCGCTGCAGGACGAGACCGGCGGCTTCGTCACCTACATCCCGCTGGCGTTCCATCCCGACAACACACCGCTCGAGCATGTCGCCAAGACCACCGGCTTCGCCGACCTCAAGAACATCGCCATCGCGCGCCTGATGCTCGACAACATCCCGCACATCAAGGCCTACTGGGTCATGATGACGCCCAAGATCGCGCAGGTCGCCCAGCGCTTCGGCGCCGACGACATCGACGGCACCGTCGTCGAAGAGCAGATCTATCACGATGCCGGCGCCGAAACCAGCCAGGGCCTCCGCCGCAACGAACTCCTCCGCCTCATCCGCGAAGCCGGCCGCGAACCCGTCGAGCGCGACACCGCCTACAATCGCGTCGAACGCTCCGACGATTCGTTCGCCATTCTCGTCTGACTTCGCGGTGCCGCTAACGGCCGCAATCTGCGCGGCGTAGCCCCTTGCCGGTGCAGATCTTGCGTGGCGCCCACCTCTCCGTTCCACCTAAGTCAATGAATCTGCTCATTGAGCCCATCTGGCCGCGCGTGTGCCTTTCAATCGGCGACGGTCAAAAGGAGACCGAACCCAATGAAGAGCATGAAAATTGTTGTAACCACCCTCTCAATGATGCTGGCCTTGGCGCTCGCCGCGCCGGCCCAGTATGGCCCCGCACCCCAATCGGGCAGCGGCACGCAACAGGGGCAGGGGAAGGGCCCCTCGAACGGAAAGAAGATGGGACCGCAGGACGGCTCAGGCCCCATCCACACGCCTGGCACCGGTGGCGGAACGGGCGCGGGCCAGCGCAAGGGCCGTCGCTAACGTGACCCGCTCCGCGATCAAAATCGGAAGGATCACCTCCATGACACTGCGCAACTCAACATCGATCGCGGCGGCATGGATCCTGCTCGGGCTGATGCTGGCAACCTCGTTGCCCGCACCGGCCCAGGCCGGATTCCAACTGACGCCGGAGGAAGCAAAATGGCTCAGCTTCATGCGTGAAGAAGAGAAGCTGGCCCACGACGTCTACCAGGTGCTGTACGAAAAGTGGAGGCTGCGTGTCTTTGACAACATCTCGCGCAGCGAATCCCGCCACTACGCCGCGGTGGGCGTTCTGCTCGCACGCTACTCCGCCGATGACCCGGCCCGCGATCTGCCCGCCGGCGTCTACCTCAATCCGGAACTCACGGCTCTTTACAAGGAACTCGTGGAGAAGGGAACTGTATCGCTCAAGGATGCCCTCGAGGTTGGCGTGCTGATCGAGAAGCACGATATCGCCGACCTCGAATCCGCGCTCAAGGTCACGGACAAGACGGACCTCAAGACCGTCTTCGCGAACCTTCTCGCGGGCTCGCTGAATCACCTCGAGTCGTTCGAGCACGTGCTCGAGGCTGTCTGCGCCAACTTGTGATCGCCTGCGTTATCCCTTGCGGCCGCGCTTTCGGTTGAGGAACCCCTCAGAGTTCCAGCCAGCCAAGGCGCGGCCCTTCAACTCCGCGGCGACTTGGCGGTGCTGCGCATGAGCCGCCAGGTTCACTGTTTCCGCCGGATCGGCTTCCACGTCGAATAGCTGCTCCCTGTCTTTGTGAAAGTAGCAGTACTTCCACTTGCCGGAACGGATCATGCGCGACGCCCAGCCGCCCCTGAAGTTCTCCGAAAGCGCGTATCTGCCGCCACCCTTGTCCTTGCCGTCAACCAGCGGCAGCAGGCTTGCTCCCTCCAGCGCTGCCGGCTTCTCCAGCCCGCACAGGTCACATAGCGTAGGGAAGATGTCCATGTTCATCGTGGGCGCTGAAATCGTCTTCCCTTTCGGAAGCCGCGCGGGGAATGACCAGATGTGCGGAATTCGTGCCGACGCCTCGTAAAACGAGTTCTTGTACCAGAGACCATGCTCACCAGCCAACTCGCCATGATCGGACGTGTAGACGATGATCGTGTTCCGTCTCAGGCCAAGTTGATCCACCTGCTTCAGAATTCCGCCGATCAGGTAGTCGATGAACGTGACCATTCCGAAATAGACCGCTCGCGCCTTCCTGATCTGATCCGGAGTCAGTGCGGCAAAACCGTATTTGTCCCGTTCGGCCCTGGACATCTGCGGTAGATCTTCGATCATCGGCGTCGTCACCTCGGGCACGTCGATGATGTCCTTGTACCGCCGGTAGAATTCTTCCTGCACGATGAACGGGAAGTGCGGCTTGATGAACGACGCGCCTGCAAAGAACGGCTTGTCCTTGTACTCCTTGAGAAATGCCAGTGTCTGTTGCTGGGCGAGCGTGTCGACTTCGTCCGCCACCGGCTCATCCGTCACCTTCGCGTCCTGTGGCAGCCGGGATCGCCCCACCTCGTGCCCCACTCTCGCGCCGGCGTCATTTCCCGGCTGTATCTCGAATCGCGGATTGCCGCCCCAATGCGTCTTGCCGAACCACGCTGTCTTGTATCCCGCCTGCTTGAACACGTCCGCCAGCGTGACCGCCTCGGGATTCAATCCGCCATCGTTTCCAAAAACCCCGACGTTCGAGGCCATCCTTCCTGTCACAATCGACGCTCGCGACGGCACGCAGATCGGGTTTTGGCAATAGGCCGATGTGAACGACACGCCGTGGGCCGCCAGCGAATCCAATGCAGGCGTCTGTACGATTCGGTTGCCCATCCAGTGCGCCGCGTGGGGTGAGTGTTCGTCCGACATCAGCAGCAGAACATTGGGCCGCCGGTCAGGCGCCGCCGCCGCGACCGCCCCGCCCATCTCGATGAATTGACGCCTTGTCGAATCGGCCATTGGTATCTCCTGACTCACGCCGGCAGCACATATCGATACACCGCCCAAGTGTGGCAGGCGCTGCCCGCCATGACGAACAGGTGCCACACCGCGTGCGCGTACTTCCACTTCGCCACGTAGAACGCCACTCCTCCCGTGTATGCCAGCCCCCCGGCCAGCAGCCACCCGAAGCCCTGCGGCAGGCAGCCCCGCCAACAACGGGCGCAGCGCCACGATCGCGCACCATCCCATCAATACATACGCCACGGTCGAGAGTGTCCTGAGTCTCTTCACGAAGAAACTCTTGAAGACGACTCCGAAGAGTGCCAGCCCCCACACCACTCCAAACAGCGACCAGCCCCAACTGCCTCGCAGGGTCACGAGCGTGAACGGAGTGTACGTTCCTGCGATTAGCACATAGATCAACGAATGGTCGAAAATCAGAAACAGGTGTTTGGCTCGCCCATCAGGCAATGCGTGGTACAAAGTCGAGCTCGCGTACAGCAGGATCAGGCTCGCGCCAAAGATCGCGCACGACACCACATGCCACGCCGTGCCGCGAAGCACCGCTGCCTCCACTAGCACCACCAGCGCGAACACGCTCAGCACCGCCCCGATGCCGTGCGTAATGCTGTTGGCGATCTCCTCGCCCACCGACTGCACATGATGCGTCCGCGGCGTGGGAGCGGGCTTCATGGTCTCAGCAGCAGTTTCCCCGTCGTCTTCCGCGACGCCAGGTCTTCCTGCGCCTCGGCCGCTGCCTCCAGCGGGTACACTTTGTGAATCAACGGCTTGATCGACCCCTCCTGCGCCCACCGCAACACGTCGCCCGCCCGCCACAACAACTCTTCCCGTTTGGCCGCGTAGTGCCCCAACGACGGCCGCGTCAGGTAGATCGACCCCTTCTGATTCAGCAGCAGCGGAGCAATCGGGTCCACCGGCCCGCTCGCGTTGCCGAAACTCACCATCATGCCCCTCGGCTTGAGCGAGTCCAGACTCCCCTCCCAGGTCGCTTTGCCCACGCTGTCATACACCACGTCGACACCACGGCCGTCGGTCAGCTTCTTCACCTCGGCGGCAAAATCCTGCTCGGCGTAGTTGATCACATCGTCGCATCCGGCGGCCTTTGCGACGGCTGCCTTCTCCGCCGTCGAAACCGTGCCGATCACCCGCGCCCCGCGCAGTTTGGCCGCTCCCACAATCCACTGTCCAGCGCCGCCCGCGGCCGCGTGCACCAGCGCCACGTCGTTCTCCTTCAACGGGTACGTCGAGTGCGTCAGGTAGTGCGCCGTCATGCCCTGCAGCATCGATGCTGCCGCGACGTCCACGTCCATCCCCTCCGGGATCTTCACCAGTTGCCACGCCGGCACCGCCGCCAATTCCGCATACGACCCTCGACACATCGCGTAGGCAACCCGGTCGCCCTCAACCACGTCCGTCACTCCTTCGCCCACCGCCTCCACCACGCCCGCCGCCTCCATGCCGAGCACCACTGGCGGCTCGGCCTTGTACAGGCCCGTGCGGAAGTAGATGTCGATGAAATTCACGCCCGACGCGTGAATCCGCACAAGCGCCTGACCCAACGCCGGCTTCGGATCGGCGATCGTCTCGCAGCGCAGTTTCTCAGTGCCGCCAAACTCAGTTACGAATACCGCTTTCATGATCGGGCTAACCTCCTCAGGTTGACGAATGCCGCAAACAGCAGCAGATAAATCAGCGTGAACGGAAACACCACCAACTGCGCAATCGTCCTGACCGCGCCCGCCCCCGACAGTCCCGCCCGGTACAGCACGAAATGGCGAACAGTCGACAAGTTTTCCCGGTCAAGCCAGAAGTAATCGCCATTCTCATTCAGGATGAAGACCTTGCCGTGCGTTTTCCACCCCAGCACCGCCTTCCACTTGGTCATGATCGCTTCGCCCGAGCAGATCATGCCCGTCACAGTGTGGCCCGCTTCAGCCAGTTCCCCATACAGCCGCTGCCGGTTCTCCCGGCCTGTGTATTCCCCGATCCTCCAGATCCTGCCCCGTGACGCGTCAAACGTCGCAGGTTGCCCCGCAAAGCACGTGACAATGTCCAGCCGCTCCAGGTCGGGATGTGTCTCGTAGATTCCCGGAATCAAGTCTTCCAGCAGGTATCGCGAGCCGCTCTCAATCAGCAGCACTCTTCGAAATGGCGGGATGTGTCCGGAAAGAAAGAACCTCAAACCCCTATTCTAGCCTTCCGCCTTCAACGTTGAACCGCCACCTCGCATTCGCGCGGCGCGCTGGCGTTGCCTGAAGAATCGACTGCCACCACTGAGTACTTGTGACCCGCCGAGCGGCGGACGTCTCCATCCGTGTACTCCGGCGACACAGTCGACGCGATCCGTTGCCCGTCATAGTAGATCCGGTAGTAGATCACATCGCTTGAGGCGCTCGCCGTCCACGCGAGCCTTTGCGCGCCCATCTCCTGCTGGCCGCCAGGTGCATACCTGACCCTCTCTGTTCGAAGACCGTCCACCGGCGCCGGCGCCTCAGTGTCGCCGTAGCTCGTGTAAACCGCCAGCGACAGGCCTTTGACCCTGTCCGAGAACCGCCCCGACTTCATGCTCACTTTCCCGGTTGGATCCTGCAGGTCCCCTTCCTCGGTCTGCGGCGGCGCTTGAACGTCGTAGACGTACTTGCGCAGCTCCGCGTTGCCCGCCGCTGACGGCAATTGCAGATCCACCTGCACCTCCGAATCCGCGCGGTTGATCACCGCGACCGACCAGCGCCCTGTCTCTTTGTGCTGTACGATTCCGGCCCGGATTCGCGCATCGGATGAGACTACTTCAAAGACTCGCGCCGGGCCCCGGAAGTACTTGGTCATCATTCCGTACGAGTAGTAGGGCGCGCGCACCGCGCCGCCGTTCTTCATCCACTGGAAGAGCCCCCAGTGGTTGACGAAGTTGCGCTCGGTCTCCGGGTAGTCCATGAATGTCCAGTAGCCCATCGCCCGCGCTCCGCCGTTCATCGCCGCCAGCGCCGCTTCCGCAGTCTGCAGTCCTGAGAGCGGCTCCTGCTTCGTTCCGAAGTATCGCTGCGCATCCCAGCGCACGCCGTACTTGTGCTGCAGGAACTGGGCCGGCCCGAATTCCCCGAGAATGAACTCCTTCCCCTTCGACCTCGCCAGCTTCACAGCCCCGGCGCACTTTTCCTTGAACCACTCGTAAAACTCCAGGCTCTCCGGCGGATAATCGTTCGCGTAGTGATGGCCGCCGTACACCTCGGTGAGTTCGTCCATGTTGGCCGCTGCCCATTCGATCGTCTTCCAGTTGGAAATCGGCGAGGCGTCGGTCGACAGCAGCGCAATCTTCAACCCGCGCTTGGCGATCTCCGCGTGGATCAGCCGGTGGTAATCGCGAAACTTCGGAAGATCGCTCACCATCGCCGCCCACCGCCCCATCGACAGTTCGTTGCTCATGTTGTACGTCGTCACGTTCGTCGCGCCCTGCTTGTGCAGGTACTCGAGTTCGTCCACAACAGCCTTGGCGTACGCCTCCCTCTCTTCCCCAGGCGCCGTGTCCTTCGGGCTCCCCGTGGTCAGGTACACCTCCGTGCCGGAGTTGTTCTTCATGAACAGAAACTGCTTGAGCAGGCCGTCTAACGCAGCCTGATCTCGAACGCCGGGCTCTCTGCGGGTCCAACTGTGGAACACGCGCGCAAACCCCGGGTTCAACTCCTTCCAGCGTTTCGCGATCACCTGATCGAAAAACTCCGGCGTCGCGCTGTTCATGAAGAACTCTGCGTGATACCCGACGCCGGTGAAGTTCTCGCTCACCAGCTTCCCGCTTGCCTTAACTTCAGCGTGCTGTTGTGCCGCGCACGCCGCGGCGATGAGGACGAAAAGAATGAAGCGCATGTGTGCCTGGGATCCGGCAGAATTATACTCCCCTGCCGCCGGTACTCACTGCAGCGGCGGGACAAGAGGGGAGAATCGGAGTCGGAACCGCTTGGCACGTGCTTCCTGGCGCGATATCGTTCTTTGGTATGTCGACCCTGCATGGACGCCGCGACGTCCTCCGCCTCGCCGCCGGCGCCTTGGCCCCGGCCATCGTTCCCCGCCGCGTCCTGGGTGGCCGTGCGTATATCGCTCCCAGCGATCGCATCACCATTGGCTGCATCGGAGTGGGCAGCATGGGCAGCGGCCACGTCCGCGGTTTCCTCCAAATGCCGGAAGCCCGCGTCGCCGCAATCTGCGATGTCAGGCAGGAGCATCGCGAGCGCGCCAAGGCGCTTGTCGATCGCCAATACAACGATTCGGCCTGCACCACGCACCACGACTTCCGCGAACTGCTTGCCCTGCCGGGCATCGACGCCGTCATGATCGCCACCCCGGAGAACTGGCATCCGCTCGTCGGCATCGAGGCCGCGCGGCGCGGCAAGCACATGTACTTCGAGAAGCCGCTCAGCGTCACCATGGCCGAAGGCTGGGCCGTCCGCGACGCCATCCGCAAGTACGGGGTCGTTTTCCAATTCGGAACACAGCAACGCTCCAGTTATAACTACCGCATCTCTGCCGAACTCGCGCGCAACGGCTACCTGGGCGAACTCAAGACGATCATGATCGGCTCCGCCGGCGGCGGATACAACCGCGTCGAGCCCGAGGTCCTCAAGGCGCCCCCCGCGGGCTTCGACTACAACATGTGGCTCGGCCCGGCACCCTACGTCCCCTACAGCGATGTCCGCGTCTCCCGCTCGTGGATGTTCATCCGCGACTATGGCATCGGCTGTCTTGATGGCGCCTGGGGCATTCACGACGTCGACGCGGCACAGTGGTTCAACGACTCCGACCATACTGCGCCTGTCGAAGTCGAAGGCCGTGCTCTCTACTTCGACGACATCCGCGATGTCCCTTACTCCTGGACCGTGGAGCATAAGTATGCCAATGGAGTCCGGCTCATCCATATGGACATGGTTACCGCCCGGAAGCGCGCCCCCCAGTTTCAGTTCGGATCCATGGCAAGTGTCATCACCGGATCGAAGGGCTGGATCTGGGTCAGCCGCGATGGCATCCGCTCCGAGCCGGCGTCCCTGCTGCAGACGGTGATCCGCCCGAACGAGAAACGGGTCGATCTTCTCCAACGATCACCGGCTGAACTTCCTCGACTCGATCCGCACCGGCCGGCCGCCCATCTCTCCCATCGACGCGGCCGTTCAGGACGAAACGATCTGCCAGCAGGCCGACATAGCCATGCGCCTGCAGCGAAAACTCCGCTGGGATCCCAAGGCCGAGCGCTTCCTCGACGATGAAATGGCGAACCGGCTGCTCTCTCGCGCCATCCGGCCGCCCTGGGAGTACACAGTATGACGTTGACGCCGATGATCTTCACCCTGCTCGCCGCGCTGGCGATCGCGCAACAGCCGGCCTCGCTCGAGGATCGCAGCCGCGACGTGCTTGGCTGGACTCTCGATTCTCCGAAATCCACCCAGGTGCTTCAAGTCCGCGAAACCCCGCGCGATGCCTCCGCCTGGCAGGCTTTGCTCCAGCAGGCCCGCTCACGCACCGCCACTGTCATCGTGGTCCCCTCGGATTCCCGGTTGGACGCGAGCGTCCTCCAGTCAGCCCGCTCTTCCAAAATCACCATCGCCTTGTCGGGCGACCCTGCCAGGAGCTTCGCCGCCGTTTCCGGTCTTGGCCCCGAAGCCGCCATCTGGGCCACTCCGGCGGAGTGGACCGCTTCCGGCGTGAGCCCGCTCGCGGCGCTCTCGATCGTCAAAAGCCGCCTCGCGGGCGGCGCCCTCGCCGCCGGACCCGCCTCGGACGAACTGCTCAAAGAGGCCTATCGCCTGGACCTGAGGCCACTGCTTTGGACTCTCCCCGAATCCGGATCCACGCAGCTCCGCAACACCATCGAGGCCCTCATCTCTTACCACCAGAGCTATGCCGCCCGCACCGAGGGCACACGGCGTCTCGCCGGAGTCTCCCCGGAGGAGCGCGCCAAGATTGAAGCCGCCCTCCCTCCCCAGGCGCCCGCGCAGCCGAAAAAGCCCAGAAAGCTCCTCGTCTTCGATCTCAACGTGGGCCGCTTCGGCCACCCCTCCATCCCCCACGCCAATCTCGCCATGCAATTGATGGGGAAGAAAACGGGAGCCTTCGAAGCCACGGTCTCCAGCGACCCCGCCATCCTCGAGCCTGCCCGGCTGGCCGAATTCGACGCTGTCTTCCTGAACAACACCATCGGCGACATCTTCGCGACACCGCAGGCTCGCGACGCCTTCTCCAGGTTCATCGCCAATGGCGGCGGCCTGATGGCAAACCATGCAGCCACGGTCACCGCCACGTCCTGGCCTGAGTTCGGCGAAATTCTCGGCGCCCGCGGCGCCTCCCATCGAATGACCGACGAGCGCGTCCGGATCCAGATCGAGGATCCGGACAACCCGGTCGTGCGCACCTTCGATGGCGCTGCCTTCGAATTCTCCGACGAGATCTTCCGTTTTCAGGCGCCGTACTCGCGAGAGAAGGTCCGCGTGCTTTTGAGCGTCGATGCCGCCCGAACCGACATGATGCAAGGGCGCTGCTATGGACAGTGCCTGCGCGACGACAACGACTATCCCGTGGCCTGGGTCCGGGGCCATGGCAAGGGACGTGTCTTCTACACCACCTTGGGACATAATCCCGCGGTCTTCCAGGATCGCCGCATGCTCGCAATGTTCCTCGCCGCTGCTCAATACGTGCTGGGTGACCTGCCCGCGGTTGACTCCCCTCGTCCCCGCTCCTTCCCGGGACTTGACTCAGCACTTGCCGAACTCTCGCGATATGACTTTGGTAAGGACCGCACGCCCGTCCGCAGGTTCGAGCGCGAGATGGCGCTCGTCCTCTCCTCGCCGGAGGCCAGTCTCGAGGTCGAGAAGAAACTCCTCAGCCTCCTCGAAAGCGATGCGCCCCTTGGCGCCAAGGAAACCGTCTGCCGCCAACTTGCATTCATGGGCTCCGAGGCCTCACGGCCCGTCCTCGAATCCATGCTGCGGAGAAGGGAGACCGAGGCGATCGCCCGGTATGCCCTCCATGGACTCACTGTGCGCCCCCCGCGCCCGCCCGTCTCCCCAGGGTTGCCCGCCGGCCCCGACCCGGCGCGATTCGCTCAACTGGAATCCGCCGCGCAGGCAAAAGCGCTCCACTCCTTCGCCATGGCCGGCCGCCGCGATCTATTGCCGCTGCTCCTTTCTTCCCTCGACAGTCCCTCGCCTGAAGTCCGTATTGCCGCTCTCCGCTCGATGGTCGAACTGGGGGGCGCCGCGCAAGTGCCGGTGTTGATCCGCAAAGCCGCCTCCTCCCCTGACGCGGAACAATCCGCCGCCCGTTTCGTGCTGGTCCGTATGCCTTCCGAGGAAGTCGACCGCGCTCTCGCCGTGAGCGTGGCCTCCCTCCAGGGCAGGGAACGTCTCGAATCCATCCGCGCACTCGGCGAGCGAGGTTACCCCGGCGCCGCCCAACCGTTGCTCGCCGCTCTCTCCGACAACGATCCCTCGGTCCGCCGCGAGGCCGCCCGCGCAATCAAGGAGATCGCCAGGCCTGAGCACGCTCCGCCCCTGCTCGAACGCATGGAGAGCGCGCCCGCCGGAGACTGGCGATACTACGAGACCGCGGTCACCGCTGCGCTCCGCCGCTCTGCCAATCCTGACGCCGCGCCTGTCGTCCAGGCGTACGAGCGCTCCACCAACCCCGCTTTCCGCCAAACGATGCTTTCCGTGCTCGGACAGGTCGGCAGCCCCGCCTCCCTCCCTGCCGTTCGCGGCGCATTGAACAATTCCGATCCGGAGATCCAGCGCGCCGCCGCCAAGGCGCTCTCGGAGTGGCCCACGGCCGAACCTATCGGCGACCTCCTCCAAATCGCTCAGACCTCGAAAGTGCCTGCCATCCAGGCTCTCTCCCTCCGCGGCTTCGTGCGCCTCGTCCAATTCCCTTCCGAACGCACGCCCGCTGCCTCCGTGAAATTGCTCGAACAGGCTCTCGCCGTTTCGTCTCGTCCAGAAGAGAAACGCGTGGTACTTTCGGCGTTGCAGCGCCTTCCCGTTCCAGAATCACTGGAGGTGGTGAAACGCGCTGAATCCGATCCCTCCATCGCACCGGAGGCCAGAAACGCCGCCGCTATTATCGAGCGAAACCTCGCCGCAAGGCCTGACTGACCCAGTCCGCCAGGATAGGGAGTGTCCAGCAAACCGGGTAAATTCCGCCAACATTCTCCGAAATCATCCAGCAGGCTGGACACCCACCGTGCCTGCCCCTTGTATTGCGCGCTTCGCCGCATTAGCATCGGAATCACTCGCTGGTATTTTCGGTTCAGGAGATCTTATGCGTCTCGTCGCCTTGCTCTCTCGGTCCATCTCCCTGTTTTCGCTCGTCATCGCCGTGGTCCTGGCCATGGCCGGCGCCCTGCAAATCCCGCTGTTCGCACAAACGACAACCGGGAGCATCGTTGGTACCGTCCTCGATCCCAGCGGCGCCACCGTCGCCAACGCAGACATAACCCTGATCCAGGTCAGCACGGGCGCCCAGCGTCAGACCAAGACGCTCGCCACGGGCGACTTCTCATTCAACGCGGTCGTTCCTGGCGAGTACTCGCTCACCGTCACCGCTGCTGGCTTCAAGAAGATCGAGAAGACCGGCTTCAATCTCACGGCGTCCGAGCGCCTCCCCGTAGGCAACCTTCAGCTCGAAGTCGGACAGGTCTCCGACACCATCACTGTCCGTGCCGACACCGCGGTCGTCCAGACCGCCAGCGCCGAGCACTCCGGCGTGCTCACCTCGGACCAGGTGGACAATCTGATGATCAAGGGCCGCAACGTCATCACCATGCTGCAGCTCCTCCCGGGCGTCGTCGACACCAACGCCCCTGACGCTCCCGACCGCAACTTTGCCATCGGTCTCTCGGTCAACGGTCAGCGCCGCAACGCCATCGGCACAACCATGGACGGCATGCAGACGCAGGATAGCGGCACCGGCTGGATCTCCACCGTCAACGTCAACATGGACGCGATTGCCGAGGTTAAAGTCCTGCTCAACAACTACCAGGCCGAGTACGGCCGGATGCGCGGCGCCGGCGTCCAGATGATCGGCAAGTCCGGTTCGCGCGACTTCCACGGCAGCTTCAACTACTTCAAGCGGCACGAGCAGTTCAATGCCAACGATTTCTTCAATAATCGCAATCGCATCGCCAAGCCCAGGTACCGCTACAACACGTACTCCTACACCATCGGCGGCCCCGTTTACATCCCCAAGAAGTTCAATACCGACCGCACCAAGGCATTCTTCTTCTGGTCCCAGGAATACTGGCCGCAGAAGACGGCCGTTCCCGTGACATACGTCACCATGCCCACCGACGCGGAGCGCACCGGCAACTTCTCGCAAACCGTCGACGTCAACAACCGGCTGATCGCCGTAGTGGACCCCTCGACTGGCCTGCCGTTCCCGGGCAACATCGTTCCTACCGACAGGATTGACAAGAACGGCCAGGCGCTTCTCAACTTCCTGCCGAAGCCGAACTTTTTCGACCGGGGTGTGTCAGGCGGCGCATACAACTATGTGAATCAGGTAGAGCTGAACAAGCCGCAAATGCTCTCCACGCTCAAGGGCGACTACAACCTCACGCCCAATGACATCTTCTCCGTTACGTGGTCCCGCCAGAGTGATACCCAAACCGGCTCGATGGGCCTCGCCACGCCGAATGCCAACTGGCCGCTGGAGAATCGCACCTTCTGGACAAAGGGCAACGTGCTTTCCGGCCGCTATCAGAAGATCTTTTCCCCCACGCTCGTCAATGAGCTGTACCTTGGCTACAACTGGCGTGTCGAGGGCGAAGACATCCCCGAGGACGTCCTGCAGGCCATCTCTCGAAGTGGAACAGGCTACAACGGCGCACAACTCTACCCCGCGTCCAATCCGGACGGGCTGTTGCCGAACGTGACGTTTGGCGGCATCTCCAACCCGGCCAACATCACGCTCACGAATATTCCTCTGGGCAATCGCTACCCCACCTACACCATCACCGACAATCTGACGAAGACGATTTCGAACCACATCTTCAAGGCCGGCATCTTCCTCAACCGCCAGGCCGTCGGGCCCAGCCTCGCCAACTCGAGTCGAGGTGCGCTCAACTTCTCAGTTGACGTCAACAATCCCTTTGACACCCGCTACACTTACTCGAATGCCCTCCTCGGGTCCTTCTCCTCGTTCGCACAGGCGAACCGGATCGTCTCCAGTTCAACCGTCTGGAAGGCTGCCGAGTGGTTCGTGCAGGATAGCTGGAAGGTGCACCGCCGGCTCACCCTCGAGATCGGCTTGCGTTTCCTCTGGATGTCCTCGCCGCTGAAGAACAACCCTTCGTCAATGTTCAGTCCTGCCGCCTGGAGTGCGGCCCAGCGTCCCTGCCCTGATCACCCCTGTCCTCGTCAACGGACAGCGCCGTGGCGTCGACCCCAAAACCGGGACGATTTATCCGGCCGTCGCCATCGGCCTGATCGCCCCGGGAAGCGGCGATCCCGCCAACGGCATGATCATCAACACCCAACCGGGTGTCCCCAAAGGATTGATCAGTAATCCCCCGCTTCAGTACAACCCGCGCTTCGGCTTTGCCTGGGATGTCATGGGCAACGGCAAGACGGCGGTCCGCGGCGGCTTCGGCATCTTCCATAGTTCTGGCGCCAATGGCGAAGGCGCCGCAGGCAGCGAGAGCGCCATTCCTCTCGTCTACAACGTGAGCGTGCCATACGGCCAGTTGAGCGCCCTCGGTGCGTCCAGCGGGCTGCTCTCCCCCTCCTCCGTGGGTGTCCGGCAGGATGCCATGGGCGTCGCTGGCTCCTACAACCTCAGCTTCGGTATCCAGCAAAACCTCGGCGCCAACACCGTCCTCGATCTCGGCTACGTCGGCACGCTCGGACGCCATCTCAATTGGGGCTTCGACTATGACCCCGTTCCCCTCGGCGCCAACTTCGACCCGGCCAATCGCGACCCGACAACCGCCAGTTCGCCTCTTTCCGCCAACTTCCTCCGCCAGCCTTACTACGGCTACAGCGGCGTCACCTACACCAACTGGGGCGGAACCTCCAACTACCACTCCTTCCAGGCCAGCGCCACCCGGCGATTCACCCGCGGCCTCCAGTTCGGAGTCTCCTACACCTGGTCCAAGAACCTCAACTCAGCCGATTTCGACGGCAACGTCATGTCTCCCTTCCTTCCGGCGCGGGGCTACAATTACGGGCTCTCCACCTACGACCGCACCCACAACCTCCGCATGAACTTCCTCTATGATGTTCCCAACGTCTGGAAGAACAGCGCCGTCTCCCGTTGGGTGCTGAACGGGTGGCAGATCTCCGGCATCAATGCCTACATCAGCGGGTCGCCGAGCGGCGTCGGTTTTACCACCACCAACAACGCCGACATCACCGGCACCGCTTCTTCGGGTGCTCGCATCAACGTCCTCAGCGACCCCGTTCTGCCCAAGAGCGAGCGGACCTTCGCCCGCAACTTCCGCACCGACGTGTTTGCCGTCCCTGCACGCGCAACCCTCGGCACTGCCGCCCGCACTATCATCCGCGGTCCCGGAACCGAGAACTGGGATCTCGCCGTCTACAAGAACTTCCCGATTCGCGAGCCCTTCCGCCTCCAGTTCCGGGCCGAGTTCTTCAACGCCTTCAACCACACCCAGTTCGCCGGGCTCGATACCACCGCCCGCTTCGATCCGGCCGGGAATCAGGTGAACCCCACTCTCTCGCAGTTCACCTCGTCCCGCACGCCCCGCCAGATCCAACTGGCCGTCCGCTTCGTCTTCTGAGGTTGACGTCACCGCACACTGATGGTGACTTCGTTGCTCGAGCGGCCAATGTAGGTCAAGCGCACCGGGACGGCAGGTCCTGGCGCAACGCCGCCGGGCACACGAAAGTTCACCTGGTTGTAGCCCGGATTATCCGGGAGCTGCGCCGAAATACAGAATCTCGGCGAGCAGCCCACCGATGGCGACCTGTGGCGGAATCAGCACCGCCTTCGACCAGGCTGGTGGTGTACATCGACAGGGCCTCTCCGGCAACAGCCGGGCTGCCGGGCGAGGCGATCTCTCCGGTCGATTCGTGCCAGATCGCGCCCTGCCCACTCCCGTCGCCCGAGAGCGAGAATAGCCGCGGCACCGATACCAGCACAGCCGGATGATAGAGCTCGGCACTGGCGAGGGCTGTGTTGCTAAAAGAATCCACCTTTCACGTTTCCCCCTGTAATCAAGACATCCCCGTTGTTGAGCAGGGTAGCCGTATGGCTCGTTCGGCTGGTGGTCATGGTCCCCGTGGGACTGAAAGTGCCCGTTTTGGGAGCATAGACCTCAGCGCTGTGGACAGGGTTTTGCGGGTTTGGGTAGATCGCCGAAGTGCCTCCAGTGATCAGGACAGTGCCGTCGGAAAGGAGGTGCGCCGTGTGTCCACTTCGTTGCGTAGTCATAGACCCCGCCGGCGTGAACGTGCTGCTAGCGGGATCGTACAAGAGCGCGCTGGCGAGGACAATTCCGCTGTAAGAGCCGCCGGCCAGTAGGACTTTGCCACTGGGTAGCAAAGTCGCCGTGTGGCTCGTAAACGCTGCGTCCCCATTGCTATTCAGCCTGAACGTCCCAGTGAGAGGACTGTAGACTTCGCTCTTTGCGCCCAAACTCTGCGGCTGTGAGCCCAAAACCAGCGGGGAATTCGGAAAATAGTTGGGATTGGCAAGTAAGACGGACCCGTCGGCGAGCAGCGTGGCCGTCGGCCAATCCTGAGGCAAGGTCATCCTCCCCGTTGCCGCAAACTTACCAGCGGAAGGATCGTACAGGTCCCCCCAGGTGCGCGGGTTCCATTCGAACAACCCGACCACCGGCTATCAAAACCTGGCCATTGTTCAGTAGAGTGGCGGTATGGAAAGCGGATTCCATGGTCATGTCGCCAGTAGCAGTGAATGTTCCTGTCGTAGGATCGTACAACTCGGCGCTGGCCAGTTCGACATTGAAATGCACGCCGCCGGTGATCAAAACCTTACCGTCGGGCAATAGGGTAGCTGTGTGGAAACTCCGGGGTGTGATCATGTCACCCGAGACGGTGAAGGTTCCTGCCTCAGGATCGTAAATCTCGGTACTCGCCAGCAACCGATTATAGGTCCCGTTATTGCCACCCGCGATCAGGACCGTGCCATCGAGCAGCAGGGTCGCTGTGTGCCCTTCTCTCGCCGTGGTCATGTTGCCGGTTGCGGTAAACGTGCCGGCGGATTGTGCCATTGCAATGGAATGGCCTGCAGCTCCCAGGAAAAGAAGCGGAAGAAGAAAACCGGCTTTGAGGGACGCCGTGGTTGACAACTACATGTTGTGCCTCCTTATTGAGCAGCGAAGGTAATCGCAAACACGCCGCCCTCGGTGCCGGCGTAGACCGTGTTGGTGTCTTGCGGGTCAACGGCCAGCGCGGAAACTTTCATCGTTGTGAGTCCGGAGTTCACAGCACTCCAGGTTGCTCCCCCGTCTGTGGTCCGGTACACCCCGTTGGCAGAGGTTGCCGCGTAGAGCGTGCTGGTGTTACGCGGGTCAATGACAAGCGCGGTAACAATATCGACCCACATGTGATTCAGAGAGTCCCTTGGCAGCCCGGAATTCACCGCGGTCCAAGTCTCTCCACCATCTCTGCTCTTGATGACTCCACAGCAATCAGGGTCGTCATACGAGGTACTTGTTTTCAGGTATACACCGTACAAAGTGCCCGGGCTTTGCGGATCAATCGCCAGGGCGGTTACACCGTAGTAGTTACGCAGCCTGCTCCAGCTTCCTCCCCGATCCGTGCTCCTGGACAGTCCATTCCCATTCCACGCGTACAGCGTGTTGGTTTTGGGGTCAATCGCCAGGCCATGAACGCCTCCGCCAACCGGCTTCGATTCCAGCTTCGTCCAGCCCGCTCCGCCATCGGTGCTCTTCCAAACTCCACCGTTCTGGCTCCCTATCTCGCAGGACTTAAGCCCCGCGTAGACCGTACGTGAGTCTTGCGGATCAATCGTCAACGAGGAAAGCGCGGGGGCAGGGGCCCTCCGGCAACCCGTCCTTCGCCGGACTCCAGTTCACTCCCCCATCCGTACTCTTTTCCAGACCGTGAGGGCCAATGCCGAACAGTGTGGCCGGATTCTGAGGATCGATGGCCAAGAGTGCCGTGGACGAAACGTGGTTCCAACTCGTCCCTTTATCGGTGCTCTTGAGAGAGCTCATCGGTGCTCGGAAGGCCGTTAGTGGCGTCGGCGTAGAGTGCGGCAGGTTGTTGGGGGGCGATTGCCAGGCGATGAATTCCCAGCGCCCTGAGCCCGGAGTTGGCGGACCTCCATCTCGCACCTCCATCCGTGCTCTTGTGGACGCTCCCGCCGGCCGAACCATCAGCGCTTGCGTAGATGGCGTCAGGGTTTTGCGGGTCAAGCGCCAAAGCATGAATGCTGCCGGCGTCCGGTTGGGAATCGAGCTTCGTCCAGGTCTCTGCCCCATCCGTGCTCTTGAATAATCCGTCAGGCGTTGCCGCGAAAAGCGTGCCGGTATTTCGCGGATGAATCGCCACAGCGCTAATCGGGAAAAAAGGAAACGGCGAGTCACCCTGGCGGTTTGGCAGCCCGGAGTTTGCCGCTCTCCAACTCGCTCCGCCATCACTGCTTTTGTAGAATCCCCCCCCAACGGCTTGATGAGCATAGAGCGTGTTTGAGTCTTGCGGGTCTATCGCCAAGCTCGCAAACTGCGGACCCGGACGCCATTCGGAGTACGAATACACCGCGCTCCAGTCTGCTCCCCGATTTGTGCTCTTGAAGATGGCATCGTCAGTCACCGCGTACACAGTGTTGGGGTTTTGCGGGTCGATCGCCAGCGAATGTAAGTGAACGACCCGGCAGCCCGACGTTTAACGTCTTCCAGGTTTCGCCTCCATCCGCGCTCTTGAGAATTTCGTTGTAGTCGCCCGCGTACAGTGTGTTCGGGTCTTCGGGGTCTATCGCCAGATGGGCGGGATCCCCGTAGGCGTGTCACTGCTGTCAACACACGCCAGCTTGCCCCTTCATCCGTGCTCTTGAGTACCGCCCGTACGCCCTTCCCCCAAGCCTCAGTGCCTGTTGCATAGAGCGTGCTTGAATTGTGTGGGTCAATCACGAGGGAAGTCACAACGCCGGGCTTCGGCTGCAGAAGGGGCGTCGCTCTCCAATTCGCGCCTCCATCCGTGCTCTTGAACAGGCCCGCGCTGGTCAGCGCGTATACCGTGTTGGCGTTCAGCGGGTCGATCACCAGGGACCTGGCGCCTCCGCCATCCGGCCCAAGGCTCGTCCAGACGTTGTCGCCCGCCCAGGCCGTCCACAAACCGACCGTCGCCCCCATAACCGTCAGCAGGACAAGTCGTTCCATACGCCTTCCTCCAACGCCTGAGCCATCAACTGACGGTCGGCCGCACGCAGATGAACCTGGATAATTATGTCCGGATTTACCAGCCAAGTAAAGCGGGATTCCGGATCATGGGCAGATTTGAGCAGCTAACGCATTGGAAACAATCGGAGTTACTCCAACCATTGCCCCCAGTCAACGGCCAGTCATCGCATCAGGCGCCGATCGAAACGGCGACCATCCGCGGATTCAATGAGCTGCCCTTTCATGTTGCCCCCTCGATTCGCCCTGGTAGGCGGCGGAGCCTGCCCAATTGATGCCGCCCGTTGCTCAGTCGTCTTCTTCGCAATTGCAGGCGTTCTTCTGCCGCAGGTTGTTCTTGTAGACGTACTCACCGACCCGGCGTCCTTGCTCAGCGCCCGCATCCTGATCGAAGCGGAAATGGATCCCGCCATAGACGCGCGCGTCGTCGACATCAGTGGTGACCTGCTTGAGCTTGTTGTAATGGAGCGTCACCCCTGGGACTGCTGGCGACGACACGGTGATGGACTGCGGCCCCCCGCCGAAGATACGCTTGATGACCTCGCGAGCCGCGTTGCTCAAGGTCGCATGGGCCGACGGATAGCTCGGGAAACAAGGCGTGGCGATCAACGGCGCGAAAGGCGCATCTGGCTCGGTTTTAGGGTTGCCGTCCGTGTCCCCAGCACGAATCGCGGTCTCCGGGCGCCAGAATCTGTAGTGATATTTCGTATCGAACGTCGCGACCGCGGCATCGCTGATGGCCATGTTGAGGAGCGCTAGGGCACGCGCGGTCTCCGTCAGTGACTTTCCTTGCGCGGCGCTTCTCACGACCGGGTTGAAAATGAAAATGGGCGTGACGGCGGCGTAAACCCGCGCCACGTCGGTCCGATCGTCCGGCCGTTCCGTGCTGTTGAGGCCGCCAGCCGCCCTCACCTCGTTGTAATCCCTCGTGTAACTGCTGCTTGTGAGACTCGGGGGCGGATCCAAGCGAAACTGGCTGGCGCTCTTGATACCGAATGGTGTCACGTCAGGCCAATGCAGAAAGACTCCGCCCCCAGCCGGACAACTCGGCGTCGTTTGCCATTCGCCTGGGTCGGAGGAGGAGGGCATGTGGAACTTGGGCGTTCCTGAGCCGTCGTTGGCGCGCGCGCCGATCATTGCCGCGGCCGCGGCGTCACCGGCCGCGATGCCGGCGCTTTTGGCCGGGCCATCCGCGATCGCCGCGAGCGAACTCGCCCGGGCGGCATCGAGACTGGCCGCGTTGGCAGGGAAGTAGCTCTTGAGCACGCTATGGGCGGCGGCAATGGCCGCGGCCTCGGCGGACGCGCTCGCTGGCGCGTTGATAGTGCCGAGGTACGGCTTGAAATCCCCCGTGATCGCATTGACTGCTTCGAACACCGCCAATTGTGTGATCGCCGCGAAACGCGCCTGAGCGAACGGGCTCTGACCACTCACAGTGGTCACCATGATCGCGTTCCAGTCCGAAACCACGTCGGCGCTTCCGATCGCAGGACCGAACAGCAGCGCCATCACCATACAACATGTTTTCACCAACCGAGTCTTTCTCATTGTGTCTCTCCAGTCATCCTGTCTCTCCAAGTCGAAATCTCAAACTCCCACGGGAGACTTGCACCAGCCCCGTGACTTGCCCTTCAGCGCCACCGGCATACTGCCTATTGCTTCTCAAGCGTCAGGCGCCGATCGAAACGGCGGCCATCCGCGGATTGCTCTGTAATCTCCAGAACGAGTTCGTTCGACTTGGCCGAGGCGCGCCGCAGCGAGCCGCATCCATCCCCCGCTCGCGCTCATGCGCACGATCTCTACCGTCCGCTCGTCCGCCCGCCGCGACGATTGAATTCCGGAACATCCGAAGTCCTCGAACCGCCTTGGCTCTCGGCATTCAACCGGTCCGCCGGCCGTAGTACGCGGACAGCACCGTTGCCGATATCTTCGAAGTAGATATTCCCCGCACGGTCCACAGCCACGCCGGCTGGACCCGCCAGCTCCGCGCTCATTGCCGGGCCTCCATCGCCGGAGTAACCTGTTTTGCCCGTGCCCGCGATCGCCGTCACACTCCCATCCGGCGATACCTTGAAGATGCGTTCGGCCCCGCCGCTTATGTCCCAGTCGGAGTCAGCTATGGAAAAGAATGCGTGACCCGTCTGGTCCACGGCGACACCCCTCGGACTCCCACCAGCCGGGAGCGCGACTCTGTGGATGATCCCGTCCGGCGAGACCCTATGCGCGCCCGCGCCATCGTTGCAATCGGCGATAAAGAGATTGCCCGCTTCGTCGACGGCCAGACCACACAGGTAGTACAGCTTTGCCTGCGTGGCGGGACTGCCGTCGCGGTCCTCAAAAGTCAACTCGCCTCCGCCGGCAACGATGGAAGCGGCTCCTTCCGGAGAAATTCTCCGGACCATGACCCCGTTCGCGATGAAGAGGTTGCCCGCGCTGTCCACGGCCACTGCAAACAGCGCTCCCGCGTCGCTGTCGGAACCGTGTACCGTGGTCATGATGCCGTCCGGGGAAACCCTGCGGACATAGTTATTCCCCGTATCGGCGATTAAAAGGCTACCGGCGCGATCGACTGCTACACCGAGCGGGTACTTCAATTGCGCTTCGGTGGCTGGGCCGTTATTGCCCACATACCCCGGAGTGCCGGTGCCCGCCACCGTCGTGATGATCCCATCGGGGGCGACTTTGCGGATCCGGTGGTTATTCGTGTCGGCGATGAACAGATTCCCGCTGCCGTCCAGCGCCATGCCGCCAATCGCGCTGTGGCCGAATCCGCCGAGAGCCAGCAGGGCACTCGTAGCCGGTCCACAATCTCCGATGGGAGCGGGAAGGCTTCTTCCCGCGACGGTGCTGATCGTGCCGTCCGGAGAGACCTTGCGGATCCGGCCGTTATTCGTGTCGGCGATGAAGAGGTTGCCGGCACTGTCGATAGCCGTGGCTCGCGGATTGTCCAGTTTCGCATTGGCCGCGGGGCCGCCATCCCCCAACTCGCCCTCGCCGACGCCGGCCACCGTTGTGGCCGTGCCATCCGGCGAAACCTTGCGGATGACGCCGATGCCGGGATACGTGATGAACAGATTGCCCGCACCGTCAATGGCGACGCCGGTCGGGCCCGGGAACACGCCCGCCCGCGCTTCGATGCCGGTGTCCGCTACCGTGGTGATGATCCCTTGCGGGGACACCTTCCGTAATGAGGCTCTGGCCGGCAGCCGCGAAAACGAGGTTGCCCCCGCTATCTACCGCCAGGCCCGCTGGGTTTCCGAGTTGCGCGCCGGTAGCAGGCACGCCATCCCCAACGGAGCCGCAACATTTGCCCACGCCGGCCACGGTGGTGATAATCCCTTCCGTGGATACTTTGCGAACGCGGTTGTTCCCCCAATCGGCGATGAATAGGTTGCCGGCCTCGTCGAACGCGAGCCCGGCAGGCGAATTAAGTTGTGCGTCCTTGGCCGCTCCGCCATCGCCGGAGAATCCCTCGATGCCGTTGCCCGCGACGGTGCTGATGATGCCATCCGGCGAAACTTTGCGGATGCGGTGATTGCCGCAGTCGGCGATGAACAGAAAGCCTTCCCGGGAGGTGAGGCCGATCGCCGGGGAAAAAGGGAAACGTAATTGGGCCCTCACCGCCGGGCCGCCATCGCCGGTGTAACCCTGCCTGGAATTACCTGCGATCCGCGTCAGGATTCCGTCCCGGTCCAACTTGAAAACAGCATCGAGACTGATGAAGTAGATGTTGTCCGCTGCGTCGGCCATGACGGCGGTGGGCGTGCCAATCGGGGCTTCGAGTGCCCCCACGGGTGTCTCTAGCGATGCTCCGCCCGCGTACGTCGAAATGACGTACTCTTGCGCAGCCGCCCGGCCGATGAGGAGCAGCAAAACAACAGTCAGGTAACGACAGCTCATGTTCAGTCCTCTCACGTTCAGTCCTCGGCTACTACTTGCGGTGAGCACTCGCCCGGCATGCTGCGTTTCGCTTCGCATGATGCTGTACCTCGAGCGCTTAGCGTGCTCCCAAAGGGCGCAAAACGCAAGCAATCCGGGGTTGGCTGGGGGTTAGCAACACAGCCATCACATTGAGAACATGTGCCGTCGAGGTAGAATTGCTCCAAGCGGATGCCTCCCTGGAAAGACAGCAGCCCCGAATCAGTCCGCACCCACATGGAGAAGATCCTCTCCAGCGCCGGTTTCGCGCGCAACGACCGTCTCAGCGGCTTTCTTCGGTTTGTCGTGGAGCAGGAGCTTTCCGGACGAGGTGATGATCTCAAGGAATCCGTCATCGGCGTGGAGTATTTCGGCCGCCAGCCCAATTACGATGTCCGCCAGGATTCGGTAGTGCGGAACGAGGCCGGCAGATTGCGGGCTCGCCTTGCGGAATACTATGTCGCCGAGGGAGCCGCGGACGGGTTAATCATCGACCTGCCCAAAGGGGGGTACAAACCCGGGTGTCGCCGGGTCCAGTGCGCGTTCAGCTCCTTCGCTGGCGGTTTCCGGGTCGAACAGGTCCAGCGACACACCTCGGCCCCAGATGTGCATGTCCGTGACACCCAGCGCCTGGAGGTCGGCGTAGGACGAGGTCGACGGGACGAGTGTCCTGGTCGCTCGTCGGTGGTATGCGCCCGACCCATCGGGCGACCACGGCTTCCCCCGGACGCCGTACTGGCGCGCGAACTTGCCCACGTCGGTCTGGTAGACGGCCACGGTGGGGACGCCGAGGCGACGCGCTGCCGCAGCCCTACGGCGCCGAGGGAGATCGGGGAGGCCAGGTGCACGACATCGGGCCGGAACTCGGCAAGGGCGCGCTCCACGGCGGCGTCCGGGAGACCGAGCGAGAACGACCGGTATCCGGGGAGGCCCAGGGAGCGGACACGGACCACCGGGACGGTCCGGTAGCGGGCGAGCCCGGGTCCCGGGGCGATCACCAGTGGCTGGTGCCCGGTCTCCAGGAGCCTGTCGACCGTGTGACGCACGGTGTTGGTGACACCGTTGACCTGAGGGAAGAACGACTCGGTGACGATCGCAACGCGCATGCCTTCACGGTCGATCAGGGCGGTAAACCGGACGTGTCACCCGTGCCGGTGTCCGGTGAAGTCCTCGCGACGAACGTCCGCAGACCCACCTACCCAGGGCGTCGCCGAGCCGAGGGCGGACGCCCGTGATGGTCTCCTCCACCCCCTGGTCCTCCAGGATCCATGAAGCCGTGCGCCCAGATCCACTGCGTCGACATGGGCTCCGTCTCGAGGCGCACACGATCCACGACCTCGATGAGCTCACGCAGTGGCACGCGCTCTACGCCCGTAAAGCACTCAGCTAACACGCGCATCTGCCGGCATGTCCGCGAAAGTCGGCGAGCGCGAGGGGAGAGTGTCATACCCCGCCCGTTAGCGTCCCGACGCCCTTCACTGCGTGAAGCGACGCGATTGCTACGGGATTACAGCTGTACTTGATCGCCCTCCTCTTACCCTCCGGAATCTCTCGGCCTGGCCCGGTACGGAATGGCGACGGTGACTCCATACATTCCAATGTTCCGTGGAATGACGTAGAGTTACCCGCGTCCGATGTTCTTCTCTCGGAGGGTGGCCCGATGGCTGACGTCGATCTGGTTCCGCTCGTCGACGAGGGGCTGGGCAACTCGGCCTACCTGCGTCGATCTGGGCGACGGACGGGCGCTGGTGGTCGACGTCAGCCGCGATCTGCGGGCGGTGCATGCGGGCGCGCCCGGCGCGGGCTGACCGTCGCGTTCGCCGCCGACACCCACCTGCATGCCGACTTCCTTTCCGGCGCACACCAACTCGGGGCGACCAGCGGCGCACAGGTGCTGGCCTCGGCGGCCGGGCATCGCGAGTTCACCCACACCGGGCTGCACGACGGCGACGAGGTCGACCTGGGCGGGCTGCGGCTGCGCGCCCTGCTGACACCGGGACACACCCACGAGCACCTGGCGTTTCTGCTGCTCGACGGCGACCGCGAGGTCGGGGTGTTCACCGGCGGATCACTGATCGTCGGCTCGGCCGCCCGCACCGACCTGGTCTCCGACGGACCGCACCGACGAACTGACCCGCGCCCAGTACGCCTCGCTGCGCCGGCTGGCCGACCTGCCCGGCGACGTCGCGGTGTGGCCCACCCACGGCGCCGGATCGTTCTGCTCCGCACCGCCGGGCGCCGAACGCACCAGCACCATCGCCCACGAGCTGGCCACCAACCCGCTGCTGCGCCGACCGACGAAGACGCCTTCGTGGCGCAGCTTCTCGGCTCGCTGGGCAGCTATCCCGCCCTACTTCCGCCGGCTCGGCGAGATCAACCGCGTCGGCCCGCCGCTGCTCGAGGGCGACCCGACGCTGCGCGCCGCTGAGCGTCGAGGAGGTGCGCCGCGGTTGGCCGACGGCGCGGTCCTCATCGACGTCACGCCCGGTGGACCGCTTCGCCGCCGGCCATGTGCCTGGGGCGATCTCGATCCCGTTGCGGCCGGTGTTCGCCACCTGGCTGGGCTGGCTCGCGCCTGCCGACCGACCGCTGATCATCGTGTCCGCGACCCCGACCAGGACTCCGCCGACATCGCCTGGCAGGCCGCGAAAATCGGATACGACAACATCGTCGGCGAACTCGACGGCGGCATGGCGGCCTGGACCGCCGCCGGGCCACGACACGGCACGCATCCCGCTGGCCCGGGCCGGCGACTCGACGGGCGCCGCGTCCTCGACATCCGCCAGCGCACCGAATACCTGACCGGACATCTGCCCGGCGCGATGCATGTCGAACTCGGCGACATCGCCGAGCGGGCCGCCGAGGCCTGCCCGACGAGCCGACGGTGGTGATGTGCGGGCACGGCGAACGCGCGATGGGCGCAGCCAGCCTGCTCGAAGCGCGCGCCGGCCACCACGACGTCGTCGTGCTCGACGGCGGACCCCAGGACTGGGCCGCGGCCACCGGCCGCAATCTCGGACGACCGGCGCGTGACGCACGACCACCGACCAGCCCCGAGGCTCGAGCTGGGGTTGCGCGCCAACCTCGCCCAGTTCTGCCTGCTGGTCGCGGTCAACGCCCTCGTCGGCGGCATGGTCGGCCAGGAACACACCGTGCTGCCGCTGCTGGCCGAAGCAGGAGTTCCACCTCACCGCATACACCGCCGCGCTGACCTACATCGTCGCGTTCGGCATCACCAAGGCCGCCACCAACTACTTCGCCGGCACCTGGTCGGACCGCTTCGGCCGCAAGCCCGTGCTGGTCGCCGGCTGGCTGATCGCCCTGCCCGTGCCGCTGCTGCTGATCTGGGCGCCGTCCTGGGGCTGGGTCGTCGCCGCCAACGTGCTGCTCGGCATCAACCAGGGCCTGACCTGGTCGACCACCGTCGTCATGAAGATCGACCTCGTCGGGCCCCGCCCGACGCGGCCTGGCCATGGGCTTCAACGAGGCCGCCGGCTACGGCGCCGTCGCCGTCACCGCCCTGGCCACCGGCTACCTCGCCGCCCGCTACGGGCTGCGCCCCGCGCCGTTCCTGCTCGGCGTCGCCTTCGCCGCGCTCGGCCTCGGCCTGTCGACGGTGTTCGTCCGCGAGACCCGCGACCACGCCCAGCTCGAGGCCGCCAGCCACGCCCGCGCCGACGGCAAGCACGACCACCTCCACGGCGCGCTGACCAACCGGCAGATCTTCTGCGCACCAGCTTCACCGAACCGGCGCTGTCCTCGGCCAGCCAGGCCGGCCTGGTCAACAACCTCAACGACGGCCTGTCCTGGGGCCTGTTCCCGATCCTGTTCGCCACCACCGGCCTGTCCGTCGACCGCATCGGCATCCTGGTCGCGCTCTACCCGGCGGTGTGGGGCGTCGGGCAACTGGTCACCGGCGCGCTGTCCGACCGGTGGGGCCGCAAACAGCTCATCACCGCCGGCATGCTCATCCAGGCCGCCGCCCTCGCCCTGATCGCCTCGCCGACCGTTCGCCGTCTGGGCCATCGCCGCCGTCGCTGCTCGGCGCCGGCACCGCCATGGTCTACCCCACCCTGCTCGCCGTCGATCGGCGACGTCGCCCACCCCGCCTGGCGGGCCCGCGCCGTCGGCGTCTACCGGCTCTGGCGCGACAGCGGCTACGCCGTCGGCGCGCTCGTCGCCGGCATCACCGCCGACCTCTGGGGCTCCGCGCCGCGATCTGGGTCGTCGCCGCCATCACCGCCGCCTCCGGCCTCGTCGTCGCGCGCTGCGCATGTACGAGACCCACCACCGACCCGCGACGATGCAGCAGGAGGTGGCCGGCGATGGGTGACCGGTCCAGCAAGGATGCGCTGTTCGCCGAGTTCGCCGCCGTCGGCAAGGTCCTCGGCAACCCCAAACGGCTCGAGCTGCTCGACCTGCTCGCCCAGGGCCCTCGCAGCGTCGAGGACCTCGCC
>CAVQOO010000008.1:0-103843 GCA_963714395.1 Bryobacteraceae bacterium
GAAATCGAGAAGGCGATGAAGGGTTGAAAGGTGCTCTGCTTTCGTCTACTGCCTGTCGTGCTCGTACTTCCGGCCTTTGCGGCCAATGCGCCGCGCGCGGCCATCGATGCGCTCCACGCCGGGTTCCGCAACCCGCCGCCCTCACAGAATTTGAGCCCGTACTGGTTCTGGAATGGCAAGATTACGGCGGAGGAAACCCGGCGGCGACTCCGGGCAATGGCCGAACAGGGAGTGCAGTCAGCGACTGTCATGAACTGGGCGGGCCTCGAGCCGGCTTACCAGTCTGAGGAGTGGTGGCGGGAGGTTGGCTCTGCTCTTGAATCGGCCCGTTCCCTGGGCATGACATTGAACTTTTCCGACGAGTACCTTTGGCCGAGTGGCCAGGCGTGGGACTACGCTTCGCTCCAGCGAGAGCCGAGCAAGGTGCTTCAGCAGCACCCCGAATTCCACATGCGACGCCTGACGGTGAAGCAACTCCCCTCCACTTCGCCGCACACTTTCGAACTGCTGCCGGAAGTGATCGCCGCCGCCCGGCTGCTTCCTTCGGGCGAAATCGACGAATCCTCTCTGCAACTGGTGCCCGTCTCGAGCACACTCACCTGGACACCCCCTGCCGGAAATTGGAGGTTGTTCGCCTACACGGCGGTGGAAGCGACGGAGAGGGGCGTTCGCACCGATCTACTGAACCCGGCCGCAGTACGCGCCTTTCTCGACATTACTTACGAGCAATACGCGCGGCGGTTCCCCCAGCACCTTGGCTCAACCATCCGTTTCTTTGTCTCTGACCACGAGGGTTCCTACGGGGCGCCGCTGCCCTACACGCCGGCGCTTTGGGACACTTTCCGCCGCCGCCACAATTACGACCTGCGCCCTCTGCTCCCACTGCTTCAGTCGAATTCGGCCCGGGCCATCCAGGTGCGCCAGGACTATCTGGAAACCGTCTCGCACCTGTACGCGACCAACTACGTCCAGCAGATCACCGACTGGTGCAGCCGCCATAGAGTCCAGCACGGCCACTCCGACATCGAAGAGACGCTGCTGCTTCAAGTTCTTTGGACCGGCGACATGATGCAGCTCTGGCGCGCTTCCAGCGCCATCTTCATTGACGCCCTGATCGAGCGCGCCCGCATGCCGATCGACTTTCAAGAAGCCCTCTCGGTGGCTCATTTCGAGAACCGCCCGCTCATGGTGGAGACCCACGGCCTGCTGGGGCACGACTCGTTCTTCTCTCTGGAAAAGTCGCGCCGCGTTTCCAACATGGCGGTGCTATGGGGATCCAACCGCCTCATCGCGCACTACTTCGAGTACGACCCCACTCACCTGCAATACCCGCCCAGCAATTTCCTGACACAACCCTTCTTCCGCTACTTCCGCCACTACTCCTCCAATTTCAATCGCGCGCTCTATCTCAACGGGCAAGGATCCACGATGCCCGCGTGGCCATTTACTATCCACTCGAGAGCGCATTCGCAAACTCCGCGGGGGTCTTCCAGGAGAGCAAGCGTGCACTGGCCGTTGGGGCAACTCCATGGACGAAACGCAGGAATACTATTCGGCTCTGCAGTTGGATCTTGCGCGCCACGGCTGGGAATACCATATTCTGGACAGCCACTACCTGGCCCAAGCCGCTCTCGCGGGCAACACTTCTCCAACTGGGAGGAGAGCATTTGCGCGCTCTCATCCTTCCGCCGATGTCGCACATCGCCGTTTCCTCGGCGGAAAGGATTCGCCGGTTCGCAGCAGGCGGCGGGCTTGTGCTGGCGCTTGGTCCTCAGCCTGTGGAGGTCGCCAGTATTCCTCAAATACGGCGTTTTCCCACTCTCCCCCACGAGCCATTTCTCAAGCTTGACTACCTCACTCGCTTCGAAACTCCCGGGCCGGTGCGTCAGGCGCTGGCGCCGCTTTTGGATGCGCTTCGCGCCACGGTTGCACCCGCGGTGGAAGTGATCGATGGGACAAGGGAGAACCTCTTCTTTTCCCGCCGCACGGCCGGAGACGTTGAATGGTTCTGGGCAGTCAACGACACCGCCGCCGCCCGCGACGTCACTGTGCGCTTACCGAGGCCGGGCAATTACGAGAAGTGGGATGCCGAATCGGGCGACCGGCACCTGCTATCCAACGGTTCGACGATGACGCTGCACTTCGAGCCTTGGGATGCATTCTTCGTCGTGCGCAACCCGAAGGGCTCACCGGCAACGCCGCTTTCGGGCCGTGAACGCCACCTGCTGACCGATCTCTCCGGGAACCGGTGGCAATTCACGCCGGAATCGGCGGTGCGGGTCCCGTACGCCCAGATGGCGGGTTCGACAGAGCCGGTCTGGCTCTCTCCGGAACGCCTGGCGCAGCGCAAGTGGTGGCTCTCCGGGCCGTACCCTTATGGCGATCACGAAGGCTTCTTCAACGCGTTCGCGCCGGAGTCCGGCTTCCTCCCCGGGAGCGCAACCGCAGCCAACTCCCCACCCTGGGAGTACACCGAATCCCCGACCAATGCAGTGCGCCCACCGGTCCGCAATAGCGTCTACTACGCCTTTACGTATTTGTGGTCCCCGACTGCGCGCCGAGCTCACGCCGCCCTCGCCGTAGCGGACAGCGTCAAGCTCTGGCTCAATGGCAGGCTCGAATTCACGCGCCATTCCCATCCGCCCTTTATCAACCTGCGGGATCCATGGTCCCACCGTCCCGCTCTCGAACTGAAGCAGGGCTGGAACACGCTGCTGCTGAAGATCGGCCCCGCGTCAGCGGGCGCTACAGGCTTCCTCTTCCGGATCACCGACGCAAACAACAACACACTCCGCGATCTTGTGTATGCGAAGGAGCAGACGCTGCCGGCTTCGTCTTCAAAGCAAGTGCGTCTCACGGCCAGCCAACCGCCGGGTACAGCGGGCGAGGCGATTTCGCTGGAGATTGACGAACGCGAGATCCCTGAACGTCCTTACGTGTTCCAACCGAAGACAACCACCACGGAACTCTTCTGCTGGACCGACACGGCGCTCGCGAACTACTCCGGCACCGCCCTATACGAGACGGCGTTCACACTCGCGGCTGTTCCGCCGGGCAGGCGGGTATTGCTGGATCTCGGCAGTGTTGGACTCGCCGCTGAAGTGTGGATCAACGGGAAGCCGGCGGGCTCGCGCGTCTGGACGCCGTTCGAATTCGATGTCACAGTGCTGGTGAAGAGCGGCGCCAACCAACTCCGTGTCCGAGTTGCGAACTCGGATGCCGGCTGGATGTCACAGGGCGACCCGATCTACGAACACGGCGCATGGGGCATCAAGTTCGTGTCTGAACGCGACCGCTTGAAGACACTCCACCCCAACGGACTCGAAGGGCCGGTCCGGCTGTGGACGCAATGATTACGGTGCGGCTGTTCCTGATTCTGGCCGCCGCGGCGATGTTCAGGCGGCGCCGAGGCAGTTCGAGCGGAGCCGCGACTACGATGTGGAGCACTATCGGATCGAACTGCGCTTTGACGAGAAGACGCACTCGTTTTGGGGGGAGACGCGGGTCTCGCTGTGGCCGCTGAAGGACGGCTTCGAGGTGTGCGAGTTGGATGCCGAGACGTTTGCAGTGACGGCTGTGAGGGACGATGTTGGGGCGCTGCGCTTTGAGCAGAAGCCTGGAAAACTGGTTGTTCGCTTGCGACGGCCGCACCTTTACAGCGATAAGACGGCGTTCACGGTCTATTACGGAGCGCGGAACGTGAATGTGGACCCCGAGAAGTACGGCATGGCAAAGGGGTATGATCTCGGGCTCGGCTTCAAGGACGAGACGCCGGAGCATCCGCAGTTGATCAATACGCTGTCGTTTCCGGAGGGGGCGCGGCATTGGTTTCCATCGAACGATTATCCGGGGGACAAGGCAACGGCGGAGATCATCGCGACGGTGAAGGAGGGCTATCAGGCGATCGCGAACGGGCGGCTCCAGAGCGTAACGCGGAGTGCGGCGGGCAGGACGTTCCACTGGGTGCAGGAGAAGCCGCACTCGACTTACCTGTTCGCGCTGGTGGCAGGGCCGTATGTCCAGGTGGCGGACACGAAGGGCAGCCTTCCGATCAACTATTGGGTGTACCGCAAGGATGCCCAGGATGCTGAGCGCTCGTTCGGGAAGACTCGCGAGATCATTCGCTTTTTCGAGGGCGAGTATGGGGTTCCCTATCCGTGGGCGAAGTACGACCAGATCACGATTCCACGTTTTGGCGGGGGTGCGGAGAGCACGTTGGCGACGGTGATTGGAGACGGGACGATTCACGACGCCAAGGCGGACAAGGACTTTCCGAGCCACTGGCTGGTGGCGCATGAGGCGGCGCATCAATGGTGGGGCGACCTGGTGACGATGCGCGACTGGAGCGAGACGTGGATCAACGAGAGTTTCGCAACATACGGGGAGTATCTGTACTCGAAACACTCTTTGGGAGAGGACGAGGGTGCGCTGAACCTGTTGTTGAAGCGGAATGCGTATCTGGATGAGGCGCGGTTGAAGTACAAGCGGCCGATCGTGTGGGACCGCTGGGAGACGCCCAATCAGAATTTCGACAGGCACACGTATCAGAAAGGTGCGGCGGTCCTGCATATGCTGCGCTGGGTGATGGGCGACAAGGACTTCCAGCGGGCGGTTTCGCATTTCCTGAAGAAGCACGCGTACCAGGTGGTAGACGCGAACGATTTCCGGAAGGCGGTCAGGGAGTCGTCGGGGCAGGGGCTGGAATGGTTCTTCGAGCAGTGGCTATACCAGGCGGGGCATCCGGTGTTCGAGGTGCGGTGGCAGTGGCTGGACGGGGAGAAGAAAGCGCAACTGACGGTGATGCAGAAGCAGGGCCCGCTGTTTGAGACGCCGGTGGATGTGGGGATTGTCACGGCCGCGGGAAGAGGGTGGAACGGCTGCAGATCGGCAAGAAGGAAGAGCAAACGTTCGAAATCGCGTGCGACTCGCGGCCTCTGCTGGTGAGGTTCGACGAGGGCAACCACCTGCTGATGGAGATGAGGTTTGACAAGGGCGTGGAGGAGTTGCTGTATCAACTGCAGAACGACGATGCGATGGGGAGGATGTGGGCGGCGTCGGAGTTAAAGGGGAAAGGGGCGGAGGCGGCGCTGCGGAAATCGGCGCAGGGTGACAAGTTCTGGGCGGTGCGGCGGGCGGCGCTGGAAGCGGTGGATGGGGATGCCGCGTTCTTTCGAGAACGGGCGCTGGATGAAAAATCGGATGTGAGGGCTGTGGCGGTGCGCCGGATCGCGAGATTCAAGGAGAGCGCTTTTCTTGCCGGGCGGTTCCAGATCGAGGACAGTTATGTTGTGCAGGCGGAGGCGCTGCGGGCGCTCGGGCGATGCGGGGACAAGGGGCAGGTTCCGCTGTTGAAGGAGGCGTTGGGGATGCGGTCGCCGAGAGATGTTGGTGAAGCGGGCGGCGGAGGCGGCGCTGCGGGAACTTGGGGGAACTGAGGCGGGGCACGTCGGGCGGACTGGGTGTATGCTTGCGAGCGGATGGGAGGTAGAAATGGCGATCCCTGTCGAACAGGGCGATAGGCCAGGCAATTCGCGCCGGGAGGTTCTCCTTCGGCTGGCCGCCAGTTCAGCAGGTGGGACCGCGACAGTTGGCGCGGCGGGGCGCACGCTTCCGCCGAGAAGGCCGGTGCATGCCGATGTTCTGATCATTGGAGGCGGCACGGCTGGGGCCATTGCAGCGATTCAGGCCGCACGCGCGGGGGCGCGGACTGTCCTGGTGGAGGCAGGCAGCCAACTTGGCGGGACGATGACAACCGCGGGCGTCGATTTGCCGGGTCTGTTTCACGCCTGGGGCAAACAGATCATTGCGGGGATAGGGTGGGACCTGGTCTGCGCCGCCGTAAAGCTGAACGGCGGCCGGCTTCCCGATTTCTCCGTTCCCTATGGCACCGAGCACTGGAAACACCAGGTGCGCCTGAACGGGGCGCTGTATGCCGCGCTTGCCGAAGAAGCGTGCGTGAATGCCGGGGTTCAATTGCGTTACTACGAGACGCCGCTTTCGATCAAACGCGGCGAAGGCGGTTGGAAGGTGCAGCTTGCCGGCAAGGGGACTCAGATTGAGGTGCTGGCGCGAAAGCTGGTGGATTCAACGGGCAATGCCGCGGTTATCGGCATGATCGGACTGGACCGGGAGCGTGAAGGGGCCAATCAGCCTGGCTCGTTGATCTACCGCTTGTCCGGCTACGACATGGCGCGTGCCGACCTGGATGGCATGGCGACGAAGGCGGATGAAGCCGTGGCGGCGGGGGGGCTTGAATCCACAGACTTCCGTCATAACCTGCGGGGCTTCCTGGCCAGCGGGGGCGAAAATGCGACGCATCTTCCAGGCGCGGACTCCACGACGTCCGAACTCCATACGCAGACCAACATTCGCGGCCGACTGTCGATGTTGCGCATGATGCGCTTTCTGAAGCAGTTTCGCGGGTTCGAGGGGTTGCACCTGGAACGCCTGCAGCCAGAGGCAGGCGTCCGCGAGACGTATCGCATCGTGGGCGAGACCAAGGTGAAGGTGGGCGACTACACAAGCGGACGCAAGTTTGACGACGCCGTGGCCTATTCGTTCTATCCGATCGATCTGCATGACGAGCGCGGTATTCGTCCCAGGCCGCTGGCACAAGGCACGGTGGCGACAATCCCGCTGACGGCGCTGATTCCGAAGTCCAGCCGCGATGTCATGGTTGCCGGGAGATGCATTAGCAGCGACCGGCTGGCCAACTCGGCGCTGCGGGTGCAGGCCTCCTGCATGGCCATGGGTCAGGCTGCGGGCGCGACCGCGGCGCTGGCGGCCAAGATGAATCTTACGCCCGCCAATGTGCCGCTGGACGAAATTCTCAAGACCTTACGGCAACATGGGGCGATCACGCCGGAGTGAGGCCCGCGGGCGGGCCGGAGTCTGGGCTGGGGGAGACTGAGGCGCAGGCTCTTTACTCTATGAGCTCCTTCGCCGTGGAGCGGGTTGCTTGCGGGTCTCTTCGGGCCAGTGGAATGCCGGGCGCCGACGACGGCCGGGCCAGGTTGAGGATGCCAGAAGAAGGGGGACACTTCTAACGAGGTAAGGTAGGGGACATTTCAAACGAGGCTTGACACATGACGACACTCGCAGCTACCACGTGCCGCCATTTCCGCTTATACTGTCTGAATCCGGGGGCCTTCATGCTGATCCGGGTGAACACAGTCCTTAGCCTCGCCGCCCACCTTCGATGGCCGGGCCCAAATCCCCTATACTTCGAAAACAAGCCCCGTTCTCGCTTCAAGCTGGGTGAAGGAGTCTTCCCATGAGTCGCATCTGTCTTGCCATCCCATTTCTTTTTGGGCTTCTCCTCTCTGCCGCGGTCAGCGCCCAAACGTCAACCTCGCAGATCTCAGGTCTCGTGCTCGACGCCAGCGGATCCGCGGTTCCACAAGCTACAGTCACGCTCACCAACGAAGCGACCGGCGTGACCCAAAAGAGCATCACTTCGGAGTCAGGCATCTACTCTTTTCCTTCCATTCCAGCCGGCGTTTATACGATCCGCGCCGAGGCTAAGGGCTTTAAAACCGCTGTCCGCACCGGCAATACGATTCAGGTCAGCACTCCCGTCGATGTCGACATCTCCTTGGAGATCGGCGCTACCACCGAAAGCGTCCAGGTCAGCGCCGCTTCAGAACTCCTTCAGACCTCGACCGCCACGCTCGGCAACGTCATCGAGCAGCGCTCCATCTCCACTCTGCCCTTGAACGGCCGCAATCCGCTCAACCTGCTGATGTACGAACCCGGCGTCGTGCAGCGCTCCGGCAACACGGTCAACGTCAACGGCGCGCGCTCCACGGCAGTCAATGTCACCATCGACGGCATCGAGGCCAACGAGTCCACCTACTCGAACCCCACCAACAACATATTCCGGCTCAATCCCGACAACGTCCAGGAGTTCAAGGTCACCACTTCAAACCCCACCGCCGATGAAGGCCGCAACTCCGGCGCCAACGTCTCCATCGCCACCCGTTCAGGCACCAACCAGTTCCACGGCACTGCATTCGAGTTCTTCCGCAACACGGCCCTCAATGCTCAGGAATTTTATGCTTCCGCGCAGGGTCAGCCCAAGCCGATCCTTCAGCTCAACCAATACGGCTTCGAAATCGGCGGCCCAATCAGGAAGAACAAGACCTTCATTTTCGGCAGTTGGCAGGGGCAAAAGGTCAACTTCGCCGACCCTGTCGACAAGGCCTTCGGCGAGTCGGTCGACCTCTACTCGCCCACCGCGCTGGGCGGCGCCTTCCGCTACTTTGTCGTCGACAACGCGAACCCGTTCGTCGTCAACGGCCAGCGCATCACGCAAAACAGCGGCCTGCTGGTGGATCCCAAGACCGGCCAGTACGCCGCCGGCGTCCGCAACTGCGCCGGCGCCTCGGACGTCAATTGCATCGCCACCTACAACGTGTTCGCCAACGATCCGCTTCGCGTCGGCCTCGATTCGGCGGTGAAGTCCGTACTGGGCGGCTATCCCGCTCCCAATTCGTACAACGCCGGCGACGGTTTGAACACAGGCATCTATCAGTGGAACACCCCGGTGCAGATTCGCGGCCCGCAATACATGGTCCGCGTCGACCACACCATCAACGAGAAACACAACCTCTTCGGCCGCTGGCTCGGCGCCGAACAGAACACTCTGAACGGCGACCCGCTCAACGGGCGCCCCGTTGTCCTGCCCGGCTATCCTCCCCGCGGCGAGGTGTTCCGCCCGGCGACAAACATCGCCGTCGGTCTCCGCAGCGTCCTGTCGCCCCGGCTGGTCAACGAACTCACCCTTGGCTACTCCCGATGGCAGTTCCTGTTCACCCAGGGCGAAGCCAATCCGAGTTTCCCCAATTCACCCCGCTTCACGTTCAACAATTCCGACGTCGATTACACAGCCAACCCGCGCACGTTCCGCGCGGTCAATACGCCGCAGATCATTGAGACCCTCAGCTACTTCACAGGCCGGCACGTCATGCGGTTTGGCGCCAATCTCCGCTTCTACCAGCACAACGACCAGCGCGGCGATGTCGGCGGTACCAGCCTGACACCCGCGATCTCCCTCTCGCGCACCACCAGGCCGCCTGCCGGATTTCACATTCCCCACGCTGGTCAGCGCCACCGCTCCCGGCATCGCCGCCGTTGACCTCAACCGCCTGCAGGGCATGGTCAACGACTTGCTCGGAATCCCGGCCGGTCTCACCCAGGTCTTCATGGGCGACCTGAGGAACGACACGTTCCTGCCGTTCCGTTCCGGCGAAGGCGTGACGCTCTGGGCACAGGGCCAGCGCGCCAAGCAGTACAACTTCTTCGCTCAGGACGAGTGGAAGCTGCGGCCCAATGTGTCCCTCAGCCTCGGCCTTCGCTGGGAAGTGAATCCTCCCCCAACTGAAGCTGGCGACCGCGTCTACGTTCCCGGCAACAACATCGAGGGCAGCCAGGGTCCGGTCTCATTCGTCGCAGCCGAGCGCTGGTTCACGAACTTCAACTGGGGCGCACTCGCTCCGCGCTTCGGCATTACCTGGTCACCTGACAAGGCATCGAAAATGGTGGTCCGCGCAGGCTACGGCATCGCCTTCGATCCTCTCAACACTTTCCAGGTCACGTCAGTGGCGGCCGCCATTCCCGGCCAGAGCTTCCGTTGCAGCTCACAGTTCTCCGGCTCAGGCGGGGCGCTGGTCACAACGCCCGGCTGCCAGTCCGTTCCCAACGTCCGCCTCGGCGCCTCATTCCCGAATGAGATGGCAGCCCCCACGGCCAAGCCCTCCAGCTTCCTTACGCCTCCGGAGCAGGTGACGAGCAACGCTCCTCCGTGCGCGTGTCTTCGACCAGAATCTCAAGCTGCCCACTGTCCACATGTGGAACGCCACCGTGCAGTATGAACTCCCCGGCGGCTATGTCGTCAGCGCCGGCTATGTCGGCCGCCGCGGCACACGTCTCTACCGCGCCTGGGATATGAATCAACTGGACGTCAAGCCGATCCTGCCCTCATTCCTGGCCATGCAGCGGAACGTCGCACTCGGCGGCGGCTGCCGCCCCGATGGGACACTCGCCAACGGCTCCCCGTGCCCCGGCGCTTCACCGGTGCCGATCATTCAGCAGGGCATTATCAACTCCGCCTTCGCCAACACCTCCGCCACCGGCACAGACCTCAGCCAGAACGCGGCAGGTAACTTCGGCAACCGCATCGAACAATCAACCCTGGCCGCTCACCTGCGCCCTAATCAGCAGTTCGCTCAGATCATGCTGATCGACAATGGCGGCGACTCCTACTACCACGCCGGCCAATTGACCGTGCGAAAACGCTTCGACAACGCAGGGCTCATTGTGAACGGCGCCTACACCTTTGGCAAGTCGATCGACACACTCTCGCTCGACCCGGTAGCATCGACCGTCGGCGGCGGCCTCACCACCACCAGCGCGCGGACCGCGGCCGATGTTCATAACTACCGGAATGAACGCGCCCGCTCCGATTTCGACCAGCGCCACGTCGTCAATATGACCGGCATCTACGAACTCCCGTTCGGCAGGGGCAAGCCGCTGCTCGGCAGCCCGAACCGCTTCGTCGACCTGCTGGTCGGCGGTTGGAGCATCAACGGAATCTATACTTATCAGTCTGGTGAGCCCTTCACCGTTCGCTCCGGCGTGCTGACGCACAACGCCAGCGCGCAGTCCCGCGCCGCGCTCAAGCCCGGAGTGGAACTGCCCAAAGCGCAGATTCAGGAAAAGGCCGGAGTCATCGGGCCAGTTTTCTTCCAGAACGCTGAGGCGTTCATGATTCCCGCCCCAGGGGCGACGGGATTCGGCCGCAATATTTTCCAGGGGCCCAGTTACTGGAATCTTGACGCAGGCATCTCGAAAGGATTCCAAATCACAGAGCGCGTCCGCGCCGTCCTGCGGACCGAGATGTTCAACGCGCTCAACCATCCCAACTTCCGCAACCCCCGTGATGCCAGCGTCGGCTCGCCCGTCATCACCTCCGGCGTGTTCGGACAGGCCTGCTGCGTCACCCTTTCAACCGCAAGCTCCGCCACCACCAATCAAAACGGCGAAAGCTGGCGGGTCATCCAATTTGCGCTCAAACTCAGCTTCTAGCCGCCGATAAGCCGAGGGTGAGACTACTTCTCGCGGCCGCGCTCTTGGCCCAATGGGCGTGGCCGCAATCCGGCGCCACACAGCTTCAGGCAGTTGCAAGGCAGTGGCAATCTGTAGCGGCTCAACGCGTTTCAGCGGAGCGGCATCGCTCTCAAACCATCCCCCTACCGGCCGAAACACCACCCCAGGCACTCACTTCCGCACTCACCTGCGCCCCAATGCCTCAAATCAGCCTGGAGCCTCTTATCCGAAACGCCGCCAACCGCCATGGCATCCAGCCCGCCCTGATCAGCGCGGTGGTCCGACAGGAGTCCGCCGGCTCGCCTTGCGCGGTCAGCCCCAAAGGCGCCATGGGGTTGATGCAATTGATGCCGTCCACCGCGGCCTCGCTTGGAGTCGATGACCCCTTCCAGCCGGAACAGAACATCGACGGGGGCGTTCGATTCCTGAAAGAGCTGCTGAATCGCTACCAAGGCGACTACGCCTCTGGCCCTCAGCGCCTACAATGCCGGCCCCAGCCGCGTCGATCGCGCGGGCGGCGTCCCCGCTTTCCCCGAAACGAAGGCCTACGTCCGCGGCGTGCTGCGCCACGCCGGCCTCGCCGCTATTTCTTCGGAAATGCCTGAGATGCCTTGACTTCCACCATCTGGTTGACGTGCCGCTCGGAGTGCGCGGACATGAAAAGATACCATTGCAGGACGTCCAGATCGCCAAACACCGGATTCTTGGCGAAATGCTCGCGCAGTGCATCCTTGGTTGTCCGAATTGTCTCCAGGTTGCGGTCGCGAGCCGCTTGGAAAGCGAGAACCGCAGCCTTGCCGTCCTTAAACTTGCCGCTCGGCTTGAATGCTTCCGCAGCCTGTACTTTCTGGTTCCGCTGCGGCACCGCGCTCAGGATCTTCACATCCATTTCCCGCGGGTTCGCGGCCTTCTTTTCCGGAGCGGCCGGAGATTTCAACGCACCGGCTACCAGTTGAGCGATGCCATTCTCCACCAGGACCAGGTGTTCGCTGATCTCCGCGATCGACCACGACTCGGGCGAGGACTTGTAGTTCCACTGTGCCTTGCTGAGCCCGGCCGTGGCGTCCAACACCTGCTTCCTCGATGCGTGCAAGGCGCTGAGGGCGTAGCTGCGGTCGCCTTCGCTCAACTCCTGAGCCTGGCAGAATACTCCCGCCCCAATCAACGAAACCGCAATCAAGAGTCCGAATCGACGCATGAAGTAACAGTACCAAACCACCCCATTCCGCGGGGGCTCCTGCTAAAGACAAGCCTCAGTTGAGCCGATAGGGAATCTGGAGCCAAATGGAGAGCCAGACGACCAACGGTATGAGTGTCAACGCGGTCCACACCGATCCCATGCACTTGACCGGGATGGTCATTCAGGCTTCAGTACCGCGTGCTTTGCTGGTGGATTGCGAACCGCTGGGGCGGGCGACCATCCTTGTCGTGGACCGGACGGAGATCAACCGGCAGCTCTTGAAGGGAATACTGAAAGCCGGTCCCTACCGGATCCTGGAAGCTCGGGATTCACAGGGAGCCTTCGACATCCTGGAGCGCGAGTCAGTCGACCTGATCGTTGCCGACATGATGCCCAACGGCTCTGACGGACTCGACTTCTGCCGCCGTCTGAAGGCCCACCGGCAGACGCGCCTGATCCCGATCCTCATCATCACCAGCGTTCAGGGCATCGACAACGAAGTCGCCTACCTGGATTCGGGCGCCGACGAATTCCTGACCAAGCCGCTGCAGCCCGCGATTGTGCGCACCCGGGTCAAGACGATGCTTCGCAACAAGCGCGTCGTGGATTCGCTCGAAGAGGCCGAGACCATTCTCTTCGCCCTCGCCGTCACTGTCGAGCAACGTGACAAGGAGACGGGCAGTCACTGCCAGCGCCTGGCGGCCCTCAGCGTCTCGCTCGGCAAGGCCTTGGGCCTTCCCAACGACGATCTGCTGGCACTCTATCGCGGCGGCTTTCTGCACGATATCGGCAAAATCGCCGTGCCCGATTCAATCCTCTTCAAGCGAGGGATGCTCAACGAAGAGGAGTGGTCTGTCATGCGCTCGCACACCTGGAAAGGCGAGCAGATCTGCAGTCCAATGCGGAGCCTGAAGCCGGTGCTTCCCGTGATTCGCAACCACCACGAAAGATGGGATGGCACCGGATACCCTGACGGATTGGCGGGCGAAACAATCCCCCTGCTGGCGCGCATCCTGCAACTGGCCGACATCTACGATGCACTCACTTCGCGGCGCAGCTACAAGTCAGCCTACACTCCCGAAGAAGCTGTTGCCATGATCCGGAAGGAATCCGAGATGGGTTGGCGGGATCCCGAATTGGCCAGTGTTTTCTGCGAGATGGTCAGGGAGCCGAACTTCGTGGCGCACAGCGCGGCGCTGTTTGCCGCCGGCGAGGACGAAGGCGAAAACGCCGCTCTCCAATCCATGCTCGAATCGCTCGCCCGAATGAGCCGCGAACTTCTGAAGTGAATGGCGGGCTACCCGAAAATCTTGTTCGCAATGAACGCGCAGACATACGCCAGCGTGCCCATGTAGGTGAACTGAATCACCGGCCACGTCCAGCCGCCCGTCTCGCGCCGCACAACTGCCACTGTCGACATGCATTGCATGGCAAACGCAAAGAACACCAGCAGGGCCGCCGCGCCTCCCGGGGTGAGGTCGCGCTGCAACGCTTCCTGCAGGCCAACCGCGTCTTTGTCGCCTTCCAACCCGTAAATCGTACCCAAGGTGCCGACAATCACCTCGCGCGCCGCAAGCGACGTAATCAGCCCGATGCCAATCCTCCAGTTAAAGCCCAGCGGTTGAATCACCGGTTCGATGGCGCGTCCCAATGTGCCAGCCAACGACTGCTCGATCGGCGGCGGCCCGTGCTCGCCCGGGCGGCACGCTGGCCAGAATCCAAAGCAGAATCGATACAAGAAGAATTACAGTGCCGGCGCGCTTCAGGAACGCCTTGCCGCGGTCGAGCAAACGCAAGCCTACCGATCTCAGGCTGGGCAGCCGGTATGGCGGCAACTCGAGAACAAATGGACACCGCTCGCTCTTCAACACGGATGACTTCAGGAGTCTTGCCGTCAACACAGCCGCCGCAAAGCCCAGGACATAGAGCCCCAGAAGCGCCGCCGCGCGTGTCTGGAACAAAGGCCCCAGAAAGGGCCGCTGCGGAATAAAAGCCGCGATGATCAGCGTGTAAACAGGCAAGCGGGCCGAGCACGTCATGAACGGCGCAATCAGAATTGTCGCGATCCGGTCGCGTTTGTTCTCGATGGTTCGCGTGGCCATGATCGCCGGTACGGCGCATGCGTAGGCCGACAGCAGCGGGATGAAACTCTTGCCCTGCAGGCCGACTTTGGCCATCGTCCGGTCAGCGATCAGCGCCGCTCGTGCCAGGTAACCCGAATCCTCGAGTATGGAGATGAAGAGGAATAGCAACAGGATCTGTGGGAGGAAGACAATCACGCTGCCGACCCCGCTCCAGACCCCGTCGATCACCAGGGACCGCACCCAGTTGTCCGGCAACTGCGTTTTCAGCCAGGCGCCGCTGGCCGCGATCAGCGATTCCAGCCCATCCATCAGCGGTTGAGCGCCTGCGAAGATCGTCTGGAAGACAGTGCCCACCACCAGCAGAAACACCAATGGCCCCCACACAGGATGCAGAAACACGCCGTCGATCCGCTGCGACCATACCGACGGCGCCGGATGCTCATAGCCTGCCTCGCGCGACAGATCCCGCGCCCATTGCCGGCACGCAGGAACATCCTGCAGGATCGGCAACTGGATCGGCTTCGGTATGGCGATGCCGCCCGTCAGGAATCGTCCGACAAGGCTGATCCCCTCGCCAGTGGCGGCGCTGACCAGCACAACCGGGACTCCCAACTCGTCCGCCAACGCCGCGGTGTCGACATTGCCGCCCCGCTTCTTCAGGTCGTCCGCCAGATTCAGCACGACCAGCGTTGGCAGGTGCAATGCGAGGATTGGCGCCGCCAGCGACAAGTGTCGCGACAGGTTGGTTGAGTCCAGGACGAGAATCACCCCGTCAGGCCTTTTCAGTCCCGGCATCTTGCCGTGGAGAACGGCATGAGAAACTTTTTCGTCCTCGCTCCGCGCGTTGAATGAGTAGATCCCGGGCAAGTCCACCAGCTCAACTTCATGGTGACCAGGCAGATGCGCTTTGCCGATGCGGTGCTCCACTGTAACCCCGGGAAAGTTCCCTACGGACTGCCGCAAACCCGTGAGCCGGTTGAACAAAGTCGATTTGCCGCAGTTCGGTGGACCGATGATCGCTACCAATCGGTGCGTGGTGGCCGCCGCCGGCGGTTCGACGCTGATTCCACTTTGATGCGTCGACATCTCAATCCCGTTAGGAGCCCTCAATCAGCAGGTGCAGTGAAGTCTCCCTGCGAAGCGCGATCTCGACACCCTCAACCAGATAGACCCGCGGGTCTCCGCTTGGCGCAGATCGCAAGGCGCGCACAGGATGGCCGGGCAGGAAGCCCAATTCCATCAGCCGGCCGCCAAAATCCGCCGGTAGATCGATCCTGTGAAGAAGCGCCTCTTCGTCGATTGCGAGGTCCGCGATTGACCGTCGGCGGTCCCTTCCCTTTTTGACACTCATTTGCAGTTCCAGATCCAGTATATGCTCTCCGAGACCAATTGTGCAGGCGGAAATCTGATTCTGCCGGGCGCCCGCCATCATCTGCGTAGACGACTGCGATACCTCGGGTGCTACAATCGCCACCGTGCCTACTGAGGCTCCCAAACGTTCTTATGACCGAAGCGAAGTGTGTAGGCTCCTGAGTCTGCAGGAGCGCTCCCTTGGCCAATGGGAAGCCCACGGTTTCATCGCGCGCGTCGAACGCTACGGGTTCCGCGACATCGTCGCATTGCGAACACTGAAGGAACTCCGCAACAAGCGCATCAGGCCCGAGAAGATCCGCATGGTGCTGGCCAGCCTGCGACAGAAGCTCGGGGGCGTGTCGGACCCTCTGCAGGAACTCAAAATCTATTCGGATGGCCGCCGCCTCTCCGTCCAGGTCGATGGCTCCAGAATGGAGCCCGTATCCGGCCAATTGCTTCTCGACTTCGACAAGGTTGAAATCCGCCGGCTCCTCAACTTTCCCTCGCAGCGCGCCGAAGAGACGCTGGCAGCCGCCTTGGAGTCGAAGCGGCGCGAATCGCGAATCTGGTTCGAGCGGGGAATCGAAATGGAGCAGACAGGCGCTTCAGTCGACCGTGTCATTGCCGCCTACCTTAAAGCGCTCGAGTACGATCCAGAAGCCGCCGAGGTCCATGTCAACATCGGCACGCTCCACTTCACGCTAAAGAAATGGACCGAAGCGGAGAAGCACTATCGCGCCGCACTCGAACTGCGTCCGGACTATGCCATGGCATGGTTTAATCTCGGCAATGTCTACGACGAGCTGCACTCCTGGCAGCAGGCGCTGGATTGCTACCTGCACTCGTTACAGCTCCAGCCCGGCTATGCCGATGCCCACTACAATGTGGCGCTCCTGTATCAGGGCATGGCGGACACGATGAAGGCGTTGAAGCACTGGCGGCTCTACCTCAAGCTCGACCCCTCGGGCTATTGGGCCGGCATCGCCCGGCGTGAGGTGCAGAAACTGCGGCGCGAAGCGCTCGTGCACGGCGCATAGCGACACCTCCGCTGCGGTAATATCAACGGCCAGGGAGCTTCCACTTCATGCACTTGCTCTTGCTGGCAATGGCGCTGCCGCGGGTTCTGATCATCGGCGACTCCATTTCCGTCGGCTACACGCCGGCGGTCAAGAAGGAACTCGCCGCGGTCGCAGAAGTTGTTCGCATCGACGAAAACGGCGGCCCGACATCGAATGGAGTCGCCAAGCTCGACAGTTGGCTCAGCCAGGGCAAATGGGATGTCATCCACTTCAACTTCGGGCTGCACGACCTCAAGCGCATGGAGAACGGCGAACCCCAGGTCGCCCTCACCGAATACGAGAAGAATTTGCGCCTTATCGTCGCGCGTCTCAAGCGGACGGGAGCGAAGCTCGTTTGGGCCTCCACGACGCCGGTGCCGGAAGGCAAGGTGGATCCACCGCGCATTCCCGCCGACGTAATCAGTTACAACGCAGCGGCTCTGCGGGTGATGCGGGAAAACGCAGTTGCGGTTGACGACCTCTATGCGCTCGCTCTGCCGAATCTCGCCCAGTGGCAGCGACCCGTCAACGTCCATTACACAGACGAGGGGTCAATCGCGCTCGCCGCTCAGGTGGCCGCCGCTATCCGCGATGCGCTCGTCCGCAAGGTGCTGATTGTCGCCGACGAAATGCCTGCGATGCAGATCCTGGCCAAGCGTTGGGAGGACGAAGCCGCGGCACGCTGCACGCTCGTTTTTCAGAAGGACCTTCCCGCCGACCTGTCTCCTTACGAAGCCGTTGCCGTGTATATTCACCGAGGCATTGAAGCGGCCACCGAACATGCCCTGCTGGCCTACACGCGTGCCGGCGGACGGCTCATCCTCATTCACCATTCCATCAGTTCGGGCAAACGCAAGAACACCGATTGGTTGCCGGCCTTCGGCGTCACGCTTCCTATGGGCGAATTGGAGGCTGGCGGGTACGCTTATCGCGAAGACATCGAGATGGAGATAGTGAACCTTGCCCCGGGCCACCCCGTCACCACGGACGGAGTCTCCTATGCGGGTGAGCTGCCGTATCGCGAGCAACGCAAGCTTCCCTCCTTTCACCTGCACGAGACGGAGGTGTATCTGAATCACGTCTATTCCGGCGAGCGCACGTCGCTGCTCGGCTTCGTCTTCAAGGAGGCGAAGTCAGGTAAGACTTATATGCAGGACTCGGCAGGCTGGTACCGCCCACTCGAGAAGGGCCTGGTTTTCTACTTCATGCCGGGACACAGCGCGCGCGACTTCGAGAATCCGGCCTATTCGCGCATCCTTGTCAACGCCCTCATTTACAAACCCCAATAGCCATGACCACGCGCCGCTCGTTTCTTCAATACTCCGCCGCAGTGATGGCAGCACCGACCGCCGATCCATGGGACGAGGCGGCCGCCATTCGAAAACGCATCGTGCCACCCTCTTTCCCCGCTCGTGACTTCCTCATCACCAAGTACGGCGCGAAGCCCGGCGGCGCCATCGATTCGTCGGCTGCGCTTCGTCAGGCGATCGACGCCTGTGCCGCCGCTGGAGGCGGCCGGGTAGTCGTCACTGAGGGCCGCTTCCTCACCGGACCCATCCACTTGAAGAGCGGCGTGAATCTGCACTTAGCCGCGGGCGCGACTCTGCTGTTCAATCAGGACCCCAAGGCTTATCTGCCCGCCGTCTACACGCGTTGGGAAGGCATGGAGTGCATGGGCTACTCGCCTCTCGTCTACGCATACGACCAGCGCAATATCGCCATCACAGGGCAGGGGACCTTGGATGGCCAGGCCGGCCCTGCGGCCTGGTGGCCGTGGAAAGGCCGCAAGGAGTTTGGATGGAAACAGGGTGACCCTCACCAGGCTGCCGCTCGTGACCGGCTCATCGAAGCCTGCGAGCGCGACGTGCCGGTCGCCGGCCGTCTCTTTGCCGAAAACTCGATGCTGCGCCCACCCTTCGTTCAGCCTTACCGCTGCGCCAATGTCCTCATCGAGGGCGTCACGATCGTCAACTCGCCGATGTGGGAGATCAACCCCGTGCTCTGCTCGAACGTCATCGTGCGGAACGTCACTGTGAACAGTCACGGGCCGAACAACGACGGCTGCAATCCTGAGTGCTCGCGGGACGTGCTGATCGAAAACTGCCGCTTCGACACTGGCGACGATTGCATCGCCATCAAAAGCGGCCGCAATCGTGACGGGCGCCGGGTGAATGTGCCATCGGAGAACATCCTGATTTCAGGCTGCGAGATGAGGGATGGTCACGGCGGCGTCACAATCGGCAGCGAAGTTTCCGGCAGCGTCCGCAATGTGTTTGCGGAGAACTGCCGCATGGATAGCCCGAACCTCGACAGGGCCCTCCGCCTCAAGACGAACGCTGTGCGCGGCGGCGTCATCGAGAACGTCCACATGCGCAAAGTGACCATAGGGCAGGTTGCCGACGCAGTGCTTCACGTCGACTTCCTCTATGAGGAGGGCGCAAAAGGCGACTTCCTTCCAACCGTTCGCAACATTCGAATGACTGACGTCACCTGCGGCAAGAGCCGTCACGCGCTCTACCTGCGCGGATTTGAGAAGTCGCCGATCACGGACGTGGTGCTGGAGCGCTGCTCCTTCGACGGCGTGCAGCGGCCCGACGTGCTCGAGAACGTGCGCGGCCTGGTCTGTCGCGGCGTCAAGATAAACGGCGCGGATCGCACTGCAGCTTGAGCGGGAGCGCTTAGACCTCGAGCTTCCACGGGGCGCGGTAGTGAGCTTTCAGATGGGGCTTCACCGCATCCTGCTTGACTGTCCAGTTCTTCTCGTCCCAATCCAGCCAGGTCTTGAATCGCATCGACAGGTTCGCCAGGATGCAGGTTGTCGATGACCGCACGCAGGTTTCGATATCGCTCGTGGGCTTCTGCCGGCTCTTGATGCACTCCAGGAAGTTCTGCCAGTGCGGAACGTTCATCTGGCTCATCTCCGGGTTCTTCTCCCACGCCGACGGTTCCAGCGAAGAGCCGCGGTTGGGGATGACCCAGCAGCCGCTTCGATTCAGGACCAGCGTTCCCTCGGTCCCGTGGATGGACGTTGCGGCACCTTGTCCAAACATCGGCATCGGGTTGCACGTCCGGCTCTCGTAGCTCATGAGGTACTTCGGATAGCGGAAGGTCGCCAGCATCGTGTCGGGCGTGTCGCGATTGTCCTTCACGTAGAGCTTGTCGCCCATGGAGGAGATCGCATGGGGCATCACCTCGTCGAAGCACTGGTGCAGCGGGTCGATCAGGTGGACGCCCCAGTCTGTCATCGCGCCGCCGGCGTAATCCCAGAAGTAGCGGAACGTGGGAAACGTCGTCACTCCCACGCCCCAGCGATTCAGGTTGAACTGAACTTTCGGGGCCGGGCCGAGCCACATCTCCCAATCCAGGCCTGCCGGCGGAGCCGAGTCCGCCGGCGTTCCGTAGCCTTGCTGCTTTGTCGAACCAGCCTGCCAGGTGTGGCAGAAGGTTACTTCTCCCAGCACGCCGCTCTTGACTATTTCCGCGGCCTTCTTGAAGTAGCCGCCCGACCGCTGCATGGTGCCTGCCTGCACGACACGGTTGTACTTGCGCGCCGCCGCCACCATCTTCTGGCCTTCTTCCACGTAAACGCAGGCAGGCTTCTCGACGTATACGTCCTTACCCGCCTTGCAGGCTTCCACGGTCATGTAGGCATGCCAGTGGTCCGGTGTCGAGATGCATACTGCGTCAATCGACTTGTCGGCCAGAATCTCGCGGAAGTCCTTGACCGTCTTGATGCCTTCGAATCCGCCCTTGCGAGCCGCGGCTTCGGCTTTCTCAAGCGTCGGCTGATAGACGTCGCACAGCGCCGCCGGCTGCGCGCCTTCCACTTTCATCGCGTAGGAGAGGTTGCCGGATCCCATCGCGCCCAGACCGATGAAGCCGACCGCGACACGGTCGTTGGCGCCGCGCACCCTTCCAGTGAAAATCGATGTTGTCAGTGCCGCGTTGGCGGCTGAAAGCACTTGTCTGCGAGAAACCATGGAGAATCCTTCTGCCGACGATTCTATCCGAATGGCGGGCAATTGCTAAGCGCGGCCTGATTTCCTGCTGAGTTCGGCTGTCAGGCCGTTTCCTTCTCAAGTTGATTAAGGCGGCCTGCCATCCGCTCACGGGTCTTGGCAGCTCCGCTGTCCCCCGCGAGGTTCTCCATTTCATACGGGTCTTTCTTCAGGTTGTACAGCTCCGCCCACTCGGGATGATCCTTATACTCGACGAGCTTCCATTCCGGAGACCTCACGGCGTGCCAGCCGGGTACGCGCGGGTACTGCGGTTCGAAGAAGTATTCGCTGTAGAAGTCACGGCGCCATGCGGGCTTCTTCCCTTGCATCAGCGGCACGAATGAGGCGCCCTTCATCTCCGCAGCCGGCCGGCCGGCCGATGCGTCCAGCATCGTTCGCGCGATGTCCACGTTCAGCACGTCGGCCTCGATCTTCGTGCCCGGCTTCATCCACTTCGGATACCGCGCCAGCATCGGGATTCGCAGCGACTCGTCGTAGGCCGCGCGCTTGTCGCCCAGGCCGTGATCACCGTGGAAATAGCCGTTGTCCGACGTGAACACCACCAGCGTCTCGTCGAGTTGCCCCGTCTTCTCCAGCGTCGAGAGAATCTCGCCGATTCCTTCGTCCACGGCCGAGAGCAGGCGCATCTGGTTGCGGACGGTCTCGTCCGGCGGCCCGCCCTGCGCCTGCGTGCCCTGCTTGTTCGGCTTTACCGGCTGTTCCAGCGCAGGCTTGCCCCTGCGCGGAACCGCGGCGCTCGGGTGGCGCGGAATCTCCAGCCCCGCATAGAGGTCCTTGTGCCGGTCGGGGGGTGTGAACGGACCGTGAACGGCCTTGTGCGCCAGAAAGAGTGAGAACGGCTTGCTCCGCTTCTTCTTCAGAAAGTCCAGCGCCGCCTCGTTCAGAATGTCGGTCATGTAGCCGGAGCGCTTTTCCAGAGTGCCGTTGGTGTTGATTTGCGGATCTACGTACTGTCCCTGTCCTGGGAAACTGACCCAGTGGTCGAAACCGGGTCTGGGCATCGAGTCGTTGCCCATGTGCCATTTGCCGATGTAGGCGGTCTCGTACCCCGCCGCACGCTGCAGGGCAGGGAACGTGACGAGCTTGTGGCTCTGCTCGTTGCGGTTTGTGTTGTCCACTATGCCATGCGAATGCACCCATCGGCCGGTGAGAAAACTCGCCCGGGATGGGCGAACAGAGCGGGGTCGTCACGAAAGCGTTGCTGAAGACTGCGCCTTCGCGACCGATGCGGTCGATGTTCGGAGTCTTGATCCAGGGATGTCCGAGCAGCGAAAGGCAGTCGTACCTCAGGTCGTCGATCAGCACGAACAAGGTGTTCGGCCGGCGCTGGGCGGCCACCAGGGGACCGGCTGCGAATCCGCTGAGAAGACTCCGTCTGGTCATTGACATGGCAATTCTCCAGTCGGACGATATCACAGGGTCAGGGGCTGCTCGTGTCTTGGTAGCATACGATCTTCAGTGATGCTTCGACGCCAATTCCTCCAGACTGGGTCTATGGCCCTTCCCGCGACACTCGTACCGGGTCTTGCGGCGGCAACACCGCTCGCGCTCGGCTACGACACCTACTCCATTCGTTCCTGGTCGATGAAGGCGATGGCCCATCTCGGACTTTGCCGCGAAGCACAAGCTGGACGCCATTCAGCTCTCGTCGCTGAGCGACTTCGAATCGCTCGAGCAGACGCACCTGGCCAAGGTCCGCAACGCGCCGCCGAGTTGGGAATCGTCCTCGACGCAGGCACCGGCTGCATTTGCCCTTCCGCGCGCGCATGGCGCCCCGCCAATGGCGATCCCAACGAGAATCTCGCCAAGGCTATCCGCGTCGCGGCAGCTATTGGCGCCCGATCGCTCCGCTGTTACCTGGGAGACTCGGTCGACCGCCTGGGCCCCGATCCCATCGAAAAGCACATGGAGAACACCATCCGGGTGTTCAAAGCAAATCGGCAGCTTGCGCTCGACAGCGGTCTCAAGATCGCACTCGAAAATCACTCAGGCGACCTGCAGGCCTGGGAAGTGAAGACCATCATCGAGGAGACGGGCAAGGACGCCGTCGGCGCCTGTCTGGACACCGGCAACCCGATCTGGTGCGTTGAGGACCCTGCAGTCACTTTCGAGGTGCTTGGTCCGCTCACTGTCACCACCCACGTCCGCGACACGGCCATCTTCGAGCACGCCGAGCGGCTGCGCCGCGCATTGGACCGCGCTTGGCGATGGTTGCATGGACCTTAAGCACCTCATCTCGCTCCATATGCTGTTGTGTCCCACAGCGCCCATGCACCTGGAAATCATCACCGGCCGGCCGCCGAGAATCGTGCCCTACCTTGAGACGGATTTTTGGAAGGCTTTCCCCAAGGCGCGTGCCTCCGAGTTCGCCCGTTTCGTCGCGCTGGTCAAGCGCGGCTCTCCCTTGATGAAACCCATGATCATCGCCGACGCCGGCGGCTCCAGTCAGCCCGAAGAGTTCGCTGCGGCCCTCAAGCGGCAGCAGATGGTCGACCTCGAGAACTCGCTGCTCTTCGCCAGAACCATGCTCGGAGCGGGCAGGGCTGGCCGCGGCTGATGACGCCTGAACTGGTCGAACTTGAGCCGCAGCCTGCTGTGGTCGTTCGGCTCCATGTCCTGATCGGCTCTCTTGGTTCAGAGAGGGGCCGCGCCTTGCCGGCTCTGCACAGGCGAGTATTGGAGGCAGGCGGCCTGCCGGCCGGCCGGCCGTTCAGCCGCTATATCAGGTTCGTTGGAGACGGTCGCCTGGAAGTTGAAGCGGGTTTCCCGGTGCTCGAACCGGTGGCCCTGGAGCCGGACGCGATCTCGATCGTTCTGCCGGGAGGACCCACGGCGACCGTCTCACACGTCGGACCCTACGAATCGCTATCCGCAACCCACGCCGGGCTTGACGATTGGCTTGAGGCCACGCAGCGGCAGCCTGGGGGACCCCGCTGGGAGGTCTACCTCACAGATTCCGGCACCGAGCGCGACCCGGCACGCTGGATCACGCGCATCTTCCAGCCACTCGCCGTTGGCTGATTTCGCAGGTTGCAGAATCGCGTTAACAGCGTTCAATAGGAAAATATCTTCAATTAAGTCAATCAAATGCGCGGATCGGCGCATTTTTTTCTTGTTTCCGCTCGCATGCTGTTCGCCGAGCCTGGATTTGATCCTTGGCTCAAACACAGCAAAAGGAGCGGAACATGGACGTCGAGCCAGTCATCATCATCATCCCCCCCTTCTGGTTCTGAGCGAATCAGGTCAAACTTCACTCTTATTCTGAGAATGATCCCAGCCGTAGGGCACTACACGAAGATAGTGTGGGTCTATTCCCGGGACTAGTGTAAAGAAGTTTAATTAAAATTGAGGATAAATCTGGCAGGGCACTAGTAGTACTATTGGTATGTAGTACTTCAGGTCCCTGTCAGACCCCTCGGAACCCAGTCTGCGGGACCTCCAAGTTGACCCACTGAGGAGGATTGTGGACTCCATAGGGCCGGCCAGGCCAAGGAGATGTGTCTTCTTGCTGGCCGCAGTCTGCTCGTGTATGTCGCCGTTCCCGGCGTTATGGGGAATGAGCGCCTGGACGCACTGAGCAAGCGGGCGATGGAGGCCAGGCGCTCAGCAGGACTATCCAACGGCCCTCAATGCGCTGCGCGAGGGCTCCCAGGCGGCTCGTGCCGCTGGTGAGATGCGGCGTGCGGCTCTGTTTGAGAATGCGCTCGGCGGCATGAGTTTCATGGCCATGGACTTCTCCGGCTCGCTGCGAGCAAGCGCAGAGGCCATCAGGATCGCCCTGCGGGCCAATGAATTGGATATCGCCGGCATTGCTGAGTTGAACCGATCGAATTACTTCTTGAGTTTGGGTGACACCGCAAGCGCCGAGACGGGCTTGTCCCGCGCACTCGGTCTGCTCAACGCAAATTCGCCCTACAAGCCAATCGCACTGACAACGCTTGGCACGATTGAATCGCGACGAGGGCAGTACGACGCCGCACGCCGAACACTCACATCAGCCACGGTTCTGGCGGCCGCCTCACCAGACCGAATCGGCGAGGCCTATGCTTACAGCGCGCTCGGCGCTTTGCAGATGTCTCACCGGTCGATACGACGAAGCCGAGCAGGCGTTCCTCAACAACTACCGCATCCGCCGCCTCCACCGATTGCCACTGTTGGAGGGCGCCTGGCGGCAACTGGGTGAACTGCGACTCGCCCAGGGGAAGCCGGCCGAAGCAATACGGTTTCTTCATCATGGGTTGGAGGCCCGAAAATTTTCCCGCTCCTATTACACGAGTTTCCTGACCTGGGAAGTCATGGGCCGGGCATTTCAGCAAATGGGAGAGCGATCCAAAGCGCGCGAGGCATTCAGACGCGCATTTGACGAATCAAAGCCATGGCGCGATGAGATAGCGCCGTCGGAAGGTCTGGAGATTGCGGCGGACGTCCGGCTGTCTTCGCTGGCTGCCTCCTTCGCGTCGGTCTCCGCAGCCACCGGAATGGAGGCCTGGGAAGCGTTTGAAGCAATTGAATCTACCCGCGCAGCGGGACTTCGCCGGCAGGTTCTTGCCAACCGGGCCTTGGCCGGCGCAATTCCCGCTGAACAACTGATCTTGGTGCGCACAGCCAGGAATTTGCAGCGATTGGCGCTCAACGGGGATCAGCGTGCCGCCGCGGAATTGCGATCGGTTGAGTTCAGCCTCCGCCGGTTGGAAGGTGAGAAGAAGGGCCTTACTCAGAGCACGACCGCTGCCGGGCGGTTGTCCGCCGATTCCCAACGGGTGATCGAAGCACTGGCGCCCGGTCAAGTGCTGATCTCACTCCTGGTCGACCCGCGGGCAGCTCGAATCTGGGTCCTTAGCCGATATGGGCGTTCATCGGCGCCCCTTCCTGATCTGCCTGTTCTATCCAGAGCAGTAGAGCAGCATCGAAGCGCTGTTCTCGCTGGAGGGGATGCTCGAGACGAAGGGCACAAGCTCTACCAGTTGCTGTTTTCCAAGGTCCCTCGCGAACTACTAGCCCAGCCTCATTGGAGCGTTGTAGCCGATGGCCCCTTATGGTCAGTCCCGTGGGCCGCGCTGGTTCCCACTTTGGACAATGGAGGCCAATACCTCATCCAGAACAAGTCAATTGAGTTGATTCCATCTGCGACGTGGTTGCTCAGCCCCAGAAGCCAGACTGAATCCACGGTCATGCTCGCGGCAGGAAACGCAATCCACAACCGCGCTGACGCGCGCTTCCTGCCCTCATCGCCAGCCGTGCCGTTGTCCTTCTGGGACTTGGTCCCGTTTCAAGTTGCAACCCCGGCCCGATCCCATGGAACTGCCGGGACTCGCGGGCAGCGGCCGGGAATTGCTCGATTCCTGCCGCGCGTGGGCGGCCGGCCCTTGCACGACGCTCAGCGGCGCAGACCTGACCCTCGACAATCTCGCCAGGGAAGTGTCGCGCCATCCGTCCGTCGTCCATCTCGCCACCCATTTGCTGGCGTCTCCGGACCCGCAACCGAACGGGTACGCAAAGGAATTGGGCCAGGACCTTCGCGCGATTCCTTCCAGCGGCCCGGCCTTTCTCGCTTTGTCGCTTCGGCCCGACCTCACACGCGAGACCGTTCAACCCGCCGACGTCTCTCGGTTCTATGTGCCGGGGGCACTGGTTGTCCTCAGCGCCTGCGGCTCCGGCCAGGGAACGATTCTCCCTGGTGCTGGACTTCAAGGCTTCGGGCGGGCATGGTTGGCCTCTGGAGCCCGCAACGTAATCGCTACCCTCTGGCCCGTCACCGATGAGACCAGCCAGTTCTTCAGCGGCTTCTATGCCGATCTCTCCAAAGCCAACCACCCCGCGCAAGCGCTTCGTACCGCGCAACTTCAAGCCCTGCGCAGGCCTGATTGGCAATCCAAACCACGCTTTTGGGCCGCCTATATGCTTCTTGGGAAGGACTGAGGGATGTTAGTTACCGCTCACTTGCCGCCGGACGAAGACTCCAGCCGCTCCTCGGAGGAGTCGACGCAACTCGACACGTCTGGCGGCACAAACGAACCCATTCTGCCTCCATGGCCGGATCTTGTCGAGCGCATCAAATCCGGAGAACAAGCGGCGATGGAGGAGCTGTATCGCGTATTCTCCCGAGGCATCCGTTACTACCTGTGCCGGCACCTCGGGCCGCAGGAATTGGACGATAAGGTCCACGACAGCTTCCTCATTGTTGTGCAGGCCATTCAAAGCGGTGCCCTGCGCGAACCGGAGCGCCTTATGGGCTTTGTCCGTACGATAGTACGCCGTCAGGTGGCGGCCTACATCGATCAAGCCGTCCAGAATCGGCGCGACTTCACCGATATGGAAATGGGCGGCCGTGTGGCTGACTTCCGCCAGAATCCCGAGCAGAAGGCGATTCAGGGCGAGAAGGCTGGCTTGATGCTTAAAGTCCTCCAGGGGATTTCATCCCGCGACCGTGAGATCCTCACGCGGTTCTACCTCTATGAGCAGACCCAGGAGCAGATCTGCGCCGAGATGAACCTCTCCGAGACCCAGTTTCGATTGCTGAAATCCCGCGCCAAAGCTCGTTTCGGCCAACTCGGCAGGCGGCGGCTCGGTAAAAACTCGATTGGTGAATATTTTGTGAGAAAGGCCGCCGGCGGCGGGCACTAGACTTGTGAACCAGAAAATTCGCGTTTCAATAGTTTGATGGATCGGTGCCCGCTGCACGGGACACCGCCAGTGGAACATACTGGCTGTGGGGCCCTTGCCGGGTAAGGAGGTTGAATTGACGGAACTTGCCTGGGAGGACGAGGGTGCACACGGAGGACTCATGAGCCGCCGGTCGAATGCTTCGTGTCTGACAGAGCGGGAAATCGAAGAATTCTTGTTCAACCGGTTGTCTGGCGTTACTCGCGAAGTCGTGGAGGAACACCTGTTGGTCTGCCAGCAGTGCCAGGACAGCGTCGAGAAAGAAGAATCGTATTTTGAGACCATCCGCGCGGCGGCACGCGTTAACGAGCAGGAGACGCTGGAGCGCTCATTCTCAGGTGTGCCTCAGCAGGGATTGATCCAGACGTGGGTAGCACGGCTCGCAAACCTCTTTGACTGGAGAAACCGCAGGCTTTGGACCGTTGCAGCCGCCAGCCTGCTGCTTATGAGCACGGCCATTGTCTGGCAGCGCCAGTCGGGTGGACGGCAACAGTTTCAGGAAGTCTCGCTCGAAGTGTATCGCGGAGCGTTCGTGTCCGCCGAAGCCCGCGCCGAAGTTCCGCTCAGCCTCTCCATCGCCGTTGAGGACCTGGCTGCGGGCCCCTATTCCATGCAACTCGTGGACTCTTCCGGCGGGTCTCTCGCTAGTGCACAGGCGAACACATCCGGTGGCAAACTGGTGTGGCGATTGACAAAAGCCTATCCCGCCGGCACGTATTGGGTCAGGCTCAGCAAGCCCGATCAAGCCTCCATCGTGGTCCGGGAGTACGGGCTGAAGCTCGTTCGTTGAGCCCTCTTCAGAAAACGCGCCGGGTCAACCTCTCGACGTTAAATTTGGCCGTATCCGCGATAGCCATGACCGTCATCACCCCCGCCTGAACAGGGTCGCTCACCACCAGATCAGCGGCATCGGGCACCGATCCGGCCATATTGAGACTGACCACGAGGAGGCCGCGCTCTCGCACCTCTCTCACCGCCTTCTCGATCTCGCCCCCCATCAGCGACCCGGCCAGGACCAGCGCTCGGGCCCGCGGGAGCCTCGCCACCGCCCGTACTGCGTCAGCCAGGGCAAGTTCTCCCACCAGGGGAATCGTGTCGACCGAGATGTGCTCGCCGCGGATGTTGTGCCGGTCCGCCTCGCTGATCGCACCGATGGCAACCTGGCCCACTTGAGCGCCGCCGCCCATGATGATGATGCGCTTGCCGTAGATTGTCTGGAGACTCTTCTCCGCCGCTGCCGCGGTCACGGCAGGATCCGACCCAAGCTCCTCTGCCAACAGGCCGGGCTCGCAGTCGAGTTCCACCTCGAAGTAGATCCGTTTTTCCCCGGCGATTGCGCCCTCCAGCATCTCCACAGAGGCGATGTTTCCCCGGCGAGCCGCAATCATCCCGCTGAGCCGGTGCAAAACGCCCGGCTCGTCCCTGGCGGTGAGAACGAGTCCAATTCGTTCCATAAGCCCTGCTTTCTAGACCTCAACCTCGTAGTGCTGCAGAATCTTAGGCCACAGACCCTTTGCATCGAGGATCATCTCGGTCGCCTCCCGGAGTGCGCCCTCGCCGCCCCTTGCTTCGGTCACGTAGTGCGCGCAGGCTTTCACCTCCGGCCGGGCGTTGTTCACTGCCACGGCCAGTCCCGGCCCGCTTCATCAGAATCGCGTCGGTCAGGTCGTCGCCCAGATAGGCGACCTTTTCCGCATCCAAGCCCGAATCCTTCAATATCTCTTCCCAGGTGGCCAGTTTCTCCGTATTGCCCTGGTAGTTGTAGGTCATTTTGCCTTGCACCACCCGCATCGTCGTCGCCTCGCTGGTTCGGCCGCTGATCACGCCTGTCTTGATTCCGAACCGGTGTAGCCAGTGCAGTGCGATTCCGTCCTGGCTGTCGAAGGCCTTCACTTCGAATAGTGAGCCGTCAGCCTTGGGCACATGATAGTAAGTCCCGTCAGTCAGGACGCCGTCAACATCCATCAGGACCAGTTCGATGCGGGCGGCACGTTCCCGTAGGCCGGGACCAACGATTGGGGGCATGAGTCTGATTCACTTTCAAGGGCGGACTTGCCGGGGCGGCGTACAATGGCGGCAGTGGCCGACAGAGTAAAGGAGAGCGTTGTCCGAACTCTCTCCCGTTATAACATGCTGCGTTTCGGGCCCCGGCTTGGCGTGGCAGTGTCCGGGGGAGCCGATAGCGTTTGCCTGCTGCATGTGCTGGCCGGCTTGGCCCCCAAGCTTGGTCTGGATCTGACAGTTCTGCATGTCAAGCACCATTTGAGGGGTGAGGAGTCCGACGGAGACGCGGCGTTTGTGGCCGAGTTGGCAGCTTCGCTCGGCCTCCCCTCCGAGCAACGCTCACTCGATCCCGCCGTCCTGAAGAATGGCAACCTGGAGCAAAACGCCCGTCAGGGGAGACTGGAGTGCTTCGGCCTTTGGCGACGCTTGTTGGGACTGGACGCGGTCGCCCTTGCTCACACGCGCTCCGACCAGGCGGAGACGGTTCTCATGCGGATTGTCCGCGGCACCGCGCCTGCCGGACTGGCGGCGATCCAACCCGTTACTAGCGACCGAAGGATCAGGCCCCTCATCGAAACACCGTCCAGCGGCGTCAGGCAATGGCTTTCCGAGCGACGATTAGCCTGGCGCGAGGACTCCTCCAACCGCTCGCTCGACCTCATGCGAAACCGGATCAGGCTGGCGATCCTCCCCCTCCTTGCCGAGGAGAACCCGAAAATTGAGGCCGCGTTGGCCCGCTTGGCGACCCTGACCGGCGAGGAGGAGCTGTATTGGGCACGACTGACAGCCCGAATTCTGGAGGAGGTTTCCACTCGGGAAGGGCAGTCGATCATCCTCGACACAGCACAATTAGCGGGGATGGAGAAAGCCCTCGCCAGGAGGGTGCTCAAGCTGGCTGCCGAACTTGTGTCCGGTAGCGGGCAAGGCTTGGAACTCATTCATTATGAACAGCTTTTCAGTCTGGCGACTGACCGTTGCGACGGCACGGTGACGCTCGCGGGGCTGGTGGCTCTTCGTAGTTTCAACGGTTTGCGGCTGACTCCGGATGCCCCGGCCACCGATGCCGCGCAGGAGTTCGAGTCCGTCATCCCCGGACCCGGTGTCTTCGGACAAGGCTGGCTTACCCAGCCCATCCGATTGGAGCGAGGCGACTTGACCCCTGTAACAGGGCCTCAATTCTTTTTGCCCGGCTGCCGATATAATGGAGACAGGCATTGGTTGGATGGTGACCTGATCGCCTTCCCGCTCGTCCTAAGAGTGTGGAGGCACGGTGACCGTTATCAGCCGCAAGGCGCGAGACGAGAGTATTCGCTCCACGAGCTGTTTCAACGGGCGCGGGTGCCTCGATGGGAACGGGCTGGATGGCCGGTTATCATCGCGACGAACCGGATTGTATGGGCGCGCCGTTTTGGAGTGGCCGATTGGGCCGCCGCCGCGCCGGGACGATCCAATCCCATTGAAGTCCGAGAGGCCGCGGCCGGCAGTTGAGGCGGCGAAGTTCGTTGTTTCGCCGTGCGGTGAATCAAAAGCATCGCAGTTGGCGTCTGTAGAGATAGGCTCACAGGTTTGTCATTTAGCTTGAAGGGCGCGGGAGAGGGAATGAATTCTAACGTAAAGACAGCCATCTTTTGGGTCGTTCTGGTCTGCGTCGCGATCCTCCTCTGGACGGTCATGAAGACCAATAACTCCCGGAGCGTCCAGGAACTCACGTTCACGGACTTTCTGCGACAAGTGGAGGCCGAGCGGGTCAAGGAAGTGACCATAGCAGAGACGGAAGTCACCGGCACGTTCAGGGATGGCAAGAGCGAACTGCGCACCACAGTCCCGCGCGGCTACGACAAGGTGTTCGACCTGCTAGACAGCAAAGGAGTCACCGTCAAGATCAAGGAGGCTTCCTCGGGCAATTGGGTGGCGATCCTGATCAATGGCGTCCCGATCCTGCTTCTGTTGGCTTTCTGGATCTTCATGATGCGCCAGATGCAGAGCGGCGGCAATAAGGCCCTCAGCTTCGGCAAGAGCCGTGCTCGCATGCACAGCTCTCAACAGAAGAAAGTTACGTTCAAGGACGTTGCCGGCGTCGACGAAGCCAAGGAAGAACTGCAGGAGATCATTGAGTTTCTTCGCGAACCACAGAAGTTCCAGAAGTTGGGCGGACGTATTCCCAAGGGCGTATTGCTGATTGGACCCCCCGGCACGGGCAAGACGCTGCTGGCGCGCGCGATCGCCGGCGAGGGCAATGTCCCGTTCTTCTCTATTTCGGGCTCGGACTTCGTCGAGATGTTCGTCGGTGTCGGCGCAAGCCGCGTCCGCGACTTGTTCGAGCAAGGCAAGAAGAATGCCCCTTGCATCATTTTCATTGACGAAATCGACGCAGTCGGCCGCCACCGCGGCGCCGGCCTTGGCGGTGGTCATGACGAGCGTGAACAGACTCTCAATCAGTTGCTGGTCGAGATGGACGGCTTCGAATCCAACGAGGGCGTCATCCTCGTGGCTGCCACGAACCGCCCCGACGTGCTCGATCCTGCTTTGCTGCGTCCCGGCCGATTCGACCGGCGGGTGGTCGTCAGTCTGCCCGACGTGAAGGGCCGCGAGCAGATCCTGAAAGTCCACACCAAAAAGACCCCGTTGGCCGATGACGTCGACCTGTCGATTATCGGCCGGGGAACGCCGGGATTCGCCGGCGCCGACCTCGCCAATCTCGTGAACGAGGCGGCTCTCTGGGCGGCGCGGCAAAACCGCAAGCTCGTCACGATGATCGACTTCGAGATGGCCAAGGATAAGGTGCTCATGGGCGCCGAGCGCCGCTCGATGATCCTGAGTGAAGAAGACAAGCGAGTTACCGCCTACCATGAGGCCGGCCATGCTCTCGTCGCGGTGCTCCTGCCCGACGCCGACCCGCTGCACAAGGTGACAATCATCCCGCGCGGCCGGGCGCTCGGCGTGACGATGCAGTTGCCAACCCACGATATCCTCAACCGGACCAAGATCCAGTTGGATGCTCGTCTTTGCGTCGCCATGGCGGGCCGCATCGCCGAACTGCTGCACACCAGCCAACTCTCAACCGGAGCGCGCAACGATATCGAGCAGGCGACAGAGATCGCCAGGGCGATGGTTTGCGACTTCGGCATGAGCGAACTCGGGCCGCTTAGCTACGGCCGCAAGGACGAACAGATCTTCCTGGGCCGCGAGATCGCGCAGCACCGTGACTATAGCGAAGACACGGCAGTGAAAATTGACGTGGCCGTTCGGTTGCTGATCGAACAAGCCCACAAGAAAGCCGAGGGCCTCATCGAGCAGAACCGCTGGGCGCTCGACAAGATCGTACTGCTGCTGCTTGAGAAGGAATCGATCGACGGCGAAGAAGTCAAGGCGATCGTCGAAGGCAGGACGACAACCATTCAAGCTTCATCCACAACGCCGGTAGACGGCGGTGAGCAGGAAGTGTTGCGGCCCGAGCCGGGCGAGCGCCGCGTTCCTCCAGGCTTCCTTGAAGGGGAGCGTCCTCAGCCGGCGTGATCCCCGCATTTCGCCTTTATCTCTTCGACGTCGACGGAACGCTGTTGGACAGCGCCACCGATATCTGCGGCGCAGTCCGCGAGGCTCTCGCGCAACATGGTGTGAACGACCTCGACGAAGCCTATCTCAGGACGTTCATCGGCTACCATCTCTTCGACCTGTTTGCGGAGGTTCTGCCGGACTACTCCCGTCAACAGCAGGACGAGTTGCTTGCCCTCTACCGGCGGATCTACCTTGCCCGTAAGCACAGCTCAACGCGAGTCTACCCCGGCGTCCCCGAAATGCTCAGCGCATTGTCGGGGCTCAAGTCCACCGCCACGACCAAGTCGAGCGAGACCGCCCGCAACGTCCTGACTCTGTTTGAGCTGGTTTCATACTTCGACCACGTGCAGGGAACCGATGGCTTCCCCTCCAAGCCAAACCCCGACGTAATCCAGCGGTCTCTCGACCACTTTGGCATCGATCCCGCCGAAGTGCTCCTGATCGGCGACGCTTCTCCGGACATGGAAGCCGGCCGCCGCGGCGGCGTGAAGACCTGCGCTGTCACCTGGGGCTACGGCAATCTTGACCACATGCGCGAGCACGCTCCCGACTTCTGGATCGATCACCCTTCAGCCATCCTCAACTGACTGGGCCACAGAATTGCTATCGTGGCAGTTGTCTATAAGAGTTTCAGGGAGGATTGCCTTGTCAAGCCACGGTCTTCGCGCAGCCTTGATTGGTCTGGTTTTTGGTGCCCTCGTTTCCGCGCAAAGCATTGTGATTAGCCAGGTGTATGGAGGCGGAGGCAACAACGGAGCTACGCTGAAGAACGATTTCATCGAGTTGTTCAACCGGAGCTCGTCGCCCGTCAATTTGAGCGGTTGGTCTGTCCAGTATGCCTCCAGTGCCGGTTCGAGTTGGCAAAAGACCGATCTGACCAACGTTGTGCTGCAGCCGGGGCAATACTACCTCGTCCAAGAGGCGCAAGGGGCCGGGGGGACCGTGAATCTCCCGACGCCTGATGCCACTGGAACAATCGCAATGAGCGGGAGCGCGGGAAAGGTGGCGCTGCTGAGCACGACTGCCTTGGTGGCTTCCGGCACCGTCTGCCCCACGGACAATGTCGTGGACAAAGTTGGATATGGGCCCGCCACAAGCTGCTCTGAGACGTCGCCGACTTCGTCGAACCTCTCGAATACGACAGCAGCCTTGCGCGCAAGCGGTGGGTGCGTCGACACGAGCAATAACTCGGCCGATTTCAGCAATGGCACGCCGAACCCTCGCAATACGGCAAGCCCGGTCAACGACTGCTCGGCTCCCCCGCCTGGATGCACGCAGACCCACACCATCTCTCAGATTCAGGGCACTGGCGCGACAACGCCGTTGCCGATCGGTTCGACTGTCGCGACCCAAGGCATTGTGACCGCCCGTCTCAGCAACGCGTTCCTTATTCAGTCGCCGCCTCAGGATGTCGACGCAGACCCGGCCACCAGCGAGGGGCTGTACGTCTTCACCTCCAGTGCGCCGCCGTCCGCGGCCGCCTTGGGCAACCTGATTTGCGTAACTGGCACGCTCGCTGAATTCGGCCGGACCGGTTCGCCCCGCACGGTGACCGAACTGACCGGACCAACTGTTACCGCAATCTCAACGGGCAATCCGTTGCCGGCGCCTGTGGTGTTCTCGGGGGCGATGACGGACCCCAACGGCACAACGGACCAGTACGAGAGGTATGAGGGAATGCGGCTGATGCTGGCTCCCATTCTGGTGACCGGCCCAACGGCCGCAAATGTCACCGAAGCCTCGAATACTGCAGTGAGCAATGGCAGGTTCTACGGAGTGTTGACGGGAGCGCAGACTGTGCGCGAACCAGGAATGCTCATCACCGATCCACTAGCGGCGGCCAATCCTACAATTCCGAAGTTCGACGGCAATCCGGAAGTATTCAGCATCGAAAGCGCCGCACAAACAGGCGCTACTCTACTCAATCCGGACAACACCGCGACGGTCACCGGCATCACGGGCGTGCTTCATTACGACTTCGGCGAATGGAAGATCTATCCCGATCCTGCGCCCGTGCCCGTAGTGAGCGGTGGGAAACTGGTCACCCCGGTGGCCCCGCCAGGCACATCGGAAGGCACTGTCGCCACTCTCAACTTCGAGCGCTTTTTCGACACATCCGACGATGCCGGCACGAGCGACGCGGTGCTGACTGCAGTAGCGTATCAGGGACGGCTGACCAAGGCCTCCAAAGTCATCCGCGATGTGATGCAATCACCCGACATCATCGCCTGCGTCGAGGTGGAGAAACTGTCGGTTCTGCAGGACATCGCCAATCAGGTCAACGTAGATTCGGCGCCTTCGTCGCCCGCCTATACGGCCTTCCTGGTTGAGGGCAATGACATCGGCGGCATCGATGTTGGGTTCCTCGTGAAGAGCAACCGTGTGACAGTGAATTCGGTTGTGCAAACTGGCGCGACCACGCTGTTCTCGGGTTACGAGCCCGAATTGTTGAACGACCGGCCGCCGCTGGTGCTGACCGGCACCATTCTGAAGAGCGGTGCGATGAGTGGACTCGGCCTGACCGTGATCGCGGTGCACCAGCGTTCTTTGAGCGACGTCAGCTCCAATGATGCGACCGGAGTGCGTTCCAGAGAAAAGCGCCGGCAGCAGACTGTTTTCCTGGCGGATCTGATCCAGGCCCGCCAGGCAGCAAATGCGAGCGAGCGGATCGTGGTCGCGGGAGACTTCAACGCGTTTCCGTTCAGCGACGGATACGTTGATGTGATGGGCGGTGTCCAGGGTACTCCGACATCCGACCCCGTGTTGCTTTCGATCGCCGATCTTGTGAATCCGAACCTTGTCAATCCGATCGGCACCCGGCCAAGCAACGAACAGTACAGCTACAACTTCGTCGGCAACACACAGTCGCTGGATCACATCATTCTAAATGTGCCGGCGAGCGCGAAGTTGACCGGCTATGCGCACGGGCGAGTAAATTCAGACTTCGCCGAATCCAACAGGGGCGACTCCACGACACCCAAGCGCCTGTCGGACCACGACCCGGCGGTAGCTTACTTCTCACTGCCGGAGGCGGTGGACGTGACTGCTCAAACGCTGATCACCCGCGGCGGATTGCTGTTCAACAGGACATTGAATGCGTTTACGCAGTCAGTGACAGTAAAGAACACTGGCGCGCAACCCATCGCCGGGCCGGTCGCAGTGATCGTCACTGCATTGCCGGCCGGAGTGACGCTGGCAAACGCCAGCGGCACCACAACCGGCGGGCAGCCATATCTGTCGATGACTCTCGGGGCTCTCGCTCCCGGTGCGTCGATTACCCAGACTTTCCGTTTTACCAGGTCAGGAACCCAAACCATTACATGGACGCCCAAAGCAACGGCTGGCGCCTTCTAAATCAGGGAGATTCGAGAAAACCATGAACCGATTGACGTCCTTTATTGCGGTTACCTTCCTGCTGGCCGCGGCGAGCGCGCAGGCAGCGCCACAGCTCTTTACAGTGAGCATCAACACCTCATCACTGCTGGGCTCCGCAGCTTACCTGGATTTTAACTTCGGCGCGGCCAGCGTCTCTGCAGACGCAGGTTCGCTCACCATCTCCGGGTTCAACGGCGACGCTACCCTTGGCGCCTCTTCCGTCCTCTTTGGCAATGTCGCCGGCACGCTCCCCTCGAACGTCGTACTCGACAACCAACCCTCACCGGGGGCTTATTACTCGCAGGCGCTCACGCTCGGCAGTTCGATCGCATTCAACCTGATCCTCGACGGAGATCTTGTGAACGGGCCAACTGGCGGGCCGGATGGTTCATCCTTCGCCGTATGGCTGTTGGACGAATCCTTCCTCCCGCTGCTTTCGCTGGATGCGCTTTTTGTCGTCGACATCGACGGGTTGGGCCAGATCACTTTGACCAATCAGTCGACGGAGACGTCGGTGGACGGGCCAACTCCGATACCCGAGCCGGCAAGTTACGCGCTGATGGGCGCCGGACTGGCCGGCCTCATGATGCTGCGCCGTCGTTCAGCCTGACCAGTTCGGCGAGATCCAATCGGCCAGTGTAGATCGCCATGCCCAGGGCAGCGTTGACCCGCATGGCGGTGAGTGCCCTGATGTCTTCAAGTGTGGTGATTCCGCCGGCGGCGGTGATTTCGTGTGTCGTCGCGGCGCGCAGTCGCGCGAACCAGTTGAGGTCCGTGCCTTGCAGCATGCCTTCCTTGTCGACGTACGTGCAGAGGAAGCCGCCGCAGTAAGGCTCCAACTCGCCGATCACGTCCTCGGCGCGCAAGTCGAGCGACTCGCGCCAGCCTTTGACGACGATTCGCCCGCCCTTCGAATCCAGCGCCACCGTGATCATCTCGCGGCCAACGGCCGCGGCAATCTTCTCAAGCAGTGAACGGTTGATGCCCGCTGAGGTGAATGCGCTGGTGCCGACAATCACGCGGTGTGCGCCAAGCTGTTTCAGCGCCAGCGCGCGCTCCGCGGTGCGCACTCCCCCACCAACCCGGCATCGTGCCCTGCCGGCGAGAAGTTCGACGATGAAGTCATTCTGGCCTCTGCCGATCGCGGCATCGAGGTCGATCACCTGGATCTCGGGAAAGCCCGAAAAGCGCTCCAGCATCTCCAGCGGCGGCGGGCCGTCGAGCGCCTTCTCGCGTCCCTGGACGAGTTGGACCACCTTGCCGTCCATGATGTCGATGCAGGGAATGATCATGCCGGCTGGACTCTCCTCACCGGGATGCCTGCGCGGTCGAGCACCGCCTTCAGGTCGTCCACCGTATACGTTCCATAGTGAAAGACTGAAGCCGCGAGAGCCGCGTCGGCTTCGCCTTCGGTGAGCACGCGAACGAAATGTTCCGGCGTTCCGGCTCCGCCGGAGGCGATGACGGGGATGCGGGTGGCGCGGCTGACAGCTCTGGTCAGCTCGCAATCGAAGCCGTCCTGGACCCCGTCGGTGTTCATCGACGTCAGCAGAATCTCACCGGCTCCCAATGACTCGCCGAGTGCGGCCCACTCCACGGCGTCCTTGCCTTCATCCACTCGGCCGCCTTTGGTGAATACATTCCATGAGCCGCGTGAATTGCGTCTGGCGTCGATGGCAAGCACCACTGCCTGTGCGCCAAACTCGTTACTGAGCTCAGTAATCAGCTCGGGCCGGTGTACGGCCGAGGTGTTGACACTCACCTTGTCGGCGCCCGCATGGAGAATGCGCCGCGCGTCGTCAACCGAACGGATGCCGCCGCCGACAGTGAGGGGGATGAAGACCTTGCGCGCCGTACGGTCGACGACGTCCACCATGGTGTCGCGCCCGTCGCTCGATGCCGTGATGTCCAGGAAAACGAGTTCGTCGGCGCCCTGGAGGTTATAGCGATCAGCGAGTTCCACCGGGTCTCCTGCGTCGCGGAGCCCAACGAAATTGACTCCCTTAACAACGCGGCCGCCCGTGACGTCGAGGCAGGGGATGATTCTCTTGGCCAGCATCAGATCTCCACGAAGTTTCCGACAATCTTCATGCCGACAGGCCCCGACTTCTCCGGGTGAAACTGAACGCCGAAGACGTTGCCGCTCTCCAGGGCCGCGGTGAAATTCAGCGTGTAGTGGCACGTGGCCGCTGTGGCGTCCACCGGCGGGACATAGTAGCTGTTGGCGAAATAGACATAGGGGTTGGGGCCCAGGCCAGCAAGCAGGCGGGAATCCGGGCGGGGGAGGATTTGGTTCCAACCCATCTGGGGGACGCGCACTTCCGGAGCGAAGCGGACAACACGTCCAGGGAAGAGATTGAAGCCGGTCTCTTCCGGCGCCTCTTCGCTGGATTCGAACATTGCCTGAAGTCCAAGGCAGATGCCGAGGAAGGGCGTGCCACGCCGCGCTACCTCGATGATGGGCGTTCTCAGCTTCAACTGGTCCAGCGCCCGAAGCATCTGGCCGAAGTGTCCCACGCCGGGCAGAATGAGCTTCTTCGCGGCGAGCACCTTGGCTGGGTCGCGCGTGATTTCGTAACTCGCGCCGAGCGCGCCAAGCGTGTTCTCCACGCTACGCAGGTTGCCGGCGCCATAGTCGATGATCGTGATCATCACAACAAACCCTTGGTGCTCGGCAGTTGGTCTTTCAGCCGCGCATCCGTTGAGCAGGCGAACTTCATCGCGCGGGCGAAACACTTGAAGATCGCCTCCACCTTGTGGTGATTCGAGCGCCCGTAGAGCACCTTGGCATGCAGGTTAGCCAGCGCCTTGGTGGAGAACCCGTGGAAGAAATCCTCGAGCAGTTCGCTCTGCAGGTCGCCGACCAGACGGGTCTTCACCTTGTCCTCATACACGAGGTAGGGGCGTCCGCCAAGGTCCACTGCCACCACCGCCAGCGTTTCGTCCATGGGCAACACGTAGTATCCGGCTCGATTGATGCCCTTGCGGTCGCCCAGGGCCGCGTGGAAGAGTTCTCCGAGCACGATCCCGACGTCTTCGACAGTGTGATGCTGGTCAACATCGAGGTCGCCCGAGGCATTTATTTCCAGATCGAAGCCGCCGTGCTTGGCGAACAGCTCAAGCATGTGGTCGAGGAAATGAACACCGGTGATGATGGTGTAGCGGCCTTTGCCCTCAATGGTGAGCTTGGCGCGGATCTGTGTTTCGCGGGTTTTGCGTTCGATGAATGCCGTTCTCTTCACAGCAGATCCTCCAGTTGATTCACTTCGTCCAGTACCGCGACTGCGCCCTCGGCCTTTAGAATCCGGCTCAGCTCGTGGTGCCAGCCTCCATCGGGCGAGGCGATCCCGTAGAAGGGCACGCCCGCAGCCCGGGCCGAGCGAGCATCGTCTACGGTGTCGCCGACGTAGTGCAGAGCGGCGCCCGGGCGCTGCGCTCGAATCATCTCCAGGCCTTGGGGTGAAGGCTTTGGCTCGGTGGTATCGTCGGAAGTCACGATCGGGGCGAAGCAAACATCCGGTGCGAACTTGCTGAGCGTGATCGCGACTTCGTTCCGGTCGCGGCCGGTGAAGATTGCGAAGTCGCAGCGAGTACTGAGGCGCGTAAAGAAGCCGTCTCGCGGCACCCATTTCTCCCGAGAGATTAACCCATCATTGTTCTCGCCGAAGAAAATGCGACAGAAATGCTCCTTCACCGTCTCGTAGGGGAGATCACGGCCGGCATCGCGGCAAAGCTGCTGGCTGAGCATGAAGTCGTTGTTCCAGCCCCCGCGGTTCTTGTAGTCCTGGACGGTCTCGGCCCGAATCTCAGAGCCCGTGAAGTGCCGGACGGTCTCGATGATCGCCGTGCGGTAGCTCTCAGTCACCTCGGCCAGAACGCCATCCATGTCGAAGACGATGAGCGGTTTCATAAGGTCGGCCAGATCTCGTCGAAGGCCGCGAAAAAGGCCCGTGTCTGCGCGGGTGTTCCCGCGGTGATGCGGACAGTGCCCGCGAGTTCGTAACTGCGGTCGCGGACAAGGATGCCCCGGGCGCGCAGCTCATCGCGAAGGGGGATCGCCCTGGCGCCTGCGTCGAACAGGATGAAATTGGCCATGCTGGGCCAGTAGCGAATGCCGCGGCTGGCAAAACCCGTCTCGAGCATCGCCCGGGATTCCAGTGCCGCTGCCGTATAGCCGCGAACGTATTCGACGTCGGCGAGTGCCGCCGGCAGCGCGATGGCAGCCAGAAGGTTGACAGAGTAAGGCGACTGCGCCTTGCGGCAATACTTCGCGTTGCCGGCTTGCGAGACCAGGACGCCAAGCCGCAGCGCGGCCATGCCGAACGCCTTCGAAAGGGTGCGGCTGACAAACAGGTTCGGGTATTCGGAGATCATCGGCAGGGCCGTGATTCCACAAAACTCGTAATAGGCTTCGTCAATCAGCACCGCGGCCTGAGGCGCTGCCGCGAGGATACGCTCGATTGCTTCGAGGCCGATCCAGGAGCCCGTCGGGTTGTTGGGATTAGATATCAGGATGGCCCTGGTGCGCGGGGTGATTGCTGCCAGCAGTTCATCGATCGGGAACTCAAGCGTATCGCCGCGGTATGCAAGCGAACGGACGTCGGCGCCGGCGACCTCGGCGTAGAACCTGTACATCGCGTAACTCGGTGCCAGGACGATCACCTGGTCGTTGTCGTCGACAAAAGTGTTGACCAGGACCTGAATGGCCTCATCCGTGCCGTTGGTCAGCAGAAACTGATCGTCGCTGATCGAGAAATAAGCCGAGACCGCCTTGCGTGCGGCTTCGTACTCGGGATAGACGGTCAACGTCTCTTCGGCTAGCTTCTCACGAAGCCGCGCAATGACGCGGGGCGAGCAGCCAACCGTGTTCTCGTTAAAGTCCAGCCGCGTCTTGCCTGCTCTTCCGCCAGTCGGCGGGTGATAGGGCGCCATGCGCAGGACGGCGTTGCGTGGGGTGAGGTTCTCAGCCACGGGTACGCACCTCGACGCTGCGCGCGTGGGCCTCCAGGCCTTCAGCCCGGGCAAGGGTCGTGATTGGCTCTTCGAGCCGTTTAAGGGCCCGCTTTGAGAGTCTCTGCACGCTGATCACCTTCACAAAGTCCGCCGCGGAAAGGCCGCCGCGCAGCCGCGCCGCGCCCGATGTCGGCAGCACATGGTTCGGGCCGGAGGCGTAGTCGCCGGCGGCTTCCGGACTGTTGGCCCCGACAAAGATGCTGCCGGCGTGCCGAATGCCGGAAATCAACTTCGGGTCATGGATTGACAGGTGCTCGGGGGCAAATCGATTGGCAATCTCGACTGCTTCTGCCGCGTCGCGAACCAGGATCACCGCCGAATTGTGGTCGATGGCGGCACGGGCGGTCTGCGCCGTCGGCAAATCGGCCAATTGAACTTCGACTTGCTCCGCCACGGCAAGCGCCAGTTTCGGCGAAGTCGTCAGCAGGACTGCGCTGGCATCGGTGTCGTGCTCCGCTTGGGCCAGCATGTCCGCGGCAATCCAGCGAGGGTCGCCGTCCTCGGCGATGATGAAGATCTCCGTAGGGCCGGCCACAAAGTCTATGCCTACCTCGCCGGCGAGCAGTTTCTTGGCCGCCGCAACATAGATATTGCCGGGACCGACAATCCGGTCCGCTCTCGGCACGGTCCTGGTACCGTATGCAAAAGCCGCGATCGCGTGCGCGCCGCCCATCCGGAAGACGTCTGTCGCGCCCAATAGGTGGGCTGCGCCCCAGATCTCGTCGACAGGCCTCGGGGAGCAGACCATGATCCTTCCAACTCCGGCGACTCGCGCCGGCACCACGGTCATGATGACCGTTGAGGGCAGCGGATAGCGTCCCGCGGGAATATAAGCGCCAATCGCATCAAGCGGCCGAACGAGTTGGCTGAGCTGCAATCCCCTCGCCGGCTCGATCCTCTTCGACTTCGGCAGTTGCAGCCTGGCGTACGCGCGGACATTCTTCGCCGAGGCGGCAAGCGCACGGCGGAACGCTCCTGAAAGTCGCTTCGAGGCGGCTTCCAGCTCCGTGGATGACACTGCCACTGACTTGCCTTCGAACGCGTCGAATTTGCGAGCATACTCCACCAGCGCCTTGTCGCCCCGCTTGCGTACCGCGTCCAGTATCGGGCGGACCGCTGACTCGGCTTCCCCGAGCCGGGCCGCTCGCCGCTTCATCAGACTGCCGGTTTCACTGCTCTCGAGAATCCTCAACATTGCTATGGCCTACATCACTATTTTGTTCAGCGGATACTCGACAATCCCCTGAGCGCCCGCTTCCTTCAGCCGGGGGATGATGACGCGCACAGTGGTCTCGTCGAGGATGGTGTTGACCGCCAGCCACTCGCCGTCCGACAGCGGGCTCACAGTGGGGTTCTTCAATGCGGGAAGCACACCCAGAACGGCCTTAAGGTCAGCAGTCCGGACATTCAGCATCAGCCCTACCTTGCCCAATGCATTGATTGCGCCTTCCAGCAGCATTCGGATGTCCTCCAGCTTCTTGCGCTTCCACTCGTCAGCCCAACTGTCTTTGTTTGCGATGAGCTGAGTGTTGGACTCCATCACCGTCTCGATGATTCGGAGGTTGTTGGCGCGCAGGGAGCTGCCGGTCTCGGTGACCTCGACGATCGCGTCGGCAAGAACCGGCGGCTTCACTTCCGTCGCCCCCCAACTGAACTCGACTTTGGCTGTAACACCCTTGGATTCGAAGTAGCGGCGGGTAGCACCAACCAACTCCGTCGCGATGATCTTGCCCTGCAGGTCTTCGGCTCGCTGGAACGGGCTTCCTTCCGGAACAGCGAGTACCCATCGGACTTTTCCGAAGCTCTGCTTGGCGTAAATCAAATCGGCGACCGTGACGACGTCCGCGTCATTCTCCAATACCCAGTCGCGCCCCGTGAGTCCCGAGTCGAGAATCCCATCTTCCACATAGCGGGCCATCTCTTGCGCCCGGATGAGCATGCATTCGATCTCCGGGTCGTCCACCGCCGGGAAGTAGGAGCGCGAACTCGTCTGGATGTTGAACCCCGCCTTTCGAAAAAGGTCGACGGTTGCGTTCTCCAACGACCCCTTGGGGATGCCCAGCCTTAGTTTGTTCATAACCTGGTGTCCTGGCCCCTCACTTGGAATAGACCTTCTGGGGATCGTAAGTACGCTCTTCCGTAACGCGCCAGCCGCCATCGGAAAGCGTACGGAAGAAGCAAGATGAATAGCCCTCGTGGCAGACGCCCGGACCAATTGCTTCCACCTGAATAAGGACAGAGTCCTGGTCGCAGTCTGTCTGAATCGACTTAACCACTAGTTTGTGCCCGGAACTTTCCCCTTTCAGCCAGAGCTTGTTTCGGGTGCGGCTGTAAAAAGTTGCAAATCCTGACTCGACCGTACGTTTCCAGGCCTCCTCATTCATGAATCCCAGCATCAACACTCGGCCGGAAGCGGCATCCTGGATTACGGCCGGCACCAACCCACCCAACTTATTGAAATCTAAGGTCATTATTCTTTCCTCTCAAGCCAGCCCGTGGTCCAAAACTAAAAAACCCGCCTGATCCTTTTGGATCGGCGGGCCTGCTGGAAGCGAAAGCTGATGGCAGCTCAGGTTGCAGACGTCCCGCCATACCGGCAATGACGATGGTGGCGGTGGACGTCCGAGCAGCGCATGAATCTCCAAGTTACCACGGCTCGGGGGGATGTGTCAGCAAGCTCTGCTGCAGGGGTACTAGCCTAAGGTTCCGGTACTAAGGCAACAAAATCAGCAGAAAGTAATGGGAAGTAGGTTGACCAGTACTTGGTACCCGGTTATACTTCAGTCAACCCTCTTGGAGGGAGGAGGAGAGAGAATGAGACAACATATCCTACTTGCGGTCACGCTTCTGGCGTTAGCTGCCTTGCCGGTATTTCCGGCTAACATGATTTTGAACCCGAGCTTTGAGGATGCGAGCTACCTCAACAACAACGCGATGTATCCGATCACCAACTTGGCGACTTCCTGGTATTCCCAATTGGACTATCACCACAGGCGCAGGCGCTGCGGTAAACCCGCAACCGGGCATGCTTGTAATGCAAGGTGCCTATGAAGAGGGGTTTCGCTGGCCCTGATAGGTTCACCTCTTATGATGGGACTCGGCATGTTGACTTGACCGGTGATGCCAATCAGGGCGTGCAAAGCATCTCTCAGACGGTCGCGACACAGGTCGGCGCGTCAGTATACTCTGTCGTTCGCATTGGCCAACCTCGGACATTATATTGATGCTGTAGTTCAAAGCGGATTCTATTGCACCGACTCGAACTGCACCACAGTAGTGAATCTGTACCAAAACGCTTCGCAAGTGGAGTTGATCGTTAACGGCGGAGCGCCAACGCTTTTCACGAACAATCTCGTGGGCGTCTGGGATGGCTCCCACCAGAACAACGTCTGGCAGACCTATTCTGCCACGTTCGTGGGGACGGGAAACGATACCGTCACCTTCCGGAACCTGGCGAGCAACGACAACTACGCCGGCCTCGATGCCATCTCGCTGCAGGAAGTTCCCGAACCTGGAACGATCGCTATCATGGGCTTCGGTCTCTGCGCGCTTGGGCTGCTTCGGAACCGGTTCCGAAGAAGCTGAAGTTTCGCACGAAAAAACCTTTTGGGAGCCGCCGAAGCCATCAAGGCTCTGGCGGCTCTTTTTGGTGTGCTGAACTTGTTCGACAGATTGACCTGCGTCCGCCGGCGCTTGATCTCATTCCCCGGCAATCTGGTGGTGGGCGGCCGTGACGGGTTGTAGTGACGATGGATCCAATCCTTCGGCCCTGAAATCGGCCGCGAGCATCTCATGTACAAGTTCGCGGAAGGTGAATTCATGCCTCCAGCCCAACGCTCTTTGGGCCTTTGAGGCGTCTCCGCGCAACTCGCTCACCTCGGCGGGACGAAAGAGATTCGGATCGATCTCCACAAAATCGCGATACGAGAGTCCCGCGAGTCCAAACGCCAACTCCACAAACTCCGCCACCGAGTGACTTGAGCCGGTTGCGACAACGTAGTCGTCAGGACTGTCCTGCTGGAGCATCAACCACATTGCGTGGACGTACTCGCGGGCATGGCCCCAATCGCGCAGGGCAGCCAGGTTCCCAAGTTGCAGCCGGGGGGTCTTCCCCGCGACGATTCGCGCCACTCCTGACGTGATCTTCCGCGTGACAAATTCGTACCCTCGCCGAGGCGATTCGTGGTTGAACTGAATTCCGCTGCTGGCGTGCATCCCGTAGGCCTCGCGATAGTTGCGAGTCAGGTCGAATCCCGCAACCTTGCTGATTCCATAGCTCGACCGCGGATGAAACCGGGTGGATTCAGACTGCGGGGTCTCCTCCGCTCGGCCGAACATCTCGCTTGAACCCGCGAAATAAAACCGGCAGCCGGGGACGCAACTCCGGAGCGCGGAAAGTACGTAATGAGTGCCGTTGATATTGCTGTTCAGAGTGGAGAACTCGTCGTCAAATGAGTACGCCACAAAGCTCTGCGCGGCTAGGTGGTAACACTCATCCGGCCTTGTGGCTTCTACAACCTGGCGGATGCTGGCATAGCTTTCCAGTGACGCCGCATGCAAGATCACACGCTCGCGAAGATGGAGAATCCGGCTCAGCCGGTGTTCAGGGTCTTCTAAAGCTACTCGCCGGACTATTCCGTGGACCTGATAACCTTTCGAAAGCAAAAGCTCCGCGAGATATGATCCATCCTGGCCGGTTATTCCTGTGATAAGTGCGATTCTGTTTCCCATAATGAGCGAACGGTTCTCCCACCGCCCGACATCGAATTGAAACCACCCCCAATCACCATCCTTTCACCTTGCTCAAGCCCATCGGAGTCTCGAACAGGACCAGTGCCTGGTCAGGGGTAGTGGAAACACTGAGTATATCCCAGGGCGATGTTGCGATCTTGTGCTACGGCCACATGCCGTGCTGCGGCCATGCCGAGTTCGTTGGCGTACCCTGCGTGAGGGATTGCGCCGCCTGCGCACCCCCTGGCCTACGGCCGTGTCATCGCGCCATAATCGAGCCATGAGTCTCCAAGGAAAGCGTGTCGCCATTTTTGTCGATCAGATGTACCAGGAGATGGAAGTCTGGGTTCCCTACTACCGGCTGGTGGAAGAGGGCGTCGAGGTCCATCTCGTTGGAGCTGAGGCAGGGAAATCCTATCCGAGCAAGTTGGGCTACCCGTGCGTGACGCACAAGTCCTACGACGAGGTCGACCCGAAAAACTATGACGGGGTGATTGGGCCTGGCGGCTTTGCGCCGGACTTCATCCGCCGGCACAAGAAGGCCAACGAGTTCATGGCGGCCATCAACCGCGACGGCAAACTGGTGGCCGCGATCTGCCACGGCTTGTGGTGCTGTTGTTCCGCCGACGTGCTGCGCGGCAAACACGTCACCAGCTTCTTCGCCGTCAAGGACGACGTGGTGAATGCCGGAGGCCTTTGGGAGGATAGCGAAGTTGTGGTGGACGGCAATCTCGTCAGCTCACGCAAGCCGGATGACCTGCCGGCTTTTATGCGCGCTGTCATGAAAGTGCTGGCGGCTCAGGGATGAGTGTTGCCGCGATCGCGGTCCATGGGCTGAGAAAGCGATACGACGACTTCGAGGCTGTTCGCGGCATTGACTTCGAAGTTGCCCAGGGTGAAGTGTTTGGCCTCCTCGGACCCAACGGCGCCGGCAAGACGACGACCGTGGAGATCCTGGAAGGGCTTCGCCCGCGCTCCGCCGGCGAGGTCAAAGTGCTGGGATTCGACCCGGCTTCCGATTCGATGGCGGTCAAGGACCGCGTAGGCGTGAGCCTGCAGGCCACGAACCTGCCTGAGAAAATCAAAGTCTCAGAAGCCCTCGCCCTGTTCGCCTCGTTCTACTCCCGCAATGCCGACCTCGACGACCTCATGAAACGGCTGCAGCTCTGGGACAAACGAAACGCATTCTATTCGACTTTGTCCGGCGGACAGAAGCAGCGATTAGCTCTGGCCCTTGCCTTGGTCAACGATCCGCAGTTGCTCTTCCTGGACGAGCCCACCACCGGCCTCGACCCACAAGTTCGGCATGAGATCCATGGACTCATTGAGGAGATGAAACAGCGGCGCACCACCATCCTGCTCACGACGCACTACATCGAGGAAGCTGAACGATTGTGTGACCGGGTGGCCATTATCGACGAGGGAAAGATCATTGCGATGGGGACCCCCCGCGAGTTGCAGGAGCGAATTCTCGGCCACGCCCGAGTCGAAGTGTCGACCCTGACCCCAATGCCCGGCACACCTATGCCCGGCAGTTGGATCGGCGCCGGGGCGGCCGCGTTCAGCGAAGACCGCTTGAAACTCACCGTCGCCTCGGACCGGCCCGCCAGAACGGTTTCCGAGATGGTCAAATGGCTTGAAGCCGCGGGGTGCGAACTGGCTGACCTCCATATCCATCGGCCGACTCTTGAAGACGTCTTCCTGCAACTGACCGGAAAGACACTGCGCGATTGACCATGCTCAAGCCGTACATCACCTACATCCTGACCACTCTTCGTCTGACGCTCAGGGACCGCCTCGTCCTGTTCTTCAATTACCTGATGCCGCTCATTTTCTTCTTCGCATTCGGAGAGGGTTTCGGCGCCCGCACTTCGGCCGGCAGCCTGAGCCAGGTGGTGACCATGGTGCTCATGCTCGGAGTTCTCGGCACCGGCTTCTTCGGCGGCGGATTGCGTGCAACGATGGAGCGCGAAAGCGGCATCCTGCGGAGGTTTAAGGTCGCTCCTATCACGCCTGCGCCGATTCTCGCCGCTTCCATCATCACCGGCTGGCTGGTCTTCCTGCCGACTGTCCTCTTCTTTCTCCTCGTCGCCAGAATCCGTTACGGAATGGAGTTTCCCTCCAGCACCCTCTCGCTGATTGTGATGGTGAGCTTGGGTGTGATGGCATTCCGCAGCGTCGGATTGATCATCGCCTCCGTCGTCAACTCAATGCAGGAAAGCCAGATTGTCATTCAGCTTCTCTACTTGCCGATGCTGATGCTCTCCGGGGCCACCATTCCGCTCAGCATCATGCCCGACTGGCTCCAGACGATCGCTCAATTCCTTCCCGCCACGCACCTCTACCTCGGAATGACCGGCATTCTGGTTCGGGGCGAGAGTCTCTGGCAGAACGTCGTGCCCGTTCTCGCCATGCTGGTGACCATCGCGGTTGGCGTGTTCCTCTCCATGAAGTTGTTCCGCTGGGAGAAGGAAGAGAAGTTGAAGCCATCGGCCAAACTCTGGGTTCTGGCTGTCTTGGCGCCATTTCTCCTGATCGGCGCATGGCAGTCGTTTTCAGGCACGAATCTCAAGAAATCGGAGATTATAGCGCGAGGCATGCGCAGGAATCAGACCTGGCTTGTCCGCGGAGCGAGGTTGTTCGTCGGCGACGGCACGGTGATCGACAATGGCGGGCTGTTGATCCGCGACGGCAGGATAGCCCAGGTGTTCACCGGGGCTGTGCCCGACCCGCGGTCGGTCAGTGCCGAGCCCATCGAGGCATACGGCAAGACCGCTTTACCCGGCCTGATCGATGCCTCTGTCGAGTTGATGCTCGACGGCGCCCCCCGCCCCAATGTGGATGGTCAGCAGCTCGCCCGGCGCATGGAGCGCTCCCTGGCGGCTTACCTGTACAGCGGAGTGATCGCGGTCGGGTCAAGGCCGGACCCGACCGGAGTGGGGGCGGCGCTGCAGGCTCGAGTCAGATCGGGCGAGATCCAAGGCGCGGAGCCCATTCTTGTGGCTTCGGCAGCTTCTGTCGAGATGCCGCCCCTCGTGGTCGGGGAGTTGAAAGGCGGGCGATACGACTACTACAAGTCCAGCCTCTTCCTTCAGCTCACGCCTGCACCTCTCAGGCAGCAGCTCGAGTCGTGGGCGAAAGCGAAGGTGCCGCCAGTGGACGTCGCAGCCGGTGTGCCGGCTTCGGGTGTCGTGGCCACACGATCAGGCACTCCGCTATTGCCTCACGGGCCCGCAGTCCATCGCGAGATGCAACTCCGGGTCCTCTCCGGCAGGCCTGTCTCGGAGGTGCTGGCCGGAGCTACCTCCGCCGCCGCAAAATTGCTGGGCATCGACAACAGGGTAGGCTACCTGAAACCCGGCTTTGAGGCGTCCTTCATCCTCGTCGAGGGCAATCCACTCGAGGACATCACCGCCACGCAACGCTTGGCCTACGTGATGTTTCTCGGAGAGCATGTTCGCCGTGAAGCGATGCTTGAAGATCAGCAGCAGCAGGATGAGCAACAGAAAAAAACTACACCGGTGCGCTCACTTGGAAGCGGCAAGTAGCCAGAGGAACATCCTCACAAAGCTGAAGCCGGCGAGTATCGTCAGCAGGCCGGCTATTGCGGTCCACACCTTGTCGGACGGGTGTGGGTAAGTTCGCTGTGTCCCGGCGGCTAGGGCGATCAGAAAGCCGCCGACGAAACCACCCGCGTGGGCCGCGTTGTCGGCGTGAAAGAACGGCAACAGGCTCCACAAAAACGCGTAAATCGCCCAGCGCAGATAGACCTCTTTGATCATCGCCGCCTGCTGCGACTGCTTGTGCAGGATCCCCACCGCTACCATCGCTCCCAGCAAGCCGAATAGCCCGGCCGACGCGCCCGCTGAAACCGCGACCGGAACGCGGCTCAACCAGATCATGCTCGCCAGAAAGCCCAGGAAACTCGATCCCAGGTAGATTGCCACCATCCTCTTCGTTCCGTAGATCTCTTCCGCATGTCCGGCCACGTCCATCATGGCCCAGGAGTTGAACAGGATGTGCATTAGCCCCCAATGCAGAAATCCGGCAGTGAACAGCCGCCACCACTCCCCCTCACGGAACACCAGCATCGGAGCCGCGGCGCCATAGCGTACCATCGTCCATTGATCGATCTGCATCAATCCGCCATTGCCTGCACGGCTCGACGCCAGCATGAGGACCAGGAAGATCGCCACGTTCAGCGTGAGGATAATGGTCGAGGCGAACCGGCCCGGAGGTATCAGGCCCATGATGAAGTCGCCCCCGCCCCTCAGCTCAATCGCTCGCGGCCCGACCTTTGTATCGCAGTAGGGGCACACCTTGTCGTCGGTGGTGATGAATGCCCGGCAATGCGGGCACATTCGGCGTTTGTCCACAGATTCCATTCTAACGGCCGGACACGTCCCTTCAGCGTCTTCTCAGTGTGTTCTCAGGCGTTCACCTGATCCCACTCTGGGACTATCGATGGTGTACTGGGGCTGGAGGAGTCTCGCCTCATGGGGGACACCAGGACCGCATGAAACGAAATCTGATGCCCTTGTTGGGCGTGGCTTGTGTTGCGGCAATCGTCGCGACGGGCATTTTCTATGGATTGCTGTTGCCTCGGCTCGGCGGCGGAGTCAGTGCAAACGCATCCGCCTCGATAGTCGCCGCGGCGTCCAGCCTTGACCGGGGTACTGTGCTGCAACCTGGAGACCTCAAACTGGTTGGCGTGGACCCCAAAGGCGCGCCGGCCGGAGCGATGTTTTCACCGGATCAGGCAATCGGCAGAACGCTGCTGGAGCCGGTTCAGGCCAGTCAGCCATTGTCGTCGAAGTTTCTGGCGGATCGGGGCGTCGCCGGCGGGGCGTCGCTGGCGATTCCCACCGGGTTCCGGGCTGTCACCATTCACCCCATCGATTCGATGGGTGTTGTGGCTCTCATGAAGTCAGGCAGCCGCGTGGATATCCAGGTACTATCTCGCATGCAGACTGGCGAAACGACCTTGCACAGGATGCTGGAAAACGTCGAGGTGCTGCACGTCCATGCCGGCAACATCGACTCGCAGGCTCGCCCCGTGGTGACGCTGCTTGTGGCTCCGCGCGAAGCCGACCGGTTAAGCTTGGCGGACGCCTCCATGCGTGTCCGCGTCGTGCTGCGAAATCCGGCCGACGGCGCAGCCAACGGCCCTTCTACCCTAACCCCTGCCGCCTTGTTCGCAGGGAAGAGTCAGTAGCTGGAGATTCCAAAAGATCGTGACACCGGTCATCGCACTAGCCGTCATGTTCCTGCTGGCCTTCGCCGCCGCCTTGGCGGCCGCGGGGTTCATGTGGGTCCTGCAGCCCGGCGCAAAAGTGAGCGGCGAGCAAGACCTTTCCGGAGATTCCTCCGCGACAACGAGCGGAGATGCGCACCTGATCAAGGATGAGGACCTTTCCACGATCGCCATCTGGTCTGATCTGCTCAAGGGGATTGGTCACGTCGAAACGCTGCGCCGCTGGCTGGAAGAAGCGGGCCTCGAATGGAGCGTGGGACGGGTCACATGGTTCATGCTCTTGAGTGGATCAGCCGTCTATGCTCTCTTCTGGCGGAGTGAGCTACTTCCTTCCGGGGTCTCGTTCGTCGCCGCCATGATCGCGGCCTCGATTCCCCTGGCTCTGATTCGCTCTCTGCGGCAACGGCGGTTTCGCCAGTTCAGCGATCAGTTCCCCGAGGCGCTCGATTCGCTGACGCGAGCCCTCAAGGCGGGCTATCCGCTCTCAGCCGCCGTCGACCTGCTGGCGATGGAACAGCCAGAGCCCATTGCTGGCGAGATGCGTCGCCTTCGCGATCAGTGGAAGCTTGGGGTGGGATGGGATCTGGCTCTCGATGATCTTTCAAACCGAATTCCTCTCCCTGAAGTCAGCATGTTCGTCGCCGCCGTGAAAATGCAGAACCGCGTCGGTGGACGGCTCAACGATGTGCTTGCCAGATTGGGCGAGAGCATGAGGGACAACCAGGTCTTCGAGTCCGAGGTGCGGTCAATCGCCGCCCATAGCCGCATCACCGGCTCCATCCTTACCGTTCTCCCCATCGCGATCGCCATCATGCTCTATATCGTCAACCCGGACTATGTTTTGACGCTGGTCCGCCGTGAAGAGGGTAGGCTGATGCTGCTGGCGGTGTTCGTCGCAAACGTGGCGGCACACTTTCTGATCCGCAAACTCACGCAGATGAGGATCTGAGGGCAACCATGACCGAAGGACTGATAGTAATCTGCTTCTTTCTCTTCGTGGCCGCCACGGTCGGCGCGGCGCTTCTGCTTTTCCGTTGGCGCTCGGCCCCGCTGGAGAAGGATTCCCCCATCGAGTCTCAACACGGCCTGCAGCACGGCTTGTTGAAAAGCATGTTCTTCATCTCCGAGATCTCCGGCAAGAGCCGTTCTCTTGGCCAGTCTGAGCGGCAAAGACTCGCTGCGGCCGGCTATCGCGCGCCTGCGGCGCCGAACGTATTTCACGGCATCAAGGTTGCCGCGGCTGTCTGCTTCGCCCTCTTCCTGGGTTGGGTCGGTTTGCTGGATAAGGAGAGTTCACTCGTCGCTATTCTCCTCGCCACGTGCGGCGCGGGGTTCGGTTATCTCCTCCCTGAGAGGATCCTCGACGCCCGCATCCGACAACGCAACCTCCGCCTGGAGCGCGCTGTTCCGAATGCACTCGATCTCATGGTCCTCAGCGTCGAAGCTGGACAATCGCTCGATACCGCCCTCTTTGAAACGGGGCGCGAACTGCGCCACCTCTACCCGGACCTCGCCGCCGAATTCGCCCAGGTTCAGTACGAGTTGCGCGCTGGCCGTTCCCGTGCTGAAGTGCTCTACTCACTGGGAGCGCGCACTGGCTCTGCGGAATTGAAGAAACTCGCTACAACTCTCACCGATACCGACCGTTTCGGCACCAGCCTCGGGCCGGCCCTGCGGACGCATTCGCGCTACCTGCGAATATCGCGCAGGAACAAGGCGCAGGAATCCGCACGCAAGCTGAGCGTCAAGCTCATCTTCCCGGTCTTCTTTCTGATCATGCCGGCTATCTTCGTCATCACGCTCGGGCCCGCACTCCTGCAATTTGCAGAAGCGATGAACGCTCATCTGGGCCGCTGAAGACGCCGCTTCACTCCAACGACAATACGCTGAGGGAGGACGCCGCTGCGCCGCTTCGGTGCACACGATGCGTCGCCTTTTGGAAGTCCGGCGCCGTGGCTTCCTGGATCCGCATGAACTTCTGCGGGTTGCGGTCCGTCAGTGGATACCATGTGCTCTGCACTTGCACCATGACGCGGTGGCCGCGCCGGAACGTGTGGAAAATGTCGGGTAGCTCGAACTCGACTTTCTCAACCTTCCCCGGCGCAAACGCCTCCGGCTTCTCAAAGCTCTTTCGGAACTTGCCTCGGAACGGTTCCCCGCGCAGCAACATCTGGTAGCCTCCCATGCGAATGTTCTCCGGGTTCGGATTGTTGTCCGGCGCGTCTCCCGGATAAACATCGACGATCTTCACCACAAAGTCGGCGTCTGTTCCCGTCGTTGAGACGAACAACGAAGCCTTCATCGGACCGGCGATCCGGAGGTCTTTTTCGAGCGGCTCGGTCTGCCACACCAGAACATCCGGGCGCGCCGAGGCGAATCGTTGATCGTCGGTCATGTAGTTGTAGTCCATCCGGTTCGTGATGTACGGCGTGAACGGGACGGGCTTGTTCGGGTCGCTCAGGTACTCGTCAAAGGCATCTCCGCCATCGCTTGGGGCTGTCCAGTCCAGCTTGCCGTCAGCGCGGAAGAAGAGTTTCTGCGGCTTGGCCTCGGCCGGCGGCCAGCGAGCCATTTCGTGCCACTCATTTCGTCCCGTCTCAAATACGTACGCTTCCGGCAGCGTCGCTTCGCCCTTGTCTTTCAGGTGGCGCAGGAAGAACGGGTACTCGATCTTCTCCTGGAAGTAAGTCGACGTGTTGGATCCCCATCGCGCGTTTCCAAGCCCCGCACCCTCAGCTGCGCGCCCAACCGCCGTGGCTCCATGGGCCCTCCACAAGAATGTTCTGCGCGCCCGGGCTGAGCTTTTCGGCCGAAGCGTACAGCTTCAGCGGTCCGTAGACGTCTTCGGCATCGAACCAGCCACCCACCGTCATCATCGCCGCGGTGATGTTCTTGTAGTAGGGCAGCGAGTCGCGCGACTTCCAGAACGCTGAGTACGTGTCATTCTGCAGCAGTTCCTTCCAGAAAGCGATCCTGCCCTTCAAGTGCTTCTCGTCGTAGTTGGCCAGCGCCCCTGTTTGCAGGTGAAATGTGTATCCGTCCGGTGTTGGCTGCGAGAACGTTCCCGCGCTCCAGTTCTCGTCAGGCTTGGAGATCCCGAAGAATCCCAGGAAGTTAAAAGCGTGCGTGAGGAACAGGACCCCGTTGTGCCTGAAGTCGTCACCGATGAACCAGTCAATCACCGGTGCCTGGGGCGACGTCGCTTTCAGCGCGGGATGGAAACTGAGCGCTCCCATTGCCGCATAAAAGCCCGGATAAGAGATGCCATACATCCCCACGCGGCCATTGTGGCCGGCCAGGTTCTTCAACATCCACTCGATTGTGTCGTAGGTGTCCGACGCTTCATCGATTTCCTTCGGTGTCCGCTTCTCAGGCAGGAACGGGCGCACGTGGACAAACTCTCCTTCGCTCTTGCCCCGGCCGCGAACGTCCTGATAGACGAAGATGAACTTCTCGTTGAAGAAGAGATCCGTCATGCCCGGACCAAGCCGGCTTCGATAATTCTCGATGCCATACGGCGCGACTGTATATGGAGTCCGGCTGAAAAGGATCGGATACTTGTCCTTTCCCCCTTTGGGCGAATAGATCGACGTGAAGAGCTTGACCCCGTCGCGCATCGGCACCAGGAATTCGTGCTTCGTGTAGTTCTCCTTAACCTTCAACGCCCGCTTGCGGTCGTCTTCGGTCAACTCTCCTCTGCGCTGCGCCGTCGCTGACAGCGACAAACAAAGCACAAGCAAAAAGCGTCCGCTCAATTTCACGTCCTTCAATCCTTTCTAGTCACTTGCCTATACTGAACAATGCGAATGCTCCGGCGAAGCTGATACTCGACATCCAGCGTCCCAGCCCCGTGTATGACATCAGCAGAAGCAGCGCGATGAAGCCGAACCTGCTGATCTCCATGTACCAGTGATCTGGAATTCTCGCAGCCAGGAGGAATTTCGACCCGTCCAGCGGAGGAATGGGGATCATGTTGAACACTGCCAGGTACAGGCTCAGGTATGCTGCCCTGAACAGAATATCCCCCGCCGAGGGGATGAATGCGCTCAGCACGCCGAGCACCGCGGCGAACACGACGTTGCTTCCCGGTCCTGCCAGCGCCACCGCCACCAATCCGTTGTAGCCGCCTTTGAGCCGCGCCGGGTTTGTGTTTACTGCACGCCCCCAACCCAGAAATACTCCTCCGAGAGTCAGGCTGACAAAAGGCAGAATGACAGTGCCGATCCAGTCGACATGGGCCAGCGGGTTCAGCGTGACGCGTCCTTCCAGCCGCGGCGTGTCGTCGCCCAATCGATCCGCTACCCACGCGTGAGCGAATTCATGCGGCGTTGTCAGAATCCAGAATATGATCACGTCCAGGATGGCCTGCGTAAAATTGATGTTCATTCCTTGTCTTTCACTGTGCGCTTTCCGAATCAGGCCAATTGCCGCGTCCTCAGTGTCGAGGCTCCTTGGGCGGCCGGATTCTTCCATGATGCAACAGTGCCGTGCAACACTGGGGGCATGATGCGGCGAAGGGATCTGTTTCTGGGCGCTTGTACTGCGGTTCGTGGCTGGTCCCAGCCCGCCTCTCAAGGCTTTGTCCGGCACGACGCGGCCCCGCTGAAGCGTGTGCTGGTCCACGCGCCTGGCGAGGAGACCCGTAAGGGCCTCGGCCTCTCCTACGGCCCTCTTCGCTTCCTCGGCGGCGGAGGCTCTGCCCGCTCCGCGGAAGAGCATGCGGCAATGACGACCTTGCTGCGCGGCGGCGGCGCGGAGGTTCTTACAGTCACTCAGATGCTCGACGACGCAATCGTCTCGGCCCGTGCCGCGGGCGCCCTCAATTCCTGGCTTCGCGGCTGGGCGCCCCAATTGGTCCCAGCCTCCTCGAAACTGACCGGTGCCGCGCTCCTCGGGGCTGCCGATGAGTTCATCTACCGCACCGACCCGGAGGGTAATTTCGCTCCGCTCGCCGATCCCTTAGGCTCCTTCTACTGGACTCGCGACTCGGCCGTCATGACCCCCAAGGGAGTCGCCATTTGTCGTTTCTCGAACGAGGCGCGGACTCCTGAATCGACGCTCATCCGTTTCGCCTACGATTGGGCGCCTGCGCTCAAGCGCTACCCGGTCGTCTTCGATTCCAATGAAGAGCAGGTCGTCATGGAGGGCGGCGACATCATGGTCGCCGGGCCCCATATGTTGTGGATGGGCATCGGCAATCGCTCCCAGGAGGCGGCAGCGCGGCGTTTGGCCCTCCGCCTCAACATGGACATTCTCACGGTGGCCATGCCGCCTTCAGATCCGCGCACGCCAATCAACGGGCTCTTCCTCCACCTCGACACCGTCTGCACCCTGGTCGACGAGAAGACCGTACTCACCTTGCCCTGGTTTTTCGAGAACGCATACGCCGGCCGGGACCCCCTGACGAAGATGCTGCGCGGCCTCGCCAGCCAGCCCAAGGCGCAGAAGGGCGATCTCGACAAGATGCTCGCCCCGATCAAAGACCTCGGCCGCGTCAAGCTGTTCAAGGCCGGTACGGGCCTCCAGGATTCCTCCACTGGTGATGCCAAGTTCGTAGACTGGCTCAGAGCGAACGGCTACTCCGTAGTGACCGTCGGCGGTCCCGCGCCCTCCACCGGCGCGGAGAAACATGCCGCGGAAATCGTCTTGCCCGAACTGCGACGCCAAGCCTCCAATGTCGTTGCCATTGCCCCCGGCAAGGTCATCGCTTACGGCGGAAACGTCAGAACCCGCCAGGCACTCATCGACGCCGGCGTTGAGGTTCTCACGTTCGAAGGACACGACATCATGAAAAACAGCGGCGGCCCTCATTGCCTCACGCAACCTCTGGAGCGCGCATGAGCCATAGCGCCTCTCTTGAACGGCTCTCGCTGGTCCGCCGCGGCCTCCGGCTCGAGTATTTCACCCTGTCCTACAACGTCGTCGAGGCTATCGTCGCCATTTCCTCAGGCGCCATATCCTCCAGCATTGCCTTGATCGGATTTGGCGTCGATGCTGTCATTGAATCGCTCTCCGGCCTGACGATGCTCTGGCGCCTCAACAACGACTCGCACCGCCGCCGCGAGCAGATCGAGCGCACGCTCACAGAAGATCATCGCCATCTCCTTTTGGGCGCTGGCTGCCTACGTCGGATTCGAAGCCGCGATGAGCCTCTGGAGGCAGGAAGCCCCCTCGCCATCCTGGCCGGGCATCGCCCTCGCCGTGCTCTCCATCACCATCATGCCGGTGCTGGCTCGCGCCAAGCGCCGGGTGGGCCGCGGCCTCGCGAGTGCCGCCATGGTCGCCGACTCGCAGCAGACGCAGCTCTGCAGCTACCTCTCTGGTATTCTTCTCGCCGGCTTGGCCTTGAACGCGCTGTTCGGCTGGTGGTGGGCCGACCCTGCCGCCGGCCTCATTATGCTGCCCATCATCGCTCGCGAGGGTTGGACGGCTTGGCGCGGCGAGGGCTGCGATTGCCACTGAACTCAATCTATTTCTTGCGCACCATCCGCGGGCAGGCCTTTTTCAGCTTCTCCACCTTGGGCGCCGCATTGACACGGATGTAGCCGTCGATCGGGTTCGCCTGCGCGTAGTCCTGATGGTATTCCTCCGCAGGATAGAACGCCTTGAAAGCCGCCAGTTCTGTCACAATCGGCTTCTTGAACACCTGCGCCTCTGTAAGCTGCTTGATGTAAGCCTCGGCGATCTTCTTCTGTTCCGCATCCCTGTAGAAAACGGCCGACCGGTACTGCCGCCCGTAATCGGGCCCCTGCCGGTTCAGTTGTGTCGGGTCGTGAGCCACATTGAAGAACACCTTCAGCAACTGACCGTACGTAACCTTCGAGGGATCGTAGATAATCTCTACTGCCTCAGCGTGGGCTGTGTTCCCGGTCGAGACAGCACGATAATTTGCGTCCTTGGCTTCGCCCCCGGAGTAGCCTGAAACCACCTTCTGCACTCCCTCGACGTATTCGAAGACGGCCTCCGTGCACCAGAAGCACCCGCCCGCGAATACAGCCGACTGCTTGCCCTTGGCGGCGCCCAATTGCTCGTCCACCGCCGGTTCAGGAATCTCTGCGGCGAACGCAGACAGCGCCGCCAATGCGTAAACACTCCATCTCATCGCTGCATCACCCCTCAATTGCTTGGATCAGCCCAGCCGCCCTATTGCTTCTTCTTTTTCGCGTCTGCCTTGGGCGGCTCTTCCTCGAACGTGATCTCGCTCTCCACCTGCAGCACCTGCGATTCCGCGGTGAATTTCCGGTAGTTCCTGAACTCGATCTCGTTCTTGGTGCAGTCGAACGTGCCGCGCACGCAGGCCAGGTTCTCGCTCTTCACCGGCAGCAGAAACTTCTTGCCGCTGATCGTTACCCACGAGTAGTCCACTACCGACTCGACAGTGTCGATCTCATAATCCGCCGGCAGCTTTTTCGTGCCCATCTCGATTCTCAGCACGCGCGCGGTCTTCGGGTCGATCCACACAGAGCCTGAGTAGGCCGGCTTCACCGTCCGGCCGTACCGGATCTGCCAGTGGGAATTCGGCTGGGCGACCGAATAGTCATACACTTCGGCCTCCATCCCAGCAGCGGAGGACATGCCCCTGCGCTTGAACTGCGCGTTTGTAGTTGATGAAAAGATGTCTGCCAGCACCGTGCCGAACTCACCGGTCGACCAGCTCCCCGAGTCCTCCGGCGAGCCCTTCTTCAACGCCTTCCCGTTGCGGCGGATGTTCCGGTAGTCTTCCTTCCCATCAACGTAGACAAGCTCCACCTCAACGCGGTCCTTATACCGCCAGTCCGGAATCCGGCGCTCGCTCTGATGCCGCATCACGATCTCGTCGCAGATGAAGTTAGGCAGCGTGTCGGTAAACTCGTAAGCCACGGCGCGGGCGCGCTCGATGAGGGGTACTTCCCCGGCGTTCGCCGGCTGAGTGGTGGGCGGCTTAAGGGCAGGGTTGGTTTCCGAGGGCGGCGTAGCTGCTCCCTCGGCGGCCGGATCCGACTCCGGATTCGCCCCTGACATCGTTGGCTTCGGGGATGACGTCGCCGGCTCTCGTTTCGTTGACGGCCCTCCACGGCGGAGGACCGGCCGGCCGGGGTCCCCCTCTGGGCGAGAACCGGGCACGGGCTCTTGAGCCCCGAGTGACAGCGCCAGAGCTGAATACGTAAGCCAGCGCATCGTCATCCCTTATCTTAGACGCCGCGCCTGATTAGCGCGTTTCCTTCGGTATAATCCCCCTCACTCCCAGCCAATCCTTCAGTCTCGCGGGCCACGTGGAGAGCACAGGGTCGGTTTGCGCCAGTCCGACCCCATGCCTCCCTTCCTGATAGATATGCATTTCCGCGGGCACGCCGGCTGTCCGTAAAGCCATGTAATATAAGATGCTATTCTCCGGCGGCACGCCGCTGTCGGCGTTGGTGTGGAACAGAAACGTGGGCGGCGTCTCCCCCGTCACCTTCAGTTCGTTTGATAGATCCCACACCAGGCTTGGATTCGGCGGATTGCCCAGCAGATTCCTCATCGATCCTGAGTGCGTATAGCGCGTCGTAAAGCTGATCACCGGGTAACAGAGTACGGCAAAGTCCGGCCGTTCGCCAGCCTGGAAGTGAGTCGACAGCGTCGAGGCCAGATGACCGCCCGCCGAAAAGCCCATCACCCCGATCTTCGCCGGATCGATCTTGAACTCGGCGGCTCGAGCACGAATCGTCCGCATCGCCTTGCGCGCATCGTCGAGCATGGCAGGATGCCGATATCGAGGTCCCAGTCGGTACTTGAGCACCACCGCGGTTGCTCCCAGCGCGTTGTACCATTCGGCGATCTGCTTGCCCTCGTGATCCATCGCCAATCCGCCGTATCCACCCCCCGGACAAACCAACACCGCCGCGCCGTTCGGCTTCGCCGCCGCGTACCAGGTCAGCGACGGCTTGTCGACCTCTTCCTGCCCCACTGCCCCGGGCACGCCTTCCGGCCACAGCGGCTCTGTCTTTGGCGCCTGGGCGCTCAGAACCCCGCACATCGTCATCGCAAGCAGAAAATGTTTCATTCAGTCGTCGCAGCCTCATCAATCGTCAAAGTAGCCGAGCCGGCGTCCAGCGTCGCCTGCACCCCGAGCGGGAGAGTTAATTGATCGTCGGTATGCCCGATCGTGAGCCCTGTCACCACCGGAACATTCAAATCTCCCAGAATATTGTCGTAGATCTCGCCCAGCGAGAATCCGCCATCCGCCGACGGCTTTCGCGCGACGCAATCGGCGCATTCTCCAATCACGAGCCCGCGGATGTCGCGAAATTTGCCTGCCAGCCGGAGGTGCGTCAGCATCCTGTCAACGCTGTACGGCGGCTCGTCGACATCCTCCAGAAAAAGGATCTTCCCCGCGGTCTGTATTTCCCACGGCGTGCCCATCGTGCTGCTGACCAGGCTCAGGTTTCCGCCAATCAGCGGCCCCGTCGCCTTGCCGGCTCGCAGGGTTCGCGTCAGGTGCCGCGGCCGCATCGGCCGCTCTTCCGGCGGATTGCGCAGCGCGCCCAACGGTTTCGCCTCAAACACCGCGCGCTTGAAGTGCTCCAGGGTCCAATCGTTGAATTTCGAAAGTGCCACCGGCCCGTGAAGCGTCACCAGGCCCGTTTGCCCGTGGATTCCCAGGTGCAGCGCCGTAATGTCGCTGTAGCCGATGAACAGTTTCGGATTTCTCTTGATGAGTTCGAAGTCGATCTTGTCCAGCAGCATTGCCGCGCCGTAGCCGCCGCGAATGCAGAAGACCGCCTTCACCTCGGGGTCGGAGAACATCGCGTGAAGGTCGGCCACACGCTCCGCAATCGTTCCGCCCAGATAACCGTCGCGGCGCCCTACGCTGCGTCCTGTCTTCAGCTTCAGGCCAAGCGCTTCCACCGTCATCCGCGCAAGTTGCAGCCTGTCCGGGTCGCTTACGTACGTGGAAGGTGTGATCAGTCCGACCGTGTCACCCTGCTTCAGGACTTTCGGCTTCAGGATCGACCGCGGCGCCTGCGCGAAGGCCCCCGTCGCCGCCGTTGCCGACGAAAGAAAAGACCTCCTGCTCGGGTTCATGGCTCTCATTATCTCCCCTGACGGCACTGTCGATCTCAATCACCGCACCCCACCCGGCGAATCGCAGGAACACTCTGGACAATACGTAGGCCTGCTGCACGACGATGAGGATGATTGCCAGCGGCATGATCGTGGCTGGGATCCAACTCGCTACCTTCAAATACAGGGCTGTCGCCAACGCGAAGACCACTGCCAGAAGCGCCCACAATCCGAAGGTGAGCACAGGGTTTCTTACAACCCAACGCATAGTCTGCAGCAGGATCCGGAAGGCCTGGCGCGAATCTTCGGCGGCGAGCCTTGCGCGAGTGTAATCCACAACTGCCATCGCGTAGGCCGCCAGCAGTAGCGAGATCACCGTTTGGACCTGCGTCCAGAAATACACCGGACCGCCTTCCATCCCTTCGCCCCATATCTTGTTGATCGCCAGCCCCAATCCCCCCCTTGCGATCGCAAACGGAATCCACGCGATCAACGAATAAAGACTCACTCGCAGAAACCGCCAGAAGTAGCGCCCGGCGCCTTCCCAGAACAGCGCCGGCGAGTAGAACTCATCGTTCTTGCGCAGCACGTTCAGCGCCCCGCCGCTCAGGTAGATCGTTCCGATGTACAGCGGCAACAGAGCCGCTGCCAAGACGTAGGGTGCCCACGCCGTGCTGCCGGCCTGATACACCGCTTCCATCAGAAACATCAGATCGAAGTCGCGCAGAAGTTCGTCGCCATACTTCGTCTTCGCCACCATCGCGATGCCGGTCCCGGCAAGCGGCAAAGCTACCGTCAGCGCCATCGCGGTATGGAACAGCCAATAGAGCACAATCGCGCGCTTCCGCTGCATCGCTCTGCCCCAGCCAAGTCTTAGTGCTTTGAATGGATTCATGGCCGTGTGCTCCTCAAACGATGGCCGACATCCACAGCATGATGTTCTGTACCCAGAAGAGAACCTGCCCCGTCCAGTGGGTCGACAAGGCCGCGTTGTACTTTTCCTGCCAACTGTTATTGGCGAAACTCAAATCCAATTGGAGCTTCTTCTTGGGGTCAACCTCCACGGCGACGATCTTCGACGGCCGCAGGAAGTTGTATCGCACCCACCGGTACGACCCGTCCCAATATTTCCGCTCGACGTGGCCGTCTGCGAAGTGAATCTCTATGTCCAGAGGCGCGGCCGCGTCCTGCAGCCGCCTGATCTTGACGATCCCCTCCCACTGGACGAGCTTTTTGTCCTTCTCTCTCTGCTTATCCACTCTCTCCGCTTGCTCTCTCGTCACAAGCTCCCTGTTCGATCCCTTGTCGAACCGTCCAATATCCGTAAGCTGCTTGCGCACGATGACGTCGCCCACCGAATAGTCCAGCAGCTTTGTGCCGCGGACAAACTGCTCGAAAAACCAGCTCATGTCGCGGCCGCTCACTTCGTTTACCACCGCCTCGAAGTCCTTTGCCGACGGATGCCCGAAGCGCCATTTACGGTGATACGTCCTCATCACCCGAGCAAATGTGCGCTCGCCCAGCAAACCCTCCAGCGTCCGCAGAACAACGTGCGTGCGCGGGTACGAGTTGAGGCCGTAACTCCTGGAGCTGTAGTACTGCCACGCGGGCCGAATCAGGCTGTCTAGCCCAACCCCGCTGAACGATGATCCCCGGTTCACGCTGTCCTGCCCTATCCGCGGCAACCCGAGCGCGCTCCAGACGTTCACGCCGAATGCCGAAACGGGCATCGCCGTTTTTCCAAACACCTTGTCCATGATGCGTGACGTTGAATAGGTGTTGAATCCCTCGTCCAGCGGCGACTCTTCGAATTCGTTCGTCGCAACCAGTTCCTTCCAGAACTGATGGCCGAACTCGTGAACCACCACCTCCTCCAAAACAATGTTCACGTCCTCCGGCATCGAGTATAAAGTGCCCGCCGTGATGAACGTCGGATACTCCATTCCACCCGCACCCATTCCGCCATACGGCGGGTCGACCACCGTGATCGTCTTGTAGGGATACCGTCCGTACCAAAGCCCAAACCACTTTAACCCCGCGCGCAGCGCTTTGAAGTGGCGCTCCGCCTGCCCCTGATGCTCTGGTTGCAGCAGCAGGATCATCTTCACGTCGCTCAATCGCGCGTCCTGCTCTGGAATGCCGTGCAACTTGGCGATCGAAGACAACTCGTCGGCAGTCGTCTCCTTGGCAGCCTCGAACATTCTCTCCATGCGGAGGAAGTTCGGCTGAGCCGTCCAGGCGAAGTCGGTCACGTCGTCCTGCTCAAATGTATAGGTCGTCGTTTGCCGGTCCGGCCGCGTCTCTTTGTTGCGAAGCTCGCCGGTCGCGCCCACCACCATCTCCGAGGGCACGGTCAGCCTCACTTTGTACCGTCCGAAGTTCGAATAGAACTCGCTGTTGCCGTGGAACTGATGGCAGTTCCAGCCAGCCAGAGTCCTTCCCCTCATCCCTGCTGTCTCCCAAACTCCGATCTTCGGAAACCACTGACCGCCGAGATGGAATGTGCCGTGAAATCCCGTTCGCGCAAACACTTGGGGCAACTGTGCCTTAAACGTGATTTCGAGTTGAATCGTCTGCCCCGGCTTCACTGCCTCAGGCAATGGCACTTCCACGACCGTCTGGTCGTCTTGATTGCCGTCGTCCGGTTGGATATACCTGATCGACTTCGTTAGGTCCGCGCCCCCGCTGAGTTTCATGCTCTGGATGTCGATAGAGCCCCAGTGGTCGCCCTTGGCCTGATCGTCCCGCAGCCTGCCGCCCGACTCGCGAAAAAACGTCGAGCGCGAGTTCTTGAAGGCGTTCAGGTACAAGTGGAATTGGAGCGTCGAAACGATATCGGGGGAGTCGTTCCACCAAGTCAGCGTCTGGGTCCCGTCTAACGCGTGGTCGTTTGTGAGCGTCACCCTGATGTCGTAGCTCGAAATCTGCTTGGCGGTGCCCGCCTGGAGGACGCCAGCCAGCAGCACGGCTGCAATGAACAATCTCATTGTTTCTTCTCCAAACCCGCCCTCTGCCGAAGCCAGCCGGTGATTGTCTCCAGAGCCGCCGGCGCAATCGTCTCTTCGATCAGCCCGTACTCGGACGGGTGTCCCGTCCGGGCCGTCTGGAAGAGATGGTTCAACTTCGGCAACCGGACGATCCTGTAGTCCGCGTTGCCTCCCTTCTTGAGGGCCGCTTCAATCGGCGGTAGATTCTGATCGGCCGGAACCTGCAAGTCCAATTCGCCATTGACCGCGATCACCGGACACTTCACCTTCTCCAATGCCGGCGCTGGATCGTAGAAAGCGAACTCCCGGAACCACGGTGAAGCGCTCGACCGCGCCGTCGACTCGGCATTCGGTTTTCCCTCCATCGCCTCCGAGATCATCTTGCGCGCCGCGGCATCGTCCGGCTGTTTGGACAGGATGTCGAAGATCGTGCTCTGTATGGCCGCGTTCTCCTCAATTATCTTGTCGGCAGTGCCCCCGGCCTTCAGGATCGCCTTCGCCTGCTGCGCCATCACGTCTTTCCCCGGCACGCCCGTTCCGGCCATCAGCACGAGATATGCGACCTCCGGCCGGCGACCCGCCACCATCGGCGCGATAATCCCGCCCTCGCTGTGGCCGATAAACCCTATCCTTTTGGCGTCGATCTCTGAGCGCGTTGCGAGATAGTTCAGTGCGCCCTCCGCATCTCGGGAAAAGTCGGTGGTCGTCGATCCCGAAAAACGGCCCGTGGACTTGCCGAATCCCCGGTCGTCATAGCGCAAGACCGCGAATCCACGCCGCGACAGATAGTCCGCCAGAATCAGAAATGGCTTGTGGCCCATCAATTGTTCGTCGCGATCCTGCGGCCCCGAACCCGAAATGAGTATGACTGCCGGGTGCTTCCCGCTCCCCGACGGCGGCATCGTCAGCGTGCCCGCCATCATCACGCCCTCGGCCGTGCTCGGGAAAGCCACTTCCTCAGTCAGATACGGGAATGGCGGCTTCGGCTCCTGCGGACGATTCGGCCCTGCCGGCGCCTTGTCGAGTTTCTTCAACGTGAGCGGCTGCGGCGAGATCTGCGTGAAAGTGCCTTCAATCTCCTGTCCCCCCTCTTTCAGCCTCCCTTCGTACTGAGCCTTGATCGTCGGGATCTCCCATTTGAAAATTCCCGCCTCGAAGCTGGACACCGGAACCGGAATACCGGCCGCCCCCTGTTCCGGCACGTCCATCTTCACCTCCAGCTTGCCGTCTGGTGTTTTCTTGACGTGAATCCGGATAGTCAGCTTGCCCGCGAAACTATTCACCGGGCCTTCCCAGATGCCCTCAAGTGACGGTTGTGCAGGGGCTTGCAGTACGAGAGCCGCGGCTATCAGCCACGCAGCGGGGGACATGACTGCCATCATAGCTTCATGGGGGGTTACAATAACTGGACAAGATGAGGGGTATCTGGTTTGCGATCCTTTCGGTCGCGCCTGCCGTCTGGGCCGCGCCGCCCGATTTCATGACAGACGTGCAGCCCATCCTGCGCAAACGCTGCCTGATGTGCCACAACGAGAAGATTGCGCAGAACGGGTTGCGTTTTGACGACCCCGCCAAGCTGCTCGAAGGTGGCTACACCGGGCCGGTGATTGTGGCCGGAAAGAGTGCCGAAAGCAAGCTGATGGCCCGTATTTCGAGCACCAAAAAGGGCTTCATGATGCCCCCTGCCGGCGCGCCGCTGACTCCCGCCGAGCAGGCCACCATCAAGTCGTGGATCGATGCCGGCGCATCAGTGCCGAAGCTCCTGACTCCGGTCAGCTCAGCAAAGCCCGCTGCTGCCTCACATTGGGCTTTTCAACCTGTCCGGAAACCCCCGCTTCCCGTGGTCAGCCAGCCCAAGTGGGCGAAAAACCCGATTGACCGCTTCATCCTCGCCCGGCTCGACAAGGAGAAAATCGCCCCTGCTCCGGAAGCAGCAAAGACGACTCTCATTCGCCGCGTCACCCTCGACCTCACCGGTCTGCCCCCTTCCACTGAGCAGGTCCACGACTTCCTCGCCGACCAGCGTCCCGATGCCTACGAACGCCTCGTCGACAATCTCCTCGCCAGTGAGCATTACGGCGAGCAGCGCGCCCGCGCCTGGCTCGACCTCGCCCGCTACGCCGACTCCGACGGCTACGAGAAGGACCAGGTCCGGCCCTATGCCTGGCGCTGGCGCAACTACGTCATCGACTCGTTCAATCAGGACAAGCCGTTCGACCAGTTCACCATCGAGCAGGTCGCCGGCGACCTGCTGCCGCACCCCAAGACCGAGCAACTCGTCGCCACCGGCTTCCACCGCAATTCGCTCACCAATCGCGAAGGCGGCACCGATCCCAAGGAGAGCCGCTTCGAGCAGCTCGTCAATCGCACCAATACCTTCAGCACCGTCTGGCTCGGGATGACGTACGGCTGCGCCCAGTGTCACGACCACAAGTACGACCCCATCAGCCAGCGCAACTACTACCAGCTATTCGCCTTCTTCGATCAGGCCGAGGGAACCGATATCGATGCCCCCGTCGCGGGCGAAATGGGATCGTGGATGCGCGCCCGTCCCCAATACCTCGCTGACCGCGCGCACCTGATGAAGGTCTATGACGTCGAAGCCCTGCAGGACGAGTGGGAATCGTACATTCGCAAGGCCATGGATGCGCCCGGCAAGGATATGGAGTGGGACTTCGCCGTCGCCAATGGCCGCCCCATGTTCGACCGCTTCGAGGAAGTTGTCCGCACCCCTAAGGACAAGCGGCTGCCTCGTGACAGCGAACGTCTGTTCTACTGGTTCATCAACAGCCCCGGTCCGATCAAGGATCATGAGCGCGATCGCCAGAAAGTGGAAGCGATTCGTGAAATGCGCCAGCGCCTGGCTCAGATCGACGCCGGCACGCCCAAGCTGACCCAGGCCGCCGTCCTCCGCGAACTGCCCGGTCCAGTCGAAACGCACATCGCCGTCAAGGGCGACTATCGTGAACACGGCGTCAAAGTCGAGCCCGGTGTCCCCGCTGTTCTGCCGCCCTTGCCGGCCGATGCCCCGCGCAACCGTCTGACACTGGCTCGCTGGATGGTTTCTCGTGAAAACCCCCTCACCGCCCGCGTCGCCATGAACCGCCTCTGGCAGGAGTTCTTCGGCCGCGGCATCGTGCGCACCAGCGAGGACTTCGGCACGCAAGGCGACCGCCCCACCCACCCCGAACTTCTCGACTGGCTCGCCGCCGAGTTCGTCGACCAGGGTTGGAGCGTGAAGAACATGGTGCGCCTCATCGTCACCTCTTCCACCTACCGGCAGAGTTCCTCCGTGCGCCAGGAACTGATGGAACGCGACCCCGAGAACACCCTGCTCGCCAGGCAGTCGCGCCTCCGCCTGCAGGCGGAACAACTCCGCGACTCCACCCTCTCGGCCAGCGGCCTGTTGAACCCCGCCGTCGGCGGCCCCAGCGTGCGCCCTCCCCAACCCGCCGGCGTCGCCGAACTCGTCTACGCGGGCAGCATCAAGTGGAAAGACGACGAAGGCCCTGCCCGCTACCGCCGCGGACTCTACATCCACTACCAGCGCACGGCCCCTTACCCCATGCTGGCCAATTTCGACGCGCCCGACTCCAATGTCGCCTGCAGCCGCCGCCGCCGCTCCAACTCCCCGCTGCAGGCACTCAACCTGCTCAACGACCCTGTTTTCTTCGAGGCCGCACAGGCCATGGCGCTCCGCGTCCTCACCGAAGCCCCGCCCGACGAACGGCTCGACTACGCCTTCGAACTCTCCCTCGGACGCGCACCGGCCGAACGCGAGCGCCTTCGCGTCCAACGCCTGCTCGACGAACAGGCGACCCTCCTGGCCAGGAACGCCAAACAGGCCCGGGAACTGCTGCCCCTGCGCCCCCAGGACGCCGCCTGGGTCATTGCCTCGCGCGTCCTGCTCAACCTCGACGAGTTCATCACCAGGGAATAGACAGCCATGAACGAAAGAGATTTCCTCGCGCTGCGCAACCGCCGCCGCTTCCTCTCCGAAGTCGGCTGCGGAGTCGGCATGATGGGCCTGTCGTCCTTGCTGAACGGCCGCCACGCCGTCGTCCAACCCCCTCGCTCCCAAGCAGCCGCATTTCCCCGGCAAGGCCAAGAACGTCATCTTCATGTTCATGGAAGGCGGTCCGTCGCAGATGGATCTCTTCGACCCCAAGCCCGGACTGCAGAAGATCAGCGGCCAGACTCTGCCCGAATCCCTTACCTCGCAGCTTCGCCTCGCCTTCATCAAGAAGGACGCCAAGGTGCTCGCCAGCCCCCGCGTCTTCAAGCCGCACGGACAGAGCGGCATCGAGATGTCGGATTACATCCCCAACATCGCCTCCTGCGCCGACGACATCTGTCTCGTCCGCTCGATGTACTCCGACGCCTTCAACCATCACCCCGGCCAGTTGCTGCTCTTCACCGGAACGCAGCAGTTCGGCCGGCCCACCATCGGCGCGTGGACCCTGTACGGCCTCGGCAGCGAAAGCCAGAACCTGCCCGGCTTCGTCGTCCTCACCTCCGGCGTCGGCACCAGCGGCGGCGCCAGCAACTTCTCCAGCGGCTTCCTGCCGTCGCATTTCCAGGGCACGCTCTTCCGGAATCAAGGCGATCCGATCCTCTATCTCTCTAACCCCGAAGGTGTCACCAACGACACCCAACGCGCCACCCTCGACGCCCTCAGGGACCTCAACCAGGAGCGCCTGAACGACACCGGCGACGTCGAGATCGCCTCGCGCATCGCCAGCTACGAACTCGCCTACCGCATGCAGATGTCCTCGCCCGAACTGCTCGACTTCTCGAAGGAGCCCGAGCACATCCGCAAGATGTACGGCGTCGACGAGGAGCCGACCAAGCAGTTCGGCACCAACTGCCTGCTCGCCCGCCGCCTCGTCGAGCGCGGCGTCCGTGTCGTGCTCATGATGCACGCCAGTTGGGACCAGCACACAAATCTGAACAAGGCCCTCAAAAAGAACTGCGATATCGCCGACCAGCCGACCGGCGCTCTCATCAAGGACCTCAAGCAGCGCGGCCTGCTCGATTCAACCCTCGTGGTCTGGGGCGGGGAATTCGGCCGCACGCCCATGGTCGAGATCCGCAACACCAGCGACCCCGACAACGCCGGCCGTGACCACCACCCGCTCGCCTACTCGATGTTCCTTGCCGGCGGCGGCATCAAGGGCGGCCAGGTCCTCGGCAAGACTGACGACATCGGCTTCAACATCGTCGAGGACAAAGTCCACATCCACGACCTCCAGGCGACCCTGATGCACTGTCTCGGCTTCGAGCACACCAAGCTCACTTACCGCCACATGGGCCGCGACTTCCGCCTCACCGACGTTGCCGGCGAAGTCGTGAAGAAATTGCTCGCCTGAAACAGGAAACCGGGCAGCGGGGTGTGGCGCTCGAGGAAGTGCCAGTACGGCGGGGATGTCGATGGCGAAACGCTGAGATCAAAAAAGAAGAGCCGGCCCTAAAGCCGGCTCTTACTTTCGGCTCATCGCCGATCGGATGTTCGTTCTTCTACTCTATTTCCCCATGCGACGGCGCAGAAGCGCGAGGCCTGTGAGGCCCGCACCGAGCATCGCGTAGGTGGCCGGCTCAGGAATCTTCGTTAGTGCCGCCACCGCCGTCATCGTAGGTATACTTAACCGTCAGCTCCGCTCCAGCCGAAGTCTTGAATTGGGAGATGACATTACCAGACCCGCTCGCTCTGGAAGTGCCAGTCGGCAATGGCGTCGATATCGATTGTCCCTGGCCCGGTGAAGGCAGCCAACACGGCAGCTGCGCTCGAGCTTGACTGAATCGGTATCACTTCCGCCAAATCGGGATACGTAGCGCCGGAAGTCCCGCCAAAATCGATAGCGCCGTCAAACGCGGATAGCGTCGAACATTTGTTCACCGCCGGGTTGACTACCACTATCGAGTGAGCGAAGCCCGAATTCGCCGTGATTTCTGCAGCTGAGATTCCGCATGACGGCGCTGGGTGTGGTATCCAGGCTTCTAGTTCTATGTCGCCCTCGACATCTCCCTCAAGCGTCAGTTCCACCGAAAGCAGGGTCCCGAGGAGTGGGTCGAACTGCGTAAGGCTGAAGATGTCGTCCCAGTTGGTTGAGGCTAACGCGATTGAATCCTGGTAGCTAACGTTGCTGCACCTGCGGACATTGTCGCAAGTGTAATCAGCAACGCCAAGTGAATGCTTTGGAGAGCACCCCAAGTCGTTTTTTGTGAGTCATCCTAATCGCTCCGAAGGTAAAGTACGGCCTAAACCAAGTGTGTTGAGTCAAACGCCGTCGATTAAGTCTGCTTTAACTTTCTATGGGAGATGTCATTACCTTAGTTCCAGGACCAACATGTCTTTCTCCATTACGCCTATGAGTACAACTGGCAAAGTGCAATGCCTCAGTTCTGCGTATTGTCCATCTAACTAATTGCAAACAATGAAGTTGCTGACTCAGCCAGCGACTTCGATGATCGTTCATCAGACGGGAGGGAAATAATTTCCTGGTACTATTCGTGCAGAGACCACCCTGCCGCACTCGGATCCGGGTCAAGTGCAGGGAACGTAGCACGAAAAAGCCCGCCGCGCCGAAGCGCGACGGGCCAGGTTGTTTCAGTTTCGGTCAGCCGTCTACCAGATCGCCTTCAGACCAAGCTGAACGCGTCGGGCATAGCCGCGCGATGTAGTGATCTGGCCGAATGCCGTATTGACCGGATCGGTATTCGGGCCGTTGAACATCGGATGGTTGAGCGTATTCAGAGTCTCCGCGCGGATTTGCAGATTCACGCGTTCCGTAATGTTCGTGTTCTTCAGAATCGACATGTCCCAATTGTTCATGCCCGGGCTGCGCGGGCCTGAAAACCGGTTCGGGAACGTGCGCAAATTGTAGGAGAGCGCCTTCGTCGTGCTCCTCTCGAAGTTTGCAGTGTTGAACCACTGCTCCACAGTCTGCTGGTCGCCGCTCTTCGGGATGTCCTTGATGTCGCCGTAGAAGAGGATGTTGCCCCATGCCAGCGGCGTGCCCGATTGCCAGGACCAGATGGCCTGCACCTGCCAACCGCCGATGACATAGTTTGCCCACTTCGGGGCCTGTGCTCCGAAGGAACGGCCCTTTCCGAACGGCAGCTCATAGATGCCGCTCACAGAAATGCGGTGAGGGATGTCGTAATCCGCGATCTGATAGTAGGGGTCCTTGTCCATCTCGTTCAGGAAACCATTCGCTTCCATGGTCTTCGCCCACGTGTAAGTGCCCTGAAGTGTATAGCCGCGCGTGAACCGTTTGTCGGCGCGCATCTGTAGGGCGTGGTAGTTGGAGTAGCCTTCGTTCGTCGTCGTCGTAAGCCCCGTATAGTGCGGGTACGGCGTCAACAGGCTGGCCCGGCCGATCACGCTGGATGCGCGGCCCGTGCCGGGCAGCAGCGGATAGTACGGGCTCGGCATGTTCGTGGTCATGTAAGTGATCTTTTCCTGATCACGCGTGCCGAGGGTGCTCAGATACTGGTTGGGAATACCGTTGAGCTGTCTTGAGGTCTCCAGATCCGAACCCTTGTTGCCGACGTATGCGGCCTCCACCATGATGTTGTGTGGAAGCTCTCGCTGAATGCCAAACTGCCAGCGGCTGTTGGTGGCCGCCAGCGGAGCCTGCTGGATATAGGAAATGCTCTGGCCGACAAAAGTCCGTGCGCCCAGAGAGGAGCCGGACAGGCTCCAGAATCCCGTTCGGCCAGGGGTTGGCGATCGACGAGACGAAACTCAGGCCGCCATCCAGGGATGCGATGTAGTTCGTCGTCTGGCTGAAGCCGGTCTGGATGCCGTCTCCGCGCCGTACGCCCAAGGCGCCGAAGAACATTCCGAAGCCCGCGCGGATCACGGTCTTGTTGCCCAGGCGATAGGTTGCACCGATGCGCGGCATCCAATTGTTCTTGTCGCCCGAGTAGATGTTTCGCGAGGCGCCGTCGACGCCCGCAAACATCAGCCCGCCGCGCATGTTGAAGTTGGCGGGCGAGATTTCAGGAGTTGGATTCTTGGCGTAATTCGCTCTCACCGTCGGCTCTTCGGGCTGAATGAACGCGGTGTCAAAGCCCGTCACCGAACGGTCGTAGCGCTCGGTCAGTGGGGTTTCGTACTCGTATCGCAAGCCGAGGGTGAGAGTCAGCTTCGGCGAGACCTTCCAGTCGTCCTGGAAATAGTACGCGTAGACCGTCGACTGCTCGGCGAACGACGCGTTGCGCAGCACGCTGCCTCCAGTCCCTACCCCAAGCAGGAAGGAAACCATGCCGCCGCCGATTGCGGCTGATGGGGAATTGTCCAACGGTCCCTTTGTGTAGGAGTCTGAGTAAGCCAGTTGGCCCGTCGTCGCCGAGCCATTCTCGGTGTTGTTCTTCCGGTACGAGCGGAACTCTCCGCCGAACTTGAACGCGTGCGAGCCCTGCACCTTGTCAAAGGCCGCGATGAACGCGTGCGTATCATTCGGCCGCCAGATGTTGCCCGAACTCGTTGCGTAGTAGCCGCTGATGTTGATGTTTGGGAATCGCCGGATGTCCTCCGATATCGCATTGTTCCAGGATGCCGGGAACCCCAGCGAAGTGAGATCGAACCCGCGGCTGTCCGGGTGGCCGTTGGTGTTCCGGATGAACCGGTTGTATCCGTATCTGAGGTTCATCACGAAAGTTGGCGTAAACGTATAGACATCGTCGAACGACAAGCCATCGGAAGCGAACCGGAACCACTCGCCCGTCGCCGCGTTATCGAACCACTCGTTATAGTGGCTGTTCCGCTCATACGTGTTCCCACGTACGAAGATCCGATGTCTTCTCGCTGATGTTGTGATCCACCCTGACCGTATGTGTCCAGTAATCGATGTTCTCGGGTTGGTTCGGCAATTGAAGGTTGTTCCGGAAGTCCGCTGTGCCCGCCACATTCGGCAGCGCGAAGTACTTCATGATGTTTGTGGCGATCGGGCTGATGCGCGCCTTGGGCACGATGTTGCCTGGCAGTGGATCGGACTGGAAGCGGCCGCCGCCGATATCGCGCCTGGTGGCCGGGTCGTAGAACTGGTAGGTTGTGCCGAGCTTCAGCAGCGCCGAGAAGTCGCCTTCGCGCTCTGCGGCTGTCGGTACCGTGGTCGTCGTGCCGCGCGGGCGGCTCTCCTTGATGCCTTCGTAGCCGTACATGAAGAAGGTCTTGTTGCGGCCGTCGTAAATCTTCGGCAGCACGATCGGTCCGCCGGCGGAAACACCCCACCGGTTGTAGTCGAACGCCCCGCGACCTTGCCCGTTCCGGTTCGCGAAGAAGTCGTTGGCGTTCCATCCCGGAGACATCCTGAACAGGTACGCCGTCCCCGTAAAGCGGTTGCTGCCCGATTTGAGCGACATCGACACCGCGCCGCCCTCCGTCTGGCCCACTGTTGCATCGAAGGTCGCCGTTGCCACCTTCACCTCGGCCACGATGTCGGCAGGCGGCACGAATGCCGCCGCGATCTCGCCGCGGTTCGCCGTCGACGAAGTGTTCGGCACGCCGTCCAGCGATAACTCGTTGCGCAGCCCGCGCCCGCCATCCATCGAGTAATTCGCGATGTGCGACGGCTCAAAAGGACGGTCGAGTGTCGGCGATCCCGTGAACGCGACTCCCATCGAAAGCTGCATCAGGTGATAGGGATTGCCGTGCGCTGTCGGCAACTCAGCCACGCGCCGCGTGTCAATGGTGGATGCCATCGACGCCGATGCTGTCTCCAGCGGCGGCGCCTCGGCGGTCACAGTCACCGTCTCCGCGACGTCGCCTACCTGCAGAGTGATGTCGAGTTCGATACGATCTGAAGTCTGCACCCTGATGCCGGAGCGGCTGTACTTCTTGAAGCCCTGTGCTTCAACTTCAACCCGGTAGTCGCCAACCAGCAAATAGGGAACCTGATAGTTGCCCTGCTCGTTGGAAACTACGTTGACTGCCACCGAGGTGCCAGCGTTAATGACTTTGATCTTGACTGACGGTATGACGGCGCCTGTGGGATCGGTCACGCGGCCGAGAATCGTGCCGCGCACTTCCTGTGCCCACGCCGGCGATGCCGCCAGTAGGATCACTACTAATGCCGCGCTAAACGCGAGCAATTTTCTACTCATTGTGTACTCCTCAAATAGACAAGCCGCGCCGGCCCCGTAAGGCCCGATGGCGCGGGCTGAACCTTATCCATGTCTTGCGGTTCAAACCGCGTACCAAAGCGAGAATTAAGCAAACGATAGTCCGGCAGCGGCCTGCCGGCCATGTGATTGATGGCCGTGTTGGCCACAAGAACCCGAATCCGATTTACTCCGGGCCGCAGCAGTGATGTCACTGCTATTCGATACGGCGGCGCCCACACCGCGCCTGCCCTCTTGCCGTTCACCCACACTTCCGCCGCATCGCGCACCGGCGCATCCAGCCACGCACGCATGCCCGGACTTTTGCCCGATTCCTCTATCGGTCGGCCCTCGCCGAAGTCGAGCAGCGCCTCGCCGCCCTTGCCTGGCAGGGCAGCCTCGAGCGTGAACTCCTTTTCGTATGTCGCCGTGCCCGAAACAAATCGAAACTCCTCAAACGAAGTCCAGGCGCGAAGCTGGTCCAACACCCTCGGCGTCGTTTCCCCAGGCGCCTGCAATGTCCAGCCGCGGCTCAGATCCACCGTCTCGCCTGTCGTCAGCTTCGCCGGCGGCGCCGCCGCTCTCGCGCTCAGCACAAGCACGCGCGACTCGTAGGGAGCAAGTTCATACGCCAACGGCAACACTCCCGCACCTCGTGCCGCTCCCGTCTGCGGGTCCCACCATTCCGCCGATGTCCACTTGGATCTCGGCCGCAGCGTGCCGCTCAGCGGCCGGTTGCCCGTATTCGCGATGAAATAGATGTCTGAGTCCGGCAGCTCGCGCCGGATGAATCCCAAGTCAGGCTGTGCCGGTTCAATCGCCAGATCCGGCGGCAGTGCCGCCCTTAACGCGCCTCCGAGTTCAACCTCGCCCGCCGCAACCTTCACGAACCCCTTCGCCAACCCCCGTACTTCCTCATGCTGCGCCGCCGTCGCCCTATATCCCGGCGACAATTCCGGCAGCCGCCTCGTCGCGATCACGGTGCCCCCGCGCCCGGCAAACGCCTTCAATTTGATGAGCGTCTCGGCCGGCATTGCCTCCACAGCCGGCAGTACTACCACTCGATACTGTCCCTGCAACACCCCGTCCACCGCCGCGTCATCGAAGAAGTCGAACCCGTAGCCTGCGTCCAGCACCGCTGGAATCACAGCCGGCCCAAGCCGCTCCTTCAATACCTCGATCATGTGCACGCGCCCAACCTGGAAATCCCCCCAGGCATCGTCATTTGGCAGATACAGCGCCACGCTGTTGCCCGGCCGCCCCTGCCGCATCAGGTGCGTCACCCTCTGCAGGTAGCGCGTCACGTCCGGCATCACCAGCCACCACGGGTTCTTGTCGTTGAACACCGCCGAGGCGTAGAACCGCCATCCTGGATACTCGACGCCCTCCGCCGTGTAGGGCCATCCATGCCCAATCAACTGCGTAATGCCCTGCAGAAAATGCCGGTCCGCTTCAGCCTTCATATCGAGCGGTGTCGCCGCGAACGACGGCGAGTGCAGCCATGTCCACGTCTCAGACGACGTGGCTTCCTTGCCGTATAGATGGCTCGCCGACGATGCCCATCGCGTCGCGCGCAACTCTTTCCATTGCGAACCCTCGCCCTCCGGCAGATCCACCAGCCGGTTGGTCGACATCGTCGCCGGTGGAATCCCGTAACCCTGAATCCGGAACTGCACCCCTTGCTTCTTGCTCCACTCCTGCATTGGCCGGATGAAACGCTCCTCCACCAACTCCGTCAGTGTTAGCCCCCAGTCGCGCCGGATGCCCCTCGTCTCCGCGCTTGCATCCGAACCATTCAGCTTCGGCAGCAGCGGAATCAGGTCATACCCCCTGCGACGCTTGAACTCCTCCGGCAAATCGCTGGTCCAATCGGACCCGAATGCCTCCAGGCTGTCGCAGAAGATCGCTTTCGGCTTCACTCCCGCCACCCCATCCATCAATCGCGACCCCGTCCGGGCAAGGTAGTTGTCCAGCGCACCTCGATCGTAGTGGTCCAGCACAAATCCTTCGCCGCCCAATGACGGCCTCTTCACCATCTGTCCGGTTCTTGAAGCGATGTAGTATTGAACCGCCGTGGTCCCGGCTGGGACACTTGGCGGTGCGAACCCGCTCATCTTCCCATCGGCAGTTTGTGCGAAAGCCGCCACGAGCTTCTCGCCATTCCCTATGTCGGGTGTCACAAATGGAGGCTTGCTTACTACCACCCGCTTCATCCGGCCCGCAGCCTGCGTCACCCCAACCTCCGGCCCCCCAAACGGCCAGCCGCTGCCCAGCGTCAGGTCAAACCGTAGCCCGAGTTTCCTGGCCGTCTCAGCCGTGTACCGCAAATGCCCGGAGAATTCCTCGCTCAGAAAGGGGAGATTGCGAAAGCCCTTGCTCGGATCGTCCAGTGCAAGCGGGTAAACCGGCTGCACCTCGAACCCGCCGATCCCTCCGGCCTTCATTAGGTTCAGTTCACGTTCAAGCTGGGGCTTCGTCACCGCCGGACCAAACCACCACCACCGCATCATGATCCGGGCATCGTCCGGGGGAGACTGAAATGACTCGAAAAGGGGAGTTGATTGGCTGCGGACACCCTGGGCGCGATGCCGCCATGCTCAATGCCATGAAGAGCCATACGAGGGTCTTCAACAGGACATGCGCCTCCTGAATGCAATTCGCCAACCGTTACTTGAAGCATGCGCCCCGTTTCAGACCTGCAACAATGGGTAGACACTCAATTCGTTCCAAGTTATTTCTAAAAGAGAGCCTAACTCGTTGAAGAACCGGGAAGTCTACGAATTCGGCAAGTTTCGCCTCGACCCGATAGGCAAACTGCTCTATCGGGGCGAGGAACCCCTGCATCTCACCCGCAAGGCTGTCGAAACCCTGCTCGTCCTGGTCCAAAACGCTTCTCAGGTGGTGCCGAAAGAAGAAATCCTCTCTGCCGTTTGGCCCGGTCGCGTCGTCGAAGAGGCCAACCTTACTCAGAATATATCTGTCATCCGCAAAACTCTGAGCGTCGCCGCCGGGGACCCCGGCTACATCGAGACGTTTCCCGGTCGCGGCTATCGGCTGGAGGGCCCTGTTTCCCAGAGCCGCGTGGAATTCGCTCAGTCCGCTCAACCCGCTCTACCTGCTCAACTCCCGCTACCTGCCGAACAAACGCCACCAGAAAAGCCTCCACAGTCTTCCAGATTTCTCGCGATTGCCGCCTCCGTCCTCGCCTTGCTTGCCTTCGGCTTTCTCCTCGTGTGGACCACCGGTCGTGTCCTGCGGAACCACGCGCCTTCAGTTGGCGGCCTCCTGCCCGTCACCCGGATGCCAGGCAAGGAGTTCCAACCCGCCATTTCCCCCGACGCCCGCTCCCTGGCGTTCCTGTGGGCCCGGTCCGGAGACTCCAGCCCTCGCCTCTGGATCCGCAACCTCGAAACCGGTGAGCAGCACGAAATACCCTCCGCTCCCGGTCACCACAGCAGCCCATGCTGGTCTCCCGATAGCAAACAGGTCGCCTACCTCCGCATCGGGCCTCGCTCAACCGAGGTGCTTCTGACTCGGCTCGAATGACAACTCCGAGCGCGTCGTCACCACCCTGACACCGCCCGCCTACGGCTTCGATCAGCGCCTCCTCGATTGGTCTCCCGACGGCCGCTCGCTCGTGGTGAGCCATTCTTCGAGCCCCGCGAACCCCCTGGGACTGCTTCTCGTCAATCTGGACAACGCCGCCCGCCGGGTACTCACCCAACCTGAGGTCAAGGACGGCAGCGACGTCGATCCCCGCTTCTCCCCCGACGGCCGCTCCATCACCTTTCTGCGTTCCGTCCACCGCGGCCAGCAGGAACTCTATTCCATTCCCGTCGCCGGCGGAACTCCGAAGGCCTTGACCCAGGACGCCAGCCAGATCAGCGCTCACGATTGGGAAGCCGGCGGCGAGGCCATCTACTTCGCTTCCGACAAGGGCGGCGAGTTCCGTCTCTGGCGCCAGCCCGTCGCCGGCGGCGCGCCCCAACCTGTCGGGCTCTTCGGCTCCTTCCCCCTCCAGTTCAGCCTCTCCCGATCCATGTCCTTCGTCGATCTACGCGGAGATCAACCAGGACCGCAATATCTGGGAATTTGATCTCATCACCCATCACTGGACTCGGCTCATCGCCTCCACCGGTCAGGATGCCAGTCCGCAGTATTCCCCTCGCGGTGACGAAATCTGCTTCCGCTCTGACCGCGCCGGACAGGACCAACTCTGGCTCGCCAAGTCCGATGGCAGCGGCCAGGTTCCCATCACTCCTGAGGGCATCGAACCCTCCGTGGGCCGTTGGGCGCCCTCCGGCGACGCCATCGTTTTCAACACCCCGAAAACAGGCGAGACTCCACCTTGCCGAGCGTGACGACGATGGCCAATGGAAGGTCGAGAGCCATGGGCCACCAGGGTGTCCATCCTGTCTTCTCCAAGGATGGGCACTGGATCTTCGCCGGCGGCACTGACGGCATCATTCGCGTTCCCGCCGGCGGCGGCCGCGCCGATCCGCTTCTCTCCACCACCGGAATGTCGCTCGAAGCGGCCGCCTTCCGGCGGCGCCGTGTTCTTCGTGAAGGAGTCTCTCGACAGTTCCATCTGGCGCGGCGACCTCGACCAGGGAACCGTCGAAAAAGCCCTCGAAGGCCTCGTCCCGGGCTGCACCAGTTGTTGGGCGCTGGCCCGCGGCGGAATCTACTACCTCGGCACCGGCGCTGAATCGCTCGACAAGCAGGCGCTCTACTACTACGACTTCTCGAGGAAACGGTCCACCCAGATCGCCCCTTACCCTGAACCCATCTGGCCTCTTGGAAGCGGGCCCTTCTCCCTCTCGCCCGACGGCCGGAAACTGCTCTGCGTGCGCCTCGATTCCCCCTCCAGCGACCTCAACCGCGTCACGATCTCAAAGCGCTGACCCTGAACAACTCCCCGTCTTCGGCCCTCAATACATCTTCCGCGGTAACAGGCAGGCTATCCACACATTCGTACCTCGCCTCGCCGCGGAACTCAATCGCATCCTCGCCGCTCAGATGCAGTGAACCCCGCCCGAGCGATACTCTCGTCATCCCCATCAGCGCGTCTACCACTTCCGGCCGGTGCCCGGGCGCCGTGATGTTCCACTCCGCAGGGTCGTTCAGCCCGTGCAGCGACCAACGGAAGTGCTCCACCACGCGAACCGCCCAAGCCACGCACCCAGTCATCGCCCCGTGAAACTGAACTGCCTGCACCGACAGCGAATCCCTCAATGCCTCCCTCGACGAAGCCGCCCCGATCTGTCTCCCCGACGCGGAAAACACCATATCCCGCGTCACGAAGTAAGGCTTTACGTCCAACACCGGCGTCTGATCGAGAAAGTCCAGCGCGTCGAGCTTCAACCGCAGCCCGTCGCGGCCAAGCAGTCTCGCCGTGGTCATCCCGATCGGATTTGGTCGCGCCGGGCTCCGCACTGCAAACACGCCGTGCAGCCCATCGGGCCCTCGGTCTGAAACTCCCCGCGGCGTCACCTGCAGAACATGACGCTCTCGGCGCCCCTGCACAAGCCAGGCAAGTATCCAGAGATGTGTGTGCTTCTCGATCCGATGCAGGGCCGCTTCAAACTCGGGAAATATCTCCACCACCGCCGGCGCGCCCCATGCGGGCATACGCTTCCTGTCGCGGATTTCACTGTGGACCACACCCACCGGGCCGAGCGTCAGCCCCTCCGGCATCACTGCGGGTTCTTCACCGTCAACTTATTGTCGACACCTTTGACGCCCTTGATTTTCTTGGCCAGCTTCTCAGCCTTGCCGCGAAACTTCTCCTTCTCAACCGTCCCCTTGATGGTCACCATTCCATCCACGACATCCACTTCGCATGCCCCGCACTTCACATCCGGATCCCCAGCCAGCTTTCGCCGGACTTCGTCGGAGATCTGGCCATCACCCTTTGCTTGACCAAACGCGCCAATCGCCAACGCGGCGCCGAGTAAAAGGACGTACATAATGCGCATACGACTCCATTATGCGCTTTCGTCAGCTTTGTCCACTGCTTCCCAGGAAAGTGGGGCTGATACATCAGGATGTGGGGCTGACCCCCGGGTCAGCGGGCGACCCCCCGGTCGCCCCGACCCATACCTAAGTCGCAGTCTCCCCGCCAATCATCGACCGCCAGTCCAACTCCTTTAGGAATGCGTCGCTCTCGCGCCAGTCCTTGCTCACCCTCACGAACAGCCCCAGGAAGAAGTGGCGTCCAAACAGACTTTCGCACTCCAGTCGCGCCTGCGTGCCGATCGTCTTCAATCGCTCGCCCTTCGCTCCCAGCAGAATCACCTTTTGCCCTTGCCGCTCGACGTGGATCGTGGCCGACACCCGTGTCAGCCGTCCCTCTTCCTTCCATTCATCGATCGTCACCGCCACCGCATGGGGCACCTCTTCCCGCGTCGCGGCCAGAATCTTCTCCCGGATAATCTCAGAAACCAGAAACCGCTCAGGCTGATCGGTGATATGGTCAGCGGGAAAATAGGCCGGCCCCTTCGGCAACTTCTCCAGAATGGCCTTTCGAAGGGCTTCCAATTCTTCCTCGGTCTTGGCCGAAATCGGCACGAACTCGGCGAACTCGTGCAGCTTGCCGTAGCGTTCCATCAGCGGCAGCAACGCCCGCTTGTCCTTCACCAGGTCGATCTTGTTGAACACCGCGATCACCGGCGTGTTCGCCTGCTTCACAAGTTCCAGCGCGCGCTCGTCTTCTTCCCCCGGCTCTCGTGTGGCGTCGATCACGTACAGCAGCAGATCCCTTTCGTCCAGCGCCTCGCGGATCGAATCCATCATCCGCCGGTTGATCTTCGATTCCGCCTTGTGAATGCCCGGCGTGTCGATGAACACCACCTGCGCCTCGGGCGTCGTCCACACGCCCTGAATCGTTGTTCGTGTCGTTTGTGGCTTGTTGGCGACAATCGCCAGCTTCGTCCCAACCAGCGCGTTCAACAGCGTCGACTTGCCGGTGTTTGGCCGTCCAAGAATCGAGACGAATCCCGAACGATGAAGTTTGCCGGCCAGCGTCTTATTCTTCTTGGGTCTCATTTGCCAATTCCTTCGCCGTGCGATTCTTCCACGCCGTGAATGCGCACGCGGTCCACCCGGCGGTCGTCGCTCGAAAGCACCGTCAGCCTCAATCCCTCTCGTTCAATGACCGTGCCCGGCTTGGGGACTGCCCCGCACCACTCCGTTGCCAGTCCGCCCACCGTCGTTGACTCAAGGTCCTCGCCCTTCTGGAATCCGAAATGATCGGCAAGGTGGTCGATGTCGAAGCTGCCGCTGACTACGATTGAGCCGTCCGCCTCGTGTTCGACATCATGAGGCGGTTCGTGCTCGTCCCGGATCTCGCCGAACACCTCCTCCATCATGTCCTCCAGCGTCACCAGCCCCGCCAGGTTGCCGTACTCATCCGACACATACACCATGTGCGTCCCTGTCTTCTGCATCTCGCGCAGTAAGTCGGACACCGGCTTTGACTCCGGCACGCCCTCAATCTTTCGCATCAGCGACTCGACCGTCCTGCCTTCACGAAGTTCGTCGTCAAGCTCAAACAGATCGCGCACGTGCACGAAACCGATGATGCGGTCCACCTCTCCGCTGTACACCGGAATCCGCGAATACTGTTCGTTCTTAGCCAGCTGTCTCAAGTCGTCGAGCGACTTGTCTTTGTCGATCGCCACGATGCTCGGCCGCGGCGTCATCACCTGTCTCACGCTCTTGTCCCCGAACGCCACCACATTCTGAATCAGGCGTGAGTCTTCCTTCTCGATGATGCCCTCTTCCTCGCCCGCGCTGATCAGCGCCTCGATCTCCTCCGCTTGCGTCGCCGGCTTGCCGTTTTCAGGCTGCGGCGCGCTGAGGTCGGAGACATGCTGCAGGAATCCCGAGCAGTTTCGTCAGCGGCAGGAACAGCAAAGCCGCGAATCGAAGCAGGGGCACCAAAGGCAACACCCAGTGTCCCGACGAGCGCCGGTAGAGAATCTGGGGAATCAGGTAGCTAGCAACCAGCATCACCAGCCACGCCACGCCGGCCCCTTCCAACAACCCCAGCCAGCCATGCCCGTTCAGCACGGCGGTCGCCACGAGCGATGCGCCAGTCAAAACCAGCAGCGTATGCTTGATCAGCGAAAACACCAGCGCGCCTGGTTCCGTCTCGTATCCCAGAGCGTCCATCAGCCGCTCTTTGAAAAACTCCAGCGCAGGCAGCTCCCTCGTGATGAGCCGCATCGACTCCAGGTACAGAAGTTGGACAAAGCAGAACAAGGTCAGCAGCGCCGCCAGAATCAGGGCAAGCAGGAAAATCATTTGCCCCTCCTCTCGATCAGCCCTCGCGTCAACCCCAGCTTCTTCCTCCACCGTGTCTCCACGCGCCTCATGCCGCCCCTGTCGTTCTCATGATCGTGGCCGAGCAGGTGCAACACGCCGTGCAACAGCAGGATCTTCAGTTCCTCATCAAGGGTGTGGCCGAACTCGGCTGCCTGAGCCTTCGCTCGCGCCACGCTCACGGCGATCTCCCCAAGATGGCCGTCCGGCCCCGGTTCGGGAAAGGAAAGCACGTCGGTCGGATAGTCGTGATTCAGGAACTGCCGGTTGAGATCTCTCAGCTTGCGGTCGCCCGTGAACAGGCACGTGAATCCCGCTCCGCCCGCCAGTTCGGCGCTCAATCGAGCCGCAAATCCCCCGAGCGCGCTCCTGTCAATTTCCGGATCACGGCTTTGAAATATCAGGTCAGGTCCAGGGACCTCTGTTGGCATGAAATCGGCTAAGCCTTCGGGCTGTCGCCCGCTGGCAGCTTGAGGCTCATCTGACGCCCCGTTCCATTGGCTTCATTGTAACGGTCGTACGCTTTCACGATCCGCTGAACCAGGGAGTTTCTCACCACGTCCCGCTCGTCGAAGTAGACCATCTCGATGCCTTCGACCCCGGCCAGTACTTCTATTGCCTCGTTCAACCCGCTGCGGCGTCCGTGCGGCAAGTCGATCTGCGTCAGATCGCCGGTCACCATCGCCTTCGAATTGAAGCCCTGCCGCGTGAGGAACATCTTCATCTGCTCGGCTGTGGAGTTCTGCGCCTCGTCCAGGATGATGAAACTGTCGTTCAATGTGCGCCCGCGCATGAAGGCCAGTGGTGCGATCTCGATCGTGTTCCGCTCCAGAAACTTCTCAACTCGCTCCGTGTCGAGCATGTCGAAAAGCGCGTCATAGAGCGGCCGGAGGTACGGGTCGATCTTCTCCTGCAGCGTGCCCGGGAGAAAGCCCAGCCTCTCGCCGGCTTCCACTGCCGGACGGGTCAGGATGATGCGCGCCACCTGCTTGTTCAACAGCGCCGAAACCGCCATCGCCACGGCCAGATAGGTCTTCCCGGTGCCGGCCGGCCCGATGCCGAACACTAAGTCGTGCCGCTCGATCGCATCCAGGTAGACCCTCTGATTCGGGGTCTTCGGCACGATGGTCTTTTTGCCGAAATTCCGCGCCTTCCCGCTCTCCACCAATGCACGCAACCCGATGCTGCTATCCGCCGTGATGACTTTGAGATAGCTCGTCAAATCCGAAGACGACAGCTTCTGCCCCGCCTCCATCAACTGCCCGTAATCCTGGACAATTGCCTCGGCTCTTGCCACGGGCGCTTCGTCGCCTTCTATCTCTAAGGCGTCGTGGGTCAACCGTGTGGTCACACCGAGGGCCTTCTCGATCAGGCGGATATTCTCGTCTTTGGTGCCGAAAAAGCCCTCGACTCCGCGAGTCAGTGCAATGCGGGCTTTCATAGGGTAAATCGCGGGCTGCTGCCCAGTTGGGGGGAGTTCATCCCGCCCAAAGGATAACATACGCCTGTGTCTGGCTCATGACTCCAAACCCGTCCTTACCGCCTGGCCTGCTGAGCTCCCGGGTGCCTTGCCAGCTACCTGGCCTGTAAAACTCCCAGCTGCCTTTTCTTCAGAAATGCCAGATCATTCGCCTGCATAGCTCCTAGCTACCCTGTCTTCAGAGCTCCTTGCTGCCTTGATCTTCAGCCAGATAGAGTGGGGCGGATCCCCAGATCCGCGGGCGACCCCCAGGTCGCCCCCCTGCACTGACCAGCGGTACTCCCGGCGACCTTCACCAACCCTGCCCGACTGGATTCTCCTCGATGCCGCTCCCCGCGCGATAATGGACCATGCCGTCTGGCCTCTTCCAGCGCCTGGCCTGGGACGCCGCTGCCCTCGAACGCCTTCTCGCCGAAGCCCTTTCCCGCGGCGGCGACTATGCCGACATCTACTTCGAAAGGGAAGATTCAGCCTCTCTCAGCCTGGACGAGTCCAAAATCAAAAGCGCCTCCAGCGGTGTATCCATGGGCGCCGGCATCCGTGTCACTGACGGTGATCGGACAGGCTATGCCTACACCGCCGACCTCACCTCGGAGCGCCTTTCCCGCGCCGCCCGTACCGCGGCCAACATCGCTTCCGGCGAAGGACGGGCCGGCACAGTCCCCCTTGAAGCCCTGACTCTCCCTGGCGAACTCTATCCGCTCCTGGAACCTTCAACTGCCCTCCAACTTGGACTCCCATGCCCGCCTGCTCTTTCAAGCCGACGAGACTGCCCGTTCCTCCGACGACCGCGTCTTCCAGGTGATGGCCTCCTTCTCCGCCAGCGTCAAGCAGATCCTGATCGCCACCAGCGACGGCCGCCTTGTCGAAGATTCTCAACCTCTCTCCCGCCTCAACGTCACCGTCCTGGTCCGGGGCGCAGATGGCCGCATCGAACGCGCCTCTGCGGGTGGCGGCGGCCGCTGGCCGCTGCACCGCTTCTCCGCTGAAGGTCTTCCCGCCGCCTATGCCCGCGAAGCCGTCCGCCTCGCCCTTCTCCTGCTCGATGCCGTCGAAGCCCCCGCAGGCGAAACCACCGTCGTCCTCGGGCCCGGTTGGCCAGGCATCCTGTTGCACGAAGCCGTCGGCCATGGCCTCGAAGCCGATTTCCACCGCAAGGGCGTTTCCGCCTTCACCGGCCGGCTCGGCCAACTCGTCGCCAGCCCCCTCTGCACCGTCGTCGATGACGGCTCAATCCCAGGCCGCCGCGGCTCCCTCAACGTCGACGACGAGGGCACTCCCAACGCGCTCCAACGTCCTCATCGAGAACGGTATCCTCACAGCCTTCCTCCACGACCGTGTCTCCAGCGCCGCTCTGCGCACCGCCCCCTCCGGCAACGGCCGCCGCGAAAGCTACCGCCACGCTCCCATGCCGCGCATGACCAATACCTTTATGCTCGCCGGCGAAAGCGACCCCGCCGAGATCCTCCGCTCCGTCCCGCGCGGCCTCTACTGCGCCACCTTCGGCGGAGGACAAGTCGACATAACCAGCGGCAACTTCGTCTTCAACGCCACCGAAAGCTACCTCATCGAAGACGGCCGCCTGACCCGCCCCGTACGCGGCGCTACCCTCATCGGCAATGGCCCGGAAGCCCTGACCCACGTCAGCATGGTAGGCAGCGACCTCAAACTCGACGAGGGCGTCGGCATCTGCGGCAAGGATGGACAAAGCGTGCCCGTTGGAGTCGGCATCCCCACCCTCAAGCTCGATCGGATGACCGTCGGGGGCACCCGTTGATCCCGCGCGACGAGCGCGAACATCTCGTTTCCCGCCTCGTCCGGCTCGCCCTCGATCGCGGCGCCACCGCTGTCGAGGCCACCGCCGCCGGTGGAGACGAGTTTGAAGTGGAGGTCCGCCTCGGCCAGGTCGAGAAACTCAAGGAGGCCGGCTCGTCCTCCGCCGGAGTGCGCGTCCTCCGCGGCCGGCAGGCCGGTTCCGCCTTCAGTTCCGACCTCAGCGACGCCGGTCTTGCCGCCATGGTCGCCCAGGCTATGGCTATCGCAGCCCTCTCCACCGTGGACGAAGACGCCGGACTTCCCGATCCCGCCGAACTCGGAGCCTATGAGGGCGATCTCCTCCTCTGGAACGATGACGTCGAAGCCATGCCCGCGGCCGAGCGCATCGAGTGGGCCCGGCGCGCCGAACAGGCCGCCCTTTCCTTCGACCCCCGCATCACTCTCAGCGACGGCGCCTCTTTTCGCGCCACCACCGGCTGGCGCGCTTTCGCCAACTCCCTCGGTTTCGTCTCCAGCTATCGCGGGACGTCCTGCAGTCTCAGTGCCGTGCCCGTCGCTCTCGACGGCCAAAGGCGCCAGCGCGACTACTGGTCATCCTCAGCCCGCAGCGTCGCCGCACTCGAATCCCCGGAATTCGTCGGCGCTCAAGCTGCCTCGCGCCTCCTGCGCCGCCTCGGCGCTCGCAAGCTCGCTACTGAAAGAATGCCCGTCGTCTTCGAACCGCGCGTCGCCCGAACCCTCGCTGGCCATGTCTTTTCAGCGGTTGCAGGCGAGGCCGTCTGGCGCAATGCCTCCATCCTGGCCGGCAAAGCCGGACAGCAGGTCGCCTCCACCGCTCTCACCGTCATTGACGATCCCCTCTCCCCCGGCCGGTTCGGTTCCTTCCCCTTCGACGCCGAAGGCGTCCGCCCCCGCCGCAAAACTGTCATTGCTGGCGGCCGCCTGGAAACCTACCTCCTCCACACCTACACGGCGAAGAAACTTGGAAACTCCACCACCGCGAGCGCCGCCCGTGGAGTCAGCGGCAATTGCTCTACCGGCCATGGCTGTCTATTCATACAGGCAGGTAAGGATTCCCCCGAGTCCATCAGAAAGTCGCTAAATCGCGCTTTGTGGGTGACCGAATTGCTCGGCTCCGGTGTCAATATTGTCAATGGTGACTACTCTCGCGGCGCCGCCGGTCTCCTCATCGAAAACGGAGAATGGGCAGGGGCGGCCGGAGAGGTCACCATTGCGGCGAACCTTGCGGGAATGCTGGCCTCCGTCGAGGCGGTCGGCTCCGACCTGGAGTTTCGTTCCGCTGTCGCAGCGCCTACAATCTTGATCGGGGAGATGACAGTCAGTGGCCGTGGCTAACGACACTCCGAATCGGACTTTTAACTTTGTTCCCTTCCTGGCGGTGCTCGGCGTCGTGCTCGCCGTCGCAATAGCCGGATGGTATTTCGTCAAATTCAGTTCGCCCGCGAACCCCTCGGCATTGACGCCGGAGGCGAAAGCCTACGTCCGCAATCTCGGGCTCGAGGGCGTCGAGATGAAGGCCACTGAAAGCTACGTCGGCTCCATGGTGATTGAGATCGTCGGCAAGATTCACAACAAGGGCGACAAACCCTTGCGGCTGGTGGAGCTCAACTGCGTGTTTTACGATGTGAGTCTGACCGTGATCCATCGCGAGCGTGTGCCGATCGTCAAGAGAAGCGCGTTGGGCAGCCTGAAGCCGGGAGAGAACCGGCACTTCCGCATGCCCTTCGATGCCATTCCCTCTGGCTGGAATCAGGCCTTGCCGCAATTGGTGATTGCCAACATCGAATTTGAACAGTGACCCCGCGGCGCTCCGCACCGATTCATGTCCTCTATCCTCCTTGTCGAAGATGACGCCGACCAACGCGCGATGAGGCGCCTTATCCTCGAACGCGCCGGGCACACGGTTCGTGAAGCCTGCTCGGCGCAGGCCGCCATCCTCTCTGCCAGCGCCTACCGGCCCAATTGCGTGCTCATGGACCTGCGGCTTCCCCACGCCTCCGATGGACTCGAGCTGATAACAAACCTCCGCGAACTGGACCCCCTGATGCCAGTTGTCGTCCTTTCGGGCGGGGCGGCCGCACTGGAGGGCACCGAGCAGGCTGCCCACATCTGCGAGGTGCTCAAGAAACCTGTGCGGTCCGAGAGACTTCTCAGGACGATCTCCCGCTTTGCCACTGCGACCGCCTTGCTGCTGTTCACCTCCGGCCTCGCTCTTTACGCGCAGGAACTCCGCTTCGAAAGCTCGGGCCGCGGTGAGATGACAGCCCAACTCGAACTCAGTGCCCCCGAAGCCGATTGGGCTCAACGGGGCAGGGAAGCGGCCGTGGCGCGGATCACCGTCGATGGCGCCGCCGCTCAGCACATCATGGTCTGGAGCGGCGCCGTAAAGCGCACTTATGGCATCGTCCTCGGCCGGCTCCCCGCCGGCTCACATCTGCTTCGCGTCGAGCGCGACCCTGCATCGGCCGGCGCGGTTCAGTTGTATGTCGGCCCCCTTCAGGCCGAAGAGATTCGTCCTGGCGACGTTCGCTATCCGGTTGTTGCCAATTCGCCGATGCTCTACGAGAGGGAAACCGCGCGCGGCCAGTTCACCGACGTGCCGCTTCTCATGTACGCCGCCAGGAAGGACGGCGCCATCGACTACACCGTCGTGTTCTCCAATGAAGACGGAGGCACCTCCACCCGCGACCTCATGGCCCGATGGGGTCGCGCCACCGACATCGAGTTCGTCTATCGCGTGTGGCCCGGCCCCACAGGCAAACCGGCCAGAACCCTCATTCAGACTCGCAATCACAAGGAAGTGCCATTCCTTGGCGCATACCGCGATCTGCATCCCATTCTCATGCCGGTCACCAATAACAATATGGTCGACGCCGCCCCCGCCGCCGCGGCCGCCGCGCTGCTCTTCCGGCCACTGCCCGTCGAGGTTTCCCTGGACGATGGTTCCCGCGAACGCGTCATGGATGGCGATCCACTCACCTACTCGGTCATGGCCAAAGAACTCGAGCGTGAGAAAAAACTGCGCCCCTATGGACGCTTCGAAGGCGAATCCATCGGCGATCCGCGCGACTATCTCTACATCGAGTTTGAATCGCGCCTCGACGCCGCCTGGATTGAAGCCATTGTTCAACCCCGCGGCTCCAAGCGATGGTTCCGTTCATCCGTCGGCCTCGTCGGTGACCACATCGAGCTCGGCGGCTGGCGACGTGTTGCCGTCGAACTGCCTCCCGGCACTCGCGAACGCGGACTCTCTATGCTCGGCTTCACCTGCCTCTCCAGCCGCAGGCTCGTCAAAGAGGATGTCCCCAAGAACGGCCGCTGTACTCTGGTCCGCCTCGGCAGGGTCTTTTTCCTCGATGAAGCCTACCGTCCAAAGGACCCACTTCGCTTTATCCCCCCTTCCCGGGGCGGCGAACTGATTGGCGTGGGCGAGATGGTCGCCTTCGAGGCCTTCTGACGTGGATCCGGAACCCCTGAAGGCGGTCCTCCGTCGTGACGGCAAGCTCTCCCTTCGCGTCCGGGTCATTCCCAAGAGCCAGCGAACCGAATGGGCCGGCGTCATGGACGACGGCGCCCTCAAAGTTCGCCTCCACGCCGTTCCCGAAAAGGGCAAAGCAAACGAGGAACTCGTCCGCTTCCTCGCCGCCGAACTCGGCGTCGCCCGCAGCCACATCGACATCGTCGCCGGCGCGACCAGCCAGAACAAGCACGTCCGCGTAACCGTGGGGCGGACCCCTGGTCCGCAGCCGACCCCCAGGTCGGCTCGCCGCCGGTCATGATTGCTTCTCCCCCCATTGCTCCCAACTGGCGTATACTCAAGGCAGCCGGACGTTTTCGCCTCTGGAGCCTTTGCGCTCAATGTCCAAGCGCGTACTCATCGTCAAGCCTGGCCTCGACGGCCATGACCGCGGAGCAAAAATCATTGCCCGCGCGTTGCGTGACGCTGGGATGGAGGTGATCTACAGCGGTCTCCGGCAGACTCCGGAAATGATTGTCCGGACTGCTTTGGATGAGGATGTCGATGCCATCGGGCTCAGCATCCTGTCCGGCGCTCACAACGCGATTGTCCCCCGCGTGTTGGAGTTGTTGAAGAAAGAGGGGATGGACGACGTTCTCGTTGTGGTGGGAGGGACCATCCCGGACGAAGACGCCGAGAACCTGAAGCGATTGGGAGTTGGCGAAGTTTTTCAGCCCGGAGCGAGCCTGGATAGGATCGCGGCCTTCTTCCGCGGGGCGATCATTGATCGCGCGCCGCGCATGGTACCTTGAAATCCTCAGCCGACCCAACAAACAATTTGATAGGATTTTGTTTCACAACATGCAAGACCGGTTGAACATCGCCGTGTTTGTCGATTACGACAACATTGAAATCGGCGTGAAATCGACCCTGCGCCGCGACTTCGAAGTGTCGCTGGTGCTGGACGCTCTCAAAGAACGTGGCGCCCTCGTGGCTAAGTTCGCCTACGCGAACTGGAGCCGTCAGGAAGGTGCTACCCGCCAGATGGCTGAAAATGCCGTCCAAATGGTGCAGCGCATTCCCTCGCCCCGCGGCGACAAGAACGGCGCCGACATTAACCTCGCCCTCGATGCCCTCGAGATGGCTTTCACTCACGACCATGTGAACGCCTTCGCGATCGTCAGCGGCGATTCCGACTTTATCCCGCTCGTCAATAAGCTGAAGGAGTACGGCAAGACCGTCTACGTCGTTGGCGGCAAAGCCTTTACCTCCACCATCCTCCAGCAGAATTGCCACGAGTTCATCAGTTTCGAGTCCTTGCTCAACGTCGAGCCAGGCTCGCAGCAGCAGGCCGGCGCCGCGCCGCGCCAGTTCTCCGAGCCCCGCGAGTTCCGCTCCAGCGAGACCATGGCCGGCGAAGTCCGCGCGGCCGACCCCCGTCCCGTTGAGTTCCGCGACCGCGGCGACCGCATCGATCGCGGCGATCGCGAAAGCCGCGAAAGCCGCCGCGAACGCCGCCAGCGTGAGCGCGACGAACGCCGCCGCGAGCGCGATGCGCGCGACGCCGAACGCGTGGCTCAGGGCGGCGGTGCCCAGCCCCCGCGCCCCTCGCTCGATCTCGCCCTGTCCATGCCGCTCGTCGAGCGCGCACTCCAGGTCCTCGAACGCCGCAATGTCCAGCCTCAGCTCGGGCTTCTCAAGTCCACCATGCTCCAGCTCGACTCGGCCTTCGACGAAAGCGCCTACGGCGCCCGCAGCTTCTCCGACTTCATCGACAAGCTCAAGAAGGCCGACTACATCTTCGTCAAGGGCGGCGGCGGACGCTGGTTCATCGAACGCAAGCACGGCGGTCCCGAGCGCGCCCTGCCCCGTCCCGACGAGGCTCTGCCCATGCTTCGCGAAGTCCTCGAAATCCATCGCCTCGAGTTCGAGGAAGCCGGCCAGAAGGCCGACGACCTCGCAGCCTGGATGGTCGAGGAGTACAACGAATTCGACTACCGCAAATACGGCTTCCAGAGCATCAATGAGTTCCTCAACTATGCTCAGGACCGCACCGTCGTTCGCCTCGAGCCCCATGCCGAAGGCGGCCTTGCCGTCTCCCTCGGCGCTGAGTTCTACCCGCCTGCTCTCCCGGAGAAGCAGAAGAGCGAGGAAGAACTCCTCACCGAGCACGACTTCAAGCAGCCCATCGTCCGGGGCCAGCCTACCGCCACCGGCGAGATCCCCGTCATCGAGGAGCCAGTGCGCCCCAAGGTGACCCGCAAGCGCGTCACCCGCAAGAAGGCCGACGCTCCAGCCGGCAACAAGACCATCAGCCGCACCCGTCGCAAGAAGACCGACTAACGCTATGTCTGAAATCCGCCGCGTTTTTCCTGCCCAGGCGCCAAAGCCGCGCGGGCCTTATAGCCCCGCGGTCGTCGCTGGCGACTTCATCTTCGTCTCCGGTCAGGGTCCCGTCGACCCTGCAACCGACCAGATGAGCTTCGGCACTATCGAACACGAAACGCGGCGGGTCTTCCTTAATCTCCAGACCATCCTCGGGGCCGCCGGCGCCTCGTTCGAAGACGTCGTCCAGGTCCGCGTCTTCCTCAAGGACATTGCCGACTTTGCCGCCATGAACTCCGTCTACAAGGAGTTCGTCGGCGACAAGTGCCCTGCCCGCACTACCGTCGGGACCATGCTGCCCAATCCCGACATGAAGGTTGAAATCGACTGCGTCGCCTATAAGCCGCGCGCCTGATTCAACCCGCGCGCTTCCGCCGCCTCAACATCATCAGCAGAATCGCCACGCTTGCCGGTACTGTCGGCAGAGCCCACCACCAGCCCGGCACGCTGTCAACCATGTGTGCCCGCCCCGGCATGAACCGGAAGCTGCGCAACAGCCCTTTCATCACAGCTATGTGGCGAGGCAAATCCTTTGGACTTGTCACCAGTTCCACGCTCATCACGCCGTCCCGGCCCAGGTAGAACGTGAAGTAATTGGCGACTTCGCGGCCCCCGCTCTCGACGGTGTGCAGGCTAAACTCCAGGTTCTTGCTGATCGCGTCATAGCGAGGCCGCTGCGCCCAGTCCACCAGGTCCAGGGTGGTCTGTCCCTGCTTGCCTCGTTCGGCGTTGGCCTCGTCATTGCCTCGCCGCAGGGCCTCGGTGATCGCCTCCACGTTCGGCGTCGAGCCTTTCACGAACCCCATCGCGTCGTATCCCTCGAATGTGAACACCGCGAACCAGGCCACGTCGAGCGGCCCGATGATCGCCATCTCGTGCCCCGACGGCGGGTTTCCGCTTGCCTCCAGAAACCGCTTGCTCTCCTCCGGGTCGGCCCACAGATAACCCTCCGGTAGCCGCATCACCGCCTGCAGCCCCAGCCGGATCTCTGCCGGGCCGAACTGCCACTGGATCTCGGGCAGCGGCGCAGTCACCCCAGTATTCTCTTCAGCGCATCCCCCGCGGCGGCTGGATTGGCCTGCCCGCGGGTCGCCTTCATCACCTGCCCGACGAGGAACTGCATCACGGTTGTCTTCCCGCCGCGATACTGCTCCACCTGCTTCGGATTGGCTGCCACCACCTGCGCGACGATCTTGTCCAGCTCGCCCGTGTCGCTGATGGCCTTCAGCCCTTCGCGCTCCACGATCGCCCCGGCGCCGGTCGCCCGTCGCGAACATCTTCCGCAATACGTCCTTGGCCAGCTTGCCCGTCAGCTCGCCCTTTGGCAACCATGCCGACCAGTTCGCCCAGCTTCTCGCCGCTCACCGGCGAAGCCTCGATCTCCTTGCCCCCTGCCTTCAGCAGTCCCTGCAGGTCGCCCATCACCCAGTTCGCCGCCAGCTTCGGCGTCGCCCGAGACCTTCGCCGACCGCTTCGTAGTACTCCGCCATCGCGCGCGTGCCGGTCAGCACTTGCGCGTCGTACTCGCGCAGGCCGTACTCCTCGATGAACCGCCGCCGCTCGGTCGGCAGGCAGTCTCCGGCATCGTCGACTGCACACGCTCCAGCCACTCGTCGCTGATGACCAGCGGCACCAGGTCCGGCTCGGGGAAGTAGCGGTAGTCGTGCGCCTCTTCCTTGCTGCGCATGCCGAACGTCTCGCCCGCGTCCGGATTGTAGAGCCGCGTCTCCTGCGATCACCCTGCCGCCGGCCTCGATCAGCCCCACCTGCCGCGCGATCTCGAAATCGATCGCCTGCTTCAGGAACCGGAACGAGTTCAGGTTCTTGACCTCGGCCTTCGTCCCGAACTTCTCCTGGCCCCGCGGCCGCACGCTCACGTTGGCGTCGCAGCGCAGATGGCCCTTCTCCATGTCGCAGGTGGAGACCTCCACGAACTGCAGCACCTGCTTCAGCTCGGTGAGGTACTCGAAGGCCTCGTCGCGAGCTCGCATGTCCGGCTCGCTGACGATCTCGATCAGCGGCGAGCCGGTGCGGTTCAGGTCGACGTAGGAGTAGAGGTCGGAGTCGCTGAAACCCGTCGTGCATGCTCTTGCCGGCGTCGTCCTCCATGTGGATGCGCGTGATGCCGATGCGCTTCGGCGCCTGGCCCTCCACGTGAATCTCCACCCAGCCGTGCTCGGCCAGCGGCTGGTCGTACTGCGAGATCTGGTAGCCCTTGGGCAGGTCCGGGTAGAAGTAGTTCTTGCGCGCGAAGATCGACTTCGCCCGTACCTCGCAGTGCAGCGCCAGCGCGGCCTCGATCGCCAGCTCCACCGCCTGCCGGTTCAGCACCGGCAGCGCGCCGGGCAGGCCCAGGCAGACCGGGCAGACGTGGGTGTTCGGCGCCGCGCCGAACTCGTTCGGGCACGAGCAGAAGATCTTGGTCTGCGTGCCGAGCTGCACGTGCACTTCGAGCCCGATCACGGGCTCGTATTTCGCGATCTGTTCCGGTGTGGCCAGCGGGGCCGCGACATCAGCCATAATCTACCCATTGTAGATGTCAGCTCATGCCCAGGGTCTTCGCCGTCTTGCGCAGGTCGGCTGGCGAAACCGCGATGAGAGCGCCAAAGCGGCCGGCCCCCGCGCTCAAGGCATGCAGCGAAGTCACATTGATGCCGGCGTCGGCCAGGCTGCACATCAACTCCGCAATGACTCCCGGACGGTCCTCGCCTTTCACCATGATCCCCTTGTGCTTGGCTCCCAGCGTCAGACCTGCCTTCTTGCCGGCCGCGCTCGCCCCCGGCGTCTTCTCGTCCAGGATCAGTACGATCTCCGCGTCCCACGCGGTCTTCCAATAACCGAGGAACCCTGCCAGGTTCATTCCCGCGTCCTTGAACGCCGTGAGAATCCGCGCGCCCTCTCCGGTCTTGTGCGGGATCGCCGCCATATAGTATTCAACGAACGAGATCTCGTCGGGCATTGTCGCTCTCCTGTCCAAGGCTGCTACCGGCCTCGATTAAACCATAGCCGGCGCGGGCTCCGTTCACCCTGCGCTGCATCATTCCGCACCCGGGCCGCGGCCGCGGACTCAACACGCGCGGGGCTGGTTGCGGAGTAAACTGTCCGGTGTGGCTTTGCCGATACGGATCAGGAAACTCACACAGCCATCGGTCATGTGCGAGCGGCTGGGTTGCGATAAGCCGGCTGCTCTGATGCTGTGCGATTCGCTCGCCGTGAGCGAAGGCGTGTCCGGCCACATGGTGGCCTATTGCGTCGTCCACGCGGGGGAGGCGGGGTACGCGGCAATGCTCAATGCGTCGACTGCGGCGCAGCGGCAGGGGCCGGGGCGGCTAGGGCCGGAAGGCAAATTGGCGGCGGCAGCATCTTGACGTTTTGGCGAGGAGGAGAATTCAATGGCCGTATTCGGCGGCATTTTGCTCGGTTGTGCGCTCTGGTTCCTGGTTCGATGTGTGCTGATGGGCCTGTACACGGTCGACCAGAACGAGCGCGCCGTTAAAACCGTGTTCGGGCGGGCCCAGCGCGTCGAGGGCAAGACCACCCTGGACGACCCCATCACCCAGCGGCTCAGGCCGGAAGAGCGGGACCGTTATTCCTACCCGCAAGTCCGCGTGATTCCGCCCGGAGGTCCGTACTTTCGGATGCCGTGGGAGAAGGTGCACAAGGTTTCAATCGCAACATCCACCGTCAACATGGCCAAAGACGTGGAGGATCCGGCGGCGAACAGCGCCGGCACGCTTCTTGAAGCTGTGACCAAGGACCAGTTGAATACCGGGTTGACCGGACAGATCCGCTTCCGCGTGAGCGAATCGAACCTGTACGCATACCTGTTCGGCATCAAGCAGCCGATCGTCCATGTCATGGCCTACTTCGTGAGCGTGCTCGAGGCAGAAAATCGCGAGTTTCGAGGCCAAGCCCATCACGGCGATCGCGCCGGAGGCGTCTGCCCTGCCGGCAGCGCCCTCAGCCGATGTCATCAGGATCTCCATCAACGACCTGCGCAAGAACCTGCGCGATTTGAACGACTACATGGATCAGGAGTGCATCGCCACCGCGGCAAGGTATGGCGTGGTCTTCGATGCATCGCTGATCACCGGGATCGATCCACCGCCGGAGGTTGAATCGGCCCTCGCCGCCATTAATACAGCCCACAACCAGGTCTCGAGCGACATCAGTCTCGCCCAGGCCGGCGCCGACCAGAAGATCGAGCAGTCCAAGCGGGCCGTTGAGATTGAGACGCTGCGAGCGCAAGCCGAAATGCAGCCGCTGAGGATGATGGCCGCCCAACTCGCCGAGCTGAAGGCCCAGGGACCGAACGTGTTGATGGCTTATGTGAGAAACGTGAAACTGTCTCTGTATACCAAGGCGCAGGCGATCTACCTGGGCAAGGGCGCGCCCGAGGGCCACGAGGTGCGGCCATGATCGGTCTCGAAGGGTTGATCGCCAGCCTCGCGGCCTTCCTTGCTTTGCTCATCGCCGAACCGCTGCTGCTGGGCGATCGCCAAAGTGTTCGGGTTGTACGCGATCGTGCAGGAGCGGACCTGCCGTGTGTACGTCCTGTTCGGCAAAGTGATTGGCGAACTCTCAGAGCCCGGCTTGCACATCCTGCCTTTCGTGCTGGGCCCGGCCGCTTTCATCGTCAATCTGTTGGGCAAGTGCTACGTGCTCGACCTGCGGCTCGACCAGGAGTATCTGCGCAGCCAGCCTGTGAACTCGGAAGAGGGCGCGCCCATGGGCATTGGGATCTGGTACGAGATGCAGATCAGCAATCCCGTGGCGTACCTGTTCAAGAACACCGACCCCAGCGGATCGCTGCGCGCCAATGTCAGTAACGCCACCGTTCGCTGCCTGAGCAACATGCCGCTGGCGGAGATGCTTGAAACGCGGCACAAGATGAGCCAGACCGTTCGCAGCGAGGTGAGCGAGAAATCACAGGCCTGGGGCTACAGCCTCGGGTCCATCTACATCCGCAAGGTGCATTTCCGCGATGCGGGGATGATCCGCCAGATCGAGGAGAAGGTCGTCAATCGCCTCCGGCAGGTGACATCGGCGATCAGGCAGGATGGCGCCAACCAGGTGAGCATCATCACCAGCTCAGCGGAAAGAACGGCCGCCGTCGCCTTTGCGCAGGCCGCGGTCATCCGCCCCAAGATGATCGGCGAGGCGTTAAGCGAGATATCCGGCGACCCCGATCTGGCAGGCACGCTTTTCGAGATCCTCGAGACGCAAAGGATACTGGAGAACAAAGGCAAGCTGACGCTGTTCGTGGACGGCGGCCGGAAGCCGCTCCTCTCGGACCTGCTCGCCTCGCGGGAATCAGGCGCGGCCGTCTAGCGCGCGCCGTGCGGCTCGTTCATCAGCGCACCACGATGCGCACATGCCCCAGGTTCTGGATTCCCTCAGGATTGGGACCGGCGCTTGCTGTCGAGTCCGTTACCCGGACCGTCGCAAAGAAAGTTCCCGGTTTGGCGTAGGTGTGGCTGAACTCGGCGGTCTGCCGCCTGCCCGCACAATCCTTCTTCTCTTCGAACTTTCCGTCGCCATCGTAGTCGATCTCCAGCCGGACGATCTCGTTGTCCGGGTCTTCCGCAATCGCCCGGAACTGCACAGGTTGATTTGCCGCCACCTCGAAGCGCCCGGTCTTGCCGTTTGCCGACAGGCTGACAACCGGCTGGTAGCCGTGGCGCGCCGCCGCCGCCGGAGCCAGCTCCACTTGGTTGAGTTCGCTCAGCTTGAATCCTGTCCCTGGTGGCGGCGCTGCTCCTGTCTCCACCCATGCCATCAGGTCGTCCATCGACTTTCGCAGAGGTGCGAACCAGCGGACTTCCCAAGCCTGCCGCGTCACGCCGACATGCGGCATGGACTCCAGCATGTACAGGCGGAACTGCGCGTCAAGCTTCGCCCCCAGCGACTGCCGCACTTTGTCGCGATACCGCACAGCGAAGAAGGGCCATGCAAACTCGTCGTCGACGCTGAAGACTGCAATCAGCTTTCCGGTGAACCGGCCCACCTGCCAGGGTGCGCGGTCGAGTCGATCCGCTACAGCGGCAGGGCGCATCGCCTCTGCGGGCGCCTTCTCCACCTGCGGAATCGCAAGCCCCGCCGGGGCCGGCAGGTATCGATGGTAGTAAGACCACGCCAGCAGGTCGCGGTTGTCCACGCTGAACTGATCGCCTGCCTTGACGGCCGTCACCGGCGGGCCTGTCGGACTGAGCATGATGCCCGGACCGGCATTCGCCCATACGCGAAACCACGAGCCGGCCAGCGCTCCGCTGGTGAAGCGCAGTGTGCGGGCGGCGAGTTCTCCCTTGTCTCGTACCAGCGTGGTCAGCATCCCTCTCGACTTTGGATCGATGCCCTTCACCTCGCCCGTGAGGAGTTCCGGCTTCACGCTGCCGGCCGAGCCTGGATAGCCGGGCTTGGACCAGAAGTCGTCGAAGTAGGTGGGGTCGAAATGGTAGCGCAGAAGATCCATCACCTGGACCGTGACCAGCGAGGGCGCCAGTGCGCTCAACTGCCGTGCCGGATATCCGGCTCGTAGCAGCGCACGCAGCGCCGCGCGTTCTTCATCGTTGGCCAGAACCGCGAAGGGATCCCCGGAACCGCCCGGGAGCGTCGTGTCCGCTAGCTGCGGGACTTTGGGGCCTATCTTCATCCGCAGATACTCGTAAACGGAGTAGACGTACAGCAAAGGCGAGTCCGCGCCGGCTCCAACGAAGGCAACCGCGCCGTCCCACATCTTTGGAAAGCGCTCCAGCATGCCCGATGCGCGAATGCCTCCGGCGGACTGCCCGTGAACATAGCAGAACTTCGGCTCCTCGCCGTAAAGAATCACTGCCCGGCTCTTGGCGTATTGAGCCACTGCGTAGCCTGCCTGGTAAGTGCGCTCGGACCAGTCTCCCTGTTTGTCGTTGTCGAACAGCGTTTGGCCGCGGTGCCCCTGGCTCGACTCGGCATAAACTGCTCCATTGAGCAGCGCATAGGCATGTTGGCCTATCGACTCCCCGGCCCGCTCGCTGCCGCCGAGCCCGCCCTGCAGGTATTGAATCAGGCGGCCTTTCCATGCTGCCTTTTCGGGCAGCCGGACTTGAAATGCGGTCGCGCCGTCCAGCAGCCCATGAATATAAAGGTGCCGGACAGGTTCGCTGCGCCATTCTTCCACGTCGATCGAAATCGCTGCCTCCGGCTGCTTCTGCTGTGCGCCGGCACATGCCGCCGCAGCGAGCATCAGGGCGCCAATCATCGGAGATCTGTGAGTATTCATGGCCGTCTGGTCATTGTTCTGCAACGATACTATTCCAAACTGCCATGACTTCAGCGAAGTCCACGGGTCTGCCGCACTCAACTTTCGGTTGAACAGTTTGAAGAGGGTGGCCAGATCCAGTCGCTATGCCGACTTCACGGGACTTGTGGCAGGCAACGGAACAATACAGGACATTGGGTGGTCCAAGGGTCTAGAGTATGTCTTGATTCGGTGTTGCGAAGTGATAGGAGGAGTCGGGTTTGCGATTGAAACGAGTTGTGCTGTCGGCTATGGTGGTCATTCTCGCAATTCTGATGGCCTACGCCTGTTGATCTTACACGCCAGCCGGTTCCGCAAGCACAGACGCCGATCAGTACTTGGTTTATTCGTCGTATGTCACCAGTCGGCTCAGCTCCGACCTTGCCGGTAGCCCGACGCGGAGGATTCTCATCTGCTCGGACTCCATCAGTCTGTCTCAGGAGCCAGTTTGGAAGTTCTTCGCGGGCGCGTTCCAAGGTATGAACGGTCACGTCGGAGCAGCCTATTTGCTGTTCATAGCGAACGCATTCCGAGATAGCAACGGCCCCCGACGTTTTGAACGGCGGTTCAGCCTCGTCCAACCCTATGAACTCGTACCCTTCAGCGACCTCTCAAAGACACCCGCACTTGCTGATGAGCGACCACAAAGCGTTTTCACATTCTCAACAGTCGCCTTCAACAACGACCTGGATGAGGCCCTATTTTACGTCTACCACCACTGCGGCTCCCTTTGCGGAGAAGACTGGTACATCCTGATGTGCAAAGACAAGGGCAAGTGGGCGGTTGCGGGCCAGATCCTTATGGGCGTTTCATAGTCGAAGCTTGAATTGATCGGAGCCTGGGGTCGCAAAACCGGCTTATCGGACAGAACATGGCCGTTGGGCTCTTGTTCGAGGGTTAAGTACGATAACGCCACTTTTTGTCCTTCGACTGATGCCGACGTGAGGGCGCCGTTCCAACAATCGATCGTCGAATTGCGTCGGTACCCCTCCGCAGTGAAACAAGTGCCGTTGAAACGAGTGAAGACCGATGCCGATGGGGTGTTCGACCTTGGTCTCGTTGGGCCGGGAGCGTTTCGCCTTCTCGCTTCCCCTACTCGCGCTTTCAGACAACCCGACTCGCTCGTCTGCCCCGGCGACGGTCGATGCCACTTGGACATCGACCTCAAGGTAAACCCGACCGACATGCCCGAGTCCACATGTCCTATTCGGTGAAGGCGAACGCTTCTGTCCGATAAACTGCTGCTAGACCGGTTTCTGTGAAGATCCAGCCAGAACCGGAGCGCTGAGAGGTCAGCGCGTCGAGCTATTTGGCCCACCAACTCGGGTACAAGAATTTGACCCAGTCGCGCCTTCGAGCCGCGTGCCAATAAGCCTTGACGGCTTTCATTTCTGGCGGTGTCGCGTCAGGCCGGAAGTAATAGCCAGGTTGAATACACGCGCCTAAGCCGTCGTCCGCGCAATCGGGTATGAAGATTCGGTTGGTGCTGCGCGTAACGTGCAGGAGGATGTCCAGTGCCACGTGTCCGAGCGGGACTGGCCGACCGTTGAACACGATGGCTGTCGGACGAGGATCATCAAGGTGATCGATCAGCGGTGAGATCAGTTCCTCTCGGAGATCGACAATAGCCTTAACGACGCGCACCGGCCGAATTGTGGGACCGCTGCCGATGATCTCGCCTGACTGCATTACAGTACCGTCACCCGCGCCATCCGCGACGTATACCGGCGCGAAGTGAGTACTTGCCAAATCGTTAAGCAGCGCCTCGATGTTGCGTTGTGAAATTGGATTGTTCGCCCGCGGCTGGGAACTTACATTCTGCCAAGCGGCTGAATAGGTCACGGACCCGAATAGAAGGAGCGCCGCCAAGGTCAATCGATTCACGTCGCCATCGTATCAGCGTTGAATGTGCCACCCATGACGGTCGTGAAACCGGCTTTTAGGAAAGTGCCCGAGGCACCGGGTGGATCGTCGCCGACTCGGAGAAAGGGTCGCCCGAATCCCCGTGCCGTGCTCATCCCGTCACTTGACGTAAAACGGCCAAGCCGTGGAAGTGCATTGCTGGTCGACATGCCGACTCTCAGGAGTGATCTGCGTGACTATTGATTGCATCCGCGTACGACAGCTCTCACTTTGACGAGGATTGGGGAGCGCCCACCTTGCCTAACCGTCGGGTTTCCGCCGCGCCGACATGAACTGAGAGAATGGTCGTAGGGCGATTTGAGACCGACCCCCGCCCGAGCCACGATGGCATGATGCTTGCAAAGTACATTAGGATATAGAGCTTGAACGCGATGACGCTTAATCCCGAGATTTTCACGTGGGCCAGGACCGCTGCCGGATTGTCGGCGGAGCAGGCCGCACATGCGCTCGGATTTGACAATACGCGGCAACGATCGGCAGCAGAACGCCTTATGGCCCTGGAAGCCGGCCACGAAGAACCGTCGCGCAGCGTTTTGCGCAAGATGGCGAAGGCATACCGCCGTTCGTTGCTGGTCTTTTATCTGCAAGCGCCGCCGCGTACCGGCGATAGGGGCAATGACTTCCGAACTGTCCCCGGCGCGCTGCCGCCGCTTTACAATCCCATTCTTGATACGCTGATCCGCGACGTTCGCGGCCGTCAGGTGATTGTGCGGTCGCTGCTCGAAGAAACTGAGCCGCAGCCGATCGATTTCATCGGTGCGGTGACGATGCGTATCCCGCCTAATGAGCTTGCGGCGCGGATCGTGGACGGCCTGCAATTCTCGCTTGGCGATTTCCGCAGGCAACCGACCGTTGAACAGGCCTTCAGTTATCTCAGGGAAAAGATCGAGACCGCAGGGGTCTTCGTCCTGTTGCTCGGCAATCTCGGCAGTCACCACACCAACATTCCCGTGGATGTTTTTCGCGGGTTTGCCATTTCCGATCCAATAGCGCCTTTCATCGTCGTCAATGATCAAGACGCCCGGCCCGCCTGGTCGTTCACGACGTTGCATGAGCTCGTGCATCTATGGCTCGGCACGACAGGCATCAGCGGCACCAGCATCGAGTCGCGCATTGAACGATACTGCAATGACATTTCCAGCGAAATCTTGCTCCCCGCGGCGGAGCTGCGTGATTATGTCAATCTGCGACGCAGTACGCTCGAGGCGATCATCGAAACCGTTTCGGGGTTTGCCAGCGCGCGGAAGATTAGCCGCGCCATGGTGGCTTACAAACTTCTCCGCCTTGACATGATCGCGGAACCCACATGGCGGCAGTTAACGAACCGTTTCCGGGAAGAGTGGCTTGCAAGCCGCCGCAGAGAGGAAGACGAAGGCAGCGGCGAGAGCGCCGGACCGAGCTATTACGTTGTTAAACGGCATCGGCTCGGCAATGCGCTGCTCGATACAGTCCGGCGCTCACTGGGCGAAGGGATTCTCAGCCCCACCAAGGCCGCAAAGGTCTTAGGCGTTAAGGCCAGAAATGTTGATCCACTTCTGCACGGCACACTCGTAGAGCAGGGCCGCCGCTGATGCTCTATCTGCTCGACGCTAATGTTCTGATTACAGCGAACAGCCAGTATTACCCCATTGACCAAGTGCCGGAGTTTTGGAGTTGGTTGCAGCATCAGGCGGCGTCCGACTTTGTGAAAATCCCGCTCGAAGTTATGGAGGAAATCAAGGAAGGCCGCCGCGACAACGACCCGCTCATTGACTGGATCACGCGAGACGACAACCATGACGTGCTTGTGCTTCAGGAAAACGTCAATGCGGTCCTGGTCCAGCGCGTTGTGACCGGAGGCTATGCGCCCGATCTGACGGATGACGAGGTTGAGAAGATTGGGCGCGATCCGTTTTTGATCGCCTATGCGCTGGCCGATCCTGGCGAGAGATGGGTTGTGACAACGGAAGTCTCGCGGCCGTCCGCACAACGACAGAACCGGAAAGTGCCGGATGTATGCCGGACTGTGGGGGTTCAATGCTGCGGGCCCTTCACTCTCAACCGCAATCTCGGCTTCCGCACAGGATGGCGCGCGTAAGACCTTTGTGCCCAACCAGCCCATGTAAGACGTAGGGTCAATGACCTCGGTTCCTATGAGAATCTTTCTCCAATTCGGAAACCTCGGGCCGCTTGCCAACCCTCCGGTGGGCGCATCTTGACGCAATATTCCAGTTGTGCCAGAGCCTGCGGCCAGGAAGCGGAGTCGATTACTCCTGACAAACGCCCTTCCCGCAATCGATCCGAACTGACGCTCAGGCCAGAACGGCTAACCGTTATGTAGGAAGCTCGACTTCGATCTCACGCAGGATCGAAGTAGGCGAAAGGTCGGTGCGGACCGATTCCCAGTAGAGGCAGATCGTTTCACGCGCGCGAACCGTTAACTCGTCGAGCGATCGACCCTTCACAAGAATTGCTGGAAGCTCCGGCATGTAGGCGCTGTAACTGCCAGGTTCACCTTCAATCGCGAGGGAGTGCGTGCGCTTTATTTCTCCGGCTCCTCAATACCAGTTAGCTTCAGGATCGCGCGCCTGTGCGCGCATCGTCGCCGAGTTTTCCGAGACCACGGTCACACGTCCGTCCGGCTGCGATAGATCCGATGATCACAGTGGTCCGCACGTGACGCCAGTCCTGTTTCCCCAGTAA